>JAYELS010000001.1:0-3772 GCA_034717695.1 Pseudomonadota bacterium
TTTTCGTCCTGCGAGCAACAGGGCATTACATGGATCAGCCTGCCCACAGCTTACTGGCATATGTTGGCAAGCGCCCTGGGAGAAAAATCCTGTCAGGTGCCGGCGGCGCTGCGAGTGGTCATCATCGGCGGGGAGAAGGCCCGCGCCGAGTGTCTTGCGGCATGGCGCGCTGGGTGTGGTACTGAAGTTCGTGTCATTAATACCTACGGTCCGACTGAAACGTCGGTGGCGGCAACCTGGCACGAACTCACCTATCTCGATCCCGCCCTGCATCCTGAGATTCCTATCGGCTCTCCGTTACCGAACACCTGCGTATACGTGCTCGATCGGCATCGCCAGGCCGTTCCCTTAGGGGTTCCCGGCGAACTGTACATCGGTGGTATCGGGGTCGCGCGTGGGTATCTGAATCGCGACGAGTTGACCGCCCAGCGATTTCGTTCGAATCCATTTGGCGAAGGCCGCATTTATCAGACAGGCGACCGGGCCCGGCAGTTGCCGGATGGACGGCTGGTGTTTGTGGGACGCACCGACGAACAGGTGAAGCTGCGTGGTCACCGGATCGAGCCGGGCGAGATCGAAGCGGCGCTGGGGCTGCACCCGGGCGTGGACCGCTCGGTGGTGGTGGCGCGCGAGGACGTGCCGGGCAATGCGCGGCTGGTGGCCTACGTGGTGGCCGCGGCGGGGGCGGCAACCGAACCGGCAGTGCTACGGGCACACCTCAAAGCACGCCTGCCGGCGTACATGGTGCCGGCGGCGTACGTGGAGGTGGCCGGGTTGCCGTTGACCGCCAACGGCAAGGTCGACCGCGGCCGTTTGCCGGCGCCGGTGTGGGAACGCCACACCGAGCAGCGCTACGTGGCCCCGCGCACCCCGGTGGAACACACCCTGGTGGGGATCTGGGCCGAGTTGCTGGGGGTCACCAAGGTCGGCGTGCACGACGACTTCTTCGACCTCGGCGGCCATTCGTTGCTGGCCACCCAGTTGATGTCGCGGGTGCGCGACGCGCTGGGTGTGGAGCTGCCACTGCGCAGCCTGTTCAACTGGCCGACGGTGGCGGGCCTGGCCGATGAGCTGGCCGGCAACGGGCAGGCGGAGGATGCGGTGCCGCTGCGTCCGCGGGACCGGGCAGCCCGGGAACTGCCGCCGCTATCGTACGCGCAGCAACGACTGTGGTTTCTGGATCAGCTGGAACCGGACAGTGCCGCCTACCACCTGCACTGGGCCGCTAGCCTTGCGGGTCCGCTGCAGCCGGGTCTGTTGCAGCAGGCGGTGGATACGCTGGTGGCACGGCATGAGTCGTTGCGGACCACGTTTGCAGCGCGTGGCGGTGAGCCGGTCCAGGTGATTGTCCCGCAGTGGACGGTGCCGGTGGAGCTGGAAGTGATGACCGGCGCATCGGACGAGCGGGTGCGGGCGCGGTTGATCGAACGGGCGCGGCAGCCGTTCGACCTGCATCGGGGTCCGTTGCTGCGCGTGGTGCTGCTGCGGGTCGACGCGTCCCGGCACGTGCTGTTGCTGCTGATGCATCACATCGTGTCAGACGGTTGGTCGATGGGGGTGTTGTTTCGCGAACTGACCGGCCTGTATGACGCGTATGCGGCTGACACGGCGGCGGCGCTGCCGGAACTGCCGGTGCAGTACGCGGACTACGCGGTGTGGCAGCGCGAATGGTTGTCCGGTGACGAACTGAAGCGGCAGGTGAGTTACTGGAAGTCACGCCTGGCCGGTATTCCGCCGTTATTGGAACTGCCACTGGACCGGCCGCGGCCGGTGGTGCAACGCTATCGCGGGGCCTGGTGCCAGCGGCAGCTGTCGGCAGAGTTGCTGGCGGACTTGCAAGAACTGGCGCGGTCGCGGGGCTGCACTCTGTTTATGGTGTTGCTGGCGGCCTTCAATGTGTTGCTGGCACGGTACACGGGTCGGGAAGACGTGGTGGTGGGTACGCCGATTGCCGGCCGCAAGCGTACCGAACTGGAAAGCCTGATCGGGTTTTTCCTGAACACGCTGGTGTTGCGCACCGATGTGTCGGGTAACCCGTCGTTTGCGGCCTTGCTGGAGCGGGTCAAGCACACCGCTTTGGAAGCTTACGAACACCAGGAGCTGCCGTTCGAAAAGCTGGTGGAAGAGTTACAGCCGGTGCGCAACACCAGCCACACACCGATCGTGCAGGTGATGTTCAACCTGCACAACGAACCGCACGGCGAGTTTGCACTGCACGGTCTTAAAGTCAGCCCGTTTAACGTTGACCGGGGCACTGCCAAGTTCGACCTGACGGTGGCGATGGTGGAAGGACGGTCGGGGCTGTCGGCCGGGTTCGAGTACAACACCGATCTGTTCGAGGCGGCCAGCGTCGAACAGATGCTGGCGGGTTTTGAGACCCTGCTGGCCGGCATTGTGGCCGATCCCAACGCCGCCGTGGCCACGTTGCCGTTACTCAGTGCGCCGCTGGCACCAGCGCTGCAGCCGCAGGTTCGGTGGCAGGTTTTTCCGGCCGCGGCCGTAAACGATTCGATCGTGGCCCGGTTTGAACGCCAGGCGGTGGCCGCGGACGAGCGCCCGGCCGTGGTGACCGCAGCGCATCGCTGGAGTTACCGCGAACTGAACCGGCGCGCCAATGGTGTGGCGCATGGCTTGTTGGCGGCCTGTGGTGACGGTGAGCAGCGGGTCGGACTGCTGCTGGGGCACGATGCGCCGATGCTGGCCGGGTTGCTGGGTGCATTGAAGGCCGGCAAGGCCTATGTGCCATTGGACCCGGGTGCGCCGCCGGCCCGCCTGCGGCAGTGGATCAAAGGCGCCGGGCTGGCCGCGGTGGTCATCGACCGCGAACACCGCGAGACCGCTCACGGGATAATGAACGGCGACCTGGCGCTGGTCGAGGTGGACACGGTGACGCCGACCGCGTGGAGCAACCCAGGCGTTGCCATCGCGGCACAGACGCTGGCGTACATTTTGTTCACCTCCGGATCCAGCGGTGCGCCGAAAGGGGTGATGCAAACGCATCGCAACGTGCTGCATCACATCCGCACTTACACCAACGCGTTGCACTTACATGCCGACGACCGCGTGTCGTTGTTGTCACCGTATGGGTTCGATGCCGCGGTCATGGATATTTTCGGCGCACTGCTGAACGGGGCTTGTCTGTGCCCGCTGGATTTGCGCACCGAGGAACGCGTCGATGACCTGCTGGAGCGACTGAGCCTAGAGGCGGTCACGGTGTTGCATGCCACACCGACGGTTTATCGCTACCTGTTGCAGCAGAAGAAGTGCCGGCACGACCTGTCGAAGGTGCGCCTGGTGGTGTTGGGCGGCGAAGAAGCCCGTGCCACGGACTTTGAGTTGTTCAAAAAACATTTTGCTCCGCCGGCCTTGTTCGTCAACGGCCTGGGACCGTCGGAATCGACGCTGGCGCTGCAGTATTTTGCCGATCACCAGACCCGCTTGCCGGGGAACGTGGTGCCGCTGGGTTCGCCGGTGGCCGACACCGAGGTCCGGTTGCTGGACGAGGCCGGCCAACCGGCCGGGATCTGCGGCGAGATCGGGATTCGCAGCGCGTACGTGACCCCCGGGTACTGGAACGCCCCGGCGTTGACCCAAGCGGCGTTGCTGCCCGACCCCGACGGCGGGGATCGGCCGATGTATCGCAGCGGCGACCGGGCCCGGCAGTTGCCGGATGGACGGCTGGTGTTTGTGGGACGCACCGACGAACAGGTGAAGCTGCGCGGCCATCGGATCGAACCGGGCGAGATCGAAGCGGCGCTGGGGTTGCATCCGA
>JAYELS010000002.1:0-13597 GCA_034717695.1 Pseudomonadota bacterium
GGTTGGTTGGGCTGCCGCAGGAAGCCAAACAATACTGTATAAAACGGGAGGGTGTTTTGGGCTTCCTGCGTCAGCCCAACCTACGCCAGGCCAACCCGCGCCCTAAGCCCCTTTGCGGAGCACCACCGCCGTGCGCAGCTGGCTGCGGCCGAAGCGGGACATCTTGATGAAATCACCCCGGGCGATGGGCAGGTACTGGCTGTCGAGGCCGCTGGCGGATTGTTCCTCCGGGTCCGGGTCGGAGTCGTGCACGTAGAGGCAGTCGTCGTCGAAGCCGCTCAGGGTCACCCAGTGGGGGGCCTTGCGGCCGTCGAGGCGGTAGGTGCTGATGAGGATGATGGGAATGGCGCCGTCGCGGAAGGCCTGTTCCAGATCCTGGTCGGAAAATTCCCGGTAGTTGAGGCCAATGCCCTGGCGATCCGCCTCGGCGAGGAAGTCGTCGTGGACCAGTTCGATCACCCGCTTCTTGCGCTCGTCCCGCACGCTGTCGACGAACATGGGGCCCTCCCGGTTGAGCCACACCTCCACCTCGAAGCCCCGCTGGCGGGCGGCGAGGGCCAGGCCCACCGGGTGGCAGCCGCCGTGGCCGGAAGTCATGAAGATGGTAGTGGCCTCCCGCCAGATCTGCAGTTCGTCGTGGATGGTGGGGCGGTAGCCGTCGTCGATGCCCCCCATGGCCATCATCAGCGCCGCGGGGCCGCAGGTGAAATCGGTGGTTTGCTGGATCCAGGGAATGCTGCGGTTGGATTCCAGCTGCGGCACCTTGCGGATGCACTTCTGCATGCGCAGGGCGTCGTTGTCGTCCTCGTAATATTCGTGGTAGATGCCGAAAGGCTGGTAGCCGAGGGACTGGTAGAGGCGAATGGCGGCGTGGTTGTCGATCTTCACCTCGAGGCGCAGGAACAGGCAGCCGTGGTCTTCCGCCAGCACCTCCCCCTCGCTGATCAGCAGGCGGGCGATGCCGGCGCCGCGCCAGGCGGGGTTGATGGCGATGGAGTAGAGGCGCGCGAGGATGGTGCCCCGCAGGTACAGAATCAGGCTGTAGCCCACCAGCTGGTCGCCGCTCTCCGCCACCAGAAAGGCACAGTGGCCGGCCTGAATCCAGTGGCGAAAGCTGCGGCGGCTCAGGCGATCGGTGTCGAAGCACAGCTGCTCCAGGGCCAGCAGGCCGTTGAGATCGCTCTCCCGCACCGGGCGGATGTGGATCTCCGCCGGCACCGGCATTGCTTCGGCGCGGCTCATGGCGCCTCTCCCGCAAGGCCATCGAGGGCCTGGGTGATCACCTGGCGGGCGCGGAACAGCACCGCTTCCCGCCACGCCGCGTCCGCCGGGCAGAAGTGCGCCCGCATCCGCGCGGCAAGGGCTTTGCGCGGGCCGTCCGCGGGTTGCCCCGCCGCCCAGCCCCGGGTTTCCGCCAGCAGCACGTCGAAGAGGCTGGCGGTGCCCAATGTGCCGAATTCGAGGGTGATAAAGCAGCTGTCGCCGCCCATGATGGCGTGCCAGGCGTAGTCGAGAAGGCCGTGCTTCGGCACCGAGCTGGAGGTGCCCTCCGCCGGCAGGGTGCAGGCGGGGCCGTACCAGTGCCCCGCGGTGCGGGCGCCGGCGCTGGCGGGGGCGTGGTCGCAGATCACCTCCCCATAGCCGTAGGGGCCAAGGCCAGTGTGCACGTCGATCACCGCCAGGCGCCGCTCGGCGAGGCGGTGGCGAGCCATCAGGGATTCGATCACCCGGCGGCCGTGGCCGGGGCCTGTGCCGCCATAGAAGGGGCCCGCCGGGTCGCTGTACTGGCCGCCGCTCACCGCGATCTCATAGGCGGTCTGGCCGTGGGCCTGTCGATAGGCATCGAGACTGGCGCGGCTTGCGGCGGCATCGTCGAGAAAGAACGCCTCCCGCAGCGCCCCATAGCCGGGGTTGGCGGGGGGCGCCCGGGCAAAGTCGATGAAGTTGCGATTGAGGTCGATGCCCTCGCCGTCGCAGCGGCGATCCCAGGCATAGCCCCAGGGATTGAGCCCATGGATGGCGAGCAGGGCGACGTCCGCGGGCAGCGCCAGCTGGCGGGCGGCCAGCAGGCGCCAAAGGTCGAGCTGCACGGCACTGCCGGCATAGCCCTCGACACCGTGGGTGGCGGCGATCAGCACCAGCACCCGGGGCGCATCGGAGGCGCCGATCCAGGCGGCGTGGGTGGCGAGGGCCTCGCCCCGGGGCCCCTGCCCTGCCGCCGGGTAGCTGTCGATCACCCCGTGGGCGGGGAGGCCTTGCTCCCAGGCAGTCACCGCGGCGCTGTAGCTTGCCGGCCAGGGGGCGGCATCGAGGGGCAGGGAATAACTGAAGCGGGGCATGCACGGCTCGGCGCTGGAAACGACCTCAAAATCATAGCGGGCTTGCCCGCCCGGGGGTATGGAATTTTTTTGCCCGCGGCGCGCCAATCCGATTGCCGAAGCGGGGTAACAGGCGCACAATTCGCGGCGATTTTTCCCGCCCTCATCTACGCTGTAACCATGACCCAAACCCTGCTGATCGTTGACGACATGGCCGACTGGGAGTCCTATTACCCCAGCGAGCATGTCATGCTGTTCGCCGACTACCTCGAAGGCAATCGGCTGACCACCGATGAGCGCGTGCGGGTCATCAACCTGTGCCGCAGTTTCAAGTACCTGTCCGACGGCTACTACTGCTCGCTGCTGGCGGAGGCCCGGGGGCACCACGTCATTCCCTCGGTGAAGGTGCTGAACGACCTGGGCAAGCGGGCGCTGTACCAGATCCAGCTGGAGGACATCTCCACCGAGCTCGGCGACACCCTGAAATCCCATCCGCCCTCGGAAGAGATCGAGATCCTCACCTACTTCGGCACCTCCGCCCAGCCCGAATACCGGGAGCTGGCGCGGCGCCTGTTCGATCTCTTCCCCTGCCCCATCCTCGAAGTGACCCTGCGGTTTCGCAAGCGCTGGGAGATCGCCGGGCTCAAGGCCCGCTCCCACACCGGCCTCAGCGACAGCGAGGAGACCGAGTTCGCCAACGCCCTGAACGGCTACAGCCACCAGATCTGGCGCAAATCCCGGGCCCGCAAGGTGTTCCAGTACGACATGGCGATCCTGGTCAACCCCGAGGAGGCGATGCCCCCGAGCGACGCCAAGGCCCTCAAGAAATTCATCAAGGCGGGCGCCGAGCTCGGCATCGACGTGGAGCTGATCGGCCCCCGGGATTACAACCGCATCGTCGAGTACGACAGCCTGTTCATCCGCGAGACCACCGCCATCGACCACCACACCTACCGCTTCGCCAAGAAGGCCGAGGCCGAGGGCCTGGTGGTGGTGGACGACCCCAACTCGATTTTGCGCTGCACCAACAAGATCTTCCTCGCCGACATGTTCCGCAAGGCGCGGGTGCCGGCGCCCCGCACCCGTATCCTGCGCCGCGACAACGCCGCCCAGCTGGACGAGGTGGAGGCCGAGTTCGGCTATCCCATCGTCATCAAGATCCCCGATGGCGCCTTCTCCCGGGGCGTGGTGAAGGTGGCCAACCGCCAGGAACTGGAAGAGAAGACCCGCGACCTGTTCCACAAGACCGCCCTGCTCCTCGCCCAGGAATTCCTCTACACGGATTTCGACTGGCGCATCGGCGTGTTCAACAACAAGGCGATCTACGCCTGCCGCTACTACATGGTGAAGAACCACTGGCAGATCTACCGCCACGGCGGCAGCAAGGTGGACAGCGGCGGATTCGATACCCTCCCTACCTTCGAGGTGCCCAAGGGCGTGCTGGATGCGGCGGTGGCCGCCACCCGGCCCATCGGCGACGGCCTCTACGGGGTCGACGTCAAGGAGCGCAACGGCAAGGGCTTCGTCATCGAGGTCAACGACAACCCCAACATCGACCGGGGTATCGAGGACCGCTACCTGGGGGACCAGCTCTACCACCTGATCATGGCGGAGTTCCTGCGCCGTATGCGGGCGCGGCGCGATTCCTGAGCCAGCCCCCCGGGGTTGCCATACCGGACCCGAGGTTATAGGGTAAATCCTCGCCAACAGCCCAGGCTCCAACGATGATCCAGCGCCCTCCCCGCCCCCGCCACTGGCCGCTGCTGGCCCTGCTGGCCCTTGTCGGCCCCGCCGGCGCCGAGGAGGCGGACAGCACCACCGGCAGCCTGGTGCCGGAGCAGATCACCACCCGCACCCTGTCGATCATGAGCGTGACCGACAACATCCACGTGGCCATGGGCTACGACAAGGCCACCATGACCATGATCGAAGGCCCCGAGGGCCTGGTGATCATCGACAGCCTCGGCGGCGAGCGGGCCGCCACCGAGGCCATGGCGGCGTTCCGCGAAATCAGCGACAAGCCGGTGGCGGCGGTGATCCTCACCCACAGCCACCGGGACCACAGCGGCGGCCTCGCCGGGGTGATCGGCGCTGGCGGCGTGCCGGTTTACAGCCGCGCCGCCACCCTCGCCAGCCCCGCGCCCGCCGACGGGGACACCTTTCCCCACGGCGCCGGAAGCGACGACAGCGCGGCCCCGCCCACCATCACCCTCCGCCAGCCCATCACCGACCGCCATCCCCTCGACATCGCCGGCCTCAGGCTCGAACTGGTGGCCGCCAAGGGCGATGACAGCCAGCAGCTCTGGGTCTGGTATCCCGCCAAGGGGGCGCTGCTCAGCGGCGATCTGTTCTATACCTCCTTTCCCGCCATCCACGCCCTGAAGGACGTGGTGGCCGATTCCCGCCACTGGATCGCCAGCCTCGACACCATGCTGCAGCAGTCCCCGCGCTTTCTCATTACCAGCCACGGCTACCCCATCGTCGGCCCCGAGCAGAGCCTCGAAGCCCTGAAGCACTACCGCGACGCCATCGCCCTGGTGGTGGAGGACAGCCTCGCCGGCATCCACCAGGGCCTCGGCCCCGACGCCCTGGTGGCCAAGGTGCGGCTGCCCCCGGAGCTGGCGGGCCAGCCCTACCTGGAGGAGCGCTTCGCACGGCTGCCCTGGGCGGTACGCGCCATTCACGCCGATCAGCGGGGTTGGTTCGACGGCAACCCCAGCCACCTGGAGCCCCTGGCCCCCGCCGAGCAAGCGGCGCGCATCGCGGAGCTGGCGGGCGGCCCGGAGGCCCTGCTGGAGGCGGGGCTCCTCGCCCTCGACAACGGCGATCACGGTTGGGCTGCCCAGCTGGCGGACTACCTGCTCGCCCTCGACCCCCAGAGCGCCCCGGCGCGCCACATGAAGGCGGACGCCCTGGTGGGCCTCGCCGAAGGTACCAGCGTGCTGCCGGCCCGGGAGTTTTACCTCAAGGCTGCGCGGCAGTTGCGGCAGGGGCAGGTGGAGTAACGGCCGGATGGGCCCAAGGAAAGGCTGGCCGCGACGGAGAGCGGTGGTGTTGCGGCCGATGACGCCTGCGGCTTTTCGGCCCTACCTGCGGCCCCGCAGGGCGGAAGAGCAAAGCGTCATCCGCCGGCGATCTCCGCCCTGGCAGGTCTCACGGCCGATGACGCCTGCGGCTTTTCGGCCCTACCTGCGGGCCCGTAGGGCGGAAGAGCGCAGCGTCATCCGCCGACGATCTCCGCCCTGGCAGGCCTCACGGCCGATGACGCCTGCGGCTTTTCGGCCCTACCTGCCGGCCCGTAGGGCGGAAGAGCGCAGCGTCATCCGCCGACGATCTCCGCCCTGGCAGGCCTCACGGCCGATGACGCCTGCGGCTTTTCGGCCCTACCTGCGGCCCCGTAGGGCGGAAGAGCGCAGCGTCATCCGCCGGGGATCTCCGCCCTGGCAGGCCTCACGGCCCATGACGCCTGCGGCTTTTCGGCCCTACCTGCGGCCCGTAGGGCGGAAGAGCGCAGCGTCATCCGCCGCTACCCGGCCAGGGGAGGCTGACTAGTCATCCCCGGGGCGCGATCACCGGCCACACCGCTTCCAGCAACAGGGGTTGTGCCGCCTCGGTGGGATGAATACCATCGGCCTGCACCAGGTCGCGGTCGTCGAGCAGGTCGAAGCCGAGGGATATCCGGGGCAGGCCATAGGTTTTTTCGAGGCTGTCGAACACCGCCAGGTAGCGGCGGTTGAACCCGGCGCCGTAGCTCCGGGGCAGTTCGACACTGACCAGCACCACTTCCGCGCCATTGGCGCGGCACAGTTCGATGATGGCCCCGAGGTTGTCCCGCATCTGCTGGAGGGGAAGGCCCCTGAGGCCATCGTTGCCGCCGAGTTCCACAATCACCTTGTCGGGATCGTGACGCTCCAGAAGGGGCGGCAAACGGCGCAGGCCGAGGGCGGTGGTGTCGCCGCTGACGCTGGCATTGATCACGGTGTAATGACCCGGGCGCTCAGCGTCGAGGCGCTGGCGCAACAGGTTGACCCAGCCGTCCTCCATCGCCATGCCGTAGGCGGCGCTGATACTGTCGCCGAGCACCAGGATGGTCTTGGCGAAGGCGGCGGGGGCGGACAGCGACAAAATGACGATCAACAACAATCTGGACATGGGCGGACAACGAATGGATGGCGGTGAAGGGACAATTCTCGCGGTCGAGGATCTCGGCAAGACCGTGACCACGGGCGATGGCGCGCTGACCATTCTGTCGGGGATCGATTTCGCGATCAAGCGCGGCGAAAGTGTGGCGGTGGTGGGTGTTTCCGGCTCCGGCAAGTCCACCCTGTTGAGCCTTCTGGCGGGGCTCGACCTGCCGAGCCGGGGCACCGTGTCGCTCTGTGGCCACGCCCTCCACCAGCTCGACGAGGACGGCCGCGCCCGGGTGCGGGGCGACCACGTGGGCTTCGTGTTCCAGTCGTTCCAGCTGCTGCCCAACCTCACCGCCCTGGAGAACACCCTGCTGCCCCTCGAAGTGCTGGGCCGCGCCAACGGCGAGGCCGAGGCCCGGGCACTGCTCGCCCGGGTGGGCCTCGAGCACAGGGTCAACCACTATCCCCGCCAGCTGTCCGGCGGCGAGCAGCAGCGGGTGGCCATCGCCCGCGCCTTCATCACCCGGCCGGACATCCTCTTCGCCGACGAACCCACCGGCAACCTCGACGCCGCCACCGGCCAGAAGATCATCGACCTGCTGTTCGAGATCAACCGGGAGCGCGCCACCACCCTGGTGCTGGTGACCCACGACAACCAGCTGGCGGAGCGCTGCCAGCGGCGCCTCGAACTGAGCGCCGGCACCCTGGCGGCGAGCCGCTGATGCGCGCCTTCACCCTTGCCCGCCAGCTGCTGCGCCGGGACTGGCGCTCCGGCGAACTGGCCACCCTGATCTTCGCCCTGGTGATCGCCGTCACCTCGGTGTGCGCCATTGCCCTGGTCACCGACCGCCTCACCCAGGGCATGGTGCGGGAGTCCGCGGAGCTGATCGGGGGCGATCTGGTGATCCAAAGCAGCCGCGCGCCGGACCCGGCCTGGCTCGCCCTGGGGGAGGACCTGGGCCTTGCCACCGCGCGGGTGCACAGCTTCGATTCCGTGCTGTTTTTCGGCGACAACATGTTGCTCTCGGGCATCAAGGCGGTGAGCGACGGCTACCCCCTGATCGGCAAGCTGAAGGTGCGCGACGGCCAGCCGGGCAGCGCAGCGATGGCCATCGACGGCGGCCCCACCCCGGGCAACGCCTGGGTGGATGCCCGGGTTCTGGAGCGCCTCGGCGCCCGCATCGGCGACAGGGTGGAATTCGGCGCCATCAGCCTGCGCGTCGACAAGGTGCTCAGCTACGAGCCGGACCAGGGCAACAGCCTCTTCCAGCTCGCCCCCCGGGTGCTCATCCACGAGGCGGACCTGGCCCCCGCCGAGGTACTCGGCCCCGGCAGCCGGATCCGCTATCGCTACCTCTTCCACGGCGACAACGCCCCACAACTGGCGGCCCTGCTGGCGCCCCGGCTGTCGGCGGGCCATGAACTGCGCGAGCCCACCAGCGGCGAGAGCCGCGCCGCCGAAGCGCTGGTGCGGGCCATCCAGTACATCAAGCTCACCACCCTGCTGGCCATCGTCCTAGCCGCCATCGCCATCGCCCTGGCGGCCCGCCGCTACAGCGAGCGCCACTACGACGTCAGCGCCATGCTGCGCTGCCTCGGGGCCCAGCAGCGGGCCATTCTGCGCCTTTACGGTTACCAGTTGCTGCTGCTCACCGGCGGCGCGGTGCTGGTGGGCTCGATCCTCGGCTGGCTGACCCACCTGCTGGTGGTGGCGGTGATCGCGCCCCTGTTGCCGGTGGCGCTGCCGCCCCCAGGCCTGGCGCCCCTCGCCAGCGGCGCCGGCACCGCCCTGCTGCTGGTGGCGGGCTTTGCCCTGCCCCCGGTGCTGCGCCTGGCGGACAGTTCCCCCCTGCGGGTTTTCCGCCGCGATCTGGCGCCCATCCCCCTCTCCGGCTGGATCGTCTACGGCCTCGCCGGGGGCAGCCAGCTGGCCCTGCTGTGGCTGCTGTTTGGCGACGTGGGCGGTATTTTGCTGATCCTGCTGGGGGTGGCCCTGGGGCTCTTTGCCATCGGCTGCCTGGTGTACGCGGGCCTCAGCCGCCTGCGGCGCGCCGCCCTGCCCCGCTCCACCCTGCTCGGCCGCAGCCTGCGCAACCTCGCGGCCCACGCCAGCACCAGTACCAGCCAGATCATGGCCTTCGGCGTCACCCTGATGATCCTGGTGCTGATCACCCAGCTGCGCACCGGCCTGCTCGACGAGTGGCGCCTGCAGTTGCCGGAGGACGCCCCGAACCATTTCGCCTTCAATATCTTCCCCGAGGATGTCGACGCCTTCAGGGAGATCATCAGCGGCGAGGGAACCTTGCGCCCCCTCTACCCGGTGGTGCTGGCGCGACTCACGGCGGTCAACGGCAAGCCCCTGGCAGTGAACGAGGAAAACGACACCAACCGGGAGCTGAACCTGACCTGGGCATCGACCCTCCCCGAGGACAATCGCATCGTCGCCGGGCACTGGCCCCCCACCGGGGATGGGGTGTCCATCGAGGCCGAGTACGCCAAACGCCTCGGCGTGGGGCTCGGCGACCGCCTCCATTTCAGCGGCGCCAGCGGGGACTTCAGCGCCGCCATCACCAGCCTGCGCAGCGTGGTGTGGGAGTCCTTCTCCCCCAACTTCTACCTGGTATTTTCCGCCGAGCAGCTGGCGGCGATGCCCGCCACCTACCTCACCAGCTTCCATTTGGCGGGGGACGAGCTGGCGGTGCTGCGCACCCTGATCGAGCGCTTCCCCGCCACCACCCTGATCGAGGTGGACGCCATTCTCGAACGGCTCGAACTGGTGCTGCGCCAGGCGAGCCTGGCGGTGGAGATGATGATGGTGTTCGTGTTGCTGGGGGGCTTCGCGGTGCTGTTCGCCACTCTCCAGAACACCGGCGACGAGCGCCGCCACGAGGGCGCCCTGATGCGCGCCGTGGGTGCCAGCCGCGGCTGGCTGCGGCGCGCCTATCTGGCGGAGTTCGGCGCCATCGGCCTGCTCGCGGGGTTGCTGGCGGTCAGCGGGGCGGAGATCGCCTCGGCGCTGATCCAGCAGCAGGTGTTCAACCTCACATTCCGGATTCAGCCCCTGCTGTGGGTGGCGGTGCCCCTGGGGACCGCTCTCCTGGTGGGGGTCGCAGGCTACCTGGCGAGCCGCCGTATCCTCGCGGTGTCGCCCCTGCGCCTGCTTGGGGAGTGATATTGATGCTGGCGGTTGGCTCCCCGCCGCGGGGGCGGATCAGTAGCCTTCGATGGCGTGGGGAGTCTCCACCTTGACCCGCCAGGGCTTGCCCTCCCGGGCGCGGGACGGGTAGACCCACCCCCGCAACACCACCGCCCTGCCCTCCAGCTTGCCGAGCCGCGCCTTGCTGAAGCGGTGCTGGTGCTCCGGGTAGATCACCCCCGCGAGTTTGCCGTCGAGGTTGATCCACCAGGCCTTGGCGAACACCACCCGCGTCACCCTGCCGGCCACCCGGTCAAAGCCCCCGTCCCGCAGCGCTTTCGCCGAAGTTGCCCTGGCGTCTCGCCAGAGCCCCAGCCGCTGGCGGCGGGCCCTGGCCTCCACCGCCGCGAGACAGTCCGCAAGGGCGAGGTTTGGCGGCACCGCCACATGCCAGCCGAGCCCCGCCGCCAGCAGCGCCGCTTCAAGATTCTGGCCGTCGGGGGTGTAGACGTGGGCGAGGTGGCGGCCGTGGTTATCGCGGCGATCGGCCCCCGCCACCAACCGCAGGCGCGGGTGGGCGGCAACGAATGCCGCGACGAACCGCCGCGCCTCCCGGGCGCCGGGCTGGTCGGGGCGGCCGCCGCGGCCGATCTCGGGGCTATTGACGCCGATCAGGCGAACCTTGCGGCCGTCGCCGGTGGTGAAGGTATCACCGTCCGCCACCCGGGCAACGCTGACCAGGGGACCGGGCCCCGGCGCCGGGCAGTTGGCCCCCTCCCGGGCCAGGGCCGGGGCGGCGAGGAGGGCCAGCAACAGGCAAAAAAATACGCCCGGCACTGGACTGCCGGGCGTACTCGGGCGACTCGGACCGCGCCGCTTCCCGACCCAAAAGGCGGAAAACACGGCGGGGACGGTCTTACTTCTTGGTGGAACGGCCCGCGAAGCGACGGTTGAAGCGCTCGATGCGGCCGCCGGTGTCGACGACTTTCTGCTTGCCAGTGTAGAAGGGGTGGCAGCTGGAGCACACGTCGAGGTGCACGGTGCCGGTGTTGGTGGAGCCGGTCTCGATCACGTTGCCACAGCTGCAGTGGGCGACGAGCTTGCCGTACTCGGGATGAATGCTGGCTTTCATGGTTGTTTCCTCTGTGCTTGCATACCGCCACCCGGTCATTTACCTTGCGTGACTCGCCGGGCACCGTACGCCATTGGTCTACGGAGCGCGCATACTACCAGAAAACCCCTCGCATTCAAGGCATTAATTGGCTACCAGCAGCCCCATTCCCACCCCGATCCTGCGGGTTGCCGTGCCCTCTCCCCTGCGCCGGCTGTTCGACTACCTGCCCCCCGAGGAGGGCGCTCCGCCCCTGCCCGGCTGCCGGGTGCGGGTGTCGTTCGGGCGTCGCCAGGTGACGGGGCTGGTGGTGGAAGTGGCGCCGGGAACGACCCAACTGGCCGACAAACTCAAACCCATTGTCGCGGTACTGGACGTAACACCCCTGATCCCCGCGCCATTGCTGCAGCTCTACCGCTGGGCGAGCGACTACTACCAGCACCCGGTGGGCGACACCCTCGCCACCATCCTGCCCACCCTGCTGCGCCAGGGGGAGCCGCTTCCCACCATCGAGGTCGAGCGCTGGCGCCTGACTCGCCACGGCCTCGGCCTGCCGGACAGCGCCCTGTCCCGCGCCCCGAAACAGCAACGGCTGCTGCAACTGCTCGCCCGGGCACCCCTGACCATGGCCGCCATCGCCGCCGCCGGAGTCAGCCGCGAGATTGTTCGCGCCCTGCAAAACAAGGGCCTGGTGGAGCCGTTCACCGAGGCGCCGGGCGGGCAACCGCCGCCCCTGGGGAACGCCCTCGCCGAGAGCCCCCTGGCCCTGCGGCGGGAGCAACAGGCGGTGCTCGACGCCATCGCCATCGAGGGCTTCAACGGCTACCTGCTGCAGGGGGAAACCGGTAGCGGCAAGACCGAGATCTACCTCCAGGCCATCGCCCGGGTGCTGCGCCAGGGGCGCCAGGCCCTGGTGCTGATTCCCGAGATCAGCCTGACACCCCAGACCGTCGGTCGCTTCCGGCGCCGCTTTGGCGACGACGTCGCCGTGCTCCACTCCGGCCTTACCGACCGGGAGCGGATGCTGGCCTGGCAAGCGGCCCGGGAGGGACGGGCGCGGATCCTGATCGGCACCCGCTCGGCGGTGTTCACCCCCCTGGCAAACCCCGGCATCCTCATCGTCGACGAAGAACACGACGGCTCCTACAAGCAGCAGGACGGATTTCGCTACTCCGCCCGGGATCTGGCGGTGATGCGGGCGAGCCGGGAGGACATTCCCGTGGTGCTCGGCAGCGCCACCCCATCCCTCGAAAGCCTCGCCAACGCGGCGCGGGGCCGCTACCAGCGCCTCACCCTCAGCGAACGCCCCGGCGGCGTCGAGAAGCCCCGCTGGCAATTGCTGGATATCCGCAAGGCGCCCCTCGACGCCGGTCTGTCGGCGCCCTTGATCGAGGCCATCGGCGACACCCTGAAGGCCGGCAACCAGGCCCTGGTGTTCCTCAACCGGCGGGGCTACGCGCCGCTGCTGGTGTGCCACGACTGCGGCTGGATGGCCGAGTGCCAGCGCTGCAGCGCGCGCATGACCGCGCACCTGGGGCGCCGCCAGCTGCTGTGCCACCACTGCGAGGCCCAGGCGCCCCTGCCCCGCCGCTGCCCGGACTGCCAGGGCGGCGCCCTCACCTATGTCGGCCAGGGCACCGAGCGGGCCGAATCGGTCCTTGCACGGCTGTTTCCCGACTTTCCGGTCCGCCGGGTGGACCGCGACACCACCCGCCGCAAGGACGCCATGGACAGCCTGGTGAACGAGGTCAACCAGGGCGAGCCCTGCATCCTCCTCGGCACCCAGATGCTGGCCAAGGGCCACCATTTTCCCCACGTCACCCTCGCGGCCCTGATGGACGTGGACGGGGGACTCTTCAGCGCCGACTTCCGCGCCATCGAGCGCATGGGCCAGCTGATCATCCAGGTGGCGGGCCGCGCCGGACGCGAGCACAAGCCGGGCACCGTGATTCTGCAGAGCCACCTGTGCGATCACCCCCTGATCCAGCAACTGACAGGGGACGGCTACCCGGCCTTTGCCGAGACCCTGCTGGCCCAGCGCCAGCTGGCGGGCCTGCCCCCCTGGTCCCACCTGGCCCTGCTGCGGGCGGAGGCCGACACCCCGGCCCTGGCGGAGCAGCTGCTGGCCCGCGCCCGGGCCGAGGCGGAGCGGCTCTGCCCCCCCTCCCCGGCGCTGCGCTACCTGGGGCCACTGCCCTCCCCCATGGAAAGGCGCAACAACCGCTACCGCTACCAGCTGGCGCTGTTCGCCGACCAGCGCCCCCTGCTCCACGGCCTTCTCACACCGCTCACCCTCTGGCTCGAGGCGGACAGGGACGCCCGCAAGGTCCGCTGGTCCGTGGATGTGGACCCCCAGGATATGATCTAGGGCCTGTTAACAGGCCCTGGCCAATTTCCGGCTGACAGCCCCGCCCCAAGCCCCCTACAATCCCCGGTGTTATTCACCGCGACCAGACTAATGACCAGGGACTACGCCAAACGCACCCGCCGCCCCAGCGGGGCCCGCAACACCCGCCACCAGCCCTCCCGCAAGACACTGCCGGGCTGGCTGTGGATGGTGGGCGGCGTTCTGGTGGGCGCGCTGGTCATGACCGTCGCCGATCACATCCGCTCGCCGGCCCCCGAGGAGAGCGTGGTGGAGCCAGAACCCGTGGCGGTGGACGACGACGCCCCCAAGCCGCGCTTCGACTTCTACACCCTGCTGAAGGAGAGCGAGGTGATCGTCCCCGACGAGGAGACGGCCCCCGCGCCCCCGGTGGCGATGCCCCTGCCCACCAACCCTGACACCGAGAACGCCACCGCCGCGGACACCAAGCCGACCGAGCCGGCGGCCGGCCAGCTGCCCTCGGTGGCGGCCACCGCCACCCAGCTCAAGACCCAACCCCCCGACGCCGCCATCGCC
>JAYELS010000003.1:0-3754 GCA_034717695.1 Pseudomonadota bacterium
GTTCCGGGTCCGCCTCCACCCGGGCGACGGCGGCCCCGAGGGCCCGGGCCAGGGCGCCGTTCACGGCGTTGCGCTTGTCCACCCGATTGAGCGTCACCAGGGCGATGTGGTCGCCCACCTTGTCGAAGAGGATCTCCGCGGGGATTGCGTTCACTGAAGGCTCCTTGATAAATCCGTCATGGCGACTCGCCAGACGGTTCAGCTGTACACCACCTGGGTGGCCATGAATTCGTAAAGTCCGTGCTTGCCATCGGCGCCACCGATGCCGGATTTTTTGACCCCGGCATGGAAACCCTGGATGGCTTCGAAGTTTTCCCGGTTTATATAGGTCTCGCCAAAGCGCAATTCGCGGATAGCTTGTTTGGTCGCTGCCAGATTGTTGGTAAAGATAGAGGAGCTAAGCCCGTACTCGGTATCATTGGCGCGCTTGATGCCCTCTTCCAATGAGTCAATGGCGGATACCATCAGCACGGGGCCAAAGACTTCCTGCTTCATGATATCCATTTGCTCGCTGACCCCGGCCACTACGGTCGGCTGGTAGTGAAAACCGGGGCCATCTCCGGCAACGTCGCCACCGGTTATTACAGTCGCGCCTTGGCGCCTGGCATCGCTCACCAAGCCATCAATCTTGGCCACCGCTGCCGCGTTGATCAGCGGTCCCATTTCAACCGGAGTATCACCCAGCGCATCTCCGTAGCTAATGGCGGCAACCTGACCCGCCAGCATCTCTGTGAACTGGTCCACCACATCGCGATGTACATAGACTCGTTCCGGGCAATGACAGGCCTGACCGCTATTGATGGTTTTCGAGGCGCGCAACGTGCCCACCGCCAGCTCGAGATTGGCATCGTCCAAGACGATGACAGGAGCCTTGCCGCCAAGCTCCAGACTCACCTTGGTGATATTGCGGGCCGCCTGCTGGTAGATTTTCGCCCCTGCGATGGTGCTGCCGGTAAAGCTGACCATATCAATGTCTGCGTGTCCGGACAGGGCCGCGCCTGTGGTCGCACCGCCGCCGTAGACCATGTTGAACACACCAGCAGGCAGGTCCACCTCCGCCACAATACGGGCAAAGGCGGCGGCGCACAGGGGCGTTTCCTCACTGGGCTTGAGCACCACGGTATTGCCGGTAACCAGGGCGGGGGCCATCTTGCGGGCAATCATGAACAGCGGAAAATTCCACGGCAGGATGCCCGCCACCACACCCAGGGGCCGACGGTAAATGAAGATATCCTCACCTGGCCGGTCACTGCTGACGATCTCCCCCTCGATGCGCCGGGCCCACTCCGCCATGTAGTCGATGTATTCCGCCGCAAGATATACCTCCAGCTCCGCCAGGGGTTTGACCTTGCCCTGTTCGAGGCTCACCAGCTGCGCCAGCTCAGCGCCGTTGGCGCGCACTGCCTGGGAAATCTTGCGCAGCCAGCCAGCCCGCTCAATGGCGGGCAGACGCGACCAGGCAACCTGCGCCGCACGCGCGGCGTCGACCGCGCCATCGACAATGGCTGCCTCGGCATCCGGCGCGGCGGCGATGCGCTGGCCGCTGGCGGGATTGAGCACCTCGATCATATTGCCCTTGAACGGCACGAATTCGCCGCCGATGAAGTTATCGACAATATCCCTGACCTGTGACATCTGAACCTCCGGTTGGCAGCCTGGGCTGCCGTTATTGGCTGAGAAACGCGGGCAGTGCCGCCGCCGCGCGCAAATGTTTTCTACCGATCTCGGTGACCGCTGTGCAGCCGATCAAGCCCATGGTGCGCTCGGTTTCCCGGCGCAGGGTTTCGAGCACCCCGGCGACACCCTGCTCGCCACCGCTGGCAAGGCCGTACAAGTAGGGGCGGCCCACCATGCAGGCGCGGGCCCCCATGGCCAGCGCCTTGACGATCTGGCTGCCGCGGCGAATACCACCGTCGACGATGATTTCAACGCGATCACCCACCGCGTCGGCAATCTCCGCCACCACATCGATGGTGGCCGGGGCGCCATCCAGCTGGCGGCCCCCGTGGTTGGAGATGACGATGGCGGAGGCGCCGATATCCGCTGCGCGCACAGCGTCCTCCACCGATAAAATGCCCTTGATGGCGAATGGCTTGCCCCAGTACCGAATGAGTTTTTCGGCCCTCTCCCAGGTGATATTGCGGTCCATGATGGACGCGAACAGCACCGCCAGGGACGACAGGTCGCCGCCGCCGGAATCCCTACCCCGGCAGTTGGGCAGATCGAATTTTTCCCCCAGCAGATAGTCCAGACACCAGCGTGGCCGCAGGGAAAAATCCACCAGGCTGCGCAGTGAGAGTTTGGGGGGCACCGTCATGCCGGTGCGGGCATCGCGCTCGCGGCTGCCGGGCACCACGGTGTCCACGGTGAGACACAGGGCGTCGTAGCCGGCGGCCTTGCAGCGGTCGATGGTTTCCAGATTGAGGCCATCGTCAGTGAGCAGATACAGCTGAAACACCTTGAGGCCCGTCACCGTGGTGGCGACGTCCTCAAGACTGGTGGTGGCCATGGTCGAGAGTGAATAGCCCACGCCAGCGGCGTCCGCCGCCCGCGCCACCGCCAGCTCGCCACCGGGGTGAAAAAGCCGGGTCATGCCGGTGGGTGCCAGCAGCAGGGGAAAGCTGAGCTTGCGGCCAAACAGGGTAGTGCCGGTATCGATGGCGCGCATATCCCGCAGGTAATTGGGCGAGAAATCGTAACGGCGATAGGCGTCGGTATTCCTGCCGAGGGTGTATTCGTCATCGGCACCGCCCTCGATGTAATGAAACAGGGGCGCGGGCAGGTAGCCCCTGGCTTTTTGCCTGTAATCCTCCAGATTGACCAGCTTGCGCCCCATCACCCCGCCTCCCCTGTGTTGCCCGCCAACTGCCGGGCAGTCGCGACCTTCTCGGCCAGGTAGCGCGCCATGGCCTCGTCCCGCTGGCGCAGGATCGGCGCCATCAGCGGCAGGGTTTCGAGGCGCGCGAAGGTCGCGGCGAGGGCCGGGCGTGCGTCGAGAAAATCCCAGCCGTACTGGCTGACGGCCACCCGTCGCGCCACGGCTAGCGAAAAGTAGGCGTAATAATCCGCGCAGGTGAGAGCCCCACCCATCAGCCAGGGGGAGCAAACCGCCACCACGTCGAGGGCGGCGAGGCCCCGTTCCATCATCGGTCGCGCCGCCTCCACCACCACCGGGTGATTGCCCTGCCCCCAGAAAACCCCCGGAAAAAGTGAGCGGGCCGGGGCATCCACATAGAGCTCGACAAACTTGATGGCCTGCCGTGCCCTGGCCCGCCCCGGGATATCCCGGGGATACAGGGGGTTTTCGGGAAAGGTTTCCTCCAGATATTCGAGGATCGCCGTGGTCTCCGACAGGGCGAAGTCGCCGTCGCGGATATAGGGGATCTTGCCCATGGGGCTGTTGGCGTGGATGCCGGTGTCCTCCGCCGCGCCGCGATGCACCTCCACTACGGGAATTCCCTTGTGGTGCAGCGCGGCAAGCACGGTGTTGTAGTAATTGCTGACTGGCGTACCGTGGAGGCTGATCATCCGTGTGCCTCCGGCTCGAAGATTTCGACGCTCTGGACGGGGATCAATTCCGCCGACTCATTGTGCGGCTGCTCGCCCCGGAATTGCCGCCACAGCCGAGCCTCCAGCACCCGCGCCTTGGCCAGGTGCTGATCCTTCACGTGGCCGTAGCCGCGGATCTGCTCCGGCAACCGCGCCAGCTCCACCGCCACGGCGTAGTTGCCCTCGTCCAGGCTTTCCAGCAGCT
>JAYELS010000004.1:0-13413 GCA_034717695.1 Pseudomonadota bacterium
TCATTTGTTTGTATCCTGTGCACTGGTGAATCTGGTCATGGCGAAAAAGTCGCTCCTGGCCCGAAATAGATTGGATTTGCAGTCGTAGTGCGCCTGATTCAGGGCCATCGGGCCGGAATGACCGGCCCGATGGAGAAAAGGGCTTCGACAGGAGCCGAAAATCAACGAAAACGGAGAAGGTCCTGACGAATTGAATGATTGCATCGCTGTATGCATCAATTGATCAGACCTTCCTTAACATGAAGGCGGATGTTGTTTTCGCGCCGGCCCCAGCTTTTGCCGAGGGCGCAGGAGCTCTTCACTACAAGGTTGGCTATGGTGGCAAGCTGATTCTGATGGATAACGCATGGAGTGCCACGGACCATAAAGGTGGAGTGACACGCATTGTCAAGCGCCTGCTTTATGGATTTTTCGATGGCGGATTCTTCCCGGCAAAACTTCACGGCGATTACTTCTCGTCACTGAACATCCCCATCAATAGACAACGGTACGGTCTCAATACAGTAGGTGCTCTCGATCAATCAGGCGTTACGGTCAGCACGTTACCCAGAGTACCTGTGACGCCATTTATTCTGTTTGTGGGCAGAATTGTGCCCGTAAAGAATTTGCAGGTCGTAATCGATGCGCTGGCTTTGTGTGGCAAACTTGATATTTCCCTGGTGGTGATCGGCGATGGGCCAGAGCTTAAAGTGTTACAGCGCAGAGCTGTGATCCTTGGTGTGGCGGATAAGGTACATTGGCTGGGTCGCCAAAGTAACCAGATAGCCCGAGGTGTTATGACGAAGGCCGAGGCGCTGGTGCTGCCGAGTGTTCAGGAAACATGGGGGTTGGTTGTCAATGAAGCTTGGTTGGCCGGTGTGCCCGTAATTGGTTCTGACACCGTGGGTGCCTTGCGGGCCAGTTTACCGCATGAGATGGAGTGGATGATGCCTCCTTCCGCAGATTCTCAGGCCTGGCTAGCGACTATCGAGAAATTATTGTCCCTGACTGTTGAAGAACGCCAGGCCCTGATCAGTACGGGATACGCGCTTGCCAACACATACTCGCTCGAAACACATGTCAATAGCGCCATTGAGCTAATTAATCTACGGTCTCGGCATCGGCCTTGGGTACTTGTGGGGTGCCTCGCTCGTCTATGGCAGGGCAGGGTAGCTATATGGTAATCGTACATCCGATTATCAGCATCGTAATGCCTCTGTACAACAAAGCCGAGCAGGTGCTTGAGGCGATAGCTAGCATCCAGGCCCAGACCATCGATGATTGGGAGCTGGTGGTCGTGGACGATGGCTCCACGGACAGCGGGCCGGATCAGGTGGCTGCCCTGCCGGACCTCCGAATACGCCTGCACCGTCAGGCCAACGCCGGGGTTGCTGCAGCCCGCAACGCCGGTGTGGCGCTAGCGAGGGCAGATCTGGTCGCCTTTCTCGACGCGGACGATCTTTGGGATCAACGCTTTCTAGAGACCATTCTTGCCCTGAAACGCGACTATCCCCAGGCCCGCTGGTATGCCACCAGCTACAGGATTCTAGATTCGCAGGGTGTTATCCGCCAAGCGGTGCTCCGGGGCCTTCCCCCGGATTATGGTCGCGGCCTGATGACGAGGTACTTCACAGTAGCCACCGCCTCGAATCCGCCGGTTTGTTCGTCGGCCATGGGCGTCGACAAGGGCGCCATTGAGGGGATTGGTGGATTCCCCGCGGGTATTGCGAGTGGTGAGGATCTGCTGACCTGGGCGCGTCTGGCGGTGCGCTACCCCTTGGCCTACGATGTCAACCCCCTGGCGGTCTTCCGGATTTCCGGCATCGAGAGGCTCCCGGCAGACACTGATGAGGTGGGAGAGGCGCTGGCGGACATGGCCAGGCAACAGATGCACATCAAAGGCCTCAGGCAGTACCTTGGCCTCTGGCATCGTATGCGGGCCGTGATGTTTCTCCGACTCGGGCAGCGATCGAGGGCACGACGAAGTGCCTGGAGAGCGGTCCGGGCCGCCGTCAATGGGCGTAATCTGTATATTCTGGCACTGGCGGTCTTGCCCGGGAATCTTGGGCCTTGGGTTGACAGATTCTTAAGGCAGTGGCATCGCAAACTTGGGTGCTAGTCAGACGCATTTGCCTCGTCTGTACTTTATTTCCACCTGATTTCAAAGGACCAGAGGAGCCGAGCCGGTAAATCCCGTGAAAACGACGCCTTACAACATTTCGCCGGAACAACAAAGGGCGCTGACAGAGGAGCCCCAGGTAGGCGTGCCTTTACCGATGATGGCCCTTGCCTTCGGATTATTGTCTGGCTATCTGCCGATGGTCCTGCCGGGGCAATGGGGCAGCGGGCTCAGATTTCTCGGATGGCTAGTCCCGCTTTTGGCCTCTGCGCTGTTTGTCGTCTTCAATATCCAGCGCATCCGTTTCCCCGTTGTTATTTGGCTGCCCTGGATTCTGTGGGCTGTTTTCTATCTGACCTTTGCTGAAGCAGCCAATGCCCTGCAGCGCACTGTCATGCTGTTTACCCCCCTTGTGGTGGGCGCGGCCTTCTCCGCAATGCCTGCAAGCCAGCCGTCGCTGGAGCGATGCTACCGCTGGCTCTTTGGTTTTTTTGGGGTATTCATGGGTGCTGCCGCCGCCCAGACTGGCCTGCTGTTTACCGGCAAGCTCTATAACGTGACTGGATTCGCCGCCGGCAGTATTACCGCCTCACTCCTCGCCGCCTGGTTTGCGGTGCTCTACGCCATCGGCCGCCAGCCAAGGCACCTGCTGTGCTGGTTGCTGCTGGCGGCGGTGCCCGTGCTGGCCAATACCCGCACAGGCATGGTGGCCGCGGCCCTGACCTTGCCCTTGGTGTTATGCCCGTTCCAGTTCTACAAGCGGGCGCTGATCATTGGCGTGCTGGCGGTGGCGGGGATTGGGCTTTTCTATACCGAACGCATCCAGCAGAAGATGTTCTATTCCGGGGAGGGCACCCTCCAGGAGGCCATCAACAATACCTATGCATCCTTCACGGGGGAGGGCAGGATGGATTTCAATTTCGCCACCTCCGGGCGCTATTGGCTTAACAGGGTATTGAGCGCACGGCTGGATGAAGCCTATTGGCTCGGCCATGGGGCAAATACCACGGAGGCAATCTCGGTCGCCGTTGGCAATGTTACCCATCCCCACAACGATTGGCTCAGATTGCGCTTCGAGTACGGCGTCATCGGCACCACTCTGTTTGGCGGGGCAATGCTGGTGACGGCCCTGCACGCACTTGCCCGGGCGCGAGCACTGCGATCGAGCCAGGGGTTTTTTCTCTATGCAGGGGCAACGGCCTTCGTGCCCATGGCCATTTTCATGTTCACCGACAATGTCATCATGTATGCCGCCTGGTTCGGCAATCTGCACTTTGCCTTGCTGGGTATCGGCTATGCCGCCATGATCTCCCCGCCCCCGGGCAGGCCACCCGCGCCCGCTGCCCTTGACCACGCTTGAAAATACTGCTGATTCATAACTATTACGGCTCCACCGCCCCGTCGGGGGAGAATCAGGTGTTTGAGGCGGAGCGGGACCTGCTCAGGGCTCGCGGCCACGAGGTTGAAACCCTGACCCGCCACAGCGACGAGATTCGCGACCGTGGCTTTGTCGGCGAGCTGCGGGGTGCCCTGGCCACAGCCTGGAATCCCTGGATGGCGCGGCGCGTCAGCCGCTTTGTGGCGCGCTTTCGCCCGGATGTGGTCCATGTGCACAACAGCTTTCCGCTGATTTCGCCCGCGGTGTTCCATGCCATTGGCAACCCTGCCGCAAAGGTGCTCACCCTGCACAATTACCGGCTGTTCTGCGCCGCCGGCATCCCCATGCGGGATGGCAAGGTCTGCACCCTCTGCCTCGACCGCCGCTCGTCGCTGCCAGCGTTGCGCCATGGCTGCTACCGGGGCAGCCGCGTTGCCACCTTGCCCCTCGCGGCCAGTGTGGGGCTGCACCGGGCCCTGGGCACCTGGCGCAACCGGGTCGATGCCTTTATCGCCCTCAGCGAGTTCCAGCGGCAACGTATGGTCGACGGGGGGCTGCCCGCCGCCAAGGTCTTCGTCAAGCCGAATTTCTATCCGGGCGATCCCGCGCCGGTGCCCTGGCGGGAACGGGACGACCAGGTGGTTTTTGCCGGCCGTCTCACCGGGGAAAAGGGCGTGGCCACCCTGGTGGAGGCCTGGCGCCACTGGCGGGGTAGGGAGGGTGCCACCCCGACCCTCAATATTCTCGGGGACGGCCCGCTCCGGGCCAGCCTCGCGCACGCCGCCAGCGGGTTGCCCGTGCAATTTCTGGGGCAGCGTACCAAGGCGGATACGGAGGACTGTATTCGCCGCGCCAAGCTGCTGGTGCTCCCCTCCGAATGGTTCGAGGGATTCCCCATGGTGATCCGCGAGGCCTTTGCCTTCGGCACGCCAGTGGCGGTGTCGGACCTGGGGCCACTACCCGCCATTGTCGCCCATGGCGTCAGCGGATTGGTGTTTCCGGCGGCCAATCCCACCGCCTTGGCCGATACCCTGGCGAAGGCCTGGCAAAACCCGGGGGAACTGGAACGCCTGGGGCACGGCGCCCGTGCCGAGTTCGAGGCGAAATACACCGCGGAGCGCAATTATCAGCAACTGCTCGGCATTTATCGCGCGGCCATCGCGGCGGCCGCCGCCGGCCAACGGGAGGTGACGCCATCATGAAGGAAGAGCTGCTCGGCTACCGCCTGGACAACAACGAGTCCAATGCCTTCATGGATGCACTGTTCCATGACGTCTTCACCGGGGAGAGGCCCGGTGGCGGCTGTCGCTGGCTGGCCTGTCTGAACCCCCACTCCTACGCCGTGGCTAAAGCCGATCCGCTGTTTGCCACCGCCCTGCGGGGCGCCGATTGGCTGGTGCCCGATGGCGCGGGCATTCTCCTTGGCTCGCGCATCCTCGGCGGCACTATTCGCGCCCGCATCACCGGCTCCGATGTGTTCGAAGGGTTGCATGAACGCCTGAATGGGGCAGGGGGAGGCTCGGTGTTTTTTCTCGGCTCAACGGACGACACCCTGGCCGCCATACGGCGGAAAATGGCCGTCGATTATCCGAATATCCGTGTCGCCGGTACCTATTCGCCCCCCTTTAAAGCAGACTACAGCGAGGCGGAACTCGACTCCATGTGTGCCGCCATCAGTGCCGCCGCGCCGGATGTGCTCTGGGTGGGAATGACGGCGCCCAAGCAGGAAAAGTGGATCCACGCCAACCGGCATCGGCTGAATGTCCGCTTCGCCGGTGCCATCGGCGCGGTGTTCGATTTTTACGTCGGGCGGGTCAAGCGCTCCCATCCAATGTTCCAACGGCTTGGGTTGGAGTGGTTGCCGCGCCTGATCCAGCAACCCCGGCGACTGTGGCGGCGGATGTTTGTCTCGGCGCCGGTTTTTCTCGCCGATGTTGTGAGGGCGAGATTGCGGGGCGGAGCTTGAGGGCCGGGCAGGTTGGTACTTGATATCAGGGGATAATGGCGAATGAAGCGGGTTTTTGTAGCAGGGCACAGGGGCATGGCGGGCTCGGCGATCTGTCGCCAGCTGACTCGCCAGGGCAATGTGGAGCTGGTGACCGCGACACACCAGCAGCTTGATCTCACCCGCCAGGAGGCGGTGGAGGCGTTTTTCGCCCGGCAGGCCATCGACGAGGTGTACCTCGCCGCCGCCCTGGTGGGTGGCATACACGCCAACGACAACTACCCGGCGGAGTTCATTTACAGCAACCTGATGATTCAGGTGAACGTGATCCACTCCGCCTACCGCCACGGCATCAACCGGCTGATGTTTCTCGGCTCGTCCTGTATTTATCCCAAGTTGGCGGAGCAGCCCATGCGGGAGGATGCCCTGCTCACCGGCAAGCTTGAGCTCACCAACGAGCCCTACGCGGTGGCCAAGATTGCCGGCATCAAGATGTGCGAGTCCTACAACCGCCAGTACGGCACCGACTATCGCTCGGTGATGCCCACCAACCTCTACGGCCCGGGGGACAACTTTCACCCGGAGAACAGCCACGTGGTGCCGGCGATGATGCGCCGTTTCCACGAGGCGAAGCTGGCCGGGGCCAAGGAGGTAGTGGTTTGGGGAACCGGCAATGCCATGCGGGAATTTCTCCATGTGGACGACATGGCCGCGGCGGCGGTGTTCGTGATGAATCTTCCCCTCCCCGAATATCAGGCTCACACCAGCCCCATGCTCAGCCATATCAATGTCGGCAGCGGCGTGGATTGCACCATCCGCGAGCTGGCTCTCACCATGGCGGCGGTGGTGGGTTTTGAGGGGGAGGTGGTGTTCGATACCTCAAAGCCCGACGGCACGCCGCGCAAGTTGATGGCGGTGGATAAATTGCGCACCCTGGGATGGACCGCGAGCATTCCCCTTAAGGAAGGCCTGGCGGACAGCTACCGCTGGTTTATCGCCAATCAGGGTAAGCTGCGCATGTAGGGCCGAAAAGCCGCAGGCCTCATTGGCCGCGGAACCTGCCTCGGCGTAGGTCTTCGGCGGATGACGCTTCGCTCTTCCGCCCTACAACCCTATCCGTAGGGCCGAAAAGCCGCAGGCCTCATTGGCCGCAGAACCTGCCAGAGGGGGATCTTCGGCGGATGACGCTTCGCTCTTCCGCCCTACACCTACCCGTAGGGCCGAAGAGCCGCAGGCGTCATCGGCCGCCATGCTATCGGATAGTGGGGCTTGCCCAGCGGAGCGCTTGGAGTCGCGCTGGCGCCAGTTGCCTTTCACGGTAGAGCGCCCGGGTGGCTCGCAACCCGTCCCCCAGGGTGTCGTGGAGGGGGAGGGTGAACCCGGCGCGAATCAGGGTGTGGTGGCGCAGCAGGCGGGTTGAGTAATTGGCCGCCACCCAGTGGCCGAGGTAGCGTCGCCGCAGCGGCCCCGGCATGATGGCGCGGACAAAATCCTCCGGCGGCGCCACGGCTGTGAGGATTCGCAGCCATTCCACCATGATCCAGGCTGCGGTTTTCAGGCCGCTCTCCGCCAGTCGCGCCAGTACCCCATTCCATTCGACCCCCACCTTGTCCATGAACAGCAGAATATCCACCAGCCGGTTCAGGGTGGCTTGGGGTGAGGTGGCGTACTTGGTGATCACCGGATGAACCAGCATGACAAACAGCGAGTGTTCGGCGCACGGCCCCCAGTGGTCCCCCGCCCACTGTCGCCGGGCGATTATCTCGCCGGTCATGGGCCGGCGGGTTCTGCCCGGGCGGAGGATGTCCCAGTGGATATCGATGCCGATCTGCTCCCGCAGCAGAGTGGCCTCGTGGCTGATGCTGACGGGGGAAACCTCTAACCCGTAACCCGCCTCCAGAAGGGCACGGATGGCGGCGCCGCTGTCCTCGGGGTTGACCAGCAGATCGATGTCGCAGGCTGTTCGGGTGTGGGGCTCGGGGTAGAGAATCTCCCGCAGGTGGGCGCCCTTGAAAATCAGGTGCTCGATACCCTGGCCATCCAGTATCCCCGTTATTTCCCCCAGCGCCGCTTTTTGCAGCAGGTAAATCTGCGCGGCGCGAATCGCCTCGGCCCGGAGGGTCGCCGCGCCCTTGGCGCTGAACGGCCCCGTGCCCTTCGGAAACAAGCCATGCCACAGGGGTGCAAGACCCTGTTGGACGATAAAATCGATGAAAGGCCCCTCACCCCGGTCCGCCAGTAACCTGGCCAATTCACCCTCCCACCGAGCGCGATCCACCGCCGTGAAAGGCCGGAGCGCCAAGCGATGGACGTGGTAGGGGGATTCACCCATGGCAGGCGGACTCCACAAGTCGGGCGGGGCAGGGTGGGCTACTGTAGCCCATTTAGGCAGAATCCATATACCCGACGAGCGGGAGAAATCGATGGAGAAAGGGATCATTGCGCTGATATCGCCCCTCGGCACGGTGTTGCTGGCGGCCCTGCTGTGCGGCTGGGCGTGGTGGCTTGGCCGCAGACCCGTGGCGGCCTGCCTTGCGCTGTTCGCGGTCAGCTGGCTGTGGCTGTGGTCGCTGCCGCCGGTGGCGGGACATCTGGCGGCGAGTATCGAGGCAGACCATGCCCCGATGCCCCTGGCGGCAATTCCCCACGCCGACGCCATCGTGGTGTTGGGTGGAGCCTACAGCGACTCCGGTCTCGATCCCGACAGCGGGCAGGAGGTGGAATTCGGCGAGGCGGCGGAGCGCCTGTGGTTTGCCATACGGCTGTTCCGAGCCGGCAAGGCGCCCCGTATTCTCCTGAGTGGCGGCCACGACCCCGACCAAGGAAAATTCAGCGAAGCGGACGCCATGGCGGGGGTCGCCGCTGATTTCGCTATCGCCGAGGGGGCTCTGCTCCGGGAGGGGGCGAGCCGCAACACCCGGGAGAATGCCCGGTTCAGCGCCAATCTGCTGCGCCGGGAGGGCATCGACACCATCATTCTGGTCACATCGGCAAGCCATATGCGCCGCGCCCTGGTGCATTTTTCCGCCGAGGGCCTCGCTGTGATTCCAGCCCCCACGGACTACCAGGCGCCCCGCCTGGCCCGCAAACCCTGCTGCCTGCCGGATGCGGAGGCCCTTGCCGTGAGCGGCCAGATGTTCAAGGAATTGCTTGGCCAGTGGATCTGGCCCTGAGGGCATCAGTGCTTGATGTCCCGTTTGACGTGGTACTCGATTTCGTGGGTGAGGGTGATATCGCCGAGCTTCTTGTCGTAGGTACTGACGATCACCGTGACCTGGCGGGGCCATTTGTGGGTGTAGGTGCATCCGTAGGCGCGGCGGTTGTTGCAGGCGATCCACACCTCCGGAAATGAGTGCACGTAGACCAGGTTCATTTTGGGATCGGCGATCACCTCGCCCATGGCCATGCCGCGAAATTGCCTGGCGTATTCCGCTTCCTTGCCGCCGCTGCCGAACACGGCATGGCCCGGCAGGCGCGGGACTTCCGTCTTGCAGGTGCCGTTGTTCTTGGGGTTGCCCTCCTGGTCGAAGATGCAGTACTCCCGGACAAACACGCTGGCGCGGCCAAAATAGCCGATGTAGTACTCGAGGGCCTGTTGTTCCTGGGGCGTGATGGTGCCGTTGCCGGTGAGATTGTGGGCATTGGCGAGGGCCGGCAGGGCCAGCAGGGCAAGGGCCAACGGCAGACGGCTCAGCCATCCCATGGCGAACCCTCGCGCCCGGTTGCGCCAGATCCGCCGCCTAGCCGTCGATTCTGACGGCATTTATCGCCTGTTGCCCGCGCCTTTGGATACCCCACTTCCAACTCCCGAGTAGATGCTGTCGGCACTGGGGCATGTCCCCCGGGCCAGAACACTGGTCAGACAGGCTGCCCACCTCGCCGTGCTCGCAGATAATCCTCCATGGCGTGCGAGGGGAGGGGTTTGGTGTAGAGGTAGCCCTGGGCCTCGGTGCAGCCCATGTCCTGCAGGATCCCTTCCACGTTGCTGTTTTCCACCCCCTCGGCGATGGTGGTCATGCCGAGGGCGCGGGCGATCTGGATGATGGCCTTGACGATGTCCCGCTTGCTGGCGTCGGTCTCGATGCCGAAGGTGAATTCATGGTCGATTTTCAGGTGATCCACCTTCAGGCGCCGCAGGTATTGGATGTTGGAAAACCCGGTGCCAAAGTCATCGATGGACAGGGCGATGCCCATGGCCTTCAGCTCGGCGGTCATCGCCATGGTGCCGTTCATGTCGCGATTTACCGAGGATTCGGTGATTTCCAGGGCGAGGAGGCGGGGGTTGATGGCCAGTTCGTCGCACAGGGCGCGGATTTTTTCCACCAGGTTGCCCTGGGTGAGCTGGGCGGAGGAGATATTGACGGCCAGGGCGCCGAAATCGAGGCCGGCGTCGTGCCAGGCCTTGGCCTGTTGCGCGGCGCGGCGCAGGATCCAGTCGCCGATGGGCACGATCAGCCCGCTGCGCTCGGCGGTGTCGAGGAAATAATCCGGGCTTTTGAGGCCGAGCTGGGGATTGTTCCAGCGCAGGAAGGCCTCGACGCCCCGCACCCCGCCGCCGTCGAGGGAGAGGTAGGGCTGGTAGTGGATCTCGAATTCGTCCCGCTCCAGTGCACGGGCGAGCTGGTCCCGCATCTGGACATAGTCGGTGAGGGCGCTCTCCATGGCGGTGTCGTAGAGCCTTAACTTGTTTTCGAGGCTCTCCCGGGCGTGGTGGGCGGCCACGGTGGCGCGGCGAATCAGCACGGCTGCGTCGTCGCCGTGCTCGGGATGGCGGCTGATGCCGAGGGAGGCGCGTATGGCGATCTCGTGGGTTTCGAACTGGAGCGGCCCGCGTATTGCCGCCAGCAGTTCCGCGCCCCAGGCACGGATCCCATCGGTGCCGTCGATGCCCTCCGCGAGAATGAGAAAATCCGCCCCGGAGTAGCGGGCGACGAAGGTTTCGCCGAGGTGGGCGGCAATGCGCCCGGCGAGGGCCTTCACCAGGAAATCCCCGGCGGCGGCGCCGAGGCTCTGATTGACGATGTAGAGATCGTCGAGGTGCAACAGCGCCACGGCGAGGGAGCCATGGGCGTAGCGGACGCGGACCAGGGCCTTGTCGAGGGTTTCGAGCCCCAGGTGGCGGTTGGGGAGGGCGGTCATGCTGTCGTAGTGGGCGAGAAAGCGGATGCGCTCCTCCGCCTGCTTGCGCTCGGTGATGTCGCGGGTGAGGATCACCACCCGGTCGCCACCCAGTTCACTGGCCATGCGCTTGGCGTTGGATTCGAAAAAGTGCGGCTCGCTGCCTTGCTCGCTGTCGAGCAGGTAGCGCTGGCGGGATTCGTAGATATCGCTGGTGCCCTCCGGGGCCGCCATCGCCCCGGCGATCAGCAGGCTGTAGTGGTTGCGATAGGCCTCAGGATCCAGCTCCGCCATGGGCTCGCCGACCAGCTCATCGGCGCGGCCGGCGAGCTCCGCCGGGGTGATGACGTCGAGCAGCATACCCTGGCCGTCCACCACCACCAGCTGGTCGGGAATCGATTGGGTGATGGAGGCGAGGCGCTCCTCGTTGGCCTTGATTTCCCGCTCCAGGGCCTTCTTGCGCTCAATATATTGAAGTTGCAGGCCAAGCAGTACCGTGGCCGCCGCCATGATCACCAGCAGGCTGACGATATAGGCCGGCGACTCGGTGACGCTGACGGGCATGAACACCCCGTTGATGAGCAGCGCCCCGCAACCGTTCACCAAAAGGCCGAACAACACCATGGGCAACTTGCCGATGCCCACCCGGCCCCGGGCCAGCAGCGCGCGGTAGAGCAACCCCGCCAACAGCGCCAGCACCAGGCTCAGGGTGCCCGCCGTGGCGCCGATGCCCCCCATCCACAGCCGGTAGGCAATGCCGGTGAGCATGGCGATGCCCCCGGCGATGGGGCCGTAGAGCAGGGTCGAGACGCTGATCACCACCATGCTCGAATCCACCCACAACCAAAGCCCCGGCTGCACGAGAATGGAGACCATCATCACCGTCACCGTGGCAAAGGCGAACAGCACACCGGAGGCCACCTGGGCCCGCAGCGAGTCTCGGTTCCAGCGGTAGCTGATGAAGCTCTGAATCCAGCACACCGCCATCAGCAGCGCGACATTGTTGATCAGGTCTAGGGTCATTATTCGTCCATCGTGGTTGGCGGCCGGTCATGCCAGGGGCGAAAATCCTGGCCGGGCCGGGGTTGATCATGGCACAGCCCCCGCTGCCCTGGCGATGCCTGCCCGGTCAGCGGGATGCGACGGGGGAGGGTATCGGCCCCCGCGTCTCGCCCCGCGCCAGCAGTCGGCCGGTCACCCGGGAGTAGGTGAGGTACAGGGCGAAAAATACCGCAAACTGCACGGCATCGGGCAGTTTCGCCAGGGTAAAGGCCACCCCCAGCAGATTGATGGCGAGGGCAAGGCCGAGAATGACGAGGATCACCCTGCGGGGACGCCAGCCAAGCCCTTGGAGAATATGGTGGATGTGGGTGCGGTCCGGTTGGAAGGGCGACACCCCGCGCCGCCCCCGGCGGATGGTGGTGGCCACCATGTCGAACAGCGGCAGCCCCACCAGGTACAGGGCCGTGGCGGGTGCCATGCCACCTTCCGCGAGGTTGGGGTTCTTGGCGGCGAGGATCAAAAACCACACCAGGGCGAGGCCCAGGAGCTTGCTGCCCGCGTCCCCCAGAAAAATCTTCGGCATGAATGGCAGGATTTGCAGGTTGCACAGCAAAAATGCCAGCAGCCCACCCAGCAGCAGCGGCGCAAGGCCGTGCACAGTGGCATCGGGGGGCATCAGGCACAGGAGGATGAGGAGCGCCATCAGGCTGATGCCACCGGCGAGGCCATCCATGCCGTCGATCATGTTCATGGCGTTCAGGATGCCGAACACCGCCACCAGGGTGAACGGATAACCGAGCCAGATGGGCATATGGATCTGGCCGACGCCGAGCAGGTTGCCGAGATTGCTGATCCACAGGCCCGCGCCGAACACCATGAGGGTCGCGGCCATGGCCTCGATCACCATGCGCAGGCGAACATCGAGGCCAAAGCGGTCGTCCAGCGCGCCGACTACCACCAGCACCGCCCCGGACGCGAGGAATACCCCCGTCTGTGGGTCGAGGGAATGCCAGGGCAGGGCCATCGACAATCCGGAGGTACAGAGGAATATCACCAGCCCGCCGATCAGCGGCACATGGCCCTGGTGGGTTTTTCGCTGGCAGGGCCTGTCCTCGAGCCCCAGGCGGATCGCCGCGGGCGCAAGCAGCGAGATAAGAGCGAGCCCCAGACCGAGGGACAGCAGCAGGTCGGCTATCGCCAGGATCATTGACAGCGCTCACTCCAGTTGATGGTGCCTTGAATTGGCGGGTGGGTAGCGGATTTCCGGCAACACGGCACGGTGCCGGATGCTACCAGGGCATTGAGCCATGCCCCGGAGAACCCTGTAAAGGCGCTTCAGTCAGACCCGCAAGCCATCCGTCCGCTGCATGGGTGCTTGCTCCGGACCGGGCTGATTCGGAGCCTAAAATGGCACGGGGAGGATTGGTGACCCGAGGGAAGCACGTCCAGCTATCGTATTTAACATAATATAGATTATGCGCAGTTGTGTTGGCTGGTACTCTTGGCGTGGGCGGTGTTGTTGGCCGTCCGGAATATCAAACGACATGGAGTAACGGAGTATGTCAAAACAGCATAGGACCCCATTCTACAAACTCGACGAAGCCCGGCACCGTGCCGGGTTTTTTGTGCGCGAAGCGTGCACGGAATTGGGGATCAAGGAGCGGACTTGGTACCGCTGGAAGGCGGTGGGACAGGGGCCAAAATGGGCGCTTAAGGCCCTGGAGATACTGTCCGGACGGTTGGATGGTAATCCCCCCGAAAAGTAGTGTTGCTCAAAAGTAGAATATTCTCGTACTCTCTACGCAGGAGATTCTGCATGAAAACATCACGCTTTACCGATAGCCAGATTCTGGCCGTCCTGAAACAAGCCGA
>JAYELS010000005.1:0-383585 GCA_034717695.1 Pseudomonadota bacterium
TGCAGCACGCCGGCGCGTATATCCGTCTTGATCAGGTCGGTCATGGGGATGATTCCGTGGGTCGTTGAACGAGCGCGGAGGATAAACCCGGGCGGCGGCGGAGGCCAGCGGGCTCCCCCGGCGGATGACGGCTGCGCCTATTCCGCCCTACAAAATCACCCGTAGGGCCGAAGAGCGCAGCGTCATCGGCCGCAAACCCGCCACGACATGGCACCTTCGGCGGATGACGGCTGCGCCTGTTCCGCCCTACGAAATCCAACCGTAGGGCCGAAGAGCGCAGCGTCATCGGCCGCAAACCCGCCACGACATGGCACCCTCGGCGGATGACGGCTGCGCCTGTTCCGCCCTACGAAATCCAACCGTAGGGCCGAAGAGCGCAGCGTCATCGGCCACAAACCCGCCACGACATGGCACCTTCGGCGGATGACGGCTTCGCCTGTTCCGCCCTACAAAACCACCCGTAGGGCCGAAGAGCGCAGCGTCATCGGCCGCAAACCCGCCACGACATGGCACCCTCGGCGGATGACGGCTTCGCCTGTTCCGCCCTACAAAATCACCCGCAGGGCCGAAGAGCGCAGCGTCATCGGCCAAGGACCCAGCGGGGAACGGCATGCCCGGGGTTGGCACCAGGGCCTCGACAGGATTCAGTAGGGTACTTATAGTTAGCACTCTATCTGTTGTCGGAGACATCCCCTGAACAGCCCCGAACCAACCCACCCACCCCTCGGCAGGCTGCTCTACGAGATCGCCCGCATCTGGCGCGGACGGATCGACAGCAGCCTGCAGCGCTTCGGCCTCAGCCGCGCCAAGTGGGATGTGATCCTCGCCCTCGACACCCCCGACAGCGAGGGTCTGACGCAGCGGGATCTTGCCCGCCAGTGCGGCGTCGAGCCCCCCACCATGGCATCCCTGCTCGACCGCATGGAGAACGAGGGCTGGGTAGTGCGCCGGGTGTGCTCCGGCGACCGGCGCGCCAAGCGCACCGAGCTCACCCCCAAGGCCCGGGCCATCCGCGCCGAGATCCGCGCCCTGTCCATGGCGGTGGAGCAGGAGGTGTTCGCCAATCTCCCCGCGGCCACCTACGGGGACATCCAGCGGGGCCTGATGCAGCTGCGGGATGCCCTGGAGAAATCCGCGCAGGGCAACAGGGAGCAGGAGGTCGAATGAAACCCTGGAAATGGCTGGTGCTGATCGCCGCCACCGCCGCCGGCCTCGGCGCCATCGCGCTCTACTCCCACTACGAGACCCTTTACCCCTCCACCGACAACGCCTACGTGGACGCCACCGCCATCCGCATCTCGACCCAGATCGACGGCCCGGTGGAGGCGGTGCCGGTGCGCAGCCAGCAGGCGGTGAAACGGGGCGACGTGCTGCTTCACATCGACCCCACGCCCCACCGCGCCGCCGCGCGCCAGGCGGAGGCGGAACTGGCCCTGGCGCGCCGCCAGGTGGCGGAGAACCGCGCCGAGCTGGCCAGCGCCGAGGCGGACCTGGAGGATGCCCGGGTACACCTCGACAACGCCCGGGACCAGCTCGCCAGGCTGCGCACCCTTAAGCGTCAGTCCTACTCCTCCGCCCAGCAGACCGAGGACGCCCAGGCCACCTTCGAGCGCGCCCGGGCAACCTTGCGGGTGCGGGAGGCGCAGCGGGAGAAGGCCCGGGCGCGGCTCACCAATGGTGAGTCCCCGGATGACCTGCTGGTACTGGCGGCCCAGGCCCACCTCGACCAGGCGCGCTGGTCCCTGGCTCGCACCCAGGTGAGCGCCCCCTGCGACGGCACCCTGGAATCCGTCGCCGTCCACGCCGGGGAAACCGTCAAGGCCCACCAGCCGGCGATGGTGCTGGTGTGCACCGACCGCTTCTGGATCGAGGCCAATTTCAAGGAAACCCAGCTGGCCCGCATCCGCCCCGGCCAGCCGGTGGATATCGCCCTGGACATGTACCCGGGTGAATCCTTCGCCGGGGTGGTGGAAAGCATCAGCCCAGCCAGCGGCACGGCCTTTTCCCTGCTGCCCCCGGAAAACGCCACCGGCAACTGGGTCAAGACCACCCAGCGCATCCCGGTCAAGATACGGGTTACCGAGAACCCCGGCCGGCATCCCCTGCGGGTGGGGGCGAGCAGCGCGGTGAGCATCGACACCCGCGGCGTCAGCGGGGACTCGTGAGCGCCCTGCGCGCCGCCTCCATGGAGGCGGTCAGCCCCCGGCAGCGGACGGTGATCACCCTGGTGGTGATGGTCAGCACCATCATGCAGCTGCTCGACACCACCATCGTCAACGTGGCCCTGCCCCACATGAAGGGCCAGCTGGGGGCGAGCCCCGAGCAGATCAGCTGGGTGCTCACCAGCTACGTGGTGGCATCGAGCATCTTCATGCCCCTCACCGGTTTTTTCAGCGACCGCATCGGCCTGCGCGCCTACCTGCTGGTGTCCATCGCCGGCTTCACCCTCACCTCGGCCCTGTGCGGCCTCGCCACCACCCTCGATCAGATCGTGCTGTTCCGGATTCTCCAGGGCATTCTCGGCGCGGCCCTGGTACCGCTGTCACAGATGATCCTGATCCGCCTCTACCCCATCGAGGAGCGCGGCCGCGCCATGGCCATCTGGGGCGTGGGCATCATGGCCGGCCCCATCCTCGGGCCCAGCCTCGGGGGCTGGCTCACCGAGAGCTGGAGCTGGCACTGGACGTTCTTCATCAATGTGCCCATCGGCATCCTGATCTGGCTCCTCGCCTGGGCGACCCTACCCTCCACCAGCACCCGGGAGCGGCGCATGGACTGGACCGGCTTCGCCCTGATGGCGATAGCGGTGGCGGGCCTGCAGCTGATCCTCGATCTCGGCGAGCGCCACGACTGGCTCGACTCCAACCTGATCCGCTCGTTGCTGGTGGTGAGCATCGCGGGCCTTGCCGGCTTCGTCTGGCACGGCCTCGGCAAAGGGGAGGACCCGCTCTTCGACCTGGGTATCTTCCGCGACCGCAACTTCGTCGCCGCGGTGCTGCTGATCACCACCATGACCCTCGGCTTCTACGGCGCCACCCTGCTGGTGCCGCTGATGCTGGTGGGGTCCCTGGGCTTCAGCCCGATGGTGACCGGCTTCCTGCTGGCGCCCCGGGGATTTACCACCATCATCTCGTCCCTCCTGGCGGGGCGCCTGATGGGCCATGTCGACGGCCGCCTGCTGGTGGCGGCGGGTACCCTCATCATCGCCGCCGGAAGCTACCCCATGACCGGTTACAACCTCGACACCACGCCCGTTCAGGTGATGATCCCCGGGATGATCCAGGGCCTCGGCCTCGGCCTCATCTTCGTGCCCCTGTCCACCATGGCGTACCGCACCCTCGCTGCCCACCGGGTGCCCGAGGCCACAGGGGTGTTCAGCCTGATCCGCTCCATGGGCGGCAGTGTCGGCATCGCGATACTCTCCGCCTTCACCGCCCGCCACGCCCAGATGGCCTGGAGCCAGCTGCGGGGCGGGGTCCAGGACACCGCCCCCGCCCTGCGGGACTGGCAACTGGCGAGCGGCCTGGACGGCGAGGGGGGCGAGAGCTGGCGGGTGCTCGCCGGGCTGGTGGAACAGCAAGGCCAGATGGTGGCCTATGTGGACGCCTTTCAGTTCATTCTCGTTGTTTTCCTGCTGATGCTGCCGCTGTTGCTGGTGTTCAGGCTGCCGCCACGGGACGGCACCCGGGGCGCCGCCCCCGGCCCGGCACTGGACAGTCATTGAGCAGGGCGCAGCCTCGCCGCCGAGCAATCGGCGGCCGGCAACTGAAGCCAAGTTGAAATATCAACCCCTTGTCTTTGAGTTTATTGATTTTTTGTTCTTAAAAAGTTCGAAATTCGGCTTGCGGCGGGAAAACCGAGCAGCTATCTTAGCCCTGTGGCTCAAGATTCATTGAGGCTGTCCGCAACCCGTCCCCGGAAAGAACACAACAACGATGATCAAACAGATCGCCTACTGCCTGCTGTTGACCAGCCCCCTCGCGGCCCTCGCCGCCGCGGATACCCACACCGTGGCCCGGGGCGAGACCCTCTACAGCATCGCCACTCGCCACCACACCAGCGTGGACCAGATCCTCCGCCACAACAGCCTGCGCTCGGCCACCATCCATCCCGGCCAGAAGCTCAGCATTCCCGGCAGCGGCGGTGACAGCGGCGGCGCCGCAGCCGCCGTCCCCGGCTTCAGCGAGGGCAGCACCTACCTGGTGCGCCGCGGCGACTCCCTGTCGTCCATCGCCAGCCGCCACGGCACCACCGTCGAGGCCCTGCGCCAGCGCAACCAGCTGCGCAGCCATATGCTGATGCCCGGCCAGGCCCTGCAGGTGCCCGGCGGCCGCGCCGCCGCCAGTGCCGCGGCCCCCATGGCCACCGCCGCTACCCACACCATCCGCCGGGGCGAGACCCTCTCCGCCATCGCCAGCCGCCACCGAATTTCCGTCGCCGCCCTCGCCCGCCACAACAACCTCTCCACCCGCGCCACCATCCACGCCGGCCAGACCCTGCGCATCCCGGGGGCGTCCCAGGTGGCCCGCGCGCCCGCCGTCGAGCGGGGTGGCAATCCCATGGCCGCCGGCAACAACCTGCGGCTCGAATCCAACAGCGTCATCGTGGTGGATGCCCTGAGCGGCAAGACCCTCTACGAAAAGAACGCCGACGCGGTGAAACCCATCGCCTCCATCACCAAACTGATGACCGCCATGGTGGTGCTCGACGCCAACCTGCCCATGGGCGAGGAGCTGGTCATCGACAAGGGCGACATCGATTACCTCAAGGGCACCTCGTCGCGCCTGCCCATGGGTACCCGCCTCACCCGCCGCGAGATGCTGCGCCTGGCGCTGATGTCCTCCGAGAACCGCGCCGCCTCCGCCCTCGCCCGCTACTACCCGGGGGGCAAGGCCGCCTTCATCGATGCCATGAACCGCAAGGCCAGCAACCTGGGCATGAACCGCACCACCTTCGCCGACTCCACCGGCCTCACCCCGCGGAACGTCTCCACCGCCGGGGATCTGGTGAAGATGGTGGCCGCCGCCAGCAACTACCCGCTGATCCGCGAATTCACCACGACCGACGGCCAGCAGATCACCGTGCGGCCGGCGTCGTACCGGCTGCAGTACATCAACAGCAACCCCCTGGTGCGCAAGGGCGCCTGGGATATCGCCGTGAGCAAGACCGGCTACATCAACGAGGCGGGCCGCTGCCTGGTGATGAAGGCGCCGGTGGCGAACCGCCCGGCGTACATGGTGTTCCTGCAATCCTCCGGCAAATACTCCCCCATGGGGGACGCCAGCCGGGTCAAGACCTGGATCGAATCCGGCGCCTCCGGCATCAACATCGCCTCCCTCTGAGTACCGCGGGAAGGGTCGGCCCCGCCGCCCCTTCCCGCCAATCCCCGCGCCACCCCCAGCCGCCCGCGACGGGCTCTCGTACAGTGCCTTAAAACGTGCTTGAATCGCTCCCTCGACAATTCCTATAACAGAGGTGAAGACAGTGGAGATTCGCGACGTGATCGTGGTCGGTTCCGGCGGCGCCGGCCTCACCACGGCGGTGGTGGCCGCCTGCGAGGGGCTGGATGTGCTGGTGGCGGAAAAGGGCGACTGTTTCGGCGGCACCACCGCCCTGTCCGGCGGCGGCATCTGGGTGCCGGGCAGCAGCGCGAGCGTGCGGGCCGGCTTTCGCGACAGCCGGGAGGCGGCGCGGGGCTATGTGCAACGGGTGGTGGGGCCAGGGCTCGACCTTGCCCAGCTCGACGCCTTCCTCGACGCGGCGCCCCGGATGGTGGACTACCTGAAGGCCCGCACGGCGGTGAAATTCGACCTCCAGCCGGGCTTTCCCGACTGGTCCCCCGACCTCCCGGGCGCCGCGGACGACGGCCGCCTCCTCAGCCCCGCCGAGTACGACGGCCGGGAGCTGGGGGAGTATTTCCCCCGCCTCAAAAGCCCCCTCTCGGAATTCAACGCCCCCGGCGGCTTCATGGTGGGCATCAACGACATGCCCCACATCGCCAACGTGACCCGCTCCTTCGCCTCCTTCCGCCACATGGCGGGGCTGCTGGCGCGCTTTGCGGTGGATCGCCTGCGCTACCCCCGGGGCACCCGCCTTACCATGGGCAACGCCCTGGCGGCGCGCCTGTTGCGCTCCGCCCTGGATGCCGGGGTGACCCTGTGGCACGGCTCCCCGGCAGTGGATCTCCTGCGCGAGGGCGGGCGCGTCACGGGGGTGGTGATCGAGCGGGACGGCCAGCGGGTTCCGGTGCGGGCGCGGCGCGGCGTGATGCTGGCCAGCGGCGGCTTCTCCGCCAACCCGGAGATGCGCGCCCGTTTCATCCCCTTCGCCGAGCACCATGTCTCCCTGGTGCCGGAGACCAACACCGGCGACGGCATCAACCTCGCCCTCGCCGCCGGCGCGGTGATGGAGACGGACAACGTCTGCAACGGCGCCTGGACGGTGATGTCCCTGGCCCGGGAGGCGGACGGCCGGGTGATCAAGTTCCCCCATATTTTCCTCGACCGCTCCAAACCCGGCTGCATCGCCGTCAACCGGGAGGGCCGGCGCTTCACCGACGAGGCCACCCTCGACATGGTCAAGGACATGCACGCCACCGGCTCGGTGCCCGCCCACCTGGTGTGCGACCACCGCTTCATCAGGAAATACGGCCTGGGGATGGTCAAGCCGGGCGGGCTCGGCCTCAGGAAGTGGATCGCCAACGGCTACATCATCACCGCGCCGACCCTGCGGGAACTCGCCGCCCTGATCGACTGCGACCCCGCCAACCTCGAGGACAGCGCGGCGCGCATGACCCGCTACGCCGCCGAGGGCCACGACCCTGACTTCGGCAAGGGGGGCAACGCCTCGGACCGATCCATGGGGGACCCCAACCACGGCCCCAATCCCTGCCTGGGGCCAGTGGAGACACCGCCCTTCTACGCGGTGCGGATCCTCCCCGGCGACTCCACCACCACCCTGGGGCTGCGGGTGGACGCCCGGGCCCGGGTGCTCGACGGCGCCGGCGCCCCCATTCCAGGGCTCTACGCGGCGGGACTCGACATGAACTCCCTGTGGCGCGGCGCGCCCCCCGCCAACGGCGGCAACAACACCCTGTCCCTGACCTTTGGCTACCTGGCGGCGCTGGACATGGCCGCCAGCCCCGAAGGCTGAGCCAGCGCCTCAGGGCCCGGGGGGGGATGTCTCATCCCGGGCGCCGGCATCGGTGCGGGGATCGAGCTCGAACAACGCCGGCGAGGTGACCGAAATGGGCTGGAACGGCCCGGTCTCGTCGTGCACCGGCAGCACATGGGTGCGGCGCCGCACGGCGATACCGGCGGCGAAGCCGGCAAGGCACAGGGCCGCGAAGGCGTAGAGCCCACCCGGCCCAAGCAGCGCCATCAGCACCGACCCCAGGGGCGCGCCGAGGGCCGACCCCGCCCCGAAGGTGAGCAGAAACCCGCTGCCCACCATGACGAATTCGTCCGGCCTGGCGCTGTCCGTGGCGTGGGCGAGGCAGATGGCGTAGAGGGTCATCACCATCCCGCCCCACAGCAGGGCCATCACCGTCAATGCCGGCGCGTCTCCGGGGGCCAGGGCCAGCAGCAGGGACAGCAGCGCCCCCGTGAGGGTGGTGCCGAGCAGCACCAGGCGCCGGTCGTAGTGATCCGACAGCCGCCCCAGGGGCAGTTGCAGCAACGCGCCGCCGAGAATCGGCGCGCTCATGAACAGGCTCAACTGAACGGTGTCGAGCCCCATGCCGCTGGCGTAGAGCGGCCCCAGGGTCCAGAAGGCCCCCGTCACCAAGCCGCTGACCACCGCCCCGCCCATGCCCACGTGGGACAGGCGCCACAGGTGCCGCAGATCGAGGCGCACCGTCGCCATGGGCGCCGGGGCCAGGGTCACCGTGAGCCCCACCGGCACGATGGCGAGGGACAGCAACACCGCCGCGAGGCCGAACAACACCGGCCCCGCGGGATCGGCGAAGTTGAGGGCCTGCTGGCCCACCATGATCATGGTCAGGTTGATTACCGTGTAGGCCGACAGCAGGGTGCCCCGGGTCTCCCGGGTGGCGCGGTCGTTGAGCCAGCTCTCGATCACCATGTAAAGACCGGAGATGCAGGCCCCCACCCAAAAACGCAGCACCAGCCAGGGGCCGAAGTGGGGAAACATCTGGAACAACAGCACCAGCGCCGAGAACACCGAGCACAGCACCGCGAAGGCGCGGATATGCCCCACCCGCCCCACGATATGGGGGGTCAGCAGGCAGCCCAGCACGAATCCCACGAAATAGGTGGAGCCGGTGAGGCCGATCTCGGTGGGGGTGAACCCCGCGATCCCGGCCCGCAGGGGCAGCAGGGTCAACATCAAGCCATGGCCCACCAGCAGCAGGGCATTGGACAACAGCAGGGCGGCGAGGGGTAGCAACAGGCGTCTCATGGCGGAGCGGGAAAACCTTGGGGCGTGGATGGCAAGGGCGTGGCGCGGGGCGGGGCGAACCGTCGGAACGGGATGATACCCGCGCCACCCGGCCATTGCGAGCCGAGGCACCCACCGGCCTCGCCCTGCCATGCCGGCTTCGCTAGAATGCGCGCCACGCAATCAACTCCCCGACGAGGTGTGCACGGATGGAACGACTGTTCGAAAAGGCGATGTACTCAGCCCGCTGGTTGCTGGCGCCGATCTACCTGGGCCTCAGCCTGACCCTGCTGGCCCTCGGCATCAAGTTCTTCACGGAGCTGTACCACACACTCCCCAAGATCCTCAGCATCTCGGAGATGGAGCTGATCCTGGTGGTGCTGTCCCTGGTGGATATCTCCCTGGTGGGGGGGCTGATCGTGATGGTGATGTTCTCGGGCTACGAGAACTTCGTCTCCCGCCTCGACCTGGACGAGGGGGAGGACAAGCTCAACTGGCTCGGCAAGCTCGACACCGCCAGCCTCAAGAACAAGGTGGCCGCCTCCATCGTCGCGATCTCGTCGATCCACCTGCTCAAGGTGTTCATGAACGCCGAGAAGATCGACAACGACAAGATGCTCTGGTACGTGGTGCTGCACATCACCTTCGTGCTGTCGGCGTTCATGATGGGGGTGCTCGACAAGATGACCCGGGGCGATCACTGAGGGCCGCGAGCCCGCGCGGGGGTGGTAAAGGCCTCCCCCGCCGCCCATTCCGACTCTCCCTTCACGCCAGCCGGTAGCAGGGCCTGTACTCCCCCTCCCCCTGCCCCAGCTTCATGCGCTTCTCCCGCACCAGGATCCGCAGCAGCCCGTCGATGGCGGCGAGCAGCGCCGGATCGCCGTGGATGCGGTAGGGGCCGTGCTCCGCCACCTGGCGGATGCCGAAGGCCTTGACGTTGCCCGCCACTATCCCCGAGAACGCCGCCCGCAGCTGGGCGGCGAGCTGGTGGCCCGGCAGGGCGGGGTCGAGATCGAGGGCCGCCATGTTGGCGTGGGTGGGCTCGAAGGGGTGTTGCAGGGCCTCGTCGATGCGCAGGCTCCAGTTGAAGTAGTAGGCATCGCTGGTAGCCCTGCGGGCCGCGCGCACCCCCTCCACGGACTCCCGCATCAACTGGGCCACCTGCCCCGGATCGCCGATGAGGATGCGGTAGTGGCTCGCCACCCCATCCCCCAGGCACTGGCGCAGGAAGCGGTCGAGGGTGGCAAAGTAGTCGCGGCAGCACTCGGGCCCGGCGAACACCAGGGGAATCGCCTGGCTGTTGGCCGGGTGCATGAGGATGCTCAGCAGGTAGAAGATCTCCTCCACGGTGCCCACGCCCCCGGGGAACACGATGATGCCGTGGGCGATGCGCACGAAAGCCTCCAGGCGCTTCTCGATGTCCGGCATGATCACCAGCTCGTTGACGATGGCGTTGGGGGATTCCGAGGCGATGATGCCGGGCTCGCTGATACCGATGTAGCGGCCGTCCTTGATCTGCTGCTTGGCGTGGCCCACGGCGGCCCCCTTCATGGGGCCTTTCATGGCGCCGATGCCGCAGCCGGTGACGATGTCCAGGCCCCGAAGCCCCAGCTGGTAGCCCACCTCCTTGGCGTAGTCGTATTCCTCCCGGGGAATGGCGTGGCCGCCCCAGCACACCACCAGGTTGGGGGGCACGTCGGGGCGCACCACCCCGGCGTTGCGGAGGATGCGGAACACGCTGTCGGTGAGCTGGGCCGAGGACTGGGGCTGCTCCTGGCCGCGGCCGAGGATCTTGTAGTCGGTGTAGACGATGTCCCTGAGGGCGGAGAAGAGGTGATCCTGGATGCCGCGGATCATGGTGCCGTCGACGAACGACTGGGCGGGGGCGTTGAAGATCTCCAGCTTGAGGCCCCGGGGCTGGGGCACCAGCTGGATGTCGAAATCGGCGTAGGCGGCGAAGATCTGCTCGGCGTCGTCCTTGTTGCTGTCGGTATTGAGAATGGCCAGGGCGCAGTCGCGGAACAGCCGGAACAGATCCCGCCGGCTGGTGGACAGGGCGCCGATCTCCTCCTGGGACAGCAGGTTCAGGGAACGCAGCGGGTGCAGCGTGGCGCGGGCGATCTTATCCATCGAACAACCTTGAAATGACGGGGAATAGGCGCAGTGTAACGGAATGGCGCACCATTCGATGCTAGTCTTGGACGGGACTATCCCAGACAAAGCCGGCCCGACAACACCGGCCCACCACCACAGGGAGCACCATGCTGGAAACCATCGAACAACAGACCCTGGCGGTGCTCGGCACCCTGGTGGCCTACCTGCCAAACCTCCTGGGCGGGGTGCTGGTGGTGGTGGCCGGCTGGCTGCTGGCCCGCTTCCTGCGCCTCGTCATCACCCGCCTGATCCGCACCTTGAATCACCTGCTGGGGCGCCAGCTGCACGGCTCCAGCCTCCAGTTCGTGCGCATCTCGCCGGCGGCGGAACGGCTGGTGGCGGCGCTGGTGTTCTGGATCACCATCCTGGTGTTTCTCACCGTGGCGGTGCGGCTGGTGGGCTTTTCCGGCGCCGCCGGCTGGCTCGACCGGCTGGTGGTGTACCTGCCGTCGCTGCTCGCCGGGGGGCTGATCATCGTCAGCGGCTATGTGCTCGGCACCATCGCCCGCAACCTGGTGAGCCACGGCGCGGCCGCCGCCGACATCGCCGAGGCGCCACTGCTCGGCCATGTGGCCCAGGGGGCGTTCGTGGCGATGGGGCTGGTGATCGGCCTCGGCCAGGTGGGGGTGGACGTCAGCTTCCTGATCATCCTCATCGCCATCGTCCTCGCCGCGATCCTCGGCGGCTTTGCCCTGGCCTTTGGCCTCGGCGCCCGCACCCTGGTGGAGAACCTGGTGGCGGTGCGCCACCTCAAGCAGTTCCTCGCCCCGGGACAGCTGGCGGAGATCGGCGGCATCCGCGGCCAGGTGCTGGAGTTCACCGCCACCGGCGTGGTGCTGGAGACCGCCCAGGGCCGCCGCCTGATCCCCGCCCGGCTGTGCCTCACCGAGGCCTTCGACCTGATCACCCGGGAGGACGCCGATGAGGCCCCATAATCCCCTGAGCCTCGACTTTCTCGCCAGCAAGCCGGAGGCCGCCGCCCGGGTGCTGCAGTCCCTGGAGGCGGAGCAGGCCGCCCGCTACCTCGAAGCAGTGCCGGTACGCCTGCTCGCCCCCGTGCTGGAGCGCGCCGAGGTGTGGCCGGCGGCGCGGATCCTCGACCAGCTGCCCCTGGAACAGAACGGCGCGGTGTTTCCCCGCCTGCCCTACCCCACGGCGGCGGCCCTGCTGCGCCTCCAACAGCCGGCGCGGCGCGAGGCCCTGCTGGGGGTGCTGCCCGGCCCCCTGGCCCGCGCCCTGGCGCGCGCCCTCGCCTACCCGGACACCACCGTGGGGGCCTGGATGGACATGTCCACCCCCTGCTTCCACCCCGATCTCCCCGCCCGGGAGTGCCTGGCCCTGCTGCGCAAGGCCCCCGCCCCCTTCGGCGGCGACCTGGTGGTGGTGGACCAGGGCCACCGGGTGCTCGGCATCCTGCCCCTCGACCGCCTGGTGCGGGAGGCGAACGGCGCCCGGGTGGGAGACCTGATGGACAGCGCCGCCGCCCCCCTGCCGGCGGAAATGAGTCTCGACATGGCGGCGCGGCGGGCGGACTGGCACCGCCACGGGGCGCTGCCGGTGCGCCACGGCAACGGCACCTACCTCGGCACCCTCAGCCGCGCCACCCTCCACGGGGCCCTGGCGCGCCGCCGACCCGGGGCGACGGAGCCCCTGGGGGACTCCCTCCCGGCCCACCTCGCCCGGGCCATGGCCAGCACCCTGCGGGGGCTGTTGATGTTCACCGCCAGCGCGCGCCGGCTGCCGCCCGCGGGGGAGCTCGACCGTGGCCGCTGAATCCGCGGCGCCCCCGGGGGACAGCGGCCCGGAGCCGGCACTGCTGCGGGTGGACGAGGCCCTCACCCGACGCTTTCTGCTGGACTATCCCCGGGACGCCGCCCACCGGGTCGAGCGCCTGGCGAGCGCCGAGGTGGCGGCAGTGCTCGCCCGCCAGCCGGTGTACGTGCTGCTGCCCCTGTGGAAATACCTGGTGCCCCAGGCGGCGGCGGAGATCCTCGTCGCCCTGCCCGAGACCCTCGCCCACCAGTTGCTGGCGGAGCTGCCGCCCCAGGATGCGGTGCGGATGCTCGGCCAGCTGGACGAAGCCCCGCGGCATCACCTGCTGGACCCGTTGAACGAGAGCCTGCGCCGCGAGCTGCTCACCCTGATGCACTACCCGGAGAACAGCGCCGGGCGGCTGATGGATACCCGCACCCTGCTGTTTCGCGCCGACATGACCGTGGCCCAGGTGCTCGACACCCTGCGCAAGGCAAGGCTCAAGACCGCCCGGGGCCTGTTCCTGGTGGACGACGGGGGCCGGCTCACCGCCAAGGTCCATCTCCAGGACATCGCCATCGCCGATCCCGGCAAGGCCCTCGGCGATCTCGCCCAGCCGGTCACCGCCCTGGTGACCGCCACCGCCCCCCGGGAGGAGGTGGCGGAGCTGTTCGAGCGCCATCAGCTCTTCGACCTGCCGGTGGTGGACATCAACAACCGCCTGCTCGGCATCATCAACCACGGCGCCCTGGTGCAGGCCTCCCAGGAGGACATGTCCTCCGACGTGCTCGCCATGGTGGGCGCCAGCCGCGAGGAGCGGGCCCTGTCCAGGCCCCTGTTCGCGGTGCGCAAACGCATGCCCTGGCTGCAGATCAACCTGATCACCGCCTTCCTCGCCGCCTCGGTGGTGGGGCTGTTCGAGAGCACCATCGCCCAGTTCACCGCCCTCGCGGTGCTGATGCCGGTGGTGGCGGGACAGGCGGGCAACGCCGGGGCCCAGGCCCTGGCGGTGACCATGCGCGGCCTGGCCCTGCGGGAGATCACCCTGCGCCACTGGTTCCGGGTGATGTTCAAGGAGGTGCGGGTGGGGTTGATGAACGGCCTCTCGGTGGCGCTGACCTGCGGGCTCGCCGTGTACCTTTGGAGCGGCTCGGTGGGCCTGGTGCTGATCATCTGCTCGGCCATGGTGCTGGCCATGGTGGCGGCGGGTTTCGCCGGGGCGGTGGTGCCCATCGCCCTGGTGCGCCTCGGGCAGGACCCGGCCCAGGCATCGTCCATCATCCTCACCACGGTCACCGACATCACCGGTTTTTTTGCCTTTCTCGGCATCGCCACCCTGCTCTCGGGGCTGCTCTGAGTTTGCCCGGGGCGCGGCCACCGGGCCATAATCGGGCCAAGGACCGTTACCGGCAACGAAGTCAGCCATGAAGAAACGCCGGCGTTTTGCCGTCGCCGTCGCCCTGGCGCTGGCCCCAACCCCAGCGCTGCTGCTTGCCACCGACGCCCAGGGCGCCGACCGGGTGCGGGTCGCGGTGAGCGGCGGCGACCGCCCCTTGCGGGACAACGTCCGCGCCCATCTGGGGCTCGGCGAGCTGCCCTGCGACATCCCCGAACTGCAGCTGCGGAGCCGCCTGCGGGGCGCCGACGGGCGCATCTCCGAGGCGCTGCGGGCCCTCGGCTACTACCGCGGCCAGTGGCAAGTGGATAGCGAGCTCGTCGAAGGGAACAGCCCCTGCTGGCGGGTGCGGGTCAGCCTCGAACCGGGCGAGCCGGTGCTGGTGGGGGACATGACCGTGCGGGTCGAGGGGGAGGGCGCCGCCGACCCGCGCTTCACCCGCTACCTGGCGACACTGCCCCTCGCCCCCGGGCAACGCCTCGACCACGGCGCCTACGAGGCCATCAAGGCCGGGCTGGTGGAACACGCCCGGGCCGCCGGTTACGTGGAGGGCCGCTTCAGCCGCCGCGTCCTGCGTGTGGATACCGCGCGCAACCGCGCCGACATCGCGCTGGTCTACGACAGCGGCCCCCGCTACCGCTTCGGCGCCGTCCACTACGGCGACTCACCCCTCGATGAAAGCCTGCAACGGCGCTTCCTTACCCTCGCCCCCGGCGAGCCCTACGAGGCCGGCAAGCTGATCGAGACCCAGAGCAACCTGATCAACAGCCAATACTTCGCCGATGTCAGCGTCGATCAGGCGCCCCCCGACCCGGAGCGCCGCGAGATAGCGGTCAGCATCCGCACCGAACCCCGCGCCCGGTACGAAACCACCGCCGGGGCGGGCTTTTCCACCGACACCGGCCCCCGCCTCGGCTACAGCCTCGCCAACCGCCGGGTCAACGGCGCCGGGGACACCTACCGGCTGTCGAGCCAGCTGTCGCCGGTGCAATCGAACCTGGGATTCCAGTACGAGCAGCCCGGCGCCAACCCCCTGCGGGAGAAGACCCAGTGGTCCACCGGCTGGCAGCGGGAGGACACCGACACCGCCCGCAGTGACAGCTTCCGCGCCGAGGTGGCGCTGATCACCGCCGGCGACAGCGGCTGGCTGCGGACCCTGAGCCTCAAGTATCTGTTCGAGGACTTCGAGATCGCCGGGGAGCGCACCTCGTCGATGCTGCTGATGCCCGGCATCGGCTGGTCGAAAAGCCGCGCCAACGACCCGCGCCACCCCACCCGGGGCTGGCGCCTGGGGGGTGCGCTGCGGGGCGCCGTGGCGGGGCTGGCATCGGACCTCACCCTCGGCCAGGCGGAGCTGGACGGCAAGCTGATCCTGCCCCTCGCCGGCGGCCGCCTGCTCACCCGGGCGGGCCTCGCCGCCACCGCCCTCGACGACTTCGCCCAGCTGCCGGCGTCCCTGCGCTTTTTCGCCGGGGGCGACAACAGCGTGCGGGGCTTCGACTACCAGAGCCTCGGCCCCCGGGACAGCGCAGGGGAAGTGGTCGGCGGCAAGCACCGCCTCACCGCCAGTGTCGAGTACGACCGCCGGGTGTGGCGGGATTTCGCCCTCGCCGCCTTCCTCGACGCCGGCACCGCCTTCGATACCCGGGATTTCAACCTCCACCAGGGCGCCGGCTTCGGGGTGCGCTGGTTCTCCCCCATCGGCCCCATCCGGGTGGATTTCGCCTTCCCCCTGGAGGAGGGCGGCTTTCGCCTCCACCTGTCCATGGGGCCGGACCTGTGAGGGCGGCGCGCCGGCCGCTGGCCATCCTCGGCGCCCTGCTCGCGACCCCGCTGGCCCTGGTGGCGCTGCTGGCGGGCAGCGAGGCGGGCAGCCGCTGGGTGGTGGCGAAGGCCCTGTCCCTGGCCGCCCCCGAGGCCCGGGTGGGGTACATCGAGGGCACCCTGGCCCCTGCTCGGGGGCCACCTGTCGGTGCAACGGCTGATCCTCACCGGCCTGACCATTCGCCTTGCGGACGACGACCCGGACCGGGAACCCCCGGGGCCCTGGCCGAACCTCGCCCCGCCCCTGCCGGTGAGCCTCGCCGGGGGCGATATCCGCGATCTGCGTATCGCCCGGGGCGACGCCAACTGGCGGGTGGCGCGCATCGTTCTCGCCGCGAGCAGCGGCCCATCCCGCACCCGTATCCGCAAGCTGGAGGTCACCCAGGGGGAGCACCGGCTCCAACTTGCCGGCCAGCTGGGCAACCGGATGCCCTACCCCCTGCGCCTGGACCTGGCATGGTCGAGCCGGCTTCCCGATGGCCAGCCCCTGGCGGGGCGCGGCACCCTCGCCGGGGATCTCCGCGCCCTCAACCTCGACCACCGGCTCAGCCAGCCCGCGACCGTCACCACCCAGGCGCGCCTCGGCCGCGCCTTCGCCGCCGACCGCGCGACCCTCGACCTGGAGCGCCTCGCCCTCTCCCTCGAAAGCCAATGGCAAGCCCTGGCGCTGTCCCTGCCGCAACTCCCCACCCTCGCCAGCGACGGCCACCTGGCGATCACCGGCAACTGGGCTGACTATCGCATCGAACTGGCGGCGACCCTGGTGGACCCGGCGGCCACCGCCAAGGCCCCGGCGGATGAGGCCACCAGCGACCTGCCCGCGCGAGTCGGGGCACTGCTGCGGGAGCCCGCCACCATCGCCCTCAGCGCCAGCGGCCAGGGGCGCCAGGTGCGTCTCGAACCCCTCGCCATCGACACCCGGGCGGGGGACCTCGACGCCACCGGCAACCTCGTCGTCGGCGATCTCACCCCCGACAACCCCCTGCGCTGGGAGATCGCCGTCACCGCCCGGGATATCGACACCGCCGTACTCGCTCCCGCCCGACCGGCCCGGCTCGCGGCGCGGGTCGAGAGCGAGGGCCACTGGCGGAGGGACGACTACCGGGTGGCACTGACCCTGAGGGAGCTGGCGGGTGACGTCCTCGCCGCCCCGCTGACGGGCAGCGGCCGCGTCACCCTGGGGCCCGGCGCCGCCGCCGTCGACGGCCTCGTCCTCACCCTCGGGGACAATCACCTGGCACTGGATGGCCCGATGGCGGCGCACCGCCTCGACCTGCGCTGGCGCCTCGACGCCCCACGCCTTGCGGACTTCGGCGCAGACCTCGCGGGCACCCTGACCTCGGCGGGAACCCTCACCGGCACGGCGGCGCGGCCGGGGGGAGAGCTGACCGTCTCGGCCCGGGGCCTTCGCCATGGCGACCAGGGGATGGATCGCCTCGACATCAGCGCCCGGGCCGATCCCGGCGGCGCACTGCAGCTCGATGCCAGGGGTGGCGGCATCCGCGCCGGGCCCCTGGCGGACGCCGCCCTCTCGCTCCGGGCCCGGGGCGAACCCGGGGACCACCGCCTGCACCTTGCCCTCGACGATGGCGACAGCCACCTGGCCCTCGCCCTCGCCGGCGGCCTCGACGGGGATCACTGGCGCGGGGAGCTGGGGGATACCCGCCTTCGCCACCCCCGGCTCGGGGGCTGGCGCCAGGATGGCGCGGCGAGCCTCGCCGCAAGCGCTGCCGGCTTCGATCTCGGCGAGCTGTGCCTCGCCAGCGACGCCGCCACCCTGTGCGCCCGCGCCCGCCTTGCCGACCACCGGCTCGACGCCCGGGGCCAGCTCGCCAACCTGCCGGTGGCCGCCCTCGCCCGCGACCTGCCGGCGGGGGCCAGCCTCGCCGGCACCCTGGCCAGCGGCCTCCAGCTGGCGGGCCCCCTGGATGCCCTCGACGGGGAGCTGTCCCTCGCCAGCAGCGGCCTGCGCCTCGGCTACCAGCCCCCGGAGGATGTGGAGGCCCTCGACGTCCCCGCCGAACTCAACGCCCGCGCCACCCTGGCCAAGGGGGCGGCCCGCGCCCGGCTGGCCTTCACCCTGCCCACCCTGGGTGCGCTCAACGGCGAGGTCGGCATCGACCGCCTCGCGGCGGACGGCCAACTCCAGGGGGCCCTGCGGGGCCAGTTCACCACCCTCACCTGGCTCGACGGCTTCTTCCCGGAGCTGGACAACCTGGACGGCCGCCTCGCCCTCGACCTGGCCCTGGCCGGGCAGCCGGCGGCACCCAGGGTTGCGGGCAGCGTCGCGGTGGATGGCCTCGAAGCCCAGGTGCCGGTGGCGGGCATCCAGCTGGCGGACGGTCGCGCCCGCCTCACCATCGACGGGGACGGCCAGTGGCAACTCGCCGGCGGAGTGACCGGCCTTGGGGCCGAAGGGGGCGAGGCGGGCGCCCTCGAGTTCGACGGCGCCGGCCTGCGGGACACCGGCACCCTTGCGCTGCGGGGCGAGGACGTACTGGCGGTGGATCGCCCCGATGCCCGGGTACGATTGTCGCCGGACCTGCGCCTGGCCCTCGGCCCCGAGGCCATCGATCTCGACGGCGAGATCGCCGTCACCGGCGGCCACTTCATCCTCGGCGCCCTGCCGGCCCGGGCGGTGAAAGTCTCCCCGGACGAGCGCATATTCCCCGCCGGGGAGGAAGACGAAGCGACGGCCCGGCCCCTGCGGGCCCGGGTGCGGCTCAGCCTCGACGACAGTTTTCGGGTCGAGGGCCACGGCCTCGCCACCCGGGTGGGGGGGAACCTGCGCATCACCCAGCGGGGGGACGACCCACCCCGGGCCGCCGGCACCCTGACCCTGGTGGACGGGGTCTACGCCGCCTACGGCCAGTCCCTGGCGGTGGAGCGGGGCTACCTGATCTTCCAGGGGCCGCTGGACAACCCGGGGCTCAATATCCGCGCGGTGCGCAAGACCGCCAGCGCCACCGTGGGCATCGACATCGGCGGCGTCGCCCAGGACATCCGCAGCGAACTGTTCTCCACCCCGCCCCTGACACCCACCGAGACCCTGGCGATCCTCATCACCGGCAAGCCCCCGGGCGGCATGAACGCCGGCGACGCCAACCAGGTGGTGAACGCCGCCGCGGCCCTCGGCATCGCCCAGGGGGATCGCATCACCGACAACCTGCAGCGGGCCTTCGGCCTCGACAGGGTGGACCTGCGGGGCGGCGACGATTACCTCGACAGCGCCCTGGTGGTGGGCAAGTACCTGGCGCCGGATCTGTTCGTCAGTTACGTGCAGGATCTGTTCAGCCCGGCGGGGAGCATCCAGCTGGATTACAACCTCGGTCGCCACCTCGGCATCAAGGCCACCTCGGGGGAAACCCAGAGCGTCGATCTGCTCTACCGGGTCGAACACTAAGGGGCTTTCGATGTCACAAATCTGTCATAGTAATTGCCAAGGATTTGCCCCACGCTAAGCCTGTAAAGCCCTGCAATCAAAGGTCTCGATGAACACCAAGAAACTGTATTTCGCCAAGGAAATGAGCTGGCTCGCCTTCAACGAACGGGTTCTGCAGGAGGCGGCCGACCCCCGCAACCCCATCGTTGAGCGGGTGCATTTTCTCGGGATTTTCTCCAACAACCAGGATGAATTCTTCAAGGTGCGGGTGGCCGGCGTGCGCCGCGCCGCCAAGCAGGAGGAGCTGGACGGCCAGCCCGGCGAGGCGGGCAAGCTGCTCGGCCAGATCCACGACCGCATCATGCAACTGAGCGCCAAGTTCGATGCCATCTACGAGGATGTGCTCAAGCAACTGGAGCACAAGAAGGTGTTCTTCATCAGCGAGGAGCGGCTCTCCGACAAGCAGAGCAAGTGGCTCGACAAACACTTCCGCGACCACATCCTCCAGCACGTGGTGCCGATCTGGATCACCGACACCATCCGCCTCGACAAGCTGCTCAACGACGACGTGTCCTACCTCGCCGTGCAGCTGCGCAAGGGCAAGCTGCGGCGCTACGCCATTCTCGACATCCCCGAGCGGGTGCCGCGCTTCATCAACATTCCGCCGGATCGGGGCCACGCCCGCAATTACTTCATGGTGATGGACGAGGTGATCCGCCACTGCCTCGACCAGATCTTCAAGCCCTTCGTCGACTACGATTCGGTGGCCGCCTGGTCGATGAAGTTCTCCCGGGACTCGGAGTACGAACTGTACGACGACGTCGACCTCAGCCTGGTCGAGAAACTCTCCCTCGGCATGAAGCAGCGCCTCTCCGGGGAGCCGGTGCGACTCAGCTACGACAAGACCATGCCCAGCGATCTGGTGAGCATCCTCCGCGAGCGGCTCGGCATCGAGAACATCGACAGCGTCATCCCCGGCGGTCGCTACCGCAATTTCCGCGACTTCATCCGCTTTCGCAACCCCGGCAACAAGTGGCTCGAAAACCAGCCCCTGCCGGCGCTGCGCAACCGGGTGTTCGACAGCCACCGCAACGTGTTCGAGGCCCTCGACGAGCGCGACGTGCTGCTCACCTACCCCTACTACCGCTTCAGCTACTTCACCGAGTTCGTGCGCCAGTCGGCCTTCGACCCCGCGGTGCGGGAGATTCGCATCAACATCTACCGGGTGGCGGCCAATTCCCGGGTGATCGAGTCGCTGATCGACGCCGCCCGCAACGGCAAGAAGGTCACCGTCAACATCGAGCTGCGGGCGCGCTTCGACGAGGAACACAACCTCGAAATGACCGAGAAACTCGCCAGCGCCGACATCAAGGTGACCCTCGGCATCCCTGGGCTCAAGGTGCATTCCAAGCTCTGCGTGGTGACCCGCGAGGGCCCCCAGGGCAACAAGCGCTACGGCGTGATCGGCACCGGCAACTTCAACGAGAGCACCGCCCGGGTGTACACGGATTTCGCCCTGTTCACCGCCAACCAAGCCATCTGCGCCGAAGCGGAGAGCGTGTTCCAGTTCATCGAGGCCAGCTACCGCCACCCGCCCTTGAAGCACCTGTGGGTATCACCCCTCAACACCCGCCGCGAGATCGAACGGCGCATCGAGCGGGAGATCGACCACGCCCGCGCGGGCGGCAAGGGGCTCATCAAGGCCAAGCTCAACAACCTGGTGGACGAGCGCCTCACCCAGCTGCTCTACCGGGCGAGCCAGGCGGGGGTGGAAATCCACCTGATCGTGCGGGGCATGTGCGGCATCCGCCCGGGGCTGCCGGGGGTCAGCGACAACATCCACATCACCAGCATCGTCGACCGCTTCCTGGAACACACCCGGATGGTGATCTTCGACAACCTGGGGGACCCGGAGGTGTTCATCTCCTCCGCGGACTGGATGAGCCGCAACCTGGACGAGCGGGTGGAGGTGTCGTGCCCGATCCTCGATCCGGCCATCAAGGGGATGCTGATCGACATCATGGATATACAGCTGGCGGACAACCAGAAGGCGCGGATCATCGACGCCGACCAGAAAAACGCCTACGTCCAGCGCGGCAACCGCCGCAAGGTGCGCTCCCAGGAGGAGATCCACGAGTACCTGGCGACCCGCATCGAGAAAATGTGAGGGGGCGGAGGCTGCTCGGCGGATGACGGCTGCGCCTCTTCCGCCCTACACCGGTTTGGCGGTTAAAGGGTGGGATCGGGGCATCCGGGTGTTGCCCGACAACCCTATCCGTAGGGCGGAAGAGACACAGCCCTCATCCGCCACCCCAAACACCCGACCAGCGCAACCAAATCCTCCCTGCAAAGCCAGGCCCGGCAACCCCTGGCCCCAAGGATCGCTCACCGTAGGGCGGAAAAGGCGGAGCCGTCATCCGCCATCCAACACCCAGCCAGCGCACCGAAATCTCCCCTGCAGGGCCAGGCCCCAAGGATCACTCCCCGTAGGGCGGAAGAGGCGCAGCCGTCATCCGCCATCCAACACCCGGCCAGCGCACCGAAATCTCCCCTGCAGGGCCAGGCCCCAAGGATCGCTCCCCGTAGGGCGGAAGAGGCGCAGCCGTCATCCGCCATCCAACACCCGACCAGGGCACCGAAATCCCCTTTCACACCCCCCTACCGGACCGGGTTTGGCGACTCCTCCGGCCCGAACGGCTTGATGATCAGGATCAGCTTGGGCAGCAACACCATCGCCCCGAGCAGCGCCGCCAGCATCGCCACCCCCGTCAACAGCCCGAAGTAAATGGACGGCTTGAAATTCGACAGGGTGAGAATGGAAAAGCCCACGATGATGATGATCGAGGTGTAGTACATGGCCCGGCCAATGGAGGCGTGGGCGCGGTGCATGGTGGCGAGGTAGTTGCGGTCCTCGGCGAATTCGTGGCGGAACCGGTGGATATAGTGAATGGTGTCATCGACCCCGATCCCGACGGTGATGGCGGCGATGGTGATGGTCATCATGTCGAGGGGCAGCCCCACGAGCCCCATGCCACCCAGCACCACCCCCGCCGCCAGCAGGTTGGGGGCGACGGCGATCACCGACAGGGTGAGGGAGCGAAACAGCACCATGAACATAAACATGATGCCGAGGAACACCGCGCCAATGGTGAGGATCTGGGACTGGTAGAGGCTCTGCAACAGGTTGTTGTAGAGCACCAGCAGCCCCGAGAAACGGTACTCCCCGGGCTCGAGGCCCATCTCCTCCTGCATGAAGCGGTGCAGTTGCGCCAGCAGGTCGGCGCGCTTGAGGTCGGAGGCGGTTTCCACCGTGCGCATGCTCAGGCGCGTCTCGCCGGTGGCGTCGTCGATGTAGGGGGCGATCAGGAAATCATTGATGGCCGGCGACAGGGTCTGGCGCATGAAGGCCAGTTCGAAGTCGTTGAGGCGGGTGCCGGTCAGCTCATTGGCGGTGTGGAAGGCGGTCACCAGGGAGTTGACCTTGCCGATCTCTGGGACGGTCTCCAGGTAATTGTGGAGCTTTTCCAGCTGCTCGAGGCCCGCCAGGGTGAACCAGTAGCTGTTCTCCGGGGCCTGGGCCTCATCGCTGGCAAAGGGGTCGTCTTCGAAGGCGAAGGGATCCTCGCTGTCCTCGTCCGCCGCCGCCTGGGATACCGGGGCGAAGGGATCGCCGGCGCCGTATTCATCCCCCGACGCCTCGCCGCCGTCACCGGCGTCCGCCACCACCGCCGCCTCCGGCTTGCGTATCACGATATCAAAGGGGGTGGTGCCCCCCAGATTGGCATCGATCACCGACAGGCCCTGGTAGATCTCGGTGCTCTTGCGGAAGTAGTCGATAAAACGGTTGTCCACCTGCAGCCGGGAGATTCCCCAGATGGAGAGCATGGCGAGAACAAGGCTCGTCACCACCACCGTCTTGCCAAAACGCTCGGTAAAGCGCGAGAACAGCAGGGTCAGGGGCGCATCCTCGCTGGGGCGGTGGGCCACCGGCTTCATCCCCCAGGCCATGATGCCGGCGGGAATCAGCAGGAACACCAGCACGAAGGCCACCACCAGGCCCGCCGTCATCATCCAGCCGAAGTCGATCACCGGGCGGATATTGCTCACCACCAGGGAGCCGAACGCCACCATGGTGGTGAGCACGGTGTAGAGGCAGGGAATGAACATGGAGGCCACGGTTTCCCGCACCAGCCGCACCTGGGGCCAGTCCGGGTGACGCCAGTGCAGTTCCCGGTAGCGCACCACCAGGTGGATGCTGACGGCGATGGCGATGATCAGCAGCACCAGCACGAAATTGGAGGAGATCACCGTCAGCCGCCAGTCGAGCCAGCCGAGGGCGCCGAGCATGATCACCACCGCCAGGGCACAGGCGGCGAAGGGCAGCACCACCCAGCGGGGTTGGCGGAAGATCGCCGCCAGGGTGACGATGATGAACAGCACCACGCCGATGCCGAACACCACCATGTCGCTCGCCACGTAGTCGACGATATCGGCACTGATCATGGAGGCGCCGCCGAGGAACAGTTCCGCCCGGTCCCGATAGCTGTCCATCAGGGCGCGGACGTTGTCCACCCGCTGGCGATTCTGGTCGTCGAGGGCGGTGCGGTATTCGCGGAATTCGTCGCTGAGTGCCGCCAGCTCCGCCGCCTCCGCCTCGCTCAGGTCACCGTCCCGTTCCTTGAGGCGCAGGGCGTCGCGGCGCCGCACCATCTCCAGGTAGTGCTGGTCCGCCGCCAGGGTGGCGACGATGCCGGTGGTCTGGCCATCGGGGCCTAGAATCAGGTCGCGGTAAACGGGGGATGTCTCGAATTCACGCTTGGCCGCCGCCCGGTCGACGCCGGGGGTGAGCAGGGTGCGGGGTTCGTTCTTGAGATCGGCGATCTCGATCTTGGGGCTGAACAGCAGGGGGACGTTGATCAGGGACTGGACATTGGTGACCCCGGGGATATTGCCGAGCTCCCGGGTAAGGGCTTCGAGGGTTGCGAGGGACTGGTCGGAAAAGAGGTCGCCCCCCTTCGGCCTGTAGGTGACCACCAGGATGTCGGTGCTGCCGTAGCGCTGGTTGATCTCGCGAAAATAGTCGAGATCGTCGTCGTATTCGAGGGTCAGGGCATCGGCGGAGGCATCGATGCGGAAGTTGGCCATCCCAACGGCCATCGCGGCGGCCAGCGCCAGCACCAACACCAGCACCAGTCGCGGGTAGGCGAGCACGGTGTTCTCGTAGACGGACAGCAGACGCTTGGACATGGGTTTACCCCTCGGCAAAGCGCACTATTATCCGCAACTGCCCGGGGTGAAGCCAGCAGCGAGGCCCGCGAGGGAGTGGATCGGAGCGGGGGCCGCGGCTCTCCCTCAGCGGTCCAGATGCCCGAGGTCGCGGCCCGGGGCAATGTGATCCCGCAGCCGCTGCTTGAGAATCCTGATGTCGGGAAAGCCCCCATCCCGGGCCCGCTCCCAGATCAGCAGGCCATCCACGGCTATGGCGAACTCGCCGCTCAGGTCGGAGGGTTGCAGGGCCACTTCCGCCAGGTCGTCGCCAAAGCTGTAAAGCAGCTCCTGGGCCATCCAGGCCGAGCGGGGAAGCCAGTGGCAGCGGGGGCAGTAGCGGATGGTGACCCGGGGTTTCATGGGCGCCGGGGCAGTTGGATCATCGGCACCGCCGGCCACCATCCTGACCACCATTCCTTTGGGGGATTATTTTTTCACCGCAGCGGGCTTGGTGCCCTTCTCGCCCGGCAGGCCCTTTTCATTGATCGCCATGCCAGAGGGCTCCGCCGTGGGGGATGACACACAGGCGCCGTCGGGGCAGTCCTGATGGAGCGAGCTGGAGGAGAGATCGGGGCTGGAACTCGAACTGGCGTCCAGCACGCCATCGCCATCCATGTCGCCACAGCGTTCATCCTGATCGTCACAGTCCTCGTCCGGGCTTTCCACCGCCGGGGCGGGAGCCGCCATCGCCCGTTGCGCATCCTCGGCCAGGGCACCCGTCACCGCCAGGAGCGGCGCCGCCGCGCAACAGGCCACCATCATCCAGAACACCAGTCGCTGTCTCATACAGGAGCCCTCCGTGAGGCTGTCAGCCAATCAAGCGTAGTCCGGCACCCGACACTCCGCCATGGCGCGAACCACTATATTTTCGCGGCCACAAAAAAGGGAGGCCGAGGAGCCTCCCTTTTCTGGAACACCGCCGCTACGGCGCGGCATCCCCGGGTTGTTGCCGCTGCTCCATTTTTTCCTTCATGCGTTCCTGGCGCTTCTCCCGGTGCTCCTGCATCCTGGCCATGCGCTCCGCCTTCATTTCGGCGAGCTTGGCGCGCTGCTCGTCGGTGAGCACCTTGTCGATGCGCTTCTCCGTGTCGAAGCCGTGCAGCATCAGGTCGACCCGGGCATCGGCGCTGGCGCGGGCGAGCTTGCGCAGGGTGCGCTCGCCCTCGCGGCCGTGGATGGCGTTGAATTCCGCCTCGCGGGCCTTGTCGGCGGCTTCCTTCAGGGCTTTGCGCTCGTCCTTGCCCCCGTCGATGATGGTCTTGATGTCGGCCTTCTGCTCCTCGGTCAGGGCCAGCTTGTCACCCAGGCGTCCCAGCCAGCGCTCGGCGTGCATGGGGCCACCGTGGTGGAATTGGTGATAGGGCTTGGGCCCATGGAATTGACGGTCGCCATCCCCGCCACCGTGGTGGTCGGCCAGCGCCAGGGTGGCGCCGGACAGGGCGGTGATGAGGGCGGTTGCCATCAGAATGCGCGGTGTCTTGATCATGGTGTACTCCTCGGTTGGGCTCCTGTGCAGTCTAGGCCCTGGGATTGTGTGATTGGGTAACGGCGCGGTAAGTCTGTGTAAATGTCTGTAAACCGGCGTTTTCAACCTGGGCTCTGTGCAAAAATAGACCCCATCGCACTGCCGGGGGTTCCCATGCACCCTATCCTGATCATCGACGACGACGCGGAACTGGGCGAGATGCTCAGCGAATACCTCGCGCCGGAGGGCTTTGCCCTGACCATCGCCACCCGGGGCGACAGTGGCGCCGAACTCGCCCTCTCCACCAGCCCGGCCGCCATCATCCTCGATGTGATGCTGCCCGGTTTGAATGGCTTCGAGGTGCTGCGCAGGATCCGCGCCGAGTCGATGGTGCCGGTGATCATGCTCACCGCCAAGGGCGATGACATCGACCGCATCCTCGGCCTCGAGATCGGCGCCGATGATTACCTGCCCAAGCCCTTCAATCCCCGCGAGCTGGTGGCGCGCCTGCGGGCCATACTGCGCCGCCAACCCATGACAGGGGATGGCGATGATCGCGCCCTGGTGCAGTGTCGCGGCCTGCAGCTGTGGCCCGGGTCCCGCCGCGCGCAGCTGGGGGACGCCCCCCTCGACCTCACCAGCACCGAATTCACGGTCCTGGAAATCCTCGCCCGCAACGCCGGCAGGGTGGTGAGCAAGGAACAACTCTACGAGGGCGCCCTGGGCCGCCCCATGGCCCCCTACGACCGCAGCCTCGATATGCATATCAGCCACCTGCGCCGCAAGCTCGGCGAGGCGCCCGACGGGCCCGTCATCCACACCGTGCGGGGCAGCGGCTACCAGCTGGAAGACGGATGAACCGCCTCTACTGGAAGATCTTCATCTGGTTCTGGTTCGCCCTGGCATTGCTCAGCGTCTCCATCGGCTGGGGGGTCAAGGTCTACCTCGAACAGGCGCGCCCCCTGTCGGAGCAGCTGCCCCAGGCCCAGGTGGCGGCCATCTCCCTGGCCTTCGAGCGGGGCGATACCCGCAAGGCCCGCAACCTGCTCAAGGAACTCAACAAGGAAATCCGCTTCCCGATCTTCGTGGTGAACGGGGCGGGGGAGGATATCCTCGGCCGCCCGCTGCCCCATTTCGTCGCGCGCCTGGTGCGCCATGAGCGCCGCAACAGCAAGTATCTTTTCGTCACCGAGGTCCACCTGCCCGGGGGGGAGACCTACCAGGTCATCGCCCCCAAGCAGCAGCCCTTCCCCCCCGAGTCGCGCCCGCCCCGCTGGCTGGCCCTGTCCATCACTCTGGTGGTGAGCACCCTGCTGTGCTTCTGGCTGGCCCGCTACCTGACCGCGCCCATCGCCCGCCTGCGGGATGCAACCCACCGCCTCACCAGCGGCGAGCTGTCGGTGCGGGTCGGCGACCTGCGGGGGCGCAAGGACGAGATCGCCGATCTGGCCAGCGATTTCGACCGGATGGCGGACAAGATCCAGGAGTTGCTCCACGGCCGCCAGCAATTGCTGAGGGACATCTCCCACGAGCTGCGCTCGCCCCTGGCGCGCCTCCAGGTGGCGCTGGCCCTCGCCCGCCGCCAGGGCCCCGAGGCCCTGGACCGCATCGAGCGCGACCTGCTGCGCCTGGAGGAGCTGATCGGCGAGGTGCTGGCCCTGTCCCGGCTCGAAAGCAGCCCCGACATCCCCCTCGACGAGACGGTAGCCCTGAGCGCCCTGATTGCCGACATCGTCGAGGACACCCGCCTGGAGGCGGATCAGAAATCCTGCACCCTGGACGCCCGGATCGAACCGGGTGTCGGCCTCAAGGGCAACGCCGAGCTGTTGCGCCGCGCCATCGAGAACATCCTCCGCAACGCCATCAAGTACACCGCCCCCCACAGCGCGGTGACCCTCGTCCTCGCCCGCGACGACCAGGCCATCCATATCCAGGTGGGTGACCGGGGACCGGGGGTGGCCGAGGGCGACCTGACCACCATCTTCGATCCCTTCGTGCGCCTCGACAGCGCCCGGGAGCGGCAGACCGGCGGCTACGGGCTCGGTCTCGCCATCGCCCGCAAGGCGGTGGAGCGCCATGGCGGCACCATCCTCGCCCACAACAGGGACGACGGCCTCGGCCTTTGCATCGACATCCACCTGCCCCACCAGCGGCAGGCCTGATGGCACGCCACCCTGGCGCCGGCGGGAAGGGCAGACGATAATCCCGACGGAATACCACCCCTACACCAACGGAGAACCCCTATGCGGGAAGTCGTTATCGTCGGTGCGCTGCGCACCGCCATCGGTTCGTTCATGGGAGGCCTCGCCGGCGTGCCGGCGCAGGTACTGGGTGCAACGGTGATTCGCGCCCTGCTCGACCGCCATCAGGTGGCCGCCGACCAGGTCGACGAGGTGATCCTCGGCCAGGTGCTGACCGCCGGGCACGGCCAGAACCCGGCCCGCCAGGCGGCCATCGCGGCGGGATTGCCCCACGCAACCCCGGCCATGGGGGTCAGCAAGGTGTGCGGCTCGGGCCTCAAGGCGGTGCACCTGGCGGCCCAGGCCATCATGCTGGGGGACGCCGACGTGGTGATCGCCGGGGGTCAGGAGAGCATGAGCCAGGCGGCCCACGTGCTGCCGGAGGCGCGGACCGGGCTGAGGATGGGCGATGGCGCCACCCGGGACACCATGATCGTCGACGGCCTGACGGACGCCTTTGGCGGCTACCACATGGGGGTGACCGCGGAGAACCTCGCCGCCCTCCACGGCATCAGCCGGGAGGACCAGGACATTTTCGCGGCCCACTCCCAGCACAAGGCGGAAGCGGCCATGGCCGCTGACCGTTTTCGCCCCGAGATCGCCCCGGTGAGCATTCCCCAGCGGCGCGGCGACCCCCTGGTGGTGGATCGGGACGAGCACCCCAAGCCCGGGGTGACGGCGGCGAGCCTCGCCGCCCTGAAGCCCGCCTTCAGGGCCGATGGCACCGTCACCGCCGGCAATGCCTCGGGCATCAACGACGGCGCCGCCGCGGTGCTGATGATGAGCGCCAAGCGCGCCGACGAGCTGGGCCTCACGCCACTGGTGCGCATCCAGGCCTACGCCAACGCCGGCGTCGATCCCGCCCTCATGGGCCAGGGCCCGGTGCCGGCGGTGGAGCGGTGCCTCGCCCGCGCCGGCTGGACCATCGCCGATCTCGACCTGATCGAGGCCAACGAAGCCTTTGCCGCCCAGGCCATCGCCGTCAATCGCCAGCTGGGGTGGGACACCGACAGGGTCAACGTCAACGGCGGCGCCATCGCCCTCGGCCACCCCATCGGGGCCTCCGGCTGTCGCATCCTGGTCACGCTGATCCACGAGATGGTGCGCCGCGACATCCGCCGGGGCCTCGCCACCCTGTGCATCGGTGGCGGCATGGGGGTGGCCCTGGCGGTGGAGCGCTGAACGGCGGCGGAGAGTGCCCCGCCGCTACTTGATGACCTTGAGGCTCGGGCGCTTGGCGCCGCGCTTGATGGGGACCGGGGCATCGGCTCCCGGGGGCTTTTGCGGCTTGGGCTTGCCGCCCCCCGGGGGCTTCGGATCCCGGGGCTCGGTCTGGAACACCATGCCCTGGCCGTTTTCCCGGGCGTAGATGCCCACCACCGCCTCCACGGGCACATGGATGTCGGTGGGCACGCCACCAAAACGGGTGTTGAAGGAAATCCACTGGCGATCCATGTGGAAGGCGGTCACCGCCCGGGGGGCGATATTGAGCACGATCTGCCCGTCCGCCACGTAGGTCTGGGGCACGGTGACCCCCTCCACATAGGCATCCACCACCAGGTAGGGGGTGCAGTCGTTGTCGACGATCCAGTCGTAGAACGCCTGGAGCAGATAGGGACGATTGGAAGTCATGGTGGTCATTGCGATCACTTCCCGTGGGATTCGATGTGCGGTGTGGCCGAAGGCCTGGTTGCCGTGGCGTTGTGCCCCGGGGGCTCAACGCATTTCCCGTTCCCGGTCGGTGAGACTCAAGGGGAACGCCGGGCGCTCGAACAGCCGCTGCATATACGACTGCAGGGGCTTGGCCTGACGGCTGTTGGGCAGGCTGATGCCGAGCAGCTCCAGGCGCCATAGCAGGGGAGCCAGGCAGCAGTCCACCAGGGTGAACTCCTCGTTCATGAAATAGGGCGTATCGGCGAAGATCGGCGCCACCGCGAGAAGATTCTCCTTGAGACGCTTGCGGGCCCGATCCACCTCCGGCCCCGAGGCACCGGCGAGGATGCTGTCCACATCGCCGCACCAGTCCTTCTCGATCCGGTACATGAACTGGCGACTCAGGGCCCGGGTGACGGGGTACACGGGCAGCAGCGGCGGGTGGGGAAAGCGCTCGTCGAGGTATTCCATCATCACCTTCGATTCGAACAGCACCAGTTCACGGTCGAGCAGGGTGGGCAGGGTGCCGTAGGGATTGATCTCCAGCACCTCCTCGGGGATGGCGGCGGGATTGACCTGCTCGATATCGACGGTGATGTCCTTCTCCGCCAGAACGATCCTGACCCTGTGGCTGTAGTGACAGCTGGGGTCGGAAAAGAACGTCATCGTGGATCGTCTAGTGGCAGCCACCATGGCATTTTCCTCGGGGTGAAAGCGAAAAGAGCGGCCGGTGGCCGCTCATTTGCTTCAGTGTACGTCCTTCCAGTATTCCCGGTTGAGCAACCATACCCAAACCAGCAGGAATGCCAGGAACAATAGCACATAGATACCGATGGTCTTGCGCTTCTCCGCCACCGGGTCGGCCATGTAACCCATGAAGTTGACCAGATCGTACACCGCCGTGTCGAATTCCTCGGGGGTCATCGTGCCCTCGCTGACCAGGCTGTAGCTGCCGCAAGGGTCGTCGAGGATCGGTGCGCCGGTGAGCGGGTCCTGCTTGACGCCGCCGTTCTTGGCCTTGACGGGGCCGGGGGCACAGGTCTGCAGACCCTGCAGGTCGAGCAGGGCGTGGGGCATGGCCACGTCCGGGAACACCTTGTTGTTGACGCCCACGGCGCGGTTCGGATCCACGTAGAAGTTGCGCAGGTAGGTGTACAGCCACTCCGGCGAGCGCACCCGGGTAACCATGGTGAGGTCGGGGGGCGGGGCGCCAAACCACTGCTTGGCTTCATCGGCGCGCATGGAGATCTTCATCAGGTCGCCGATCTTCTGGTCGGCGTGCACCAGATTGTCCATCACCAGCTGCTCGGGGATGTTGAGGTCGGTGGCCACGCGCCCCCAGCGGGAGTACTTGGCTTCGTGACAGCCCATGCAGTAGTTGACGAACAGCTTGGCGCCGTGCTGCAGGGAGGCCTTGTCAGAGGGGTTGAGCTCCATGGCGTCGCACTCGATGGTGCCGCACTCGAACTCGCCCCCGGCGCCCACCGCCTTGAGGGGCAGGAAGATCAACAGCCCCACCACCACCAGCACACCCAGGGTCTTGAGGCCACCCATGCCGCCGTCCATGGTGACGCGCTTGGGCTCCGGCAGGGTCTTCTCGTGCTTGGTCCAGAACCACATGCCGATGAAGTAGGCGAAGTAGATCACCGTGCACACCTGGGCGAGGAAGGTCCGCGCCGGGGTGGGGGCCTTGACCCCAAGCACGCCGAGAATGACGAAGGAGGCGACGAAGATAAGCACCATCACCCGGCTGATCTTGCCCTTGTAGCGCATGGACTTGACCGGGCTGCGGTCGAGCCAGGGCAGCACGAACAGAATGGCGATGGCCGCCGCCATGGTCATGAAGCCGAGGAACTTGTCCGGCACGGCGCGGAGCATGGAGTAGAAGGGGGTGAAGTACCACACCGGGGCGATGTGCGCCGGGGTCTTCAGGGGGTTGGCGATCTCGAAGTTGGCCTTCTCGAGGAAGTAACCGCCCATCTCCGGCACGAAGAACATGATGAAGCAGAACACCATCAGGAAAACGACGATGGGCACCAGATCGTGCACGGTGTAGTAGGGGTGAAACGGAATGCCATCGATGGGCTTGCCGTTCTCGTCCTTGTTCTTCTTGATCTCGACGCCGTCGGGGTTGTTGGAACCCACTTCGTGGAGGGCAAGGAGGTGCAGCACCACCAGCGCCAGCAGCACGATGGGCAGCGCCACCACGTGCAGGGACATGAAGCGGTTGAGGGTGATGCCGGAGATCAGGTAGTCACCCCGCACCCACTGGACGATATCCTCACCGATATAGGGAATGGCGCCGAACAGGGAGATGATCACCTGGGCACCCCAGTAGGACATCTGGCCCCAGGGCAGCACGTAGCCCATGAAGGCTTCCGCCATCAGCGCCAGGTAGATGGCCATGCCGAAGATCCACACCAGTTCCCGGGGCGCCTTGTAGGAGCCGTAGATCAACCCGCGGAACATGTGCAGATACACCACCACGAAGAACGCCGAGGCCCCGGTGGAGTGGATGTAGCGCAATATCCAGCCGTAATCCACATCCCGCATGATGTACTCGACGGAGGCGAAGGCGCCCTCGGCGGTGGGGTTGAAGCTCATCAGCAGCCAGATGCCGGACACCAGCTGGATCACCAGCACCAGCAGGGACAGCACGCCGAAGAAGTACCAGAAGTTGAAGTTCTTGGGGGCATAGTACTTGCCCATGTGGGTGTCCCAGGCGCGCTGTACCGGCAACCGCTTGTCGACCCAACGCCAGAGTCCAGTCAGCATGTTCATTACGCGCCCTCCTGATCGACACCAATCACAATCACACCATCACTTTCGTAGGAATAGGGAGGAACCTCCAGGTTCGTCGGCGCCGGCACCCCCTGGAACACGCGACCCGCCAGGTCGAACTTGGAGCCGTGGCAGGGACAGAAGAAACCGCCCACCCAGCTCTCGTCCGCATTGCCGCTGCCGGGATCGACGCCCACCTCGGGGCGGAACATGGGGGCGCAGCCGAGGTGTGTGCACAGCCCTACCATCACCAGGAACTCCGGCTTGATGGCGCGGCTGACGGGGTCGACGTAGGCGGGCTGGACGGATTCGGCGGAGTTGGGATCGCGGATCAGATCGGTGGTCCTGTCGAGACTGGCCAGGGCTGCTTCATCGCGACGGAGAATGTATACCGGCTTGCCGCGCCACTCGACGGTGATCATCTGGCCGGGCTCGATCTTGCTGATGTTGGCCTTGACCGGCGCGCCGGCGGCCTTCGCCTTGGCGCTCGGATGCCAGGACCCGACGAACGGGACTGCGGCCCCGACCACACCTGCGGCACCGACCACGCAGGTGGCGCCCGTCAGGAAGCGTCGGCGCCCTTGATTCACTCCGTCATTGCTCATGAAGTTCTCCGTAGAAGCAGCAGAAAATCTTGTTGTGGTACGGGTAAAAATGGCGTGCAATCTTAATGAAAAGCCCTACCCATTACAAGCCAACCAGCCATCGCGCATCCGTAACATGCTGATTTCAAAAACAAAAACGCCCAGACTTGCATCCGGGCGTTTTCTGGCTCCAACTGGCTTGCGAAATTAACGCTTGGAGTACTGGGGACGCTTGCGGGCCTTGTGCAGACCGACCTTCTTGCGCTCCACCTCGCGGGCATCGCGGGTCAGGAAACCGGCGCGGCGCAGGGAGGCACGGAGGTTCTCGTCGTACTGGAGCAGGGCGCGGGCGATACCGTGACGGATCGCGCCCGCCTGGCCAAAGCTGCCGCCGCCGGCGACGGTGATGTGGGCATCGAACTTCTCGACGCTGTCGGTCAGCTCCAGGGGCTGGCGGACGATCATGCGGGCAACTTCGCGACCGAAATAGCTTTCGATGCTGCGGTTGTTGATGGTAATGGTGCCATTACCGTTCTTGAGGAAAACCCGGGCGGAAGACGTCTTGCGGCGACCGGTTCCGTAGTATTGAGTGTCTGCCATGGTCTATGTCCGTCAGATATTCAGTTCTTGGGGCTGCTGGGCGCTGTGCGGATGCTGGTCGCCTGCATAGATCTTGAGCTTCTTGAGCATGGCGCGGCCGAGGGGACCGCGGGGCAGCATGCCCTTGACGGCGGTTTCCAGGGTGCGCTCGGGGGCCTTGTCGATCAGCTTTTCGAAGGTGATGGACTTGATGCCGCCGGGAAAGCCGGTGTGGGAGTAGTAGATCTTGTCCTTGGCCTTGTTGCCGGTCACGCGGATCTTGTCGACATTGACCACGACGATGTAGTCACCGGTGTCCACGTGGGGGGTGTACTCGGGCTTGTGTTTGCCGCGCAGCCTGCTGGCGATGTCCGCCGCGAGCCGACCCAGAACCTTGTCGGTGGCATCCACCACGAACCAATCGCGCGTTACGGTTTCGGGCTTTGCACTGAATGTTTTCATCTAGTCCTGCCTGATGTCAGGGGGGTTCAAAAAAGAGGGCGAATTCTACCCACGGCCCGGGGGCTTTTCAAGGGGCATTTGCGTTTTTCTCGCCGGGGTCGCCATCAGGGCCTGTGGGCCCTGGCCAGGTACTCGTGGGACTGCATTTCCAGCAGGCGGCTGCGGGTGCGCTCGAACTCGAACGCCAGGCGGCTGCCGGCGTAGATGGCCTCCAACCCCGCCTCGGCGGAGAGAATCAGCTTCACCCCCCGGTCATAGAATTCATCCACCATATTGATGAAGCGCCGCGCCTGATCCTCCATGGCCGCGGTCATCACCGGCACGTCGCTGACCAGCACGGCGTGGAATTCCCGGGCGATCTCGATGTAGTCGTTCTGGCTGCGGGGCCCGTCGCACAGCGCCTTGAAGGCAAACCACACCACGTCCTCGCCGACGAAGCGACAGGGGATCGGCCGCCCCTCCACCTGGATATCCACCGCCTCGCACACCTCCTCCGCCGCCGGAACCAGGCTGCGGAAGGCCGACGCCAGCGCCGCCTCGGCACCGCCATCGAGGGGCGAATGGTAGATCTCGGCCTTTTCCAGGGCCCGCAGCCGGTAGTCGATACCCCCGTCCACATTGATCACCTCGCAGTGGCGCTTGATCAGGGCGATGGCCGGGAGAAAGCGCTGGCGTTGCAGGCCGTCCCTGTAGAGGCCGTCGGGCACGATATTGGAGGTCGCCACCAGGGACACCCCGCGACTGAACAGGTGCTCGAACAGGGTGCCGAGGATCATGGCGTCGGTGATGTCCGACACGAAGAACTCATCGAAACAGATCACCCGGGCCTCGTCGGCGATGCGATCGGCCACCTTCTCCAGGGGGTTCTTCTCCCCCTTCAGCGCCGTCAGCTCCTGGTGAACACGGCGCATGAAGCGGTGGAAGTGGGCCCGCATCTTGCGTTCGAAGGGCAGGCTCTCGTAGAAGTTGTCCATCAGGTAGGTCTTGCCGCGCCCGACACCGCCCCAGAAATACAGCCCCTTGACCGGCTCCTCGACCCGGCGGCCACCGAACAGGCGCCCCAGCAGGCCAACCTGGGGAGAAGCCCTGGCAATCAGCTCGTCGTGGAGCCGCTGCAGGTGGCGCACGGCATTCTCCTGGGCCGGATCGCGGACAAACCCGGGGCTGGCGAGATCTCTTCGGTAGCGTTCAAGGGGTGTGGACATGGCGACGGGGCCGGGGCACGAAACGGGCGCAACTTTAGCGCCCCGTTACCCCTCCCGCAACCGGGCGCGGAGAATCGCCACCAACCCCTGGCGCAGCTGGATCAACTGGCCGTGGAAAAAGTGCCCGGCTTCCGGCAGGTCCAGCCAGCTTGGCGGCGGCGCCATGGTCCCGGCCCAGCGGCGCACCTCCGCCGGGTCAACCACCTCGTCCCGCCCCCCCATCACCAGGGTCCAGGGACAGGGAAAGGTCCGCTGCTCGCTGAATCCGTAACGCCCCACCGGGGGCGCCACCAGCACCAGATGGGCCACTTCCGCCAGCCGCTGGGCACCGTTCCCCGCCACCCCCGCGCCAAAGGAAAACCCCGCCAGCACCAGCCTGGCCCCGGGATGGCGGGCGCCCATCCAGGCCGCCACGGCGGCGAGATCGTCCACCTCGCCGCGCCCGTCGTCGTGGGCGCCCTCGCTCGCTCCGGTGCCGCGAAAGTTGAACCGCACCGCCGGAATCTCCAGCTCGGCGAAGGCCCGCGCCAGGGTGACCACCACCTTGTTGTCCATGGTGCCGCCGTGGAGCGGATGGGGGTGGCAGATGACGGCGGCATAATCCCCCGGCGCGGACGCCGCGACGTCCTGCCAGGCCGCCTCCAGCTGGCCAGCGGGGCCCGCAATCAGACCGCGCCCAGCGTTGTTCACCGCCATCACTCCACCCCACTTGCCCGAATTTGCCGGCAATTGTAGGGGCGCCTCCCCCGCGGCAACAACAGCGGCGCTGAAAATGCCGCCAGATCACGTATACTTCCCGAAACACTGTTTCCGAAACACACAGCACCACCCCGCACCGAAGGAAATCGCCGTGGATGCCACTACCCTGTTGATTGCCGCCGCCTGCCTGCTGGCGGGCCTTGCCCTGGGCGCCCTGCTGACCCGCGTCCTCTCCCCCCAGCAAAAGAAGCAGCGGGAGCTCGAGGAACAGCTGCGCCGCACCAGCGATGAATACCGCCTCTACCAGCAGGACGTCACCGAGCACTTCATCAAGTCCTCGGAAATCATCCGCGACATGACCCAGAGCTACCGCGCCCTCGGGGAACAGCTCGCCGCCGGCGCCATGCGCCTCACCACCCCGGAAGTCAGCCGCCAGCTGCTGGACGCCGCCAACCCCGGCCTTGGCGGCTACGTGCCGCGCACCCCTGCCAACACCCCGGCGGAGCCCCCCAAGGACTACGCCCCCAGCGTCCCCGGGGGCGTACTGAGCGAGAACTACGGCTTCGACCAGCCCCGGGACAACTCGCCCTTCAGCGTCTACAGCCAGGGCATGACCCGGGACGACCGCGACTCCCTCGATGTCGCCGACGCCGACAACGACGACCCCACCTACAGGGTGGGCTGAGCATCAGCCCTCCGCGCCGGGCCATGCGCCGTGTCCGCTAGCCGACTCCTCCGCCAGTACGGCTGGCCCGTGGCCGCCGGGTTGCTGGCCGCCGCGCTGATTCTGGTGCTGTTCCCTCCGGCGGCCAACCCGCCCACCGGTGAAACCGCAGGGCCCGCCCCCGAAGCCTCGGCCCGCGACCTGGAGGGTCCCGTCTCCTACTCCGCCGCGGTGGCCCGCGCCGCGCCATCGGTGGTCAACATCTACACCACCAAGTCCGTCACCCGCCCCCGCCACCCCCTGCTCAACGACCCGTTCTTCCGGCGCTTCTTCAACAGCGGCAACTTTCCCCAGCAACAGCGCATGGCGTCGTCCCTCGGCTCCGGCGTGATCGTCGACAAGGGCGGCTACATCCTCACCAACAACCACGTGGTGGAGGACGCCGACCAGATCGTCATTCTCCTCTTCGACGGCCGCGAGGCCCGGGCCGAGGTGGTGGGCACCGACAAGGACACCGACCTCGCGGTGCTCAAGATCGACCTGCCGGAGCTCACCCCCATCGCCACCGGCGACCCCCACCATGCCCGGGTGGGCGACGTGGTGCTCGCCATCGGCAACCCCTTCGGCGTCGGCCAGTCGGTGTCCCAGGGCATCCTCAGCGCCACCGGCCGCGGCCTCGGTCTCAACACCTTCGAGAACTTCCTGCAAACCGACGCCGCCATCAACCCCGGCAACTCCGGCGGCGCCCTGATCGACGCCCACGGCAACCTGCTCGGCATCAACTCCGCCATCCTCGACGAAACCAGCTCCGTCGGCATCGGCTTCGCCATCCCGGCGGACACCGCGATGCGGGTGATGGCGGACATCGTCAAGCACGGCCGCGTCATTCGCGGCTGGCTCGGGGTTCAGGCCCAGCAACTGGCAGCCCCCGCCGCCGCGCGGATGGGCCTCGACCCGCCCCGGGGCCTGATGATCACCGACATCCACATCAACGGCCCCGCCCACCTCGCGGGGCTCATCCCCGGGGACATCATCACCCACATCAACGGCCAGCTGGTGGGCGATGGCCGCCAGGGCACCAACATCATCGCCGACCTGATGCCGGGGGACACCATCCACGTGGACGTGGTGCGCAACGGCGAGAAGATCTCCATCACCGCCGTGGCGGGCACCCGCCCCACGCCGGGCTGACGCAGCCCCCGGGGGCTGCCCAGCCGGGCCATTTCCCCTTACACTCCGCGCCATAGCCCCCACCAAACCCCACTCCCATGCGCGCCACCACTTCCCTCGCCCTCCTGCTTGCCGCGACCCTGCTCGTCGGCTGCGCCAGCATGAACAAGGACGACTGCCTGAGCGCCGACTGGTACTCCCAGGGCCGCGAGGATGGCGCCGCCGGGGAAAGCCGCGACCAATACCAGCGCCACAGCGAAGCCTGCGCCAAGCACGGCATCGCCCCGGACAAGGCCGCCTACCAGGAAGGCTACGAACACGGTCTGGACGACTTCTGCACCCCCGCCAACGGCTACGACAGCGGCCGCAAGGGCTACAACTACCGGGGCGTATGTCCGGCGGAACTGGAAGGCGGCTTTCTCCTCGGCTACCAGCAGGGCAAGACCCTGTTCGAGGCGGAACAGCGGGTCGCCCAATACGACAGCGCCCTCCAGGAGCACGCCTCGCGCATCAACAACGCCGAATACCAAATCTACCGCCTGCAGGAAATCCTCGCCGACAGGGACAGCACCGACCCGGAGCGCCAGCAGGCCCTGGCCAATATCCGCTACCTGCAACGGGACATCCAACTCCTGCGGATGCAGATGCACGACCTGCGCTACCAGCGGGACGACGCCGCGATGCAATTGATGGAATTGAATCGACAAGGAGTGCGGGGGTGGTGATTGCGGCGGGGATACTTCATATTGGAAAAGGCCAAGCCTTGTCGGGACAATGTCCGGACGACTACAATAGGAGCATCCAGGATCAATCCGGAGTAGCACCATGAGCACCCTGAATCTTTCCAAGACCGAACGCATTGACGTTCGTGCAAGCGCGCCAGTCAAGCAAATGCTGCAAGAAGCCGCCCGCGCCTGCCACAAAAACGTCAGCGAATTCCTGCTCGACGCGGGCGTGACGGCGGCCGCGCAGACACTGGCGGATCGTCGCCAATTTGTGCTGGACGACACGCAGTGGCAGGCTTTCCAGGACGCACTGGACCGTCCGGTGCAAAGCAAACCGCGCCTGAAAAAATTGCTGCGTGAGCCCGGGGTTCTGGATTGACCAATGCTTACTCGCCCGTTCGCAAGCTGCTTGCTACGGATCAGGTCGATGCTTTCGATTGCGGCCAAGCTGCGCTGAACCAGTTCCTGCAGCGCTACGCGCTCGTCAACCAGAAGGCCAATGCCGCGCAGACCTACGTCTGCTGCCAGGGTGACATGGTGGTCGGCTTCTACAGTCTCGCCGTCGGCAGCGTCGATCCGGAAGCCGCGCCGCCGAGAGTGATGAAAGGGCTCGCACGCCATCCGGTGCCGGTCATGATCCTGGCACGGCTCGCCGTGGACAAGGCGCATCAGCGCAAGAGCCTGGGCCAGGCCTTGCTCAAGGATGCGCTGTTGCGCACCGCACAGGCCGCAGACATCGCCGGGATTCGCTGCCTGTTGGTACATGCCAAAGACGATACGGCGCGTCAGTGGTACGCATCCTGGGAATTCGAGCCCAGCCCGACCGATCCGTACCATCTGTTCCTGATGCTCAAGGATCTCAAGGGCATGTTGAGCTGAGGCGGAGTTCCCGTGTCAGAGCCCGACTCTATTCCGCTGCCCATCCCGCAACCCCGGCGGATCAACCGCCAGATCGCACAGCGTGATGTGATTCGGCAGCGTGTCACCCGGGATGGCCGCAACGATGTCCAACTCGCCGGTCTTCTGGAGACGGGTCTCGCTCATGCCATTGCTTCCTGCTGTTGACTTGCCGGCTCTGCACGGAGCTCCAACACCAGGCATCCAATGCCACGGGCGCACAGCCGCACTCCAAGATCGTTGGGAAATGGAACGACTTTTTCGACCAGCGACTCGCCTTGATCAACGCCCAACGCATCGGATAATCCACCAGACGGCAGCCGCCAGATGGCGTGCAAATGCCCCGGCAGGACCACCATGGCGATCAGCGAAAAGGGATGGCGAAGCTTGACCCGAGCCATGGCGGCGCGCAGCTCATCCACATGGCGCACCAACAAATCCGAGCGACGGTTGGCGAGGTTGACGGTAAAGAAATAGGCCCCACCTTCGATTCTCGATCGACGATAGCGCATGGCGCCAATCACCTCCCTGGGTGTTGGGCTTTTGGTTATTGTTGGAATTGTGTTGTTGGGTTTTCTTCGTCAGCCCAACCTACCGGGCTAATTCCCCGGGGTCAGGTAACAACTGCCGGTCGTCGACATATCGCAGGATATCGAGCCCGTCCCGGGCAATGAGGGCGCGGCCGTCACCGGGGTGGAAAAATCAGTGGCTTTCGAGATTTCCTCGCACGAGGAGGGATTGGGGTCGGGAATGACGCCATCGGTGGAATTCATCTCCACCAACGCGGAATTTACATAGCCCTTTACTTCGAGCAAGCAAGCGTTATCAGCCGATCTTATGGCGTGATTGTTGTATAACGGAACCGCCACCGCAGCAAGTATCCCGATGATCACCACAGCGATCATCAATTCGATCAGCGTAAAACCTTTGGATTCCCCCATGGGTCACCTACGAGGGTAGCGACATATTTTCCCGTTAAGCGAAAAAAGCCGGAGGAGCTTTACGCCCCTCCGGCTCTCCGTATTACTCACAGTTCACGAGATCGCGGACTGATGCCGAGGCGGGTTAATCTGCGGGAGTCAGTACGCAAGTCGCACTTTCATCACAATCAATGGACCCTGTGCCGGGTGAAGCTGGCGCAATGTCGTTAAAGGGCAATGCAGTGCCAAGGTCACTTGCGCAAGCAGCAGCCGTATGGGTCGGCGCATCTCCTTCAACGCTACCATTTGCAATCCAAACCGCTACCGCACCAGCATGACCCTTGGCTTCAGCCAAGCAGGCATTATCCGCAGCACGAATGGTGTAATCCTGATAAGCCGGCAGAGCAACGGCCGCCAGAATGCCAATAATGGCAACCACGATCATCAGTTCGATCAATGTAAAACCTTGTTGCTTTTTCATCGCGTTCTCCTTGAATTGATAAAGCCGAAAAATCAGCAGTTAGTCTTTAGCATGGTCTATGCCAACAGCAAACGCCGCCAAGGCCGCGAGCCAGGATACGCCCACCCGACTCGGCCACCTGTCACTGCGAGCGCAGTTAAGCAATCCAGACCCATGGTTTTGTTGAGGTTTTTGGATTGCCCCGTCGCTACGCTCCCCGCAAAGCCAGCCGGTGAGGAATTAATTGAAACCCCGGGGGCCAGACATCCCACCGCAAAATCCGAGGCGGTGGAGCAAAAAACCCGCACAAACCGACAAATTTTGTCACGCCATCAATCCCGGCGCCGAATCAAACCCACGCCCAGCCAAGGCCTTTCGGTGCGCGATACAACTGTTATAGGATACTTTTACCTCCCCGCCGGCCCAGCGGCTTACACTTAACACCCGTATCCGCACCAGCTAGACCCCACACGGAAGAGCGAGCCCCATGAATCAGACCCACCCAAACCTGCGCGGCCTGCCCAAGCGGCTGGTACTTGACGGCCTTATCAAGGAAGCGGATGCCCTGGAGATGGTGGACGCCTGTGTCAAGCAGCATATCTCCGTGGTGGACTACCTGCTGGAGCAAAACCTGATCGAGCCCGCCCTGGTGGCGCGGGTTGCCTCCAACGAATTCGGCCTGCCGATCTACGACCTGCGGGCCCACAACTGGGACAGCTTCCCCAAGGGCGTGCTCAACGAGGGATCGATGCGCAAGCACCAGGCCCTTCCCCTGCTGAAGAAGGGCAACCGCCTGATACTGGCGGTGAGCGACCCCACCAACCAGCACGCCCTCACGGAGATCCGCTTTCAGTCGGGGCTCACCGTCGAGCCCATCCTGGTGGCCCACGATCAGCTCCTGGAGGGCATCGAGCAGATCGTCAACAAGCAGGGCCGGGACTTCGACGAAGCCCTCGGCAACATGGGCGACGTGGACCTGGGGGACCTCAGCACCGGCGAGGCTGAGGAACAGGAAAGCGACCTGGAGGGGGACGCCGACGACGCGCCTGTGGTGCGCTTCATCAACAAGATGCTGCTGGAGGCCATCAAGAAGGGGGCTTCCGATATCCACTTCGAGCCCTACGAAAAGTACTACCGGGTGCGGTTCCGCACCGACGGCATCCTCGAGGAGATTTCCCGCCCGCCGCCGAGCGTGGCGCCGCGCCTCGCGGCCCGCCTCAAGGTGATGTCCCGCATGGATATCTCCGAGCGCCGGGTGCCCCAGGATGGCCGCATCAAGCTCAAGATCACCAAGACCAAGGCCATCGACTTTCGCGTCAACACCCTGCCCACCCTGTACGGCGAAAAGATCGTGCTGCGCATCCTCGACAGCAGCCAGGCCAAGATGGGCATCGATGCCCTGGGCTACGAGGAGGACCAGAAGGATGCCTACCTGCAGACCCTCAACCAGTCCCAGGGGATGATCCTGGTTACCGGCCCCACCGGCTCCGGCAAGACGGTGTCCCTCTACACCGGCCTTGGCATCCTCAACACGGCGGAGCGCAATATCTCCACCGCCGAGGACCCGGTGGAGATCAACATGGAGGGCATCAACCAGGTACAGATCAACAACCGCACCAAGTTCACCTTCGCCGAGGCCTTGCGGGCCTTCCTCCGCCAGGACCCGGATGTGATCATGGTGGGTGAGATCCGCGACCTGGAAACCGCCGAGATCGCCATCAAGGCGGCCCAGACGGGCCACCTGGTGCTCTCCACCCTGCACACCAACAGCGCGCCGGAAACCCTGACCCGCCTGCTCAACATGGGCGTGCCCGCCTTCAACGTGGCCACCTCGGTGAGCCTGATCATCGCCCAGCGCCTGGCGCGGCGCCTGTGCAACAACTGCAAGAAGCCCTACGAGGGGATTCCCGACAAGATACTGGAGGAGGAAGGTTTTGGCGCCATTGGCGTGCCACGCGGGGAGATAACCCTCTACCACCCCGTGGGTTGCAAACAGTGCACAAACGGGTATAAAGGACGCGTCGGTATCTACGAGGTTTTGAGGGTAACGCCCACCGTCTCGCGGCTGATCATGGAGGGAGGCAACTCCATCGACATCGCCGAGCAGGCCAAGAAGGAGGGGTTCCGTACCCTGCGCCAGTCGGCCCTGCGCAAGGTGGCAAGCGGCGCCATCAGCCTCGAAGAGGCCAACCGTGTCACCAAGGATTAATCGAAAACATAAGCCACCGGCTCCACCACCCACCGCGACAGGCTAGGATCGACCACCATGGCAGCAGCTCAACCCGCACTGTACATCTATAAAGGGAAGAACAAGGAAGGGAAGCCCGTTCAGGGGGAGATCGCCGGGTCCAACGTCACGGTGGTGAAGGCGCAACTTCGCAAACAGGGGGTGGTGACCTCCACCGTCAAGAAAAAGCCCAAGCCCCTGTTCAAGGGTTCAAAGCCCATCAAGCCCGCCGATATCGCCACCTTTACCCGGCAGATGGCCACCATGATGAAGGCCGGCGTGCCGCTGGTGCAGAGTTTCGAGATTGTCTCGGAGGGGCTCGAGAACGAGAAGATGCGGGAGCTGGTAACGCAATTGCACGAGGATGTATCCGCCGGCACGGGCTTTGGCCCGGCCCTTCGCAAGCATCCCCGCCACTTCGACGACTTGTTTTGCAGCCTGGTGGAGGCTGGCGAGCAGTCGGGCGCCCTGGAAACCATGCTGGATCGGGTGGCCACCTACAAGGAAAAGGGTGAAGCCCTGAAACGCAAGGTTAAAAAGGCGCTTACATACCCCTCCGCCGTGATCATTGTTGCCGTCATAGTGACGGGCATCCTCCTGGTCAAGGTTGTACCGGTATTTGCGCAGACCTTTCAAAGCTTTGGGGCTGACTTGCCTGCCTTCACGCAGTTTGTAATGAATATATCGGAGTTTGCTCAGGCATGGTGGCTACTGATCGCGGCAGGGCTTATCGGAACTGGAATCGCTTTCAAGGAAGCGCGCCTTAGGTCACAAAAATTTTCAGATGCCGTCGATAAATTCGCGCTCAAGATTCCCATTGTCGGCAATATCGTTTACGAATCAGTGGTCTCCCGCTTTGCCCGCACACTATCAACCACATTTGCGGCAGGTGTACCGTTGATCGAATCCCTCAATTCCGTGGCAGGCTCCGCCGGTAACGCCGTATTCCGCGATGCCATCATTCGCATCAGAGACGATGTATCAACAGGCTTGCAGTTGAACACCGCCATGCGCACCACCGGGCTCTTTCCCATCATGCTGATTCAGCTCACCTCTATTGGCGAGGAGTCCGGCTCGCTGGATGAGATGATGGAAAAGGCCGCCGTGCATTTCGAGGAGTCCGTCGACCACCAGGTGGATAATCTTACCGTCCTGCTCGAACCCCTTATCATGTCCGTTCTGGGCGTACTGGTCGGCGGGCTTCTGATTGCCATGTATCTACCCATCTTCCAACTCGGCCAGGTGGTGGGCGGATAGCGGTTGCAGGTTGCAGGTTGCAGGTTGCAGGTTGCAGGTTGCAGTTGATAAAAACCCTTTCTCGCTTGCCGGGCCATAACTTTACTCGTCAACTTCGATAGCGGGTTGGCCGCCCGGCAGGCGGCCCCCGGTTTGAACAAGGATCACCCCATGCCCTCCCCCGATATTTATCCGCACCTGTTGGTGATCTTTGTCGCAGGCCTGGTGGTGGGCAGCTTTCTCAATGTGGTGATCCACCGCCTGCCCCTGCAAATGCAGTCGGCGTGGCGCCGGGAATCCCTGGATTTTCTCGGCATGCCACCGGAGGGGGAAATCCCCCGGCTCAACCTCGCCTTTCCCGCCTCCCACTGCCCCCACTGCAGCGAGCCCATCAAGCCCTGGCACAACGTGCCGGTGCTGAGCTACCTGCTGCTGCGGGGCAAGTGCCACCACTGCAAGGCCCCCATCAGCATTCAATATCCCCTGGTGGAACTGGCGACGGCACTGCTCGCCACCCTGGCCATCAGCCACTTTGGCCTCACCGCCGAGGGCGCCCTTGCGGTGCTGTTCAGCATCGCCCTCATCGTGCTCACCGGGATTGATTTTCGCCACCAACTGCTGCCGGACATCATCACCCTGCCCCTGCTGTGGCTCGGCCTGCTGGCCAACAGCCAGGGGCTTTTTACCGACCTCAATAGCGCGGTAATCGGCGCCGTGGCGGGCTATCTCGTGCTCTGGCTGGTGTTCTGGGGCTTCAAGCTGCTGACCGGCAAGGAGGGCATGGGCCACGGCGACTTCAAGCTGCTCGCCGCCCTCGGGGCTTGGCTCGGCTGGCAGCTGCTGCCGCTGATCGTGCTGCTGTCATCCGCCGTGGGGGCTGTCATCGGCATCGCCGCCATCGCCATCGCCGGACGTGACCGGCAGATTCCCATGGCCTTTGGCCCTTACCTCGCCATTGCTGGCTGGATCGCCATGTTCTGGGGCGAGGCCATGGTCGAACGCTACCTGGCCCTGCTGTGATGTTCGTGGTGGGGCTGACGGGGGGCATCGGCAGCGGCAAGAGTGCCGTTGCAAACTGCTTCCGGCAACTGGGCATTACCGTGGTGAACGCCGATGAGGCCTCCCGCGGGGTGGTGGAGCCGGGCAGCACGGCCCTCGCCGCCATTGCCGGCCATTTTGGCCCGGGCATCCTGCTGGCCGACGGCAGCCTCGACAGGGCCGCGCTGCGGGCGCGCATTTTTGCCGACGCCGCCGCCAAACAGTGGCTGGAGGCGCTGCTCCACCCGCTGATTGCCGAGTGGATCGCACAGCGACTCGCCGAGGCACAGGGCCCCTATGCCATTCTGGAGTCACCTTTGCTGCTTGAAACCAGCCAGCATGAGCGCGTCCAGCGGGTACTGGTGGTGGACGTGCCGGAGCAAGTGCAGATCGCCCGGGCAACGGCCCGCGACGCCAACAGCCAGGCGCAGATCAAGGCCATCATCGCCAGCCAGTTGCCGAGGCAGGAACGCCTCGCCCGCGCCGACGATGTGCTGGATAACTCGGGGGATCTCGCCAGCCTGCCCGCCAAGGTGGCGAGCCTCCACCAGCACTACCTGGCCATGGCAGGCAGGTTGGGCTGAACGCCTTCCGTGAAGCCCAACACCCGCGCCAAACCACCGTTGGGCTTCGTGCCTCAGCCCAACCTACGCATAATTGCCGCTTCAATCCATGACAGACAACACCATGCCAAGCAACCCGCCCATCACCGTCAACTGCCCCACCTGCAAAAAGCCCGTGGAATGGGGCGAACAATCCCCCTTCCGGCCCTTCTGCTCCAGGCGCTGCAAGCAGATCGATTTTGGCGATTGGGCCATGGAGCGCCACGCCATTCCCGGCGAACCCGCCGACCTCCATAACGACAATGACCCCGACAATCGGGGTCATTGATCCGTTGAACGCAGCCTGCCCGGGTAGGTTGGGCTGAACGCCTTTCGTGAAGCCCAACGTCGGTACCAAACCACCATTGGGCTTCGTTCCTCAGTCCAATCTACCGCAATTGCCCGGCCCAACACCGGCGGCAGGGTGCAGGCTAGTTGTTCCAGCAGGATGCCGGCGCCTTCACACCCCGAGGATTGGCGGCGCTTACCGTGAGGGTGATGGAGGTACAGCCGGTATCGCTGGCCTGAGGCCCCAGCCCCGTGGCGGTCACCACAAACCCCGTGGCGCTGGCGCCGCTGACGGCGAGGCTGTAATAGCCATCCACCGAAGTAGTACCGGTGAAGCCGATATTTGCCAGGGAGCCATAGGCCGGGTTGTTCGCCCGCCACTTTTCCTGAAGGTTCTGGATATACATCAGTGAATCCAGAGCATCGGCCCGGCGCGCCTCTCGCACATAGTCCTGGTAGGCGGGCAGGGCAATTGCCGCCAGTATCCCGATAACGATCACCGCGATCATCATTTCAATAAGGGTGAAGCCTCTCTGAGAGCTCATGCAAGGATCCTTCATCTAACAGGTACTCAATGTGACTGATTGAGTGGTCTTGATATTGCTGAAATAAATCGAAGGAGTCTTGTTGCAGGTGCCACCAACGACATATCGCACATTCTTGCTGACCGTCAGACTGATGTAGCCCGACCACCCCTCCGAATACGCCACGTAGCTCACGGTGCAGGTGAATGATTTCTTGCCGTTTGCGATAGTACATTGGGGCGTCCCGCCGGAGACGATATCCGGTGCTCCCGCAGTATCCAGCACCCCATCAGCATCGTCCAAATTAGCACCGGACACGCTGCCATTAATGGTCACAGTGTATGATGCAGTTACAGGCGTGGGAGGGGGATCCACAGGATCGTCCGGCTCGGTGGGATCGACGGGATCTTCAGGATCGGCGGGCTCCTCATCATCGGGCGGATCACCCCAAGTACTGCCACCACCACCGCCACCACCCTGAGCATTTGCAACAACGTCGAGAAAATTGGCAACGCTCTGAGCTGGGGCTTTACGGTCAATGGCCGAGTTGAGAACCACTTGTTGCTCTTCGCCTTCCCGATCAGTCCAGGTGACAGTGACCTCGGCAAAGGTTAGGTTCGCCAGATCGTCGTCCTCACTGACCTCCCACGCCCTCGCGAAGGTTGCCAACTGTCCTGCGGGTGAATCGGAACCTTCGCCTTCCGCCAGCCTCGCATCATCTTCGGCTAGAAAACTCTCCAACTCTTGAAGCTTTTCCTCGGCGAAAGCAACGGCCTCCGCCTGGATTTTTGCGTCGGCATTGGTTTTCTGGGTGACGCTGTGAAAACTGAGCAACGCGAGTAAACCCGCCGCCAGGACCACGAAGGCGACAATCGCCTCGATCATGGTAAAACCCCGACTCCCGGAGGCACCGTGAATGGATATGATCTGCGATCTGTTCATTGTCAGTCTCCTGAAATTGGCGGATTAGTCCGTTGGTTCAAAGTCGCGCCAGGTTCCGGGGATCTCGGCAAACCTGTACTCGTCAAATATCCCACCGGGTTCACCTATGACGGTGTCGTCCCCGTCCTCATCGCCGCCACCGCTGCCAAAGTCCACTGATTTGCCAAAAATTTCGGTGTTGGCCGTATGGCTGGTCATATCGCCTCGAAGGGCAACCGTGCCGTGTATTTCGCCGTTGCCCCAACCGTGAGTACCACAGTCCTTGTCGGCGAAGTAGATGAGTCCCCAGATAATGGGGCCACCATTGATCTTGGGGCAGCCTACTTCACGATCGAAATAGAGAATGACAGGCGCTTCCTCACTTCCCAGGCTGGCATGCCAGTTGTTGCCGTTCCAGCTTGGCTGATCGTCTGGAAAACGTGGGTACTCGTCGTCCACCACAAGTATCCGATCGGGATTCTTTGCCTCCAGGGCAAGCAACTTGGCCTTTACTGCGTCTTCTTCCTTTTCGTACTTGTCTTGCTCATCCTCGAAGGTAGTGACTACTACCCCGAAGACGGCATCGGCCAGGGTTTTCGAAGGCGCCAGCGCCTGCTTGGTCCCTCCGTGCAGGTCGAAATGCCCTTCGTCGAGACAGCCGACCGACCCCTGAGTAGTACCAATGGATATCCCCAGGTCATCATGGGGGTAGATATCCGGAGTACCCGTGACGCCCGACATGCAGCCCTCCACCATCACGGGCGGCCCCTGGAAAACCGATGGATCCTCGTCCGCGACGGTTCCGCCGAAGGGGCTGGTACTCACTACCCCCAGCATCTTCTCGACGGAAACCGTTTTCTGTACATGAGAATCAGCCGTCGCCACAGCCAACGATGACACCTGGACAATGACCGGCGACTGGTCGAGGCAGTTCATCAGGGTATAGGTGATGGTATGGGCGTAGGAGTCCGCATTGAGGTCGGTATCGGGCATTGCCGGGTCCGGAGTGGCGGTATCCCCAGCGCACGAGATACCATCCCCATCGGCATCGCTCCAGGCGAGATCAAGGACATTGTCTTCGTTGAACCAATTTACCCCGTATTCCAGCCCACCAATCGCAGCGGAGTACACCTCTTTGCTGCGCACATCAGTGCCGACCATCTTTTGCTCGAACAACCCTATCCGCCCAACCATCAGGGTACCCAGGGTCGCCACCAGCAAAAGAAGAATGGTGATCGCCAGGATCGCCACCCCCTTCTGAAGCGAGCCGCCTTGTGCGGAAACCAACTTGCTCTTCATGCCATGAACTCCCCGCCGATAAATGGGACAAGTCACCTCAAGGCGCTGCCGCCGAAGTATTGAGGTAATCATTCTTGGGTTTCACCCTCGACTGCAGCTGCATACTCACAGCGGCATCGCCACTCAACTCACCAGTGACGTTTATCAGAATACTGCTTCGCCAGAGACAAAGTGTGTCTCCATCGACAGGCAAGGGATTGGCCCCGTCGTTGTCTGTGGTGGTGCAACCCGGCTGCAACTCCTCAACCGTCCACTCTCCACTCTCGTTGACGTAGCGATAACCCGTTGAGTCGTTGCCAGTCCCAACACTATTGGCCCAGACCCTGGTCATCTCAAGGCTGGTGACCGTCACGCTGTCATCGGTTACGTCCTGCCATGTCCCCGAGTTGCAACTATGGGTTTCGCCAGCAGTCCGCATCTCAATGGCGCCGTCATTGAGGCGGAAGCCAAAGAGCTCGAACTCGTCCGCATTCAGTGCACCATCCCCATCGATGTCATAACTGTACAAAATACAGTCACAATTGTTGGTGCAGGCGGAGACACCACTGGATGCATCCCCGGGTGTCGCAAAGGCGAAGAGTCGGATATCCCCGAACGCATCCATCGCGGGGATGGCAACCTCGTAGAAATCCCGCACATCGACAATGTCATTTCCGTCCTCATCCACATCGCCGTTGATGTTGTCGAAGATCCCATCTCCATCCTCGTCCCACAAGGGAGACCAGTTGACATAACCTGCCCGCTGTATCTCCTTCGTCATGAGGTCGAGCGCACCTCGCAGCTGTTGGTTTAGTCGGGTGGACTGCACGATCTCCCCCCCTGACACACTCATCCGTAACATCACGCTAAGAACACCAGTGAGCAGCACCAGACTGATGGCGATACCCACCATCAGCTCGACAAGGTTGATTCCCCGTTGCGACTTGTAGAGTCCGTTTGCCATCAGCATTCCTCATACCCCGCGCCAGCGCCATTGGGATTGCACAGCCGCACACGCCCATCCTGGCTTACCTGAACCTCCAGCGAGTAGCTGCCGGAGGACACCGTGATGGCTCCAGCCGTGGATGCGGTGCCCCTCAAACGATTGAACGTTGTACCAGCCAAGCCACTGATGGAAACATCGGGGTAATCCTCACCACTAACCACCTGGACCACGTCCGTGCCGGCCACGTCGACCGTGCAGGCTGCTTCGGCGCAAGCACAGCCGGCTGTGTCCGAAAATCCGACACACCAGGTCGCGGTATCCACAGCCACGGACATGTCTTCATCCCGAATCGGCCCCTCCGACTTGGCCTGGAGTATGAGTCCGTAGATATCCTCGGCGGCGCGCTTGACCCGCTGGCGCTCGAAGTAGTTGTCGAAGGACGGTACCGCCACGGCGGCGATGATGCCGACGATGATCACCACGATCATCATCTCGATGAGGGTGACACCCCGCTGGGGGGTGGGGCGCCGGAGGCGGGCAGGGCGCTTTCCGGGTGCCGGGGGTGATGATCCTGCTGATTGCGTCATGTCGCCCCTTGGGGGTTGTTCGCGGGTAGAGGTGTTGGCCGCCGGGCTCAAAGACCCTTTCCATAAGCCGTTGGGACGATTCTAGAAGATTTGCCCGGAAATGATTAGAAAGAAATCCAGTTTATTTTTGTACCGTTTGGAATCTGAAATCGACCGTTCGTCATTATCAATAGCTCTATGTCGGCATATTCACCTGCCTGTCGGATTTATGGCGGAAGCCGGATGATACCTAATAACCATGTATTTTATATGGCCAAATGGTCTTAGGGGGGCTGCTGGATGCCATTGCCCATCGTCTCGGCCTCGAAAGGGGGGGGTGGGGTTATGCCCTTTGGGCTAGCCGGGTCTTGGGTGTGAAGCTGGTGGTGCCTTATGCGTGATTGCCGGGGGTGTCCACGTGGCTGGTTTGGCGGCCGATGACGCTGCGCTTTTCGGCCCTACGGAGGGTTTTGTAGGGCGGATCAGGCGAAGCCGTCATCCGCCGGGGGTGTCGGGCTCTGGTGGGTTTTGGCCGATGACGCTGCGCTCTTCGGCCCTACGGAGGGTTTTGTAGGGCGGATCAGGCGCAGCCGTCATCCGCCGGGGGTGTCGGGCTCTGGTGGGTTTTGGCCGATGACGCTTCGCTTTTCGGCCCTACGGAGGGTTTTGTAGGGCGGATCAGGCGCAGCCGTCATCCGCCGGGGGTGTCGGGCCCTGGTGGGTTTTGGCCGATGACGCTTCGCTCTTCGGCCCTACGGGGGTTTTGTAGGGCGGATGAGGCGCAGCCGTCATCCGCCGGGGGTGTCGGGCCCTGGTGGGTTTTGGCCGATGACGCTTCGCTCTTCGGCCCTACGGGGGTGTGTAGGGCGGATGAGGCGCAGCCGTCATCCGCCGGGGAGGTTCGTCAGCATGAGGGGTAGCCGGCGAGACCATTGGCCCCCGCCGGGGTGCAGAGCCTGATCCGGCCGCTCACCCCCACCCGCACGTCCACCACCCAGTCGTCGCTGGCGAGGCTGATCCGCCCGCCGGGGCTGGCGTTGCCCCGCAAGCGCGAGAAGGTGGTGCCGTTGCCCGGGAAGGTGGTGGCGAGGGTGACGTCGGGGTGGTCGGTGCCGCTCACCACCTGGCGGACCTGGGTGCCGGCGACATTGATGGCGCAGCCACCGGCACCGCTGGCGGTGCAGTCGCACCCGGGGTTGGGGGCAACGCCCACGCACCAGGCGCCGGGGTTCACGCTCACCGACAGGTTCTGATCGCGGATGGGGCCCTCGGCCCTGGCCTGCAGCACCAGGCCGTGGACGTCCTCGGCGGCGCGCTTGACCCGGGCGCGGGTGAAGTAGTCGTCGAAGGCAGGCATCGCCACCAGGGCGATGATGCCGATGATGGCGACCACCACCAGCATCTCCACGAGGGTAACGCCCCGGGCGCTGGCGGAGGATGAATAGGGAGAAACGGGTTTGCTGTCCATGGTGTCGCACCTCCTTGTGCGTTGCCGGGGCCCGGCGGGGAACCGCCGGCCCCCGCTCATCGGCTGTTTGAGCCGATCCCGTCGTCCATGGCGGGATCGGGCCGAGTATAGGCCGGGGGCGGGATTTGTACAGGGCGCCGGGTCAGCGACCCAGCAGGGCGTCGAGGATGGGCTGGTTGGCGGCGGGAAAGGAATACGCCGGCAGGGCGGCGAGCTCCGCCCAGCGAATGACCTGCCCCTCGTTGCCCACCGGGGTGCCGGCGAACTCCCACACCTGCCAGACGTCGAGCAACACCGCCTTGTCGGGATACTGGTGGCGCACCTCCAGAAAGGGCTCGGCGCGCAGCACCTGGATGGCCAGCTCCTCCGCCAGCTCCCGGTCAAGGGCCTGGCGCGCCCCTTCCCCGGCATCCACCTTGCCGCCGGGGAATTCCCAGAGGCCGCCCTGGTGAAGGTGGTCGGGCCGGCGGGCCAGGAGAATCCTCTCCCGGCCGGGATGGTGGATGATGGCGGCGACCACGTGGATGGGGGTCATTGGTGTGGTCTGACGTCGGACGCCCGACGCCTGACGCTCAAGCGGCCTGGCTGGGCAGAGCCAGGGGTGACGGTTGGGATGCCAGCCTCCGAGCCCTTTGAAGCACCCGGAAGGAACCCCGAAACCAAGGTGTCAGAGGTCAGACATCCAGCGTCAGACCAGACAATGCTCAAGTCCGATACTCCGCATTGATGGTCACATAGTCGTGGGAGAGGTCCGTGGTCCAGACGGTTTCATGGGCGCTGCCCCGGCCGAGGTGGATGCGGATGGTGATCTCCTCTTCGTCCATCACCGCCTGGCCGGCGGCCTCGGTGTAGCCGGGGGCGCGGCCGCCCTTGTCGGCGATCAGCACGTCGCCGAGGTGAACGGAGACTCCGGCCACGTCGAGATCGGCAAGGCCCGCCCGGCCGATGGCGGCGAGGATGCGGCCCCAGTTGGGGTCGGAGGCGAACAGGGCGGTCTTCACCAGGGGGGATTCCGCCACGGCGTAGGCCACCGCCAGGCATTCGCCGCTGGTGGCACCGCCGGCGACATCGACGGTGACGAACTTGGTGGCCCCCTCCCCGTCGCGGACGATGGCCTGGGCCAGTTCCCGGCACAGCTGGTCGAGGGCGCGCTGGAACGCCTCCCGCTCGCCGGGGCCAATGGCCACGCCACTGGCCCCGGTGGCCACCAGGGTGACGGCGTCGTTGGTGGAGGTGTCGCCGTCGATGGTGATGCGGTTGAAGGAGCGCTCCACGGCGCGGCCGAGCATCTCCTGCAGCAGGGCATTGTCCACCCTGGCATCGGTGGCGACGTAGCCGAGCATGGTGGCCATGTTGGGCTTGATCATGCCGGCACCCTTGGCGATGCCGGTGAGGGTCACCGGTTTGCCGGCGATCTCCACCCGAAGGCTCGCGCCCTTGGGCCGGGTGTCGGTGGTCATGATGCCCAGGCCCGCGTCATCCCAGCCGTTTTCCGTGAGGGCGGCGAGGGCCGCCGGCAGGGCGGCGAGGATTTTGTCCACCGGCAGGGGTTCGCCGATCACACCGGTGGAATAGGGCAGAATCTGCTCGGCGTCGCAGCCGGCCAGCCCCGCCAGGGCTTCGCACACCCGCCGCGCGTCGGCGAGGCCCCCCTCGCCGGTGCCGGCATTGGCGTTGCCGGTGTTGGTGACGAGGTAGCGCGGCCCCCGGGCGGCATCCGCGCCAGCGGCCAGGTGGGCCTTGGCCAGTTGCACCGGCGCGGCACAAAAGGCGTTGCGGGTAAAGCAGGCGGCGACACTGGCGCCCTGGTCGAAAGCCATGAGCACCAGATCCTTGCGGCCCGGCTTCTTGATGCCGGCGGAGGCGGTGCCGAGGCGAAAACCCGGCACGGGGTGCATGGGGGGAAAGGTGGCGTTGCCAACCGGCATGGGCGTGGGCTCCGTGTCAGAGTGGTGGGCCCTGCCCCCCGTCGTCCGGGAGCGGCGCGCGGTTGGAGGCAGGGCGCGGGTTCAAAGGGCCTGGTGGTGTCGAGGGCTCCACCCCGGCCGGGCGCCCGGCATTCTATCCCAATCCCCCGGCGGCGGTCATCGCGGGCCGCCTAACAAAAAAGCCCCGGCCTTGCGGGCCGGGGCCTGTCGCCCGGGGGCGCTTACAGGCGGAAGCGCACGCCCGCCTCGATGGTGCGCTCGGGGCCGACATAGATGCCCTGGCGCAGTCCGGTGATGTAGTGTTTGTCGGTGAGGTTCTTGAGGGCACCGAAGACCGTCAGGCGTTCGCTGAACTGGTACTGGGCCATCAGATCGACCACCGTGTAAGAAGGGATCAATCCTCCCCAGATGCCGCCAGCCGCGTTGGCGGGAATATCGCGGCGGTTGGTGGGATCGCCGTATTGTTCGCCCCGGTGGTGGGCGGTCAGTGCGGCACTGAGAGGCCCGGCGCTGTAGTTGAGGGCCAGGTTGCCGATGATCTTGGGGGCGTAGGGCAGGCGGTTGCCTGCGTTGTCGCCGGTGCGGAATTCCGATTCCGGCACCCAGGTGGCGTTGCCGTCGATGCTGAAGCCGCCGCCCAGTTCGTAGCCCAGCACCAGCTCCATGCCCCGGTGGCGGGTTTCGCCGGCGTTGGACTGGGAGAGGTTGGGATCGCTGTTGCCGGTTACCACCTGGTTGTCGAAATCCATGATGAAGGCGGCCACTTCATAGCTCAGCGGCCCCTGGTGGCCGCGGACACCCATTTCGTAGTTGACGGAGCGCTCCCCGTCGAGCTTCTGGTCGGTGAGGCCGTCGAGGGCGACGCCATTGGCGGCGGGGGAGAAGGCTTTGTAGACACCGCCGTACAGCTGGGCGGACTCGGTCAGTTCGAAGGTGGCGCCGACGCCGGGCAGCACCTCGGTGTTGGAGGTGGACGCCGCGGCGTTGTTCTCGGTGAGGACCCGGCGGTCCTGCTCGTAGGATTCCACCCGCAGGCCCGGTGTAATGGCCAGCCGCTCGCCGATCACGAAACGGTTCTGCGCGTAGCCGGCAATGCTGTCCGCCGAGTCGATGATGTGGCGGTCGTTGGTGCCGGTGCGGTCGGCGGCGCGGGTGGCGCGGATACGCCGGTCGTCGGACTCCTCCTCCATGTAGCGCAGGCCGAATTCCGCCTCGCTCTCCATCCCGAACAGGGCGTGGTCCAGGGTCAGGCGGGTTTCGATGCCGGTGCGCTCGAAGGAGCGGTTGTTGCCGGTGAGATTGTCGGTGTAGACCCAGCGACCGGCGGCGTTGGAGGCGGCGGTATTGACGCCGTAGCGCCAGTAGTCCCGGGTCACTTCGCTCCAGTACACCAGGGTCTTGAGGGTGGCGTTGTCGCCGAGGGTCCACTCGTGGTTCAGGTCGAAGCCGGTGCGGTCGGCGAGGAACCAGTCGTCCGGCGCGGGGTTGTACTGGCGCCCGTCGCGGTAGTCGTCGAGCAGCAGGCCGCGGTAGGAGATGTTGGCGTCGTTCTCGTACCAGGAGAATTTGAGGCCCACCGCGTGGGCATCGTTGAAGCGCATCCCCGCCTTGGCCATGATGTCGGTCATTTCGTAGCCCTTGTCCATGAAGCCGTCGCTCTCGCCGCGGGTGGCGACGATGCCGGCGAAGGCGTCACCGGACTGGGTGCGACCGCCCGCCTCCAGGGTGGCTTCGCGGGTTTCGAAGGAGCCGACCCGGGCTGTGACCAGCACGCCGTCGTCCGGGGTCTTGGTCTGGTAGTTGATCACGCCGCCGATGGTGGACGGGCCGTAGCGCAGGGACGCCGAGCCCTTCAGCACCTCGATGCCCTCCATGCGCTGGATGCGGGGGTTGAAGTAGCGCTCGTTGCCGATGAACAGGCCCGGGGCCACCGGCACGCCGTCCTCCAGGATGAGGGACTTGGATTCGCTGGCGGACAGGCCGCGAATCCCGATGTTGGAGACGATGGCGGTCTCCTCCTCGGTCTTGGCGTTGATGCCGGGGACGCGGCGCAGGGCGTCCTCGGTGGACAGGGGCTGGATCAGCTCCAGCTGTTCCCGGTCGATCAGCACCACGGAGCCGGTCATTTTGGAGATGTCCTCCAGGCGCTTGCCCACCACTTCGATCACCGGCATGGGGGGGGCGCGGTCGCTGTCATCCTGGGCGAGGGCGGCGACCGGGAACAGGCTGGCGGCGACAGCGATGGCCAGGGGCTGGCGCGGGAAAAGGGCGGAGCTGGGACGCATGGAGTTATCTCCTTAACAGATCATGGTAATGGCACGACCGGAGATAGGGCACGGCAACAGGCCCACCCCGGCAAACGCGGGCAGTCTATTTGCCAATGATAATGATTGTCAATTGGATATAAGAGCTATTGCTACTTTTATTGATCTGGCGCACTGTGGTTTTCTCGCGGCGCCCGGCGCCAAGCCCCGGGGCCAATCCCGACCGGTGGCGACACCCCCGGCCGGGAAGCCCCGCCTCAGACGAGGCGGCCGTGGCACTGCTTGTACTTCTTGCCCGACCCGCAGGGGCAGGGGTCGTTGCGGCCCACCTTGTCCCCCTCCCGCACGTAGGGTTGCTGCTCGGCGGGCTGCTCCGCCGGGGCCTCGGGCTTTTCCGCCGCCAGGGCGTTCGCCTCGGCGTGCTGGAATTCCAGCTTCTGGCGGGCCTGGGCCTCCCGCTGGCGGCGCTCCAGCTCCTCCACCTCGTCGTGGCTGCGCACTTCGAGACGGCTCAGGAAGCGGATGGTCTCCAGCTTGATGTTGTCGAGCATGGCCTGGAAGAGGCCGAAGGATTCCCGCTTGTACTCCTGCTTGGGATTCTTCTGGGCGTAGGCCCGAAGGCCAATGCCCTGGCGCAGGTAGTCCATGTTGGCGAGGTGCTCCTTCCACTGCATGTCGAGCACCTGCAGCATGATCTGCTTTTCGATCACCCGCAGGTCCGGGCCGATGCGCTCCCCCTTGCGCTGGTAGGCGGCGGCCACTTCCTCGACGATGCGGGCGCGGAGCTTGTCCTCGTGGAGGCGCTGGTCGGCGGCCACCCAGCTCTCGATGGGCAGGGCCACGCCGAAATCCGCCTCGATGGCGTCCTCGAGGCCCTCCACATTCCATTGCTCCGGCAGGCTCTGGGGCGGAATGAAGCCGCTGATGACCTGGTTGACCACATCGCCCCGCACCGCGTCGATCACGTCGCTGATGTCGTCGGCCTCGAGCAGCTCGTTGCGCTGCTGGTAGATCACCTTGCGCTGGTCGTTGGCCACATCGTCGAATTCCAGCAGCTGCTTGCGGATATCGAAGTTGCGGCCCTCCACCTTGCGCTGCGCCTTCTCGATGGAGTTGGACACCATGCGGTGCTCGATGGACTCGCCCTTCTGCATGCCGAGGGCGCGCATCATGTTGCGCACCCGGTCGGAGGCGAAGAGGCGCATCAGGGGATCCTCGAGGGACAGGTAGAAGCGGGACACCCCCGGGTCGCCCTGGCGGCCGGCGCGACCCCGCAGCTGGTTGTCGATGCGGCGGGATTCGTGGCGCTCGGTGCCGAGGATGTGCAGGCCCCCGGCGGCAAGCACCTGCGCGTTGCGCTGCTTCCACGCCGCCTTGACCCCCTCGATCTGCTCGGGGGTGGGGTTGTCGAGGGCGGCGATCTCCGCCTCCCAGCTGCCGCCGAGGACGATGTCGGTGCCGCGGCCGGCCATGTTGGTGGCAATGGTGACGGTGCCCGGGCGGCCCGCCTGGGCGATGATGCTGGCCTCCTTCTCGTGGAACTTGGCGTTCAGCACCTGGTGGGGAATGGCGGCCTTGTGCAACAGGCCCGAGACGTACTCGGAGCTCTCGATGGACACCGTGCCCACCAGCACCGGCGCCCCCTGGGCGACGCAGGATTTGATGTCCTCGATCACCGCGTCGTACTTTTCTTCCTGGGTGAGGAACACCAGGTCGTTGAGATCCTTGCGGCTGACGGGCCTGTTGGTGGGGATCACCACCACGTCGAGGCCGTAGATCTGGTGGAACTCGAACGCCTCGGTGTCGGCGGTGCCGGTCATGCCGGCGAGCTTGTGGTAGATGCGGAAGTAGTTCTGGAAGGTGGTGGAGGCGAGGGTCTGGCTCTCGCTCTGGATGGTCACGCCCTCCTTCGCCTCGATGGCCTGGTGAAGGCCCTCGGAGAGGCGGCGGCCCGGCATGGTGCGGCCGGTGTGTTCGTCGATCAGTACCACCTGGCCGTTCTGGACGATGTACTCCACATCCCGGTGGAACAGGTGGTGGGCCCTGAGGGCGCCGTGGATGTGGTGGACGAGGCCGAGGTTGGCGGCCTGGTAGAGGCTGTCCTCCCGATCCAGCAGGCCCTCGGCGATGAGCAGGTCCTCGGCCTTCTGGTGGCCGGCCTCGGTGAGCTCCACCTGGCGGGTCTTCTCGTCGATGATGAAGTCGCCGGGCTTGTCCTCGCTCTCCCCCTCCCCTTCCGTCTGCCGCTCGAGCAGCTGCACCAGGGCGTTGATGCGCTTGTAGAGGGCGGAGCTGTCCTGGGCGGCGCCGGAGATGATCAGCGGGGTGCGGGCCTCGTCGATGAGGATCGAGTCCACTTCGTCGACGATGGCGTAATGGTGGCCCCGCTGGGACTTGTCCTCCATGCGCAGGGCCATGTTGTCCCGGAGGTAATCGAAGCCGAACTCGTTGTTGGTGCCGTAGGTGATGTCGGCGGCGTAGGCCTCGCGGCGGCCCACCACCTGGAGCTTCTCGGCGCTGCCCCGGGGGCCCACCAGGAAGGAGTTGGGGGTGTCGACGCCGCGGAACGACTGGATGATCCCGACGCTGAGCCCCAGGGCCTGGTACACCGGCGCCATCCACTGGGCATCCCGGGCGGCGAGGTAGTCGTTGACGGTGACGATGTGGACACCCTTGCCCGGCAGGGCGTTGAGGTAGGCGGCGAGGGTCGCCACCAAGGTCTTGCCCTCGCCGGTGCGCATCTCGGCGATCTTGCCCTCGTGGAGGGCCATGCCGCCGATCAGCTGGACATCGAAGTGACGCAGGCCGAGGGAGCGGCGGGCCGCCTCCCGCACCGCCGCGAAGGCCTCCGGCAACAGCTGGTCGAGGGTTTCCCCCTTGCCGAGCCGGGCGCGGAATTCAGCGGTCTTGCCAGCCAGGGCGGTGTCGTCGAGGGACTGGATGGCTTCTTCGCAGGCATTGATTTGCTTGACAGTCTTGCGCATCCGCTTGAGGACGCGGTCATTCTTGCTTCCCAACACCGCTTTGAGGATTCTGGCAACCATGGGTGGTCCTTGGTGATTATCGAGTGAGTGTGGTGTATGACGACGGACAGCGGCGGCCGCCGCCCGACGGGCGGCGCCAGGGGGGGAAGGCGCTAACGCAGGGTGCTGTGGATATAGGTGGAGGGGTCGACGGCGCGGCCGTTCTTGTACACCTCGAAGTGGACGTGGGTGCCGGTGGAGCGGCCGGTGCTGCCCATGGCGGCGATGACCTGGCCTTTCTCCACCAGGTCGCCCACCTTGACCTTGTTGTCTTCGTTGTGGGCGTAGCGGGTGATGAAGCCCTCGCCGTGGTTGATCTCCACCAGATTGCCGTAGCCCTGGTAGTCCCCGGACCAGGTCACCACCCCGGTGGCCACCGCCACCACCTCGGTGCCGGGCTTGCCGGGGAAGTCGACGCCGTTGTGCCAGGTGCGCCGCCCGGTGAAGGGGTCGGTGCGGTAGCCGAAGTCGGAGGAGACATAGCCGGTCTCCACCGGGCGACCGGAGACGGTGCTCTGCTCCCGCAGCTGGCGGTCGGCGAGCAGGGATTCGAGCACACTGAGCTGCTGCTCGCGGTTCTCGATGCGGGCATCCAGTTCGGTGAACAGGCGGTGCAGGTCCTCGCTGTCGAGGGCCTCCCCCTCCCCGGTGTCGGGGCCGCCCACCGCCGGCGCGGTGGTGAAATCGAATTCGCCATCGTCGAGATCGGCAATGGCGGTGAGACGCTCGCCGAGGGCATCGAGGCGCATCAGGCGGGCCTGCATCTCGGCGAGCTTGAGGGACAGGGCCTCCACCTGGCGGCGGGCTTCCTCGCGGCCTTGGGCCACGGCCTCCCGCTGCTCGGCGAGCTCCTCCTTGAGGCTGTCGACGGAGTCCTCCAGCATCAGGCCGAAGCCGCCGGCACCCAGCTGGGCGCCGAGCAGCATCCCGGCGCTCACCGGCATACCCAGCACACAGAGGGACAGCAGCACCTTGGCCCAGCCGTTGATGGCGAGGGTACGGGTGCGGGACTCGCCCTTGCGGTCGTTGATGAAGACGATTTTCACGCAGTGGATTCCAGGTTGTGCCGTCCGGCCGGTCCCGTCATTGCCTTCAATATCCGGGCCAGGTCCAGGGACGGGCGGGTCGCGGGGCGTCGGGCAGTCATCCGCTGTCCGTCACGCCGGCTGGAGGTAGGAAATGGGCGCATCCAGGGCTGCGTCCTCGAAGGTCACCATCTCCCAGGCGTCGCGGTCCGCCAGCAACTTGCGCAGCAGGGCGTTGTTGAGGGCGTGGCCGGACTTCACCGCCTCGTACTCGCCGATCAGGCTGTTGCCGAGCAGGTACAGATCGCCGATGGCGTCGAGGATCTTGTGCTTGACGAATTCGTCCTTGTAGCGCAGGCCGTCCTCGTTGAGCACCTGCTCGCGGTCCACCACGATGGCGTTGTCGAGGCTGCCGCCCCGCACCAGGCCCTTGGAGCGCAGGTACTCGATCTCGTGCATGAAGCCGAAGGTGCGGGCGCGGCTCACCTCCTTGACGAAGGAGGTGCTGGAGAAATCCACCGTGGCGGTGAGCGGCTCGCTCTTGAACACCGGGTGGTTGAATTCGATGGTGAAGGTGATCTTGAAGCCTTCGAGGGGGCGGAAAGCCGCCACCTTGTCGCCGTCCCGCACTTCAATGGGGCGCTTGATGCGAATGAATTTCTTGGGGGCGTCCTGCTCGAGGATGCCGGCGGACTGGATGAGGAACACAAAGGGCCCGGAGCTGCCATCCATGATGGGCACCTCGGGGGCGGTCACCTCGACCACGGCATTGTCGATGCCGAGGCCCGCCATGGCGGAGAGCAGGTGTTCGACGGTGGAGACCTTGACGTCACCGTTGACCAGGGTGGTGGAGAGGGTGGTCTCCCCCACGTTGGTGGCCTCGGCCTTGATGTCCACGGGGGGATCGAGATCGGTGCGACGAAAGGTGATGCCGGCATCCACCGGCGCGGGCCGCAGGGTCAGGTAGACCTTCTCGCCGGTGTGCAGGCCGACACCGGTGGCACGAATGGGGTTTTTCAGCGTGCGCTGTTTGATCACTGGGCAATTTCTCGAAGGACCAGGGGAGGCCCAAAATCAAGGGAGGGCAATAGTAGCAGAGAAGGTTGGCAGGCTCCACCGGGGATCCTGCACCGTATTGGTGCAAATTTGAGCCGGAAACGGGGGCTGAATGCCCGCCGGAAGACTCGACATCGGCCGGGCACGGGAACAGGCCCCGGCGGGGAAATGGCGGATTTTGGTGGGCGCGCAAGCTCCGCGCCGCGGAGGGGGGTCGCGGCGCGGGCCTGGCGACCGGGCGGCGAACCGCCCGGTGGTTCCCGGGATCAGTCCGCCTGGCGACGCAGGAAGGCGGGGATGTCCAGGTAGTCCAGATCGCTGTCGTGGGGCGCCTGGTGGTGATCCACCTTGCGGGCGGTGGCGCCATCGTTGAAGCCCATGGTGGGGGCGGGACGGCGCACCGCGGCGGGGCGATCCAGATCCCGGTAGTCGGGCTCGGCGCGGCGGCCGCGGCCGGCGGCCTCGATCACCGGCGCCGGCTTGCGCATCTCCTCCTGGCCGCCGAGACCGGTGGCCACCACGGTGACCCGCAGTTCGTCCCCCATGTCCATATCGATGGCGGTGCCCACCACCACGGTGGCGCTGTCGGAGGCGAACTCCTCGACGATTTCGCCCACCTCGGCGAACTCACCCAGGGAGAGGTTGGGGCCGGCGGTGATGTTCACCAGAATGCCCCGGGCGCCCTGGAGGTTGATGTCATCCAGCAGCGGGCTGTGGACGGCGGCCTCGGCGGCGATGCGGGCGCGGTCCTCGCCGGTGGCGATGCCGGTGCCCATCATGGCCATGCCCATCTCGCTCATCACGGTGCGCACGTCGGCGAAGTCGACGTTCATCATGCCGGGGCGGATGATGAGGTCGGCGATGCCCTGCACGGCCCCCAGCAGCACGTTGTTGGCGGCCTTGAAGGCGTTGAGCAGGCTCATGTCCTTGCCGAGCACGGTGAGCAGCTTCTCGTTGGGGATGGTGATCAGCGAGTCGACATTGTCCTTGAGCTGATAGATGCCCTCCTCGGCGATGGCCTTGCGCTTCTTGCCCTCGAAGGCGAAGGGGCGGGTCACCACCGCGACGGTGAGGATGCCCAGCTCCCGGGCCACGTCGGCGACGATGGGGGCCGCGCCGGTGCCGGTGCCACCGCCCATGCCGGCGGTGACGAACACCATGTCGGCACCCTGCAGCACATCGGCGATTCGCTCCCGGTCCTCCAGCGCCGACTGGCGGCCGATGTCCGGGTTGGCGCCGGCGCCGAGGCCCTTGGTGACGCCGTTGCCCAACTGCAGCAGGGTGGCGCCGTGGAGGCTTTTGAGGGCCTGGGCATCGGTGTTGGCGCAGATGAACTCAACGCCCTGGACCTGGCTTTCGATCATGTGCATGACGGCATTGCCACCGCCGCCACCGACACCGATCACCTTGATTTTCGCGCATTCCGGAATGCTATCCACGATCTCGAACATACGGTTTACCCCTCGGTTGCTTAGCTAACGACTATTGATGAAAAAAACCCTGGTACTGCAACTTGCCGCCCTGGCGCCGCGCCGGCGCTAGAGATTGCCCTGGAACAGGCCCCTGAGCCTGGCCATGACGGCATCCATGAACCCGACCTTTTCCTTGCCGCGCCGCTGGTGCGGGCGGCTGCCCTCGCGGTGCTGCTGCATCCCGTAGAGCAACAGGCCGACGCCGGTGGAATAGATGGGGTTGTTGACGATGTCGGTGAGGCCGCGAATATCCTGGGGGGCCCCCACCCGCACCGGCATGTGGAAAATTTCCTCGGCGAGCTCCACCACGCCCTCCATCTTGGAGGTGCCGCCGGTGAGCACGATGCCCGCCGCCATCAGGTCCTCGTAGCCGCTGCGGCGCAGCTCCGCCTGGACCATGGAGAACAGCTCGTCGTAGCGGGGCTCCACCACCTCGGCGAGGGCCTGGCGGGACAGGTCCCGGGGCTGGCGGTCGCCGACGCTGGGCACCTTGATGGTCTCGTCCGGCCCGGCGAGCTTGGCCAGGGCGCAGGCGTAGCGGATCTTCAGCTCCTCGGCGTGGGGGGTCGGGGTGCGCAGCGCCATGGCGATGTCGTTGGTGACCTGGTCCCCGGCGATGGGAATCACCCCGGTGTGGCGGATGGCGCCGTCGGAGAAGATGGCGATGTCGGTGGTGCCGCCGCCGATGTCCACCAGGCACACCCCGAGCTGCTTCTCGTCCTGGGTGAGCACCGCGTGGCTCGACGCCAGCTGTTCGAGGATGATGTCCTCCACCTCCAGGCCGCAGCGGCGGATGCACTTCTTGATGTTCTGGGCGGCGTTGGCGGCGCAGGTCACCAGATGCACCTTGGCCTCGAGGCGCACACCGGACATGCCCATGGGCTCCTTGACGCCCTCCTGGTTGTCGATGATGAACTCCTGGGGCAGCACATGGAGGATCTCCTGGTCGGCGGGGATGGCCACCGCCCGGGCCGCGTCGATCACCCGCTCGATGTCCTGCTGCAGCACCTCCCGGTCGCGGATGGCGACGATGCCGTGGGAATTCATGCTGCGGATGTGGCTGCCGGCGATCCCGGCATACACCGAATGGATGTGGCAGCCGGCCATCAGCTCCGCCTCCTCGATGGCCCGCTGGATGGCGTGGACGGTGGACTCGATGTTCACCACCACCCCCTTCTTCATGCCGGAGGAGGCGTGCATGCCGGTGCCGACGATTTCCAGTTTGCCTTCGGGGCCGGCGACGCCGACGATCGCCACCACCTTGGAGGTGCCGATGTCGAGCCCCACGATCATTTGTTCATTGCTGGCGCTAGCCATGGGTCGCCCTCTTCACGTTTGCCTTCTCGCTGTTTTCTGTGGGATTGCCGTTGGTTTTCCACCGCACCGCCACGCCGTTGCCGTAGCGGATATCGATATGGTCGATCTGGTCGAGACGCACCGCGAGGGCCTTGTCCCAGACCTTGAGGAAGCGCTGGATCTTGTCGGTGATCTGGCCCCGTCCCACCGCCAGGGTGGGGCCGTCGGCGAAGCGCAGGTGCCAGCCGCCCCGCTCGCCCATGCGGAACTCGACGATGGCAAGGCCCGTGGCCTGGAGCAGCTGGGTGAAGATGCGGTACTGCTGCATCACCTCCCGCTCCATGCCCTCCGGCCCCGCCAGCAGGGGCAGCTCCGCCAGGGCGGCGGCGTTGGCCACATCCAGGGTCTGGCCCCGGTTGTTGAGAAAGCCGCTGTCGCCCCAGCGGGCGATGGGGGTTTCCTCGCGGATCACGATCACCAGCTGGTTCGGCCACTGGCGCCGGGCGGTGGCGGATTCCACCCAGGGGTGGGCCTCCAGCCCCTTGCGGATGCGGTCGAGGTCGAGGCTCAGAAATCCTCCGGAGAGATTCGCGGCGACGATGTCCTCCACCTCCCGGGCGCTCAGGTTGGCGATGCGGCCATCGACGCCGATCACGGCGATGGGCACGTCGAGAATCCCGTACAGCGTCCGCAGCCCGACGGCGCCACCGGCGAACACCAGCGCACCGAGGGCGGCCACCCCCAGGCGGGTGGCGAGGCCGCGGCCGCGACGGGGTTCCCGCCGCGCCAGGTCCGGCCGCTCCATCCGCCATTCGGCGCTGGCGTTCATCAGCCCCGCTCCCCGCTGGCGCTGGCGAGGATGCGCAGCACCAGGGCCTCGAAGTCGATGCCCCGGGCCCGCGCCGCCATGGGCACCAGGCTGTGGTCGGTCATGCCCGGCACGGTATTGACCTCCAGCAGCTGGAAGTCGCCGTTGCCGTCGAGCATCAGGTCGACCCGTCCCCAGCCGGTGCAGCCGAGGCTGTGAAACGCCGCCAGGGCGAGGGCCCTCAGGGCCTCCTCGCGCTCCGCCGGCAGGCCGCAGGGGCACAGGTAGCGGGTGTCGTCCCGCAGGTACTTGGCCTCGTAGTCGTAAAAGCCCCGGTCGGTCTCCAGCTTGATGGGGGGCAGCGCCTCGCCGTCGAGGATCGCCACGGTGTATTCGGCGCCGGACAGCCAGGCCTCGGCGATCACGTCGTCGCCGAGGGCCGCCGCGGCGCGCCAGGCGCTCTCCAGTTCCGCCGGGGTGGCGGCCCGGGCCATGCCGATGCTGGAGCCCTCCCGGGTGGGCTTGACCATGGCGGCGCCGCCGAGGCTCGCCAGTACCGCGGCCCAGTCGCTGTCGGCGCGAAGCACGGCGAAGCCGGCGGTGGGCAGGCCCATGCCCTTCCACAGCTGCTTGGTGCGCATCTTGTCCATGGCGAGGGCGGAGGCCAGCACGCCGCTGCCGGTGTAGGGCAAGCCGAGGAATTCCAGGGCGCCCTGGAGGGTGCCGTCCTCGCCGCCGGGGCCGTGGAGGACGATGAACACCCGGTCCGGTGCCAGGGCTTCGAGATCGCCGATGATGCCGGGGCCGGCGTCGAGGCCGGTGGCATTGACCCCCCGGGCGAGCAGCGCCTTCAGCACCGCGGCGCCGCTGATCAGGGAAATCTCCCGCTCCGCCGAGGTGCCGCCGTAGAGCACCGCCACCTTGCCAAACCGTTCGTTCATGTCCGCCCGTGCTGTCTCCGTGTTCATTAATTAAGGCCCCGCTCCGCCAGCAGCTTGACCAGCTTGCCGACACTGCCGGCGCCCTGGGTGATGACGATGTCGCCACCGCGCACCAGGTTGGCGACGATGTCGGGGATTTCCTCGATGGTTTGCGCGTAGATCGGGTCCACCAGGCCCCGCTGGCGGATGGTGCCGCACAGCTGGCGGCTGGTGGCCCCGGGGATTTCCGCCTCGCCGGCGCTGTACACCTCGTTGACGATCAACACGTCGCAGGTGGAGAGCACCTGGACGAAGTCCTCGTAGAGGTCGCGGGTGCGGCTGTAGCGGTGGGGCTGGAAGATCATCACCAGGCGGCGGTCGGGCCAGCCGTCCCGCACCGCCTTGATGGTGGCGGCCACTTCCCGGGGGTGGTGGCCGTAGTCGTCCACCAGCATGGCCTTGCCCCCCTGAACGCTGAACTCGCCGTGCACCTCGAAGCGCCGGCCAACCCCCTGAAAGCCCTCCAGCCCCCGGAGGATGGCGTCGTCGCCGACCTTCTCATCGCTGCACACGGCGATGGCGGCGGTGGCGTTGAGGACATTGTGGACGCCGGGAATATTCAACCGGACGTCGAGGGCCGACAGGCCATCGGGGCGCTGGACCCGGAAGCGGGAGGTGCGCTCCTTGAGGAGCACGTCGCTGATGCGGAAGTCCGCCCCCTCGGCAAAGCCGTAGGTCAGCACCGGTCGCGACACCTCGGGAATGATGGCGCGCACGTTGGCATCGTCGAGGCACAGCACCGCGAGGCCGTAGAACGGCAGGTTGTGGAGAAATTCCACGAAGGTGGCGGTGAGGCGGCTGAAATCGAAGCCGTAGGTCTCCATATGGTCGGCGTCGATATTGGTGACCACCGACACCATGGGCTGCAGGTGCAGGAAGGAGGCGTCGCTCTCGTCCGCCTCCGCCACCAGATAGCGGCTGGTGCCGAGGCCGGCGTTGGTGCCGGCGCTGTTGACGCGGCCGCCGATCACGAAGGTGGGGGCGAGCCCGCCCTCGGCGAGGATGGCGGAAATGAGGCTGGTGGTGGTGGTCTTGCCATGGGTGCCCGCCACCGCGATACCGTGGCGGTAGCGCATCAGCTCCGCCAGCATCTGGGCGCGGCGCACCACCGGGATGCGCTGCTCGCGGGCGGCCTGGATCTCCGGGTTGCCGTCCACCACCGCCGAGGACTGCACCACCACGTGGGCGCCGGCGATGTTCTCCGCCCGGTGGCCGAGGAGGATGGTGGCGCCGAGCCGGGCGAGGCGCTGGGTGTTGGCATTCTCATGGAGGTCGGAGCCGGAGATGTCGTAGCCCTGGTTGAGCAGCACCTCGGCGATGCCGCACATGCCGCTGCCGCCGATGCCGACGAAGTGGATATGGCGGATGCGGCGCATCTCGGGCACGTGGTAGCCGTTGTTCAGTATCGGGCTCATGCCGTCGCTCCCCGCGCCATCAGGTCTTCGCAAAGTGCCGCCACGTCGCGGGCGGCGGTGGTGCGGGCCAGGGCGCGGCCGCGCTCGGCCATGGCCAGCAGACGATCGCCGTCGCCGAGCAGTTCCGCCAACCGGGCAGCCAGGTGTTCGGGGGTCAATTCCCGCTGGGGCACCAACAGCGCCGCGCCGTTGTCCACCAGCCACTGGCCGTTGCGGGTCTGGTGGTCGTCGATGGCGGCGGGGAACGGCACCAGCAGGGCGCCGACTCCGGCGGCGGTGAGTTCCGCCACCGTCAGGGCGCCGGCGCGGCAGACCACGAAGTCCGCCCAGCCGTAGGCCTCCGCCATGTCGGCGATAAAGGGTTCGACGCTGGCCTCCACCCCGGCGGCCCGGTAGGCGGCGGCGGTGGCTTCCACATGTTTGCGGCCACACTGGTGGCGCACCTCGGGGCGCGCGCCCAAGGGCAGCAGCGCCAGGGCGGCGGGCACCCGCTCGTTGATGGCGGTGGCGCCGAGGCTGCCCCCCAGCACCAGCAGCCGGGCGGGGCGATGGCTGCCCAGCTGACGGGCGGCCGGCGCCGGCAGCGCGGCGATCTCGGGGCGCACCGGGTTGCCGGTGTGCGCCGCCCCGGCCAGGGTGCCGGGGAAGGCTTCCGCCACCCGGGTGGCGACCCGGGCGAGAATGCGGTTGGTGGTGCCGGCCACGGCGTTCTGCTCGTGGATCACCAGGGGAATACCCATAAGTCGCGCCGCCATGCCACCGGGCCCCGAGGCGAAGCCGCCGAAACCAAGCACCACCGCAGGGCGCGCCCGGCGCACCACCGCGAGGGCCTGCCACAGGGCGCGGAGAATCCGCAGGGGCGCCAGGGCCTTGGCGGCGAGCCCCTTGCCCCGCACCCCGCTCACCTGGATGCAGTGCAGCGGGAAGCCGTTGGCGGGCACCAGCTCCGCCTCGATGCCGGCGCGGGTGCCGAGCCACTCCACCCCGTGGCCCCGGGCGCGCAGTTCCGCCGCCACCGCCAGGGCGGGAAAGACGTGTCCACCGGTGCCACCGGCCATTATCAGCACCCTGTTACCCCCTTGAGCCACGGTTCACCTGCTGTCGTTGTCCCCAGGCGCTGTCGTCCATGTCGATGCCGATGCGCAGCACCAGCGCCACCATCATGGTGCTCACCAACAGGCTGCTGCCGCCGTAACTGACGAAGGGCAGCGTCAGCCCCTTGGTGGGCAACAACCCGGAGGTCACGCCGATATTGATGAAGGCCTGCCCCGCCAGCAGGATGCCGATACCGAAGGCGGTGTAGGCGGAGAACCAGTCCTGGCGGCGCACCGCGCGGCGGCCGATGGCGAGGATGCGCAGCACCAGGGCGACGAACAGGGCGATCACCAGCCCCACGCCCACCAGGCCGAATTCCTCGGCGAAGATGGCGAACACGAAATCGGTGTGGGCCTCCGGCAGGTAGAAAAGCTTCTGCACGCTGTTGCCGAGCCCCACCCCGAACCACTCGCCGCGCCCGAAGGCAATCAGGGACTGGGTGAGCTGGTAGCCGGTGTTGAACTGGTCGGCCCAGGGATCGAGGAAGGTCACCAGGCGTTGCATCCGGTAGGGGGAAGTGATCGCCAAGAGCGCCAGCAGGGTGCCGCCAAGGCCGAGCAGGGCGCCGAAGATCCACAGCTGCACGCCGCCGAGGAAGAGAAGGCCGAGGGCCGTGCCGCAGATCACCACCGCCGAGCCGAAGTCCGGCTGCAGCAACAGCAGCAGGGCGACGATGCCGAGCATCCCGGTGGGGCGCAGAAAGCCGAGCCAGCTGGCGCGGACTTCCAGCTGGTGGCGCTGCAGGTAGGCGGCGAGGAACACGATCATCGCCAGCTTGGCCACTTCGGCGATCTGCAGGTTGATGATGCCAAGGCCAATCCAGCGCCGCGCGCCGTTGACCTCGCGGCCGATGCCGGGGATCAGCACCGCCACCAGCAGCAGCACCGCCATCACCATCAAAAGGTCGCTGTAGCGGTACCAGAGGCGCACCGGCACCTGCAGCACCACCGCCCCGGCAATCGCCGCCATCGCCAGGTAGATCAGGTGGCGCTTGAAAAAGTAGAAGCCGTCGCCGTAGAGATGCTCGGCGTAGCTGATGGATGCCGACGACACCATGACGAGGCCGATGGACACCAGGGCGCAGGTCACCGCCAACAGACGCGTGTCGAAGCCGCCGTTGATACGGCTCGGCAGCTGGACCCAGGGTCGCAGGGAGGCGGTCGGGTTCATGCCAGCCCCTCCACGGCCCGGGCGAACTGTTCGCCCCGATCGGCGAAGCCCTTGAACATGTCGAAGCTGGCGCAGGCCGGGGACAACAGCACCGTATCGCCGGGGCGGGCGCTCTCCGCCGCCGCCGTCACCGCCGCCCCGAGGGAGGTGGCGTAGAGCAGGTCGCAGGCGCCCTTCAGAGCGTCCGCCAGGCGGGGGGCATCCTCGCCAAGGAGGATGGCGAGGCGCACCCGGCCCCGGGCGGCGCGGCCCAGGGCGGCAAAATCCTGGCCCTTGCCCTGGCCGCCGGCGATCAAGATGAGGTTGGCATCCTCCCCGGCCAGGCCTTCGATGGCGGCGATGGCGGCGCCCACGTTGGTGGCCTTGGAATCGTTGATCCAGGTGACGCCGCCCCTGTCCGCCACCCACTCGCAGCGGTGGGGCAGGCCCCGGAAGGCCCGCAGCGCCGCCAGCATGGACGCCATGGGCAGGCCGGCGGCGTGGCCGAGGGCCAGGGCCGCCAGGGCGTTGGCGAGGTTGTGGCGGCCCTTGATGGCCAGCTCGGCGGCGGGCAGCAGCAGCTCCCCCTCGAACACCAGCCAGGGCTCGCCGTCCACCGCCGCCACCCCAAAGCCCTTGAAGTCCGGCTTGCCGAGGCCGAAGGTCCACTGCTTCACCGCCGGTGCCACCAGGGGCGCGGACAGGGCGTCGTCGCGGTTGACCACCACCTGGCGCGCGCCGCGGAAGATCCGGTGCTTGGCGGCGTGGTAGCGCTGCAGGTCGGGGTAGCGGTCCATGTGGTCGGGGCTGAGGTTGAGCACCGTGGCCACCTCCGCCCCCAGGTGTTCCACCAGCTCCAGCTGGAAGCTCGACAGCTCTACCACGTAGAGCTCCCGGCCGGCCGCCAGGAGGTCGAGGGCGGGGGTGCCGAGGTTGCCGCCGACACCCACGTTGTAGCCTGCGGCGGCGGCCATCTCCCCCACCAGGGTGGTGACGGTGCTTTTGCCGTTGGAGCCGGTGATGGCGACGATGGGGGCGGCGGCCGCCTCGGCGAACAGCTGGATGTCGCCGGTGATGGCGACCCCCGCCTCGGCGGCCTTTTGCAGGGCCGGCTCGGCGAGGGGGATGCCGGGGCTCACCACCAGGCGCTCGGCGGCGCAAAGGGTATCGGCGTTGAGCCCGCCCAGCTCCACCGGCACCTGGGGCAGCGCCCGGGCCAGTTCGCCAAGCCCCGGGGGATCGACCCGGCTGTCCACCACCACGAAGCGCTCCCCGCGCCCGGCCAGATAACGGGCAACCGCCAGACCGGTGGCGCCAAGGCCCACCACCACGGTCAGTTTGCTGGTTGCGATCAGGTCAGTCACTGGCTGCTTCCGTTTCCCGTTATCAACGCAATTTGAGGGTGGCGAGGCCGATCAGTACCAGCACCACGGTAATGATCCAGAAACGCACGATCACCCGGGGTTCCGGCCAGCCCTTCAGCTCGAAGTGGTGGTGGATGGGTGCCATGCGAAATACCCGCTTGCCGGTGAGCTTGAAGGACGCCACCTGGATGATCACCGACAGGGTCTCGAGGACAAAAATCCCCCCCATGATGAACAGCACGATCTCGTGGCGGACGATCACCGCGATGACCCCGAGGGCGGCGCCGAGGGCCAGGGCCCCCACGTCCCCCATGAACACCTGGGCCGGGTAGGTGTTGAACCACAGAAAGCCGAGCCCCGCGCCCCCGAGGGCGGCGCAGAACACCACCAGCTCACCGGCGCCGGAGATAAAGGGGATCTGCAGGTAGGTGGCGAACACGTTGTTGCCCACCAGGTAGGCGAAGATACCGAGGGCACCCCCCACCAGCACCGTGGGCATGATGGCGAGGCCGTCGAGGCCGTCGGTGAGGTTCACCGCGTTGCTGCTGCCGACGATCACCAGGTAGGTCAGCAGGATGTAGAAGGGCCCCAAGGGCAGCACCACATCCTTGAAGAAGGGGATGATCAGCGCGGTCTCCGCCGGGGTGGAGGCGGTGAAATAGAGAAAAAGCGCGGCGCCGAGGCCGGCGATGGACTGCCAGAAGTACTTCCAGCGGGCGGGCAGCCCCCGGGAATTCCTCCGCACCACCTTGCGGTAGTCGTCCACCCAGCCCACCGCGCCGAAGGCGAAGGTCACCGCCAGCACCACCCACACGAAGCGGTTTTCCAGGTCGGACCACAGCAGGGTGGAGACGAAGATCGCCATCAGGATCAGCGCGCCCCCCATGGTGGGGGTGCCGGATTTGCTCAGGTGGCTCTGGGGCCCGTCGCTGCGCACCGCCTGGCCGATCTGCAGGCTGTTGAGGGTGCGGATCATCCAGGGCCCGAGCAGCAGGGAGATGCCGAGGGCAGTGAGCACCCCGAGGATGGCCCGGAGGGTCAGGTACTTGAACACCCCGAACACGGTCAGGTATTGGGTCAGCCAGTCGGCAAGCCAGAGCAGCATCAGCCACGCTCCTCGATGATGAGATGAATGACGTCTTCCATGGCGGAACTGCGCGAACCCTTGACCAGCACCACGGTATCGGCGTCGAGGGTGGGGGCGAGTTCGCCGGCGAGGGTTTCCTTGCCCTCCAGCACCCGCGCCCCGGGGCCGAAGCCCTGGGCGGTGCTGGTGGCGTAACGCCCGGTGACCCAAAGCTCGTCGATGCCCCGTTCCCGGGCGTGGCTGCCCACGTCGCGGTGCAGCTGGGCGGCGCCGATGCCGAGCTCGGCCATGTCGCCGAGCACCAGCACCCGGCGCCCGGGTCGGGCGGCGAGCACATCGATGGCGGCCTTCACCGAGCCGGGGTTGGCGTTGTAGCTGTCGTCGATCACCCGGCTGCCGGCGCGGCCGGGGAATTCCTGCATGCGGCCCTTCACCGCCTGGAGGCTGGCGAGCCCGGCGGCGACGGTTTCGAGGTCCGCCCCCGCCGCCATGGCACAGGCCGCCGCGGCGAGGCTGTTGGCCACGTTGTGGCGGCCCGGCAGGGGCAGGTGAACGCTGATCTCCCCCTGGGGGGTCTTCAAGACGTAGCGGCTGGCGATGCCCCCCAGATCCTCGATCTGGCCGGCGTGGAATTCGGCGTCACGGTCGATGAGGGAGAAGTCCCAGATGCGGTCGCAGGACACCTTGTTGCGCCACTTCCGCGCCCAGCGCTCGTCCCGGTTCATCACCGCCACACCGGAGGGCGGCAGGGCGTTGTAGATGTCGCTCTTGGTGTCGGCGATCACCTCCAGGCTGCCAAAGCCCTCGATGTGGGCGGGCATGACGTTGTTCACCATGCTGATGTGGGGCCGGGCGATGGCGCACAGGTAGGCGATCTCCCCGGGGCCGCTGGCGCCCATCTCGATCACCGCGAAGCGATGGAGTTTTTCCAGGGACAGCAGGGTGAGGGGCACCCCGATGTGGTTGTTGAGGTTGCCCCGGGTGGCGAGGGTGGGGGCGATGCGGCCGAGGATGGCGGCGACCATCTCCTTGACGGAGGTCTTGCCGCTGCTGCCGGTGATGGCGATCACCTTGCCGGTGAACTGCTGGCGCGCCAGCAGGGCGATCTGGGCCAGGGCCTGGGTGGTGTCCGCCACCACCCACTGGGGGCGGTTGAGGCGCTTGTCGGGGCGCTCCACCACCAGGCCCGAGGCCTTCATGGCGGCGGCTTCGAGAAAGTCGTGGGCATCGAAATGCTCGCCCCGGAGGGCCACGAACAGGTCCCCTTCCGCCAGGGTGCGGGTGTCGGTGGACACCCCCTGGAAGCTGCAATCCGGATACAGCAGGGTACCGCCGTAGGTCTGCGCCAAAAGGGCCAGGGTCATGGGTTCGATCACGGTGCCACCTCCCGGCGCCGGCGCAGGGCCAGGCGCGCCTCGGCCTGATCGCTGAAGGGCAGCCGCTCGGCCCCCACCAGCTGGTAATCCTCGTGGCCCTTGCCGGCGATCAGCACGGTGTCCTCCGGCGCGGCGGCGGCGATGGCGGCGGCGATGGCGGCGCGGCGATCCGGCTCCGCCAAGGCCCCGGCAGCGGCGGGGATGCCGACGAGGATGGCGTCGATGATCGCCCCCGGGGGCTCGGAACGGGGGTTGTCGCTGGTCACCACGATCCGGTCGGCGAGTCGGGCGGCGATGGCGCCCATCTCCGGCCGCTTGCCGGGGTCGCGGTCGCCGCCACAGCCAAAGACGCACCAGAGCCGCCCGGCGCAGTGGCGGCGCAGGGCCAGCAAGGCCTTCTCGAGGGCATCGGGGGTGTGGGCGTAGTCCACCACCACTTGCGGCGCGGCGCCCGGGTCGACCACTTCCATCCGGCCAGTGACCGGGCGCAGCGCCGGCACCAGGGCCAGGACCCGCGCGAGGGGGTGGCCCTGGGCACAGGCGGCGGCCACCACCGCCAGCAGGTTGGCGAGGTTGAATTCGCCGAGCAGCGGGCTGCGGAGCAACCCTTCACCCCAGGGGGTGAACACCCGGGCACTGACGCCGCCGTGGCCGAAGGTGACGTCCCCGACGCGCACCGCCGCCGCGGTCGAGAGACCGTAGCCGATGGCGTCGACGCCGGCGGGCAGGTCGGCGAGCAGCTGGCGGCCAAAGGGATCGTCGGCGTTGATCACGGCATGGCGCAGGCCCGGCCACTTAAACAGCCGCGCCTTGGCGGCGCCGTAGGCGGCCAGGGTGCCGTGGTAATCCAGGTGATCGCGGCTCAGGTTGGTGAAAATGGCGGTGTCGAAGGGCAGCGCCGCGACCCGGTACTGATCGAGGCTGTGGGAGGAGACCTCCATGGCCACCACCTGGACACCCTGCTCGACGAAGCCGGCGAGGATGCGCTGGGTGGCGAGGGCGTCGGGGGTGGTCATGCCGGTGGCCTCGAAGCCCTCGCGGCCCTCCCCCACCCGGCCGTGGCCGAGGGTGCCGATGATGGCGGCGGGCTCCCCCAGCAGGGCCAGCAACTGGCCGAGCAGGTAGCTGCAGGTGGTCTTGCCGTTGGTGCCGGTGACGGCGGAGATGCGCAGGCGCGCGGCCGGCTCGCCGTGGAAGCGGCCGGCGATGGCACTGAGCTCCCGGTGCAGATTCGCCACCCGGGCCAGGGGCACGGCGACGGGGCCGGTCACCAGGGCATCAAAGTCGCGATCCTCGGCGATCACCGCCCCGCAGCCCCGGGCGACGGCCTCGGCGATGTGGCGGCGGCCATCGTGGCTGCCACCGGGCAGGGCGACGAAAGCATCCCCCGGGGCGCAGCGACGGCTGTCGAGGCACAGACCCGTGACGACAGCGTCCCGCGGGAGGCGGAGGCCCGGCAGCAGGTCGGTGAGGCGCGGGGCGAGGTCGGGGGTGCGGGCGGCCATCACAGGCGATCCCCCCGGGTGGAAGCGGCGGCGGTGCGGAAATCCTGGCCGGCCACCTGCTCGTCCGGCACCGCGTCCGGCGGCACCCGCAACAGGCGCAGGGCGTCGGCGGTGACCTTGGCGTAGACGGGGGCGGCCACCGCGCCGCCAAAGTAGACGCCGCCCCGGGGATCGTTGATCACCACCACGGTGACCAGGCGGGGATTGTCGGCGGGCACGAAGCCGGCGAACAGGCCCACGTAGCGGTTCGGCTCGTAGCCCCGGGGGCCCACTTTGTGGGAGGTGCCGGTCTTGCCGCCCACGGTGTAGCCGGTGATGGCGGCGCGGGTGGCGGTGCCGCCCTTCTGGGTGACGGTGACCATCATCTCCCGCAGCTGGCGGGCGATCTCGGGGTCGAGCACCTGCTCCCCCTCGGGGATCTGGTTGACCTTGAGCAGGGACACCGGCTTGATGCGCCCGTCGTTGGCGAACACCGAGTAGGCCCGGGCGATCTGCAGGGGGGTGGCGGTGATGCCGTAGCCGAAGGCCATGGTGATGTGTTCGATGGGCCGCCACTTGCGGCGCTCCGGCAGGCTGCCGGGGCTCTCGCCGGGGAAGCCGGTGCCGGGGGGCTGGCCGATGCCGAAGCGGTCGAACATCTCCCGCAGGTAGGTGGGTTCGAGGTCGAGGGCCACCTTGGTGGTGCCCACCTGGCTCGACTTGGTGAGCACCCCGGTGATGTCCAGCATCCCGTAGTTGTGGTGGTCGCGGAAGGTCTTGCCCGCCGCCCAGATATAGCCCGGGTTGGTGTCCATGGGGGTGGTGGGGGTGTACTTGCCGCTTTCGAGGGCGGCGGCGATGGTGAGCGGCTTCATGGTGGAGCCGGGCTCCACCAGGTCGGTCATCGCCCGGTTGCGCAGGGCGTTGCTGTTCACGCCGATGCGGTTGTTGGGGTTGTAGGCGGGCTGGTTGACCATCGCCAGTACCTCGCCGCTGCGGGCGTCGAGCATCACCACCGAGCCGGAGTCCGCCTGGTAGCGGGCCATGGCGTCCTTGAGCTCCCGGTGGGCCAGGTACTGGAGGCGCAGGTCGATGCTGAGGGTGAGGTCCTTGCCGGGCTTTTCGCTGCGGATCAGGCCGACGTCCTTGATGACCCGACCGCGCATGTCCTTCACCACCCGCTTGGCGCCGGGGTCGCCGGCGAGGGCGCGCTCGTAGGCCAGCTCGATGCCCTCCTGGCCCTGGTCGTCGATATTGGTGAAACCGATCAGCTGGGCGGCCACCTCCCCGGCGGGATAGAAGCGCTTGTACTCCTGCTGGCCGTAGACACCCTGCACCTTGAGGTCGAGCAGCTCCTCCGCCTCGGCGGGGGTGAGGTGGCGGGCCAGGTACATGAACTCCTTGGTCCTGAAGCGGGCGACCCGCTCGCGGATCTGGTGGAGATCGAGGTCGAGTCGGGCGGCCAGGGTCTCGAAGGCCTTGCTGCTGGTGTCGAGCACCTTGGGGTTGGCCCACAGGGACACCACCGGGGTGCTCACCGCCAGGGGCTCGCCGCGGCGGTCGGTGATCAGCCCCCGATAGGCGGGGATCGATTCGGTGCGCACGGTGCGGGCGTTGCCCTGGCCCTGGAGGAACTCGTAGCCGCGGTCGCCGCTGATCACCTGGAGCCCGGCGATGTGCCACAGGGCGGCCACCGGCAACAGCACCAGCAGCAGCAGGATCAGCTGGTAGCGCCAGCGGGGGATCGCCAGTTCCTTCGCCTTCTTCCGGATCACGGCTCCACCATTATCATGTCGTTGAAGTCGGGAACCCGCATGTTGAGCTGACCGCTCGCGGTCTTCTCGATGCGACTGAGGGCGGCCCAGGTGCTCTGCTCCAACAGGTACTGGCCCCACTCCACCTGCAGGCGGCTCTCCTCCTGCTGCAGCGCCGACAGCTCGGTGTAGAGCTGGCGGCACAGGTGGCTGGTGTAGACAACGCCGATGGCGGTGACCAGCAGCAGCGGCCACAGCACCAGCAGCGAACGGCGGGCAAGGGCGCTCATCTGGCCACCTTCTCGGCGACGCGCATCACCGCGCTGCGGGCGCGGACATTGCTGTCCACCTCGTCGGCATCGGCCTTGACGGCGCGACCCACGGAACGCAGGCGGCGGACGATATCCGCCTCCCGCACCGGCAACCCCCGGGGAATCGCCGGACCCTGCTCCTCGCGACGGATGAAGCGCTTGACGATGCGGTCCTCCAGGGAGTGGAAGCTGATCACCACCAGGCGGCCACCGGGCTTTAGGGTATCGATGACGGTGGCGAGCAGCGCTTCGAGATCCTCCAGTTCCCGGTTGACGTGGATGCGGATGGCCTGGAAGGCGCGGGTGGCGGGGTGCTTGCCCTTTTCCCAGGCGGGGTTGGCGGCGGCGACGATCTCCGCCAGCTGGCGGGTGCGGGTGATGGGCTTCAGGGCCCGCTCGCGGACGATGGCGGCGGCCATGCGGCGGGCGAACTTTTCCTCGCCGTAGTCCCGCAGCACGCGGATGATGTCCTCCTCCCGGGCGCTGGCCAGCCACTCGGCGGCGCTCTCGCCGTGCTCGGTGTCCATGCGCATGTCGAGGGGGCCGTCGTTCATGAAGCTGAACCCCCGCTCCGCCTGATCGAGCTGCGGCGAGGACACACCGAGATCGAGCAGCACCCCCGCCAGCTCCCCGGCCCGACCCCGGCCGGCCACCAGCGCGGCGGTGTCGGCGAAGGAGGCGTGGACAATCTCGAAGCGGGGATCGGCGCCGAAGCGCTCCCGGGCGGCGGCGATGGCCTCCGGGTCCTTGTCGATGGCCAGCAGCTGACCCTGGGGGGAGAGGCGCGCGAGGATGGCCGCACTGTGGCCGCCGCGGCCAAAGGTGCCGTCCACGTAGAAACCGTCGGCGTCTGTTACCAGCGCCTCCACGGCTTCATCGAGCAATACGGTCGTATGGGCGACCTGTGGCTGCATGCCTGTGCGTCTCCGTTACAGGGACAGTGATTGCATTTCATCGGGAATGGCCAGCTCATTGGCCGCCTCTTCCAGCCAGGAATCCCGTTGACCGTTCCAGTTGTCGAGATCCCAGAGTTCAAAGCGGCGGCCCTGCCCCACCAGCATGGTTTTCTTGTCGATCTCCGCGAAGGCGCGCAGCTCCGGCGGAATCAGCACGCGGCCGGCGCCGTCCAGCTCCAGCTCCCGGGCATGGCCTATCAGCAGGCGCTGGAGGCGGCGGGTGGAGGGATTGAAGGTGGGCAGCGCGGAGATCTGCGCCTCGATCTTCTCCCACTCGGGCAACGGGTAGATGAACAGGCACTTGTCCTGGATATCGATGGTGGCGACGAGACACCCATTGCACTGGGCCATCAGGGCGTCGCGATACCGGGCAGGTATCGCCATGCGCCCCTTGGTGTCCAGATTGATTGGGTTGTTGCCTCGAAACACCTGCGTCCCCGGTTATGGTTGAGGGCCAATATCGGTGTGATTGATGGGCCGATTAACCACTTTGCCCCACTTTATCCCACATGGGGACACTATATGCCGACCTAAACCGAAGTCAAGCAACGCCAAGGGCAAAAATGGGCAAAAATGCATTGAAATTTCGGGAACTTACGGGGAAGTGGCGGCAACCTGGAGAGCTCTGCCAGGGCAATCCAAACAAAAACATTAAGCTGGTCTTTCAACTTAAAGTAATTTGTTAGCAGGGAGATTTTTTTGGAATACAGGGATGGGTGTTTATGCTCGACCGCTATATGTTGCGGGGCGCGGGGATCACCAGGGAAGCTCGCTGCCGTCCCAATGCCAGAAGCGCCCGGTCTGTTCCGAGGTCAACCCCTCGATCAGGCTGTGGAGCCGGGCGGCGGTGGCAGCCGGCGAGACCCGGGCCAGTTGGGCGCCGAAGGGCTCCGACAGGGCGGTCTCCGTGGTGCCCGGGTGGATGGCGGCGACACAGCAGTGGGGCAATTTAACCCGCCACTCCAGCGCCAGGGTCTTCAGCGCCATGTTGAGGGCGGCCTTGGAGACGCGGTAACTGTACCAGCCGCCGAGGCGATTGTCGCCGATGCTGCCCACTTTTGCCGACAGGGTCGCGAATACCGACGGCCCGCCCCTGAGGGCCTTCGCAAAGTGCTTTGCCAGCAACAGGGTCGGCAGGGTATTGACCTCGACACTGCGGAGAAAAAACACCGGGTCGACGGACTGCACGGTCTTTTCCGGGTTCCAGCCGTCCCCGTGCAGCACGCCGACGCAATTGATCAGGCGTTGCAGGGACGGAATCCCTGCGGCGAGCCCGGCCACCTGATCCTCGTCGCTGACATCCAGGGCACGCCATGTCAGCCGCGGGTGGGTGAAAGTGGCGCCTTGCCGGTGGCAGGTGGCAATCACCGCCTCCACACCGGGGTGTGCCAGGTAGGCGCGGACCAGGGCGCCGCCGATCCCCCCGCCGCCGCCCACCACCAGCACGTTCAATCCTCACCTCCGAGACAGACCGTACACCCGTAGCGGCGCCGGTAGCGCCGCGCTGCCCAGGCCCGGTAGAGCCGCCGCGCCAGGGGAGCGATCCCCGGCCACAGCAGGGGGCGAAACAGCCAGCCCCAGGGGGTGTGGGACCAGGCCCGCACCGTCGCCTCCACCCCCGTCAGCCACTCGCCAGTGGCCGTGCGCAGGTGCAGGGTGCGCAGCAGCTGCTCCCGCCGGGGCAGCGCCGGATCGGCGAGGTGGTGAATGTCGGCGAGGGCGAGGCCGCCCCGCCCGAGGCGCCGCAGGGTGCGAATCTCCCGAAGGCACAGGGGGCACTGGCCGTCGTAATAGAGGGTATCCCGGGGCGCGGTCACAGGGCGCGGGGCTCCCGGTCCGGCTTGGCGTAGGCCAGGCGCGCCAGTTGGCGGGTCTCGTGGTAACCGTCGAGGCCGTTGATGGCGAGGGTGCCGGCACGGTCGAGGTCCAGGTGGCCGGTGGCGGCCACGCAATCGTCCGGCACCTCCACCAGCAGCACCTCGCCGATCACCAGCACGGTGTCGTTGATGGCCAGGTGGTGGTGCTCCCGGTAGCCCATGCCGATGCGAATACGCGCCTCGGCCACGAAGGGCGCGGGGAAATCCCCGATCCACGCCTCCCCGAGACCGGTGGCGGCGAATTCCGACTGCTCCCGGGGATAGCGGGCGGAGGTCTGATGGGCCTTCGCCACCATACCCCCGTGGATGTGGTTGAGGCTGTAGTGGCCGGTGGCGAGGATATTCTCCAGGGTATCCCGGGGCACGGAGTGGGGCCTGAACACCATGGCGTTGAGGGGCGGGTGGGCGCCAACGTGCACCACCGAGCTGATCACCGCCAGGTTGGTGTGGCCACTGGCGGACACCGTGCCCACCAGATTGGCACTCTTGAAACCGGTGATGGCGTTGATGAAATGGGTGCGGTAGTGCTTGTCGAGCTGGTCGATCTGATCGCGGCTAAGGCGCACGGGGTGTCCTCGGATGGAACGGCAAGGGGCTTCTCGACGTTGTAGCAGATTGCCGAGGTGGACACAAAATGAACAAATCCTCTACAAACCCCCGCTTTTGGCGTTTGCCCGCCCGCTCGGTATGATCCGCCCATGGCTCAAGACACTCCCGCCCCCGCCAGCGAAATCCTCGCCGGCCCCATCCTCCGCCGCATCGAGCCCGGCCGCCTGGTGCTGTGGCTGGCGAGCCGCTCGCCCCTGGAGTTTCGCCTGCGTCTCGAGCTTGCGGAACCGGTCCAGCTCGCCCTTGACCCCGGTCGCCACCAGCATCAGGTGCGGGTCGGCACCCATTGCCATCTGCAGCTGCTGGATGTGCCCCTCGACACCCCGCTGCCGGAGGACACCGCCATCCCCTACGACCTGCAATGGCGCCGGGACGCCAGCGAAGGCTGGGTGGGCATCGCGGCGTGGGCACCGGACATCGCGCAACCCGGGCACGCCCTGCCCCGCCTGGTGGTGCGCAGCCGCCTGTCGAGGGTGCTCCACGGCTCCTGCCGCAAGCCCCACCACGGCGCCGAGGATGGCCTGGTGGCGGCCGAGCAGTGGCTGGAGGCCCGCGCCGACGACCCCGCCAGCTGGCCCACGGCGCTGCTCTTCACCGGCGACCAGATCTACGCCGACGATGTGGCGGGGCCGATGCTCACCGCCATCCACCAGCTGATCGACGAACTGGGGCTCCATCCCGAAGCCCTCGACGGCGCCGTGGTCGCCGACAGCGCGGCGCTGTTTTCCAGCGAGTACAACTACTACCGGCGCAGCGAGCTGCTGCCCGCCAGCAAATCCAATCTCCCCCTGCAAAAGCGCTTCTTCGAGGGCGCCCGCAAGCCGATCTTCACCACCAGCAGCGCCGACAACCACCTGGTGACCCTGGCGGAGGTGATCGCCATGTACCTGCTGGTGTGGTCGCCGGAGCCCTGGCGCAACCTGCGGGAAGGGGAGCCGCCGCTGCCGGAGGGCAGGCGCCAGCGCTACCGGGACGAGCGCCAGCGACTGGTGCGCTTCGTGGAGGGGCTGCCCCGGGTGCGGCGCCTGCTCGCCCACCTGCCCACCCTGATGATCTTCGACGACCACGACATCACCGACGACTGGAACCTCACCGCCGACTGGGAACAGGCCGCCTACGGCCACCCCTTTTCGCGGCGCATCATCGGCAACGCCCTGATCGGCTACCTGCTGTGCCAGGGCTGGGGCAACGATCCCGACGCCTTCACCGGCGACACCCTCGACCGGGTGGCCGCCTGGTCCCGGGAGCCCGACAGCGAGCACCAGGACGCCCTGATCGATCACCTGCTCGGCCTCCAGCGCTGGCACTACAGCCTGCCCACCGAGCCCAAGCTGCTGGTGCTCGACACCCGCACCCGGCGCTGGCGGGCCGAGCGCAACCTGCGCCGCCCCTCGGGCCTGATGGACTGGGAGGCCCTCACCGAACTTCAGGGGGAGCTGCTCCACCACCCGGCGGTGGTGCTGGTGTCGCCGGCCCCCATCTTCGGCGTCAAGCTGATCGAGGTGGTGCAGCGGGTGTTCACCTGGCTGGGCAAGCCCCTCCTGGTGGACGCCGAGAACTGGATGGCCCACCGGGGCACCGCCAGCGTCATCCTCAATATCTTCCGCCACACCCGCACACCCGCGCATTTCGTGATCCTGTCGGGGGACGTGCACTATTCCTTCATGTACGGGATACGGCTGCGGGGCCGGCGCGGCGGCCCCCGCCCGCACCTGTGGCAGATCACCAGCAGCGGCATCAAGAACTGCTTCCCCGCGCGCCTGCTGGACATCCTCGACCGCCTCAACCGCTGGCTGTACGCCCCCCGCTCCCCCCTCAACTGGCTGACCCGGCGCCGGCGCCTGAAAATCAGCCCCTACCGCCCCGCCACCGCATCCCGGGGCGAGCGGCTGTTGAACCGCGCGGGCATCGGTCATGTGCGCTTCGCCGAGGATGGCAAGCCGCTGGAGGTGGAGCAGATCAGCGCCGAGGGCGCGGTGGCGTTTGATCTCGGCGAACAGACGGGCGGTGGAAAAGGATCAGTGGCGTTGTCGAGCCAGGAAACACCCTTGGACAAGCCTGCCGTCAACGACGGGGCGGATGTGACGTGAGCGCCGGGCCGTCAGCCCAACCCCAGTAGATCCCCGTCGTGGACAATCATTCCCATCCCCGACGATTTACAACAATAAGTGGGAGTCGGCCTGTAAGCCCGTCCCCTGTAGAGAGCCGTCGTGGACAATCATTCCCATCCCCGACAATTTACAAAAATAAGTGGGAGTCGGCCTGTAAGCCCGTCCCCTGTAGAGAGCCGTCGTGGACAATCATTCCCATCCCCGACAATTTACAACAGTAAGTGGGAGTCGGCCTGTAAGCCCGTCCCCTGTAGAGAGCCGTCGTGGACAATCATTCCCATCCCCGACAATTTACAAAAATAAGTGGGAGTCGGCCTGTAAGCCGGGTTCTGTCGTGGACAATCATTCCTCTAGGCCGGGGATCACTCCCAGGCTCAAGCGACCTACCCGAATCCAGCGCGGGCCACGCCTGTAGGATTCCTATTTGGTCTTGCTCCGGGTGGGGTTTACCGTGCCACGAACTGTTACCAGTCGCGCGGTGCGCTCTTACCGCACCCTTTCACCCTTACCTGATCCGCGCCTTGCGGCGCGGCCATCGGCGGTCTGCTCTCTGCTGCACTTTCCGTAGGCTCGCGCCCCCCAGGCATTACCTGGCACCCTGCCCTATGGAGCCCGGACTTTCCTCCCCCCGCCTCCGCATGGCACCTGTGGAGCCATCCAGAGTAACGGGCGGCGATTGCCCGGCCGACTCCCGGCGCGGAGGATAGCATTTTTGTTGATCTGGCGTCTGAAGTCTGAAGTCTGAAGTCTGAAGTCTGAAGTCTGAAGTCTGAAGTCTGAAGTCTGACGCCATGATGGATCGGTGGAGCCCCCAAGGCTCGCCATTTTCCCCAGCATTGATTGAGGATATCCGCGCTGGCTGGCTTGGGTGATGAAGGGCTCCCCGATAAAAGGGGATCAACACTTTTGCATTTATCCCCAGGGGCCCATCTCAGCCCCGACCAATCAGCGGGCCGCGGCCAGGGCCTGGTCGATATCGGCGATGATGTCGTCGATGTGCTCGATACCGATGGACAGGCGCACCATCTCCGGCCTGACGCCGGCGCGGGCCAATTCCTCGGTATTGAGCTGGCGGTGGGTGGTGGAGGCGGGGTGACAGGCCAGGGACTTGGCATCGCCGATGTTCACCAGGCGCAGAATCAGCTTCAGCGCGTCGATGAAACGGGCCCCCGCCGCCTCGCCCCCCTTGATGCCGAAGCTGAGGATGCCGGAGGCCCGGCCACCGAGGATCTTGCGGCACAGGCCGTGGAAGGGACTGTCAGGCAAACCCGCGTAATTGACCCATTCAACCTGCTCGTGGGCCTCGAGATAGCGGGCCACGTGAAGGGCGTTCTCGCAGTGGCGCTCCATGCGCAGCGCCAGGGTTTCCAGGCCCTGCATGATGTTGAAGGCATTCATCGGCGACAGCGCCGCACCCGTATTGCGCAGGGGCACCACCCGGCAGCGACCGATATAGGCAGCGGGGCCCAGGGCCTCGGTGTATACCACGCCATGGTAGGACGGGTCCGGCTCGTTGAGCATGGGGAAGCGCTCCCGGTGGGCCACCCAGTGAAAGCGGCCGGAATCGACGATGGCGCCGCCGATGGAGGTACCGTGGCCCCCGATGTACTTGGTCAGGGAGTGCACCGCGATGTCGGCGCCGTAGTCGAACACCTTGCACAGATAGGGCGTGGCCACGGTGTTGTCGACGATCAGGGGCACGCCGTGGCGGTGGGCGATGGTGGCGAGGGCCTCGATGTCCACCACGTTGCCCGCCGGATTGCCGATGGATTCGCAGAACAGCGCCCGGGTGCGATGGTCGATCAGGGACTCGAGCCCCCGGTGGTCATCGCAGGACGCCATGCGCACCTCGATACCCTGGGTGGGAAAGGTGTGGGCAAACAGGTTGTAGGTGCCGCCGTACAGCTGGGTGGTGCTGACGATATTGTCGCCGGCCCGGCAGATGCACTGGATGGCGTAGGTGATCGCCGCCATGCCGGAGGCCAACGCCAGGGCGCCGACACCCCCTTCCATGGCGGCGAGGCGCGCCTCCAGCACCGCGTTGGTGGGGTTCATGATGCGGCTATAGATATTGCCAGGCACCACCAGGTTGAACAGGTCCGCCCCGTGCTGGGTGTTGTCGAAGGTGTACGAGGTGGTCTGGTAGATGGGGGTGGTGGCGGCGTGGGTGGTGGGATCCCCCTCGTAGCCGGCGTGCAGGGCCAGGGTTTCGAGTTTCATGTTATCTCCTTGTCTTGGAATTACAGTGGCGCGGCGCGGATTTCACGCCCGACCGATTACAGCATATCTTTTCGCCCCTGGCTTGGCGGAACCCCGCGCCACTCAGCCCTTGAGGGACAGCGCCCGCTGGTAAAGGGCATTCTTGCCGCCCCCGGTGATTTTCGCGGCGAGGGCCGCCGCCTGCTTGAGGGGCAGCTCGTCCATGAGCAGCTTGAGCACCCGCAGCTGCTCGGCCTCGTCAGCGCCGCTGGCGCTTTCCTCGGCGCCCCGCACCACCAGCACGATCTCGCCCCGCTGCTGGTTGCCATCGCCCCGCACCCGCTCCACCAGTGTCGCCAGGGGCGCGAAGATCAGGGTTTCATGGGTCTTGGTCAGCTCCCGGGCAAGGAGGGCCTCCCGCGCCGGGCCGAGCACCGCCGCCATGTCCTCCAGGGTGGCGAGGATGCGGTGGGGCGCCTCGTAAAAGATCAGGGTGCGGGTTTCCGCCGCGAGGGCGTCGAGAGTGGCGCGGCGCTGGGGGCTCTTGGCGGGCAGGAAGCCCTCGAAGGTGAAGCGGTCGCTGGGCAAGCCGGCAGCGCACAGGGCGGTGATGGCGGCGCAGGGGCCGGGGACGGGAACGATGGTGGCGCCCCGGGCCCGGGCCTCCCGCACCAGGCGGTAGCCCGGATCGGAGATCAGCGGGGTGCCGGCATCGGAGATCAACGCCACCGACTGGCCGGCGCCGAGCAGGTCGAGGATGCGGTTGAGCTGGCGCTCGTCGCTGTGGTCGTGGTAGGCAATCAGCGGCGTGGTGACGGCGAAATGGGCCAGCAGACGCCCGCTGTGGCGGGTGTCCTCGGCGGCCACCCAGTCCGCCTGTTGGAGAACTTGCAGGGCGCGGGGTACCATATCGCCCAGATTGCCAATCGGTGTCGCCACCACGTAGAGGTTTCCCGACTTGTCCACCCGCGCCTCGCTCCCCTTGTTGTCGTCACGCGCCCTGTTGTGCGCGCTTTGCCTGTTGGCGGTGGCCGCCTGCGGCACCCTGCCCGAGGCATCGAGGGACGAAGCATACACGAGGGCGCAAAACCCCATCCAGTCCGCCCGCGCCCTGCTGGCGAGCGCCGCCGACCAGGCCTCCCCGGAGCGGGATCAAACCCGTGTCCGCGCCGCCCGCCTGCTCGCCGACAACGGCCGCCCAGGGGAGGCGGAGGCGGCCCTCAAGGAAGTCAACGCCGCGGTGCTGGCCATCCCGGACCTGGCCGACTACAGCCTGCTCCACGCCCGCCTCGCCCTGGCGGACGAGCGCTTCTTCGAGGCCCGCGGCCTGCTCGCCAACGATCGGCTGGCGAGCAGCGTCGGCGAGATGAGCGCGCCCCAGCGCCGCGAGTGGCACCGCCTGCGGGGCGAGCTGCTGGCGCTGCTCGGCGACGACCTGGCGAGCGTGGCGGAACACAGCCAGCTGGCGGCGCTGCTCCAGGACGAGGACGAGCGCCTCGCCGTTCACGACCGCATCTGGCACAGCCTCTCCCAAATGCCGGAGCCGGCGCTGCGCACCGCCGTCCGCGCCGGCGGCGATCCGACGGTCAACGGCTGGCTGCAACTGGCCCTCGCCACCCGCTCCGGCCAGGGGGATATCGCCCGCCAGCTGAACCGGATCGAAACCTGGCGCCAGGGCAACCCCGGCCACCCGGCGGCCCGCCTGTTGCCCACCAGCCTGCAACAGGCGGCCGCGGCCCGGGGCGAACTGCCGGGCAGCGTCGCCCTGCTGCTGCCCCTTCGGGGCGATCTCGCCGCCGCCGCCGAGCCCCTCCGCGACGGTATCCTCGCCGCCTACTACGACGCGATGGCCGGTGGCGGCAAGCCGCCGGTGATCCGTATCCACGATACCGCTGACAGCGACATCAACGCCCTCTACGACCGCGCGGTGGCGGACGGCGCCGAGCTGGTGATCGGCCCCCTCGCCAAGGATCGCCTGCAGGCCCTGATGGCGCGGACCGACCTGCCGGTGCCGGTGCTCGGCCTCAATTACGTGGACGACACCCCCAATCCCCACGCCAACCTCTACCAGTACGGCCTCGCGGTGGGCGACGAAGCCCGCCAGCTGGCGGACCGCGCCTGGATCGAGGGGCGCCGCTCGGCCCTGGTGATCCGCCCCGACGCCGGCTGGGGCACCACCGCGTTCGAGAGCTTTCGCGGCCACTGGGAGAGCAAGGGCGGCCTGCTGCTCACCACCTCCCCCTACCGCAACGGCCAGATCGACTACACCGGGTTTCTCCAGTCCGCGCTGTTGCTGGCGGACAGCCAGGCGCGGGCCAACCGCCTGATGGGCGCCCTCGGCAAGAAGGTCAGCTACATCCCGCGCCGCCGCAAGGACGTGGACATGGTGCTGCTGCTCGCCTACCCCGACCACGGCCGCCAGTTCAAGCCCACCCTCGACTTTCTGTTCGCCAGCGACCTGCCGGTCTACGCCACCTCCCACATCTACGCCGGCAGCCCCAACCCGAGCCAGGACCAGGACCTCGACGGCATCCAGTTCACCGCCATGCCCTGGACCATTCCCGGCCTCGCCGACCACGACCTGACACCGGGGGAACCCCTCGCCCCGGCGTTCCGCAACCTGTTCGCCATGGGGGTCGACGCCTACCGCCTGCACCAGTGGCTGGGGCTGCTGCGGGCGCTGCCCGACAGCTCCCTGCAGGGCCAGAGCGGCAGCCTCGCCATGGGGAGCGGCAACCGGGTGGTGCGCACCCTGCCCCTCGCGGCCTTCAGCAACGGCCGGGTGGTGGTGGCGCCGACGGTGGCGGCGGGGGAGAGGTCGCCCGGCCGGTGAAACTGCCCTTTGCCCGGCGCGACACGGTCAGCCCCGGCGACGCCGCCGAGGCCGCGGCCCGGGACTTTCTCAAGGCCCGCGGCCTCGCCATCCTCGCCAGCAACTTCCGCGCCCGCCAGGGGGAGATCGACATCATCGCCCGGGAGGGGGACACCCTGGTGTTCGCCGAGGTGCGGCTGCGGGCCGATCACCGCTTCGGGGACGGCGCCGCCTCCATCGACCCCCGCAAGCAACAGCGCCTGGCGCGCACCGCCGCACACTACCTCGCCACCGAGGTGCGGGGGCCGGAGCCCCCCTGCCGCTTCGATGCCCTGTCCCTGCACCCCGCGCCCGGCCAATCCCCGCCGTTTCACGTGGAGTGGATTCGCGACGCCTTTCGCCCCGGTTTTTGACAAGCCGCGGGCCCGGTGACACCCTATGCCCGCCGCAACGGCCTGCCGCAACGAGTAGTGACATGGAACAACGGGTAATCGAACTCTTCACCCACAGCATCGAGGCCAAGATGAGCGTCGGCGAGGCCCTCGTCTACCCCATCGTGGGCAGCGCCTCCCTGCTGGTGGAAACACTGCTCACCGAGGGGCGGATCTTCACCTGCGGCAACGGGCTGTCGGCCACCCTGGCCTCCACCCTCAGCTACCTGCTGCTCAACCAGTACCGCATCGAGCGCCCGGGGTTTGCCGCCATCTGCCTGTCCAGCGACCCGGTGACCACCACCGGCCTCGGCCAGCAGTCGAATTTCACCGAGATCTACAGCCGCCAGCTGCGCGCCCTGTCCCGGGCCGGAGACGTGCTGGTGCTGTTCAGCGCCAACAGCAACGCCAGCAACCTGGTGCAGGCCACCCTCACCGCCCACGACCGGGAAATGACCGTGATCGCCTTCACCGGCCCCGGCGACAACAACATCTCCGCCCTCTTGACCGGCGAGGACATCGAGATCCGCGTCGATATCGCCGACCCCTACCGCATCCAGGAAATCCAGCTGCTGTCGCTGTTTACCCTGTGCGAACTCATCGAAGTGAATCTGTTTGGAGGATAATTCGTGAACAAAGCCCTGGTGACCATGCTGATCAGTCTGCTGTTGATGACGGGCTGCACCACCATCATCCACAAGGTCAGGGACGAGCCCATAAAGCCCGACCCGACCCGCACCACCCTCGGCACCGACCTGGACGACTTCCAGATCGAGACCGGCGTGGGTGTCAATATCCGCAAGGCCCACCACGACCTGGAGACGGTCCACGTCAACGTCCACGCCTACAACGGCGTGGTGCTGCTCACCGGCCAGGTGCCCCGGGAGGACCTGCGGTCCATCGCCGGCGACACCGCGCGGCGCTTCAAGGGGGTGCGCCAGGTGCACAACGAGATCCAGGTACTGCCGAAGACCTCGCTGATGTCCCGGGCCAGCGACAGCTGGCTCACCACCAAGGTGAAGAGCAAGCTGATCGCCTACAAGGACATCGACTCCAGCAAGATCAAGGTGGTGACGGAGAACGGCGTGGTCTACCTGATGGGCCTGGTGTTCCCCGACGAAGGCAACCGGGCGGCCAAGGTGACCAGCGAGACCAAGGGGGTCCGCAAGGTGGTCAAGGTGTTCGAATACCCCAACGTGCCTTGAGGGTTACAGGTTGCAAGGTGCAGGGTGCAGGGTGCACGGAGGAAACATCACCCTTCCTTCCTGCACCTTGCACCTTGCACCTTGCACCTTGCACCTTGCAACCTGGAACCTGCACCCTGCAACTCACTCCCCCTCCTCCAGGGCGCGAATCTTGCGCGCCACCCGCCCCGGAGTATTGCTGCCCCGGGCGAGCAGCAGGTAGGCGGCGGGCAGCACGAACAGGGTGAGCAGGGTCGCCACCAGCACCCCGAAGAAGATCACCACCCCCAGCACGAAGCGGGCTTCCGCGCCGGCGCCGAAGGCGAGCAGCAGCGGCACCGCGCCCACCACCGTGGTCAGGGACGTCATCAGGATGGGCCTGAGCCTCTGCAGCGCGGCGTTGTAGAGGGCCTGATCGAAAGGCAGACCCTGGTCCCGCAGCTGGTTGGCGAATTCGATGATCAGGATGCCGTTCTTGGCGGCCAGCCCGATCAGCATCACCAGGCCGATCTGGCTGAAGATATTGAGGGTCTGCCCGGTCAGGTACAGCCCGAGGAGCGCCCCGGCGGTGGCCAATGGCACCGTCATCAGGATCAGCAGCGGGTGGAGGAAACTCTCGAACTGGGCCGCCATCACCAGGTAGGCCACGGCGATGGCGAGCAGGAACACGAACAGCATCGAGCCGCTGGCGCGGATGTACTCCAGGGACTGCCCCTTGTAATCGATGGACGCGGTGCTCGGCAATTCCTCCCGCACCATGGTGCGCACCGCCTCGATGGCGGCATCCATGGCGTGGCCCGGGGCGATATCGGCGCTCAGGGTCAGGGCGCGGCGGCGGTTGTAGCGGGGCAGGTTGGGGGACACCCCCTGCTCCGCCACCTGCACCACGCTCGCCAGGGGCACCAGTTCGCCGCTGCGGTCGGAGCGCACGTAAATCTGCTTGAGATCCTCCGGGGAGCGGAAATCCGTCTCCATCCCCTCGAGGATCACGTCGTATTCCTCGCCCCGCTCCAGATAGGTGGTGACGACCCGGGAGCCGAGCATGGTTTCCAGGGTGCGGCCCACGGTGGCCACCGAAACCCCCAGGTCCGCGGCGCGCTGCTGGTCGACCTTGACCGCCACCTGCTGGGCATTCACCGCGAAATCGATGTCGACGTTGCGCAGTACCGGGTGGTCCTGGAAGTAGTCGAGAATCCTCCCCCGCCACTCCGCCAGCTCCTCGTAGGTGTCGCCGCCGATGGCCACCTGCACCGGCTGGCCGAGGCCCCGGGGGGAGAGCCCGGAGGGGTTGAGGATGAAGATCCGCCCATCGGCAATCCCCGACAGCAGCCCGTAGAACTGCCCGCGCAACGCCATGGCGCTCTGCTCTCGCTGTTCCCAGGGCACGAAGCCGATAAAGGCCATGCCGGTATTGACGCTGCCGCTGCCGCCAAAGGACGGCACCCGCAACTGGAAGCGCTCCAGGGACAGGGCGTCGAAGTTGGCGAGCACGGCCTCCTCGATTTCCAGCATGGTCTTGCGGGTCTGCTGGAAATTCGCGCCCTCGGGGCCCCGGTACATCATCATCATCTGGCCGCTGTCCTCCTCGGGGGCGAACTCCCCCGGCAGGCGCTCGAGGAGCAGGATGGTCGCCACCGCCGCCACCCCCAGCACCGACAGGAGGAAGGTCAGCGACTTGCCCTCGGCCCGCAGCGCCCGGTTGTAGCCCTTCTCCATTGCCGCCATGGGGCCGTCGATGAAGCCGTGGCTGGCGGCGGGGCGGTTCTTCAGCAGCAGGGAGCAGAGCACCGGAGAGAGGGTAAGGGCGACGAAACTGGAAATGCCCACCGCCGCGGCGATGGTCAGGGCGAACTCGGTGAACAGCCGGCCGATATTGCCCTCGAGGAACATCAAGGGCAGGAACACCGCGATCAGCACCAGGGTGGTGGCGACGATGGCGAAGCCCACCTGGCGGGCGCCGCGATAGGCCGCCAGCATCGGCGGCTCGCCCTGCTCGATGCGGGAGTAGATGTTCTCCAGCATGACGATGGAATCGTCCACCACCAGGCCGATGGCCAGCACCAGCGCCAGCAGGGTGAGGATGTTGATACTAAAGCCCATGAGGGCGACGAAGATGAACGACGCCACCAGGGAGATGGGCACCGTGATCGCCGGGATCAGGGTGGCGCGGACATTGCCGAGGAACAGGTAGATCACCAGCACCACCATCACCATGGCGATGGCGAGGGTGGTGTAGACCTCCTCGATGGCGGCGGCGATGAACACCGAGGTGTCGCCGCTGCGCTCGATGGTCATGCCCTCCGGCAACAGGGGGTTGATCCGCGCCACCTCCGCCCGGGCGCGCTCCGCCACCTCCACGGTGTTGGCCTGGCTCTGCTTGACGATGCCAAGGCCGATCATGCTGACGCCATCGCGGCGAAAGAGGTTTTCGTCATCGGCGGCGGCGAGGGAGATATCCGCCACCTCGCCGAGGCGCACCAGGTGGCCGTCATCGCCGCGCTTGATCACCAGCCTGGCGAAATCCTCGGGGGACTGGTAGATGCGGCTGATGCGGGCGCTGAAATTGCGCCAGTCGGACTGGATGCGGCCGGCGGGCAGCTCGACATTCTCGGCCCTCAGGGCATCCTCCACGTCGGTTACGGTGAGCTGGCGGGCGGCCAGCTTGCGGCGGTCGAGGTACAGCCGCATGGCGTACTCCCGCTCGCCACCGACAATCACCAGGGCCACCCCGTCCACCACCGAGAGGCGGTCGACGATCACCCGGCGGGCGTAGTCGGAGAGCTCCAGCTCGTTGAGGCGATCGCTGGTCAGGTTGAACCACATGATGGGGTTGGCGTTGGCATCCGCCTTGCGCACCCGGGGCGCGTCGATCTCCGCCGGCAACTGGGGCATGACCCGGCCGATGGCCTGCTGCACGTCGTTGACCGCCGCCTCCACATCCCGCTCGATCTCGAATTCGATGGTGATGCGCGCCGCGCCATCGCTGCTCACCGAGTCGATGTAGCGGATCGCCTCGATGCCGCTCAGCTGATCCTCCAGCAGGCGCGTCACCTTGGTGTCGACGATTTCCGCCGAGGCGCCCCGGTAGGTGACGTCGATGCCGACGATGGGGGGATCGACGTCGGGGTACTGGCGCAGGGGCAGGTTGGTGAACGCCAGGATGCCGAACACCAGGAGCAGGGCGTTGGCGACGATGGCCAAGGTGGGGCGCTTGACGGCGATGTCCGAAAGCAGCATGGTCAGGAGACTCCGTCGTCAGCCATCCGCACCACCGTGCCCTCGCGCACCTTCTGGGCACCTTCGATGATCACCCGCTCCCCCAGCTCGAGCCCCTCGACGATCTCCACCAGCCCCGGGCGGCGCTGGCCAATGGCGACGGCGCGGCGCTCCACCCGGCCGTCGCCGTCGACCACATAGACGAACAGCGCCGGCCCCTCCCGCATCAGCGCCTGCTCCGACACCACCCGCACCGGGCGCGGCTCGCCGAGCAGGGCAATGTCGAGCAACATGCCGGGGCGCAGCAGCCGATCACTGTTGTCGAGGGCGGCAATCACCGGCACCGCCCGGGTGACCGGATCGATCCGCGAGCCGATGCTGGCCACCCGGCCCTCGAACACCCGCCCGGGGTAGGCGACGGAGGCGGCGCGGACGACCTGGCCCGGGGCCAGCTGGCTCAGCCAGCGCTCCGGCACGGTGAAATCGACCCGGAGGGCGGCGATGGCGTCGAGGGTGGTGACCGGGGTCCCGGGGCTCACCAGGGAGCCCGGGCTCACCCGGCGGGTGCCGAGCACGCCGGCCAGGGGCGCGCGGATGGTGAAGTCCTCGAGCTCGGCCCGGGCCTCGGCGACCCGGGCGGCGCTGGCCTCGGCCTTGGCGCGCTGTTCCTCCAGCAGGGTCTTCGACACCGCGGCGGTCCTGTCGAGGGCCTGGTAGTGGTCCAGCAGGCGCCGGTCGTCCCGGGCCACCACCTCCGCCTCCCGGAGGCGCGCCGCGGCGCTGGCGCCGTCGAGCTCCACCAGCAGGGCGCCGGCGTCGACCCGTTGATTGTCGTTGAAGTGGACGGCGATCACCTTGGCGGAGACATTGGCGGTGATCTCCACCGCCTCGTCGGCGCGGATGGTGCCGAGGGCCTCGATGCTGTCGGTGAAGGATTCCTCCCGGGCGGGGGCGGTGCGCACCAGGGGAGCGGGAGCGGCGCCGCCGGGCCGCGCGGCGGGGGCTTGCCCGGCGGGGGAGAGCAACAGGTAGGCGGCGATCAGGGCGGCGGCAACGGCGAGGGCAACGACAAGCTTCTTCGACAAGGTGCGGACTCCCGCCTGGCAAGGGAACGAGGATTCTACTACCGGGGTGCGGCCGCTCCCGGCTTGCTTACCTTTTTTTACCTTGCGGCCTCGACGGGGCTAGCGGAGCCCTCGCCCCCTGGGCTCAGATTCCGAGCCGGGCGAAGAACCCCCGCAGCTGTTCGGCGCCCCCCTCCTCCCAGGCCCGCAGGGCCGCGGTGCCGATGATCGCCATATCGGCGCGGCCCCGCAGGAAGTCGATATCCTCCTTGCCGCTGACTCCGAAGCCGACGCCGATGGGCAGGTCGGTGTACTGGCGGCAGCGGGCGAGGAAGCGGTCGAGCTCCTCGCCCATGTCGGTCTTGGAGCCGGTGACGCCCTTGCGGGCCACGGCGTAGACCATGCCCCGGGCGGCAGCGCCGAGCTTTGCAAGGTTGCGGTCGGTGCTGGTGGGGGTCATCAGCACCACCGGGGCGAGGTCGTATTTTTCCGACAACCCGTGCAGTTGCCGAGCTTCGTCCACCGGCAGGTCGGGGAGGATGTAGCCGCAGCCGCCGGCGTCCTTCAAGCGCTCAAGAAATGTCTCGGCGCCCATTTTGAAGGCGGTGTTGTAGTAGCCCATCATCAACACCTTGAAGGGGAAGTGATCGCTCACCTTCTTCATGAAGGCGAAGCAGTCGGCGGGGGTGACGCCCCGCTTCAGGGCCAGCTCGTTGGCCCGCACGAACAGCGGGCCATCGGCGCTCGGCTCGGAGAAGGGGAATTGCAGCTCGACGATGTCGACGCCGAACTCCGCCATGATTTCCAGTTCCGCCCAGTTGTCCTCGAAAGAGGGATAGCCGCAGACCACGTGGGTCATGATCAGCAGGTCTTTGTGTGCTTTGCGCTCGCGCAGGTATTGTTCCAGGCCCACTGATTTACGCTCCGTATTCCGCGGCTTTCTTGGCGATGAATTCCTTCCACTTGCGATCGTCCAGGGCATCGGCGATGGTGAAGATGTCCTTGTCGCCGCGGCCGGACTGGTTGATGAGAATCACCTCGTCCCGGCCCATTTTCGGCGCCTCCTCGATGGCCTTGGCGAAGGCGTGGGTGCTCTCCAGGGCGGGGATCAGGCCCTCGCTGCGCATCACCAGCTTCAGGGTCTCGCGCACTTCCTCGTCGGTGGCGGCGGTGAAGCGCACCTTGTCGTTCTCCCACAGGTGCACCAGGATGGGGTTGACGCCGATGTAGTCGAGGCCGGCGGCGATGGAGTGGGTCTCCAGCATGTTGCCGTTGTCGTCCTGCAAAAAGTACGTCTTAAAGCCCTGGGCCACACCCACCGATGCGTCCGGGTAGGCCAGCCGCGCCGCGTGCATGCCGGAGCCGGGGCCGTGGCCGCCGGCCTCGCAGGCCACCAGTTCGACGCCGCTGTCATCGAGAAAACCCTGGAAGATGCCGATGGCGTTGGAGCCGCCGCCGACGCAGGCGTAGACCCGGTCGGGCAGTTTGCCGGCCACCTTGACGATCTGCTCCCGGGCCTCCTTGCCGATGATGGACTGGAAGTAGCTCACCATCTCCGGGAAGGGGTGCGGCCCGCAGGCGGTGCCGAGCACGTAGTGGGTGTCCGCCATGTTGGTGACCCAGTCCCGGAGCGCCTCGTTGATGGCGTCCTTGAGGGTCTTCTGGCCGTCCTCCACCGCCACCACGTTGGCCCCCATGCGCTCCATCCAGAACACGTTGGGGCGCTGGCGGGCCACGTCAACGGCGCCCATGTAAATGGTGCAGTCGAAGCCGAAGCGCGCCGCCATGGTGGCGGTGGCGTAGCCGTGCTGGCCGGCGCCGGTCTCGGCGATCACCCGGGTCTTGCCCAGGCGCTTGCACAACAGGCCCTGGCCCAGCACGTTGTTGATCTTGTGGGAACCGGTGTGGTTGAGATCCTCGCGCTTGACGTAGATCTGCGCCCCCCCCAGCTGCTTCGACAGGTTGGCCAGGTGAGTCACCGGGGTGGGTCGCCCGGAATAGCTCTGCAGCAGGTCCACGTATTCCTGCCAGAAAGTCGGGTCCTGCCTGGCCTTGGCGAAGCAGTCCTGCAACTCCTCGATGGTGGCGGCGAGGATTTCCGGCAGGAACGTGCCGCCGTACTCGCCGTAGTAGCCTTCGCGACCGTCGGCAAAATCGAAAATGGACATAGGGGAAACGCTGTGGGAAATGAGGCCGCTATCTTAGCCAAGGCGCCGGCGGGTAACAAGGCGAGCCCCGCCGGGCCCCTGGCGGCGCGCCATCAGGGCAGCAGCGTGCCCCAGCCGTGGCTCTCCAGGTGGGCGGCGAGGTTTTTCGGTCGATAGCCCGGGTCGGCATCCCAGCGGGCCTTCACCGACGGGTGGATGGAGAGTGGCGCCCGGAGGTGGGCAATGGGGCGGTAAAAGCGCGGCTTGGAGCGGTAGATGTGCTTGCGGGACCGGTGCAGGGTGGCGGTGGGGACGGGCCGCAGCGCCGCCGGCAGGTGGGGTTCGATGGCGAGCCCCGCCGCTGCCGCCTCGTCGAGCATCCACTTGAGGGGAATGTCCGACAGCAACCCGCCATCCCCATCCGGGGCATAGCTGCCCCCCACGTTGCTGTGGGCCCCGGCAAACCACAGCTGCCTGAGGTCGAGGCCCGGGCGCGGGTCCCACACCGTGGGCTCGAAATCGGACCGCAGCTCGTCGATGGCGAGGGCGTGGCGGGCGATCCGCACGTTGGGGCCGATCTTGGTGTCGTAGAACTCGTCCTTCTTTTCCAGAAGGCCGAGGAACGAAAACGGAATGCCGAGGGCCCCCACCGTATCCCAGACACCGACAAAGGCGATGGTGCGGTCCGGGTGGGAATGGGCGGCGCGGAACGCCAGGGACTCTTCGCCGTCCGGGTGGCAGTCCTTGCGGGGACTCTTGTACAGGTCAAAGGCGGCCTGGATCAGCCGGGCGTCGGGGCGCTTGAGGATGCCGCAGTTGTAGATCATCCCGCACAGGCTGCGGATGGTGTAGGCGCCGCGGCTGAAGCCGAACAGGAAGATTTGGTCCCCTGGCGAGTAGTTCTGGACGAGGTAGCGGTAGTCGTCCATCACGTTCTTGTGGAGGCCCTTGCCGGTGGCGCCGCCGATCACCGCGTCGTGGTAGGAGCCGATGCCCCAGTCGTAGAACACCTGCTGGCCCACGCCGCCGGAGCCCAGGGGGTCGACGGCGCGGGCGAGCTTGAGGACGTTGGTGGGGTGATCCTTGGAAAGGTCTTCCTCGGGGCGGTTCCAGGTGCCGTCGGCACAGATGACGATGCGTTTCATGGGCAGCTCTCCTTGCAGGGGTGTCCCGCCAAGTATAGGTCCCCGGCGGCGCCGCGCCGCCCCGAATCGAGCCGCCCCTAGAGGCGCCGGTGGCGGTGCACCGGCATGCGCGCCCGCAGTGCCCGCAGGTGGGCGAGATCGATGTCGGCGACGGCAAAGCCCTCGTCGTTGTCGAGGCTGGCGAGCACCGTGCCCCAGGGGTCGACGATGGCGGAACCGCCCCAGGTGGGCCGCGCGGGGTGATCCCGGTCGGCGAGGTTGGCGGCCACCACATAGCAGAGGTTTTCCACCGCCCGGGCCCGCAGCAGCAGCTCCCAGTGGGCGCGGCCGGTGGCGGCGGTGAAGGCGGAGGGGGCGGCGAGGATCTCCGCCCCCTGGCGGGACTGCTCCCGGTAGAGCTCGGGAAAGCGCAGGTCGTAGCAGACGCTGAGGCCGAGGCGGCCCGCCGGGGTGTCCGCCACCACCACCCGGTCCCCGGGGCGATACTCGGCGGATTCCCGGTACTGGCGGCCGGTTTCCGCCACGTCCACGTCGAAGAGGTGGATCTTGTCGTAGCGGGCCACTTCCTCACCCGCGGGGGACACCAGCAGGGAGGCGGCGAAGGGGCGCGGATCGTCGGCGGCGGCGATGGGCAGGGTGCCCCCCAGAATCCACAGGCCGTGGCGGCGGGCCTCGGCGGCGAGAAAGCCCCGCGCCGGGCCTGCCGGGGTGGCCTCCGCCCGGCCCGCCGCCGCCAGCTCGCGGCAGCCGTAGTAGGCAAAGTTCTCCGGCAGCACGGCGAGGCGCGCCCCGGCCGCGGCGGCCCCCGCCAGCCAGCGGGCACAGGCGGCCAGGTTGCCGTCAAGGCCCTGGTCGCCGCGAATCTGGATGACGGCGGCTTTCATTGGCGGGGCTCCTCCAGGTCGGTCTTGTCGCTGAAGATCTTGTCCACTTCGAGGTCCGGATCGTCCCAGGAACCGGTCACCCGGTAGCTGAGGCTCGACAGCTGGTCCACCTGCTTCTTGAACAGCTTGCCGGTGAGGTACACCCCGGCGGCGGCGGGCAGCCCCCCCAGCACCCCCGCCACCCAGGGCAGGTTGGTGCCCACCGGCAGGGTGGCCACCAGACGGGCGTCCAGCTGCTCGTTGACGATGTCGGCGCTGCCCAGCAGGCGAATCTTGCCGGAGGGCATGGCGGCGACGATGGGTTCGTCGAAACGCAGGGTGCCGCGCTCGAAGGCGAGCCCGCCCCGCAGCTGGTCGAAGCTCACCCCCTGGTTGAACAGGTCGGTGAAGTCGAAGCGCAGGCGGCGCAGCCAGGTATCGAAGTTGAGCAGGCTGACAAGCCGCAGGAAGGTATTCGTGGGCACCCCCGTGGCGCGGTTGAACTGGCCGTCCTCCAGGTCGATGCCGATGTGGCCGTCGAGGATGGCGGCGGAGAATTCCCAGGGTCGCTCCGCCCAGGCCAGCTCCAGGTGAAAGGCGGCGTCCTTGCTGTCGAGCACCCGGGGCAGGGACCAGTTCTCCAGGGTGGCGGCGAAGTCCGCGAGGCTGAGGGTGCCGGTGAAGCGGCTGTGGTGAACGCCGTCCCGCTCCCGCCACTCGAGTTCGGCGGGCTCCGCCCCCTCGCCGCTGGCAAGGGAGATGCCCCCGAGGGTACCGGCGATGGCGTCGAAGCGCACCCCGTCGGGGACGGGGGACGACAGGAAGGCGAGGCTGCCCAGTTCCCGCTCCCCGAGGGTGATGCGCTCGGCGGCGAAATCGAGGGCGGGAATGTCCCGGGGGGAGAGCCTGTCCAGATAGCCCTCCGCCTCGTCGCCCTCGGCAACTGCACCCGCCTCCACCGGGGCGGCATCGGCGTCCTCCCGGAGCTTCGGCAGGTGCAGGTAGTCGAGGCGCAGGGTGGTGCGCTCCCCGCCGGTGAGCACCTCCCCGGCGACCTGGGCGCTGTCGATGCGCAGGCGCCAGCGGTTGTCCCGCTCCAGGGTGCCGGCGAGGGAGGTTTCACCGAGGTTGACGTTCTCCAGCAGCAGCTCGCCGATGTCCAGGTCGAGGGATGGGTGGTAGGTTTGCAGCCCCTCCGGGGCACCGCCCCCCTCCGCCAGCAGGTCGCGCCACTCGCTCCAGTCGAGGCGCGGCAGGGTGCCGCCGATCACCAGCCCCCGGCCGAGGGGCAGGGGGGGCACTTTCCCCGACAGGTCGATCGCGCCCCGGCGGAATTCCCCGTCGCGAAGCTGCCAGCGGGCGGCGAGCAGCGCCGCCATGCGCGCCTCCGCCCGGATGAGGTCGCCCTCGAACTCCAGCCGAGCCGTCACCGGGCGCCCCTCGTCGGCGCCCTTGCCGAAGGGCGCGGGCAGGTCGATGGCGATGCCCTCGAGATCGGAGTCAAGGCCAAGGCTCGGCGGCTCGCCCCGGGCGGCGGGGATCAGCAGGGTGGCGGTGACCGGCGTGGTGCCGGTGAGCCGTCCTGCGTGGCCGCTCAGGAACTCGGCGAAGTCGGCGGCACTGAATTCGCCGGCGAGGTTGACCCGGGTACCTTCCCCGTCGCTGGCGATGGTGCCCGTCAGGGGCTGGCCGCGAAAGCGCCCGGTGAGGGCGTCGGCGGCGAGGCCGCCAGCGAGGCTGTAGCTGATGTCGCCGGCGATGGCTTCGATGTCCACGGCGCTGCCGGGCAGGGTCAGGTGGCCGTCCGCCAGGGTCACCGTCACGTCGTAGCGCTGGCGCTCCCGCGGTGCGCCGAGGGGAATGGCGAGGTCGAGGGCAACGGCGCTGGCACCGCTCAACTGCCAGGGCCGCAGGGCGTCGAGGCGCTTCCCGACGGGGGACGCCAGCAGGATGGCGAGGCCCTCACCGGCGTCGGCCCGCAGCGCGCCGCTGACCCGCAGCAGGGAGCCGCCGGCGGGATCGGGGCGCAGCCGCGCCCGCGCGCTGTCGATCACCGCCGCACCCGCCAGGCCGCCGTCGGCCCAGACGTCGACGGCGGTGTCGTCCACCAGCAGGGTGGCGGAAACCTCCCCCAGGGCCGGCCAGCCCGGCTGGTAGTCGAGGGTGGCATCCGCCACCCGGGCGTAGACCTGCAGGGTGCGCCCCCGGTGGTTGGCCTTCATCAGGGAGCCGCGCCAGATGAACCCCGCCTCGGGGATCCGCCCGGTGCCGATGGCCCGGTCGAGCCAGCGGGCGAGTTCGGGCTTGAGAACCTTCGGCAGGTAGCGGTCGACGAAGCGGGCGTCGCTGTCCCGCAGCGCCACCATCAGGTTCATCTCCGGCTCGAAGGCCCCCTTGCGGGTGGGCAGGTCGAGGGAAAGATGGGCCGTGCCCCGCCCCTCCTCGCCAGCGATGGCAATGGGGCCGCTGTTGACCCGCACCCGGTGGCTGTCGCGGAACCACTGCCAGTCGAGGCGCCCGCGCACCGCGCCGTAGGGCATGAAGTCCTCGTACACCTGGGGGTAGTGCATGGCGAAGCCCTCGGGGCTGTCCAGCTCCACCAGCCCCGCCAGGCCGCTCGCGGTATTGCGCGCCGCGAAATAGCCATTGACGTGGCGGGCCGCCGGCGCCCCCCGCCAGGCGTCAAGGGCGACATCCCGCAGGTTGCCGCTGACCGCCACCCCCGGGCGCTCGCCGGACAGATCCAGGTCGATGAGCAGGGGGGCGATGGCACCCCGGAGATTCAACTCGGCGAGCACGGCGGCGAGGCGCTCCCCGAGCAGATCGGTGCGCGCCAGCAGCTGGTGGGTCGCCGCCAGGTCGAGCCGGTCCACCCTGAGGTCCAGCTCCCCCCAGCGCCGCCCCACCCGCTGGCGGAATTCGAGGCTGAGGGGCGGCAGCGCCTCCGCGCCCCAGTCGCCCCGCAGGTTCTGGAGGCGCAGGCCCCAGTCCTCCCCCGGCTGGTACCAGGCGGTGACCTCGGCGGCGACGTTGCGCAGCGATCCCGCGTCCGCCACCCAGGCGAGGGGGATTTCCGCCGCGGCGAGGGTGCCGTGGCCGTTCACCAGGCTGCCGTCCCGCCAGTCGAACCAGAGGCTGAGGTCGATGTCGGTGTCGATGTCCCCCACCCGGGCCGCCTGCTCGGGGAACCAGCGCCGGGCGATGGCGCCGAGATTGGGGTCGAGACCCAGGCGCTTCAACTGCACGAAGCCGCTGCCGGCGAAGTCGCCGCCGGCGCCGGTGCCCTCGATGATGATCCGCGCCGCCTCCGCGCCATCGTCACCGAGGGCGACCCGGGCCAGGGTGCGGTGAAAACCCCCACCGTTGTCGATGCGCACCTCCGGGGCCCGGGCCGTGGCGACGGTGCCGGAGTAGAAGCGCAGGTCGAGGGTGGCGCCGTCGAGCCGCAGGTAGCCGGTGGCGAACAGCGCCTTGCGCAGGTAGGCCAGCGTCCGGCCATCGCCCCCCGCCAGGGGATGGCCCGCCAGCCACCAGGCGCCGTTGCCATCCTCGACCAGGGTGGCGCGGGCGTTCTCCACCACCAGGCCCTCCCACACCGGGCTGAGGGTGGCGAGGCTTTGCAGCAGGTCGAGTTCGGCGGTGGCCCGCTCCACGGTGATGGCGGTCTCGCCGCTGGCGGGGTCGGCGATCACCAGCCCCCGGGCGGTGAGGCGCGGCGACAGGCCCGACCATTCCCCGCGCAGGCTCTCGGTACTGATGGCCAGGCCCGCCCGGGCCGACAGCCAGGCGTTGAGCTCGGTCTGGTAGCGGCTCGCCACCGGCAGCAGCTCCCGCCCGGCGGCCACCAGGATGGCGAGGGCAATGATCAGCAGCGCGGCCAGGAGCCACAGCCTGTTGAGCACCCAACCCGTCATGCGCCACATGGTCACTGTCTGGCCCTACACCGGAATGATGTCGTACTGCTCCTGGGAGTAGAGCGTCTCCACCCGGAACTGGATGGGGCGACCGATGAACTCTTCCAGGTCCGCCACATTGGAGGAATCCTCGTCCAGCAGGCGGTCGATCACCACCTGGGACGCCAGCACCAGGATGCGCTCGCACTCGAAGGCGCGGGATTCCCGCAGGATCTCCCGCATGATGTCGTAGCACACCGTCTCCGGCGACTTGAGGCGGCCCCGCCCCTCGCACACCGGGCAGGGCTCGCAGAGGATCTGGCCGAGGCTCTCGCTGGTGCGCTTGCGGGTCATTTCCACCAGCCCCAACTGGGACACGGTGGTGATGCCGGTCTTGGCGCGGTCACGCTCCAGGGCCTTTTCGAGGGTGCGCAGCACCTGGCGGCGGTGCTCCGGGTCGGTCATGTCGATGAAGTCGATGATGATGATGCCCCCCAGGTTGCGCAGCCGCAGCTGGCGGGCAATGGCGGTGGCGGCCTCCAGGTTGGTCTTGAAGATGGTCTCCTCGAGGTTGCTGTGGCCGACGAAGGCGCCGGTGTTGACGTCCACGGTGGTCATCGCCTCGGTCTGGTCGATCACCAGGTAGCCGCCGGACTTGAGCTGGACGTTGCGGGCCAGGGCGCGGTTGATCTCGTCCTCGACGCTGTAGAGGTAGAACAACGGCCGCTCCCCGGGGTAGTGCTCGAGCAGCGGCACCATCTCCGGATTGATCTGCTCGGCAAAGGCCACCATGGCGGCGAACACCTCCCGGGAGTCCACCCGCACCTTTTCCACCTCCGGGCGCAGCATGTCCCGCAGGGTGCGCAGGGACAGGGGCAGGTCCTCGTAGAGGCAGCTGATGTCCCGGGCGGCCTTGATGCGCTCCTGGACCAGCCCCCAGAGGCGGTGGAGAAAGTCCAGGTCGCCGCGAATCTCGTCGAGGCTCGCGCCCTCCGCCACGGTGCGCAGGATATAGCCGTGGCGGGCATCGGGGGCGCCGGGGTCGGTGCCCGGCAATTCCGCCAGGGCCTCCGCCAGCAGCCGCCGCAGGCGCTCCCGCTCCTCCTCGGTATCGATGCGCTGGGACACCCCCACATGGCTCACGTCGGGCATGTACACCAGGTAGCGGGACGACACCGACAGCCGCGAGGTAAGGCGCGCTCCCTTGCTGCCGATCGGGTCCTTGATCACCTGCACCACCACCATCTGGCCCTCCCGCACCAGCTGGCGGATGTCCGTGCCACCGCCGTTGGCGGGCCGCTCCAGCCAGGGGGCGGCGACGATGTCGTCGGCGTGGAGAAAGCCCGCCCGGGCGAGGCCGATGTCGACGAAGGCCGCCTGCATCCCCGGCAGCACCCGCACCACCTTGCCCCTGTAGATATTGCCGACGATGCCCCGCCGCCGCGCGCGCTCCACCGCCACCTCCTGGACCACGCCGTTTTCCACCAGCGCGACCCGGGTTTCCATGGGGGTGATATTGACCAGAATTTCCGAACTCATCGGGGGGCGTCCATGTACCAGCAGGGGATGGCGAACAACTGTAACAGTTCCCAGGTTTCCGCCAAAGGCAGCCCCACCACCCCGGAATAGCTGCCCTCGATGGCCTCGACAAAGACCGCGCCGAGGCCCTGGATGGCGTAGCCCCCGGCCTTGTCGGCGGGCTCCCCGGTGCGCCAGTAGGCGCGGCACTCCCTCGGGTCGAGGGGGCGAAAGCGCACCCGGGTATGGCTGTGGCGCAGCGCCCCGCGCTCCCCCTGGACCATGGCCACCGCCGTGTGAACACTGTGGGCGCGGCCGGACAGGGCCATCAGCATGGCCACCGCTTCCTCTTCATCCGCCGGCTTGCCCATCGGTCGACCGTCCACCGTCACCGTGGTGTCGGCGGCGAGCACCGGCAGGTCGGGAAAGAGGGCACTGCCGGCGGCGGCCTTGGCGCGGGCGAGGCGGCCCACGTAATCCTCCGGGGCCTCGCCGGGCAGCGGCGTCTCGTCGAGATCCACGGCGGCGACCCGAAAGCGGGCGCCGATCTGGGCCAGCAGGTCGCGGCGCCGGGGGGAGGCGGAGGCGAGGATGAAATGGGCGCTGTCTGCCATGGAAATCCTGTGCCGGGGGCCCGGCGTCGTTGCTGTCACGGGCCCGGCGGGTGCCGGGCGCTCCTCATTCCGGCGGCTGGAGGCGGTTGAGCGCTCCCGCCAGCAGGGGCCACAGGGGCAGGGTGGTCAATACCGGGAAGAACATCCGCCAGCTGTCCGCGTCCTTGCCCGCCAGCAGGTAGACCACGATCACCACCAGCTGGTAGATCACCGCCAGGGGCGCCACCACCAGCAGCTGGTGCCACAGGGAAAAGTGGCGCAGGCGCTCGCCGGCCAGCTCCAGCAGGTAGGCGCACACCAAGAGCGCCAGGGCCCGCTGGCCGAGGATGCCGCCGGCGAGGATATCGAGGCCAAGACCCACCAGCCAGGCAAAACCGAGCCCCAGGCGATGGGGTTCCCGCAGCAGCCAGTAGATGGCCACCAGGAACACCAGCAGCGGGCGCCAGTGGGTCAGCTCCCCCCGGAGGGGATGGAAGTGCAGGGTGTAGGCGCCCAGCAGGCTGAGCAGGAAGGCGAGGGAGACGACCGATCTAGTCATCGCCGGCCCGGTCGTCCGCGGGGTTGGTCTCGGGGTCGGGGAGCGGATCCGCCGGGGGTGGCGGTACCTCGCTGGCGAAGCTCTCCACCTCGGAGAACACCAGCAGCAGGTGGCGGCTCTGCTCCAGGTTCGCGGCGGGCTCCACCTCGACGGTGAGGAAGGGCTGGCCGGGGTCGCGGTGGATGTCGAGCACGGTGCCCACCGGATAGCCCACCGGGAAGCGACCGCCAAGGCCGGAACTGACCAGGTGATCGCCCTCCTTGATATCCACCGTGGGGGACACGAAGCGCAGCTGCAGGCGGCGGAAATCCCCGCGCCCCTCGGCGATGGCCCGCACCCCGTTGCGGATCACCTGCACCGGCAGAGCGTGGTTGTTGTCGGTGATCAGCAGCACCGTGCTGGCGTGCTCGCCGACGGCGATAACCTGGCCCATCAGCCCCCGGTCGTCGAGCACCGGCTGGCCCTGGTAGGCACCGTCGACGGCGCCCCGGTTGATGGTGATGGTGTGGGTAAGGGGGTCGGTGGAGACGCCGATCAGCTCCGCCACCAGCACCCTGTCCTTGAGCAGCTCGGTGGCGCTCAGCAGGCTGCGCAGGCGGGCATTCTCGGCGGAGATCGCCGCCATGCGCTGCAACTGGCCGCTGTAGACCAGCAATTCCTGGCGCAGGCGGGCGTTCTCGTTGTCCCATTCCACCCGGGACAGCAGCGCCTCGTCGCCCCACTCCCCGAGCCGGCCGGGCACGGCGGTGATCCATTGCAGGGGCAGGGACACCTGGCCGAGACGGGCGGTGACGGGATCGAGCCAGTCGGTGAGGGTGTCCACCGCCACCAGGCTCAGGGCGACGAGGCCGAGCACCAGCAGTTTGATCGCCGACGAGGGGCCAGAGGTAAAGAGTCTCTTGATGGCAACACCCCTTCTCGTCGGACGGTCAGCTGGACATCACATCCAGGTGACGCTTGTCCATCATGTCGAGCGCCTTGCCGCCGCCCTTGGCCACGCAGTTCAACGGTTCGTCGGCGACGATCACCGGCAGGCCGGTCTCGGCGCTGAGCAGGCGGTCGATATCCCTGAGCAGGGCGCCACCGCCGGTGAGCACGATGCCGGTCTCGGCGATATCGGAGGCCAGCTCCGGCGGCGACTGCTCCAGCACCCGCTTGAGGGACTGGACGATGGCCGCCAGGGGCTCCTGCAGGGCTTCGAGGATCTCGTCGCTGTTGAGGGTGAAGCTCTTCGGCACTCCCTCCGCCAGGTTGCGGCCGCGCACGTCGATCTCCCGCACCTCGGTGCCCGGGTAGGCGCTGCCGATCTCCATCTTGATGCGCTCGGCGGTGCTCTCGCCGATCACGCTGCCGTACTTGCGGCGCACGAAGTTGGAGATCGCCTCGTCGAAGCGGTCACCCCCCACCCGCACCGAGTCGGAGAACACCACCCCGTTGAGGGACAGGATGGCGATCTCGGTGGTGCCGCCGCCGATATCCACCACCATGGAGCCGCAGGCCTCCTCCACCGGCAGGCCGGCGCCGATGGCCGCCGCCATGGGCTCCTCGATCAGGTACACCTCGCGGGCGCCGGCGCTGAAGGCGGACTCGCGGATGGCCCGCTTCTCCACCTCGGTGGCCATGGCGGGCACGCAGATCAGCACCCGGGGGCTCGGGGGAATGAAGCTGTGGGAGTGGACCTTCTTGATGAAGTGCTGGAGCATCTTCTCGGTGACCTGGAAGTCGGCGATCACGCCGTCCTTCAGGGGCCGGATGGCGGTGATGTTGCCGGGGGTACGGCCCAGCATGCGCTTGGCCTCGACACCCACCGCCTCGACGATCTTCTGCCCCTGGTGATGGCGGATCGCCACCACCGAGGGCTCGTTGAGGACGATGCCCTTGTCGCGCACATAGATGAGAGTATTGGCGGTTCCCAGATCAATGGACAGGTCATTGGAGAACAGGCCACGCAACCGTTTAAACATACGACTTGGTTTTCCCGTATAAAAAGATAACCGCCGCAGCGGCTTGGCGCGCTGCGCGGCGAACTCGAAACAGCCAAATGGGGCCGACTGTAGCAACCGGAGGGATTCAGGGCAAGGCGCAAATATGCTACGGTTACGCCCCTGCCCTGAAGGGCCACACCTGCGCCCACTGGCCCTGTTAAAAAGACGGGAATCATACCATGACAATCCAACGATCGGACATTGAAAAGCTGGCGGAACTCGCTCGCATCCAGATCAGCGAAGAGAACATCACCGCCACCCTGACGAGCCTTGGCAACGTGCTCCAGCTGGTGGACCAGCTCCAGGCGGCGGACACCACCGGCATCGCCCCCATGGCCCACCCCCTCGACGCGGTGCAGCGCCTGCGCCCCGACACCGTCACCGAGCCCAACCGCCGCGACGCCTTCCAGGCCATCGCCCCGGCCACCGAGAACGGCCTCTACCTGGTGCCCAAGGTCATCGAGTAACCCCCGGCCAGCCCCGCCCCACCGCGACTCCCAGCAGGATTTCCTCCACAGGATCTGGTAACCCCCATGCATGACAAGACCCTCGCGCAACTGAGCGCCGGCCTCGCCAGTGGCGAATTCTCCAGCGTCGAGCTGACCCGCCACTTCCTCGACCGCATCCAGCGCCTCGACGCCACCTACAACGCCTTCATCACCGTGACCGGCAGCGAGGCCCTGCAAAGCGCCGCCGCCGCGGACGCCCGGCGCGCCAGCGGCGATGCCGTGCACCCCCTCTGTGGCGTGCCCATCGCCCACAAGGACATCTTCTGCACCGAGGGTGTGCGCACCAGCTGCGCCTCGAAAATGCTCGACAACTTTGTGCCCCCCTACAACGCCACGGTGGTGGAGAACTTCCTCGCCGCCGGCGCGGTGGTGCTGGGCAAGACCAATATGGACGAGTTCGCCATGGGCTCCTCCAACGAGACCAGCTGGTACGGCCCGGTGAAGAACCCCTGGGACACCGGCTGCGTGCCCGGGGGCTCCTCCGGCGGTTCCGCCGCCGCGGTGGCCGCCCGCCTCGCCCCCGCGTCCACCGCCACCGACACCGGCGGCTCCATTCGCCAGCCGGCGGCCCTGTGCGGTATCTCCGGGTTGAAGCCCACCTACGGCCGGGTGTCCCGCTGGGGCATGATCGCCTTCGCCTCCAGCCTCGACCAGGGCGGCCCCCTGGCCCGCACCGCGGAAGACCTGGCACTGATGATGAACGTCATGGCCAGCTTCGACCCCAAGGATTCCACCTGCCTCGACCTGGAAGTCCCCGACTACACCACGAATCTGAACGACGGCATCGCCGGCCTGCGCATCGGCGTGCCGAAGGAGTATTTCGACGCGGGCCTGAATCCCAAAACCGCCGAGGCGGTGCAGGCCGCCATCCGCGAGCTGGAAAAACTGGGCGCCAGGGTGCAGGAGATCTCCCTACCCCACAGCGGCCTGTCGGTGCCCGCCTACTACGTAATCGCCCCGGCGGAGGCCTCCGCCAACCTGTCCCGCTTCGACGGGGTGCGCTACGGCCACCGCTGCGCAGACCCCGCGGACCTCCGCGACCTCTACATGCGCACCCGCGCCGAGGGCTTTGGCGACGAGGTCAAGCGCCGCATCCTGGTGGGGGCCTACTGCCTGTCCGCCGGCTACTACGACGCCTACTACAACAAGGCCCAGCAGGTGCGCCGCCTGATCAAGCAGGATTTCGTCAGCGCCTTCGAGCAGGTGGACATGATCCTCGGCCCCACCTGCCCCAACCCGGCCTTCCCCTTCGGCAGCAAGGGGGACAACCCGGTGGCCATGTACCTGGAGGATATCTACACCATCGCCACCAACCTGGCGGGGCTTCCCGGCATGTCCATCCCCTGTGGTTTCGTCGACGGCAAGCCGGTGGGCCTGCAGATCGTCGGCAACTATTTCAGCGAGGCGCGGATGCTCAACCTGGCGCACCAATACCAGCAAGTCACCGACTGGCACGACAAGGCACCGGAGGGCATCGCATGAGCTGGGAAACCGTTATCGGCCTCGAGGTCCACGTCCAGCTGGCCACCCAATCCAAGATCTTCTCCGGCAGCAGCACCGCCTTTGGCGCCGAGCCCAACACCCAGGCCAGCGCCGTCGACCTGGCCATGCCCGGCACCCTGCCGGTGGCCAATGAACAGGCCTTCCACTACGCCATCATGTTTGGCCTGGCGGTCAACGCCGAGATCGGCAGGACCTCGGTGTTCGAGCGCAAGAACTACTTCTACCCCGACCTGCCCAAGGGCTACCAGACCACCCAGCTGGCGAAACCCATCGTCGGCCCCGGCTGGGTCGACATCCAGCTCAAGGACGGCAGCCACAAGAAGGTGCGCATCCACCACGCCCACCTGGAAGAGGACGCCGGCAAGTCCCTCCACGAGGACTTCCACGGCATGACCGGCATCGATCTCAACCGCGCCGGCACCCCCCTGATCGAAATCGTCTCCGAGCCGGATATGCGCAGCGCCGAGGAGGCAGTGGCGTTCGCCAAGAAGCTGCACTCCATCGTCACCTCCCTCGGCATCTGCGACGGAAACATGTCCCAGGGCTCCATGCGCTTTGACGTCAATATCTCGGTGCGCAAAAAGGGCGAGGAAAAACTCGGCACCCGCACCGAGACCAAGAACCTCAACTCCTTCAAATTCATGGAGGAAGCCATCAAGCTCGAGGTGGAGCGCCAGATCGACGTGATCGAGGACGGCGGCAAGATCATCCAGGAAACCCGCCTCTACAACGGCGACACCAAGACCGCCCGCTCCATGCGCAGCAAGGAAGAGGCCAACGACTACCGCTACTTCCCCTGCCCCGACCTGCTGCCGGTGGTGATCGACGACGCCACCATCGAACGGCTTCGGGAGACCCTGCCGGAACTGCCCGACGCCCGTCAGCGGCGCTTCGTCGAGCAGTACGGCCTGTCCGACTACGACGCAGGCATCCTCGGCGACGACGCCGCCATGGCCCATTACTTCGAGGCTGTGGTAAAGGTCTGCGGCGACGCCAAGCTGGCCGCCAACTGGATCATGGGGGACCTCTCCGCGCGCCTCAACAGCGAGGACAAGACCCTCGCCGACTGCCCGGTGAGCGCCGAGCACCTCGGCCAGATGATCCTGCGCATCAAGGACAACACCATCTCCAACAAGATGGCCAAGGAAGTGCTGCAGGGCATCTGGGCCGGCGAAGGCGACCCAGACACCGTGATCGACAAGCGCGGCCTGAAACAGGTATCCGACAGCGGCGCCATCGAGGCCCTGGTGGCGGAGGTGCTCGCCGCCAACGCAGCCCAGGTGGACAACTACCGCAACGCCGACGACGCCAAGCGCCCCAAGATGCTCGGCTTCTTCGTCGGCCAGATCATGAAGGCCTCCAAGGGCCAGGCCAATCCCCAGCAGGTCAACGACATCCTGCTGAAAAAACTCACCGAACTGCTCTGACCGGATTCCACCATGACCGCGCAACGCAAGGACAAAAAGAAAGTCATCGGCGAAGTCTTCGACGACGCCCGCATCCAATCCTTCCTGCAATTCCAGCCCCCGGAAGGCGTCGACGCCGACTACCATGTGCTGGAAAAGGCCTACCGCGGGATGACCGCGGAAAGCTTCGCGACCTTTATCAAATTCTTCCTCGAGGCCGGACGCGACATCAACGCCACCAACCCCCAGGGCAGAACCATGCTGGCGGAGATGAAAACCCACCGCCTGGCGGAGGAGTATATCGAGGCCATGGAGCGCAACGGGGCGCGCTAGTGAATCGCTGAAGGACGGACAAACACGCCGGGGATGCAAATAAAAACAACGAGCCGACGGAGCAGCAACTGCAATCTGATATGCGGAATCGCGGGTATTACCTGACGGCTATGGCCTGCCTGGGATGTTGGGCTTCCTGCGTCAGCCCAACCTACCCGCTCGATCCGGACGCCGCCAGCCACCTCACCACCCCCTCCCCCGCCCGCTTGCCGGTGGCGAAGCAGGCGCTGAGCAGGTAGCCGCCGGTGGGGGCCTCCCAGTCGAGCATTTCCCCGGCGACGAATACCCCGGGCAGGGCCGACAGCATCAGATCCCCATCGACCCCGTCGAAGCGCACGCCCCCGGCGCTGCTGATGGCCTCGGCGATGGGGCGGGGGGCGCGGGGCATCAGGGGCGTGGCCTTGAGGGCGGCGGCGACCGCATCGGCATCGCCCTGGTCGAGGGTTGGGCAACACTCCCGAAGCAGGGCGCCGGCGATGGGTGGGAGGCGCAGGCGCTTGCGCAGCAGGTTGGCGAAGGACATGCCGCCCCGGGGTTGGCGCAGGCGCTCGGCGATCTCCCGGGGGCCGGTGTCCGGCAGCCAGTCGAGCCAGAGGGTTGCCGGCGCCCCGGTCGCGAGCAGGTCCCGCAGCGGCGCGCTCAAGGCGTAGACCAGGCTGCCCTCGATGCCGTATGCGCTCACCACGAATTCCCCCTTGCGGCGCCAGGGGCGGCCGTGGCGATCGATGAGGGACAGGGCCGCATGCTTGACGGGGGTGCCGGCAAAGCGCTCCCGCAGGTGCGCGCTCCAGGGCAGCTCAAACCCGCAGTTGCTGGGGGCGAGGGGCGCCACCGGCACACTGGCCCCGACGAGCACCTGGCACCAGGCGCCATCGGAGCCGAGCCGGGGCCAACTGGCGCCGCCCAAGGCCAAAACCACGGCGTCGAATGCCTCGACCCGCTCCCCCGCCGGGGTCGCGAAACGCCAGCCCCGGGCCGGGTCGTCGTCAACCCACCCGAGCCAGCGGTGGCGGGGATGAAACAGCACCCCAAGGCCCCGCAGCCGGTGCAGCCAGGCGCGCAGCAACGGTGCGGCCTTCATATCCGTAGGAAATACCCGCCCCGAACTGCCCACGAAGGTATCGATGCCAAGGCCGTGGATCCAGGCCCGCAGTTGCGCCGGAGGCAGGCCGTCGAGGGCTGGCCGCAACGCATTTTCGGCCGCCCCATAGCGGGTGAGGAAGGTGGCGTAATCCTCGCCGTGGGTGATGTTCATGCCCCCCACCCCCGCCAGCAGGAACTTGCGGGCGACGCTCGGCATGGCGTCGTAGATACGCACCGCCAGGCCCTGGCCGGCGATGGCTTCCGCCGCCATCAGGCCGGCGGGGCCTGCGCCAATCACGGCCACCACCGGGGGCGGGGTCTTGGGGAGGGCGGGGGATTCGGGCATGGGCATCGCGGGCGGGTGGCGGGAGGGGCCATCTTACTGCCTGACGGGGCCCTGACAAGGCGCACCCCGCGCCCGGGGCCCTCAGGAGGCCGGCGGCGGGGGGCTGAAGAAGGTGAGGCCGGCAAGCTCCCGGCGCCGATAGCCCCAGAGGCTCGACACCGCAAACCCCACCGCGAACATGAGGATATTGCCCACCAGCCCGGTGTAGTAGAGGTCGAAGGGCAGGGTCAGCCCCGCCGGCAGCCAGCCGCGATGGGCGAGGATGGTCCAGAGGGTGAACAGCGCGGTGGCGACGATGCCCGCCCACACCGCCCGGGCGTCCCCGTGGCGGGTACAGAAGCCGAGCAGATACATGCCGAGCAACCCGCCCCCGAGCAGCGAGGTGAGAATGACGGAGGCATCCTGCAGGGTGGTGGTGTGGGCCCGGGACAGCACCACCGCCCCCATGATCATCAGCCCGCTGGTGATGGCGGCGATCACCCAGGCGCGGCGCAGGTAGTGCCCGTCGCTGCGGCCGGGGCGCAGGTGGCGGCGGTAGATATCGACGATCCCCACCGTGGAAATGGCGTTGATGGAGGAGTCGAGGGACGACATGGCGGCGGCCAGGGCGGCGGCGATCACCAGGCCTGCGAGGCCCGTGGGCAGGTGGTTCATGATGAAGTACGGCAGGATGCCCTCCGCCTTGCGGCTGCCATCCAGCATGGCGGCGGCCTCCGGGGCGGGAAACTGCTGGAAGAACACGAACAGGGCGGTGCCGAGGAACATGTAGAAAGCCCAGATGGGCAGGCTCGCCAGGGCGCACACCAGCATGGCCTTGCGGGCCTCCCGGTCGCTTTTCGAGGCGCAGTAGCGCTGCACCGTGTTCTGGTTGGCGGTGTATTCCGTCAGCCAGCTGATCAGCCCCATCAGAAACAGCATGGAGACGGTTTTCTCGCTGAGGCCAAAGCCCCATGCCAGGGGTTGCAGCTGGCCGTCCTTCAAGTCGGAGAAGCTCAGTTTGTCGTGGGCCGCCGCCACCCTGAACACCTGGTCGAGGCCGCCGGGCAGCAGGTCCACCACCACGTAGAGGCACAGGGCGCCCCCCACCAGCAGCACCAGGGTCTGGATCACGTCGGTCCAGATCACCGCGTCGAAGCCACCGACGATGGTATAGAGCCCCACGAACACCCCCGCGAGGACGATGCACAGGGTAACGTCGAGGCCCGTCAGCTCGCGCACCAGCAGCGCAAGCAGATAGAGGATGATGCTGATCCGCACCAGCTGGGCGCAGATAAAGGCGAGGGCCGCGTACACCCGGATGGACGGGCCGAAGCGCTTTTCCAGGTATTCATAGGCGGTGGTGGTCTTGCCCTGGCGGAAAAACCGGATGAAAAAATACGCCGCCACGAAGGCGCCGATGGGCAGTGCCAGGTTGGGGACATAGCGCGCCCAGGCGGTCTTGTAGGCGTCCCCCGGATAGGCGAGAAAGGTGATGGAACTGATGGAGGTGCCCACGAGGCTCAGGCCAATGGCCCAGCCCGGGAAGGCGCGGCCGCCGACGAAATACTCCTCGGTGCTGTCGTTGCGGCGGGAGAAATACAGCCCCACCGCCGCCACCAGGGCGAGGTAGACGACAAGGGTGGCGAGGTCGGCAAGGGCGAGGCGCATGGACGGGCTTTCCGTTGGGGAGGATAGCGGCGGGATAATCCCCCTCAGCCCGGGCGCTCGACGTGGCGGGGGTATTTGCCGAGGGTGGCGATCATCAGCCCCGCCAGCAGGCCCATGGGAATCACCGCGACCAAAAACATCTCGTAGGAGCCCCAGCGGTCGTGGATCCACCCCGCCAGCACCGGGCCCAGCCCCATGCCCGCCAGCAGCCCCGAGGCGATCCAGCCGAACAGGGCGGCGAAATTGCGCATGCCGAAGAACCGCGAACACAGGTAGATGATGGCGTCGTACTCGCCGCCCACGGAGAGGCCGAGCACCGCCACCGCCACCACCGCCGCGGGCACCGACCCGGGAAAGGCCAGCAGGATCAACGCCGCCAAGATGGGCAGGCTGACGCTGATGGTGCCCACCGGGGGCCCCGGGAGGCGGTCCATCAGATAGCCCACCGTGAGCCGCCCGATGATGGACATGATGCCCACCATCCCGGCGAGGGACACCGCCGTGGCCCGCGAGATCCCCGCATCCCCCAGCAGGGGCACCAGGTGAACCACGAAGCCCACCACGATCAGGGTGGTGATCAGGGCCGCGGCCCACAGCTGGTAGAACTGCCGGGCGCGGAATCCCTCCGCCATCGACCAGCCCGTCAGCATGGCCGGCGCCGTGGCCTTGGTGCCCGCCGGGCTCAGCCGCAGGCGGTCCCGGGCGTCGAAAAAGAGGAACCACATGGTCGGCACCACCAGCACGGCGGCGCCGAGGCCGAGCCCCAGGTAGGCCCCGCGCCAGCCGAAGTGCTCGATCAGGTAGTTGGCGACAATGGGCGTCAGGGCCGAGCCGAGGCCGGTGCCACTCAGCACCACGGCGAGGGCCAGCCCGCGACTTTTGTTGAACACCGAGGACACGGCGGTGGACCACACCGTGGGCTTCATGAACAGGGTGCTCAACGCCACCAGCACCCACAGGCCCCACCAGCTCCAGATGGAGCTGGTGGCCAGGGACAGGGCGGCGATGCTGGCGCACAGGAACACCGTGCCCGGCAGGGCGATCCGGCGCGACCCTAGGCGGTTGACCAGGTAGCCGAACAGCGGCGCGCCAAACACCCCGATAACCGACACCAGGCTCAGCCCGGCGCTGATCTCGGCCCGGGACCAGCCGAACTCGCGCTCCAGGGGCTCGATGAAAATACCCGTGGAGTAGACATGGATACTGCCGAGGGCCACCCCGAGGGTGGCGGCGAGCACCAGGGGCCAGTGGGTGCGCCATTCCTGGCGGGCGGTCAGCGCCATGGGATTTCCTCTGGTTGCCGCGGCGTGGATCGCGCCGCGGATTTGACGGGGGCTGCGCGGCGCCCCGGCACCGCCAAGCGGCCCCGGGGCGCGGGCGGGGTGGCGGTCAGGCGGGGTCCCAGACCAGGGGCAGCTCCATCACGTGCATGACGTTGGTCATCTGGAACGGCACCTTGAAGCCGGGCTTGACCCGGAACTCCGGCAGCATGGCGAGCATGTCCTGCATGGCGACCTTCAGCTCCCGGCGGGCGAGGTGGGCGCCGAGGCAGCGGTGGATGCCGTGGCCGAGGCTCAGGTGCACCGGGCGGCGGTCGAGGCGCACCTCCTGGGGGGAGTCGTAGGCCGCCGGGTCGTTGGAGCCCAGGGGCGTGGACATGGCCACCCGGTCGCCGGGCTTGATGGTCACGCCGTGGATCTTGATCTCGTTCTTGCACACCCGGATGGTGGTGACCGCCGCATAGGCGCGCATCAGTTCGAGGATGCCCTGCTCGATGCGGGACGGGTCTTCCCTCAGCAGGCGCTGGTCGTCCAGGTGGGTGGCGAGGTGGTGGAAGTGGAACCCGAGGTTGGCGGTGACGGTGTCGAGGCCGCCGATGAACAGGTTGAAGCAGTGGCCGAACACCTCCTCCTTGGTCCAGGGCCGGCCGTCGGCCTCCAGCTGCATGGTTCTGGAGATGAGATCGTCGGTGGGGTTCTTCTCCCGCTTCTCGATTTCCTCGTAGAGAAACTGCTTGAGGGTGGCGATGGCGTTGCGGCGGTCATCGGGGATGGCGGTGTGCAGCAGGTTGTATTCCCAGTCGAGGAATTCGTACATGCGGTCGAGGGGCAGGCCCAGCAGGTCGAGGACGATGCTCACCGGGAAGGGCACGGCAAAGTCCTTGATGAAATCCACCTCCCCCTTGTCCTTGAACCTCTTGATCAGCTCGGCGGCGCGGGTGCTGATCTTGGTCTCCTGCTTGGCCATCTCCCGGGGCGAGAAGCCGGGCTCCAGGGCGCGGCGGAAGGCGGTGTGCTTCGGGGGGTCCAGCTCGGTGGGAATCACATCCCAGCTCTCGCCGATCATGGGGGCGAACATGGAGTTGCCCTTCTTGATGAAATCCACGTTGTTCTCGTACACCGCCTTCAGGTCCTCGGCGCGGGTCAGCACCCAGCAACCCCGGGGCGGCACCGGGAAGACGTTGGTGCCGAAGAAGATCGGCGGGCCCTTGTGGAGCTCGGGCACCAGGTGCTTGTGGGGGTGGACGTAGCTGGTCTGGCGGCTGGTGAGGGGGAAAGGCATCGCCAGTTCGGGGGGAACGTGGGCGGGAATGGTATCGACGTCGGCATTCATGGGGGCAGCTCCGGGCTGGTGGCGTTATGATTGTGGGCCGGATTGTAACACCGCTTTAATGGCCGGCGACAACGGCCACTGCGCCGCCCTGTCGACGGCGAGCGGGCAACCTGCGCCGGGCCGCGGCTTTCTGCGGCGACGGGGGCCGTGATAACCTCCGCCAACCTTCCCAAACCATAACAACGGAGCGACATCGTGACAGACGCAGACCGGGCAGCCGCCCTCGACACCCTGATTGCCAAGGACCAGATCCGCGATCTGGTCTTCGCCTACTGCCGGGCCATCGACCGCAAGGATTTTGACCTGCTGCGCCAGCTCTATCACCCCGGCGCGGGGGATGAGCACGGCAGCAACCCCAGCGGCACGGCGGAGGAGTTCTTTGCCATCCTGCCGCCGATGATGGAAGTGGCCGAGACCCTGCAGCACAACATCACCAACCACTACATCAAGGTGGACGGCGACTACGCCGAGGGGGAGGCCTACCTGGTGGCCCATACCGTGGTGAGGATGGAGGACCAGCACTACGCCTTCCTGCAGGGCGCCCGCTACCTGGACAAGTACGAGCGCCGCGACGGGGTATGGAAGTTCAGCCATCGCCGGGTGGTGGCGGACTGGCTGCAGCGCTACGGCGTGCCCCCCGCCGACCTCGCCACCGCCCCGGAGATTCCCGGCATGCTGCCTGGCTCCAGCGGCGGGGACGACAACTCCTACGGCTACTTCCGGCTGTTCCGCCGCGCCGAGCGATAATTCCCCGGTGAAGGCCGCGGCCCCCCTCGACTACCGCGAGCTCGCCCGGCGGCGGCTGCCCCATTTCCTCTTCGAGTACATGGACGGCGGCGCCTTCGACGAGGCTACCCTGGCCCGCAACCGCGCCGACCTCGCCGCCATCGCCCTGCGCCAGCGGGTGCTCCGGGATGTCTCGGGGCTCGACCTGTCCACCCGGCTGTTCGGCCAGAGGTTGAACATGCCGGTGATTCTCGGCCCCATCGGCCTCGCGGGGATGAATGCCCGGCGGGGCGAGGTGCAGGCCGCCCGGGCGGCGGAGGCGGCGGGCATCCCCTTTACCCTCTCCACGGTATCCACCTGCCCCCTGGACGAGGTGCGCGCTGCCGTGACGACGCCGTGCTGGTTCCAGCTCTATGTGATTCGCGACCGCGGGTTTCTCCGCGACCTGCTCGCCGGGGCCCTGGCGGCGGGCTGCACCACCCTGGTGTTCACCGTGGACATGCCGGTGCCCGGCACCCGCTACCGGGATTATCGCGCCGGCCTCGCCGGCGCCCCCGGGATGCGGGGCGCCCTGCGCCGGGTGTGGCAGGGGGCCCGGCGCCCCGCCTGGGCCTGGGACGTGGGCATCCGGGGCCGCCCCCACAGCCTCGGCAACGTCGCGCCGGTGCTCGCCGGACGGACGGGCATCGAGGATTTCTTCGCCTGGATGCGCAACAACTTCGACCCGGCGGTGAACTGGGACATTCTCGACTGGATTCGCGACGCCTGGCCCGGCCAGCTCATCGTCAAGGGGATTCTCGATCCCGACGACGCCCGCCAGGCGGCGGCCGCCGGGGTGGACGGCATCGTCGTCTCCAATCACGGCGGCCGCCAGCTGGACGGCGCACTCTCCACGGCGGCAGCCCTGCCCGCCATTGCCGACGCGGTGGGACAACGCACCACCGTGCTGGTGGACGGCGGCGTGCGCTCCGGCCTCGACGTGGTGCGCATGCTGGCCCTGGGGGCGAAGGGGGTGCTGCTCGGCCGCGCCTGGGCCTACGCCCTCGCCGGGGACGGCGGGCGGGGCGTCAGCCACCTGCTGGCGCTGATGGAGGCGGAAATGCGCGTCGCCATGGCCCTCACCGGGGTGACGCGGGTGGCGGACATCACCCCGGAGATTCTCGCCTGAGGCCCGCGCCAGGGGCATTCCCGGCGCGCAGGCGGATCACGGGGCGTCGCCCCATCAACCCAGCGCAGCGGCAAAGATCGCCGCCAGGCGCCGCTCCGCCCAGCTCTCCCCCCGGAGGTTTTCCACAAAGCCGCAGTGGCCGCCGCGGGCCTGGATATCCAGGTGCAGGTGGCGGTTGTAGGCGATGCGGGCGATATCCGCCACCGGGATGATGGGATCGTCGGCGGCGGCGATCAGGTGGGCGGACACCCGCAGCTCCGCCAGCCGGTCCCCGCTGAGGGCGTAGGCGGCGAAGTAGCTGGGCACATCCGGGTAGGGCGTGTGGCGGGGGACGAAAAAGCGGTTGAGGTCATCCACCCGCTTCGCCCTCGCCAGGCCATCGCCATAGCCGAGGTCCGGGAAATGGCGCAGCTTGCGCCTCAGGGAGCGCGACCAGCGCCGGAAAAAATAGCGCTCGTAGACAAACCAGCCGCGGTTGAGGGCCGCCATGGCGGCGGCCGGGTCCACCGGCGGGCAGATGGCCACCACGGCGTCGAGACCGAGGGCCGCGCCGCGATCGGCGGCGATGCGCAGGGCGAAATTGCCCCCCAGGGAAAAGCCCCCGAGGCACACCCGCCCGTAGCGGCGGCCGTCGAGGAAGGTGGCGATGGCACCGGCCACCTCGGGGCTGCGGGTGGAGTTGAACAGCTCCCTGTTGAGGTGGAGGGAATCGCCGTGATCCCGCAGGTTTAGGCGCAGCACGTCAAAGCCGAGGCCGAGCAGGCGCTGGGCGGTGGTGAGCTGGTAGGCGGAGCGGCTCGACCCTTCCCAGCCGTGGAGCAGGATGGCAACGGCATCCCGGGGCGCCGGCGCGGGGTCGAATTCGCCGAGCAGCACGGTGCCGTCGTCGGCGCGCAATTCAAGGGACTCGCCGCGCCGGTTGGCGGCCAGGCGCGCCGCCCGGATTCGCTTCGGGCCGATACTGCCCAGCAGGGTTTGCAGATGGGGATTGCGCAGATAGGCCGGCGGCCGAAAATCCCGTTGCGACCGGGCGGGCGTGGCGATGGAACTGCTCTCTCCATCCATTGGGCAGGCCCTCAGGTACCGCAGAAGGTGCGTGTCACCACCTGGTGCGGCGCCGGCGGCAGGGTCAGGTCGGCGTCGGCCGGGTCGACCTCGAAGGGCCGCGCCAGGCGCTCCACCAGGCGCTGGAAGGGGGCGAAGTCGCCGTCGTCCTCCGCCGCGCGGATGGCCTGCTCCACCCGGTGATTGCGGGGAATGTAGGCCGGGTTGGCGGCGTGCATGGCCCGCTGGACCTGGGCCGGGCTGAAACCCTGGGCCCGGTGCAGGGCCCGCAGTTCCTCGATCAGGGCATCGAGGGACGGGGGCAGGGGATAGTCCACCGGCGGCGCCGCGGCGCCATCCGGGTCCGCCAGGTCCGCCAGGCGGCGAAAGGTCAGGGTAAAGTCGAGCTGGTCCGTCGCCATCCGGGCCAGCAGGGCATCCGCCAGCCGCGCCGTCCCGTCGTCGGGCACGGCGAGGCCGAGCTTGCGGTGCAGGCCGAGGCTGTAGGCGGTCTCGTAGCGGCGGGGAAAGTCGTCGAGGATCCCCTGGGCGCGGGCTACCACCGCCTCGGCATTGGCCCCCGGGCCCTCCGCCTCGATCATCACCGGCAGCAGGGATTGGGCCAGCCACGACAGGTTCCACTGGGCGATCAGCGGCTGGTTCTTGTAGGCGTAGCGCCTGCCCTGGTCGATGGCGCTGAAGCAGGCGTTGGGGTCGTAGCCCTCCATGAAGGCGCAGGGGCCGTAGTCGATGGTCTCCCCGCACACCAGCATGTTGTCGGTGTTCATCACCCCGTGGATGAACCCCACCAGCTGCCACTGGGCGATCAGCGTCGCCTGGCGGGCCACCGCCTGATCCAGCAGGGCGAGATAGGGGTTGTCCGCCCCCCGCGCCTCGGGAAAGTCCCGGGCGATCACATGGTCGGCCAAGAGGCGCAGGGCCTCGTTGTCCTCCCGGGCGAGAAAATACTGGAAGTGCCCCACCCGGATATGGCTGCGGGCCACCCGGGTGAGGATGGCCCCCGGCAGCGCCCGGTCCCGGTACACCGGCGCGCCGGTGGTCACCGCCGCCAGGCTGCGGGTGGTGGGAATGCCGAGGGCCGCCATGGCCTCGCTGACGATATATTCCCGGAGCACCGGCCCCAAGGGCGAGCGGCCGTCGCCGCCCCGGGACCAGGGGGTCGGCCCTGCGCCCTTGAGCTGGATATCGAAGCGGCGGCCCTCCCCGTCCACCACCTCCCCCAGCAGGATGGCGCGGCCATCCCCGAGCTGGGGATTCCAGCCGCCAAACTGGTGGCCGGCGTAGACCCCGGCAAGGGGTTCGGCGCCGGGGGGCAGCTGGTTGCCCGCAAAAGCCGCCAGCGCCTCTGGCGATGCCAGCCAGTGGGCGTCGATGCCGAGTTGCGCCGCCAGGGGCCCATTGACGCGGATCAGCGCCGGCGCGGGCACCGGGGTGGGGTGCTCCCGGGCGTGGAAGCGCGGGGGCAGGCGGGCGTAGCTGTTGTCGAAGGGGATCGGGGCGGGATTGGTCATGGCCCTAGTGTGCATCAGCCGGAGGAATTAGGAAACGCGCAAGCATTCCGTCAACTCTCCCGCCGGGCGGCCTCCACCAGGGCGCGGATGGCCCAGCGGCGCGCCCGGCGAGCCTCTGCTTCATCGAGCCCGAGCACATCGCGACACACGATAAATGCCTCGGTGCCGATCATCACCGCGAGGGCCTGGCGCAGGCGCTTCAGGGCCCCGGGCTTGAGCTCCCCCCGCAGCGGCTCCAGGGCGCCGTCGATTAGCGGCGTGCGGCGGTTCTGGCGGGCGGGCACCCCGTCCCCGTCGCCGCCGGCGGCCCGCCCCCGCACTGTCTCCGCCAGCATCAGGCGCATGGCCCCTTCGTTGGCGGTGATCATGGCCTCGAAGGCGGCGTCCACCGCCTCCAGCCGCGCCACCGGGTCGCCGGGGGCGCCGGGGCCGAACAGGGCTTGCGGGGTCGGGGTTTCCAGGTCGAGGGCCGACTCCACCAGCAGGGCATCGATGCTGGGGAAGTAGCGGTAGGCGGTGGCGCGGGATACCCGGGCCGCCTCCGCCACCGCCTCGAGGCTGGGCTTGTGGCCATCCCGGGAGAGCTGTGCGGCGGCCACCAGCAGATCCTTGCGGGTGCGATGGCGCTGGTTGGCCCGACCGCGACCGCCAGATCCCGCCCTCGGCCCCGGGGCGGTCATGCCGGCCCCAGCTGGCGGAGGATCGCCGCCATGTCGAGCCAGACATTCTCGCGCTTGATGGCGCCATCCTCGGCGAATTCGAACACATGCAAGAGGCGGAATTCCAGGGGGCGATCGCCCCCCTCGATGCCGAACGGACGCCCCGGGGCGCGGCCCCGCCACAGGGACTCGTCCACCACGAAGTCCTCCCCGTAGAGGCGCCGCAGGGAGCGGACCTGGCCGTCGGCCAAATCCGCGAACAGGGCTTCGTAAAAGGGCCGTGCCGATTCGCGACCCCGGGTCGGCCCTGCGGGGGAGCCGACGATGTCGTGCTCCACATCGAGGCTCAGGGTGGCCAGCACCCCCTCGACGTTGTCGCTGGCCTCGAAGGCGAAGTGCTCATCGATGACGCTATCCATCTGGACAGGGCTGAGTGACATGGCGGATTCCTCCTCGCTGGGTTGCGGCAACTTTAATGAGACTTCTGTCTCATGTAAATACAATAGTCCAAGTTCGGCAATACGCCAGCCGCCCCGGCGAGGACCTCCCGAGGATTTCCGCGGCGCAATTCACTCCTGTCCCCGGCCGTGCCAGAATGGCGGAAAATTCCATAACACCCTCAGGATCCCCCCATGAAGATCGGTATCAACGTCATGCCCGTGCCGGCCGCGGAACTGGCCGCCATCGGCCAGCGGGTCGAGGCCCTCGGCTTTGAAGGTCTCTACTACGGTGAACATATCGCCGTGCCCATGCACCTCAAAACCCCCTACCCCGGCAAGATCGGTTACCACGGCAAGGTCACCCAGCTGGAATGCTATGTGGCCCTCGGCCACCTGGCGGCGGTGACCCGCCGGGTGCGCCTCGCCACCGGCCTCTCGGTGCTGCCGATCCGCCATCCGCTGCAAACCGCCCGGGCCATCACCACCATCGACAATCTCTCCGGCGGGCGTTTCGACCTGATCGTCGGCCTCGGCTCCATTCCCGACGAGTACGAGGCCATGAACGTGGACTACCGGACCCGGGGCGCCCGTCTCGATGAATGGCTCGATATCCTCGACAAGCTGTGGACCCAGGACGAGATCGAGCACCACGGCCGCTTCATGAATTTCGAGGCCATCGGCTTCGAGCCCAAGCCCGTGCAAAGGCCCGGCCCGCCACTCTACCTGGGCGCGTACACGGCGGTGGGCTTCGAGCGGGCGGCGCGCCGCGCCACCGGCTGGTACGGCGACATCAACAGCCCCGCCAAGCTGCGGGAGGTGATCGCCGAATTCACCCCCATCCTCGAAAAGCACGGCCGCGATCCCGCCAGCTTCAAGTACAAGCTGATCCACGCCGCCGGGGTGGACGACCTGCCGAGCCGGGACGAGCTCGCCGACTACGCCGATGCCGGCGCCGACTGCATCGTGGTGTCGCCCTTCGAGCTGGAGGAGAAAGCGGCGGCGGACAAGCTGGAGCGGGTCGCCGAGGCCTTCAGGCCCTACCTGACCTTTTGAGGGGCGGCGCGGTCGACAGGATCCACCCCCGGTGGTACAAGACGGGCTCACCCCCAGGAGGGCAAGCCGGGCTTGCCGCGACACATGAAAGAGATGCTCCGAACCCTGTTCCGCCCACTGCTGGCCCCCTTCGAAAAGGGCACCGGGCCCTACGCCTACCGGCCCCTCAACCGCAAGTTGCTGATCGTCATGGGGATCCTGTTCGCGGGCCTCGCCACCGGGGTCTACCTGGCGGGGCGCGGCGGGGACGACATCGCCTACCTGCTGCCGGTGCTGGTGTTCGGCGCGGTGGCACTGGTGTGCCTGGTGGTGGGCGGTCTCGGCAACGAGCGGGCGGTATCCCGCATCTGGGGCAACAGGTAGGGGGCGCTGGCAGCCACCCGAGGGGCGTTTATCCCTTCATCCCGGGGGGCCAGAGCGCCCCGCGCCGCCACCACAACAGGGCGAGGGCAATGGCCAGGTAGATGGCCGGCTCGATCCAGCCGCTTTTCACCGACCACCAGAAATGCACGCACACCAGCAGCACCGCCGGGTAGATCAGCCGGTGGAGGGATTTCCAGCGGCGGCCGAGGCGGCGCACCAGGGCCGGGAGGGAGGTCACCGCCAGCGCCGCCAGGATCACCAGGGCGGTGAAGCCGAGGAGGATGTAGGTGCGCTCCACCAGCTCCGCGCCGATCAGCCCCCACGCAAAGACCAGATCGAGGCCGAGCCAGGTGGCGAAGTGCAGGCACGCCCAAACAAAGCACCAAAGCCCCAGGGGCCGGCGCAGGCGCAGCAGCGGGCCAAACCCCAGCCCCTTGGCCAGGGGCGACACCAGCAATGTGAGCAGCAGCAGGCGCAGGGCGCCCATGCCGAGGTAGTGGATCAGCTCCTCCACCGGATCGCCGCCGAGGGCGCCCCGGGGCACGGCAACCACCAGCCAAGCCAGGGGCAGGAAGGCGCCGAGGTGCGCGGCGACCTGCAGCCCCCGGACGAGGGCGAGCCGCCCCGCCCCCGCCATCAGAAGTGCCGCCGGAGGTTCATCCCCGCGTACAGGGACGCCACCTCATCCCCATAGCCGTTGAACGGCAGGGTGGGCTGGCGACGCACGTCGAGTACGCCGCCGGGGCCGATGAAGCGCTCGCTGGCCTGGGACCAGCGGGGGTGATCCACGGCGGGATTGACGTTGGCGTAGAAGCCGTATTCATCCGGCGCCAGGCGGTTCCAGCTGGTGGGGGGCATCGTCTCCACCAGGCGGATGCGGACGATGGACTTGATCCCCTTGAAGCCGTACTTCCAGGGCACCACCAGGCGCAGGGGCGCGCCGTTCTGGGGCGGCAGGGTCCGGCCGTAGATGCCCACCGCCAGCAGGGTCAGGGGGTGCATGGCCTCGTCGATGCGCAGACCCTCCACATAGGGGTAGTCGATGCCGCCACCCAGGTAGGCGGATTTCTGGCCGGGCATCTGCTCCGGGTCGTGGAGGGTCTCGAAGGCCACGAAGCGGGCGCGGCTGGTGGGCTCGAAGCCCTTGAGCACCTTGCCAAGTTCGAGCCCCACCCAGGGGATCACCATCGACCAGGCCTCCACGCAGCGCATCCGGTAGATGCGCTCCTCAAGGCCACCAGCGGCGATCAGCTGGGCCACGTCGAGGGTGCCGGGCCTGGCCACCTCCCCCTCCACCCGCAGGGTCCAGGGCTCGGTGCGAAGGCCCTGGCTGTGGCGCGCCGGGTCGGTCTTGCCGGTGCCGAACTCGTAGAAATTGTTGTGGTTGGTGGCTTTCTCCTCCGGGGTCAGCACCAGGCCCGGGGGAATGACGCCCCGGTCATACACCAGGGGCTTGCGGGGTGCCGCCGCCACCGCCGGCGCGGGGGCGGCGGGGGACAGGAAGTCGAGAAGACCGGCTCGGGCATTGGCGCCCGCCAGCAGGGCGCCGAAGCCGAGCCCGGCGAGGATGCGCCGGCGATCACCATGGACCGCCTCCGGTGTGACCTGGCTTTCAGGGATCGGGGTGGGACGGCGTGTCTTGATCAACATGGCTGACTCCAGGCCGAGGGGGCGGTGGGTGGCGACTGCTGTCGTTTGGCAAGCACCTGCTCGGACAACGGCGCGGGGGATTCATTGCGATCCGCCGGGGGGCAGGGGCGGCAACTGGCTGGCGAGGTCGAGGCCGTAGAGGCCCGCCAGGTCCCGGTAGAGGGGCCCGTGGAAATCCCGCACCCCCTGGGGATCGGTGAAGAACGCCTCGGAGACATAGGCGAAGAACTCCATGTTGGTGCCCTCCTCGATGATGGTGGGCAGCACGTGGTCGCTGACGATGTCGTGGAGGCCGCGGCGGCGATTGGCCAGGTGCAGCTCCAGCCCATCCCGAAGTCCCGGGGTGCTGTCGGTGATGCCGAATTGCTGGTCGAGGATATGGGCGAACTCGTGGATGGCGATCTGCTGGCCGGGGATGCGCTGCCGGGATTCCTCCACCAGGTCCCAGGCGTTGATGCGCACCGTCGACTGGCCGAAGGCGTCGCCGCTCAGCTCCCCCAGGTCGTCATCGTCCACCAGGTAGACCCAGCGCACGCTGGCGAAGGCGTTGGTGCGCTGGGCGCCACCCACCAGGGCGGCGTTGGCGGCCACCAGCCAGGTGAGCTCCTCCGAGGCTTCCACGGTGGGCGCGAACAGGAACTCGGTGCCCGCGCAGAAGGCCCGCACGAAGCGCAGCACCACCGCCCGCTGGTGGGTACTGAGGTACGGGTGGATGAACCAGTTGTGGGCGAGGAAGTCGTCGATCGGATCGGGGGCGAGGGTCATCGAGGGTGCCGAGGCTTGGCCTGAGCCGCTACTTTAGCGGCTCAGGCCAAGCCCGCAAGGGGCGGGGCCGGCGACGGGCGTCAAACCGCCAGCACGCCGTCCCGGTAATCCCGCAGGGCCTGCTCGATCTCCGCCTCGCTGTTCATCACGAATGGGCCGTACTGCACCACCGGCTCGCCGATGGGCCGCGCCGCCAGCAGCAGCGCGCGGGCGCCGGCGGGGGCCTCGATGCGCAGCCCGTCGCCATCCGCCAAGAGCCCCGCCACGCCGGCGCCAACCGCCTGCCCCGCGATGCGGGCCTCGCCCTCGTAGACGTAGACAAAGGCCTGATGGCCCGGGGCGAAGCCGATGTCCGTCGCCTCGCCCGCGCCGAGGCGCAGGTCGAGGTAGAGCGGGTCGGTGCTCAAGGGACGGCCATCGCGGCCATTGAAGAATCCCGTCACTGCCTCGCCATGGATAGTGGCGCGGCCGGCGAGCAACACCGCCTCGCCGCCCCCGGGGAGGGCGTGGCGGGGAATCTGCTCCGCCTGCACATCCCGGTAACGGGCCGGCTGCATCTTTTCCGCCGCCGGCAGGTTGATCCAAAGCTGAAAGCCGCGCATCAGGCCGGCGCTCTGCTGGGGCATCTCGGAGTGAATCACGCCGCGCCCGGCGGTCATCCACTGGGCGCCGCCGTCCCTGAGGTCGCCGCGGTTGCCCAGGTGATCCTGGTGGAGCATATGGCCGGCGAGCATGTAGGTGACCGTCTCGAAACCCCGGTGGGGGTGGGACGGAAAGCCGGCGATGTAGTCCCCCGGGTCGTCGGAGTAGAACTCGTCGAGCATCAGGAACGGATCGAGGCGCGCCCCGGGGTGCTGGCCGAGGCTGCGGCGCAGCTTGACCCCGGCGCCGTCGGCGGTGTCCCGGGCGCGGATCAGTTGGCGAACGGTACGGGTGGACATGCTGTGCTCTCCCCGGCCGCCGTCAGGCGGCCTGTTGCTGGATGGTGGCGCGGGCGTCCCGCAGGGCGTCGCCGGCCACCTCGGGGCCCATATTGAGGCCCTCGACATGGATGAACTCCACATCGCGGATGCCCATGAGGCCGAGGATATGGCGCACGTAGTCGCTCTGGGTATCCAGGGGTGTGCCCCGGTAGATGCCGCCCCGGGTGGCCACCACCTGCACCTTGCGATCCTGCAGCAGGCCGACCGGCCCCTCCGCCGTATAGCGGAAGGTTTCCCCCGCCCGGGCCAGGTGATCAATGTAGGCCTTGAAGGTCGAGGGCACCCCGAGGTTGTAAAGGGGCAGGCCGATCACCACCCGGTCCGCTGCCCGCCACTCGGCGATCAATGCATCGGACAGGGCCACCGCCGCCCGCTGCCCGGCGTCGCGCTCGGCGGGGGCGGTGGTGAAGGCGGCAAAACGGGCGCCGTCGAGGTGGGGGACCGGGTCCGCCGCCAGGTCGCGGCGCAGCACCCGGGTGCCCGGGCGGGCGGCGACGATGGCGTCCACCAGGTCGGCGCCGAGGCGGCTGGACTGGCCCGCCTCGCCGAACAGGCTCGCGGTGATGTAGAGCAGGGTATTCATGGCATCCTCCTTAACCGTTGTGGATGCCGCTATTTAATCCGGCGCCAGGGGCGGGAATAAGCGCGCTTTTCCGCGCAATGCCTTCAAAAAATCCGATGGGTGATCAGTTGAGGTCGACGGCGTACTGGCGCAGCAGCGCGAAGGGCACGATCTCCAGGGCGCGGCGGTGGGTGCGGGCGAGGAACACCCGGGGCGCCATGCCCTGCTGGTGGGCCTCCAGCCAGCGGGCTGCGCACAGGCACCAGCGGTCCCCCGGGCGCAACCCCGGGAAGCCGTATTCCGGCATCGGAGTGGACAGGTCGTTGCCGCGAAAGCGGGAGAATTCGAGAAACGCCCGGTTCACCTCGACACACACCGTGTGGGAGCCCATATCCTCGTCGCTGGTGTTGCAGCAGCCGTCCCGGAAAAATCCGGTCACGGGATCGGTGCCGCAGGGCTCAAGGGGTTCGTTGAGCACGTTCAGGGATTCATCCATCTCGACCATTGCCATGTCACCTCGGGAAAGCCTGTCAGACAGAGTGTAGCAAGGCCCGCGACCGAGCCGGCGAGGATTCGCCGACCGCCCGCCCCCGGGGCCGGAAGCGCCTGTCACCGGGGGCTTTGCCATTTTCATACAGCCGTCTTATGATCGCCCGAACCTGCCGCCGCCCCCGCGGGTAGCCGGCCCCAGAATAATTCACCAGGAGTCATCCATGTCCATCGATAAAGAAGCCGTCGTTCTCGACTTTCTCAACCTGTTCCACGGCGACCAGTGGCCCGATTTCGGCGAGGCCGCGGCCATGTTCACCGAGGACTGCGTGTGCTACGTGGTCTACCCCACCACACCGCCGGTGAAAGGCCGCCAGGCCCTCAAGGAAGAGCTGCAGCGCCAGGCCCGGGACAGCAGCCTGCCCAAGGTGGAGATCAAGGCGGTGGCAAGCAACGGCCGCCAGGTGTTCGTCGAGCGGGTAGACTCCTTCATCACCCTCGGCAAACCCCTCAGCATCTGCATCAACGGCGTGTTCGATGTCACCGACGACGGCCTGATCGCCGGCTGGCGGGAGTACATGGATCCGATGACCACCGCCCGGCAGCTGGGCATCAGCTTCGACGATCTGGCCAAGCTGCTCGAAGGCTGAGGCGGACGCAAAAAACCGGGGGCCCCCTCAGCGCCCCCGGTTTTTTTGTGCCTGCTTGCCAGGGTCAGGGGCTGGCCGTGGCCTTCCTCAGGTAGCCGATCAGGTCGTTGCGCTCCAGGGGGTCGGTGATCGGCGCCATCACCATGGCGGTGCCGGGCACGTAACCCTCCGGGGAGGCCAGGTAGTAGTCGAGGGTCTTTTCGCCCCACACCACGTCGAGGTCGGCGAGGGCCGGTGAGTAGGCAAAGCCCTCCCCCGCGCCCGCCCGGCGGCCGAAGACCCCGGCAAGGGCGGGGCCGATGCCCGCCGCCCCCGGGGCGAGGCCGTGGCAGCTCTGGCAACGCTGTTCGAACAGCTCTTTGCCCCGCGCCACATCCGGGGGCGGGAGGGGGCCCGGGAATCCCCCCAGGGGCAGACCCTGGGGCACCGCCGGCGCCTTCGCGACCCGCGCCAGATCGTCCCCGGCGGGCGCCCCCGGACGCAACCTCAACAGCCGCCCGTCGGTGCTGTCGGTAAGCACATAGATAAGGCCATCGGGGCCCTGGCGGACATCGCGGATGCGCTCATTGAGATCCCGCAACAGCTGTTCCTGGGCGATCACCTGGCCGTCCTTCACCGCCACCCGCAGCAGATGCTGCCCCCGCAGGGTGCCGATGAAGAGGTTGCCATGCCAGGCGGGAAACGCCTCCCCCAGATAGAGCGCGATGCTGGACGGAGCGATGGAGGGCGACCAGTGGGCCACCGGCGATTCGATGCCGGGGGCCTCGGTCAGTTCGCTGATGGTCTCGCCGCTGTACTCGATACCGTAGGTGGTGATCGGCCAGCCGTAGTTGGCGCCGGCCTTGATGAGGTTCAACTCGTCGCCGCCCCGGGGGCCGTTTTCCACTTCCCAGATATCGCCGTTGCGGGGGTCGCGGGCAAGCCCCAGGGGCGCCCGGGTGCCGTAGGCATGGATTTCCGGCAGGGCGCCGGGGGTGCCGACGAAGGGGTTGTCCGGGGGCGCCTTGCCATCCCGGTCGAGGCGGAGGATCTTGGCCAGGTGGTTGTCGAGACGCTGGGCCAGGTGGCGGCGGGCGTGGTCGTCGGACGAGGTGAACAGCAAGGTCTTGTCCGGCAGGAACTGGAAGCGGCCCGCCAGGGGATAGGGGAAGACGGCACTGGCGGGGCTGATGCGAAAGATGGTCTCCCCGTCCACCAGGCCCTCGGGGGTGTGGCGGGCGCGGTAGATGGCGCCCCGGTTGTCCCCGGCGCGGCCCTCGGTGTAGGCGATGAAGAGCCGCCGGTTGCTGGCGAAATCGGGGTCCAGGGCAATGTCGAGCAGGCCGCTCTGGGCCGCCTGGTACACATTGGCGGGCCCGCCCGGCAGCGGCCGGGGATCCAGCGCGCCGTCGCGAAACACCCGGATGCCGCCGAACTTCTCGGTGATCAGCAACTCCCCGGAGGGCAGCCAGGCCATCGACCAGGGGGCGTTGAGGCCGCTGGCCAGCTCCTCGACCCAGAAGGTCTCGGTGCCCGCCCGCGCCGGCGACAGGGGCAGGGACAACAGCGCGGCGCAGGCCAGGCACAGCAGCCGGCGCGGAGTGATCGTCGGGGTCATGGGATTAACCTCTTATCGTTCAGAAATGGCGGGGCCAGTGCACGATAGGACGCGGCGGGGAATAAATCTACATTTTTGACAAATTAAACCCCACACCAGTCGCCTTGACAGGGGGGGAATATAAATTACCTTTAAAACGGGCCTGCTGGACAGCACGGGCCCAGCCCCGCGGTAACGGGTTGATAACACTAAGACCATGCTGCGGCCTCGACCGGATGGGCAGGTGCCGCAGTCAATCTCACCCGTGGAACCCATGCCGGCGGCAAGCCGCCGGGAAGGGAACGCTGCAACTTGTCGCGGCAGCCACGGGCACCGTCACGCAGAGTGGGGGAATACCGCCTATGGCCATCGCGCTTGTCCTCATTGCACTGGTGATCGCCACCGTCCTTTTCCATATTTTCAGCCCCTGGTGGTTCACCCCCATCGCCTCCAATTGGGACATGATCGACGGCACCGTCGACCTCACCGTCTGGGTCACCGGGTTCGTCTTTGTGGCCGTCAACCTGTTCGTGGCCTACGCCGTGATCCGCTTCCGCCACAAGGCCGGCGCCCGCGCTGCCTACGAGCCGGAGAACAAGAAGCTCGAGGGCTGGCTCACCGCCCTCACCACCGTCGGCATCATGGCGCTGCTCGCGCCGGGGCTGTTTGTGTGGGGCAAGTTCGTCGCCGTGCCGGAGGACGCCATGGACGTGGAGGTGGTCGGCCAGCAGTGGGGCTGGAGCTACCGCTTCCCCGGCCCCGACGGTGTGCTCGGCGCCAGCGATCCGCGCTTTTTCGCGGGCGACAACCCCCTGGGCCTCGATCCCGCCGACGCCGCGGGCCAGGACGACATCCTGATCAACGGCGCCGAGCTGCGCCTGCCCCTGGACGTGCCGGTGCGGGTGCTGGCCCGCTCCAAGGATGTCCTCCACAACTTCGCGGTACCCCAGTTCCGGGTGAAGATGGACATGGTGCCCGGCATGGTCACCCACTTCTGGTTCACCCCCACCCGCACCGGTGAGTTCGATGTGCTGTGCATGGAGCTGTGCGGCATCGGCCACTATGTGATGCGCGGCCGGGTGACCATCGTCCCCGAGACGGATTTCCAGGCGTGGCTGGCGGACAAGCCCAGCTTCGCCGACACCCAGGCGGTCGCCGCCCGGGAGGCCGCCGCCGGCGAAGTCCACTACGCCACCTGCGGCGCCTGCCACGGCGCCATGGGCGAGGGCAATCCGCTGATGAACGCGCCCCGCATCGCCGGCCTCGACAAGCACTACCTGGCCCGCCAGATCGACAACTTCCGCACCGGCAAGCGCGGCGCCAATCCCGATGACAGCTTTGGCCAGCAGATGGCGGCCATGGCCAACGTGCTGCCGGACGAAGCCGCCATCGCCAGCGTGTCCGCCTATATCGCCAGCCTCCCCCACCAGAGCGCCGATGCCGACCCGTCCCTCGCCGGCGATCCGCGCCGGGGCGCGGGCATCTACCAGAACTGCGCGGTGTGCCACGGCGACCAGGGGCAGGGCATCTGGAACATGGGGGCGCCGCGCCTCGCGGGCATGGATCCGGGCTATATGGCCACCCAGCTGAAGCATTTCCGGGAGGGGATACGGGGCGCCCACCGGGATGACCAGCACGGACAGCAAATGGTGGCCATGGCGTCGATCCTCGGCGGCGACCAGGCCATCGACGACGTCATCGCCTATATCGCCACCCTGCAATGAGCGGGACCCAGGTGTATCGCCGTCCCACCCTAACAACGCCACCGCAAACACAGGGGTAAACCCATGGAACAGGTCGCCATCGCCGACGAAGTCCACGAGCACCACGAGCCGACGAGCTTCATCAGCCGCTATATCTGGAGCCAGGACCACAAGGTCATCGCCATCCAGTACGCCTCCACCGCCATCGCCGTGGGGCTGGTGGCCCTGGTGCTGTCGGGCATGATGCGGCTCCAGCTGGGCTTTCCCCACGCCTTCGATTTCATCAGCCCCAGCGCCTACTACCAGTTCGTCACCATGCACGGGATGATCATGGTGATCTACCTGCTGACGGCGCTGCTCCTCGGGGGCTTTGGCAATTACCTGATCCCCCTGATGATCGGCGCCCGGGACATGGTGTTCCCCTACCTCAACATGCTGAGCTACTGGTTCTACCTGGCCTCGGTGCTGGTGTTGATGGCGAGCTTCTTCGTGCCCGGCGGCTCCACCGGGGCCGGCTGGACCCTGTACCCACCCCAGGCGATCCTGCCCGGCACGCCGGGGGCCGACTGGGGCATCATCCTCATGCTGGTGTCCCTGGGGATCTTTATCGTCGCCTTCACCATGGGCGGCCTCAACTACGTCACCACGGTGCTCCAGGCCCGCACCAAGGGCATGACCCTGATGCGCATGCCCCTCACCGTATGGGGAATTTTCGTCGCCACCATCCTCGGCCTCCTGGCCTTTCCCGCTCTGTTCGTCAGCGCCCTGATGATGCTCCTCGATCACACCCTGGGCACCAGTTTCTTCATGCCGGCGCTGCTCTCCCAGGGGGAGCTCAGCGACCACGAGGGGGGCAGCCCCATCCTGTTCCAGCACCTGTTCTGGTTCTTCGGCCACCCGGAGGTGTACATCGTCGCCCTGCCCGCCTTCGGCATCGTCTCGGACCTGATCAGCACCCACGCCCGCAAGAACATCTTCGGCTACCGCATGATGGTGTGGGCGATACTCGCCATCGGCGTGCTCAGCTTCATCGTCTGGGCCCACCACATGTACGTGAGCGGCATGCACCCCTACTTCGGGTTTTTCTTCGCCGTCACCACCCTGATCATCGCCGTGCCCACCGCCATCAAGGTGTACAACTGGGTGCTCACCCTGTGGCGCGGCAACATCCATCTCACCGTGCCCATGCTGTTCGCCATCGGCTTCATCTTCACCTTCGTCAACGGCGGGCTGACCGGGCTGTTCCTCGGCAACGTGGTGGTGGACCTGCCCCTCTCCGATACCTATTTCGTGGTGGGCCATTTCCACATGGTGATGGGGGTGTCGCCGGTGCTGGTGCTGTTCGGCGCCATCTACCACTGGTTTCCCAAGATCACCGGGCGTATGTACAGCGAAACCCTCGGCAAGTGGCACTTCTGGCTGACCTTTCTCGGCACCTACGCCATCTACCTGCCCATGCATTACCTGGGGATTCTCGGCATACCGCGCCGCTACTACGCCAACCTCAGCACCGATTTCATCCCCGAGTCGGCCCAGGACATGAACGTGGGTATCACCATCGCCGCCCTGTTCGTGGCGGTGGTGCAGCTGCTCTTTCTGATCAACCTGCTGTGGAGCCTGCGCCACGGCAAAAAGGCCGATCCCAACCCCTGGGGCGCCACCACCCTGGAGTGGCAGACCCCGGACACACCGCCGCGACACGGCAACTGGGGCCACCACCTGCCGGTGGTGTACCGCTGGGCCTATGACTACAGCGTGCCGGGGGCGGAGCGGGACTTCATCCCCCAGACGGTGCCGGGCAGCGAGGGTCACGATAGCGACACAGGGGAGACCAAGGCATGAATATCATCGTGTTGTTCATGGTGTCGGTGATGGCGATCTTTGTGTGGTGGATGCTGCTGCAGCGCATCACCGCCAAGCCCTGGCTGGAGCAGGGGGTGGCCTTCGACCCCCGGGTGGCCGGGGGCAATGGCTACTCCCCCTATGTGGCGGGCAAGCTCGCCCTCTGGGTGTTCATGGTGGTGATCAGCTCCCTGTTCATGCTGTTCATCACCGCCTATCACATGCGCATGGAGCTCAACGACTGGCGCCACCTGCACCTGCCCGGGAGCCTCTGGTTCAACACCGCCCTGCTGGTGGTGGCGAGCATCGCCCTGCAGACCGCCCGCCAGGGCCTTGAGCGCGGCAACGCCGGCCGGGTTCGCGCCGGCTACCTGGCGGGGGGCCTGTTCGCGATGGCCTTTATCGCCGCCCAGCTGTGGACCTGGCAGCAACTGGTGGCCGCCGGCCATCCGGTGGCCAGCAATCCGGCGGCGTCGTTCTTCTATCTGCTCACCGGCCTCCATGGGGTGCACCTGCTGGGGGGCCTGTTGGTGTGGGGCTGGGGAGCGGCGCGGCTGCTGTCCGGCGCGAGCCTGGCGCGCCTGCGCCTGACCATCGAATCGTGCACCGTTTACTGGCACTACCTGCTGCTGCTGTGGCTCGGGCTTTTCGCCCTGCTGCAACACGGCTGATGGGCTCACCGGGAGGACAACCCCATGCAGGACACCAGCGCCACCCACCCCAGCGGCCACACCGCCATCATCCCCGACTGGGCCGGGGACAAGCAGGTTTTCCATGTCCCCTGGGGCAAGGGGATGATGTGGATCTTCCTGCTCAGCGACACCTTTATCTTCAGTTGTTTTCTCACCGCCTACATGACGGTGCGAATGTCCGCCACCGACCCCTGGCCCAACGCCAGCGAGGTGTTCGCCCTCACCCTGTTCGGCCATCACCTGCCGCTGATCCTGATCGCCATCATGACCTTCGTGCTGATCACCAGCAGCGGCACCATGGCCATGGCGGTCAACTTCGCCTACCGCAAGGACAAGAAGAAAACCGCGCTGATGCTGCTGCTGACCATCGTGCTCGGGGCGAGCTTCGTGGGCATGCAGGCCTTCGAGTGGACCAAGCTGATCGTCGACGAGGGCATCAGGCCCTGGGGCAACCCCCTCGGCGCGGCCCAGTTCGGCGCGACCTTTTTCATGATCACCGGGTTCCACGGCCTGCACGTGTCCGCCGGGGTGATCTACCTGACGGTGATCGCCACCAAGGTGCTCAAGGGTGACTACGACCGCTCGGGCAAGTACCAGAACGTCGAGATCGCCGGTCTCTACTGGCACTTCGTCGACCTGGTGTGGGTCTTTATCTTCGCGTTCTTTTATCTCTGGTAGGAGGGCATATGGCAGCGGTCGGCCAGCAACACCCCATCGGTATTTACCTGAAAATCTGGGTCCTGCTGTTCATTTTGAGCGGGTTTTCCTACATGGTGGACATCCTCCACCTCGAAGGCTATCTGCGCTGGTCGCTGATCCTGCTGTTCATGCTGCTGAAGGCCGGGCTGATCGTCGCGGTCTTCATGCACATGATGTGGGAGCGCCTCGCCCTGGTGTACACCATCCTGCTGCCGCCCCTGTGCCTGCTGGTGCTGATCGGCCTGATGGCGGTGGAGGCGGATTACACCTTCCTCACCCGCGGGGAATTTTTCTTCACCGGCCAATAGCACCCCGCCGATTGACCCACAAACACAAAGCCAACAGCCGCTGGGCGACTGTTGGCAATTGCGCGTGTTAGCGTTATTTCAGGGCGCCCAGCGCATGAAGCGATGGAAGAGCTGCTGGCCCCAGACGATGACCTTGGGCGCCGATGTGTCCTTGCCCACGTTCTTCATGTGGGGGTGGGCCTTCAGCACCTGCTCCAGGGCCGGCATCTGGCGCCGGTCCACATCCACGAACAGGATGTGCTTGCCGTGATCGAGCACCTTCTGAAACCGGCGGAAGTGATGGTTTGGCTCCTGAATGCCCCAGAGCCCGCCCTCCCAGGTGCAAAATCCCAGCACCACGATGGCAAGGAACACGAACGGCACCCAGGTGAATGTCTCCGGCCAGCCGCTCAGCCAGGCCCCCACCAGCACCAGCGCCGAGAGCACAACGCCCACCGCGGCGCCGATGAGGGTGGAATGGACCAGATCCTTTTTCATGATGGAGGTGACACTGTGCAAACGGTGATTGGCCACCTCCCGGTCATCGTGGCTGAGCACGTGGATCTGCTCGGTGGCGATGCCGGCGCTTTCCAGTTCCCGCTCGACGACTTCCAGCTCGTCGAGGCTGTCGCTGATGTAGTAATACCTCTCCATTGAACGTCCTCCAACCTGTTGATGTTATTTGGCGGGTTTGTTGTGGGTATCCACGGGACTACTGGTACGAGTATAGACAGGGATAGGGGGATTGGTAGCAGGCCGGCCAACCCGGGCAATCGGCACCGTTCGCGGCGGGGGCCCCAGCGATGGCCCTTGCGATGGCCCGGCGGCTCTGCGTTAATGCCCCGCGCCCCCTGCGTCATGGCCTACACTTGAGTTCCCACCCGCCGAGGCACCGGATGTCCAGTATCGCCTTCGACAATTTCGAAACCGCAAGCCGCACCGTGCTGGCCTTTCTCCACCAGCGCTTCGCCTTCGGGCTGTGGATGGTGACCCGCACCGAGGGGGATGACTGGATCGTGCTCCAGGCCCTCGACCGGGGCTACGGGGTGCGGGAAGGTGACGTCTACCGCTGGGCGGATTCGTTCTGCTCGCGGATGGTGGAAGGCCAGGGCCCGCGCCTCGCTCCCCGGGCCGCCGCCGTGCCGGCCTACGCCGCCGCCCCCATCGGCCAGCGCCTCGCCATCGGCGCCTACATCGGCGTGCCCCTGGTGCGCCCCGACGGCACCCTGTTCGGCACCCTGTGCGCCATCGATCCCCGGGAGCAGCCCCAGCTGAGCGACCCGGACCTCGAACTGGTGGAGCTGCTCGCCAACCTGCTCGCCACCCTGCTCGCCGCCGACCTCCAGGCGGTGGAGCAGCAGCGCCTCGCCCGCTACTGGAAGGAGGCCTCCCTCACCGACGCCCTCACCGGCCTTGCCAATCGCCGGGGCTGGGACCTGCGCCTCGAAGAGGAAGAGGCCAGGGCCCGGCGCTACGGCGGGCCAGTGGGGGTGCTGGTGATCGACCTCGACGACCTCAAGGAGATCAACGACACCCAGGGCCACGGGGAGGGGGACAAGCTGATCCGCGACAGCGCCCGCATCATCGGCGAGACCCTGCGCACCTCGGACTTCGCCGCCCGCATCGGTGGCGACGAATTCGCCATCCTCGCGGTGGAATCCGGCGCCGCCCATGCCGCCGCCCTTGCGGGGCGGCTCGAGGAGGCCCTCGCCGCCGACGGTATCCGCGCCTCCATCGGCCACGCCGGCCGGGACCCGCGCCAGCACCTGGCGAAGGCCTGGGAGGCCGCCGACCAGGCCATGTACGCCATCAAGCAGGAGCGCCGGGGCGACCACAAATGAGAATCGTTGTCATCTTTGCCCGGGGCCGGTAGTATCCCCCTGTCCGCAAGGCCCACCCCCAAGCCGTCACGGAAACAGGATTACCCATGCATTACCCCGCCATCGCCCGCCGGGCGCTCCCCTGGCTGCTGCTCATCGCCGCCCTGCCCGCCCCCCTGGAGGCCAACGACCCGGCGCCGGTGGCGGTCACCACCCCCATCACCGCCACCGCCGCCGAGACCCTGCGCCTGTCCGGCTCCCTGAGCGCCGAACGCCACGCCAGCCTCTCGCCCCGGGCGGACGGCCTGGTGACGGAAGTGCTGGTGGACGCCGGCAGCCGGGTTGAGGCCGGTGACGTGCTGTTGCGCCTGGACCCGGCCATCGCCACCCTGGCCAGGGACGAGGCCCGCGCCGCCAGCGCCGAGGCCCGGGCACGGCTGGCGGAGGCCCGACGTCTCGCCGACGAGGCCCGGCGCCTGCGGGAAAGCAACCACATCTCCGCCACCGAAGCGGCGGCCCGGGAGGCGGCCCTCGCCCTCGCCGAGGCCGCCGCCGATGGCGCCCGGGCGCGGGAGCGAAGCGCCGCCGAGGCCCTCGCCCGCCACCAGCTGACCGCCCCCTTCGGCGGGGTGATCAGCGCCCGGCACAGCGAGGCCGGGGAGTGGGTCAACCGTGGCGACACCGTGCTGGAGCTGGTGGCCCTCGACCCGGTGCGCCTCGACGTGCGCGCTCCCCAGGAGCGCTTTGCCGACATCGGCCCCCACACCCCGGTGACCGTGCTGCCCGACAGCCGCCCGGGGGTGCGTCTCGACGGTCGGGTGGCGGCCCGGGTGCCGGTCAGCGACCCCGCCGCCCGGGCCTTTCTGGTGCGGGTGGTGATCGACGACCCCGGCCCCGCGGGCGACCTGCTGCCCGGCACCTCCGCCATCGCCCTGTTCCAGCTCGACGACGGCAAGCCCCGCCTGCTGGTCCCCCGGGACGCCCTGCTGCGTCACCCCGACGGCGGCCACAGCCTGTTCGTGGTGGCGGACGGCCGCGCCCAGCGCCGCCCGGTGACCCTCGGCCCCGAGGGCCCCGATGGCGTGGCCATTCGCACCGGCCTCGACGCCGGCGAACGGGTGGTGATCCGCGGCAACGAGGCGCTGCGGGACGGCCAGTTGGTAACCGTGATCGACAACTAAGGACTCCCCATGCTTGAGGCAGGCGTGCGCAACGGCAAGCTGCTGACGGTGATCGTGTTGATCATCTGTGTACTCGGCATCGCCGCGGCGTTGCGGATTCCGGTGCAGATGATCCCCGACCTCAACACCCGGGTCATCAGCGTGGTCACCGGCTGGGCCGGCGCCACCCCCCAGGATGTGGAGAAGGAAATCCTCATCGAGCAGGAGCGCTACCTGCGCACCCTGCCCAACCTCCAGCGCATGGAGTCCGTGGCGGAGACCGGCCAGGCCACCATCGAGCTGGAATTCCCCTTCGGGGTCGACGTCAACGAGGCGCTGATCCGCGTCTCCAACGCCTTGAGCCAGGTCTCCGGCTACCCGGAGAACGTCGACCAGCCCCAGCTGTTCAGCAGCTCGTTCTCGGAAAACGCCTTCATGTACTTCAGCCTGGCACCCCTGCCCGGCAACCCCCTCGCCCTCGACATGGACATGGTCAGCGACTTCGCCGAGAACCAGGTGCGGCCGCGCATGGAGCGGGTGCCCGGGGTCTCCCAGGTGGAGCTGCGGGGCGGCGCCGAGCGCCAGGTGCAGATTCGCGTCGACCCCGCCAAGCTCGCCCAGCGGGGCCTTGGCCTCACCGAGGTGCGGGACGCGGTGCGCGCCCGCAACCGGGACAGCTCCGCCGGCGATCTGGACGACGGCAAGCGCCGCTACCTGATCCGGGTGATGGGCCGCTTCGAGGACATGGCGGACCTCGGCAACCTGATCCTCGCCCACCGGGACGGCGCCGACATCCGCCTCAAGGACGTGGCCGAGATAAAGCTCGACCACTTCGAGGTGCGCGGCCTGTTCTTCGCCGACGGCGAGCGCGCCCTGAACCTGGCGGTCAAGCGCGAGCCGGGCTCCAACGTCATCGCCATCAAGGAGGCGATGACCCGGGTGGTGGATGAGATGGGCCGCGACCTGCTAGAACCCAACGGCCTGCGGCTGGTGCTGATCGGCGACGATGTGCGCTATGTAGAGGCCTCGGTGCGCAACGTGGCCACCAACCTGGGGCTCGGCGCTGCCCTCGCCACGGCGGTGATGTACCTGTTCCTGCGCTCTCCCCGGGGGACCCTGATCGGCGTCATGGGCATACCGGTGTGCACCGTCGCCGCCTTTCTCGGGCTGTTGCTGTTCGGCCGCACCATCAATGTCATCTCCCTCGCCGGCATCGCCTTCGCCATCGGCATGACGGTCGACAACAGCATCGTGGTGCTGGAAAACATCGAGCAGGCCCGGCGCCGGGGCCGCGACCGCATCGAGGCCGCCATCCTCGGGGTGCGGGAGGTGTGGCCGGCGGTGCTCGCCTCCAGCGCCACCACGGTGCTGGTGTTCGCCCCGGTGCTGCTGGTGCGGGAGGAGGCGGGGCAGCTCTACTCCGACATCGCCATCGCCATCTCGGCGGCGATCATCGCCTCGATGCTGTTCGCGGTGCTGGTGGTACCCGCCGCCTGCGCCCGGCTCGGCTTTGGCAACGGCCCGGGCATCAGCGGCACCCCCGCCCCGGGGCGCCTGTCGGGGGCGGTGCACTGGCTCACCGCCAGCGGCCGCCGGCGCCTTGCCTGCATCGCCCTCACCCTGGGGACGGTGCTCGGCGCCGCCCTGTGGCTGATGCCCCCGGCGGAGTACCTGCCGGAGGGGGAGGAACCCAAGGCCTTCACGGTGATGACCGCGCCCCCCGGCTACAACCTCGGGGAGATGAGCGGCATCGCCGAGGAGGTTCGCGCCGTGCTCAGCGCCGCGGTCAACGCCGACCCGGCGCTGTTCGACCGGGGCGAGGCGGCGGTGCCGGCCCTCAAGTACTTTTCCCTGCGGGTCGAGCCCGGCAGCCTCCGGGTGATGAGCGAGCCGGTGCGGGGCGGCGACATCGAGCCGATGATGGATGCCCTCACCGCCCTGTTCACCGCCTACCCGGGGATGCGCGCCTTCTCGGCCCGGGGCTCGATCATCTCCAGCAACCAGGGGGGTACCCGGGCGGTCAACCTGGACATCGCCGGGCCCGATCTCGAGGGCCTCTACGCCACCGCCGAGCGCGCCTTCGCCCGCGCCGGGGAACTCTTCCCCGACGCCCAGCTGGACTCCCGCCCCGCCACCCTGTCCCTCGATCAGCCCCTGGTGCAGGTCCGCCCCCGCTGGGCGCGGCTGGCGGAGAACGGTTTCAGCGCCAGCGACTTTGGCTTCACCGTGGCGGCCCTGAGCGACGGCGCCTTCGTCGATGAATTCTTCGTCGCCGACGACAAGGTGGATATTTTCCTGTTCAGCGACGCCGGGCAGGAACAGAGCCTCGGCGGCCTCGGCGACCTGCCGATCCGCGCCCCCAACGGCGCGGTACTGCCCCTGTCCGCCCTCGCCGACATCCGCCAGACCGTCGACGGCGAGAGCCTGCGCCGCATCAACGGCAGCCGCACCGTGACCCTGTCCATCATCCCGCCCCGGGAAATCGCCCTGGAAACGGCGGTGGCGCGGGTGCGGGACGAGCTGGTGCCGCCCATGCTGGCCGCCGGGGAAGTCAGCCCCGGGGTCAGCCTCAGCCTGTCCGGCGCCGCCGACCAGCTCGACGCCACCCGGGAATCCCTCGCCGGCAATCTCACCATCGCGGTGGTGCTGATCTACCTGCTGCTGGTGGCGATCTTTTCCCACTGGGGCTACCCCCTGCTGATTCTCGCCACCGTGCCCCTCGGCATCGCCGGCGCGGTGGTCGGCCTGGTGGCGTTCAACGGCATCGGCGCCGGGCTCGGCGCCGTCGGCGCGGGGGGCTTTCACCAACCCTTCGACATGATCACCATGCTGGGTTTCGTGATCCTGCTGGGCACGGTGGTCAACAATCCCATCCTCATAGTCGATCAGGCCCGCCACAATCTGCGCCGCGAGGGGGCGGATGTGGTGGAGGCGGTGCGGGACGCGGTGGCGAGCCGCCTGCGGCCGATCCTGATGTCCACCGCCACCACCGTGCTCGGCCTCGCGCCCCTGGTGCTGATCCCCGGCGCCGGCACCGAGTTGTACCGGGGCGTGGGCATCGTGGTGATGGTGGGCATCCTGTTCTCCACCGTCGTCACCCTGACATTTCTGCCGTGCCTGCTGATCACCGTGCTCGGCCGCCGGCGCTGAAGCAGGGCCACCCGGCTTTTGCTATCATCGCCGCCAGCGCGCCACCCCCCGACCACCCGCGCCGCCGCATACCCGCCGGGAGCGGCCGCCGGGATCGCGACGAAGACCGATAAAAGGACCTGCCACCATGCCCCACTGCCACCGCCCCGGTCGCCGCCTGTCCGCCGCCCTGCTGCTCGCCGGACTCTGCGCCCTGTCCCTGCCCTTCGCCCACGCCGCCGCGGTGACCTTCGCCACCGGCAAGGCGGCCTACGAACAGGGGGATTTCCGCCAGGCGGAAAGCGTCTGGACGAAACTCGCGGAGCAGGGCGACGTGCAATCCCAGTTCTACCTGGGGGTGCTCTACGACCAGGGCTCCGCCGCCACCCCAAAAAACGACCAGGCCGCCACCGCCTGGTTCGACAAGGCCGCCCGCCAGGGCCACGTCAACGCCCAGTTCAACCTCGGCAACGCCTACATGAATGGTCGCGGTGTGGCGCCAAGCCCCGAGCGGGCGGTGTACTGGTGGCGCCAGGCCGCCGACAACGGCTCCCCCAACGCCCAGTTCAACCTCGCCATCCAGTACTACCAGGGCAAGGGTGTGGCCAAGGACTGGGACAGCGCCGTGTACTACTTCAACAAGGCGGCGAGCAACGGCCACGCCAAGGCCCGGGAGCTGATCGACGGCAAGCAGGTGCCAAAGCTCGACGCCGACCGCCTGGCGGGGCGCCCCCCCACCAGCCCCCCCGGCAACCTGCCCCCGGCCCTGGCGCCGGCGGCGTCCACCGCCGCCCCCAACGACGGCCCCGCCGCCAGCACTCCCCCGGCGGTAACGGCGCCATCGACAGCGGCACCCGATCCCGCGCCGGCACCCGCCCGGGAGGCGGCACAGCGGGCCGCCACGCCCGCCGGCGCCCCGTCGAACCCCGAGGACTGGCTGCGCGGCCAGGATCCCGGCCACTACACCATCCAGCTGGTGGCCTCCGGCAGCACCGAGGGGGTCGCCCGCTTCGTGGCGAAGCACCAGCTGGCGGACGACACCGTGCGCATCCAGGTGAGCCGCAACGGCCAGCCGTTCTACTACCTGCTGATGGGCAGCTTCCCCGACCGCCGCGAGGCCAACCTGCGGATCGAGTCGCTGCCCGCCGCGCTGCGTACCAGCAAGCCCTGGGCGCGCCCCTTCCGGGAGATGCAGTCGCTGCTGAACCGCTAGCTTTACGTTCCGGTCGGGCAATTGGGATGAGGGCAGGCCTCGCCTATACTTGCCGTAACCCATCGCCGCCCGAGTACGGGACCATGCGTTTCACCCCCCGCCCACGGCCCCGCGCCACCGCGCCTCCATGACCGTCGCCAACCTGCCGGCCCTGTTGCAGAACGCCGCGCTGCTGTTGGCCATGGTGGTGGTGTACGACATCGCCACCCGCCGCCAGCCCCTCGACAATCTGGCGGGCCAACTGAGCGCCGGGGCGCTGATAGGCCTGATCGGCGCCGCCATCATCCACACCAGCTTTCCCTTCGAGTCGGGGATAGTGTTCGACACCCGCTCGGTGCTGATGGCGGTGTGCGGCCTGTTCCTGGGGCTGGTGCCCACCCTGGTGGCCATCGCCGTGACGGTGGTGTTCCGCCTCGCGGAGGGCGGCGCCGCACTCACCGGCATACTGGTGATCCTCAGCTCCGCCGCCATCGGCCTCGCCTGGCGGCGCTGGCGCAAGGGGTCCCTGGGGGACATCGGCTTCACCGAACTGTACCGCTGCGGCCTGGCGGTGCACCTGGCGATGCTGGCGCTGATGTTCACCCTGCCGGGGGAGGACACCCCCTGGCGAGTGCTGTCCGCCATCGGCCTGCCGGTGATGCTGATCCACCCCCTCGCCACCGCCGCCCTCGGGGCAATATTCGCCAACCGCCTGCAGCGGGAGGCCCTCAAGCAGTCCCTGGAGCAGGAGCGCCACCTGCTCCAGCTGTTGTTTGCCTCGCTGCCCGACCTGGTGTGGCTGAAGGACCCAGCCGGCCGCTACCAGGCCTGCAATCCGCGCCTCGGCGCCCTGTTCGGCGCGGCGCCTGAGCGCATCATCGGCAACACCGACCACGACTTCGTCGACAAGGCCACCGCCGATCACTTCCGCCACTGCGACCGGCTGGTGATGGAATCCCGCCAGCCACTGACCTACGAGGAGTGGGTGACCTTCGCCAGCGACGGCCACCGGGAACTGCTTGAAACCACCAAGATTCCCCTGTTCGACACCGGCGGCAACATCAGCGGCGTGCTGGGCATGGGCCACGACATCTCCGCCCGCAAGCACGTCGAGCAGCAGTTGCGCCAGCTGGCCCAGGCGGTGGAGCAGAGTACCGAGAGCATCGTCATCACCAACACCGCCGGGGACATCGAGTACGTCAACGACGCTTTCGTGGCCAGCTCCGGCTACGATCGCGACGAGGTGCGCGGCCGCAACTCGCGGCTGCTGCAATCCGGCAAGACACCGCCGGAGTACCACGCCGCCCTGTGGGCCAACCTGGCGGCGGGGCGCAGCTGGCGGGGCGAATTCCACAACCGCCGCAAGAACGGCGAGGAATACATCGAGTCCGCCATCATCAGCCCCATCCGCCAGCCCGACGGCACCATCACCCACTACCTGGCGGTGAAGCAGGACATCACCCACCAGAAGGCCGCCCAGGCCCGCATCGAACACCTCGCCCACTACGACGAACTCACCGCCCTGCCCAACCGGGCGCTGCTCACCGAGCGCCTTCAGACCCTGCTGGCCCTGTCCCAGCGCCAGCGCCACCAGGGCGCCCTGATCATCGTCAACCTCGACCACTTCAAGACCGTCAACGAAGCCCGCGGCATCGCCTTCGGCGACGCCATCCTGCAGCTGGCCGGGGCGCGGCTGCAGTCCCTGGCGGGGGACGGCGACACGGTGGCGCGGCTCTCCGCGGACGAGTTCGCGGTGCTACTGCCGGACCTGAGCCCCCACCGGGCGGAGGACACCGGCCAGCACGCCGAGGCCACCGCCGAGAATATCCACGCCGCCTTCCAGCGCCCCCTGGAGATTGACGGCGAAACGGTCACCCTGTCGGTGTCCATGGGCATCACCCTGTTCCCCGAGGCCCCGGAGGAGAGCGCCGAGGATGTCATCAGCCGCGCCGACACCGCCCTCCACCGGGCCAAGGCGGCGGGGGGCAACCACAGCGCCTTCTTCGAGACCGCCATGGGGGTTCAGGCCAAGGCCCGCTACGGCCTGGAGAAGGACCTGCGGGCAGGTCTCAAGGACGGCCAGCTGGCGGTGTATCTGCAATCCCAGGTGGACCGGGACGGCCAGGTGGTGGCGGCCGAGGCGCTACTGCGCTGGCAGCACCCGGAGCGGGGCCTGGTGCCGCCCTCACTGTTCATCCCCATCGCCGAGCAGTCGGACCTGATCGTCGAGCTGGGGGCCTGGGTGCTGGAGGAGGTCTGCCGGCTGATCGCCGCCCAGCAGGAGCAGGGCCGGTGCCTGCGCATCGCGGTCAACCTCTCCCCCCGCCAGTTCCGCAAGGCCGGCTTCGTGCCCTGGCTCAAGAACCTGCTGGCGACCACCGGCGCCGATCCGGGGCACCTGACCCTCGAAGTCACCGAGGGCCTGATGATCGACAACATGGACATGGTGGTGGGCAAGATGCACGACATCGCCGCCCTCGGGGTGCGCTTCTCGGTGGACGACTTCGGCACCGGCTACTCGTCCCTGGCCTACCTCAAGCGCCTGCCGATCCGGGAGGTGAAGATCGACAAGAGTTTCGTCCAGGACCTGCCGGACGACCGGGACGACGCCGTGCTGGTGGACACCATCCTCGCCATCGCCCGCCACCTCAACCTGGCGGTGGTGGCGGAGGGGGTGGAAACCCCCGCCCAGGCGGATTTCCTCAATGCCCGGGGCAATGTCATCCACCAGGGCTTTCTGTTCGCCCGCCCGCGGCCCGCCGGGGAGTGGCTCGACAGCTGGATCGCCGGGGACCGCGAGGGATGAGGGGCAACCGGATCGCCCTCGACTTGCCCCCCTGGCTCGCCGAGCTCAATCGCGCACCGCGCCGGTTCGCCGGCCTCCCCGAGGCGATGGCGTTCGCGGTGGACGCCGCCCGCCGCAACATAGCCGACGGCGGCGGCCCCTTCGGCGCCCTGGTCGTGGATGACGGGTTGCGTCTAGTGGCCGTTGGCGCCAACCGGGTGGTGCCGCTGCACGGCTCCATCCTCCACGCCGAGATGCTCGCCCTGCTCCTCGCCCAGCGGCGCCTCGGCAGTCACGATCTCGCCAGTCTCGGGGACTACAGCCTGGTCACCAGCTGCGCCCCCTGCGCCATGTGCCTCGGCGCCATCCCCTTCGCCGGGGTGCGCCGGGTGCTGTGCGGCGCCCGGGGGGAGGACGCCGAGGCCATCGGCTTCGACGAGGGGGACAAGCCGGAGCGCTGGGCGGACAAGCTGCGCGCCCGGGGCATCGCCGTGGAGGAGGATCTGGGGCGTGACGGGGCCGTGGCGGTACTGAACGCCTACCGGGCCGGGAGCGGTGTCATTTATTGACGGAGCGGGGGGCGAACCCGGGCCCCCTCAGCCGCGCCCCATTGCCCTCGCCACCAGCGCGCGAAAGGTCGCCCGATCCCGCTCCCGCTCCACCGCAAGGCTCAGGGTTTCCAGGTCCACCACCCGCCCGCCGTCCTCGATCAGCCGGTAGGTGAACACGTGGGGGCGATCGTCCCGCAGCCACTCGAAGGCCTGGCCGTAGCGCAGGTCGCGGAAGTACAGCTCGCCGGCCTCCTCCACCACCTGGTAGTAGCCGTCGGACACCTTGACCAGATCCCGCACCACCGGCGCGTCCCGGTGGCCGTCCAGCAGCTCGCCGTTGCGGGGGAAGGGGATGAAATCGGCGGGGCTCTCGCCATCCAGCAGGGAATGGAAACCCACCCGGTAGCCGTCGTCGGTCTCGGCGATGGCCCGCCACAGCAGGCTGTTGAACATGGTGGGCTTGACGAACAGGCGGCGGTACTCGATGCCCTGGGCGGCAAGGCCATCCTTGAACTGCCCCGTCACCCACTGCTTGGTCGCCAGGGTGGCGCCGAGGTAGAGGGACGACAACACGATCCCCGCCACTGCCAAGCGGGTGCGCGCCACCCGCTCCCGGGCAAGCCACGGCAGCGCCACCAGCGCCAGCAACAGCGGCAAGGTGTAGAGGGGGTCGATCACCGAAATAGTGGCGAGGGCGAAGCTGTGGTCGCTGAAGGGCAGCAACAGTTGAATGCCGTAGGAGGTGAAGGCGTCGAGGGTGAGGTGGCTGGCCAATACCCCGCCACAGACCAGCGCCCAGCGCCGCCACCCGGGCGCCGGCATCCAGCGGGCCAGCAGGGCGCCGAGGGCGAGGGCCGCGAGGGCGGCAAACAGCAGGGAGTGGGTGATGCCCCGGTGGAAGGTGAGGGCCGCCGCGTCCCCGAGCAGGTGGCCGATGGGGACGTCGATATCCGGCACCAGGGCCACGGCAGCGCCGGCCACCAGGGCGCGGTTGCCGAGCTGGCGACCCAGGGCGCACTGGCCGATGGCGGCCCCCAGGAGGGCGTGGGACAGGGTATCCATGGGCATCTCTCGCAGCGGAAAGCCGCGATCATAGCAAGCCCCGCCCGCTTCTTGGGCACGGGCCGCGGCGCTGGCATACTGCGCCCCCTGTCCAACCTACCCGCAACACGGCGAAAACACCATGAAACTTGTACTGCTCGGCAATGCCGGCGCCGGCAAGAGCACCCTGGCGCGGCGGCTGATGGGGGGGCGCGACATCCCCCGCCTGTCCCTCGACGAGATCGCCTGGGACGAGGGCCCCACCCGCAAACCCCTGGCGGAGAGCATCGCCCTGCTGGAGGACTTCGTCGCCCGCCACCCCGAATGGATCATCGAGGGCTGCTACGGCGACCTGATCGCCGCCGCCCTGCCCCACTGCGAGGAGTTGCGCTTCCTCAACCCCGGGGTGGAGGTCTGCGTCGCCCATTGCCTCGCCCGGCCCTGGGAGCCGGAGAAATTCCCCAGCCCCGAGGCGCAGCGCGCCACACTCGACTACCTGGTGGGCTGGGTGCGGGCCTACGAAACCCGGGACGACGAATACGGCCTCACCCGCCACCGGGCGCTGTACGACACCTTCAAAGGCCCCAAGCGGGAATACCGGACCCCCGCGGACTACGACTGAGCCCCAGGGCGGCGCTTGGCGATTCATCCGCGGCGGATGACGCTGCGCTTTTCCGCCCCACACTCACCTCCACCGTAGGACCGAAGAGGCGCAGCCGTCATCGGCCGGCGGCTACCCCCATTGACCGGCAGAGCATCCACGGCGGATGACGCTGCGCTTTTCCGCCCCACACTCACCTCCACCGTAGGGCCGAAGAGGCGCAGCCGTCATCGGCCGATGGCTACCCCCATTGACCGGCAGAGCGTCCACGGCGGATGACGCTGCGCTTTTCCGCCCTACATTCACCTCCACCGTAGGGCCGAAGAGGCGCAGCCGTCATCGGCCAGCGGCCATCGCCTTTCGCGCCGGAGGCCCGGGTCAGAGCACTTCCGCCACCAGCCGCCCGGTGTCGTGGTCCTCGTAGGCGGTGGTGAGGCGCAGGTGGTTGAGGACGTTGATCTCCCAGCCGTAGTTGACCACCGGGGTGGTGAGCCAGCCGTAGTAGACGCCCCACACCAGGGTGCGCCGGTACTCGGCCCAGGCGGTGTCGAACGCTGGCGGGTTGCGCACCCCCAGCTCGGCGAGGCGCGCCAGGTAGCCGCGCAGCAGTTCCTCCTCGTGGTTGCGGCGCTGCTCGATGGACAGGGCGGTGGTGATCAGATAGTTGACGTCGTGCATGCAGTAGCCCCGCACCATCAGCTGCCAGTCGAGAAAGCCGCCCCTGTCCCCGGGCAACAGGTAGGTATTGCCCAGGTGGGTATCGCCGTGGAGGAGGGTCTGGGGCAGGGTCGCCTGGTGCCGTTGCACCGCCATCATGCCGGCGCGCATTTCCGCCCCGGTGGTGCGCAGGCGCTGGACCATCTCCCGCTTGAAGTTCTCGCTGTCGATCTCGTGCTGGATCAGGGGCGTGGCCGCCTCGTTCTGCAGGGTGATGATGGCCCCCCGCACATGGGACTGCACCCAGGCCATGTCGGTGGCAAAGCGGGGGCTCTCCCAGTAGCTGGCGTGGAGCCTGGCGAGCTGCTCCAGAAGCGCCCGCACCTGGGCCAGGTTGATGGCCTCGGTGACATTGGGGAAGTGGGCGCCGCGCCGGGTCAGGTCCTCCAGCAGCAGGCCGAACTGGCCGGTCTCCGGGTCGTAGCTGCCCCCGAGGGTCAGGGGCGCCTCCATGTCCAGGGCCGGGCGCAGGCGGTTGTAGAAATTCACCTCGTTCTCGTAGAAGGGGGCGAGCAGCTTGCTCTGGTCCCGGGCGAGCTTCAGCACCACCCGGCCGGGCAGCCCTTCCCCGGTGCCCGGGGCGTAGTGAAGATCGAGCACGGCGCGGGCGGCGGTGGACACCATGGCGTCGCCGTAGGCCTTGGATTCCACCACGGCGAAGCGCTCCACCCGGGTGCCGGGGTGGAGGCGCTGGATGGTGGCGGTGAGCAGTTCGGGGGTAAGTTCGCCGATATCGACGGGGAAGTAAGTCTCGGTCATGGGAAGCTCCTGTTGTTATGGTGGGGGAATTCAGTCCGGCAGGCGGGGGCAGTGGCGCGCCACCCGCTCGGCGAGGCCGACGCCGGCCTCGGACATGGTGAGGTAGGTGTAGTCGGCGCCCGCCTCCTGGATGCGCCGGGCGATGTCGTCGAACATGGCGTGGGACACGATGAGGCCCTCGAAGCCCCGCTCCCGCAACTTGCGGGTGGCGATGGTCTTGGCCTCGGCGTCGTTCATGGCGAGCACCACGGCGCCGACCCGGGGCATCGACAGGGTCTGCCAAAAGAGCTGGTCCTCGGCATCGGCGAACAGTACCCGGCGGCCCTCGTCCTGGCTCTTCTTGACCATCGCCGGGTCGGAGTCGAGGCCGGCGACAAAGTAGCCCTTGCCGTCGAGGTGGTCGTAGGCGGCGCGCCCGGTGCGACCCATGCCGAGGATCAGAATCTCCGCCTGGCCGAGGGAGACCGGCTGTTCGTCCGGGTGGCGGATATTGCGCTCCAGGGGCACCAGGTAGCGGGCGAGGCGTTCGTAGAGGGGGTGGGCCAGGCGGTTCAGGGGCGCCGACACCACGAACGACAGGGCCACGGTGATGGCGAGGGGAATCAGCCAATCCGGCAGCACCACGCTGGCGACGATCAAGCCGAATTCGCTGTAGTTGGTGAGGCTGACGCTGCTGAGGAAGGCGCTGCGCGCCCGGAGCTTGAAGAACAGAAAGAGGAAGAAAAAAAGCACGCCCTTGAGGGGCAGTACCAGGGCCATCACCAGGGCGAACAGCAGGGCGTCATTATCGGGCAGGCCGCCGATGCCGATCTGCAGGAAGAAACCCACCAGGAACACCTCCTTGATGCTCCACAGGGCATTGGACAGCTCCACCGCCCGCCGGTGGCCGGCGAGCAGGGCGCCGAAGGCCAGGGCCCCAAGCTCCGAGCTGAGCCCCAGGGATTCGAAGCCCGCGCCCCCCACCACCAGGGCGAGGAGGAGGCCCAGCAGCACCAGCAGTTCCTCGTGGCCGCTGGTGTCGAGCAGCACATAGAACACCGGCCGCAACAGCGGCAGGGCGAGAATCAGCAGCGCCCAGGCGGAGGGCGCGGTGCCGCTGGCGATGCTCATCACCACCAGGGCGATCAGGTCCTGCATCACCAGCACGCCGATGGCCACCCGGCCGTGGAAGGCCCGCAGCTCCCGCTTGCCCTCCAGCACCTTGGCGGCCAGCACGGTACTGGAGAAGGACAGCGCCACCGCCAGCAACAGGGCGTCCCGGGTGGAAATATCGAGGATCGCCAGGATGGCGGGGAGGAAGATCAGCGACGCCACCACGAAATGGAGGAGACTGCCGCCGATCACCTCGGGGCGCACCAGATTGCGGGCCTTGAGTTTCAGCCCCACGGTGAAGAGCAGCAGCAACACCCCGAGATGGGCGATATGGCCGAGGGCGGCGCTGTCCCGGGGGCCGATGCCGAAGCGGTCCCCCACCGCCGCCAGGGCGAAGCCCGCGGCGAGATACCCCACCAGCGGCGGCAGGCCGATGCCCCGCACACCAAAGCCGAGTACAAAGGCAAAGACAATCCATACCGCTTCGATCATGGCCAATCCTGTCGGGGTCGAGGGCCGTCGAAGGGCGCCCGGCTATCGTGAAAAGGTGGCATTGTAGCGCGAATGCCGGGCGCCGATTCAGCTTCCGATCAGCCCCGGACAGGTTCCCGGGCGCGGCGGCGCGCCAGCCATTTATCGCACTCCACCACCACGAATACCAGGGCGCCGGCGGCCCCCACCTTGGCCCACTCCCCGGGCGTCAGGTCGGTGGAACCGAAGATCCCCTGCATCAGCGGCAGGTGAGTGAAGGCCAGTTGCAATGCCATGCAGGCCGCAATGGCGAGCAGCACATAGGGGTTGCCGGTCAATCCCCGCCAGTTGCACACCGAGGCATCGAAGAAGCGGCTGTTGAGCAGGTAGAACATCTCCGCCAGCACCACGGCATTGACTGCCATGGTGCGCGCGGTTTCCAGGCTGTTGCCCGCCGCCAGCTCCCACAGGAAAAGCCCCAGGGCGCCCACCATCATCACCACCGATACCAGCAGCACCCGCCACACGAAGAGCCGCGACAGCAGTGGCTCCGACGGCGGTCGTGGCGGCCGCGCCATGATCCCTTTTTCCGGCGCCTCGAATGCCAGGGCGAGACCGAGGCAGGAGGAGGTCACCATGTTGATCCACAGCACCTGCGCCGCCGTCAGGGGCAGCAGCAGGTCGAAGAGGATGGCGACGATCACCACCAGGGATTCGCCGCCGTTGGTGGGCAGCATGAACAGAATGAATTTCTTGAGGTTGTCGTACACCGCCCGGCCTTCGTGGACGGCGGCGGCAATGGTGGCGAAGTTGTCGTCGGCGAGCACCATGTCGGCGGCCTCCTTGGCGGCCTCGGTACCCTTGTGGCCCATGGCCACCCCCACATCGGCGCTCTTCAGGGCCGGCGCGTCGTTGACCCCGTCGCCGGTCATGGCCACCACCTGGCCGTCGTCCCTGAGCGCCTGCACCAGGCGCAGCTTGTGCTCGGGGCTGGCGCGGGCGAACACATCCACCGCCATCACCACCCGGCGCAGTTCGGCGTCGTCCATCAACTGGATCTCGGCGCCGGTGATGGCGGGCTTGCCGACGCCGATGGCCAGCTGGGCGCCGATGGCCCGCGCCGTTTCGGCGTGATCGCCAGTGATCATCTTGACCCGGATGCCGGCGCGGTGGCACTCCGCCACCGCCTCGATGGCCTCTTCCCGGGGCGGGTCGATGATGCCCACCAGGGCCAGCAGGGTGAAACCCTCCGCCACATCGTCGAGGCCAAGGGTGCCCCCCGCCGGCGCCGTCCGCTTGACCGCCAGCGCCAGGAGGCGCAGCCCCTGGGCCGCGGTGTCGGTGGCCATGCGCCGCCAGTAATCCACATCGAGGGGCCTGTCCCCCTCGCGACCTCGCTGGTGGCGGCACATGTCGAGGATGCGCTCCGGCGCGCCCTTGACGTAGATCCACTCGCCGCCGTCGCCATCCCGGTGGTGGGTGGCCATGAAGCGGTTTTCCGATTCGAAGGGGATGGAATCGATCCGGGGTGGCGCCTCCGCTGCAGTCTTGCCATCGGGGTCGGCCTTGCGCCCCAGCACCAGCAGGGCGCCCTCGGTGGGATCGCCCTCCACCCGCCACAGGCCCTCGCCGTCCACCGCGAGACGGGCGTCGTTGCACAGCACACCGGCGCGAATCGCCTCCGCCAGCGCCGGGTAATGGGCGATGTCGATGCGCCGCCCGTCGATGCTGAAATCCCCCACCGGGGCGTAGCCGACGCCGCCCACGGCGAACACATGGCCACCGCACACCACCCGCTGCACGGTCATCTCGTTGCGGGTGAGGGTGCCGGTCTTGTCGGAGCAGATCACCGTCACCGAGCCCAGGGCCTCCACCGCCGGCAGGCGCCGCACGATGGCCTTCTGCCGCGCCATGCGCTGCACGCCGAGGGCGAGGGTGATGGTCATCAGTGCCGGCAGCCCTTCGGGGATGGCGGATGCCACCAGGGCCACCACCATCATGAACATGTCCGCGGCGGGGTGGCCGCGCACCAGGGTGCCAAGGGCAAAGGTGGCCGCGGCCGCGGCGAGGATCACCAGGGCGAGGGCGCGGCCAAAGCGATCGATCTGGCGCAGCAGCGGGGTGTTGAGGGGCGGAATGGCCGCCAGCAGGCTGTTGATCTTGCCGAGCTCCGTGGCGCCGCCGGTGGCCACCACGATGCCGCTGGCCTGGCCCTGCACCACCAGGGTGCCGGAGTAAGCCATACCGTGGCGCTCGCCGAGGGGGGCGTCGAGCGGTGCGGGGTCGGTGGATTTGTCCACCGGCACCGATTCGCCGGTGAGGGCCGCCTCTTCCACCCGCAGGTTGCGCACCGCCACCAGGCGCAGGTCCGCCGGCACCCGGTCGCCTGCGTCGAGGCGCACCAGATCCCCCGGCACCAGCTCGGCGGCGTCGATCTCCTGCCAGGCGCCGTCCCGCATCACCGTGGCCCGGGGCGAGAGCATGGCGCGGATGGCATCGAGGGCGGCTTCCGCCTTGCCCTCCTGGATAAAGCCGATGAAGGCATTGATCACCACCGCCGCCAGCAGCACACCGGTATCGACCCAGTGGCCGAGCCAGGCGGTGACCAGGGCGCCGGCCAGCATCACGTACAGGAGGATGTTGTGGAACTGCATCACCAGGCGCCGCAGCGGCCCCCGGCGACGGGGCGGCGCCAGACAGTTGGGCCCGTGGCTGGCGAGGCGGGCGCGGGCCTCGGCCTGGTCGAGCCCGCCTTGCGGGGTTTGACCGCGCACGCGGTCGGCAGGCAGGTTGTGCCAATGCTCCCCGGCCTGTTCTCTGGTCGGTTGTTCCCTGGTCGGTTGTTCCATGGGCGGCTCCCCTGTCAGCAAATCCTTCGGATTGTAACTGCTGACCGATGAATGGCCATTGACCTGGATCGGCTGGAGGGGAGCACGACATAGCACGAACCTATGGAAGGCATAGACCCAATCTATTTTGCTTTTTCAGATCGGGGGGCATAGGCTCAAAGTCCACATCAAACATAATGTTAAGGAGCTACCCACCATGGCACTCAAAGGCAGCAAGACCGAACAGCACCTGAAGGAAGCCTTCGCCGGCGAATCACAGGCCAACCGCCGCTATCTCTATTTCGCCGCCAAGGCCGATGTCGAGGGGTACAACGACGTGGCCGCCGTGTTCCGCTCCACCGCCGAAGGTGAGACCGGCCACGCCCACGGCCACCTGGAATACCTGGAGGCGGTGGGCGACCCCGCCACCGGCCTGCCCATCGGCGGCACCGCCAACAACCTCAAGGCCGCCATCGCCGGCGAGACCCACGAGTACACCGACATGTACCCCGGCATGGCGAAAACCGCCCGGGATGAGGGCTTCGACGAAATCGCCGACTGGTTCGAAACCCTCGCCAAGGCCGAGCGCAGCCACGCCAACCGCTTCCAGAAGGCGCTGGACCAGCTCGACGCCTGAGCCACCCCGCCGTGGCCGCAAGGCCACGGCACTCTCTGCACCCAAAGCCATAACAGCGCGGCATCACGCGCGCACAGAGGATTTGTCGCATGCGAGAAGGCAGTCTCGACGCACCCACCCGCCACCCCGTCGACTGGCGCGGCCCGGACTTCCACGACCAGCAATCCCTCGATCGGGAGCTGGAGCGGGTCTTTGACATCTGCCACGGCTGCCGCCGTTGCGTGAGCCTGTGCAACGCCTTCCCCACCCTGTTCGACCTGGTGGACGAATCCGACACCCTGGAGGTGGACGGGGTCGCCAAGGGGGATTACATCAAGGTGGTGGACCAGTGCTACCTGTGCGACCTGTGCTATATGACCAAGTGTCCCTATGTGCCACCCCACGAGTGGAACATCGACTTCCCCCATCTGATGCTCAGGGCCAAGGCGGTGAAGTTCAAACAGGGCAAGGCGCGTTTTCGCGACCGCTTCCTGTCCGGCACCGACACCCTCGGCAAGCTCGTCACCCTGATCCCGGCGGTGGACCTCGGGGTCAACGCCGTCAACCGCAACACCTCGGCCCGCAAGCTGATGTCCAAGCACCTCGGCATCCACCCCGACGCCAGCCTGCCCCAGTTCCGCCACCGCACCGCCCGGCGCCGCGCCAGATCCCTTGTCCAGCGGCGCGAGGCCCGGGCCACCGCCACCACCACCGGCAGGGTGGCCCTGTTCACCACCTGCTACGGCAACTACTACCAGCCGGAGGTGGTGGAGGATTTGATCCGGGTATTCCAGCACAACGGCATCGACCTCACCCTGGCCCCCCGGGAGCAGTGCTGCGGTATGCCCAAGCTGGAACTGGGGGATATCGAGGCGGTGGTGGCCGCCGGCCGGGCCAACATCCCGGTGCTGGCGAAGCTGGTGGACGAGGGCTACGACCTGGTGGCCCCGATCCCCTCCTGCGTGCTGATGTTCAAGCAGGAGCTGCCCCTGCTGCTGCCGGAGGACCCCGAGGTGCAAAAGGTGAAGGAGGCCATGTACGACCCCTTCGAGTACCTGATGCTGCGCCACAAGGCGGGGCTGCTCAATACCGACTTCCAGCAACCCCTGGGGGATGTCAGCTACCAGGTGGCCTGCCACCTGCGGGTGCAGAACATTGGCCTCAAGACCCGCGACCTGTTGAACCTGGTGCCCGGCACCGAGGTCCACGCCATCGAGCGCTGCTCCGGCCACGACGGCACCTACGCGGTGCGCAACGAGTTCCGCGACGCGGCGGTGAAGATCGCCACCCCGGTGGCCCGCAAGGTCGACCAGCAAAATCCCCAGCACCTGGCCAGCGACTGCCCCATGGCGGCCCGCATGGTGGCGGACGTCGCCACCCTGGAGGTGCTCCCCGAACATCCCATGGGCCTTCTGCGCAAGGCCTATGGGCTCTGAATCCCTGAACGAGGAGTTGCCAACCCCATGCCCCAGCCATTGACCCGGGCCGACCTGCTGTCCCTCGAAGCCTACGCCAGCGAGCGCGCCGCTTTCCGCCGGCGGGTCATCGCCCACAAAAAGCCTCGCCAGGTGCAGCTGGGGGATCACCTGCGCCTGCTGTTCGAGGATCGCCTGACCATCCACTACCAGATCCAGGAGATGCTGCGGGCCGAGCGCATCTTCGAGGCGGCGGGCATCGACGACGAGCTGGCCGCCTACAACCCGCTGATTCCCGACGGCGACAACTGGAAGGCGACGATGCTGATCGAGTACCCGGACGTGGCGGAACGGCGCGCCGCCCTGGCGCGGCTGGTGGGGGTCGAGGACCGGGTGTGGACCCGGGTCGGCGACGGGGAGCGGCTGTTCGCCATCGCCGATGAGGACCTGGAGCGCTCCACCGATGACAAGACCTCCAGCGTCCACTTTCTGCGCTTCCAGCTGACCCCGGCCATGGTGGCGGCGGTCCGGGCCGGGGCGGCCATCGCCTTCGGCGTCGACCACCCCGGCCTCAGCGCCACCCAGGACCCGGTGCCGGACGCCACCCGCACCGCCCTCGCCGCCGACCTCCACTGAGCCCCCGCCCCCGCGGGGGCAGGGAGTACCTCCCCGCCGCCAAGGCGGTGTATCCTTGGGCCCGTCCCCGACAGGTGAGGCCAGAGGGCCTGCACCCAGGCAGTTGTCCGGTTTCCATCACACCAGGATCACGCCCCGCCCCTCGGGCGCCCTGCGTTCAGGGAGGAGCGCTTGAAACACCATCCATGCTTCGCCACGCCGAAGACCCGTCCCGCCCCGCCATTCCCGGCGCGGCTGTTGCTGCTCCTCGCCCTGCTGCTGCCCGGAGTGGCCAATGCCTTGGCCGTCGTCGACGGCAACGGCCTGGGGCGCCTCGACCTGCCGGCGGGGGTCGAGGTGGCCGTCGCCCCCCTTGACCGCGCCTTCGCCGATATCGACCGCGCGACCTTCAGGCCCATCCCCCCCGGCGGACGGACCGCGGCGGCCCGGGACACCGCCCTGTGGCTGCGCTTTCGCCTCGACAACAGCGACAACCCCCGGGATACCCAGTGGGTGCTCCACCCCCTCTCCACCCGCCTCGACCAGATGACCGTGCACGTCCGCGACCGGGGCGGGCCCTGGAAGCGCACCGAGCTCTCCACCCTCGACCCCTTTGCGTCGCGGCCGCTGCCGTTCCGCAAGCTGGCGTTCGTCCACGCCACCCCGGCGGGCAGCCACACCGATGTCTACGTGCGCCTGTCGCAACAGACCGGCAATACCGTCGACGCCGACCTGGTGCTGTGGGAACGCGGCCAATTCGACCGCCGCCTGGCGCGGGAGAACCTGCTGCTCGGCGCCTACTACGGGGTGGTGACCACCCTGATCCTGATGACCCTGCTGTTCACCCTCGCCCTCAGGGACACCGGCTTCCTCTACCATGGCCTGTTCCTGACCAGTGGCGCCCTGATGTGGGCTCTCATCAACGGCCTGCTGCAGCAGTACCTGTGGCCCCACAGCCCCTGGCTGCACCACAACGCCCTGTCCCTCGCCCTGCTGCTCTTTGCCCTGACGGCCCTCGCCTTCGCCAAGTCATTTCTCCGCACCCGGGAGTTCATGCCGGTCATCCATCGGCTGTTTTCCCTCGCCCAATGGATGATCGCCGCCGGCATGGCGGCGCGCCTTATGGGGGTGGAAGCGGATCTGGTGAACCTCGGGGTGATGATGCTCGCCTTTCTGACTCTGCTGTCCGCGGCCACCTGGCAGGCGTGGCGGCGCGGCGTCGACCAGGTACTGTGGTTCGCCGTCGGCTGGGTCATCTACGGCGGCGGCTTCCTGCTGATCCTGTTGGCCAGCAATACGCCCTGGGTGCCGCCCGCCCTGGGAGGCCCACTCGCCCAGGTGGCGGGGCTCGTCCAGGGGCTGCTGCTGACCCTGGCCATGGCGGAGCGTCTGTTGCACCTCGACCGCGACCGGCTGCGGGCCATCGAGCTGGCCCACCAGGACCCCCTCACCGGCCTCGGCAACCGCCGCCTGCTGATCCAGGAGCACGAAACCATGCGCCTGCGCTTCCACCGGGACGGCGTGCCGGTGTACCTGATCCTGCTGGACGTGGATCACTTCAAGACCATCAACGACCGCTTCGGCCACGATGCCGGCGACCAGGTGATCTGCGAGCTGGCCAGCCTGCTGCGCCGGGTCAGTCGCGGCGACGACGTGGCGGTGCGCCTCGGCGGCGAGGAGTTCGCCCTGTTGCTGTGCGCCGACAGCGACAGCGTCGCCTGGCATATCGCCGAGCGGATTCGCACCCTGTTCGCCAACACCCCGAGCCGCTACGGCGCGGACCAGGTGATTCCCCACACCCTGAGCGCCGGCGTCGCGCGGGTGATGTCCCAGGGCCGGGAACTGGGCTACCGGGAGATGGTGGCCCTCGCCGACGAGGCCCTGTACCGGGCCAAGGCGGCGGGGCGCAACCGCACCCTGTTCGCCAATCCCGTGGATCCGCTGCCGGGGGCGGCGACGCCCCCGCCTGAATCATCCCCAACGCCCCGCCATTTTTTGGTGCGCGAATTGCATCTCAAGGGTTCGACCGCCCTGCCCCCGGCCAAGGCCGCCGGCGGGCGCGGCAACCACCCCAGGGACACCGCCATGGAAACACCACCCAACCCCATCTACTCGAAGGAAATGGTCGATCTGCTGATGCGCATCAAGAAGCATCTGCTCAGTCACCAGGGCATCGCCATCCGCCTGTCTGACCCGAAGCTGTTCGACCGCCTCGCCCAGATCCACCCCAAGGACGATCCGTTGCTGCACGGCATGCTCCAGTACCTGATGGCCCTCGCCGGGCCCGAGTGGAGCCAGATCTACGGCGCCGGGCTCGGCCAGGGCAAGGCCGCCCCCGCCCAGGGGGCGGAGTCCGCCGCCCGCGGCCTGTTGCAGAGGGGCGCCTCCCTCTACCGGGGGCTGACCTCCCACCCGGAGCTGGAGGAGAAAGCCACCAGCACGCCGCAAACCCCGCCCCCGCCCCCGGGGGAGGAGCCCAAGGCCGCCAAGCCGGTGCGTTACTACCGGGGCCAGCCGATTCAGGAGGATTGACGGAGCGGGGTCGGTACCCTTCAGGTCAGGCCCCGCCGAGGAGCCGGTCGATGCGCCGCAGGATCGCCAGCAGCTCCCCTGGGGCCAAGGCGTTGGCCTTGAAGTATTCCTCCGCCATGGGGGTGATGTCGCACCTGTCCGGCAGCGGCGCCCCCGCCACCAGCAGGGCCCGCAGACGGGGGATGAACAGGAACTGCAGCCATTCGGTGAACAGCAGACTGTCGCAGGCAAACGGCGCGGTGCTGGCCAGGGCCTCGGCGGAGGGCGTTTCCCGGTGCCACAGATCCAGGTCGCGGAGCAGGGTCTCGAGGGCCCGCAACTCGTCGTCGAGGGCGGCGTGGACGGAGCGCCCCGGCATCAGCCGATCTCGCGGCGGAAGGGGGGCAGGGAGTCGAGCAGCTGGCGGCCGTAGAACTTGGTCACCAGGCGGCGATCGAGGATGGTCACCCGCCCCCGGTCCTGCTCGGTGCGCAGCAAGCGCCCGCAGGCCTGGATCAGGCGCAGGCTGGTGTCCGGCAGGGTCATGGCCTTGAAGGCATTGAGCCCCCGGGATTCGAGCCACTCCGCCTGGGCCGCCTGGAGGGGGTTGTCGGGCACCGCGAAGGGCAGCTTGGCGATCACCACATGGCGGCAGTAGTCCCCGGGCAGGTCGAGCCCCTCGGCGAAGCTGGCCAAGCCGAAGATCACGCTGCCGCGCCCGCCGTCCACCGCCTCCCGGTGGCGGCGGATGATCTCGCCATGGCTGAACGCCCCCTGCACCAGCAGGCGCTCCCGCAATGCCCCCTCCATCGCCTCCGCCACCGCCTCCATCTGACGGCGGGAGGAGAACAGCACCAGGGTGCCCTCGGCGGGGTCGATCAGATCGCCGAGGCGGTTGATCAGCGCCTCGGTGTGGGCGCTGGCCTCGCCGCCGTCGGCGCCGATGTCGGGAATCGCCAGCACCCCGGCGGCGGCAAAATCGAAGGCGCCGGGCACCGCCAGGGTGACGGCGTGGCGGGGCAGCCCGGTGGTGGCGGCGAAGCGCTCGAAGGTGCCGAGGGCCCGCAGGGTGGCGGACGCCGCCACGGCGCCGAAGCAGCGGTTCCACAGGGCGGTGCGCAACAGCTCGGCGGCGGAGATGGGGGAGACCGCCACCAGCACGTCCTGGCCATTGTCGTCGGGGGCGAGCCAGCGGGCCCGGGGCGCCTGCCCCGGCTCGTCCGCCTCGGCCATCTGGCGCCACAGGTCGGTGACCGCCTCGACCCGGCCGAGCCAGTTGCCGGCGGCCTGGAACAGTTGCTCCAGATCCACCCGGGGCAGGGGGTGATGGGGGTTGTCGAGGGCCTTTTCCAGCTCCTCGGCGAGGGCCGAGAGGCGGCTGTCGAGGGCGGTGAAAACCGCGGCGAGGCGCCGCGCCCGGTCGCGGTTGAGCTCCCCCACGTCGCCGCCGGGAAAGCGGTAGTGATCCGCCCCCGGAGCGAGCAGTTCGTCCAGCTGGGCGCGCCACAGGGGCGCGGACTGGCGCAGCTCCCGGAGGGCATCGTCCACGGCGTGGCTGGCGAGGTCCAGTAGATGGCCGGTGGCCGGGTCCCCGGTGGCGCCCTTGCGGGCGATGGCGAGGCCCTTGTGGACCTGTTCGAGCCACTGGATGCTGCCCTGCAGATGCGCCGTCGCACCGAAATGACGCAGGGTGATGTCGGCGAGGCGGTGGGCCTCGTCGAACACGTAGATCGTGTCCCCCGGCGCCGGCAGGATCACCCCGCCGCCGAGGGCGAGGTCGGCCATCACCAGATCATGGTTGGCGATGATGCAGTCGGCGTCCTCCAGGGTGGCGCGGGCCTGGAAGAAACTGCACTGGTTGATCTTGCGACAGCGGTGCCCGGCGCACTGGCGGCGGTCCACGGTGAGGGCGCGCCAGCTGGCGTCGGGGATGGCATCGGGCCAGCTGTCCCTGTCCCCATCCCAGTCACCGGCGTCGAGGGCCGCGCCCAGGTCCTTGATCAGGGCAAGGGTGTGGCGATCCGGGTTGAAGCCGATCTCGTCCTCGAACAGGAACATCCCGGCGTCCCGGGCGCCGGCGGCGTCGAGGCATTGCTCCAGCTTGATGTTGCACAGGTAGCGGCCGCGCCCCTTGGCGAGGGCGAAGCGGTAGTGCCAGCCGGTGGCGGCCAGCAATTCGGGGATGTCCTTGTCCACCAGCTGGGATTGCAGCGACACGGTGCCGGTGGCCACCACCACCGTCTTGCCGAGGGCCCGGGCAATGGGCAGGGTGGCGAGCAGGTAGGCGAGGGTCTTGCCGGTGCCGGTGCCCGCCTCCACCACGCAGATGGGGGCATCCCCCTGGCGCTCGCCCTCGCCGTCCACCTCGACCTTGCCGAGGGTGGCGGCGATGGTGCCGATCATCTGGCGCTGGCCGAGGCGGGCCTGGAGGTTGCGGTGGGCGAGAAAGGCCCGGTACCCGGCCTGGATCTCGGCCTTGAGGGCCTCGCTGAGGGCCGCCACCGGCTAGGGCCCTTCCGGCGCGGGGTGAAGCGGGCCGGGGTCGAGGGGGTCGAGATCGAGTTCCAGCAGGCTCTGCACCGGGTTGGCGTACATGGCGAGGAAGATTTGCGCCACCCCCTCGCTCTCCCCGGCGATGCGCGCCAGCAGCGCAGCTTCCATCGCCCCCCAGTCGCAGTCGATGGCACCGGCCCAGGCGGCGACCCGGGGGTGATCGCCGTGGAGCCTGTGCCAGGCGATAAGGTTGGTGGGTTGCAGGCGGTAGCGGCCGACGATCTGGCGATCGAGCCAGGCGGCCACCTCATCGTCGTCGGCGAGGGGCGCCGCCAGGGGTTCGCCAAAGGCGACATGCACCGCCCCCTTGTCCCCGACAATGCCCTTGTAGATGCTGGCCAGATCCTCGTGGGGCCTTTTCTGGTAGCTGCCGGTGGTCTCCCGCTCATGGAGTTCCCGGGCCTTGTCCAGGTCGCAGGGGTCGAAGCAGTAGGCGATGGATACCGGCACCAGGTTGAGGGCGGCGATGGCCTCGCCAAAGGGCTGGGCGCGGTCGCGGCCGAGGGCGAGCATCTTGACGAGGGCGGTCTCGGTGCGGTCGACGCCGTTCTTGGCGCGACCTTCCCGCTGGGCGATCCACACGCAGGCGCGGTCCACCAGGATGCTGTGGCGGATGTAGCGGGACAGGGTGGTGAGGGCAGCGAGCTTCTCCCGGCGGCCGGTGGCGGAGCGCTTGACGATGAAGCTCTTGTTGATGCGCATCAGGTCGCTGGCAAAGGGCTTGCTCAGCAGGTTGTCGCCGATGGCGATGCGCACCGTGTCCATGCCCCGCTGGTGGCGGGCGAGGTTGACGAATGCCGGGTCCATGGCGATGTCCCGGTGGTTGCTGATGAAAAGGTACGCTCCCCGGGGATCGAGCTGTTCCAGGCCGGACACGGTAAAGCGGGTGTTGCCGCGGGCCAGCAGCGCCTCGAGCTGGTGGCCGATCAGCAGCTGGAACTCCCGCACCGTGCGGATGGCGCCGAACTCGCGGCGCAGGCGGCGGCGCACCAGGGGGCGCAGCGCCCAGCCCAGGTAGCGGGCGGCGCGGGGGTACATCATCGACAGGATGGTGTCGGCCATCTCCCGGTCGGCCATGAGGCGCGCCATCACCGCCGCCACCTCGCCGTCGTGGTAGGGGCGAATATCGTCGAATTGCCCGGTAATTTCGCTGTCTTGCATCGTTATGATTATCCTGTGGCGCGTCGCCCGCGGCGATTCAGCGGCTGCGGGGGTTGAACCAGCGTACATCCCGGGCGTATTGATCCACAAGCCGATCCACGTCGAGGATCAGGGCGAAGAGGGCCATGCGCACGATCAGGCCGTTGTCGGTCTGGCGGAAGATGGCGAGGTTGGGATTGCTGTCGAGGTCGGCGTCGAGTTCGTTGGCCTCGGCGCGGGAATCCCGGGGCAGCGGGTGCATGATCACCGTATTGGGTTCGCAGTGGCGGGTGTAGATGGCCTGGTTGAGGCGGAAGCGACCGCGGTACAGGTCCGCCTGGCTGCGGTCCTGGAAGCGCTCCTCCTGGATGCGGGTGGAGTAGACGATGTCGACGCTGGAGATGCTCTCCTCGAGGTTCTCGGTGACCACCACCTCGTGGCCCGCCTCCCGCAGGGCCTCGACGTACTCCGCCGGCATCGCCAGCTCCGCCGGGGACACCAGCACCACCCGCACATTGCGGTAGAGGGTCAACAGCTTGCTCAGGGAGTGCACGGTGCGGCCGTACTTGAGGTCGCCGATCATGGCGATGCGCAGCCCATCGATGGGCCGGCCCCGGGCCTGGAGCTCCCGCTCGATGGTGTAGAGATCGAGCAGAGCCTGGCTCGGGTGCTCGTTGCTGCCGTCGCCGCCGTTGATCACCGGCACCCGGCTCGCCGAGGCGAACTCCGCCACCGACCCGGCCTGGGGATGGCGCATGCAGATGACATCGCTGTACCCCGACAGCACCCGGGCGGTGTCCCGCAGGGATTCGCCCTTCACCAGGGATGAGCTCTCCGCCCCCACGGACTCCCGCACCTCCCCGCCGAGGAGGTTGAAGGCACTGCCGAAGCTGATGCGGGTGCGGGTGCTGGCCTCGAAGAACATGTTGCCGAGAATGGCCCCTTCTAGCACCCGGGTGACCCGGCGGCGCTGGGCGTAGGGCTCCATGCGGTCGGCGGTGCGGAACAGTTTTTCGATGTCGCCGCGCTCGAACTGGGCGATGGAAAGAATGTGTGCGCCGGCGAATTCCACGGTGACGACCTGCCCTGTTTCGCAAAAGTGCGCGGATTTTACCGGCTTTGCCTGGGCTCCACTAGGGCTTCATCGTCCCCGGCGGGCGCCGCCCGGGCGAGCGCCGCCGGAATGTTTTCCCGCCGCCAGCGGCCCACCGCCAGGGCCAGCAGCGCCTCGGGATCGCCCTCCCCCGCCGGGGTATCGATGCCGAGCCAGGCGAGGGCGCGGCGCAGGTTGGCGGCGGGGGGGTGGCGGTCGAGGCTGGGGGCGAGGTTCTGCTTGCTGAGCTTCTGGCCACCGCGATTGATGGCCACCGGGATATGGCCGTAGACGGGTGCCGGGCTGCCGAGGAGGCCAAACAGCAGGATCTGCCGCCCGGTGGAATCCAGGAGGTCGCTGCCGCGGATCACCTGGGTCACCCCCTGGAAGGCGTCGTCCGCCGTCACCGCCAACTGGTAGGCGGGCAGGCCGTCGCGGCGGCGGATGATGAAATCCCCCTGTTCGCGGTTGAGGTCCTGGGCCTGGCGGCCCTGGAACAGGTCGTCGAAGCGGATCACCGAGCCCGGCGGCACCCCGAGGCGCACCGCGCAGCGCGCGGGATCGAGATCCGTCCGCCCCCGGCAGTGGCCGTCGTACACCCCGCCGAGCCCCTGCAGGCGCTGGCGACTGCAAGCGCAGGGGTAGGCCGCGCCCCGGGCGAGAAGGTCTGCGACGATGGCGTCGTAGGCGGCAAAGCGGCTGCTCTGGTAGAGCACCTCCCCGTCCCAGGCGAGGCCGTGGCGCTCCAGTTGGCGGAGGATCAGCGCCGCGGCGCCGGGCACTTCCCGGGGCGGGTCGATGTCCTCCATGCGCACCAGCCAGCGGCCACCCTGGGCGCGGGCGTCGAGGTGGCTGGCGAGGGCGGCCACCAGGGATCCGAAGTGCAGGGGCCCGGTGGGTGAGGGCGCGAAGCGGCCGGTGGGGATGGCAGCCATGGGCGGGCGCGGGATGCGGGGGCGGCTCGCCCCCGGGGATCAGCCGCCGGAGATCTGGCGTTCCTTGATCTCGTCGAGGGTCTTGCAGTCGACACAGAGGTTGGCGGTGGGACGGGCCTCGAGGCGGCGGATGCCGATTTCGATGCCGCACTGGTCGCAGTAGCCGTAGTCGTCGTTCTCGATGCGCTCGATGGTGCTGTCGATCTTCTTGATCAGCTTGCGCTCCCGGTCGCGGGTGCGCAGTTCGAGGCTGAATTCCTCTTCCTGGGTGGCGCGGTCGGCGGGGTCGGGGAAGTTGGCCGCCTCGTCCTTCATGTGGGACACGGTGCGGTCCACTTCCTCCATCAACTCCTGCTTCCAGGCGTAGAGCAGCTTCTTGAAGTGCTCCCGCTGCTTGTCGTTCATGTACTCCTCGCCCTTCTTTTCCTGATAGGGCGCGAAACCGTGGAGGGATATGGAAGTGGAACTGGGTTTGGCCGCGGCTTTCTTTGCCATGAACACTGCCTCGCTGGTGCGTTGCGACTGAAACCGGCGTTTATAGAGTGATGGCGGGGTTTTTTCAAGCACATTTTCGCTATATCCCCGGGCGCCCCGGGGCTACAATCCCCCGCGCTTCCAGAATAGGCCAGCCATGCCCAACCCGCCCAGACGCCCATTTGCCCGCCGCATCAGCCAGTTGACCCCGTTCAAGGTGATGGAAGTGCTGGACGCCGTCACCGCCCGCCAGGCCGCCGGGGAGGACATCATCCGCATGGAGGTGGGGGAGCCGGTATTCGACCTGCCGCCCCGGATGCTCGACGCCGCCCGCGACGCCCTCGAGCGGGGAGATGCCCGGGGCTACACCCCGAGCATGGGCCTCCCCGCCCTGCGGGCGGCCGTGGCGGGGTTCTACCGCCAGCGCCACGGCATCGACCTGGACCCGGCGCGGGTGGTGATCACCACCGGCAGCAGCGCCGCCCTCGGCATGCTCTGCGACCTGTTGCTCGATCCCGGCGACAGCCTGCTGCTGACGGACCCGGGCTACCCCTGCAACGCCAACTTCGTGCTGCGCTGCGACGCCACCCCGCTGCGCATTCCGGTGCGGCCCGAGCACCACTACCAGCCGCGCCCGGAGGATGTGGCCGCCCACTGGCGGGACACAACCGCGGGCCTGCTGGTGGCCTCCCCCGGCAACCCCACCGGCGACCGGGTGGACCCTGGCACCCTCGCCGCCCTCCACCGGGCGGTGAGCGCCCGCGGCGGCGCGCTGATCGTCGACGAGATCTATCACGGCCTGAGCTACGATGGAAACGGCGACACCTCGGCCCTGGAGATCGCCGACGATGTCTACGTGATCAACAGCTTTTCCAAGTACTTCGCCATGCCCGGCTGGCGTCTGGGGTGGATGGTGGTGCCCGAGGCCGCCCTCGAACCGGTGCGCCTGATGACCCAGAATTTCCACATCGCCCCGCCCACCATCGCCCAGCACACCGCCCTTGCCGCCTTCCACCCGGACAGCATCGCCATCTTCGAGGCCCGGCGCGCGGCACTTCAGGAACGACGGGACTATCTGGTGAACGCGCTCCGGGACCTGGGTTTTGGCATCCCCCGCCCGCCGCCGGGTGCTTTTTACATTTATTGCAACATCGCCGCCTTCAGCGACGACGGCGAGACCTTCTGCCGGGACATGCTCGCCCGCGCCGGCGTGGCAATCACCCCGGGCACGGATTTCGGCGCCTTCCGCGCCCGGGAGCATGTGCGTTTTTCCTACACCGCCGAACCCCTGCCCCGCCTGCGGGAGGCGGTGGCGCGCCTCGCCCGGGTGCTCCATGCGGCTTGATCCACCCCTCGAAGAGGGCATCCTGCTCGCCCGCTACAAGCGCTTTCTCGCCGATGTGCGTCTCCCCGGCGGCGAGGTCATCACCGTCCACTGCCCCAACACCGGGTCGATGAAGCGCTGCGTGGTGCCCGGCAGCCCCTGCTGGTTTTCCCGCGCCGACAACCCCAAGCGCAAGCTGCCCGGCACCCTGGAGATCACCACCACCGAGTCCGGCCACCTCGCCGGGGTAAACACCGCCCGCCCCAACCCGCTGGCCCGTGAGGCCATCGTCAACGGCATTATCGGGGAGCTTGGGGGCTACACCCAGATTCGCGGCGAGGTGCGCTATGGGGACGAGAACAGCCGCATCGACTTCCTGCTGTCGGCGCCGGGCCGGCCCGACTGCTACCTGGAGGTGAAGAACGTCACCCTGGAGGTGGGGGACGGCCTCATCACCTTCCCCGATGCCGTCACCACCCGGGGCGCCAAGCACCTGCGGGAACTGACGGCGATGGTGGCCGCGGGGCACCGGGCGGTGCTGCTCTTTTGCCTGCAGCACAGCGGGGCGGCACGGGCCGGCCCCGCCGACGACATCGATCCCGCCTATGGCCGCGCCCTACGGGAAGCCATGGCCGCCGGGGTAGAGGTGCTGGCCTACGGCTGCCGCCTCGGCGCCGACGAAATCGCCATTGACCGGCGCCTGCCGTTCGACGCCGGCTAAGCCCACCTCGCCCCACCGCTGCCCGAGGCAGGGACGAGCCCGTTTACCTGCCCCCGGAGGACGATTACCATCCCCCCATGCTGAATCACCGACTCGCCGCGCTGCTGGTGTTCCTCGCCTGCGTGATCTCGCCCCTCACCATCCACTGGATCACCACCCCGGGGGCCAGCTGGCTGCGCCCCTATCTGGCCTGGCTGATGGTGATCATCGCCAGCTGGCTGTGGCAGCGGCGCCGGGTCAAGTATGAGCGTTGATGCCGGGCTCGGGATCGCCCTCTTCCTGATCGCCTTCTTCGGTGTCGCCCTGGCCGCCCAGCACCGCCGCGCCCCCCAGGGCCTGTGGGCCCACCCGGCGATGTACGCCCTGTCGTTCTACGGGGTCAGCGGCGCGCTGTTCCATTTCGGCCTGGTGGAAATCATGGGGCGCTACGGCCTCGCCGGGCTCTTCGGCCTGATCGCCTACACGGTGGTGTTCATCTTCGCGCCGCTGTTTCTCGAACCCCTGCGCTGGATTTCCCGCGCCCAGGCGTTCTCGTCGATTCCCAACCTGCTGGTCTACCGCTTTCGCTCCGAGGGCCTTGGCCGCATCGCCACCCTGGTGCTGGCGCTGTCGAGCCTGCCCATCGCTGCGGCCCAGCTGAAGATCATCCCGGACATCTTCCTCAACGGCAGTCACCCCCACCCGCTGGCGCCGGTCGCTCTGATGGCGCTCCTGGCGGCAGCCATCATCGCCTTTCTGTGGCTGTTTCGCGCCACCCCCCGGCAGCACCGGGCGATACCCCTGGTGATGGCCTTTGGCGGCCTGGTGGCGCTGGCGGCACTGCTGCTGTGCGGCGTGCTGGCGATCTACGGGGTGTTCGGCGGATTTAGCAACCTCAACAGCTGGGCGGAGAGCAGCGGGCAGGCCACGGTGGTGCGGCGCTTCGACCAGGCCTACGCCCTGATCCTGCTGTTCTTCACCGCGCCGTTCATCCTGCCCCAGCTGATCCATATGCAAACCCTGGGGCGCTGGTGGCCGCGCAATATCCCCGCCTCGTGGATGCCGCCACTGGTGGTGTGGCTGGCGGCGCTGCCAGTGCTGCCGATCCTCTGGGCCGGGCTCTACCTGCGGGCCGACGTGCCCTTCCAGCAGTACCTGTCCACCATCCCCCTGCTGCTCGGCCAGCGCCTTCCCCACCTCTTGACCCTGGTGGCGGGGCTTTTCATCAGCGCCGGCCTGGTGACGGTGATGGCCGTCGCCATCGGCAAGTTCTTCGTCACAACCTTCGTCACCACCCGCCGCGAGCGCTTTACCGACGTGCCCCTCGATCGCTGGCTCGATCGCTGGCGTTTTCGCGCCGGGGCGCTGTGGGTCATCGCCGCCCTGGTGTTTGCCGCGGACATCCCCTCCCACAGCGTCACCGACCTCACCATCGCCGGGATGATGGGCCTCGCTCAGCTGGTGCCGGCGCTGATGGGCACCCTGTATCTGCCCCGGGTGAACCGCACCGGCTGCCTGGCGGGGCTCGCCGTGGGGCTCGGCCTCTGGGCGTTCGGATCCCTGCTGCCCCTGCTCTCCGGGCGGAGCGAGATCGCCACACCCTTTACCGACCCCCTGCTGGTGGGCCCCGCCAACTGGGCCTACTGGCTGGTGGAGTCACTGATCGCCAATCTGCTGGTGACCCTGGTGGTATCCCGCCTCACCACCATGTCCCGGGACGAGCGCCTCCATGCCCACCGCACCATGGTGGACAGCCTGCCGATTCCCCAGCGCGCCAGCCTCGACCCCACCACCCTCGACGCCGTCGAAGCCAAGCTGGCGGAGCTGATCGGCCCCCAGGCGCGGGACGAGGTGGAGCGGGTGATCGGCGAACTCAAGCTCGATCGCGGCGACCACAGGCCGCTGACCCTGCGCCTGGTTCGCGACCGGCTGAACTACAACCTCAGCGACAAGATCGGCACCTTCGCCAGCGAGCGGGTGATCAACGCCATCATGCCCCTGGGGGACAAGGACGAGGCGCCGGTGGACGACATGAGCCTGCTGGAAACCCGCCTCGCCGGCGCCGGCAACGCCATGTCCGGCCTCGCGGCGGAGCTCAACAAGCTGCGGCTCTACCACCGCCAGACCCTCGAGAACCTGCCTATCGGCGTGTGCTCCCTGGCCCGGGACGGGGAGATCCTGCTGTGGAACCACAGCCTCGCCACCTGCACGGGAATCGGTCCGCGCCAGGCGGAGGGCGGCAAGATCGCCGATCTCCCCGCGCCCTGGGGCCCGCTGCTGCGGGATTTCGCCGCCAGTGAATCGAGCCACTGGCCGGCCCACGAGGTGCGCGATCCGCGGGGCGGGGCCAGCGCCGGCAGCGCCTGGTTCCACCTCCACAAGTACCGGGTGGAGGAGAGCTCCCCGGTCCACGCTGGCAACCAGGTGATTCTCATGGAGGACATCAGCGAACGCCTGCGCCTGATCCAGGAGCTGGCCCACGCCGAGCGCCTGACCTCGGTGGGCCGCCTCGCGGCGGGGGTCGCCCACGAGATCGGCAACCCGGTCACCGGTATCTCCTGCCTCGCCCAGGATCTGCTCAGCGAATCCCGGGACGACCAGACCCGCCACACCGCCGAGGTGATCCTCGCCCAGACCACGCGGATTTCCACCATCGTCCGCACCCTCATCGACTTCTCCCGCAGCGACGACAACAGCGATCATCGCCCCGTGCACCTGGCCCGGGCGGTGGACGATGCCATCCAGCTGCTGCGCCTCGACAAGGGCGCCAAGGCGGTCAACTTCCTGTCGACGGTGCCCGCCGACCTGATGGTCCATGGCGATACCCACCAGCTCACCCAGGTGTTCGTCAACCTACTGTCGAACGCCCGGGACGCGAGCCCCGAGGGCAGCGACATCCGCGTCGACTGCGAGATGGGCCCCGGCGCCACCCGGCTGATCCACGTCAGCGACCGGGGCAGCGGCATCCCCGCCGAGCTCCACGAGAAGGTGCTGGATCCGTTCTTCACCACCAAGGAGCCCGGTGAAGGCACCGGGCTTGGCCTGTCCCTCGTCTACAGCATCATCCGCCTGCACCGGGGCAGCCTCGCCATCACCAGCCCGCTGGCGGACGGGCGGGGCACCCGGGTGACGATTTCCCTCAACGCCCCTTGATTCCGCGGGCCTTGGTGGTAAAACTAACCCCCTTTCAGCCGCCACTGGATTGTCATGCAACGCATCCTGATTGTTGAAGACGAAGAGGTGATCCGCAATTCGCTGGTCAAGCTGCTGGAGCGCAACGGCTATGCCCCCGAGGCCGCGGCCAACATCCAGGACGCCACCCAGCGCTACGCCCTCGCCGACTTCGACCTGATCATCAGCGACCTGCGTCTGCCCGGCGCGCCCGGCACCGACCTGATCAAGATGGCCGGCGAGGTGCCGGTGCTGATCATGACCAGCTACGCCAGCCTGCGCTCGGCGGTGGACACCATGAAGATGGGTGCGGTGGACTACATCCCCAAACCCTTCGACCAGAAGGAGGTGCTGAGCTCCATCAAGCGCATATTCAGCATGCAGTCCACCGCCAAGCAGTTCCACTCCCCGACCCACGCCAGCCGCGGCATGATCGGCAACAGCGCGCCGATGAAGGAAGTGTTCAACATCATCCACAAGGTGGCCCCCACCGATGCCACCGTGCTGATCCAGGGGGAGACGGGCACCGGCAAGGAACTCGCCGCCAAGGCCATCCACAACGAGAGCCGGCGGGCCAAGAATCCCATCATCTGCGTCAACTGCGCCGCCATTCCCGACACCCTGATCGAGGCGGAGCTGTTCGGCCACGAGAAGGGGGCCTTCACCGGCGCCCATGAGAGCCGCACCGGGCTCGTCGCGGCGGCGGATGGCGGCACCCTGTTCCTCGACGAGATCGGCGAGCTGCCCCTCGAAGCCCAGGCGCGGCTGCTGCGGGTCCTGCAGGAGGGCGAAGTGCGCCCCATCGGCTCAGTCAAGTCCCGGGATGTCGACGTGCGCCTGGTGGCCGCCACCCACCGCAATCTACAAAAGCTCTGCAAGGAGGGGCTGTTCCGGGAGGACCTCTACTACCGCATCAACGTCGTCAACCTCCATATCCCCCCCCTCAGGGAGCGGGGCAAGGATATCCTCGAACTGGCCGAATACCTGCTCGCCAAGTTCTCCGCCAAGCTCGGCAAACCCTCCATGACCCTCGCCCCGGATGCCATCCAGGCGATCACCACCTACACCTGGCCCGGCAACATCCGCGAGATGGAGAACTCGATCCAGCGCGCGGTGATCCTCTGCGACGAGGACCACCCCATCACCCACGACCTGCTGGGGATCGACCTGGCGCTGGTGGAAATCGACGACGACGGCGACAGCCTGCAGGGGGACGACGCCCCGGTGGCGCGCCGCCTGATGGACAGCGACACCCCCGAAGGGCTGTCCCTGGAGGACTACTTCACCCGCTTCGTGCTCGAGAACCAGCACGCCATGAGCGAGACGGAACTGGCCAGAAAGCTCGGCATCAGTCGCAAGTGCCTGTGGGAGCGGCGCCAGAAACTGGGCATTCCCCGGGCCAAGACCGCCTGATCACCCCTGGGTAACAGCGAATCCTGGTAACAACAGAAACACTTTTTGTGGGAATAGGTAACAAGCCCCGGCGGCGACAACGGGGTAAAAACAGGGTAAAAAATCACAACCCATTGATATTATTTTGAAATAAATTTATGGCACGGCATATGCAGTTATACCGGTATAACAATAAGAGCACTCAGCTGAATAACAACAAAAGATATAACCAATAAAATGACTGACGGATTGCAAGCGAGGACACAGGGGGGTTAGGACCCGTTTCCATACTGCATTCGGACCTTACAAGGGAGGCGCAAGCCTCCCTTTTGCTTTTCCCGGTTACCGTCCTTTCCCGTCGCGACCCTGTGGTAAACTGCCGCCTTTTCCCTCACTTGAAAACACCCGATGCTGAAAAGGCTGATCAAGATCTTCGCCCCCCGGAAATCCCGCCCCCCAACGGTTGGCCCCCATATCCTCAAGTCCGGCCAGCACGCCATCAAACCCCGGGATATCAGCAGTGGCGCGAGCAAGATCGTAGACATGCTTGAGGAGCACAAGTTCCAGGCCTATGTGGTGGGCGGCTGCGTCCGCGACATCCTCCTCGGTCGCCACCCCAAGGACTTCGACGTGGCCACCAACGCCACCCCCGAGGAAGTCAAGGCCCTGTTCCGGCGCGCCCGCATCGTCGGTCGCCGCTTCCAGATCGTCCATGTCCACATGGGCCGCGACCTGGTGGAAGTCACCACCTTCCGCGCCAACCACGGCGGCGGCAGTGGTCGCGGCGCGGTGCAGAGCGACCAGGGCATGCTGCTGCGGGACAACGTCTTCGGCGACATCAACGAGGACGCCCAGCGCCGCGACTTCACCGTCAACGCCCTCTACTACCATCCCCGGGACAACACCCTCTACGACTACGCCGGCGGCCTCGCCGACATCGAGGCCCGGCGCCTGCGGATCATCGGCGATCCCGAGACCCGCTTCCGGGAAGATCCGGTGCGCATGCTGCGCGCCGCCCGCTTCGCCGGCAAACTGGGCTTCACCGTCGACCCCGCCACCGCCGCCCCCATCCGCCAGCTGGCGCCGCTGCTGCGGGACATACCCGCCGCGCGGCTGTTCGATGAATGGCTCAAGCTGTTCCTCTCCGGCCACGCCCTGGCAACCTTCAGGGTATTGCGGGAATTCGGCCTGTTCCGCGAGCTGTTTCCCCTGGTGGACCCGATGCTCGACGAGGGCGACGGCCTCTATCTACGCTTCGTCGAACAGGCGCTGATGAACACCGACGAGCGCATCCGCGACGACAAGCGGGTGACCCCCGCCTTCCTGCTCGCCGCCCTGCTATGGCCGCCGGTGGTCAAGGCCACCGGCCACTTCCTCGCCAAGGGGGAGAACCCGGCCATGGCCATGCAGAAGGCGGGGGGCCAGGTGGTCGCCCACCAGGTGGACCGTATCGCCATCCCCCGGCGCTTTTCCCAGCCCATGCGGGAAATCTGGGATCTGCAGCAGCGCCTGCCGCTGCGCCACGGGCGCCGCGCCGATCACCTCCTCGAAGTGCCGCGTTTCCGCGCCGGCTACGATTTCGTGCTGCTCAGGGAGCAGGCCGGGGAAGACCTCGGCGGCCTCGGTCGCTGGTGGACCCGCTACCAGGAGGCCGACGACGGCGAGCGCCAGGCCATGGTCAAGGCGGTGGAAAGCCAGGGCAGCGGCGGTCAGCCGCAACGCCGCCGGCGCCGTCCCCGGCGCAAGCCGGACGGGGGCGCTCCGGCTTGAGCCGGGAGACCACCGCCTACATCGGCATCGGCAGCAACCTGGATGATCCGCGCCGCCAGGTTGCCCTCGCCGTCGAAGCCCTCCGCCAACTGGCCGCCACCCGGCTGCTGGCCTGTTCCGACTGGTACCTGAGCGACCCCCTGGGGCCCGGGCCGCAGCCGCCCTACGTCAACGGCGTCGCCCGTCTCGCCACCCGCCTGACACCCCTGGCGCTGCTTCGCGCCCTCCAGGCCATCGAGGAGCGCCAGGGGCGGGTGCGCGGAGAGCGCTGGGGGCCCCGCACCCTCGACCTGGACATCCTCCTGTTCGGGGACGAGACCCTGGCGACACCCGAGCTGCGGGTGCCCCACCCGGAAATGGCGCGCCGCCCCTTCGTGCTCCACCCCCTTGCCGAGCTGGCGCCGGCGCTGGTGCTGCCGGACGGCACACCCCTCGCCGCACTCTTGGCAAAGTGCCCGGCGGACGGTATCGTCCGCCTCACTGACGGAGACTAACGTGGATTTGCTCGCAAACGATATCGGCCTCGACCTGACCCGCTACGAGCTGCCGCGCTTCATCGCCGTCGAGGGCCCCATTGGCGTCGGCAAAACCACCCTCGCCAAGCGCCTCGGCCGCACCCTCAACTACGACACCCTGCTGGAACAGGCCGAGGAAAACCCCTTCCTCGAAAAGTTCTACACCGATCGCCGCTCCACGGCGCTGCCCACCCAGCTGTTTTTTCTTTTTCAGCGGGTCAAGCAGCTCCAGTCGCTGCGCCAGCGGGATATCTTCAAGCCGGTGAGCATCGCCGACTTCCTGATGGAGAAGGACCCCCTGTTCGCCCAGGTCACCCTCGATGCGGACGAACTGCGCCTCTACCAGAACGTCTATGCCCAGCTGACGGTGGACTCCCCCGTGCCCGACCTGGTGATCTACCTCCAGGCCCCCACGGAGGTGCTGCTGGAGCGCATCCAGCACCGGGGCACACCCATGGAGCAGAACATCGATCCGGGCTACCTGCGCACCCTCAACGACGCCTATACCCAGTTTTTCTATTATTACGAGCGCGCGCCGCTGCTGATCGTCAACGCCACCGAGATCGACCTGGCCAACAGCGACGCCGACTACCGCAACCTGGTCGAGTACCTGCTGACCATCAAGACCGGCAAGCACTACTACAACCCCACGCCGCATCTCTAAGTCCGGTACCCCGGCTGTTATGGCCAGGTCCATTCGCGAGAGGAACACCCATGAAAGCCATCAATCTAGCCAGCCTCCAGGCCATGAAGAGCGCCAAGGAGAAATTCGCGGTGATCACCGCCTACGACGCCTCCTTCTCCCGCCTGGCGGCGCTCGCCGGCATCGAGGTGGTGCTGGTGGGGGACTCCCTCGGCAATGTGGTGCTCGGCCACGACAGCACCGTGCCGGTCACCATGGATGACATGATCCACCACACCCTGGCGGTGGCGCGGGGCAACAGCAAGTCGCTGATCATCGCCGACCTGCCGTTCATGGCCTATGCCAGCGAACACCAGGCCCTCGACAACGCCGCCGCGCTGATGCAGGCGGGTGCCCAGATGGTCAAGCTGGAGGGCGGCGCCTGGCTGGAAGAGACCGTCCAGCTGCTCACCGAGCGGGGCATCCCCGTGTGCGCCCACCTAGGACTCACCCCCCAGTCGGTCCACAAGTTGGGCGGCTACCGGGTGCAGGGCAAGGACGACGAGGCCGCGGCGCAGATCCTCAGCGATGCCCTGCTGCTGCAGGACGCCGGGGCCGACCTGCTGGTGCTCGAATGCGTCCCCGCTCCCCTCGCGGCGCAGATCAGCGAGGCGCTGTTCATTCCGGTGATCGGCATCGGTGCCGGCGCCGGCACCGATGCCCAGGTGCTGGTGATCTACGACATGCTGGGGATTTCCCCCCGCCAGCCCCGCTTCAGCAGGAACTTCCTGGTGGGCGCCGATTCCGTCCTGGGCGCCCTCGAGGCCTACGCCAGCGCGGTGCGCTCGGGCCAGTTCCCGGAGGCGGAGCACAGCTTCAAGTAGCACCCCGGCGCGGCCCACAAAAAAGGCCGGCCCCTCTCGGGGCCGGCCTTTTTTGCACTTGCGGAAGAGGCTGGCGACCCTTACAGGGCGCCGTCCTGCACCGCTTCCTCGCTGGTGGCTTCGCCACCGGCGCTGCCTTCCTCGGCGGCGGCTTCCTTGATGGAGAGCTTGATGCGGCCGCGGTTGTCCACGTCGAGCACCTTCACCCGCACCTTCTGCCCTTCCTTCAGGTAATCGCTGACGGCGTTGACACGCTCCTCGGCGATCTGGGAGATGTGCACCAGGCCATCGGTACCGGGCATGAAGGTGACGAACGCGCCGAAATCGACGATCCGAGCCACCACGCCATCGTAGATGCGACCGATCTCGGCCTCGGCGGTGATGCCCTCGATGCGCGCCACGGCGGCGCGCAGGCCGTCGGCGTTGTCGCTGTAGATGCGGATGGTGCCGTCATCCTCGATATCGATGGTGGCACCGGTCTCCTCGGTGAGGGCGCGGATGGTGGCGCCACCCTTGCCGATCACATCGCGGATCTTGTCGGTGTCGATCTTCATGGTGTGGTAGCGCGGCGCGCTGTCGGACACCTGGGGACGGCCCTCGGAGATCACCTTGTTCATCTCGCCGAGGATATGGAGGCGGGCATGGAGCGCCTGGTTCAGGGCGGTCTCCATGATTTCCTCGGTGATGCCCTCGATCTTGATGTCCATCTGCAGGGCGGTGACGCCCTGGGCGGTACCCGCCACCTTGAAGTCCATGTCGCCGAGATGGTCCTCGTCGCCGAGGATGTCGGTCAGTACGGCGTAGCCTTCCGGGTCCTTGACAAGACCCATGGCGATACCGGCCACCGGCGCCTTGAGGGGCACACCGGCGTCCATCAGGGCGAGGCTGGTACCGCACACCGAGGCCATGGAGCTGGAGCCATTGGATTCGGTGATCTCCGACACGACCCGCAGGGTGTAGGGGAAGGTGTCGAGGCTCGGCAGCACGGCGGCAACGCCGCGCCGCGCGAGGCGGCCGTGGCCCACTTCGCGGCGGCCGGTAAAGCCGACGCGACCGCACTCACCCACCGAGTAGGGGGGGAAGTTGTAGTGGAGCATGAAGGGGTCCTTGCGCTCCCCTTCCAGGGCATCGATGATCTGGGCATCCCGCAGGGAGCCGAGGGTGGCGGCCACCAGGGCCTGGGTCTCGCCACGGGTGAAGAGGGCGGTACCGTGAACCTTGGGCAGCACGCCCACCTGCACGCTGATGGGCCGCACGGTCTTGTTGTCGCGGCCATCGATGCGGGGTTCGCCGCGGATGATGCGACCGCGGACGATTTTCTTCTCGAGCTTCTTGAACGCGCCCTTGACGGCATCGGCGGTGACTCCGCTGGCCTCGTTCACCAGGGCGGCGATGGCTTCGCCGCGCACGGCGTCGATGGCGGCCACCCGCTCCTGCTTGTTGGTCAGCTGGTAGGCGGCGTCGAGGCGCGGGCCAAACTGCGCCTTGAGGGCGGAGGCCAGCTCCAGATTCTCGGCGGGGGCCTGCCAGTCCCAGCGGGGCTTGCCCACCTCGCGGACCAGATCGTCGATCACGGCGATGGCGGCCTGCATCTCCTGGTGGCCGAACAGCACGGCGCCGAGCATCAGGTCCTCGGGCAGCTCCTTGGCTTCGGACTCCACCATCAGCACCGCGTCGCGGGTACCGGCAACCACCATGTCGAGGTCAGACTTGGCGAGCTGCGAGTAGGTGGGGTTGAGCAGGTAGCCGGCGTCGCCGCTGTAGCCCACGCGGGCGGCGGCGATGGGGCCATTGAAGGGAATGCCGGAAATAGCCAGGGCCGCGGAGGTGCCGATCATGGCGGCGATATCCGGGTCGATGTCCTTGTCGGCGGACAGCACGGTGCAGATCACCTGCACTTCGTTCTTGTAGCCGTCGGGGAACAGCGGGCGGATGGGGCGGTCGATCAGGCGCGAGGTGAGGGTTTCCTTCTCGCTGGGACGGCCTTCGCGCTTGAAGAAGCCGCCGGGGATCTTCCCGGCCGCGTAGGCCTTTTCCTGGTAATTGACGGTGAGGGGGAAGAAGTCCATCCCCTCCTTGGCTTCACGGGCGCCCACCACGGTGCACAGCACGCTGGTGTCGTCCATGGTGCACAGCACGGCGCCAGTGGCCTGGCGGGCGATGCGCCCGGTTTCCAGGGTGACGGTGTGCTGGCCGTATTGGAATGATTTGATGACAGGTTTCACGTTTTTCACCTTCCTAAACAAAGACGGCTCCCCAGGAGCCGTCTGAATGCATTAACGACGCAGGCCGAGTCTTTTGATCAGTTCGGCGTACCGATTGGCGTCTTTGCCCTTGAGGTAGTCCAGCAGCTTGCGACGCTGGTTTACCATGCGGATCAGGCCACGACGGGAGTGGTGGTCCTTCTTGTGGCCCTCGAAATGGCCTTGCAGCTTGTTGATGTTGGCCGTCAGCAGCGCCACTTGCACTTCCGGGGAGCCGGTGTCCCCTTCCGCCTGGGCGTATTCCTTGACGATTGCGTTTTTCTCGATTGCACTCAGTGCCATGTGACTTCTCCTCTATGCGGTGTTGGTACGGGGATGTCCGCGCATAGGTACAGACACCCTAGTGTGGCCCGACATGGGCCAATACATTGTTCTCAGGACGGATTGTCGTCCACCACCAGGCGCTTGGGCGCCAGGCGGCCATCCTCGAGCACTTCGCCGACGCCGATAAAGGCACCGCTTTCGAAGATGCGCACTATATCGCCTTCGCGGGCCTCACGGTAGGCCTTGGCGGCCATCACCGGCTGGCCGCGGCGGAAGTACCAGGCCATGGATTCCGGGAGGTCCACCGCCATCAGATGGGCCACGGCGGTATCCACGGGCTTGAGCAGGTGGTCGAGATCCTCGCCCCGCCGCCCCTCCCGCAGGGCGGTCAGCGCATCCAGGCTGATGGCGTCGGCATCGGTGAAGCAGCCCGCTGCGCTGCGGTGCAGGCGGCTGACATGGCCGCCACAGCCGAGGGCGGCGCCGAGGTCTTCCGCCAGGGTGCGCACGTAGGTGCCCTTGCTGCAGCGAATCTCGACGTCGGCCTCCGCCACTTCCCCCGCACGAAACGCCAGCAGTTGATAACTGAAGATGGTCACCGGGCGCGCCTGCCGCTCCACCTCGATGCCTTCCCGCGCCAGCTTGTAGAGGGGCACTCCGTCCTTTTTCAGCGCCGAGTACATGGGTGGCACCTGGAGGATGTCCCCCTCGAAGGCGGCCATGGCATCTTCCACCCGGGCGGCGTCGATACCGGCGGCGGAGCGGGTCTCGATCACCTCACCCTCGGCGTCGCCGGTGGTGGTGGTCACCCCGAGGCGGAAGGTGCTCAGGTAGCACTTGTCGGCGTCGAGCAGGAACTGGGTGAACTTGGTGGCTTCGCCAAAGCAGATGGGCAGCACGCCGGTGGCCATGGGATCGAGGCTGCCGGTGTGTCCCGCCTTGGCGGCATAGAATAGATACTTGGCTTTTTGCAGGGTGTCGTTGGAGGTAATACCGGCGGGCTTGTCGACCACCAGAATGCCATTCACCGGACGCCCGCGCTGCTTGCGGCGTCCCAATTACTCGCCCTCCGGATGGCGCGCCCTATCCTGGGACAGGGCCAGGTCGATCAGCGCCGAAAGCTTCTGACCCCGCTCGCCGCTGCCATCGTAGAAAAAGTGCAACTGGGGAATGGAGCGCATGCGGATGGCCTTGCCCACCTGGGCGCGGAGGAAGCCCGCCGCGCCGTTGAGGATCTCCACCGCCACGGCGGCGTCCGCCTCGCTCTTGGGGACGACAAAATTGACATACACCTTGGCGTGGGACATGTCCCGGCTCACTTCCACCGCGGTGATGTTGACGATGCCGAGGCGCGGATCGCCCATCTCGGTGCGAATGAGCTGGGCGAGCTCCCGCTGCAGGGCGTCGGCAACCCGGTCGGTGCGGCTGAATTCTCTTGGCATGGCTGGGCCCGCTTGCCGGAGGGGGTGCCGAGGCACCCGCCGTCACAGCTTGCGCGCAACCTCCTTCACGTCAAAGACTTCGATCTGGTCGCCGGGCTTGACGTCGTTGTAATCCTTCACACCGATGCCGCACTCGGTACCGCTGCGCACTTCGGACACGTCGTCCTTGAAGCGCCGCAGGGATTCCAGCACGCCCTGGTAGATCACCACGTTGTTGCGCAGCACACGGATCGGCTTGCTCTTGTACATGGTGCCCTCGGTGACGATACAGCCGGCGATCTGGCCGAACTTGGGCGAGCTGAACACATCGCGAACCTCGGCGATACCGACGATCTCCTCGCGGATTTCCGGGGACAGCATGCCGGACAGGGCCGCCTTGACGTCATCGAGCAGGTTGTAGATCACGCTGTAATAGCGGATATCGACCCCTTCCTGTTCCGCCAGCTTGCGGGCGGAGGTCTCGGCGCGGACGTTGAAGCCCATGATCACCGCCCCGGACGTCAGCGCCAGGTTGATGTCGGACTCGTTGAGCCCGCCAACACCGGAGGACACCACGGTAACGCCCACTTCGTCGCTCTGGATGGCCGCCAGGGACGACAGGATGGCCTCCAGGGAGCCGCGCACGTCGGCCTTGACCACCACGGGCAGCACCTTCTTGCCGACGGACTCGCCAAAGGAGGCGAACATGTTTTCGAGCTTGCTGGCCTGCTGGCGGGCCATGCGCTCCTCGCGGGCCTTCTGCTGGCGGAAATCCGCCACTTCCCGGGCCTTGCGCTCGTCCGCCACCACGACGAACTCGTCGCCGGCATCGGGGGCGATATCGAGACCGACGATCTCCACCGGAATGGAGGGGCCGCCCTCCGCCACCGGCTTGCCGTTCTCGTCGTTCATCAGGCGGATCTTGCCCACCGCCTGGCCGGCGAGGACGAAGTCCCCCTTGCGCAGGGTACCCTGCTGAATCAGTGCGGTGGCCACCACGCCGCGGCCCTTCTCCATGCGCGCCTCGACGATGACGCCCTTGGCGGGCACATCCCGGGGGGCGGTCAGTTCGAGCATCTCGGCCTGCAGCAACACGGCGTCGAGCAGGTCGTCGATGCCGTCACCGGTGTGGGCGGAGACCTTGACGAAGGGGGTGTCGCCACCCCACTCCTCGGGGATCACGTCCTTCGCGGAGAGCTCGTTGGTGACCCGCTCGGGATCGGCGGATTCCTTGTCCATCTTGTTGATGGCGACAACGATGGGGACACCCGCCGCCTTGGCGTGCTGGATGGCTTCCTCGGTCTGGGGCATCACGCCGTCGTCGGCGGCCACCACCAGGATCACCACGTCGGTGGCCTTGGCGCCGCGGGCCCGCATCGCGGTGAAGGCGGCGTGACCGGGGGTGTCGAGGAAGGTGATCATGCCCTTGGGCGTATCCACGTGGTAGGCGCCGATATGCTGGGTGATGCCGCCCGCTTCGCCGGACGCGACCCGGGTCTTGCGGATATGGTCGAGCAGCGACGTCTTGCCGTGGTCGACATGGCCCATCACCGTGACCACCGGGGCGCGGGGCTCCGCGTTGTCGCTGGCGAGCAGGGCGATCTCGTCACGCAGTTGCTGCTCGATGGCGTCATCGGAGACCAGCACCGGGCGATGGCCGAGTTCCTCGACGATCAGCACGGCGGTGTCCTGATCGATGGCCTGGTTGATGGTGGCCATGGTGCCGAGCTTCATCAGCTCCTTGATCACCACCGCGGCCTTCACCGACATGCGCTGGGCCAGTTCGCCCACCTGGATGCTCTCCGGCACCTCGACGTCGTAGACGATCTTGTCGGTGGGCCGCTTGAAGGTGTGGCGGTTCTCGATGCGCACCACGGGGGCGGCGGACTTCAGGCGCGGCTTCTTGTCGCCGTCCTCGCTGTCGTCGATGACCAGGAGCTCCTCGGGGCGCTGCTTGCGACCCTTGACGTCCTTGGTCTTGACCTTCTTCTTGTTGAGCTTGGCCTCTTCGTCCTCTTCGTCCTCGCGGGTCTTTTTCTTGACCAGCTTGTCGCCGGGCTTGGCTTCCACCGGTGGGATGGCCCCCGGCTTGCGCGGCTCCTCGCCGGCAACGGCAGCGCCCTCGACGGGCTGGCTGTCCGCGGGCTCGGCGGCGGCCTCGACGGCATCGGCCTGGGCGTGGCGGCGCCTTTCCTCCTCTTCCGCCTTGCGGCGGGCCTCGATGGCGGCTAGGCGCCGGGCCTCGGCGTCGTCCACCAGGGAAGAGCGCCCGGCAACCGGGGCCGCGGCGGGCGCGGCAGGGGTATCCACCGCCGGCGCATCGGCCTCGGTTCTTTCGAACTCCTGGCCACCGCCGTCGACATCACTGCGCTTGACGTAGGTGCGCTTCTTGCGCACCTCCACGTTGACGGTTTTCTTGCCGGTGGTTTTCAGGGTGCTGACGGTCTTGCGGCGCAGGGTGATCTTGGCGGTCTCGGCGGGCTTTTCCCCGTGGAGACTTTTCAGATACGCCAGCAGCTGCTTCTTCTCCGCATCGGTAACCGTTTCATCCGGCGAGGTATGCTTCAACCCCGCTTCACCCATCTGCTTGAGCAGACGGTCTACGGATGCCCCAACGACCTCGGCAAGTTGACTCACGGTAACTTCAGCCATTCAATGTCCTCTCCAATAATGCATAGCGAGCCTGACGGGACTCAGTCCTCGGCAAACCAGGGTGCGCGGGCCGTCATGATCAGCCCCGCGGCACGCTCTTCATCCATTCCATCGATATCCAGCAGGTCGTCCACCGCCTGCTCGGCGAGGTCTTCCATGGTGACGATGCCGCGGCTGGCAAGAATATTGGCCAGCGTCGCGTCCATGCCGTCCATGGTCAGCAGATCCTCGGCGGGCTCCGCCTGGGCCAGCCCCTCCTCGGTTGCCAGCGCCAGGGTGAGCAGGGCGTCCTTGGCCCGCTCCCGCAGGGCCTCGGCGATCTCCTCATCGAAGCCTTCGATGTCCATCATTTCCTCGAGGGGCACATAGGCCACTTCCTCGATGGAGCTAAAGCCCTCTTCCACCAGCACGGTGGCGACATCCTCGTCGATGTCGAGGTACTTCATGAAGGTCTCCACCAGGGAACCCGCCTCCTCCTCGTGCTTGGCCTCGGCCTCGGTCACGCTCATCACGTTGATCTTCCAGCCGGTGAGTTCCACCGCCAGGCGCACGTTCTGGCCACCCTTGCCGATGGCCTGGGCGAGGTTTTCCTCGGCCACCGCCACATCCATGGAGTGGGCGTCCTCGTCCACCACGATGGACTCCACCTCCGCCGGGGCCATGGCGTTGATCACCAGCTGGGCCGGGTTGTCGTCCCACAGCACGATGTCGATGCGCTCGCCGCCCAGTTCGTTGGACACCGCCTGCACCCGGGCCCCGCGCATGCCGACACAGGCGCCGACGGGGTCGATGCGGCCGTCATTGGTCTTGACGGCGATCTTGGCGCGGGAGCCGGTGTCGCGGGCGGCGCCGCGGATCTCGATGACCTGCTCGGCGATCTCCGGCACCTCGATGGTGAACAGCTGCACCAGCATCTCGTTGCAGGCGCGGCTCAGGAACAGTTGGGGCCCGCGGGCCTCGGGGCGGATGTCCTGGAGCACGGCGCGGATGCGGTCGTTGACGCGGAATACTTCGCGACCGACCAGTTCCTCCCGGGGCAGCACCGCCTCGGCGTTGTTGCCGAGGTCGACGATAAGGTGTTCGCGGGTCACTTTCTTGACGGTGCCGCTGACCAGCTCACCGACCCGGTCGCGGTACTGGTTGGCGATCAGAGCCCGCTCGGCGTCGCGCACCTTCTGAACGATGACCTGCTTGGCGGTCTGGGCGGCGATGCGACCGAAATTGATGTTCTCGACCTGCTCCTCGAAGATGTCCCCCACCTTCAGGTTGGGATCCTTCTCGGCGGCCTCCTCGGTGGTGAGCTGGGTGCCGAGCTCGGCAAGCACATCGTCGCCCACCACTTCCCACCAGCGGTAGGTGTCGTAGTCGCCGGTCTTGCGGTTGATCACCACGCGGATGTTGGCATCCTCGTCGTAGCGCTTCTTGGTGGCAATGGCCAGAGCCTGTTCGATGGCCTCGAAAATCACGCCTTCGGAAACACCCTTCTCGTTGGAAACGGCTTCCGCAACCATCAAGATTTCTTTGTTCATTCCTCAGCCTCTTGTTTCATCTGCCCGAAGTGGGGGACAACATTTGCCTTGTCGATTGTTTCGATGGGAAACAGGTACTGGTGGTCGTCGACCTCGATGACCACCTCGTCGCCCTCGACAGCCACCAGGCGACCTTTGAATTTGCGACGCCCCTCGTAGGGCAGCCGCAGGCGGATACTGACTTCCTCGCCCAGGTAACGGCCGAACTGCGCGAGACTGTAGAGCGGCCGATCCATGCCGGGGGAGGAGACTTCGAGGGTGTACTCCCCCTGAATGGGATCCTCCACATCGAGCACGGCACTCGCCTGGCGGCTTACCCGTTCGCAGTCCTCGACGAGGATGCCCTCGGGCTTGTCGATGTAGATGCGCAGGGTGCTGTGCCTGCCGCCGGTGAGCAACTCGATACCCCACAGCTCGCAACCCATGGCTTCCACCACGGGCTGCAGAATGTCGAGCAACTTGCCCTGCCTTGTGCCTACGCTCAAGCCTTTCTCCACCACAAAAAAATGGGCCAGCGGCCCATTTAGCTGGCAGCCGCCGGATCGGAAGGCCACCTAACAAAAAGCCCCTATGCAGGGGCCTTTCGAATTGCGCGCAGACCGCGACGCATGTTGGTAGCGGGGGCAGGATTTGAACCTACGACCTTCGGGTTATGAGCCCGACGAGCTACCAGGCTGCTCCACCCCGCATCAAATCGTGTGACCGTTTCCCTGCCGGACTTGCGCCTGGCGACAGGCCTGGCAACCTGTCCGTCACTTTGCATTACTCCGGCAATCCCGCCGCCTTGGCCCGGTTGTGAAACCCGGCTACCGAATAGCTCGGCTCCAAGGGGGACGAATTCTATAGCCGAGTCCCACAGTGGTCAAGGCCTTTTGCGAAGCCGATTAAAAAAAGCCACTATCCCCCGGTAAAACGCTTTTCTCCCGCTGGACGGCACAGCCTGACAGACTGTGCGCCGTACCGAGCCAGGCTGCCAGAACGACAAAAACCGGCGTCGGAACATGGCGGCGCGCCCACGGGGCCGCCCATGAGGCAAGGGTGCGCAGCCTACCATTACACCAGAGCGCTTTCGAGGAAAGACCATGAGCAACTATAAACACCTCTTCAATCCGATGAAGATCGGCAATCTCGACATCAAGAATCGAATCTTCATGTCCCCCCACGGCATGGTGGGTCTCGGTATCGGCACCGAGCAGCAGGTCGGCTATTTCGAGGCCCGCGCCAAGGGCGGCGTCGGCTTCATGGGGATCGCCAGCTGTCAGGTTGAGCCGGCCCCGCTGGTACCGCCGGGCTGGTTCATTCGCGCCTACAGCCGGGACGACCTCCACGCCATCGAGAAAATCGTCAAGGCGACCCACAAATGGGGTGCCAGGACCTTCGTCCAAGGAGTATGGATGCAGGCGGATTTCAACCAGGCCGTGGCCTCCGGTATCGCACCCCACACCGTGCTGAGCGATACCCAGCCGCGCTCGATGACCGTCGGCGAAATCCAGAAGCTGGCGGAAGCCCATATCGTCTCCGCCATGCACGCCGAGGAGGCCGGGGCCGACGGCTTTGAGTTCCCCATTGGCGGCGGCGCCGGCATGCAGAGCTTCACCTCCCCCCTCTACAACAAGCGTACCGACCAGTACGGCGGCAGCCTGGAGAACCGCATGCGGGTGATCGTCGAGATCATCGACGGCATCCGCGCCAATACCGGCCCCGACTTCGTGCTCGGCATCGCCCTCAACGCCGACGACACCACCCTCGGCGGCGACGGCCTGTCGGAGGGCATCGCCATGGCCAAGCTGCTGGAAGCCACCGGCAAGCTCGACTGGCTGCGGATCACCGCCCGGGGCCAGAAGCCCCAGATGACCCAGTACCACTACCCCTCGTCCTACATGGCCACCGAGGGCACCCACCTCTACGCCGCCGCCGAGGTGAAGAAAGCCGTGACCCAACTGCCCATCGTCAGCGGCGGCCGGATCACCACCGGCGAATTCGCCGACCAGGCCATAGACGACGGCAAGTGCGACATGGTGTTCGTGGCCCGCTCGGTCATCGCCGACCCCGAGTGGCCCAACAAGATCCGCAACCGCCAGCAGGCGGAGATCCGCGCCTGTATCGGCGATCTCGAAGGCTGCTTCCTGCGCTCCTGCATCGGCCACCCCGTCGGCTGCACCGTCAACCCCGATATCAGCCACGAGCACGAGACCATCCAGCCCGCGGCCGTGAAGAAGAAAGTGGTCATCGTCGGCGGCGGCCCCGCCGGCCTGCAGGCGGCCATGGTGGCCGCCGAGCGGGGGCACCAGGTGACGCTGATCGAAAAATACGACGAGTTGGGCGGCCACGTGCGCCTACAGGCCAAGCTGCCGGGCCTCGAGGACCGCGGCGACATCGTCCGCTGGCTATCGTTGCAGATCAAGAAACTCGGCGTCGAGGTGCGGCTCAACACCGTCGCCAGCGCCGAATCCCTGGCGGCTATGGGCGCCGATGCCATCGTGATCGCCAGCGGCTCAACCTATTCGCGCACCGGCATCAGCAAGAATCAGCTGACCGAAATCCCCGGCCACGACCTGGGCCACGGTCATGTGCTGACCCCCGAGGACATCCTGCTCGACCACGCCCGGGTGGGTGACAAGGTGGTGGTGTACGACAACACCGCCTACGAGGTGGGCCCCGGCATCGCCGAGATGCTGGCGGACAAGGGCAAGGAAGTCTTCCTCGTCACCATCGACAGCGGCATCGCCATGTCGGTGACCGAGATCGGCATCAACAAGGTATTGACCGCGCGCCTGCTGCCCAAGGTGACCTTCATCAACCACACCCGGATCAAGGAAATCACCCCCGAAGCCGTGGTGCTGCAGAACTACTACACCAAGGAGATCACCGAGCTCGCCGATGTCCACAATGTGGTCCTGGTCACCTCCAAGCCGCCCGCCGAGGGCCTCTACCACGAACTGCTGGGCAAGGTGCCCGAGCTGCATCTGATCGGCGACGCCCGGGAAGCCAAGTGGAGCGTGTTCGGCACCGACGAGGCCATCAAGGATGGGCGCCGGATTGGCTTGATGCTCTGACCCGGGACACGGGCATTGCCAAACCAAAAGCCCCGGGTACCCGGGGTTTTTTCTGTCTGCCACGTTTTTCCAATTTGCCCGCCGGCAACACAGGGGATGGCCAGCGGCCATTGGCAACTGTCGCGGTGGAGACAGATCCCCCGATGATCGCCCACAAAAAACCCCGGAAATCCGGGGTTTTTTGTGCATCCTCATTGATTGAAGGATGCGGATATGGTGCCCAGGGCCGGACTTGAACCGGCACGACTTGCGTCACTACCCCCTCAAGATAGCGTGTCTACCAATTTCACCACCTGGGCTGAACCTTGCTTCCGTGCTTATTGCTCACGGCCGGCGGGTACTTCGGGTACCGCCGGTACTTCCAGGGCGGCCTCATCCTGTGGCGCCACCGGAATATCCCCGTCCAGCACGGACGCGGGAATCTCTTCGCCAACATCGGGAATGAAGGAATCCCCCATGCCGGCCTTGTGCTTTGCCATCACGGCAAGTGTAAAACTGGTCACGAAAAACAGCGTGGCCAGGATGGCAGTGGCCTTGCTGAAAAAATTCCAGCTGCCTGAACTGCCGAAAATCGTCTGCGACGCGCCGGCGCCGAAGGAGGCGCCGGCCTCCGCGCCCTTGCCCTGCTGCAGCAGCACCAAGGCGACAATGGCCAGTGCGATTAGCAGGTGTATTGCCAGAATAATCTGCATCATTACCGTTGATCCGCCTGCCTGCATATTGCAGCAAATTCATCCGCGACCAGCGAGGCGCCTCCAATCAGGCCGCCGTCTATATCCGGCTGGGAGAAAAGCTCCCGGGCGTTGGCGGCCTTGACACTGCCGCCGTACAAAATTCGTGTTGCTTCTCCCGCGCGGCCCAGGGAAGCCCGTATCGCGCGGTGCACTTCCTGCGCCTGCTCCGGTGTCGCCGTCCTGCCGGTGCCAATGGCCCAGACGGGCTCGTAGGCGACAATACCGGCGGCAAGCTGCGCAAGGCCCACCAGATCCGCCACCGCCCCAAGCTGGGCCTCGATGACGGCGAGGGTGCTGCCCGCTTCGCGCTCCGCGAGGGTCTCCCCTACGCAAAGCACCGGCACCAAGCCCGCGTCGCGGGCGGCGGCGAACTTTCTCGCCACCCTGTCAGCGCCTTCACCAAACAGCTGGCGGCGCTCTGAGTGACCTACCAGCACCAGTTCGCAGCCCGTGTCGCGAAGCATCGCGCCACTCACTTCGCCGGTGAAGGCGCCTTCGCCCCGCTGCTCGCTCACGTCCTGAGCGCCGAGGGCAATGCCGCTACCCGCCAGGCACTCCGCACCCATGGCCAGGTAGGGGGTGGGCGGACAGATGGCGATGTCCAGCGTCGCACCCGCCAACAGGGATTTGAGGGATTCCAGATGGGACGCCACAAAGCCGCGGGAGCCGTGCATCTTCCAGTTACCCGCCACCAGCGGTTTACGCATCACCCTTCCCGTCCCATGTAAGCCGACCTCGAAGGGGCGCAAATGGTAGCGAAGTCACCGGGATTATACAAGCCGGCAAAACCCTTCTTCACAGGACTTTTTCCACCGCGTCGGCAACCTGGCGGGCAAGGGCGCCGACCTGGTCGGCGTCGACACCTTCCACCATCACCCGGATCAACGGCTCGGTACCCGAGGGCCGCAGCAGCACGCGACCGCGACCGGCGAGGGCCGCCTCGGCGGCGGCAACGGCGGCGCGGATTTCCGGCAGGGTTTCCACCGGCTTTTTATCCGCCATCCGCACATTGATCATCACCTGGGGCAGCTTGGCCATTTCGCCGCTCAGTTCCGCCAGCGACCGGCCGCTTTCGCGCATGGCGCGCAGCACCTGCAAGGCGGCGACGATGCCGTCCCCGGTGCTGGTGAGATCGCCACAGACGATGTGCCCCGAGCTTTCGCCGCCAAGGGTCCAGCCGTTGGCGCGCATCGCCTCGATGACGTAGCGGTCGCCCACCCGGGCGCGCTCGAAGGGGATGCCCAAGCCGTCGAAAGCCAGCTGCAAACCGTGATTGGACATCAGCGTGCCTACCACCCCGCCGCCTTCCCCTGCCCCGTGCCGGTGGCGGGCGATGATGAAGAGGATTTCATCGCCATCCACCAGGTTCCCCCGGTGGTCGACCAGGATCACCCTGTCGCCGTCGCCGTCGAAGGCGATGCCGAGATCGGCCCCCTGGCGCACCACTTCGGCGGCGAGGGCCTCCGGATGGGTGGAGCCGCAATCGGCGTTGATATTGAGGCCGTTGGGCTCTACCGCCAGGGGCACCACCCGCGCCCCCAGCTCCCGCAGCACATCGGGGGCCACGTGGTAGGTGGCGCCGTTGGCGCAATCCACCACCAGGGTGAGGCCGTCGAGATTGAAACCCGAGGGCAGGGTTCCCTTGCAGAACTCGATATAGCGCCCGGCGGCGTCGGCGATGCGATGGGCGCGGCCCAGGGTTTCCGACAGGCCGGTCTCCATGGGCAGGTCCAGGTAGCGCTCGATGCGCGCCTCCAGCTCGTCGTCAAGCTTGTAGCCGTCGGCGCCGAAGAACTTGATGCCGTTGTCATCAAAGGGGTTGTGGGACGCGCTGATGACGATGCCCGCCTGGGCGCGGAAGGTGCGACTCAGGTAGGCGATGGCAGGGGTGGGCATGGGGCCGAGCAGGCCCACGTCCACGCCGGCGGCGATGATCCCCGCCTGCAGGGCGGATTCGAACATATAGCCGGACACCCGGGTGTCCTTGCCCACCAGGATCAGCTTGCGACCCCGGGCCATCTCGCCGAACACCTTGCCGGCGGCCCAGCCGAGCTTGAGGACGAAATCCGCGGTAATGGGCGGCTGCCCCACCCGACCGCGAATGCCGTCGGTGCCAAAATATTGTCTACCCATGGGGTTGGATGCCTTCGATTGCATGGAGGATTTTCAGGGCGTCCACGGTGGCGGCGACATCGTGGACGCGGAGAATTCTGGCGCCCCGCTGCGCCGCCAGCAGGGCCAGGGCAACGCTGCCGTGCAGCCGCTCGCCCACCGGACGGTCGAGCAGCTCGCCCACCATGCGCTTGCGGGAGACACCCACCAGCACCGGCAATCCCTCGGCCGCGAAGCGATCGAGGGCGCGGAACAGGGCGAGGTTGTGTGCCAGGTCCTTGGCGAAACCGAACCCGGGATCGATGGCGATCCGGGCCCGGGGAATGCCCGCCGCCTCGCAGAGGGCGACCCGCGCGCGCAGATGGTCGAGCACCTCCGCCACCACATCGCGGTAATTCGCCAGCCGCCCCATATCCCCGGGTTCGCCACGGGTGTGCATCAGGCATACGGGGAGGCCGCTGCGCGCCGCGGCCTCGAGGGCACCCGGGCGGGCCAGGGCGCGGACATCGTTGATCAGGTCGGCCCCCGCGGCGGCAACGGCGTCCATCACCGCGGGACAACTGGTGTCCACCGACACCGGCACGGCAAAACGGGTCTTGAGCATCGCCACCACCGGCACCACCCGGGCGAGCTCCTCCGCCTCGCTGACCGGCAGGGCCCCGGGGCGGGTCGACTCGCCCCCGACATCGATAATGTCCACCCCCGCCGCCACCATGGCCTCGGCGTGGCGGGCAATCCGCTGGAGATCGGGCTGACCGGCGGTGAACAGCTGGCCGCCGTCGGAGAACGAGTCCGGGGTGATATTGAGAATACCCATCACCGCTGCCCGCCCCGAGGGCGGGAGCAGCCGGGTCATGTCGCCTGTCATCGGTCGATTCGGAAGTGGGGGATCAATGCTCCCCGGCGGGGCCGCCAACGGCACCGCTGGCCTCGGCGGATTCACCGCCACCGGCACTGTTGACCGGAGGATCGCGCCAGTCGTGGGGCGGGCGCACCGGACGGCGGGCCATCAGGTCGTCCACCTGCTCGGAGTCCAGGGTCTCGTACTCCATCAGCGCCGCCTTCATGGCGTGGAGGATGTCGACGTTCTCCTCGAGGATCCCCTTGGCGGTGTCGTAGCAGTCGCTGATGATGCGCCGCACCTCGGCGTCGATCTCCCGGGATGTCTCGGCGGAATAGTTGGGGTTGCCGGCGCCGGGCACCTGGGCCTCCTCCTCACCGTAGAGAATGGGGCCGAGCCTGTCCGACAGACCCCAGCGGGTGACCATGCTGCGGGCCAGCTGGGTGGCCCGCTCGATGTCGTTCTGGGCGCCGGTGGTGACCCCGTCCGCCCCGAGGATCATCTCCTCGGCGAGGCGGCCACCGAACAGAGTGCAGATCTGGCTGATGATCTGGCGGCGGCTCAAGCTGTACTTGTCCCCCTCCGGCAGGAACTGGGTGACGCCGAGGGCGCGGCCCCGGGGGATGATGGTGACCTTGTGGACCGGATCGTGCTCCGGCACCAGGCGGCCGATGATGGCGTGGCCCGCCTCGTGATAGGCGGTGTTGGCCTTTTCCGCCTCGGACATCACCATGGAGCGGCGCTCGGCGCCCATCATGATCTTGTCCCGGGCCTTCTCGAATTCCTCCATGGTCACCAGGCGCTTGTTGGCACGGGCGGCGAACAGGGCGGCCTCGTTGACCAGGTTGGAGAGATCGGCGCCGGAGAACCCGGGGGTGCCCCGCGCCAGCACGCTGAGGTTGACCCGCTCGTCGAGGGGCACCTTGCGCACATGGACCTTGAGAATCTGCTCCCGGCCGCGGACATCCGGCAGGCCGACAAACACCTGGCGATCGAAGCGGCCAGGGCGCAACAGCGCCTTGTCGAGCACGTCCGGGCGGTTGGTGGCGGCGATGACGATAACCCCCTCGGTGCCCTCGAAGCCGTCCATCTCCACCAGCAGCTGGTTGAGGGTCTGCTCGCGCTCGTCGTGGCCGCCGCCCCAGCCGCCGCCCCGGTGGCGGCCCACGGCGTCGATCTCATCGATGAAGATGATGCAGGGCGCCGCCTTCTTGGCCTGTTCGAACATGTCCCGCACCCGGGAGGCGCCGACACCGACGAACATCTCCACGAAGTCGGAACCGGAGATGGAGAAGAACGGCACCTTGGCCTCGCCGGCGATGGCCTTGGCCAGCAGGGTCTTGCCGGTGCCGGGGGGCCCGACCATAAGCACACCCTTGGGGATATGGCCACCGAGACGCTGGAACTTGGTGGGGTCGCGGAGGAAATCCACCAGCTCCTTGACGTCTTCCTTGGCCTCGTCGACGCCGGCGACATCGGCGAAGGTGGTGTTGATCTGGTCCTCGCCGAGCAGCCGCGCCTTGCTCTTGCCAAAGGCCATGGGGCCGCCGCGGCCGCCGGCCCCGCCCTGCATCTGGCGCATGAAGAACATGAAGATGGCGAGAATCAACAGGATCGGGAACGACGCCACCAGCAGCTGGGTCCAGATGCTCGGGGTTTCCGGCTCGCGGCCCTCGACCACCACGCCGTTGTTGAGCAGGTCATCCATCAGCTTGGTGTCGGGCACGTTGGGGCGGATGGTGCGAAAGCGGGTGCCGTCATTGCGCTCCCCGTCGATGGTCAGGTCCTGGATCACCACCTTGCGCACCTGGTCGGCCTGCACCTCCTCGATGAAGCGGGTGTAGTCGAGGCTCTGGGTGGTGGGGGCGGGGCTGAAGTTCTGGAACACCGACAGCAGCACCGCCGCGATCACCAGCCACAAAATCAGGTTTTTTGCCATATCGTTCACGGTCTGTTCCTCGTATTCGCGGCCAACTATACCAGCAAAGCCGGGCTATTTCTCGCCGCCCCGGTAGCCCCTGGCCACCAGGTAGACCTCCCGGGAGCGGGCCCTGGAGGCATCGGGCTTGCGGGTCGCCACGGACTGGAACTGCTTTCTGACCTCAAGCAGCAGGGCGTCGAACCCCTCCCCCTGGAACACCTTGGCGACGAAAGTACCCCCCGGCTTCAAGACCTGGGCCACCATATCCACCGCCAGTTCCACCAGGAACATGGCGCGGGGCTGATCCACGGCCTTCATGCCGCTCATGTTGGGGGCCATGTCGGAGATCACCAGGTCCACCGGCTGATCGCCGATGGCCGCGAGGATCCTCGCCAGAACCGCCTCCTCGGTGAAATCCCCCTGGACGAACTCGACGCCGGCGAGGGAATCCATGGGCAGGATATCGGAGGCGATCACCCGGCCCTGGTGGCCGACCTTCTCCGCCGCCACCTGGGACCAGCCCCCCGGGGCCGCGCCCAGGTCCACGACCGTCATGCCGGGCTTGAAGAGGCGGTCCTTGGCGTCCAGCGCAAGCAGCTTGTAGCTCGCCCGGGAGCGGTAGCCCTCCTGGCGGGACTTCTGCACAAAAGGATCCTTCTCGTGTTCCCGCAGCCAGCGCTGGCTGCTCTTTGATCGCGCCATGATTGTTGCCATTGCCGTGAATGGGGGAATTATGGCACGGACCCGCCCCCGGCGGTGACGCTGCGGGCGTTCGTGGCTACAATGGCGCACCGCAACCCGAAGACGCGCCATGACCCTGAGCACCGACAACAAGAAGCACCTGCGCACCATCGGCCACGGCCTGAACCCGGTGGTCACCGTGGCCAGCAAGGGCCTCACCGAGGGGGTGCTCGCCGAGATCGACCGGGCACTCAACGACCACGAGCTGATCAAGGTGCGCCTCACCGTGGGCGACCGGGATCTGAAAAAACAGCTTATCGACGAGATCTGCACCCAGTCGCGGGGCGAGGCCGTGCAGGTCATCGGCCATATCCTGCTGCTCTACCGCAAGGCCGACAAACCCAACCCCCGCCTCTCCAATCTCCTCAAGCCCGCCTGACGGGGCGGGGCCTACTCCAGCAACCGGTCGAGGTCGGCGATGGAGTCCAGGGTCCAGTCCGGGGTGACGCCGGCCCGGGCCACCAGATCAGCCCGGTACTTGCCGGTCTTCACCAGGGCCGCCCGCAGGCCCGCCTGCTGGGCGCCGCCCACGTCGGAGAGAATATCGTCCCCCACCACCGCCACCCGGCCAGGAGCAATGCCGAGGCTCGCCAGGGCAGCGGCAAAAAAGGCCCGGGACGGCTTGCCGGTCACCACCGCCTCGGTGGCGGCGACGTATTCCAGCCCCGCCACGAAGCAGCCGATATCCACGTGGAGGCCGGCCTCGGTCTGCCAGTAACGGTTGCGGTGCATGGCCACCAGGCGGGCGCCCTCCAGCAGATGGTTGAACAGGCGGTCGAGCAGGGCGTAGGTCCAGGCCTCGCCGATGTCACCGATCACCACCGCCTGGGGCCGGGTCTCCACCTGCTCGATACCGGCGAAGTCCTTCAGCACCTCGGGGGCCACGGCGAGACAACAGCGGGTCAGGCCCTCGCGGCGCAGGTAATCCCGGGTGGCCACCGGCGCGGTGATCAACTGCTGGACGGTGACGGGCAGGCCGAAGGCCTCCAGCTTGTCCCGCAGCGCCGCCGCCGAGCGGGTGGTGGTGTTGGTGATGAAGCGATGGGGAATGCCCCGCGCCCTCAGGGTGCGCAACGCCTCGACGCCCCCGGGGACCAGCTGATCCCCCACATAGAAGACGCCATCGAGATCGAACAGCAAGCCATCCACCCTGTCACCCATCGACCCCGCCCCCACCGCCGTGAAAATACCTGTCAGCGCCGACAAGTATAGCCAAGGGCACGGACCCGGATGGCGCAGGGGCGGCGCGAGACCGCCGGTTCAATGGCCTTTGCCCCGCCGAGGCGGTAACATTCGCACTCCTCAAACCCGGGAACGGACAGGGAACGAATGACCACAGGCAAGAAACCCACGGTGCTGCTCATCCTCGACGGCTGGGGATACAGCGAAAACCCCGAGCACAACGCCATCCACGCCGCCCGGGCGCCGGTGTGGAAATCCCTCTGGGCCGCGCGGCCCAAGACCCTGGTGGCCACCTCCGGCATGGCGGTGGGCCTGCCGGACGGCCAGATGGGCAACTCCGAGGTGGGGCACATGACCCTCGGCGCCGGGCGGGTGATCTACCAGAGCTTCACCCGCATCAACAAGGCCATCGCCGACGGGGACTTCTTCACCAACCCGGTGTACTGCGCCGCCGTGGACAAGGCCATCGCCGCCGATGGCGCGGTGCACATCCTCGGCCTGCTGTCCCCCGGCGGGGTCCACAGCCACGAGGAACACCTCGCCGCCGCCATCCGCCTCGCCGCCGGGCGGGGCTGCCGGCGCATCTATCTGCACGGCTTCCTCGATGGCCGCGACACGCCGCCGAAAAGCGCCGCCCCGTCCCTCGCCCTGATCGAGAAGGCCTTCGCCGAAGCGGGGTGCGGTGCCATCGCCAGCCTCGCCGGACGCTACTACGCCATGGACCGGGACAACCGCTGGGAGCGGGTCCAACCGGTCTACGACATGCTCACCCTCGGGGAGGCGCCGTTCACCGCGCCCAGCGCCGCCCAGGCCCTCGAGGCGGCCTACGCCAGGGACGAGAGCGACGAGTTCGTCAAACCCACCCTCATCGTCAACGAGGGCCAGCCCCCGGTGGCGATCCGCGACGGCGACACCGTACTGTTCATGAACTTCCGCCCCGACCGGGCCCGGGAGCTGACCCAGGCCTTCATCGACGACGGATTTGACGGCTTCGAGCGCCGCGCCCGGCCGCGCCTCGCGGACTTCGTGATGACCACCGAATACTCCGCGGACTTCGCCATCCCCTGCGCCTATCCGCCGGAAAATCTCGCCAATTCCTTCGGCGAACTGCTCTCCGCCCAGGGCAGAACCCAGCTGCGCATCGCCGAGACCGAGAAGTACGCCCACGTCACCTTCTTTTTCAGCGGCGGGCAGGAAGAGCCCTTCCCCGGCGAGGAGCGCGTCCTGGTGCCCTCCCCCAAGGTGGCCACCTACGACCTGCAGCCGGAGATGAGCGCCCCCGAGGTCACCGACAAACTGGTGGCGGCCATCGACAGCGGCCGCTTCGACGCCATCGTGTGCAACTTCGCCAACGGCGACATGGTGGGCCACACCGGGGTGTTCGATGCCGCCGTCAAGGCCGTCGAGGCCCTCGACCAGTGCATCGGCCGCATCGTCGCGGCGGTGGAGCGGGTCGGCGGCGAGTGCCTGATCACCGCCGACCACGGCAACGTCGAGCAGATGGTGGACCCGGACAACGGCCAGGCCCTCACCTCCCACACCACCGAGCCGGTGCCGCTGATCTACGTCGGGCCCCGGGACATCAGGCTTCAGTCCGGCGGCAGCCTGGCGGATATCGCCCCCACCCTGCTGCACCTGATGGGCCTGCCGGCGCCGGCGGAAATGACCGGCCGCAACCTGGCGATCGCCCGCTGAGTAGCCGGGGTCCGGGGGGCACCATGTGGCGAATCCTGCTGCCCCTGACCCTCGCCCTGGCCTGCAGCCTGGCGCTCGGGGACGACAAGGCCCGGGAAAAGCGCGAGGAAGCCAAGCTCAGGGCCCTCGAGCAGGACATCAAGGCCCTGCGGGAAACCCTCGACAAGCGCGGCGGCGAGCGCCGCGACCTCGCCGCGGAGCTCAAGGAGCACGAGCTCGCGGTGTCGGCCATCAACCAGAAGATCACCGCCCTCGACGCCAGCATCGCCAGGCTCAACGATGAACTGGTGGCCCTCGACGACCGCAAGGCGGCCCTGGTGGAACAGCGCCGCGCCCAGGAAGCGCTGATCGCCCGGGAGGTGGAGGCGGCGTTTCGCCTCGGCCGCGCCGAACCCCTGAAACTGCTGCTCAACCAGGAGCAGCCCGACCACCTCACCCGCACCCTGCGCTACTACCAGTATTTCGTCGCCGCCCGCAGCGCCAAGATCGCCGACTTCAAGGCCACACTCGCGGAGCTGGCGGCGGTGGAAAACGCCATCGCCACCCGCCAGGACGCCCTCGCCACGGATCGCGGCCAGCTCGACATCGAAAAGGCCGAGCTCGCCGCCCGGAGCGAGGAGCGCCGCCAGGTGCTCGCCGCCCTCGACCGGGAACTCGGCTCCGAACAGGCCCGGCTCGCGGAGATGGACAGCCAGCGCAGGGAACTGGAAGCCATCCTCGCCCGCCTCCAGGAGGCGATCCAGGACCTCGCCGCGCCGAGCAGCGACCCCTTTCCCAAGCTGCGGGGCAAGCTGCCCTGGCCTGCCGCCGGCAAGGTGGTCAAGGGCTACGGCGCGATGCGGGCGCAGAATCTGCCCTGGAAGGGCTGGCTGATCGCCGCCGACGAAGGCGCGGCGGTGACCGCGGTGCACAACGGACGGGTGGTGTTTTCCGACTACCTGCGGGGCCACGGCCTGGTGCTGATCGTCGACCACGGCAACAACTACCTGAGCCTCTACGCCCACAACCAGGTGCTGCTCAAGGAACTCGGCGAGTGGGTCCGGGCCGGGGAAAAGATCGCCCAGGTGGGCAAGAGCGGCGGCCTGGAAGACAGTGCACTCTATTTCGAAATCCGTCACAATGGCCAGCCTCAGGATCCCCGCAACTGGCTGACCCGCCGCTGACGGGCGCGGCTCCAAGCCCGGGATCGCCGGCTCCACACCCCATAACTCCGGGTACGATTCATGAAGTCCATGTTCCACGCCCCGGGCCTAGCCGCCCTGTTGCTGACCGCCACCCTGGGGATCCTCCCGCTCCACGCCGCGGAGGACGTCACCGATCAATCCCGCCTGCCCCTGGAGGATCTGCAACTCTTCGTGCAGATCTTCGACCAGATCCGCACCGCCTACGTGGAGGAGGTGGATGACGCCACCCTGTTCGACAACGCCATCGAAGGCCTGCTGGGGGGGCTCGACCCCCACTCCAGCTACCTGGACGAAAGCGACTTCGACGAACTGCAGGAGAGCACCACCGGCGAATTCGGCGGCCTCGGCATCGAAGTGGGCATGGAGGGGGGCCTGATCAGGGTGATCGCCCCCATCGACGACACCCCCGCCTACCGCGCCGGCATCCAGACCGGCGACCTGATCATCAAGCTCGACGACAGCGCGGTGCAGGGCATGAACCTCCGGGAGGCCATTGAGCTGATGCGCGGCACCAAGGGCTCCTCCATCGTGCTCACGGTGCTCAGGGAAGGGGTCGACGCGCCCCTCGAATTCACCATCGTGCGGGACATCATCAAGGTCCAGAGCGTGCGCAGCGAGATGCTCGAGGACGGCGTCGGCTACGTGCGCATCGCCCAGTTCCAGACCGACACCGGCAGCCAGTTCCGCGCCGCACTGGAGAAAATGGCGAGCACCGAGGAGCCCCTGCGGGGCCTGGTGATCGACCTGCGCAACAACCCGGGGGGCCTGCTGCCCGCCGCCATCGAGGCCGCCGACGCCCTGCTCGACGACGGCCTGATCGTCTACACCGAGGGGCGCATTCCCAGCGCCAACATCAAGTTCCGGGCCACCCCCGGGGATGTGGTGGCGGATGTGCCGGTGGTGGTCATCATCAACAACGGCAGCGCCTCGGCGGCGGAGATCCTCGCCGGCGCCCTCCAGGACCACCAGCGCGCCATCGTCATCGGCACCCAGAGTTTCGGCAAGGGCTCGGTGCAGACGGTGCTGCCCCTCAAGGACGGCAAGGCCATCAAACTCACCACCGCCCGCTACTTCACCCCGTCCGGCAACTCCATCCAGGCCCAGGGCATCAAGCCCGACATCGTGGTGGCGCCGGCGCAGATCAAGGTGCTGGAGGAGGACAAGGGTATTTCCGAGGCGAACCTGGCGGGCCACCTGAAGAACGGGAAGGACAAGGGCAAGGACGCGAAGCGCAAGTCCGCCAAATCCACCCTGGCGGACGACAATCAACTTTACGAAGCGGTGAACATCCTCAAGGGCATCGCGATCTTTCGCGGCTAAGGCCCGGAGAGGGCGGGAGCGGGGCGAGAAGCACCCCGCTCACCTACAGGCGCATCTCGATCCCCTGGGCGGCCATGAATGCCTTGGCCTCGGCGATACTGTATTCGCCGAAATGGAAGATGCTCGCCGCCAGCACCGCGTCGGCGCCACCCTTGAGCACGCCGTCCGCCAGGTGCTGCAGATTGCCCACCCCGCCGGAGGCGATCACCGGGATGTCGATGGCATCGGTGATGCGCCGGGTCAATTCAATATCGAAACCGCTCTTGGTGCCGTCCTGATCCATGCTGGTGAGCAGGATCTCCCCGGCGCCGTAATCCGCCATGCGCACCGCCCAGGACACCGCCTCGATACCGGTGGCGCGGCGCCCGCCATGGGTGAAGACTTCCCAGCGGGGGGGCTCCCCCGCGCCGCTCACCTTCTTGGCGTCGATGGCCACCACGATGCACTGGGAGCCAAAGCGCTCGGCGGCGGCGCGGACGAAATCCGGGTCGTTGACCGCCGTGGAATTGATGCTGACCTTGTCGGCCCCGGCGTTGAGCAGGGTGCGGATATCGTCGAGGGTGCGCACCCCGCCCCCCACGGTGAGGGGGATGAACACCTCCGCGGCCATGCGCTCCACGGTGTGCACCATGGTGTCGCGGCCCTCGTGGCTGGCGGTGATGTCGAGGAAGGTGATCTCGTCGGCGCCCTCGGCGTTATAGCGGCGCGCCACCTCCACCGGGTCGCCGGCGTCGCGGATGTCGACGAACTTGACCCCCTTCACCACCCGTCCGTTGTCCACGTCCAGGCAGGGAATGATGCGTTTGGCCAGTGCCATGGAAACCTCAGTCCTGTATTTCGTCGTTGAACAGATGGCCGAGCTTACCGGCCTTGGTGGCCAGGTAGCGGGCGTTGTGGGGATTGCTTCCGGGCTGCAGGGGCAGGCGCTCCACCACATCGAAACCCATCGCCACCAGCGCCTTCACCTTGCGGGGGTTGTTGGTCATCAGGCGGATCTTGCGCACCTGGAGGTGATTGAGCATGGATTTGCAGATGCTGTAGTCGCGCATGTCGGCGCCAAAGCCGAGCTGCTCGTTGGCCTCCACGGTGTCGGCGCCGCTGTCCTGCAGGTGGTAGGCCTTGATCTTGTTGAGCAGGCCGATGCCCCGCCCCTCCTGGCGCAGGTAGAGGATGACACCGCGCCCTTCCTCGGCGATACGCTTCATCGCCGCCTCCAGCTGGGGGCCGCAGTCGCAGCGCATGCTGAACAGGGCGTCGCCGGTGAGGCACTCGGAGTGAATCCGCACCAGCACGGGATTGCCGTCGCCGACGTCCCCCATGGACAGGGCGATGTGTTCCTTCTGGGTGTCCGGGTCGTCAAAGCCGTGGATCTGGAAGTCGCCCCACAGGGTCGGCAGGCGGGAGGATTCAACAAAAGTCAGTGTCACGGTGGTTCCGCTTGAGGGAAAGGCGCCATTTTACCGGGGAAAGCCCCGGCGGCGAAAGCGCGGCCTGGCGCGGACCCCGGGGCCGGGGCTGGACCATACCCCTTCAGATCTTCTGCCGCAAGACCAGCACCCCGCTCTCCTCCCGCATCTCGATGCGGCTGAGAAGTGAGTTGCCGAGCAGGATCTGCTGGGGAAAGTCCCCGGCCACCACGGTGGCGAGCACCTGGTGAACGACGATGGCGCCGATGCTCACCTTGTCGAGGCGCACCACGAAGGAGTCCACCACCCCACCCGCCGTCTGGGCCCGGGAGCGCTGCCCGGCGCGGTAATCGATGCCGAGGCGAGTGGCGTCCCGGCCACTCATGGCCAACATGGTGGCGCCGGTGTCCACCATCATCGACACCGGCTTGCCGTTGATGGCGCCGCGCACCCAGTAGTGGCTGTCGGGGCCCCGGGGAATGCGCACCTCGGCCTTCTCGGCGGCCTTGTAGGTGGCGGAAATCTGCCGGGAGAGGGTCAGCACCCGGCGCTCGCCGGCGATCTCCACCTGGGCCTCGCGGCTGGTGCTGGCCAGCAGCTTGACGCCCTCGGGGCTGGTCTGCCCCACCTTCAGCAGCCGCGTCTCACCGTCGATCACCAGCATGGCGCGATTGGCGAAAAGCCCCTTCACCACCACATCCGGCGCCGCCCACGCCAGGGTGGCGAGCAGCGCGAACGCGGCAAGCAACGCAACCCCCACTCTCTTCATAGCCCGATCACCTCCCTGAGAACGGCCAGTATAAGCCAGGTGAACACCCCGGCAAGGAGGTCGTCCACCATGATGCCGAGGCCCCCGGAGACCCGCCGGTCGAGCCAGCTGATGGGCCAGGGCTTGAGGATATCGAAGAAGCGGAAGACCACGAAGCCGGCCAGCATCCAGGGCCAGGTGGCAGGCGCCGCCGCCATCGCCAGCCACACCCCGGCGATCTCGTCGAGGACGATGCCGCCGTGGTCATGGACCCCGAGCCGGCGCGCCGCGGCGCCGCATAGCCAGATACCGGCGACGATGGTGAGGGCCACCACCAACAGGTAGCCGGGCAGGGGCAGCAGGGCCAGGAGGGGGAACAGCAGCATCGCCAGCAGGCTGCCGGCGGTGCCGGGTGCCTTTGGGGACAGACCGCTGCCGAACCCAAAGGCGAGCAGCAGGACCGGATCCCGCAGCACCCGGGCGAGGGGCGGATTGACCTCAGAAGTGGGCATAGCCCGACCGCTCCAGGGTGATGGGTTCGCCCTCGCCATCGACACAGATCACCCCGGCGCCCTGCACCATGGCGCCAATGCGGGTAACGGGCTCCCCCGCGGCGGCGAGGGCGGCTTCCATGGCCTCGGCCTTCCCCGGCGGCACGCTGAAGCACAGTTCGTAATCGTCCCCGCCGGTGAGGGCGTGGCGGCTTGCCAGGGCGCGGCCGCAGGCATCCACCAGCGCCGCGGACAGCGGGAGTCGATCGGCCTCGATACGACAGCCAAGGCCGCTGGCGGCGGCGATATGGCCGGCGTCCTGGGCGAGGCCATCGGAGACATCGAGGGCGGCACTGGCGAATTGCCGCAGCAGGCGGCCGGCGGCGAGGCGGGGCTCCGGCCGCCAGTAGCGCGCGGCGAGATGCGCCTCCCCCGGCACATCCAGGGCGCCCCGGGCATCCCCGAGGGTGCCGGTGACGTAGAGCAGATCCCCGGCGCCGGCCCCGCCCCGGCGCAGCGCGGCGCCTGCCGGCAGAGTGCCGATGACGGTGACAGTGGTGGCGAGTGGACCCCGGGTAGTGTCCCCGCCCATCAACGGGCAACCGAACAGGCCGGCATCCCGGGCGAGCCCCCGGCTGAACGCCGCCAGCCAGACTTCGTCGGCGGACGGCAGGGTCAGGGCCAGCTGGAACCCCAGGGGCTCGGCGCCCATGGCGGCGAGGTCGCTGAGATTGACCCGCAGGGCGCGCCCGGCGAGGGCCTCGGGATCGCAGGCGACGGGAAAGTGCACTCCCTCCACCAGGGTATCGGTGCTGATGGCAAGCTGGCAGCCGGGGGGCGGGTCGAGCAGGGCGCAGTCGTCGCCCACGCCGAGGGCAATATCGGGGCCGGCGCCCCCGATACCGGTGAAGAAGCGGCGGATCAGGTCGAACTCGTGGAGGGCCACGGCGGCGCCCGTCAGGCTCCCGACCGGGCCGCGCGGATTTCCAGCTTGCGGCTGTCGGCGGCCACCTTGTCGAGCACCCCGTTGATGTACCGGTGGGCCTCGCTGGGGCCATAGGCCTTGGCCAGGTTGACCGCTTCGTTGATGGCCACCTTGTAGGGCACGTCGATGCGGAACAGCAGCTCGTAGGCGCCGATCCGCAGCACCGCGAGGGACACCGGATCGAGGGCGCCCTGGGTGCGATCGAGGTAGGGGGCAAAGGCATTGTCCAGCTCCCCCACCCGCTCGGGAATGCCGTGGAGCAGTTCGCGGAAGTAACCGGTATCCACCTTGTCCATGGCGTTGTCGGTGAAGAACTCCGCCTCGATCACGGGGATGTCGGTGCCGGTCAACTGCCACTGGTAGAGGGCCTGGACCAGCAGGCTCCGGGCCTTCTTGCGGTTGGAGGGTTTGGTGGGCACGGGATTACCTCAGCTGCCGGAACAGGGACAGCATTTCGAGGACGGTCAGCGCCGCTTCCTCGCCCTTGTTCTCGCTGTTGTCAGCGGAGCGCGCCTGGGCCTGGGCCAGGTCGTCGCAGGTGAGCAGGCCAAAGCCCACCGGCAGGCCGCTGTCGAGGCTCACCCGGCCAAGGCCCCGGGTGCACTCGCTGCACACGTAGTCGAAGTGGGGGGTATCGCCCCGGATCACGCAGCCGAGGGCGATGACGGCATCGATGCGCCCGCTGGCGGCCACCTTCTGGGCGGCGAGGGGCAGCTCGAAGGCCCCGGGGACCCGGGCCACCAGGATGTTGTCGTCGGGGAGACCCTGGCGCGCCAGGGTGGCGAGGGCGCCCCGCAGCAGGCTCTCGGTGATCTCGCTGTTCCAGCGGCTGACGACGATGGCGATGCGGGCATCGCCCGCCTCGAAACTGCCCTCGATGGGCCTCAGTTTGCTCATGGTGGTACCTGTCCAAGGGATGGGCGTGGGCTAGCGGGGAGCGGTGACATACTCCACCACCTCCAGGTCGAAGCCGGACAGGCCGGCGTATTTGATGGGCGGCCCCATCAGGCGCATTTTCTGCACACCGAGATCCCGGAGGATCTGCGAACCCACCCCCACCTGCTGGAACTGGATCTGCTCGGAGCCCGGCTGGGATTGCTTGACCCGCTCGCCGAACACGTCCTCCAGGCTCTCCTCCACGGAGCGGCCGTCGAGGCCGGTCTCGGCGTTGATCATGATGATCACCCCGCTGTCCTCGGTGGCGAGGCGCTCCATGGCCTTGTGGAAGGTCCAGCGCGGGTACTTTTCCTTGCCCGGTTCCACCAGGGTGAGGAAGTCCCGCAGCTGGCTGGGAATATGGACCCGCACCAGGGTGGGGTGATCGGCGCGGATCTGCCCCTTGACCAGGGCGTGGTGGTATTCGCCCCGCGCCTCGTCCAGGTAGGTGCGCAGCTGGAAGGCGCCATACTCGGTGGCGATCTGGCGGGTCTTGACGCACTCCACGGTCCGCTCGTGGGCGATGCGGTGGTGAATCAGGTCGGCGATGGTGCCGATCTTGATGCCGTGCTGGCGGGCGAACTCCTCGAGATCGGGGCGCCGCGCCATGGTGCCGTCGTCGTTCATGATCTCGACGATCACCGCCGCCGGCTCGTAGCCGGCAAGGCGCGCCAGGTCGCAGCCCGCCTCGGTGTGGCCGGCGCGGGACAGCACGCCCCCGGGCTGGGCCATCAGTGGGAAGATATGGCCGGGCTGGACGATGTCCCGGGCCGATGCGTTGGGGGCCACCGCCACCTGCACGGTGCGCGCCCGGTCGGCGGCGGAGATGCCGGTGGTAACGCCCTCGGCGGCCTCGATGGACACGGTGAAATTGGTGCCGTGGGATGAGCCGTTGTCACCCACCATCAGCGCCAGGTTGAGCTGCTTGCAGCGCTCCCGGGTGAGGGTGAGGCAGATCAGGCCCCGGGCGTGCTTGGCCATGAAGTTGATGTCCTCGGGGCGCACCCGGGACGCGGCCATGATCAGGTCGCCCTCGTTTTCCCGATCCTCGTCGTCCATCAGGATGACCATGCGGCCCTCGCGGATGTCCTCGATCAACTCCTCGATGCTGTTGAGCTTCATAGGTTACTCTCTGGCCCGCGCGGGGGGCGGCGCGGGGCTGGGCAGGAAAAGGGCAGCGATTCTACCACAGGGCGCGAGCTCAGGCGTCCGCCGCCCTGTCCCCCAGCAGGAGGCGCTCCAGGTAGCGGGCGATGACGTCCACCTCGAGGTTCACCCGGGTGCCGGGCCCGTAGCCGCCGATCACCGTCACCGCCTGGGTGTGGGGGATGATGTTGAGTTCGAACTCGGCGCCCTCCACCCGGTTGACGGTGAGGCTGACCCCGTCCACGGTGATGGAGCCCTTGTGGGCAATATAGCGGGCCAGGGCCGCCGGCGCCCGCAGGCGGAAGCGCTCGGAGCGGGCGTCCGGGTGGCGGCTGACCACCTCGCCAACGCCGTCCACATGACCGGAGACGATATGGCCGCCGAGCCGGGACTGCGCCATCAGCGCCCGCTCCAGGTTGACGGGGGTGCCCGCCCGCCAGGTCCCGGCGGTGGTGAAATCCAGGGTCTCCTGGGAGACATCGGCGACAAAGCCGTTGCCCGGCAGGGCCACCACCGTCAGGCAAACCCCGTTGACGGCGATGCTGTCACCCAGCTGGACATCCCCGATGTCGAGGCCGCCGGTGTCGATGGTGAGGCGCACATCGCCCCCCCGCTGTTCCAGCTGGGCGACGCTGCCCAGGGCTTCTACGATTCCGGTGAACATCCACTCTCTCCTGTCAATTGGCGCCGGTGCGCGTGCACCGGCAGTCAGTCACGGGGCTACCGGGCGGGTTGCGCGGTAATGCGCCAGTCCTCGCCGACGGCGCAAATCTCGGTGATGGCGAGGCCGATACTCTGCCCCATGGCGTCGAGGGGCAGGGTGAGCAGGGGACGCGCGTTGCTGCCCATGAGTTTCGGCGCCATGTACACCACCAGCTGGTCCACCAGGCCCGCCGCCACCAGGGCACCGGCCAACTCCGCCCCCGCCTCCACCAGCACCTCGCCGCAGTCGCGGCGGGCCAGTTCCCGGAGCAGCGCCGCCAGGTCCACCCGCCCGCCGGACGCGGCAAAGGGCAGGATCTCGGGGCGGTTGGCGGCGGCGCTGAAATCCACGGCGGGATCCGTCCGGGCGGCGGCGATCAACACCGGCCCTGGCAATTGCAGCAGGCGCGCCGACGGGGGCGTGCGCAGGCCGCTGTCGACGATCACCCGCAAGGGCTGGTGGCGGGCGATGTCCTCGGCATCGGGCAGCCCGAGAGCTTCCGCCCGCACGTTCAGGGACGGGTCGTCCCTGAGCACCGTGCCGACGCCGGTCACCACCGCGTCGCTCGCGGCCCGCAGCCGCTGCACATCGCGGCGCGCGGCGGGGCCGGTGATCCACTGGCTCTCGCCGCTGGCCATGGCGGTGCGCCCGTCGAGGCTCATGGCCAGCTTGACGGTGACCCGGGGCAGGCCGGTCCCGCAGCGCTTGATGAAACCGGGGTTGAGGGCGCGGGCCTCGGCCTCGAGCAACGGCCCCCGCACCCTGATGCCGGCGGCCCGGAGAGTATCGAGGCCACCGCCGGCGATCGGGTGGGGGTCGGCCATGGCGTACACCACCTCGGCGACGCCGGCGTCGATCAACGCCCGGGAGCAGGGCCCGGTACGGCCCTGGTGGTTGCAGGGTTCGAGGGTGACGTAGGCGGTGGCGCCCCGGGTCCTGGGGCCGGCGGCGGCGAGGGCATTGACCTCGGCGTGGGGCTCGCCCGCGCGGTGGTGGTAGCCCTCCCCCACCACCCGGCCGTCCCGGGCGATCACGCAGCCCACCCGGGGGTTGGGGCGGGCGCTGTACCAGCCCAGGCGCGCCAGTTGCAGGGCCCGGGCCATGCACTGCCGGTCGAAGGGGGCAAAGGGGTCGATCAAGGATTGGCTCCGGCGTCGAGGTCGGAGCGGTTCTTGCTCTCCAGCTTGTCGAGCTCGGCGCGAAATTCGCTGATGTCCTGGAAGCTGCGGTACACCGAGGCAAAACGTACGTAGGCCACCTGGTCGAGCTCCCGCAGGGCCTCCATCACCCGCTCCCCCACCAGCCGGGAGGGCACTTCCCGCTCCCCGGTGGTCTGCAGCCCGTGCTTGATGTGGGCGATGGCGGCCTCGATCTGCTCGACGCTCACCGGGCGCTTCTCGAGGGCCCGCTGCAGGCCCGAGCGCAGCTTGTTCTCGTCGAAGGGTTCGCGGGTGCCGTCGTTCTTGATGACCCGGGGCATCAAGAGCTCGGCCACCTCGAAGGTGGTGAAGCGCTCCTTGCAGGACAGGCACTCGCGGCGGCGCCGCACCTGGCCGCCATCGGCCACCAGGCGGGAGTCGATTACCTTGGTGTCATCGGCGCCGCAAAAGGGGCAATGCATGGCGGAAATCCCTTGGAGTCAACAGGTTGGCCATGGTAGCACAGGCACAAAAAAACCCTGCACCGGGGAAGTGCAGGGCTTCTTGCCGCGCCTCAGCGGTAGACGGGGAAGCGGCGGCAGAGGGCCACCACCTGGTCGCGCACCAGGGGAATCACCTGCTCGCTGGTGCCCTTTTCGAGGGCATCGAGCACGTCGCACATCCAGCCCGCCAGCTGCTCGCACTCCCCCTGCTTGAAGCCCCGGGTGGTGACCGCCGGGGTGCCGATGCGCAGGCCGGAGGTGACGAACGGCGAACGCGGGTCGTTGGGCACCGAGTTCTTGTTGACGGTGATATAGGCCTCGCCCAGGGCCGCGTCCGCGTCCTTGCCGGTGTACTCCTTGCCGATCAGGTCGATCAGCATCAGGTGGTTGTCGGTGCCGCCGGAGACGATCCTGTAGCCCCGCTGCTGGAGCACCGCGGCCATCGCCCGGGCGTTGGTCACCACCTGCTTCTGGTAGGCCTTGAACTCGGGGGAGAGGGCCTCCTTGAAGGCCACTGCCTTGGCGGCGATGACGTGCATCAGCGGGCCGCCCTGGATACCGGGGAACACCGCGGAGTTGAGCTTCTTGTAGAAGTCCTCCCCCTGGCCCTTGGAGAGAATGATCCCGCCCCGGGGGCCGCGCAGGGTCTTGTGGGTGGTGCTGGTGACCACGTGGGCGTGGGGCAGCGGGCTCGGGTACTCCCCGGCGGCCACCAGGCCGGCGACGTGGGCCATGTCCACCCAGAAGATGGCGCCCACCTTGTCGGCGATGGCGCGCATGCGGGCCCAGTCCTTGTAGCGGGAGTAGGCGGAGAAGCCGCCGATGATGAGCTTGGGCTTGCTCTCCAGGGCGATGCGCTCCATCTCGTCGTAGTTGATCACGCCGGTCTCGGTGTCGAGGCCGTAGGGCACGATCCTGTAGTGCTTGCCGGAGAAGTTGGCGGGGTTGCCGTGGGTGAGGTGGCCGCCCTGGGCCAGGTTCATGCCCATCACGGTGTCGCCGGGGGCCACCAGGGCCAGAAAGATGGCGGCGTTGGCCTGGGCGCCGGAGTGGGGCTGGACGTTGGCGTAGTCGCAGTCGAACAGCTGCTTGACCCGGGCGATGGCCAGCTCCTCGGCCACGTCGACAAACTCGCAACCGCCGTAGTAGCGCTTGCCCGGGTACCCCTCGGCGTACTTGTTGGTAAGCACCGAGCCCTGGGCCTCCATCACCGCGGGGCTCGCGTAGTTCTCGGAGGCGATCAGCTCGATGTGATCTTCCTGGCGGCGCTCTTCACCTTGGATGGCGGCGAGGAGTTCGGCGTCGTACTGGGCGAGGGTCGTGGATTTGTCGTACATGGCTGTGCGCTGTCCCGGATTGAAGGATGAGGGTGCATGGGGGAGAGGAAGGCGCGGATTTTACACAAAGACCCAGCGCGTTGCACGCGCTGGGTCTGATGTCGGACGTCGGACGCAACAGCCCGGCTGGGGAGACAACGGGGCCAGCGTGGTTCCGATCCCCAAAAGAGCCCCGTGCTCCGCACTGCCGCGAGCCATCCTGGCGTCCGGCGTCAGACGTGGGACGTCAGACCCCATCGTTTACGCTACAATCCAGCCCAAATCCACAGCACTCGTTTGAATCACCATGGCCCAATACGTCTATACCATGAACCGGGTGGGCAAGATCGTCCCGCCCAAGCGCGAGATCCTCAAGGATATCTCCCTCTCCTTCTTCCCCGGCGCCAAGATCGGCGTGCTGGGCCTCAACGGCGCGGGCAAATCCACCCTGCTGAAGATCATGGCCGGGATCGACACCGACATCCTCGGCGAGGCCAGGCCCATGCCCGGCATCAAGATCGGCTACCTGCCCCAGGAGCCGGCCCTCGACCCCGCCAAGGATGTGCGCGGCAACGTCGAGGACGGGGTGCGGGAGGCGGTGGATGCCCTCAAGGGCCTCGACGAGGTGTTCGCCGCCTACGCCGAGCCCGATGCGGACTTCGACAAGCTGGCCAAGAAGCAGGAAGAGTTTGAGAACATCATCCAGGCCTGGGATGCCCACAACCTCAACAACCAGCTGGAAGTGGCCGCCGACGCCCTGCGCCTGCCACCCTGGGATGCGGATGTCTCCAAACTGTCCGGCGGCGAGCGCCGCCGGGTGGCCCTGTGCCGGTTGCTGCTGTCCAAGCCCGACATGCTGCTGCTCGACGAACCCACCAACCACCTGGACGCCGAGTCGGTGTTCTGGCTGGAAAAATTCCTCGAGGAATTCCCCGGCACCGTGGTGGCCGTGACCCACGACCGCTACTTCCTCGACAATGTGGCGGGCTGGATTCTCGAACTCGACCGGGGCCACGGCATCCCCTATGAAGGCAACTACACCACCTGGCTCGAAACCAAGGAAAAGCGCCTGGAGCAGGAGGCCCGGGAGCAGTCCTCCCACATCAAGGCCATGAAGGAAGAACTGGAGTGGGTGCGCAAGAACCCCAAGGGCCGCCAGGCCAAGAGCAAGGCGCGCCTCGCCCGCTTCGAGGAAATGCAATCCCGGGAGTTCCAGGAGCGCAACGAAACCAACGAGATCTACATCCCGCCGGGTGAGCGCCTCGGCGACAAGGTCATCGAGTTCGACGGCGTCACCAAGGGCTTTGGCGACCGCCTGTTGATCGACAACCTGACCTTCACCATTCCCAAGGGCGCCATCGTCGGCATCATCGGCGGCAACGGCGCCGGTAAGTCCACGCTGTTTCGCATGATCGCCGGCCGCGACCAGCCGGACGCCGGCACCATCACCATCGGCGAGACCGTCAACATGGCCTTCGTCGAGCAGAGCCGGGAGAGCCTCGACGACAAGAAAACCGTGTGGGAGGCCATCTCGGGGGGCCACGACATCCTCAGGATCGGCAGCTACGAAGTGCCCTCCCGGGCCTACCTGGGGCGCTTCAACTTCAAGGGCGGCGACCAGCAGAAGCGCGTCGGCGATCTCTCCGGCGGTGAACGGGGCCGGCTGCACCTGGCCAACACCCTGAAGCAGGGCGCCAACGTGCTGCTCCTCGACGAACCCTCCAACGACCTGGATATCGAAACCCTGCGGGCCCTCGAAGACGCCATGCTGGCCTTCCCCGGCTGCGTGCTGGTGATCTCCCACGACCGCTGGTTCCTGGACCGGGTGGCCACCCATATCCTCGCGTTCGAAGGCAACTCGGAGGTGGTCTTCCACGAGGGCAACTTCACCGACTACCACGAGGACTTCACCAAGCGGAAGGGCAACCAGGCCCATCCGGAGCGGATGAAGTACAAGCGCCTCAAGGGCTGATCACTGCCATACAGACCTAAGGGCAGGGAGGCCCTTATGAGCCCCACCGCGTTCAGGGAGAGAGGCTACCGCTTCTTCGTTTTCTCCCGGGAGGAGCGACGGCTCCACGTTCATGTCACCTCCGGCGACGGCGAGGCAAAGTTCTGGCTAAAGCCCGCTATCCAGCTTGCCAACAACCATGGCTATGGTCCGAGGCAACTGGCCGAGATCGAGGCCCTGAGTCGGGAGCACCACCATGAACTTGTCCGCGCCTGGCACAACACTTGGGCGGTTGCAGTGACCCATATCCCCAGCCATGGCGTGTGGCTGCTGGCCCACGGGCTCGAGTTATTCGTGCCCTACACCCAGCACCCCTGGTTCAAGGACCAACCCGTCAAGGCCATCCTCAACGCAAAGGAACCGTCCCCGGGGCACTACCATGGGCCAGAGATCGACATCGACCTCAGCCAGGACATCCTCGAACACCCGGAGCAATACCCCAATATCGCCAGGCGGTAGCGCCACAACCCGAGAAGCCCTTGCACCCACGCTGCGCATGGCGAACACAGCCTGTGACGCGGATTCGCCTACTCGCCTTGAGACTGTCCCCGATACCCTCCCTGCAGCCCAGAAAGTAAAGGCGGATCCGGCAAGGGAGCCGGGGTGCCCTGTGGGAAACACCCTGCACTCGGGTTCGTCACCGAGCACTCCCTCGAGGGCTCCGCTGGCATTCAAACACTGGATTGACTAATCTAAGTCGCACGCATTATCGGCCATCGACAACGCAGCCATAACAATAAACCTGTCAGGGATCGACACCCCCGGAGGCGACAGCCCATGGAGTACGATCTCAAGATTACCGGCGGCCTGATCATCGACGGCACCGGCACCCCCGGCTTTACCGGCGATATCGGCATCCGCAACGGGGTGGTGGTGGCCCTGGGCGAGGCGAGCGGCAGCGCCGCGCGCACCATCGACGCCGGCGGCCAGGTGGTGTGCCCCGGTTTTGTCGACATCCACACCCATTACGACGCCCAGGTGCTGTGGGATCCGCTGATGAGCATCTCCCCCTGGCACGGCGTCACCACCGTGGTGATCGGCAACTGCGGCTTCGGGGTCGCCCCCACCCGCCCCGAACACCGCTCCCTGATCATGCGCACCCTCGAAAAGGTTGAGGGCATGAGCCTCGACGCCCTGCAGGCGGGGCTCGGCAACGACTGGCCGTTCGAATCCTTCGCCGGCTACCTGGATACCCTGGAGCGCTCGGGCCTTGCCATCAATGTCGCCGTACTGGTGGGCCACACGCCGGTGCGCCTCTATGTGATGGGTGAGGATGCCGTCAGGCGGGAAGCCACCCAGGGCGAAATAGAGCAGATGAAAACCCTGGTGCGGGACGCCATGGCCGCCGGCGCCCTGGGCTTTGCCACCTCCAAGGGCGAGGCCCACAACGGCTTCGACGGCCTGCCGGTACCGAGTCGGGCGGCCAGCAACGAGGAGATCGACCAGCTCACCGGTGCCATGGCGGAATCGGGCCGGGGCATCCTCGAGGTGACGCCGTCCTTCATGACCACGGATTTCTTCCTCAAGGAGCTGGGGGAGATCGCCACCCGCCACGGCTGTCCGGTGAGCTGGGGCGCCCTTCTCGGGGGCATCATGGGGCCCAAATCCCACCGCGACCTGCTGGCCCGCACCCGCGAGCTGCAGGCGAACGGGGCCAGGGTAGTACCCCAGGTGTCGTGCCGGGATTTCTCCCTGGATTTCAATTTTGACGAGCCCTACCCGTTCCAGTCCCGGGACTACTTCAAGCCCACCATGCAGACCGACCTGGCGGGCAAGAAAAGGATCTACGCCGACCCCGCCTTCCGCCAGACCTTCCGGGACGATCTCCGGGAAGGGGTGAGCCACCCCTTCGCAGGCTGGTATCTGCGCACCGAGGTTTCCAGCAACCCCCTCGACCCGGCGATGGACAACATGCCCGTCACCGAGGCGGCCCGGCGGGCGGGCAAGGATGTGATCGACTTTGTGCTGGACCTGAGCCTCGACACCGACCTGGAAGCCCGCTTTCGCCTCGCCGCCCTCAATTTCGAGGAGGAGGACGTGGCCGAGCTGCTCGACCGCGCTGACGATGATTGCGTGCTGGGGCTGTCCGACGCGGGCGCCCACGCCAGCCAGCTGTGCGATGCCGGCTACGCCACCCACCTGCTTGGGCACTGGGTGCGGGACAGACAGCTGATGCCCCTGGAGCGGGCCATCCACATCCTCACCCAGCGGCCCGCCCTGCTCTACGGCATCGCGGATCGCGGCGTGCTGGCCACCGGCCAGCCGGCGGATGTGGTGGTCTTCGATCCCGCCACCGTGCGGGCCGGCGAGCTGCGCCGGGTGCGGGACATGCCCGGCGGCGCGGAGCGCCTGGTTTCCGACGCCTTTGGCATCGACACGGTGATCGTCAACGGCCGGGTGTTGCGCAGCCGGGGCCAAGACCAACTGACAGCAACGGCGGACAGCCTGCCGGGGGCACTGCTCCGGGGCGGCCGCGCCCAGCCCGCCACCCACGGCAGGAGTTGACCATGAGCGCGGAACTGAGAGTCATCGATTCGGACGGCCACACCATGGAACCGGCCGACCTGTACGACCGCTACCTGGACCCGCGCTTTCGCGGGCGGGTCACCGGCCAGCCCGCCGAGCGCCGGGTGGACGGTCAACCCATCATGAACCATCCGCCGGACACCATCGGCGCCCTGGGATTCACACCAGAGCGCATCCGCGAGCGCTTCGGGGACATCGCCCCCGACGGCTTCACCCCCGCCGCCGTGATGCGCGGGCAGGATGTGGAGGGCGTGGATGTCTCGGTGATCTACGGGCCCCTGTACGACTGCTTCGTCGAGGGCATGGACCCGCAACTGGCCTGTGCCATGGCCCGGGCCTACAACCGCTGGATGGCGGAGTATGCGGGCGAGTCCGGGGGCCGCATTGTCGGCGCCGCGCCCATCCCCCTCTTCGATGTAAAGGCCGCGTTGAACGAAGTGGAATACGCCTACCACGAGCTGGGCTTTCGCGCCTTCTGGACACGCCCCAACCCGGTGGGCGGGCGCGCCCTCGGCCATGCCGACTTCGAACCGCTCTACGCCCTGCTGGAATCCCTCGACGTGCCCCTGTCCCTCCACGAGGGTTCCGGCTCGATGATGCGCAATATCGGCAGTGAGCGTTACCCGGACAACTGGCTGGAGCAGCACGCCGTGTGCCACCCCATGGAACAGCAGATGGCGCTGATGTCCCTTATCGTCCACGGCGTGCTGGAGCGCCACCCGGGCCTGCGGCTGGCGTGCCTGGAATGCGGCGTCGGCTGGCTGCCCAACTGGCTGCACCGCCTCGACGAGCACCTGGAGCTGGTGGGCTGGCGCTACGCCCCGGAGCTGACCCTGGCCGCGAGCGACTATTTCCGCCGCCAGTGCTTTATCTCCGCCGAGCCCGACGACATCCTGCTGTACCAGGTGGTGGACTACCTGGGGGACGACAACATCCTCTTCGGCACCGACTTCCCCCACCCCGACGCCCAGTACCCCCATGCCCTGAGCACCTTTCTGGACATGCCCAAACTGTCCCGGGGCAGCCTGCAAAAGGCCCTTTGGGATAATGCCCTGCGCTTTTACGGTTTCGACGCCGCCACCCTGCCGGTGAGCAATGGGCCGGCCTGGGGCGACGCCGCCAAGGTCCACAAATAACGATTGGCAGGTGATATCCATGACACTTGAATTCATCCCCATGGCAGGCAGCCACGCCATTGAAGTGAAGGGCATCGACAGTGCTCCCCTCGCCCCCGCCGATGCCCGCCAGCTGCAACAGGCGTTCAGGGAGTCGGCCCTGCTGGTGATTCGCGATCTGGCATTGACCCCAAAATCCCACATCGCATTTACCCGGGCCTTCGGCGACCTGGTGATCCACCCCCTGGAATTCCTCCGCCACCGGGATTACCCGGAGATCATCGAGCTCTCCACCAGCCCGGCGGAACCCCTGGCTGCGGACGACCCCAGCGCCGACGAGATCGTCGCCTACTCCGGCTGGCACACCGACCTGACCTTCGACCCCGTACCCAGCCTCGGCGGCTTCCTGCGCCCCATCGAGATTCCCCCGGAGAGCGGCTACACCGCGTACACGGATGCCGCCGAGATCTATCGGGCCCTGCCCAACAAGACCCGGGAAAGCCTGCGCGGCCTGACGGTGATTCACAGCCTGCTGGACAACCGCGCCGGGGTGGCCAAGGACGCCGAGATCGACTTCCCCGACGAGGTGGAAGCCATGGCGGAGGTGGTCCACCCCCTGGTGTTCCGCCACCCCCACAACGGCCGCCCGGTGCTGTTTATCAGCCCCACCTTCACCCGTCGCATCGTCGGTTTCAGCCAGGAAGCCAGCGACCAGCTGCTGGGGGAACTGAAGGAATTCGCCGCCGACGAGCGCTTCGCCTACGTGCATCAGTGGCAACCCAACGACCTGGTGATCTGGGACAACTGGCAGTCCATCCACAAAGGCTACGGCCACAAGAAGAAGTACCGCCGGGTGATGCACCGCACCACCCTCAAGGGGGATCGCAGGTTGATGGATTACCTGATGTGACAGGACGCGCCCAAACACATTCACAGCAGTGACAGCTGTTTAACAACCGAAAATATTCCTATCGGCAGTCGGATGACGAACTCGGATCCGACTGCCTGCTTGAAGCCCGGCGCAGGGCTGGGGAGCTGGTCAATGGCGCATTTCAGGCTGTATCTGGCGAGGACATCCCGGGGAGGGCTCGAGCGCTGATCCAATGACCTGTTCCTTTCACCCGGCAGCGGGAGCCGAGTTCCTGGAATCCGTCGGGCGTTAAGATTCAAAGGTTCCAGGATTGGGGTGTGCCTTGATAGCGGACCTTGCCGCCCTGGCCACTTTGATTGGCCAGGGCGGCAACAGGCTGGCAGGTCGAGTTGTCGCCAGATATTCGCCAAGTGCCCCCTCATCGATTTCCGCTATCTGTTGTTTACCTAGGGACGCCTGGTGGTTATCAAGTTCTCGCTGTTGCCCACGATCGGCGATGTCCGCGGTACTGACGTGGCAGGCTTTGACAATCGGCAGCACAGCGCGCTATTTTCCGACGTTTCGCGGCGCCAAGCCGGCGCCTGATCCCTCCGTCGAAGACAAGGATGCCGCTCCCCATGTCATGGATATTGATACTCCTTTTGCCCATTGCCGCCGCGCTGATTTTTGCCGCGCTGACCATCAAGCGAAATGCCGCCGGTTCGGTAGGCTTTCCCTACCAGCCCGCGGGCATATTGTTTTCCGCCGCCGAGCGGGCGTTTCTCGGCGTCCTGGATCAGGCTGTTGGCCCTCAGTATCGGGTTTTTGGCAAGGTTCGGGTGGCGGATGTTGCCAGGGTGAAGCCTGGCCTTGGCAGGTCCGCGCGCCAGGGTGCACTCAATCGCATAGCCGCCAAGCACTTCGACTTTGTGGTATGCCGCGCCAGCGATCTCGCCGTGATCTGCGCCGTGGAACTCAACGACAGGTCACACACCTCGAGACACGCCAGGGCGCGGGACCAGTTTATCGAAACCCTGTGCAGGACCATCGACCTGCCACTGCTGCAGGTGGCCGCCAGGGCGGCATATTCCCACCGGGATATTCGTGGGCAATTTCAGGCGGCCATTGGCGCTGCACCGTCAGGCGAGCACTCAGGGGCTTAACGATACCTCTAACTCGCCGCGGCTACTCCCCCTGCACCGTCACCACCACCCGACGCGCGCCACCCTGGTTGCGGTGTTCGCACAGATAGATGCCCTGCCAGGTGCCGAGGTTGAGGCGGCCCCGGGTGACGGGGATGCTAAGACTTGATCCGAGAATGCTGCTTTTCAGGTGCGCAGGAAGGTCGTCGTCGCCCTCGTTCCGGTGCCGGTAGTAGGGCTCGCCCTCGGGCACAGCGCGGCTGAAGTAGCTTTCAAAATCCCCGCGCACCGTCGGGTCGGCATTTTCGTTGATGGTGAGGGACGCCGAGGTGTGCTGGATAAAGAGGTGGAGGATACCCACCCGCACCCCGGCGAGTTCCGGCAGCTGGTCGAGGATCTCCGCGGTGATGAGGTGAAAGCCCCGGGGCCTTGCCTTCAGGGTGAGGGTTTTCTGGAACCAGCCCACGACGCGCCCTTAGCCCGACTGGATGCCGCTGTGGCGCAGCAGCGCGGCCTGGTCGGGCTCCCGGCCCCGGAAGGCGACGAAGAGGTCGAGGGCGTCCTCGGAGCCACCCCGGGCGAGGATGGCGTCGTGGAACTTGCGGCCGGTCTCATCGTTCATCACCCCCTCCTCCTCGAACAGGGAGAAGGCATCGGCGGACAGCACCTCCGCCCATTTGTAGCTGTAGTAACCCGCCGCGTAGCCGCCGGCGAAGATATGGCCAAAGCCGTGTTGGAAGCGGTTGAAGGCGGGGGGGCGAAGCACCGCCACCTGGGCCCGCACCCCGTCCAGCAGGCGCTGGATGTCGTCGCCGCTGGCGGGCGCGGGGGCGCTGTGGAGGCGCAGGTCAAAGAGGGCGAATTCCAGCTGGCGCAGCATCTGCATGGCGGACTGGAAGTTGCGGGCCGCGAGCATCTTGTCGAGCAGCTCCCCGGGCAGCGGCTCGCCGGTTTCGGAGTGGCCGGAAATCAGCGGGATGGATTCCCGCTGCCAGCACCAGTTTTCGAGGAACTGGCTGGGCAGTTCCACCGCGTCCCAGGCCACGCCGTTGATGCCCGCCACCTTGAGCACGTCGATCTCGGTGAGCATATGGTGCAGGCCGTGGCCGAACTCGTGGAACAGGGTGGTGACCTCGTCGTGGGTGAGCAGCGCCGGCCTGTCCCCGGTGGGCGGGGTGAAGTTGCAGGTGAGAAAGGCCACCGGCAGCTGGGTGCCCGCGTCGGTGCGACGCCGGCCGCAGTAATCCGCCATCCAGGCGCCGCCGCGCTTCTTGGCCCGGGCGTAAAGGTCGAGGTAGCAGACGGCGATGGGGGCGCCATCCCTGAGCACGCTGTAGCACCGGGCGTCGGGGTGCCACAGATCCACGGCCTCCCGGGGTTCGAAGCGGATACCGAAGAGCTGGCCGGTGATGGCAAAGAGGCCCTCGATCACCCGATTGGCGGGGAAGTAGGGCCGCAGCTGCTCCTGGTTGAGGGCGTAGTCCCGCTCCCGGAGTTTTTCGCTGTAGTAGGGGATATCCCAGGCCTCGGGATCGGCGCAGCCGAGCTCCCCCGCGAAGCGCCGCACCTCGGCCACCTCCGCCTCCCCCTGGGGCTTGGCGGCGGCGACCAGGTTGACGAGAAAGTCCTCCACCTGGGCCGGGGATTCCGCCATCTTGGGAGCGAGGGACAGCTCGGCGTAGTTGGCAAAGCCCAGCAGCCTGGCCATCTCCTCCCGCAGCTGGAGGATCTCCACCATCAGGGCGCTGTTGTCCCAGCGGCCGGCGCCGGGCCCCTGATCGGAGGCGCGGGTGGCGTAGGCCTCGTAGAGCTCCCGGCGCAGGGCGCGGTTGTCGGCGTACTGCATCACCGGCAGATAGGCGGGAACGGCGAGGGTGAGGCGATAGCCCTCCTTGCCCTGGGCCTTTGCCTGCTGGCGAAAGCCCGCGAGAGCGCTGTCGGGAATGCCTGCCAGCGCTGACTCGTCCTCCAGATATTTTTCCCAGCCGTCGGTGGCGTCCAGCACGTTGTTGGAGAATTTGGTGGCCAGTTCGCTCAGGCGCTGCTCGATGGCGGCGAAACGCTGGCGTTCGGCCTCGGGGAGGGCCACCCCGGAGAGGCGAAAGTCCCGGAGCACATGGCGCACCGCCTGCTGGCGGGGCCGGCCCAGGGCGGCGAAGGCGGGGCTGTCGGCGAGGGATTGCACCGCCTCGAACAGGGGGCGGTTCTGGCCCATCTCGCTGTGCCAGGCGGTGAGCAGGGGGATGCAGGCGTCGTAGGCGGCGCGCAGTTCGTCGCTGTTCATCACCCCGTTGAGGTGGGCGACGGGGGACCAGAATTTTTCAAGGCGGTCGTCGATGGCCTCCAGGGGCGCCATCAGGTTGTCCCAGGTAAACGGCGGCGGGGCGGCCAGCAGGCTCGCCACCCGTTGGCGGCTGTCGTCCAGCAGCGCCGCCAGCTGTTGGGGCAGCTTCCCAATGTCGATGTCACTGAAGCGGGGCAGATCGGGCGGGGTCATGGCTATCCGTTACGGCGGGGGATTTGCGGCGATTGTAGCAACAATCCCGTAGCGGCAAGGCAGGGCGCCAGGCGGATCATTCCCCCCTCCCGCCCCGGGGCAGGGCGGGGGGACAGATGCGGCCCCGGACGCTATAGTGACACGCCCGACCGACATCCCTCTCGCAGCTTATGAACAGCGTGATCTTCGTCCTGGGCCCCTGGTCCTCCGGCACCACAGCGGTCACCGGCTTTATTGCCCGCAATGGCGCCTGGTCCTGCCCGCCCCACTTTCGGGTCAACGACCCCCGCACCCCGGACACCCACGAGTCAGCCCCGTTGCGAGCCATGCTGGCAAAACTGGTGCGGGAGCGAACCCTGGAGCCGACCCGCCCGGATTATCGCCAGGTATTCCGCGACTGGTTCGCCCCCTGGCTCGACACTCAGCGGCGCGAGGCCCGCGCCCAGGGCCACCACCAGCTGGTGCTCAAGCACGCCCTGCTGCCGTTCTTCCTCGACAACATTGAAGCGCTGTGCCAACCCCGCTACTGCCTGGTATTGCGGGACCTGGCCAGCATCGAGGCGACCCGCCGGCGGCGGGGCTGGGCGGCGCATTTCGGCGAAGCCGGCGCCAGGCGCCTTTACAACCATATATTCACCGACTTCGTGAGGTGCGGGCGCAACAGCTTCGCCCTGAGCTACGAGCGCTTTCGCCGGGATGCCGCAACCCGGGAGGATCTGGTGCGGTATTGCGGGCTGAATCCGTCACCGGCGCAACGGGACGCCGCCGAGCGCTGGGTGAAATAGCGGGCTGGGCCCGACCATGGCGTCGCGACCGCAGGGCCCGGCAAGTTAAAAGCCGGGCATCGACCCGACCCCGGCGCCTGTGGGAGTGAACTTCATCATGGCCCCGTGGATTCGCCTGGGGATGGTGGGGCCGGATTCCGGCAATCGCCGGTGTCTCCCCCACCGCCACCCGCCTCGCTCCTGCCCGGCGCTGTCATGCCCTGTCGCACGGGCCTGTTGCAGGGCACAACTTCGACCAGTTAACAATAACGCTATTGATAGCAATTATCATTAATGAAATAATCCCGTTCCTTCCACGGACAGGTACAGGTCGGCCACGGACAGCCGCCGCCCAATAACCCTCGTCACACAGGAACCGTCATGCGCAAGTCCCTCCCCTCCACCTGCCTGCTGCTGGCCTGCGGCACCCTGGTCTCCCCCACCCTGCTCGCCGAGCGCATCGCCGAGGAAGTGGTGGTCACCGCCAACCGGGTCGAGAAGCCCCTGAGCACCATCCCCAACACGGTCACCGTCATCAATCAGGCGGCTCTCCAGCAGCAACTGGCCATCAACAACGACCTCTCCACGGTGCTCGGCAACCTGGTGCCGAGCTTCTCCCCCAGCCGCCAGAAGATGACCAACGCCGGCGAGAGCCTGCGGGGCCGCAAGCCGCTGTACATGATCGACGGGGTGCCCCAGTCCAACCCACTGCGCAACGGTGGCCGCGACGGCCACACCATCGACCCGGCCATGCTGGAGCGGGTGGAAGTGCTCCACGGCGCCAACGCCATCCACGGCCTCGGAGCCTCCGGGGGCATCATCAACCTCATCACCCGCAAGCCCGCCCAACAACTGGAACAGCGCATCCGCCTCGACTCCACGGTGCAGACCGAGGATCTCGGCGAGAGCGCCGACTACGGCATCACCTACAGCCTGTCGAACCGCTTCGGCGACGCCGACCTGCTCGCCAGCCTCAGCTTCCGGGAGAGCGGCATCGCCTACGACGCCAACGGCGACGTGATCGGGGCCGACAACACCCAGGGGGACACCATGGATTCGCAGACCCTCAACGGCTTCCTCAAGGCCGGCTACGACTTCGGCGACCAGCGCATCGAACTGATGGCCAACCGCTACGACATCGAGGGCAACAACGCGTGGATCTCGGTGCCGGGTGATGTCTCCGCGGGCATCCCCAGCGGCGCCGAGAAGGGGGAACTGCCGGGGGAGGGCGCCCGCAACAAGGTCACCACCCTGAGCCTCAACTACACCCATGGCGCATTCCTCGGCCACAGCCTGCGGGTACAGGCCTTCAGCCAGGATTTCGCCGCCACCTACGGCGCCGAGGCCACCCCCCTCGCCACCTTCCAGGACCCGGCCTACGGCCCGGACCTGCTGGACCAGTCCCAGAACAATTCCGAGAAGCTCGGCATGAAGATCACCCTGGCCCGGGAAGGCATCGCCGGCCTGCCCCTCGGCCTCGTCTACGGGGTGGACCTGTTCGAGGATGAAACCTGGCAGGCGCTGATCCAGACCGGGCGCACCTGGGTGCCCAAGTCCAGCTACGAAAACTACGCTCCCTTTGTGCAGGCGGAATTCACCGGCATCGACAACCTGACGGTCACCGGCGGCCTGCGCCACGAGGAATCGCAGCTGGTGGTGGACGACTTCACCACCCTCGCCTCCGCCGGCAGCCGCTTTGTGGAGGGGGGCAAGCCGGAGTTTTCCGAGACCCTCCACAACCTCGGCGGCACCTACCAGGTGAGCGAGGCCTGGCGGCTGTTCGCCAACTACTCCGAGGCGTTCTCCATGCCGGACGTGGGGCGGGTGCTGAGGGGCATCAATGTCCCCGGGCAGCGCGTGGAAACCTTCCTCGACCTGACGCCGATCCTCACCGAGAACACCGAGTACGGCATCGAGTTCGACAACGGCACCGTCAACGCCCAGCTGAGCTACTACGGGTCGAACTCCGACTTCGGCCAGCGCCTGCAGCGGGGCGGGGACGGCATCTACACCGTGAAGCGGGAAAAAACCGAGGTGGACGGTATCGAATTTCGCGCCAGCTGGGCGATCAGCGACCGGGATCTCATCGGCCTGCGCTACGCCGAGACCGACGGCCGCTACGACGCCAACGGCGACAACCGGGTGGACAGCGACCTGGACGGCGCCAACATCGCCCCGGACCGGGTCAACCTCAGCTGGGATCGTCACTGGTCCGACAGGGTCGCCACCCGCCTGCAGGTCAACCGCCTGGCCGATCGCGAATTCGACAACGCCGCCGGCGTCACCACGGCGGAATTCGACGGCTACACCACCGTCGACCTGAGCGCGGACATCGCGGCCCTGGGCGGCCAGTTCAGCCTCGGGGTACAGAACCTCACCAACGAGGATTACTTCACCTACTACTCCCAGACCAGCCCCAACGACCTGCGCAACTTCACCGGCATGGGGCGCAGCTTCTCCCTCGGCTACCAGTGCGCGTTCTGAGGTGAAAGTATCGGCACCCACCCGCCCCGGCCGCACCCCGGGGCTGGGGCTGCGCCGCTGGCACCGCTGGTGCGGCCTCGCGGCCCTTGGCTTCCTGCTGGCAGCCACCCTGAGCGGCACCCTGCTGGTCTATAAAAAGCCCCTGATCCAGTGGCTGGTGACCGCCGACGCCACCTTGCCGGCGCACCTCGACATCGCCGCCCTGGGGGCGGACCTCGACCGTATCGCCGCGGACTACGCTCCGGGGCAGCGCCGGCTGATCAAGGCCCCCAACAGCGAGGAGCCCTACTGGACACTGATGGGGGAGGACGGCGCCATCCAGCTGCTGGCGGTGGGCAGCCTCGCACCCTACGACGGCAACGGCTGGGTGCTGGCCGCCTTCGCCCTGCTGCGGGATCTCCATGTCACCCTGCTGGCGGGCATCCCCGGGGAGGCGCTGCTGCTCGCCACGGGCATTGCCGGGCTGTTCCTGTCCATCACCGGCCTGGTGCTGTGGTGGCCGGTGAGGCGCGGGTTCCGCTGGCGCTGGCTGCTGCCGAGGCCCCTGGCGGCGGCACTGATGATCCACGCCCACCGCCACGGCGGTGCCGCCATCGCCCTGCTGCTGGTGCTGGTGCTGCTCACCGGATCTTTGATGCTGTGGCAAAAGCTGGTGGCGCCACTGCTGCCACCCCTGGCGACAACCTCCCTGCCCGCCGGGGCCCCCGGCGGCGAAGCACCCCCCTCGGCCTGGCTGCGCCACGGGGCGGCGGCGGTACCGGACGGCTGGCCCACCTACATCCGCCTGCCCGGCAACGGCGCCGCGGAACTCGGCCTGCGCTTTCGCCTGGCCGGGGAGTGGCATCCCAATGGCCGCACCTCGGTGACCCTCGACACCGCCAGCGGCCACTGGCGGATCAGCGCCCGTCCGGACCGGGCGAGCCCCGGTCGGCGCCTGCTCAACCAGCTGTATCCCCTCCACTCCGGCTACGGCATGGCGGGCTGGTACGCCCTGCTGATCCTGCTGTGCGGCATCGCCACCCTGTGGCTGGGCATCACCGGGGGCCTGAGCTACCTGGCCGGCCGGCGCCGCCAATTCCCGGGGGGCGCCCGCCATCGGAGGGCCTGATTGCGCCGTCCACCGCCTCGCCCGCCCCCCGCGGCGCCGGCGCCCCGGGTTTTGTGCCAAACTCCGCCAACACCCACCCCGCCGGCAGCGGCATGGCGCCATGAAAACCGACAAAACCCTGACGGAGCTGATCGAGCTCATCCCCGACGCCGCCCTGATGATCGACCAGCAGGGCGCCATCGTGCTGGTCAATAGCTTGCTGGCGGCGATGTTCGGCTACGGTCGCGGGCAATTGCTCGGCGCGCCCCTCGACAGCCTGATCCCCGAGGACGCCCGCCCCCGCCACCGGGAGCACCTGGCGGGGTTTTTCGCCCGGGGCGAGAACCGCCCAATGGGTCGTGGCCTGCGCTTTCTGGGCTTGCGCCAGTCGGGGGAGACCTTCCCGGTGGAGATCATGCTCAGCCACTTCCGCCAGGGGGGCGAGCCCTACGCCCTCGCCTTTGTCCGCGACGCATCGGCCTACCAGTCCACCGAGGAGAAGATCCGCCGTGAACTGGAGCAGGAGCGGGCCCTGGCCCTCAGCGATCACCTCACCGGCCTCGGCAACCGCCGCGCCTTCACCCACGAACTGGAGCAGGACATCGTCGAGCTGCGGGATTTCGGCTGGCAGTTCGCGGTGAGCTTCATCGACCTGGACGATTTCAAGCAGGTCAACGACAGCCTCGGCCACGGTGTGGGGGACAACGTATTGCAGGATGTGGCCCGGCTGATCCGCGCCGGCTGCCGGGGCTCGGATTTCGTCGCCCGCATCGGCGGCGACGAGTTCGCCACCATCCACCCCGGGGCCACCCTGGCGGACGCCATTCACATCCTCGAACGGGTGCGCGCCAGCATCGTCGCCGACATGCAGGCCCACCACTGGCCGGTGACCCTGTCCATGGGGGTCTGCCACTGCGACCAGCGCTTTGGCAACTACTCGGTGGCGGCCATCCTCGCCGCCGCCGACCGCGCCATGTACCAGGCCAAGCAGCAGGGCAAGAACCAGATACGGGTGGCGGTGCTCGATGCCCCGCCCGCCACCAGCCCCTGACGCCGCGGCGGCCCGGTGCGACCGGGTCTCAGGCCTCGGCCGCCTTTTTCAGGCGGCTGAAGCAGATCACCGCCGGCAGGGCCAGCGGCAGGATGGCCAGGTAGGCCGTCTCGTAACTGCCGGTGAAATCCCGCAGCCAGCCGGCCACGAAGGGCATGGTCCCCGACAGGCTGCCAAAGCCCATGATGATGCCCATGGCCCGGGCGAAGTTGGCGATACCGAAGCGGTGCGCCGCGGTGGTCCCGATCAGCGGGGACACGCCCCCGGCGGTGGCGCCGAGCAGCAGCACCCCGGCGGCAAAGGGCAGGAAGCTGTCCGCCGTGGCGACCCCCAGCAACCCCAGGGCGGCCAGCGCCAGTAGGGTGTAATAGATGCCGTGGTGGCTGATCCGATCCGCCAGGGAGCCGGAAATGAACTTGCCCCCCGCCATCAGCAACGACGCCCCGCCGACGATCAGCCCCGCCTGCTGCTGGGGAATACCCAGGTCCTGGGCCTGCAGGCCGAGGTTCTGCAGCACCGCCACGAACAGCCCCCCGGGAATCAGATAGCAGATGCCGAGCAGGTAGATATCCCGGTTGCCGAGCAGGGCGCGGGTGCCGATGGCCGGCCTGCTGTCCGCCTGCGGGGCCGCCGCCGGACGGGCCCTGACAATCAGGAACGCCATGGGCAGGATCACCACGCTGATGGCGACGGCGAGGGACGCCAGCACCGGGCGCCAGGCCATCTCGGCGAGCATTGCGGTGGCCACCACCGGCATGATCAAGCCCCCGAGGGAGGTGCCGAGGGCACAGATGCCGAGGGCCATGCCGCGCTTGCTGTCGAAGGCCTGGGCCACCAGGGTCTGGGCCATCAGCGGGCCGGCGAGCCCCATCCCCAGGGGCATCAACACCCAGAAGATGAGGATGATGGCGATCGCCGTCGGCGCCGCCACCACCGCCAGCAGGCCCAGGGTGTAGGCCAGCACCCCGGCGGTGATCACCCAGCGGCGCTGGAAGCGGTCGATCAAGATGCCGCTGAAGGGTGCCAGCAGGCCGGCCATCAGGGTCATGCCCATGTAACCGAGCATCAGCTCCCCCCGGGGCACCTGGAATTCCTCCACCCAGTGGACGACGAAAAAGGTGAAACAATAGACACCGACACCGATCACGAGAATCTGCATCACCAGGGCAAAAGCCAGCACTTGCCAGCGGTAGTCGAGGCGCATCCGGGAATCCTTCTAGCGGGTCGGGTGGGAGGGCGAGGCGCGGAAGGCCCATTCTATCGGCCGGCGGCGGACAACACTATCGACCGTCCCGGCGCCGCCAATGATCTGGCACAGGGCGGCGAGCCTCGGCAGGGAGTACAGTGTCGCACTCCAACGATGCTCCCAGGCCGACACCATGCCTCACCAACGCCCCCCAGATGTCGCCAGCGACGAAACCCCTTCGCCAACCACCCCGGCGGCGCCCTACGGATTCTGGCGCACGGTGGTGATCGTGCTGTGCGGCCACCTCGGCGTCAGGCCCGCCCACAAGCGCCGGGAGGATTTCCAGCGCGCCCGGGGGCCCTATGTGTTCGCCGTGGCGGTGCTCTACTTCGCCCTGGTGATCGCCGGGCTGATCGTGCTGGTCAATCTGATCGCCCCCTAGGGCCTACAGACTGCATTGATTCAGCCCATTGTTGCCAATCCGCCAAGTCGCGGGGCGATGGCGACCCGGCGCCCCCGTCGATGTCTACAATCCGCTCCACAGGGGCCGCCCGGCCCGACATTGCGAGGAGCGCACCATGAACCCACCCTGCGGATCCGACATCAGCGGCAAGCGCATCATCATCACCGGCGGCACCAGTGGCATGGGGCAGGCGCTGGTGGAGGCCTTCCCGGGCCTCGGCGCCCAGGTGGTATTCCTGGGCCGCGACCAGGCGCGGGGCGAGGCCCTCGCCGCCAGCAGCGGCGCCCACTTCATCCGCGCCGATGTGGCGGAGGAAGCGGAGATCCAGGCCGCCATCGACCAGGGGGTGGCACGGCTCGGCGGTCTCGATGTGCTGGTCCACGCCGCCGGCATATCCCCGGGCAGCAAGGCCGAGGCCATCGGCCTCGCCGAGTGGAACCAGGTGATGGCCATCAACGCCACCGGCACCTTCCTGAGCAACGTGCACGCCTTCCCGCACCTGAAGGAAAACGGCGGGGCAATTCTCAATTTCTCCAGCGCCGGCGGCATCCAGGGCTATCCCGGCAAGGCCCACTACGCCGCCAGCAAGGGCGCGGTCACCGCCTGGGTTCGCTCCCTGGCCCGGGAGTGGGCCCCCTACGGGATCCGCGTCAACGCCATCGCCCCCGCCATCTGGACCCCCATGTACGACAACACCCGGGCGTCCATGACCCCGGAGCAGTTGGCCCAGCACGATGCCATGATGAAAAGCGCCGTGCCCCTGGGGGGCAAGCTGGGGGACGTCAAGGCGGACTATCTGCCGGTGATGCGCTTTCTGTGCAGCGACGACGCCCGCTTTCTCACCGGCCAGGTGTACGCCATCGACGGCGGCATCCTGATGCTGCGCTGATCCCGGGTCGGCGGGCCGCTATACTCCCCGCCCCGCTCCGAGGATTTCGCACCCGCCATGCCCCTCTCCGACAGCACCTTCCGGTTCGAGCCCATCGGCATCGTCCACTCCCCCTACCGGGACAAGTTCGCCGTGCCCCGCCAGCCGGGTCTGGTGCCCGCGGCGCGGGGGGAGTTGCACCTGCTCGGCGATTGCAATCGGGGAGAGACCCTGGAGGGCCTCGGGGGCTTCTCCCACCTGTGGCTGACGTTCGTGTTCCACCGGGTCCTGGGCCAGGGCTGGAAGCCCCGGGTGCGCCCGCCGCGGCTCGGCGGCAACCGCCGGGTCGGGGTGTTCGCCAGCCGCAGCCCGTTTCGCCCCAACCCCATCGGCCTGTCGGCGGTGCGGCTCGACGGCATCGAGGAGCGCGGCGGCCAGTGGCTGCTGCACCTCGGCGGCATCGACCTGGTGGATGGCACGCCGATCCTCGACATCAAGCCCTACCTGCCCTACGCCGACGCCATCGCCAATGCCCGGGGCGGCTTTGCGGACGGCAGCCCGCCGGCGGTTGCGGTCACCTTTTCCGACGCCAGCCGCGGCGCCTTGGCCGCCCTCGCCGACCGTCATCCCGGGCTTGGGGAACTCATCACCCAGGTGCTGGCCCAGCAGCCCCAGCCCGCCTATCGCGGTGCCGGCGAGCGGGTCTACGGCATGGCCCTTTACGACCTCGACATCCGCTGGATAGTCCACCCCCACGGCTGCGAAGTGATCGCCATCGAGCCCGGCCCCGCAGCGGGGGAATAGGACGCGAGAGCGGGGTACCGGCACCACGCCCGGGATCGACAGGGGCTGCGCCAGGTCAATGGACAACCCCCGGCACCGCTGGCATGATCCCGCCCCTCGCCGCGCCGCCCGGCGCGCCCCAGCCAGGAGACAGCCATGAGCACCCTTCCCCCCTGCCCCCAGTGCGGCTCCGAATTCAGCTACCCCGACGGCGCCCTGCTGATCTGCCCGGAGTGCGGCCACGAGTGGTCTCAGGAAAGCGCCGCCGAACCCGGCGATGGCGAGAAAATCCACAAGGATGCCAACGGCAATGTCCTCCAGGACGGGGACAGCGTGACGGTGGTCAAGGATCTCAAGGTCAAGGGCTCGTCCCTGGTGGTGAAGGTGGGCACCAAGGTGAAGAACATCCGCCTGGTGGACGGCGACCACGACATCGACTGCAAGATCGACGGCATCGGCGCCATGAAGCTCAAGTCGGAATTCGTGAAAAAAATCTGAGGTGTTGCGGCCGGTGCGCCATGACCTTCCGGGCTTGGCGTTCACCCCCGAAAGCTCAGGCAGCAGATCCGAAAGGTGGCGGGCGAGTAAAAAAGCCCTTGGCGGAGAAAGGCCCGTGGGTAGCGCCATGGGGCGGCATTCGACCCACGGCGCCCCTCCCGCCGGCCCAACATCTCCGATTGATCATCCCCGCCGACAGAAGTCCGCCAGGCTCACCGCTGTATCGCGACTGATATCGGGGCAGATAGAGGGGAACACCTCGATGCCGTGCACCGTCCCCATCACCGTGCGGCAGCGGGCCCGCACACCGGCCCGCAACAGCAGGCGGTAAAAGGCGATGCCCTCGTCCCGCAGGGGATCGCACTCGTTGACACTGACCACCACCGGCACCAGTCCCCGCACGTCCTCTTCCGTGGCAAATCCCGGCCAGGCAAGGGGGTTGCGGTTGTCGAATTCGGCCATGCCATAGGCCATGGCACCCTGGTTGTGGTGCAGATCGAGCAAAATGCCATGGTTTTCGCTGGACGACGGGTAGCGCTCGTCAGGCCATTGCCCCGCGATATAGGGGCACATGGCGTAGATACCGCTGATGCGGTGCAGCCCGTTGTCGCGCTTGAGGCGCAAACCGGTGGCGATGGCCAGGTTGGCGCCGCCGCTATCGCCCGCAATCACCACGCGGCCAGCGTCGAGCCCCAGTTCGGCAGCCTGCGCCACCAGCCACGCCAGGCCGGATACGCAGTCGTTGAGACCCGCGGGGTAGGGCGCCACCTCGGGCACGGTGGAGGGGGTGAGGGCGTTGCGAAACTCCACCAGTGCAACGGCCACCCCCTGGGCGGCGAGGAGTCGGCCCCAGGCCTGGTAATTGCCCTGGTAACAGGACAGCGACATCATGCCGCCGCCGTGGATGTAGTAGATGCAGGGGAGCGGGGCGCTCGATGCGGGGCGCATCAGGCAAATCTTGCCGGTGTTGCCGTCAGGGGCCGAGACAAACCGGTGGTGGCTGATGGTGAGGCCGGTGGCCGGGGCGATGATCTGATCATCGAAGCTATCGAAAAAGGCCTGCAGGCCCTTGCGAATGGCGACGGCCTTGTCGCTCGCCGCTGACGCCAGCATGTCTTCCCGGCTCGCCACATTGCGCAGCGGCGGCGCCTGCCAGGCGGCAAGCCGCGCCTTGATGCGCGGGTCTATGCGGGAATCCTCCAGTATCCTGTTGGCCATGATCCTCGCCCTCCCCTGTCGGTCTTTGCCCGGCGCATTCCCAGCGGGCCGGGCAACGGCGGTCTAGCGCTCCCGCAGCAGTTCCTCGTCGGGCTGTTCGCAGGGCAGCTTGCGGCCGATCAGCTTCTCGATGGGCTCGAGCAGCATGGCATCGTCCTCGCAGGCGAAGCTGATGGAGGTGCCGCTCTTGCCGGCGCGGCCGGTGCGGCCGATGCGGTGGACGTAGTCCTCCGGCTCCTCCGGCAGGGTGTAGTTGACCACGTGGCTGATGCCGTCGATGTGGATGCCGCGGCCCGCCACGTCGGTGGCCACCAGCACCTTGATGGCACCGGACTTGAAGTCGTTGAGGGTTTTGACCCGCTTGTTCTGGGCCACCTCACCGGACAGCAGGCCGACGCTGAAGCCCTTGCGGCGCAGCTTTTCCTCCAGCTTGCGGCACTGGTCGCGGCGGTTGGCGAAGACGATCACGCTGTCCACCTCGTCGGAGGCGATGATGTTGTGGAGCAGGTTGAACTTCTCCCGCTGGGTGGTGAGGAAGATCTTCTGGTTGACGGTGTCGGTGGCGACGTTCTTGGGCTCGATCTCGACGCGGATCGGGTCGATGGTCCACTGCTCCGCCAGTTGCAGCACCTCGGAGGTGAAGGTGGCGGAGAACAGCAGGGTCTGGCGGTGGTCCTTGAACGGGGTCTGGCGCACGATGCGGCGCACCTGGGGGATGAAGCCCATGTCGAGCATGCGGTCGGCCTCGTCGAGGACCAGGATCTCCACCTGGTCGAGGTAGACGTCGCGGCTGCCGGTGAAGTCGATGAGGCGCCCGGGGGTGGCCACCAGGATGTCGCAGAAACTCTCCGCCAGGTGGCGCTTCTGTTTGTCGTAGTCCATGCCGCCCACCAGGGTGTGGACCTTGAGGTCGGTGTACTTGCACAGGGCCTTGGCGTCGTCGGCGATCTGCATCACCAGCTCCCGGGTGGGGGCGATCACCAGGGCGCGGGCCTCGCCGGCGAAGCGCTCCTCGCTGATGGGGTGCTTGAGCAGATCCTCGATGATGGTGATCAGGAAGGCGGCGGTCTTGCCGGTGCCGGTCTGGGCCTTGCCCACCACGTCGTGGCCCCGCAGGGTGAAGGGCAGGGAGCGGGCCTGGATCGGGGAGCAGTACTGGAAGCCGAGATCGGCGATGGCGTGCATGACATCGAGGTTGAGGTCGAGGTCGTGGAAGCGGATCTTGCCCTCCTCGGGGGGCACGGGGAACTGGTCGAGGGACCATTCCCGGGCGTCGCCGGCGCCATTGCCACGGTTGCGTCCACCCCGGGAGCGGCGGCGGCCACGGGCGGGTTTGCCCGCCTCGGCGGCGGTGTCGGGTGCGGTGTCGGGCTGTATCTGTTCAGTCATGGAAGTGCCAGTGATGGCGGCCCTCGGGCCGAAAAGTCGCGGAGTATAGCACAGCCTTTGGCAACGCCAGCCAGTGCCGGCCGGCGCCCCACCCTCGGCCTCAGTGGCCCGGGTGGCGCACCTGGACAGCCCGGTATTCGCTGCTGGCGTAGAGTTCGTCGAGGGGCACCGACACCCCCGGGCGAATCACCATCCGGGCGTGGCGGCGCTGCAGCTGGCGGGGGCAATCGACGCCGCAGGCGTGGGCGATGACGGTCACCTCCTTGACCATGTTGCGCACATACTGGGCCACCCGCACCGCCTTGTCGGTGGGGTCGAGGCCCCGTTGCAGTTCCGGGTCGTGGGTGGTGATGCCGGTGGGGCAGGTGTTCTTGTTGCACTGCATGGCCTGGATGCAGCCGAGGGCGAACATGAAACCCCGCGCCGAGTTGACGAAGTCGGCCCCGGTGGCGAGGGCCCAGGCCACGTCCACCGGCAGGATCAGCTTGCCGGAGGCGATGATCCGGATGCGCTCCCGAAGGCCCCGGGCCACCAGCCTGTCCACCACCAGGGGCAGGGTCTCGCGGATCGGCAGGCCGGCGTGGTCGAGCAGGCTCTGGGGGGCGGCGCCGGTGCCGCCGTCGCCGCTGTCGAGGGTGATGAAATCCGGCGCCGATTCGCTCCCCCGGGCGAGGATGGCATCGCACAGCTCGTCGAAGAAGTCCATGTGACCCACCACCATCTTGAAGCCCACCGGCTTGCCGGTCAGGTCGCGGATGTGGGCGATGGCGTCGAGCAGTTGGTCGACGCTGCGGATATCCGTATGGCCGTTGGGGCTGATGGAGTCGTGGCCCCGGGGAATGCCGCGGATATGGGCGATCTCCTCGGTGACCTTGATACCCGGCAGGATGCCCCCCTTGCCGGGCTTGGCGCCCTGGCTGATCTTGATCTCGAACATCCTCACCTGGGGGTGCTCGGCGATGGTCTTGAGCTTGTCGTCGCTGAGGTTGCCGTCCCCGTCCCGCACCCCGTACTTGGCGGTGCCGATCTGGAACACGATGTCGGCGCCGCCGGACAGGTGATAGTCGGACAGGCCGCCCTCCCCGGTGTTGAGCCAGCAGCCGGCCATCTTCGCGCCCCGGGACAGGGCGACCACCGCCGGGCGGGAGATGGCACCGTAGCTCATGGCGGAGATGTTGATGAGGGAGGCGGTCTCGTAGGGATGACGGCAATAGGGGCCGATTACCACCGGGGACACCGCGTGTTCCTCCGCCAGGGACGGAAAGGGGTGGGGCGAGAAGATCAGGGTGCCCGGGGTGGTGATGCTCTGGGTGGAACCGAAGGGCAGGGTGCTGTCGACGTTCTTGGCGGCGCGGTACACCCAGGAGCGCTGGGCGCGGTTGAAGGGCATCTCCTCCCGATCCATGGCGTAGAAGTACTGGCGCAGAAAGTTGCCGAGGTGCTCGAACAGGTAGCGGAAGCGGCCGATCACCGGGTAGTTGCGGCGGATGGTGTGGCGGGTCTGGCGCACATCCACCACGTAGGCGATGAACGCCATCACCACCAGGGCCACCAGCCCCGCCAGCACCAAGGCCACGAATATCTGCAGCAGCAACAGCAGCAGGGGTAAACCGTTTTCCATGGTGATGCTCTCCTCGCTATGATGGCCCGTTGTCGACAGGGCGATTAGACGCCAAACCCCGGGGTTTTTCCATGCGCCAACTCAGCCATTGTCCATGTCCGCCCCCGCCTGCGCCGTGACCCGGGCGCCCGTGCGGCGCGAGCTCGGGCACCTGGTGCGGCTGGCCCTGCCCCTCCTGGTGGGGCAGCTGGCCATCGTCGGCCTCGCCATCACCGACGTGCTGATGAGCGGTCGCGCCGGCACCGGGCAGCTGGCGGGGGTGACCCTGGGGGCCACCCTGTTCGACCTGCCGATGATGTTCCTGGTGGGGGTGTTCATCGCCAATGGCGCCCTGGTGGGGCGGCTGCACGGGGCCGGCGACGAGGCGGGGCTGCGCCGCCAGTTCCACAACAGCCTGTGGCTGGCGCTGCCCATCGGACTCGCGGCGGCGGCGCTGATGGCCGCCCTGCGCTGGCTGGCGGTGGACGGCCTCGACGCAGGTCAGGAGGCCAAGGCGGTGGCCCGGGGCTACCTGCTGCCGATGATCGCCACCGCCTTCGTGCTGCCCTTCGTGCTCGCCCTGCGCACCAGCCTGGAGGGCATGGGCCTGCCCAATGTGGCCATGGGCTTCAACCTCATGGGGTTTCTCGTCAACATTCCCCTCGATTACGGGCTGATCCACGGCCACTGGGGCCTGCCCGCCCTCGGGGGTGCCGGCTGCGGCTGGGCGACCCTGACGGTGGTGCTGTTGATCGTCGGCGGCGAAGTCCTCTTTATCCGCCGCGCCCGGCGCCCGCGCCAGCTGGGGTTGTTGCGCCGCGATACCGAACCCCGGCGGCGGACCCTGCTCGCCACCCTCGCCATGGGGACACCCATCGGCGGCGCCATCCTCGCCGAGGCGGGGTTCTTCCATGTGATCCCGCTGCTGGTGGCCGCCCTCGGCACCGTGGCAGTGGCCGCCCACGGGGTGGCCATGAGCCTCGACATGCTGATGTTCATGGTGCCCCTGGCCATCTCCCAGGCCATGACCCTGCGCATCGCAAGGGCCCTTGGCGGCGGCGACGGCGGGGCGGCGCGGCTCTGCGTGCGGGTGGGCATCCGCGCCGCCCTGGCGGTGGCGCTGCTGCAATCCCTGTGCTACCTGCTGCTGCGGGAACCCCTGGCGGCGCTCTATTCCAGCGATTCGGCGGTGACCGCCCTGGCCGCCCAGCTGCTGCTGGTGGCGGCGGCGATCCGCCCCTTCGACGCCCTCCATATCGCCGGCACCGGTGCCCTGCGGGGCCACGGCGACACCCGCTCCACCCTGGTGATCAGCCTCGCCGCCTTTTGGTTGCTGGGGTTTCCCCTGTGCCTTGCGCTGGTGACCGGGGGCGCCGGGGTGGCGGGCGCCTGGCTGGCGATCCTCGCGGCGGTGACCTGTGCCAGCGCCATGACCCTGTGGCGGGTGGCCCGGCTGGTGGGGCGGGGATAACGGGTTCAGGGTTCAGGGTTCAGGGTTCAGGGTTCAGGTGCGGGTGCCGAGGGTGGCCCGCTCGAGGCCCGCCAGATCGGCGAGGGTCTCGATGCCACCGTAACCGGCCGCGGCGAACAGACCCCGCACGGCATGGCCCTGGTCGGCGCCGTGTTCCACCAGGAGCAGCCCGCCGGGGGCGAGATAGGCGGGGGCTGCGGCGATGATATGGGCGAGGTCGGCAAGGCCCCGGTTCCCCGCCACCAGGGCGCTCGCCGGTTCGTAGCGCACATCCCCCTCACCCAGGTGCGGATCGTCCCGATCGATATACGGGGGGTTGCTGACGATCAGGTCGAACCGCCCCGAGAGCGCCGCGAACCAGTCGCTTTGCAGCACCACCACGTTGTCGAGCCCGAGACGATCCCGGTTGCGGCTGGCGAGGGCCACGGCGTCCGCCTCCCGATCCACCGCCAGCAGGGTCCAGCCGGGCCGCTCGCTGGCCAGGGCCAGGGCGATGGCGCCGGTGCCGGTGCCGAGGTCCAGCACCCGGGCGGTGGGGCTCGCCACCCGCGCCAGGGCCGTCGCCACCAGCAGCTCGGTATCGGGGCGGGGAATCAGGGTGGCGGGGGTGACCTCAAGGGGCAGGGACCAGAATTCCCGCACCCCGGTGAGATGGGCCACCGGCTCGCCGGCGGCGCGGCGCGCCACCAGGGCGGCAAAGGCGGCGGCCACGGCGGGCTCGACCCGCCTCTCCGGCCAGGTGAACAGCCAGGTGCGGGAGCGCTCCATGAGATGGCCGAGCAGCACCTCGGCGTCGAGGCGCGGGCTGTTGGAGGTGGCGGCGAGGCGCAGGGTGGCGGCGGCGAGCAGCCCGGCAATGGTGGCGGACGCCGCCCCTTGGCCAGTGCCCCCCTCAATGTCCAAGGGCCGTCACTCCGCCAGGCTCGCCAGCTGCTCGGCCTGGAATTCCTGGCTCAGGGGCCCGATGACATCGTCGAGGTTGCCCTCAAGGATCTCGTCGAGCTTGTAGAGGGTGAGGTTGATGCGGTGATCGGTGACCCGCCCCTGGGGATAGTTGTAGGTGCGGATGCGCTCGGAGCGGTCGCCGCTGCCGACGAGGCTCCTGCGGGTCTCGGACTGCTCCTTCGCCGCCGCGTCCTGCTGGGCGGTCTGCAGCCTGGCCTGCAGCAGTGCCATGGCGCGGGCGCGGTTCTTGTGCTGGGAGCGCTCGTCCTGGCATTCCACCACGATGCCGGTGGGCAGGTGGGTGATGCGGATCGCCGAGTCGGTCTTGTTGACGTGCTGGCCGCCGGCGCCGGAGGCGCGGAAGGTGTCGATGCGCAGGTCCGCCTTGTTGAGGCTGACCTCGTCCACCTCATCGGGCTCGGGCATCACCGCCACGGTGCAGGCGGAGGTGTGGATGCGGCCCTGGGACTCGGTGGCGGGCACCCGCTGCACCCGGTGGGCGCCGGATTCGAACTTGAGCCGGGCGTAGACATTCTGGCCCTCCACCCGGGTGATGATTTCCTTGAAGCCGCCGTGCTCGCCCTGGCTCTCGCTGATGATCTCCACCTTCCAGCGCTGGCGCTCGGCGTACCGGCTGTACATGCGAAACAGGTCGCCGGCGAAGATCGCCGCCTCGTCGCCGCCGGTGCCGGCGCGGATCTCGAGAAAGACGTTGCGCCCGTCGTTGGGGTCCCTGGGCAGCAGCAGCCGTTGCAGTTCCAGCTCGAGGCTCTCGCGGCGGGCCTCGCCCGCGGCGATTTCCTCCTCAGCCATTTCCTTGAAATCGGGATCCTTGAGCAGCTCCCGGGCACCGGCGATGTCCGCCACCAGCTGGCGGTATTGGTGCCAGGCCTGGGCAATGGGTTCGAGTTCGGCGTACTCCTGGGACAGGGCGCGGAACTTCACCTGGTTGGCGATGATGTCGCCTTCGCCGAGCAGGGCGCCGACCTCCTGGTGGCGCTCCCCGAGGTGTTCGATCTTGTGGAGAATGGATGGCTTCATGTCTTGTCCTGGCAGCCCGACTGGATGTCGAACAGCTCGTGGGCGAGGCGGATATGGTCGTCGCGGCCCTCCTCGCCCGCCTTCTTGAGGCGCAGCGTGGGGGTGTGCAGCAGTTTGTTGGTGAGGCTCCGGGCGAGGGCGGTGAGCACCTCCTCGGCGGGCTGGCCCCGCTGCAGGGCGGCGAGGGCCTTGTCCAGCTCGGCGTCCCGCAGCTGCTCGACGCTCTGGCGGAAGGCGCGGATGGTGCCCACCGCGTTCTGGGCCCGGAGTTGCTTGCGCCAGCTCTCGACACCCTCGCGGATGATGGTTTCGGCGTGGCTGGCGGCCTGTTCCCGGTGGCGGAGGTTTTCCTCGATCACGTCCTTGAGATCGTCCACGGTGTAGAGGTAGACATCGTTGAGCTTGGCCACCTCCGGCTCGATGTCCCGGGGCACGGCGATATCCACCATGAACATGGGCTTGTGGCGGCGCTGCTTCAAGGCCGACTCCACCGCGCCCTTGCCGAGGATCGGCAACTGGCTGGCGGTGGAGGAAATCACCATGTCCGCCTTAGGCAGGTGATCGTGGATGTCCGACAGCAGAATCGCCTGGGCGCCGTGGGCGCGGGCCAGGTCGGCGGCGCGGCTCAGGGTGCGGTTGGCCACGGTGATGCTGCCGACATTCTTCTGGCGCAGGTGCTGGGCCACCAGCTCGATGGTCTCGCCGGCGCCGATCAGCAGGGCGTTGACCTCCGCCAGGTCGCTGAAGATCCGCTGGGCGAGGCTCACCGCCGCGTAGGCCACCGATACCGGGTTCTGGCCGATGGCGGTTTCGGTGCGCACCCGCTTGGCGACGGCGAAGATGTGCTGGAAGGCGCTGTTGAGCACCGAGCCCACCGCCCCCGCCTCCCGGGCCACGGTGAATGCCGACTTGACCTGGCCGAGAATCTGCGGCTCGCCGAGCACCAGGGAATCGAGTCCGCTGGCGACACGGATCATATGGGCGATGGCCTCGTCCCCCTCGCTGTCGTAGGCGCAGCGGGCAAGGGCCTCCATGGGGGCGCGCTTGTAGTCGGACAACCAGCGCAACAGGTTGCCGTCACCGGACTCCGTGGCGGCGTAGATCTCGGTCCGGTTGCAGGTGGAGAGGATCACCAGCTCGTCGATGCCGAGGGCTTCGCGGGCATCGTTGAGGGCATCCACCATGGTTTCCGGGGCGAAGGCCACCTGCTCCCGCACATCGACGGGCGCGCTGTGGTGATTGATGCCGAGAACGGAAAGCTGCATGGAGAGGCCGGGTGCCAGGGGGAGTGGATTGTCCGGTTACGGTCGGTCGCTGGCAAGTATAACCCAGGGCCCGTTGCCGCCACCGGCGGTTTTTCCGGGATGGCGCCGACGACCCCTGCGGACGGAATCGCCGCCGACCAATTAGTGGCTTGGGGAAGGCCCGAAGCTGCTACAATGCGGCCCTACGCTGTAACCAGAAAATCCATGCCAGCCGACCGCCACGCGCCTTCCCGCAACGCTCTCGCCACCGCCCTGCTGGCGGCGGGCCTGCTGCTGTCCGGGTGCGCGGCGCAGCCCGACGGCGCGGCCAGCGCGGAGCCCGTCGCCGCGGCGGTGGAGGCTCCGGAAGCCCCGGCCCCGCCGGCGCGCCCGTTCCCGGTCAACAGCCTCTACGAGTTGCTGGCGGCGGAGTTCGCCGGCATCCGCGAACAGATCGAACCGGCCCTCGAAATCTATATCAACCAGGCCCACGAAACCCGCGATCCCGCCGTGATCGAGCGGGCCATCCGCATCGCCAGCTTCGTCGGGCTGAACGACGTGGTGCTGAACCTCGCCGAGCTGTGGGTCGAGGTGGAACCCGCCAATCTCGATGTGCGCCGCCTGGTGGCCTTCCACCTGGCCCGCGCCGGGCGGGTGATCGAAGCCTTCCCCCACGCCGAGTACCTGCTGCTCGCCGGCGACGACAACCACCTGCAGGCCCTCGCCGCCTTTGCCGGCGACGCCACCCTGGACGAAAAGCAGCGCCTCTTGGTGCTCTACGAGGAACTGGCGGTCAACTACCCGGACCGCGTCGGCCTGATGCTGGGGCGCGCCATGCTGCTGCGCCAGGTGGAGCGGGTCGACGAGAGCCTCGCCTTCGCCCGCAAGGTAGTGAAGAAGGCCCCTGAGAACGAGACCGGCCAGCTGTTGCTGGCCCAGCTGCTGCACCAGAGCGGCGCGCCGGACAAGGCCATCAAGGCCCTGGAAAAGGCCCTCGCCATCGACCCCGAGAGCAAGCGCCTGCGGCTCCAGTACGCCCGCTTCCTGGCGGAGACCGACCTCGCCCGCTCCCGGGAGCAAATGGTGATCCTGGTGGAGCAGTACCCGGAGGATCCGGACATGCTGTTCTCCCTGGCCCTCGCCAGCCAGGAACTGGCGATGCTCGACGAGGCCGAGGGCCTGTACAAGGCACTGATCGACCGCCACCAGCGCATCGGCGACGCCCACTACCAACTAGGTCGCATGGCGGAAAACGCCGGGCGCAACGCCAAGGCCCTCGATCACTACCGGCTGGTGGACAGCGGCGCCAGCCAGCTGGCCGCCACGGTGCGCATCGCCGATATTCTCGCCGCCCAGGGCGACCTGGATGCCGCCCGGGAACACCTGGCACGGCTGCGGGAGCGGCAGCCCGCCAACGCCGCCACCTACTACCAGATCGAGGCGGAAACCCTGATGCGCGCCGGGCTTCTCGACGCGGCCCGGGCGCTGCTCGACAGCGCCCTCGAGAGCCAGCCGGACAACGCCAATCTGCTCTACTCCCGCTCGGTGGTGAGCGCCCGCCAGGATGACATCGCCGCCTCGGAGGCGGACCTGCGGGCCATTCTCGCCACTGATCCGGACAACGCCACCGCCCTCAACGCCCTCGGCTACACCCTCGCCAACGTCACCGATCGCCACGACGAGGCCTACCAACTGATCACCCGGGCCCTGGCCCTGGAGCCGGACAACCCCGCCATCATCGACAGTCTCGGCTGGGTCCACTACCGCATGGGCAATCACGAGAAGGCCCTCGAATACCTGCGCAGGGCCTACGACGCCTACCCCGACCCGGAAGTCGCCGCCCACCTCGGCGAAGTGCTGTGGGTGCTGGGGGAACGGGAGGAAGCCCGCCGCCTGTGGCAGGCCGCCCTCGACAAGCCCGGGGACAACCGCGCCGTCATCCTCGACACCATGGAGCGGCTGACCGGCGAGGCGGCCCCCGACAGCGGCCAGACGAGCTCGCGGGACGAGCCGCCCCCCAAGCCGTAACCCCCGGACCGCCGCGCCCATGCCACGCCATTTCGCCCCCCGCGCCACGCTCCCCTGGGTCGCCCGCCTCGCCGTGCTCGCCCTCGCGCTGGCCATCGCCGGCTGCGCCACCCGCCTCCCCGCCCCCGAGACCCGCGCCTGGACGCCGCACCAGCAGGCCCTGCTGGCCATGCGCCACTGGCAACTGGAGGGCAAGCTGGGCTACCGCAGCCCCGAGCAGAACGGCAGCGCCCTGATCCGCTGGACCCAGAACAATGACGCCTTCGACCTGCATCTCTCCGGCCCCTTCGGCGCCGGCGCCACCCGCATCAGCGGCGACGGCCAGCTGGCGGTGCTGCGCCAGCAGGGGCGCGACGATATCCGCGCCCCCTCCGCCGGAGAGCTCACCGAGTGGCTGTTCGGATGGGAACTGCCGGTGGCGCAGATGACCGCCTGGGTGAAGGGCATCCCAGCCCCCGAACCCCGCGCAGCGCAGGTCACCCTCAACGCCACCGGCCAGCTGGAACGCCTGGAGCAGGCCGGCTGGCAGCTCCAGTTCGACCGCTTCCACCCGGTGGGGGCGCAGGTGCTGCCCGGGCGCATCAAGGGCACCCGGGGGGATGTCGCCTTCACCCTGGTGATCAAGGCCTGGCAGCCCATGGACGGCACCCCTTGATCACCCTGCCGGCCCCCGCCAAGCTCAACCTGTTCCTGCACATCACCGGACGCCGCGCCGACGGCTATCACGATCTGCAGACCCTCTTCCAGTTGCTGGATTACGGCGATGAACTCAGCTTCGCGGCCCGGGACGACGGCGCCGTGCGCCTGCTCGACCCTCTCCCCGGAGTTGCCGAGCAGGACAACCTGATCGTCCGTGCCGCCCTGGCCCTCAAGAAGGCGACGGGCTGCCGGCGCGGCGCCGATATCGGCCTCGTCAAGCGCCTGCCCTCGGGGGGCGGCCTCGGCGGCGGCAGCTCCGATGCCGCCACCACCCTGCTCGGTCTCAACCACCTCTGGGGGCTCGGCCTCGACCCCGCCGCCCTCGCCGCCATCGGTCTGCCCCTGGGGGCCGACCTGCCGGTGTTCATCCGCGGTCGCAGCGCCTGGGCCGAGGGTGTGGGCGAGGTGCTGACCCCGGTGGATCTGGCCCCCGCCTGGTACCTGGTGCTGTGCCCGAATTGCACGATTTCCACGGCAAAAATCTTTGCCCACCAAGAATTGACAAGGGACGCCCTCCCCATCACAATACGCGCCTTTCTCGGGCAGGGTGGCGAAAATCACTGCCAACCGGTCGCGGAAAAGCTTTACCCCGACGTCAAAAAAGCCCGCCAGTGGCTCGAACAATTTGCGTCGGCACGCATGACAGGCACCGGAGCCTGCGTGTTTTCCAGGTTTGACAGCGAAGCCCGCGCCCGCGCGGTCCTCGCCGAAAAACCCGGCGAGTGGAGGGGGTTTGTCGCCAGGGGCGTCAATCGCTCGCCCACTCACACAGCGCTAGAGCAGCTGACAATCACTGGGGTGTCGCCAAGTGGCTAAGGCAACGGGTTTTGATCCCGTCATTCGAAGGTTCGAGTCCTTCCACCCCAGCCATTTTCCTTGCACGTTCTCATCCAGATCCAGGACCTTACCGTGGCTAATTTGATGGTTTTCTCCGGCAACGCCAACCGTGAGCTGGCGGAAGAAATTGCCCGAAACCTCTTCGTCCCCCTCGGCAACGCCACCGTGTCCCAGTTCTCCGATGGCGAGAGCAACATCGAGATCTGCGAGAATGTGCGCGGCCAGGACGTGTTCGTGGTCCAGCCCACCTGCGCCCCCACCAACAACCACCTGATGGAACTGGTGCTGATGGTGGACGCCCTGCGCCGCGCCTCCGCCGCGCGCATCACCGCGGTGATCCCCTACTTCGGCTATGCCCGCCAGGACCGTCGCGTGCGCTCCGTGCGGGTGCCCATCAGCGCCAAGGTGGTGGCCGACATGCTCGCCCACGTGGGCGTCAACCGGGTGCTCACCGTCGACCTCCACGCCGAGCAGATCCAGGGCTTCTTCGACTGCACCGTGGACAACGTCTACGGCACTCCGGTGCTGCTTGCCGACATCGAGCGCCAGGACTACGACAACCTGCTGGTGGTCTCCCCCGACATCGGCGGCGTGGTGCGCGCCCGGGCCATGGCCAAGCAGCTGCAGACCGAACTCGCGATCATCGACAAGCGCCGTCCGGAGGCCAACAAGGCCGAGGTGATGAACATCATCGGCGATGTCGAAGGCCGCACCTGCCTGCTGATCGACGACATCATCGACACCGCCGGCACCCTGTGCAACGCCGCCAACGCCCTCAAGGACAAGGGCGCCCAGCGCGTGATTGCCTACTGCACCCACCCGGTACTGTCCGGCAAGGCCATCGACAACATCAACAATTCCCAGCTGGATACCCTGGTGGTCACCAACAGTATCCCGCTCAGCCCCGAGGCCCGCGCATGCAGCCGCATTCGCCAGCTGAGCCTCGGACGGATGCTGGCCGAGGCGGTGCGCCGGGTCAGCAATGAAGAATCCATCAGCGCGATGTTCATCTGAACCGCGCCGGATAACCACGCCCACAAGGGCACCACAACCACGTCGTCAACCGTTCTGGTCGCGGACGCTGACGACACAAGTAAAGGACTTTGACCATGGTCGATTTCTCACTCAACGCCAAGGGCCGTGACGATACGGGGAAAGGTGCGAGCCGCCGCCTGCGTCGCCTGGCCGATCAAGTACCCGCCATCATCTACGGCGGCGCCAGCGCCCCCCAGATGATCTCCGTCCCCCACAAGGACATCGCCCACGCCCTCGAGAACGAGGCGTTCTACAGCCACATCATCAAGCTCGATGTGGACGGCAAGGCCCAGGACGTGATCCTCAAGGACGTGCAGCGCCACCCGGCCAAGCCGCGCATCCTGCACCTCGACTTCCTGCGGGTCGACAAGGATCACAAGCTGCACACCAAGATCCCCCTGCACTTCATCAACGAAGAGACCGCCAAGGGTGTCAAGGGCCAGGGCGGCATCGTCTCCCACCTGATGACCGAGCTGGACATCCAGTGCCTGCCCAAGGATCTGCCGGAGTTCATCGAAGTGGACCTGGCCGAGGTGGAAGTGGGCCAGATCGTCCACATCTCCGATCTCAAGCTGCCCAAGGGTGTGGAGAGCGTGGCCCTGTCCCACGGCGCCGATCACGACCTCCCCGTCGCCACCATCATCAAGCCCCGTGGCGCGGCCGAGGCCGAGAGCGAGTCCGCTGAGTAAGACGGCCAAAGGCCCTCGGACTGCGGACAACCAAGGCCCCGACATTGGACTCACCGGTCAAACTGATCGCCGGGCTGGGTAACCCCGGCCCCAAGTACGACCGGACCCGTCACAATGCCGGGGCCGATTTCGTCGCGGCCCTCGCCGCCCGCCACGGCGTCGACCTCAAGCCCGACGGCAAATTCTTCGGTCTCACCGCCAAGCTGACCCTTGGCGGTCGCGACCTGCGCCTGCTCATTCCCACCACCTACATGAACCGCAGCGGCCAGGCGGTGGCGGCGCTCGCCAACTTCTACTGCATCGACCCCGCGGAAATCCTCGTCGCCCACGATGAGCTCGACCTCGCCCCGGGCATTGCCCGCCTGAAGCTGGGGGGCGGCCACGGCGGCCACAACGGCCTTCGGGACATCATCCAGGCCCTCGGCAACCGCAAGGATTTCGCCCGCCTGCGCCTCGGCATCGGCCACCCCGGCCACGCCAGCCAGGTGGTGGACTTCGTGCTGCGCAAGGCGCCCCCCGGGGAGCAACAACTCACCGGCGAAGCCATCGACGCCGCCCTCGCCGTGGTGCCCGAGCTGCTCGAGGGCAAGTGGAACAACGCGATGAAAACCCTGCACACAGGGCCATGAACCAGTCACAGCCCGCCCCGCGGGCCTAAGCGAGAGAATCCTATGGGCTTCAAATGCGGCATCGTCGGCCTGCCCAATGTGGGCAAGTCCACCCTCTTCAACGCCCTCACCAAGGCCGGCATCGAGGCGGCGAACTTCCCGTTCTGCACCATCGAGCCCAACACCGGCATCGTGGCGGTGCCCGATCCCCGCCAGGACGCCCTTGCCGCCATCGTCAAGCCGGAGCGGGTGGTGCCCACCACCATGGAATTCGTCGATATCGCCGGTCTCGTCGCCGGCGCCTCCAAGGGCGAGGGGCTCGGCAACAAGTTCCTCGCCAACATCCGCGAGACCGACGCCATCGCCCATGTGGTGCGCTGCTTCGAGGATGACAACGTCATCCATGTGGCCAACAGCGTCGATCCCCGCCGGGACATCGAGGTGATCGAGCTGGAACTGATCCTCGCCGACCTGGACAGCTGCGAGAAGCAGCTGCAGCGGGTCACCCGCAACGCCAAGGGCGGCGACAAGGAGGCGGTGGCGCAGAAGGCCATGCTCGACCGGTTGATCCCCCACTTCAACGCCGGCAAGCCGGCGCGCTCCCTGATGAAGGACATGGGCGAGGACGACCGCCGCACGGTGCGAGCCCTCCACCTGCTCACCAGCAAGCCGGTGATGTACATCGCCAACGTCGCCGAGGACGGCTTCGACACCAACCCCTACCTGGATGTGGTGAACGCCATCGCCGAGGAGGAGGGGGCCATCGTGGTGGCGGTGTGCAACAAGATCGAGGCGGAGATCGCCGAGCTCGAGGACGGCGAGGAGAAGGACATGTTCCTCGAAACCCTCGGCCTCGACGAGCCGGGCCTCAACCGGGTGATCCGCGCCGGCTACCAGCTGCTCAACCTGCAGACCTACTTCACCGCCGGGGTGAAAGAGGTGCGCGCCTGGACCATCCCCGTGGGCGCCACCGCCCCCAAGGCCGCCGGGGTGATCCACACCGACTTCGAGAAGGGCTTCATCCGCGCCGAAGTCATCGCCTACGACGACTTCATCCAGTACAAGGGGGAGCAGGGCGCCAAGGATGCCGGCAAATGGCGCCTCGAGGGCAAGGACTATGTGGTCAAGGACGGCGACGTGGTGCACTTCCGCTTCAACGTCTGACCCCCGCCTACAGCACCACCGCGTCCGACAGCTGGGGAAAGAAGCGCTGGTGGGAATAGGGGTAGATGCGCGGCCGGTGGCTGACCCTGTCGAGGCGTGCCACCTGGTCGGCGTCGAGGTTCCAGCCCAGCGCCCCGAGGTTGTCCAACAACTGCGCCTCGGTGCGGGCACCGAGGATCACGCTGCTCACCGTCGGCCGCTGCAGCAGCCAGTTGATGGCCACCTGGGGAATGGTGCGGCCGGTCTCCTCGGCGATGGCCGCCAGCTCATCCACCACATCGTATACCCGCGCGTCGATGACCTCCTCCGCCTGGCTGGCAAGTCGCGTCACCTCCGGCAGCGGCTGGCCGCGGCGGAACTTGCCGGACAGGCGGCCATTGCTCAGCGGGCTCCACACCAAAGTGCCGACCCCCTGGTCCACCGCCAGGGGCATCAGCTCCCATTCGAACTCCCGGTCGAGCAGCGAATAATTCACCTGATGGGCCACGTAGCGGCTGAGGCCGTGACGGTCTGCCACCGCCAGGGATTTCATCAGATGCCAGCCGGAAAAGTTCGAGCAGGCCACGTAGCGCACCTTGCCGGCGCTCACCAGGTCGTCGAGGGTACGCAGGGTCTCCTCCACCGGGGTGCCGGCATCGAAGCCATGCATGTGGTAGATGTCGATATGGTCGGTCCCGAGGCGCCGCAGGGAACCCTCGATGGTGCGCATCAAGTGGTAGCGGGACGAGCCGAATTCATTGGGCCCGTCCCCCATGGGAAAGGTCCCCTTGGTGGACAGCAACACCCGGTCGCGCCGCCCCGCCAGGGCCTCCCCCAGGATTTCCTCGGCGAGGCCGAAGGAATAGGCATCGGCGGTATCGAACAGGCACACTCCCGCGTCGAGGCAGATATCCACCATGCGCCGCGCCTGGGTGACATCCACCTCGCCGATGGACTTGAAATAATCGATGCCGCCAAAGGTGGCGGACCCAAACCCGAGCACGGGCACCTTGAGGCCCGAGGCCCCGAGTCGACGGAATTCCATGGTGGTTCCTTATTATCCGCTGGAGCGGCCGTATCCGGGCTCCGCCCGCACCTTGACAAGCGCGGGCGAAGCCATCAGAATTCGCCGCCTTCAAACTTCGTGGCTACGTAGCTCAGCTGGTTAGAGCACAGCATTCATAATGCTGGGGTCACTGGTTCAAGTCCAGTCGTAGCTACCACTCTCATCTGGCCCATCGCCAGGCATTCAAGCCCGCTCCGGCGGGCTTTTTTGTGCCCAGGCCCCAGCCCCCGGGCACCCCGACGGGCCAATATAAGTTCTCAATCTCCCCAATAGGTTATAAAAATGCACCATTTTCTACCCGTGGCGTACACTTTTGGTGCATTGCCACCCAATATCACCCAAGGGAGAAACAACAATGTCAATAAGACCCATTCCTCTGTTCGCGGCCATCGCCATTGCCACCTCCCTGACGGTGCATACGGCCACCGCCGCCCCGCAGCCCGAGCCGATGTCGAACCAGTACTGGTGGCCGGACAAACTCAATCTCCAACCCCTGCGCCAGCACGCCCCCCAGTCCAGCCCTCTGGGGGAGGACTTTGATTACGCCGAGGCCTTCAAGACCCTCGACATCGCCGCGGTGAAGAAGGACATCGAGGCGCTGATGACCACATCCCAGGACTGGTGGCCGGCGGACTACGGCCACTACGGCCCCTTCTTCATCCGCATGGCCTGGCACAGCGCCGGCACCTACCGGGTGGCGGATGGCCGCGGCGGCGCCGGCGGCGGCCAGCAGCGCTTCGAACCCCTCAACAGCTGGCCCGACAACGTCAGCCTCGACAAGGCCCGCCGCCTGCTGTGGCCCATCAAGCAGAAATACGGCAATGCCCTCTCCTGGGCCGACCTGATGGTACTCACCGGCAACGTGGCGCTCGAATCCATGGGCTTCAAGACCTTTGGCTTTGCCGGTGGCCGGGAGGACGACTGGGAGCCGGACCTGGTCTACTGGGGCCCGGAAAAGGAGTGGCTGGGGGACAAGCGCCACCACGGAGACCGGAAGCTGGAGAACCCCCTGGCCGCCGTGCAGATGGGTCTCATCTACGTCAACCCGGAAGGGCCCAACGGCAACCCCGACCCCCTCGCTGCCGCCAGGGACATCCGCGAGACCTTCGGCCGCATGGCCATGAACGACGAGGAGACGGTGGCCCTGATCGCCGGCGGCCACACCTTCGGCAAGGCCCACGGCGCCCACAAACCCGGCGACTGCCTGGGGCCCGACCCCGCGGCAGCTGGCCTCGAGGAGCAGGGCCTCGGCTGGAAGAACACCTGTGGCAAGGGCAACGCCGAGGACACCATCACCAGCGGACTGGAGGGCGCCTGGTCCACCAATCCCACCCGCTGGACCCACGAATACCTGACCTGGCTCTACGCCTTCGACTGGGAGCAGACCAGGAGCCCCGCCGGGGCGATCCAGTGGATTCCCAAGGACGACAAGGGCGCCAACATGGTGCCGGACGCCCACATAACCGGCAAGCGCCACCCGCCGATCATGTTCACCACCGACCTCGCCCTGAAGATGGACCCGGCCTACAACAAGATCTCCAAGCGCTTCCTCGACAACCCGAAGGAATTCGAGCTCGCCTTCGCCAAGGCCTGGTTCAAGCTGACCCACAGGGACATGGGCCCAAGGGCGCGCTACCTCGGCTCGGAGGTGCCCGATGAAATGCTGATCTGGCAGGACCCGGTGCCCCCGGTGGATCACGAGCTCATCGACGCGGCGGACGTGGCGGATCTCAAGTCGAGGATACTGGTGTCGGGACTGACCGTTCCGGAGCTGGTGCGCACCGCCTGGGCGTCGGCCGCCACCTTCCGGGGCACCGACCTGCGGGGCGGCGCCAACGGCGCGCGGATTCGTCTCGCCCCCCAGAAGGACTGGGCGGTGAACGATTCCCGCGAACTGCAAAAAGTGCTCGGCCGCCTCGAACGGATCCAGGCTGACTTCAACAAGGGCCAGTCCGGGGACAAGAAGGTCTCCCTCGCCGACCTGATCGTGCTGGGTGGCGCCGCCGCCATCGAACAGGCCGCCAGGGACGCCGGGCGGACCATCGAGGTGCCCTTCACCCCGGGTCGCACCGACGCATCCCAGGCACAGACCGACGCGGCCTCCTTCGCGGTGCTGGAGCCACAGGCTGACGGCTTCCGCAACTATTTCGCCGAGGGCAACACCCTGTCGCCGGCGGAAATGCTGGTGGACCGGGCGAACCTCTTGACCCTCACGGTGCCCGAAATGACGGTGCTGGTGGGCGGCATGCGCGCCCTCGAAGCGAACGCCGGCGGCGCCAGCCACGGGGTGTTCACCGACAAACCCGGCACCCTCAGCAACGACTTCTTCGTCAACCTGCTGGACATGTCCACCGCCTGGTCGAAGTCCCCGTCCAATCCCGGCCTGTACGAAGGGCGCGATCGCGCCACCGGCAAGGTCAGATGGACCGCCACCCCCGTCGACCTCGTGTTCGGCTCCAACTCGGAGTTGCGCGCCGTCGCCGAGGTGTACGCCGCCAATGGCGCGGCGGAGAAGTTCACCCGGGACTTCGTCGCCGCCTGGACCAAGGTGATGAACCTCGATCGCTTCGACCTCCACTGACACCGACCGGCCAGGCGCCCAAAGGGCGCCGACGCCCCACACCCACAGCCCGGCAAATCACTTGCCGGGCTTTTTTTCCGCGCGCCCCACACCGCCACTGGCCCCGTTATTGCCTTGTGATTTTCAGGCGAGGGATTTTTCCAGCCGCCCCTCCCTTCGCCGAGATAGCGTCTAGACTTAGCCTGAGCGTTGCGTTTCCACCCGGTTGCAGGAGGTGCATTGATGTCCATATTTGCTCACTACCAGTCCCGCTACGAATCCACCCAGCAAGAAGAATACAGCCTCCAGGAATACCTCGGCCTATGCAAGAACGACTCGGCGGTGTACGCCAGCGCCGCCGAGCGCCTGCTGATGGCCATCGGCGAGCCGGAGCTGGTGGATACCGCCAAGGACCCCCGCCTGTCGCGCATCTTCTCCAACAAGGTCATCAAGCGCTACAAGGCCTTCGGGGATTTCTACGGGATGGAGGAGTGCATCCAGAGCATCGTCAGCTTCTTCCGCCACGCCGCCCAGGGTTTGGAGGAGCGCAAACAGATCCTCTACCTGCTCGGCCCCGTGGGGGGTGGCAAGTCGTCACTGGCGGAGAAGATCAAATCGCTGATGGAAAAGCACCCCATCTACTGCCTCAAGGGCTCGCCGGTGTTCGAGTCCCCCCTCGGCCTGTTCAGCCCCGCCGAGGACGGTCGCATTCTCGAGGAGGAGTACGGCATCCCGCGCCGCTACCTGAAGGGCATCATGTCCCCCTGGGCGATGAAGCGGCTCCACGAGTACGGCGGGGACATCGCCCGCTTCCGGGTGGTGAAGGTGTGGCCGTCGATCCTCGACCAGATCGCCATCTCCAAGACCGAACCGGGGGACGAGAACAACCAGGATATCTCCTCCCTGGTGGGCAAGGTGGACATTCGCAAGCTGGAGGAATTCCCCCAGCACGACCCGGACGCCTACAGCTACTCCGGCGGCCTGTGCCGCGCCAACCAGGGGGTGATGGAATTCGTCGAGATGTTCAAGGCACCCATCAAGGTGCTGCACCCCCTGCTCACCGCCACCCAGGAGGGCAATTACAACGCCACCGAGGGCATCGGCGCCATTCCCTTCGACGGCATCATCCTCGCCCACTCCAACGAGGCGGAGTGGCACACCTTCAAGAACAACAAGAACAACGAGGCCTTCATCGACCGGGTGTCCATCATCAAGGTGCCCTATTGCCTGCGGGTCAAGGAGGAGGTGGAGATCTACGGCAAGCTGCTCCACAACAGCTCCCTCGCCGCCGCCCCCTGCGCCCCGGACACCCTGGCGATGCTCGCCCAGTTCACGGTGCTGTCGCGGCTCAAGGACCCGGAAAACTCCAGTATCTATTCGAAGCTGCGGGTCTACGACGGCGAAAGCCTCAAGGACCGCGATCCCAAGGCCAAGTCCCTGCAGGAGTACCGGGACGCCGCCGGAGTCAACGAGGGCATGACCGGGCTCTCCACCCGCTTCGCCTTCAAGGTCATCTCCAAGGTGTTCAACTTCGACCCCACCGAGGTGGCCGCCAACCCCGTCCACCTCCTGTATGTGCTGGAGAAGGAGATCGAGCAGGAGCAATTCCCCCAGGAGGTGCACGACCGCTACCTGAAGCACATCAAGGAATTCCTCGCCCCCAACTACGTGGAGTTCATCGGCAAGGAGATCCAGACCGCCTACCTCGAATCCTATTCGGAATACGGCCAGAACCTTTTCGACCGCTACGTCACCTACGCCGACCTGTGGGTACAGGATCAGGAATACCGGGACCCGGATACCGGCGAGATTCTCGACCGCGCGGCCCTCAACGACGAACTGGAAAAGATGGAGAAGCCCTCCGGCATCAGCAACCCCAAGGACTTCCGCAGCGAGATCGTCAACTTCGTGCTGCGCGCCCGGGCCAACAACGAGGGCCGCAATCCCAAGTGGACCAGCTACGAAAAATTGCGCACCGTGATCGAGAAAAAGATGTTCGCCAGCACGGAGGATCTGCTGCCGGTGATCTCCTTCAACCCCAAGGCCTCGGCGGAGGATCGCCAGAAGCACCAGGACTTCGTCCAGCGCATGATCGAGCGGGGCTATACGGAGAAACAGGTGCGGCTGTTGTCCGAGTGGTACCTGCGGGTACGCAAGTCCCAGTGATTTTTGGGTCGTACGTCTGACGCTGGACGTCTGACGCTTGCGGGTGGTTTCAACGGAGCGCCGCTTGTGCGTCGGACATCAGACGTCGGACCAGCGGCCAACACACCGACGTCTGAATCGAGCGACCATGGCCTACCTGATCGATAGAAGACTCAACGGCAAGAACAAGAGCGCCGTCAACCGCCAGCGCTTTATCGAACGGCACCGGGCGCAAATCCGCAAATCGGTGCAGGACAACCTGCGCAACCGCAGCATCACCAACACCCAGGGGGGCGAGAAGGTCAGCATCCCCACCCGGGACACCCACGAACCCCTGTTCCGCCACGGCAAGGGCGGTCGGATCACCCATGTCCTGCCGGGCAACCGGGAATTCGTCCCCGGCGACACCGTGCCACGCCCCCAGGGCGGCGCCGGCGGCGCGGGCAGCGGCGGCAGTCCGGACGGGGAAGGCCTCGACGATTTCGTGTTCGAAATCAGCCAGAAGGAATTTCTGGATTTTCTGTTCGAGGACATGGCGCTGCCCAACCTCACCAAACGCCAGCTGGCGGGCATCGAGGAATTCAAGACGCGCCGCGCCGGCTTCAGTCCGGCGGGCAACCCCAGCAATATCGATATTCCCCGCTCCATGCGCGCGGCAACGTCCAGGCGCATCGCCCTCACCGCCGGCAAGCGCCGTCAGGTGCAGGAACTCGAAGCGGAACTCAAAGCCCTCGGGGAGGGCGACGACAGCTTCACCCGGGAGCGGCGCGACGACCTGCGCGCCCGCATCGCGGAGCTCAAGCGTCGCATCGAGGCGGTGTCGTTCATCGACGACTTCGACATCCGCTACCGGCGCTACGAAAAGGTGCCGGTACCCCGCTCCCAGGCGGTGATGTTCTGCGTGATGGATGTGTCGGGCTCCATGGATCAGGGCACCAAGGATCTCGCCAAACGCTTCTTCATCCTGCTTTACCTGTTTTTGTCCCGCAATTACGAAAAAATCGAGGTGGTGTTCCTGCGCCACCACACCAGCGCCAAGGAAGTGGACGAGGAGGAATTCTTCTACTCCCGGGAGACCGGCGGCACCGTGGTGTCGAGCGCCCTCCAGTTGATGAAGGCCATCGTCGAGGCCCGCTACCCGCCGAGCCAGTGGAACATCTACGGTGCCCAGGCCTCCGACGGGGATAACTGGCCCGACGACAACGGTCACTGCATCGCGCTGATGCAGCAACTGATACCCCTCACCCAGTACTACGCCTACATCGAGATCGCCCAGGCCGGCGAGCACCCCCTGTGGCAGACCTACGCCAGCATCCAGCCCCGCTTTGCCGACCGCTTTGCCATGCAGCACATCACCGGGCCCGCCGACATCTACCCGGTATTCCACGAACTGTTCCGGAAGCAAAGCTGATGAGCGCCAAGGCCAGAGCTCGCCCCATCGACAACGGCTCGGAGTGGACCTTCGAGATGCTCGAACAGTTCGACCGGGAGATCGCCCGCATCGCGAGGGATTTCCGCCTCGACACCTACCCCAACCAGATCGAGGTGATCAGCTCCGAGCAGATGATGGACGCCTACGCCTCGTCGGGAATGCCCATCAATTACCACCACTGGTCCTTCGGCAAGCGCTTCATTCAGGTGGAAAACCAGTACCGCAAGGGCCACCTCGGCCTCGCCTACGAAATCGTCATCAACTCCGATCCCTGCATCGCCTACCTGATGGAGGAAAACACCGCCACCCTCCAGGTGCTGGTGATCGCCCACGCCTGCTACGGACACAATTCATTTTTCAAGAACAACTACCTGTTCCGCACCTGGACCGACGCCAGCTCCATCATCGACTACCTGGTGTTCGCGCGGAAATTCATCCGCGACTGCGAGGAGCGCCACGGGGTGGAGGCGGTGGAAGCGGTGCTCGACGCCTGCCACGCCCTGATGGACCACGGCGTGGACCGCTACAAGCGCCCCTACCCGATTTCGATGGAGGAAGAGGAGCGCCGCCAGCTGGAGCGTGAGGAACACCTGCAACGGCAGGTCAACGACCTGTGGCGCACCATTCCGCCGCTGGCTCGGGAACAGAGCGCCCCGGAGGAAGTGCGCTTCCCGGCGGAGCCCCAGGAAAACCTCCTGTATTTCATCGAGAAGAACGCCCCGTTGATGGAACCCTGGCAGCGGGAGATCGTGCGCATCGTGCGCAAGTTTTCCCAGTACCTTTACCCCCAGCGCCAGACCAAGGTGATGAACGAGGGCTGGGCCACCTTCTGGCACTTCACCATTCTCCAGCAACTCTACAAGGAGGGGCTGGTGAGCGATGGCCTGATGATGGAATTTCTCCAACACCACACCAATGTGATTTTTCAACCTCCCTACGATTCCCCCTATTATTCCGGGATCAATCCCTACACCCTCGGCTTTGCCATCTTCCAGGACATTCGCCGCATCTGCGAAGCACCGACGGAGGAGGATCGCCTGTGGTTCCCCGACATGGCCGGCGGCGACTGGCTGGATGCGGTGCATTTCGCCATGGAGAATTTCAAGGACGAAAGTTTCATCCTCCAATATCTCTCCCCCAAGGTGATGCGCGATCTGCGCCTGTTCGCGGTGCTCGACGACAGCGCAGCGAGCGAACTGCGCATCACCGCCATCCACAACGGCGACGGCTACCAGGCGATACGGGAGCGCCTCGCCGCCCAGTACAACCTGGGGGACCAGCAGCCCAACATCCAGGTGCACCGGGTCAATGTGCGGGGTGACCGCGCCCTCACCCTGCGCCACGACATGCACAGCGGGCGCCCCCTGGATGAGGGCGAAACCAGCGAGGTGCTGAAACATCTGCACCGCCTGTGGGGCTTTCACGTGCACCTCGAATCCATCAAGGACGGCGAGGTGGTGAACCGCCAGAGCTGCCCGCCCGCGCCGGAAGCCGAGCCGCCATCCTGACCGGCCTGTCCACCCGCCAGAACGACAACGCCCCGAACCAGTCGGGGCGTTTTTTTGCGGCGAGCGAGCCGGGGTCAGGCCATGGAGACTTCCGCGCCCATGTCGCCGAGGAAATCCCCCTTGCCGAGGTCGACGCCGTTGTGACGCAGGATGTTGTAGGCGGTGGTGAGGTGGAAATAGAAATTGGGCAGCACAAAATTCTGCAGGTACACCTGCCCGGAGGGGAACGCCATGCGGTAGGCACCGATGGCGAAACTGACGGGCCGCGCCTCACTGCCCTCCATCTGGGCGGCGCTGAACTGGTCCAGATAGGCCGTAACCTTGGCGATCCGGGCAATCAGTTCATCGAAGCTGGCTTCGCTGTCGCCATGCACCGGCGGTTCAACGCCGGCCAGATGGGCGGTCGCGTTCTTGGCCTGGTCGCAGGCCACCTGCACCTGGCGCACCAGGGGAAACATGTTGGGGAACAGCCGGTCGTGGAGCAGGGCGGCCGGGTCGATCTGCTTCTCGGCGCAATGGGCCTTGGCCTTGGCGAGTACGCCGGCGAGATTATTGATGCCTTTCTTGAGGGCCGGCACGGTAAGCTGGTACATGCTCAGGGACATTGTTATCGCTCTCCTCGATAGGGTTGCTGAACGGGGGATATACCGCAAGGACGGCCAAGCTTACGCAAATTGCCCGGGCCGCGCCATCCCGACCCAGCGGCAAAAAAAGAGGGCCCACGGGCGCTCGGTATCCCCCGGAAAACCGCTGGCGCTATCTCAGGAGGCGAGCTTCAGGGCCCTGCCGAGATCCTCGCCAGCATCGCCCACCGGGCGCAGCCCGAACTTGTCCCCCAGCACGGCGAGCAGGTTGGGGGTGAGGAACGCGGGCAGTGTCGGGCCCAGGTGGATATTGCGTATCCCCAGGGACAACAGGGTCAGCAGCACCGCCGCGGCCTTTTGCTCGAACCAGGAGATCACCAGGGTGAGGGGCAGATCGTTCACTCCGCAATCAAAAGCCTCGGCGAGGGCCATGGCGATGCGCAGCGCCGAATAGGTGTCGTTGCACTGACCCAGGTCGAGCAAGCGGGGGATGCCGCCGATGTCGCCGAAGTCGTGGCGGTTGAAGCGGAACTTGCCGCAACCGAGGGTGAGCACCACCGTGTCATCGGGGGCCTGCTCGGCAAAATCGGTGTAGTAATTGCGCCCGGGGTTGGCGCCATCACAGCCACCGATCACGAAGAAGTGCCGGATGTCGCCCCGCTTGACCGCATCCACCACCGTGCCCGCCACGCTCATCACTGTGTTGCGGGCAAAGCCGTTGGTGATGTACTGCTCGATCTGATCCTCGGCGAATCCCGGCTCGGCGAGGGCGGCGGCGATGGCGGGGCCAAAGTCCCCGTCGCGGATATGGGTCACGCCGGGCCAACCCACCGGGCCGCTGGTGAACAGGCGGTGCTGGTAATGGTTTTCGAACGGGTCCATCAGGCAGTTGGACGTCATCACCACCGCCCCGGGGAAGCGGGCAAATTCGTCCTTCTGGTTCTGCCAGGCGGTGCCGTAGTTACCCACCAGATGGGGGTATTTCTTGAGGCCCGGGTAGGCGGTGGCGGGCAGCATTTCGCCATGGGTGTAGACGTTGATGCCGCGGCCCTCGGTCTGCCGGAGGATCGCCTCCAGATCCACCAGATCGTGGCCGCTCACCAGGATGGCCTTGCCCTTGACCGGGGTGACCCGCACCCGGGTGGGCTCCGGGTGGCCGAAGCGCTCGGTGCCGGCGGCGTCGAGCAGCGCCATGATGCGCAGATTGAGCTGGCCGACGGCCATGGCCGCCGCCAGCAGGGCGTTGATGTCGGCGGGGCGGGTGGCAAGAAAATCCAGATGACCCTGCATGTCGGCGTGGATGCTGTCATCCTCCTTGCCCAGTACCTGGGCGTGTTCGGCGTAGGCGGCGCAGCCCTTGAGGCCGTACAGCACCAGAAGACGCAGGCCGATGACGTCGTCCCCCACGGCGGCGCGATCGCTTTCCAGGCTGGCGCTCGCCACCTGGGCCAACATCACCTCGCGGCTCATCCCCGGCTCCCAGGTGGCCGCCCCGGACAATGCCTCGGGGGTCAGGCCCCTGTCGGCGCAGGCCTTTTCGTACAGGGCCCGGGCTTGGGCGCGCACCGCCACCGCCTCCCGCACCAGCTCGTCGAAGCGGGCGGCGTCGAAGTTGACATTGGTGAGAGTGGTGAACAGGGCGAAGTTCACAAAGCGGTTGACCGCCGGCAGGCTGGCGCCGAGGCGATGGGCACGCGCCCCGTACATGGCGATGCCCTCCACCAGGTGGACCAGTACGTCCTGAAGATCGGCGGTGGTGGCGTCCTTGCCGCAGATGCCCCGGGCGAGGCGACAGCCGTCGGCGCGGTGGGTGGAGCGCAAGGTTTGTTCACATTGGATGCAAAACATGGTGTAACCCCCGTTGGGTGATAGGCGTTCGGCCCTTGTCGTTCGGTTCAGCGTCGCGGGGAGGATTCCACAGGCGAGGGTGGGGGGACTTGATCTGGATTAAGCAAAGGGGTGCGGCGGCAGCGTCAGGGCAGCTTGGCGAGGGTGAGGGCATAGCCGATGCGGGCCAGGTGGCCCTGCTCGGTGGTGAGGGCGTGGCGGGTCAGCGGGTGGCCCTGGAGCCAGCCCCTGGGGAAGCTCAGGATCAGCGACCTGTCACTCACCTTCAGCTGGTAGGGGGGCTCCCCTTCCACCGGTGCCACGAACTTGAACAGCACCGCAAGGCGCAGCAGCAGGCACAGCCGCTCGAGGCCCGGCCGCTTGCCATTGCCCTTGGACTCGAACTCACCCTGGGGGAATTTCTGCCGGTGGCCGCGAATCAAGAGGCCAAGCTCCACCTGCTCGGCGGTGGAAAAGCCCGGCAGGTCGGAACACTCCACCAGGTACTGCCCGTGCTTGTGGAAGTGGCTGTGGGCGATGGCGAGCCCCACGTCGTGGAGCCGCGCCGCCCACACCAGAAGCTCCAGGTCCGCCCCGGTGAGACCCCAGGCGGGGGCCGCGCTGGCGAACAGGTGGCGGGCGGTGTCCTCCACATGGCGGGCGTTGGTCTCGTCGACACCGTAGCGCTGCATCAGCGCGCTCACCGACCGCTCGCGCACATCCTCGTGGGTGTGGCGGCCGATCATGTCGTAGATCACCCCCTCCCGCAGCGCTCCGGTGGAGGTGCGCATCTCGTTCACCCCCAGGGCGTCGAAGAAGGCGCAGGTGATGGCCAGGCCCGAGGCGAACACGTTGCGGCGCCGCTCCGAAAGGCCCGCCAGCTTGCACAGCTCGCGCACACTCGGGTAGCGGGCCAGCAGCTTGCGCAGGCGTTCCAGGTTCGCCGCGCTGATGCCGCTGTCGGCCCAGCCCTGGGCGGCGATGATGCTCTCGAGGGAACGCAGGGTGCCCGACGAGCCCACGGCGTTGGTCCAACCCAGCTTGCGAAAGCCCGAGCGGATATTGAGCACCTCGGCGTAGGCGGCGAAGTAGGCGTTGTCGAAGGCCTTTTTGGTGATATTGCCATCGGCGAAGAAGCGCTCGGCGTAGGACACGCAGCCCATGTGCAGGCTCTCCATCAGGCGCGGTTCGAAGCGCTCGCCGATGATGAACTCGGTGCTGCCGCCGCCGATGTCCACCACCAGCCGGGTCTCGTCGTCGGCCAGGGTGTGGGCCACCCCCAGGTACACCAGCCGTGCCTCCTCGCGGCCGGGGATGACCTCCACCGGGCACCCCAGCACCGCCTCGGCGGCGGCGCTGAACTCGCGGCCATTGCGGGCCACCCGCAGGGCGTTGGTGCCCACCACCCGCACGTCCCCCGGGGCCAGCACATCGAGGGCCTGGCGAAAGCGCGCCAGGCATGCCAGGCCCCGGGCCATGGCGGCCTCGGCGAGCTGGCCATTGGCCATCCCCGCCGCCAACTGCACGGTTTCGGCGAGGCGCTCCACGGGCCGCACCTCGCCGTGCTCGACCCGGGCAACGACCATGTGAAAGCTGTTGGAGCCGAGGTCGATGGCGGCAATCTGCCGGGCGCCGGCCGAGGCTTGGGTGTCGTGCTCCATAGGCTATCGGGGACTCCTCATCCCGGGCGCGCACCGCTGACATTGTGACCACGGTCCGGCAGGTGATATGATGGCGGCGATTTTACCCTTCAAATTCAAGTTGCACATTACCAACGGAGAACCCCATGGGCGAAAACATCGTTCACGTGACCGATTCGAGCTTTGACAGCGACGTGGTCGGTTCCGACATCCCAGTACTGGTGGATTTCTGGGCCGCCTGGTGCGGACCTTGCAAAATGATCGCACCCCTGCTGGACCAACTCTCCGACGAGTACGCCGGCAAGGTCAAGGTCTGCAAGATCGATGTGGATGCCAACCCCGCCACCGCCGCCAAGTTCAGCGTGCGGGGCATTCCCACCCTGATGCTGTTCAAGGGCGGCGAACTGGAAGCCACCAAGGTCGGCGCCCTCTCCAAGTCCCAGCTGACCGCGTTCATCGAGAGCAACATCTGAAAACCCGGCGGGCTTGCGGTCGCGGGCCTGCCAGAAATTTCTTGCGCTTTGGAGGGCACCGGCTATAATCCGCCCACCATTCGACACCACCCCGCGCACCTTTCTTTTCTCGCAATCCTGAATCCAGCACCGGTGTCACCGACAATAACACGGGCTTTCCAGCCGTCGGGTCTCTCGAACTGCCGTCTCTCCTGGGCCGTTTCCAGCCTGCCGAACCCGTATCAACCACCAACCAGAACCAACAACCACTCCTTCCTATGAATCTGACTGATCTGAAAACCAAGCCCATTGCCGAACTGGTCAAAATCGGCGAGGACATCGGCCTCGAAAACCAGGCCCGCTCCCGCAAACAGGACATCATCTTCAACATCCTCAAGCGCCACGCCAAGAGTGGCGAGGACATCTACGGTGACGGTGTTCTCGAAATCCTCCCCGATGGTTTTGGTTTTCTGCGCTCCGCCGACGCCTCCTACCTGGCCGGCCCCGACGACATCTATGTCTCCCCCAGCCAGATCCGGCGCTTCAACCTGCGCACCGGCGACAGCATCGCCGGCAAGATCCGCCCCCCCAAGGAAGGCGAGCGCTACTTCGCCCTGCTCAAGGTCGATCACATCAACTTCGACAAGCCGGAAAACGCCCGCAACAAGATCCTCTTCGAGAACCTCACGCCCCTGTTCCCCAACGAGCGGCTGATGCTGGAGGCGGGCAACGGCAGCACCGAGGACCTCACCGGCCGCATCATCGACCTCATCTCCCCCATCGGCAAGGGCCAGCGGGGCCTGATCGTGGCGCCCCCCAAGGCGGGCAAGACCATCATGATGCAGCACATCGCCCAGGCCATCGTGCGCAACAACCCCGAGGTCACCCTCATCGTGCTGCTCATCGACGAGCGCCCCGAGGAAGTGACCGAGATGCAGCGCACCGTGCGGGGCGAAGTGGTCGCCTCCACCTTCGACGAACCCCCGGCGCGCCACGTGCAGGTGGCGGACATGGTGGTCGAGAAGGCCAAGCGCCTGGTGGAGCACAAGAAGGACGTGGTGATCCTGCTCGACTCCATCACCCGCCTGGCCCGCGCCTACAACACCGTGCAGCCCTCCTCCGGCAAGGTGCTCACCGGCGGTGTCGACGCCCACGCCCTGGAAAAGCCCAAGCGCTTCTTCGGCGCGGCGCGCAACATCGAGGAGGGCGGCAGCCTGACCATCATCGCCACCGCCCTGGTGGATACCGGCTCGAAGATGGACGAGGTGATCTACGAGGAATTCAAGGGCACCGGCAACCTGGAACTGCACCTGGACCGCAAGATCGCCGAGCGCCGCGTCTTCCCCGCCATCAACATCCGCCGCTCCGGCACCCGCCGGGAGGAACTGCTGATGAGCGAGGGCGAATTGCAGCGGGCCTGGATCCTGCGCAAGCTGCTCAACGACATGGAGGACGTGGCCGCCACCGAGTTCCTGGTGGACAAGCTCAAGGGGTTCAAGGTCAACGATGAGTTCTTCAATGCCATGAAGCGGAAATAGATGTCAGGCGTCTGACGTCTGACGTCTGACGTCTGACGTCTGACGCCGGGATGATCGGCGGGAATTGGCGACCGCGCCACCGCTCCCCGCGAAGCTGCTTTTGCGTCGGACGTCAGGCTCCCCAGCAATAAAACGCCCACCACCCGGTGGGCGTTTGCGTATCAGGCCCGCTGCCCGCGGCGGCTGTGCCACAGGCTCGCCATCACCGAGATGGCCAGAATCGTCGCCACCACGGTGAGGGACACCAGCACCGGGATCTTGTACCAGTCGACGATCAGCATCTTGATACCGATAAAGATCAAAATGGCTGCGAGGCCGTACTTGAGCAGGGCGAAACGGTCGCCGATGTCCGCCAGCAGAAAGTACATGGCCCTGAGGCCAAGGATGGCGAACAGATTCGAGGTCAGCACGATGAAGGGATCGGTGGTGATGGCGAAGATCGCCGGGATACTGTCCACCGCAAAGATCACATCGGAGATCTCCACCAGCACCAGGGCCAGGAACAGCGGCGTCATCATCCGCACGCCGTTTCTCACCACGAAGAAACGCTCACCCTCCAGTTGATCCGTCACCGGGTAGTGGTTGCGGATCCAGCGCACCAGGGGGTTTTGGGCGAGGTCAGGGCTGTGGTCCGCGAACCACGCCATCTTGATGCCGGTGACCACGAGAAACAGGCCGAAAATATAGAGTATCCAGTGGAACTCGCTGATCAGCCAGCTGCCCCCCAGCACCATCAGGGTGCGCAATACGATGGCGCCGATGATGCCGTAGAGCAGCACCCGCCGCTGCAGATCGAGGGGCACCGCGAAGAAGCTGAAGATCATCATCCACACGAAGACGTTGTCCACCGCCAGGGACTTCTCCACCAGATAACCGGTGAGAAAGGCGAGGGCCTTCTCGTTCGCCACCGCCCGCCCCAGGGTGGCATCCAGATACCACCAGAAACCGGCATTGAAGGCGAGGGCCACCGCCACCCAGGCCAGCGACCAACCGGCCGCCTCCCTCAGCGACACCCGGTGGCGGTGACCACCCTTCATTACCAGCAGATCGATCGCCAGCATCACCACCACCACGGTGGCGAATGCCAGCCAAAGCCAGGGATTACCCACTGTTTCCATAAAGAACTCCCGTTGCAAACGTCAAAAAGGCCTGGTCCCGAAGGGCACAGGCCTTTTGCGACTGACGCGCACACCTTGCCCTTCGGCAAGGTCTCGCTTGCAACCGGCTGGTTGCCCGCGTTACCGGGAGCCCCTGGACGGGACGCCGTGGTGACGATAACGCGACGGTAAAGCTACTCCCCTTGTGCCGGCCAGTGTAGGCGGGGACGAGGGGATGTCAAGCTGGCACCGCTGACATCGATCTCGATTGCCGCTATGATCCCCGCCCAGACACCCTCAGGATCCACCGGGGCTTGCGAGCCCCCGCCAATGAATACCAGCGCCGCGGAATACCCGCCCCCCTGGCCCAGGGCCAGCAAGCACGAACACCGTCACTCTCCCTTTGTCACCGGGCGTCGCATCGCGCCCCGGTCTTCGAGTCCGCAGACCGGGCGATGAACCTCCCCGGCACGCAGCACTCCCTCCATCACCCTACCGACGCCCCGCCATGGAAATTGCCCTGCTGATCACCCTGATCGTTCTCAACGGACTGTTCGCCATGTCCGAAATTGCCCTCGTCACCGCCCGCCGCGCCCGCCTGGCGCGACTGGCGGATGAGGGCGACGCGGGCGCGGCCAGCGCACTTGCCCTCGGCGAACACCCCACCCGCTTCCTCTCCACCATCCAGATCGGCATCACCTCCATCGGCATTCTCAACGGCATCGTCGGCGAGGCGGTGTTGGCCGAACCCCTGGCGCTGTGGCTACAGGGGTTTGCCATCGACCGGGAAGTCAGCGAGATCGGTGCCACCACCCTGGTGGTAGTGGTCATCACCTATCTGTCCATCGTGGTGGGCGAACTCGTACCCAAGCGCATCGGCCAGCTCCACCCGGAAACCATCGCCCGCCTGGTGGCTCGGCCGATGCGCATCCTCTCCGCCGGAGCGCGTCCCTTCGTGCATCTGCTGGCGGGCTCGACCGCACTGCTGTTGCGCCTCCTCGGCCAGCACGACACCCAGGGCTCCGGCATCACCGAGGAAGAGATCCACGCCATCCTCCACGAGGGTTCGGAATCGGGCGTCATCGAAAAGAGCGAACACGAGATGGTGCGCAATGTCTTCCGCCTCGACGAGAGACGGATCGGCTCGCTGATGGTGCCCCGGGCCGATCTGGTGTGGATCGACATCCAGCGCCCCTGGGAAGAGAACCTGGCCATGATCACCGAATCGAGCCATTCCCGCTTCCCCGTGTGCCGGGGCGGCCTGCACGACATCCTCGGTGTGCTGAGCGCGAAACAGCTGGTCAACCAGACCCTCAACGGCCAGCCGGTGGATCTCACCGACAACCTCCAGCCCGCCATCTTCGTGCCCACCTCGCTGACCGGCATGGAGTTGCTCCACCAGTTTCGCGCCCACAACTGTCGCATGGTATTCGTGGTGGACGAGTACGGCGACCTGCAGGGCATCGTCTCCCTGCACGATCTGCTGGAATCGGTGACCGGTGAATTCCAGTCGAACAACCTGGAGGAAGCTCGGGCTTTCCAGCGAGAGGATGGCTCCTGGCTGCTCGACGGCCTGATTCCCATCCACGAACTCAAGGACTGCCTGAGCCTGCGCACGGTGCCCGAGGAAGACAAGGCCCGCTATCACACCCTGTCCGGCATGATGATGTGGTTGCTCGGACGCGTCCCACACACCGGCGACACCGCGATGTGGGACAACTGGCGCCTGGAAGTGGTGGACCTCGACGGCAAGCGCATCGACAAGGTTCTCGCCACCCGGATGCCCGAGGGCGGTGGCAAGGCATCGGCTCCGCCGTCGCCCTTCGCCGACTGACCGTGCCGCCGCGTTACAACAGCCGCTGGTAGGGGCCCCAGTTGCACAGCAGCAGGGCTATCACCAGGGCGGGCACAATGAACCATTCGCGGCCACTGATCCCCAGCCTCGACCACAGGTAGCGGTGCAGGAATTCCGACCATTCCACCCGCTCCCCGGCCCGCTGGCGCAGGTGGATTTCCAGGTCGGTGAGGGGGCAGCGCCAATTGAACACCATGATGAGAACGCCGTAGAACGCACAGGGCAGATGCAGCCAGGGCACCCACGGCAGCCAGGGAATCAACAACCCCCCAAATACCACGAACACCACAAAACCGCCGTGGACCAGTGCCGTGACCGCCGCGAGCAAGGGGTAGAGCACCGTGTTTTCTCCAGTACGGCCCCGGCCGGGGCGCTTGCAATCGCGGCACTATAGGGCAACACTTTCGGCCCACACAATACTCCCCGCCGTGAACCCGCCCCGTGAAATACACTGATCTGCGCGACTTCATTCGCTTTCTCGAACAGCGCGGCCAACTGAAGCGCATCGCCGTGGAAGTGGACCCGCACCTGGAAATCACCGAAATCTGCGACCGCACCCTCAAGCGGGGCGGCCCCGCCCTGCTGTTCGAGAACGTCAAGGGACATTCGATTCCCGTACTTGCCAACCTCTTCGGCACCCCGGAGCGGGTGGCCCTCGGCATGGGTCAGGAAGATGTGGCAGCCCTGCGGGAAGTGGGCAAGCTGCTGGCCTTTCTCAAGGAACCGGAGCCGCCCAAGGGCCTCAAGGACCTGTGGTCGAAACGCCACGAGTTCAAGCAGGTGCTCAACATGCCCGCGAAGGAAGTGAGAAGTGCCCCCTGCCAGGAGGTGGTATTGGAAGGGGATGCCGTGGACCTCGGCAGCATTCCGGTGCAAACCTGCTGGCCGGGGGACGCCGGCCCGCTGATCACCTGGCCCCTGGTGGTAACCCGGGGCCCCGAGAAGCCGCGCCAGAACCTCGGCATCTACCGCATGCAGGTGATCGGCCGCAACCGCGCCATCATGCGCTGGCTGGCCCACCGGGGCGGCGCCCTGGATTTTCGCGACTGGCAGTTGAAACACCCCGGGGAACCCTTCCCCGTGGCGGTGGCGCTGGGTGCAGACCCGGCCACCATCCTCGGCGCGGTGACACCGGTGCCGGACTCCCTGTCGGAATACGCCTTCGCGGGCCTCTTGCGGGGCGACAAGACCGAGGTGGTGAAGTGCCTGGGTTCCGACCTGCAGGTGCCCGCCTCGGCGGAATTCATCCTCGAGGGCCACATCCACCCCGGCGACATGGCACCGGAAGGCCCCTTTGGCGATCACACCGGCTATTACAACGAGGTGGACAGCTTCCCGGTGTTCACCATCGACCGCATCACCCACCGCCGCGACCCCATCTACCACAGCACCTACACCGGTCGCCCGCCGGACGAGCCGGCGATTCTCGGGGTGGCGCTGAACGAGGTGTTCGTGCCCCTGCTGCAGAAGCAGTTTCCGGAGATCGTCGACTTCTACCTGCCGCCGGAGGGCTGCTCCTACCGCTTCGCGGTGGTGACCATCAACAAACAGTACCCGGGCCACGCCAAGCGCATCATGCTCGGGGTCTGGTCGTTCCTGCGCCAGTTCATGTACACCAAGTTCGTGGTGGTGACCGACGCCGACGTCGACGCCCGCAACTGGCAGGACGTGATCTGGGCCATGACCACCCGCATGGACCCGGGCCGCGACACGGTAATCATCGACAACACCCCCATCGACTACCTCGACTTCGCCTCCCCGGTGTCGGGCCTCGGCAGCAAGATCGGCTTCGACGCCACCAACAAGTGGCCGGGGGAAACCACCCGGGAATGGGGTACCCCCATTGCCATGGACGAGGCGGTGGTGAAGCGGGTGGATGCGATCTGGGAGAGCCTGGGATTGTGACCGAGCCCCGGGGCTCGCCCCTGGAGCAGAAACCCCATGACGACAAACCTGTTTGCCAATATTCCCGCCGCGCTCCCGGACGAGTTGCTCGAGACTCTGGCCGAGGGCCACAACGTCCGCGTCGAGCGCATCGTCTCCCGGGGCCATTGCACGCCGCAGGGCCAGTGGTACGATCAGGACGAACACGAGTGGGTGCTGCTGGTCAGTGGCGCCGCGACCCTCGCCATTGACGGGGAGGTGAATCTGGTGCATCTCGGCCCAGGCGATCATATCCTCCTGCCGGCCCACCGCCGCCACCGGGTGCTATGGACCGACCCGGCAACGGACACGGTGTGGGTGGCGGTGTTTTTTCGGGATCCCTGACGCCGCGATGACGACCGCTCCGTGGCGCCTTACACCACCACTTCCGCACGGGCGCCAAATCCCAGGCGCGCCTTGAGGGTCTCGAACACCAGGTACATGGCCGGCACCATCAGCAGGGTGATGCCGGTGGCGAACACCACCCCGAAGGACAGGGACACCACCACGGGCTTCAGGGCTGCCGCCGAGGTTGAGGGTTCCATCAGAATCGGCATCAGGCCGAAGAAGGTGGTGATGGTGGTGAGCAGGATGGGCCGCAGCCGCTCCCTCGCCGCCTGTCGCACCGCTGCTTCCATGTCCGCGCCGGCGGCCCGCAGCTTGTTGATGCAGTCGATCAGCACCAGGTTGGCGTTGACCACCACACCGGCGGTGGCGAGCATGCCGATGCCAGAGGGCATGGAGAAATCCATGCCCACGAGGAGGTGCCCGATGATGGCGCCAGCGGCGCCAAAGGGCACCGCGCTCAGCACATACAGTGGCTGCAGGTAGGACTTGAACTCCACCGCCAGGACGGCGTACATGCAGAACAGGGCGAAGGCCGCGCCGATCAGCATGGTCTGGAAGAACTCCCCCTGCTCCCGCTGCTGGCCTTCGAGCCCGACCGTCACCGATGGGAAGCGCTCTTTCATGTCCACCTGGTGATTGGCCAGCACTGTCTGGACGATCTCGTTGGCCACGGCGGCGCCAGGCACCACGTCGGCGAAGACACTCACCACCCGCTGGCGGTCGGTGCGTGTAATGGTGGTATAGCCGGGGACGAACTCCGCGGTGGCCACCTCGGAGAAGGGGATGCCGCGACCATCCGGCAGGCGGATACGCATGTCCTCCAGGTACTCCAGGGTGCCGCGCTGGTCCGCCGGGTAGCGCACCATCACCCGCACGTCCTCCCTGAGGCGGGGAATGCGCTGGGCCTCGGCCCCGTAGAAGGCGTGGCGCGCCTGGCGGGCGATATCGGCGAGGTCGAGCCCCAGGGTCTCCGCGTGGGGCTTCAGGGCAATGCGGATTTCCTGCCGCGCCGAGGACAGGCTGTCGGTGATATCCACCACCCCGGCGTAGCTGGCCAGCACTTCCCGCAGGTGATGGCGGGCGGCGTCGAGTTCATCGATATCCGCGCCGGAGAGCCGAAAGGACATGTCCTTGCTCAGGCCAAAGAGGGACGACGAGACATTGAAACTCTTCACCCCCCGGATCTCGCCGATGGCCTTCTTGATGCGGTTTTCGATATCGACACTGGTGAGGGCACGCTCGCCGTTCTTGATGAGGTTGATGCGCAGGGTCACCTTGTCGCCGTCCACCACCAGAAAGCTCCCGGTGACGATGGGCTGGCCGTCAAAACCCACCATGTCCGGCTCGCGGCGCACCCGCTCGAAGCCGTCCATGATCTGCTCCTTGACGGCAAGGACGTGGGCAAAACCCGCGCCCTCCTGGAACTGGGCCTCGGCGATGAGGTTTTCGGTTTCGATCTCCGGGGTCAGGCGCACCGGCAGCCAGCCGCCGGCAAACACCGACAGGCACATCATCAATATCGCCAGGAACAGTGCCAGGGTGGCGCCGCGATTGCGCAGACAGCGTTCCAGCAGGGGTTGGTAGATACGGAAGCTGAAGCGGTTGAGGCCCCGGTTGAAACCGTGGCGGCAGAGGGCCAGGAGGCGCGTCGCAGGATTGGCGGGGGGCTTTTCGGCCTTGAGGCCACTGAGGTGGCTGGGCAGGATCAGCAGGGACTCCACCAGGGAAAAGGTCAGGGCGGCGATGGCGACGATGGGAATGGGGGTGAACAGCTGGGCCATGGTACCGGGCATGGCCAGCATCGGCACGAACACGATCAGGGTAGTGAGCACCGCGAGGATCACCGGCTTGGCGATGTCGGTCACCCCGGCGATGGCGGCCATGGGGCCCCGCACGTTGCGCTCGTGCATCGAGTAGATGTTCTCGCTGATGACGATGGCGTCATCGACCACGATGCCGAGAATCAGCAAAAAGGCGAAGGTGGACACCACGTTGATGCTCACCCCCATCAGGGACATGCTCCACAGGGTGCCGAGGTAGGCCACGGCGATGCCGGTGCAGACCCATACCGCCAGCAGCGGCCGCAGGAACAGCAAGAGCAGGACGAACACCAGCGCCAGGCCCTGGAGGGAATTGACCATCAGCAGGTTGAGGCGGTCCTTGAGGTACAGGCTGTTGTCGTTCCACACCTCCAGGCGAAACCCGGGGGGCAGGTCGTCCCGGTGGCTGGCGATATAGTCCTGCACCAGCGCCGAGGTGCCGATGGTGTCGGGGCTCTCCCCCGCCAGCACCGTCAGCTGGGCGGCGATCTGGCCCTCGTATTCCACCAGGAAGTTCTTTTCCTCGAAGGTGTCCCTGAGGGTGGCGATCTGCCCCAGCCGCACCTGGCCGCCGTCGCGGCCGCTCACCACCACGATGTCGGCGAAATCCTCGGCGCGGTAGTCCTGGCCGTAGATCTGCAACTGGATGTCGCCGGCGGGATTGCGCATCTGGCCGGCGGGCAGGTTGATGGAGCTGTCGCGGATGATGGCGGCGATGTCCGCGAAGCTGAGACCGTAGGCCCTGAGGGTGCTCTCGGAGACCTCCACGGTCACCACCGACTCCCGGGTGCCGTTGATGTTCACCTGGCTCACCCCGGGCAGCAGGTTGAGCTTGTCCTTGAGGTCGAGGGCGAGATCCTTGATGGCCTGCTCGTCGTGGCCGCCAAACAGCACCAGCTGGATCACCTGGGTGCCGAGGCTGAGGTCGCTGACGATGGGCCGCTCCACATCCACCGGAAAGGTGCTGATGGCGTCCACCCGGGTTTTCACGTCGCTGACCATGCGCTGCACATCCCAGCCCTCCACGGTCTCGATGGTGACCGTGCCGATCCCTTGGCTGGCGGTGGACTTTACCTCCTTGATGCCTTGCACATCGGAGATCGCCTCCTCGATCTTGATGCAGATCTGCTCCTCCACCTCCAGCGGCCCGGCGCCCGGGTAGGGAACGCTGACCTGGACGATGTTGGGCTGGAAATCGGGGAAGAACTCGTTGTCGATGCGGGTGCTCGCCACCAGGCCGCCGGCGATGATGATCAGCATCAGCAGGTTGGCGGCGACGGGATTTTTGACGAACCAGGCGAGCAGGGCGTTCATCCCTCGGACTCCCCGCCGTCCACGAACACCGGCTCATAGATGCCGCCGATCTCCATGAAGCCCGGCGGCTCCACCAGCACCAGGGTACCCTCGTCGAGCCCCCTTACCACCAGGCCGTCGCCGCTCAGTTGCAGCACGTCGACCACCGCGAAGCGCAGCCGCCCCTCGCCGTCGAGCACCATGACCCTGTCCCGCTGCTGGAGAGCGGTGCGGGGCAGTGCCACCACGTCGCGGAAGGGGTTGCTGGTGATGGCGGCCTCAACGAAGGTGCCGGCCAGCAGCGGCGGATGGCCATCCTCGCCCACGTCGTAGGCGTCGCGCACCTCCGCCACCACATGGAACAGGCGGCTGTCGGGGTCGGCCCGGGGCTCGGCCCGCACCACCTTCCCCTGCCAGCGGTAGGCGTGGCCATCGACGGTGAAACCGAGGCTGACCGCCAGGGGCGTCAGGCTGTCGCTGTCGGCCTTGAGGTTGAGCAGGCGCATCTGGTGGGCGGTGAGGGGCAGGCGCACCTCCATCACCTCGCTGGAAAACACCCGGGCGAGGGCGCGCCCGGCGGTGAGATACTGGCCGAGGTTGACCTCGGTGCTCGCCACCCGCCCGGCGAAGGGCAGGCGAATGGCGGTGCGCTCGAGATCGAGCCGGGCCTGGCGCACCTCCGCCTCGGCGGCCTTCACGGCGGCCTCGGCGGCGGCCAGCTGGGGTTTGCGCAGGGACAGGGCATTGGCCTCGGGGTTGCCCAGTTCGCGCCATTCCCGCGCCGCCTGGCGGGCCTGGCCCTGTTCGAGGGCGAGGGTCTTGCGGGCCTCCGCGAGGCGGGCCTCGGCCTGCACCAGGCGAATCTCGTAGTCCCGGGGGTCGATGCGCAACAGCACCTCCCCTGCCGCGAAGAAGCCGCCGGCGGCAAAGCCCGGGGACACCTCCACCACCTGGCCCGCCACCTGGCTGGTGACATCGATCTCGGTCTTGGGGGTGACGGTGCCCTGACTTATCACCGTCACCGGGCTGTCGACGTGGCGCACCGCCACCACCCGCGCCGGGTGGGCCCGTTCCGGAGCCGGCGCCTGGGGGGCGGGGTTCGGCTTCATGGCCACGATCAGGTAGGAGAGCAACAGGCCGGCGGCAAGTATCGCCACCACGGAAAGGCGTTTCGTTCGCTGGACGCTCAAGGTCGGGTTCCTGCCGGGGGAAAGGTCCGCAGGCCGGAGCGGCCTTTGCTTATGGATGCCTGCCACCGGACGCCTGCCACGGGGCTGAATCGTAACGGTCGACCGGGGAGTTGGGAACCGTGCTTGCCAACATTTACATTGCTGGGTTTGTCATCGAAACGTCAGGGTAACGTTACGTCCCTGTCACAATGCGCGCCTAGTCTTGGGCCATGAACAAGACCGCCGCGAAAAGCCTGCAAGTCCTCCTGCTACTCCACCAGCTGGATGTGGTGATCTTCCACTGGACCATGAAGCGCAAGCGCCTGAACCTGCTGGCGCGACTGGCGCGGGGAATGTCCCGCACCGCCGATGGCTTCGGGTATCCCCTGCTCGCCCTCGGGCTCTACCTGCTGGACCCCGTCCAGGGCGGGCGCCTGGCCCTCGCCATGGTCCTCGGGTTCGCCGCCGAACGGCCCCTCTACTGGATCCTGAAGAACAGCCTCAGGCGCAATCGCCCGGCCTCGGCGCTGCCCGGCTACCAGAGCTTCATCATTCCCTCCGACCAGTTCAGCTTTCCCTCCGGCCACACCTCCGGGGCCTTCCTCACCGCCGTGCTGCTGTGCCTGTTCTTCCCGGCGGTGGCGCCCCTCGCCCTCGCCTGGGCGGCGCTGGTGGGGGTGTCGCGGGTGACCCTCGGGGTGCACTTCCCCACCGACATCGTCGCCGGGGCGGCCATGGGCTCCACCATCGCCTGGTGCGCGGCGGGAGTGTCGGCATGAGGATTCTCTACGGCGTCCAGGGCACCGGCAACGGCCACATCACCCGGGCGCGGGCCATGGCGCCGGAGCTGGCCCGGGCCGGCATCGCGGTGGACTACCTGTTCTCCGGCCGCCCCCGGGAGCGGCTGTTCGACATGGAGCCCTTTGGCGACTTTCAGCACCGGGACGGGCTCACCTTCGCCGTGCGGGAGGGTCGCATCGACCCCTTCGCCACCCTCAGGGAGTGCCGGCCACTCAACTTTATCGGCGATATCCGCGCCCTCGATCTGGACGGCTACGACCTGGTCCTCAGCGACTACGAGCCGATCACCGCCTGGGCCGCGAAACTGCGCAAGCGCCCGGCGGTGGGCCTCGGCCACCAGTACGCCTTCCGCCACCCCATTCCCCAGCACCGGGGCAGTCCGGGCCAGCAGTGGCTGATGCGGGGCTTCGCCCCCGCCAGCACCACCCTGGGGCTGCACTGGCACCATTTCAACCAGCCGATCCTGCCCCCCATCGCCCCGGTGGCGAGCCACAACCTGAGTCTGGAGCGGGGGCTGATCCTCGTCTACCTGCCGTTCGAGAGCATCGCCGCCATCGTCGCGCTGCTGGGCCACTTCGAGGGCCAGCGCTTCCTGGTCTACCACCCGGATGCCGGGGAGGCCCAAGCCCCCGCCCACCGCCAACCCCATGTGGAATGGCATATGCCGTGCCGGGACGGCTTTCAGGCCGACCTGCTGCGCTGCGAGGGGGTGATCTGCAACGCCGGTTTCGAGCTGGCCAGCGAGACCCTGCAGCTGGGCAAGAAGTTGCTGGTCAAGCCCGTGGCGGGGCAGCCGGAGCAGTACTCCAACGCCCTCGCCCTCGATCTGCTCGGCTACGGCCACACCATGACCGGGCTCGATATCGACAGGGTGCGGCGCTGGCTGGCGAGCGCCGGGGGCACCCGCATCCGCTACCCCAACGTGGCAGCGGCGATCTGCGCCTGGCTCATCGACGGCGCCCGGGAACCCATCGCCGACCTGTCGGCGCGCCTCTGGGCGGCCACCGAGTTGCCGGATATCACCCCCGCCACCCGCACCGACGCCGCCCTGCCGGTGCATCCCTCACCCGCGAGGCTGGACTACCATGGCTGATATCCCCCGCGCCACCACGCCCCCGTTCAACAGCATCTGGCTGTCGGACATCCACCTGGGCTACAAGGGCTGCCGGGCGGAGTTCCTCCTCGACTTTCTCGAACGGGCCCGCGCCGATGTGATCTATCTGGTGGGGGATGTGGTGGATTTCTGGGCCATGAAGCGCCACTTTCTGTGGCCGGAGAGCCACCAGGCGGTGCTGCGCAAGCTGCTCGCCCTGGCGGCGGCGGGCACCCGGGTGGTGTACATCCCCGGCAACCACGACGAGTACAGCCGCGAACTGTGCGGCAACACCCTGCTCAATATCGAGATCCTCGCCGAGGCGATCCACACCACCGCCAACGGCAAGCGCCTGCTGCTGCTCCACGGCGACCAGTTCGACCACGCCGTGCGCTGTGGCCTGATGCACCGCTTGGCGGGGGACCTGGGCTACGACCTGCTGCTGTTCCTCAACCGCTGGGGCAACCGCCTGCGGGGCTGGCTGGGTCTGCCCTACTGGTCCCTGGCCTACTACATCAAGAACCGGGTGAAGAACGCCCGCGCCGCCATCGACGCCTTCGAAAACGCCGCCGCCCAGGAGGCGCGCCGGCGCGGCCTCGACGGCATCGTCTGCGGCCACATCCACCAGCCGGAGATCCGCGCCATCGACGGCGTGCTGTACTGTAACGACGGCGACTGGATCGAAAGCTGCACCGCCCTGGTGGAACACCGGGACGGCCGCCTCGAACTGCTCCACTGGGGCGACCTGCAACAGGCCCTCAAGTGCGACCGCGCCGCCAACGACGAAACCACCCCCAAGTTGCTGCGCCTGCCGGCCCTGGCGGGCAAGGGCTGATTCGCTCCCTGCCTGGAACCCCTCCTCAGGCGGCGTCGATACGGGCCAGTCGAGACCCTTCCACCGCCCGCAGGCCAACCCGGCCGATGCCCACGTAGTCGAGGCCCTCCGCCACCACCGTGTCCGGGTCGAACAGGTTGCGACCGTCGAAGATCACCGGCTGGGCGAGCCTGGCGCGGATCAGGGCGAAGTCCGGCGCCCAGAAGGACTTCCACTCGGTGCAGATGGCCAGGGCATCGGCGCCGTCGAGGGCGGCGTCCTGGCTGTCCACCAGGGTCAGCCCCGGGCGGTCGCCGTAGAGCTGGCGGCACGCGTCCAGGGCGGCGGGGTCGTAGGCCCGCACCCGGGCGCCGGCGTCCCACAGGGATTCCATCAGCGCCCGGCTCGGGGCCTCCCGCATGTCATCGGTGCGGGGCTTGAATGAAAGCCCCCAGAGGGCGATCACCCGCCCCTTGAGATCGCCGTCGAAGTAGGCGCGGATCTTCTCGAACAGGCGCTCCCGCTGGCGGGCGTTGACCTCCCGCACCGCCCGCAGCAATTGCGGGCGATAGCCCTCGGCAATGGCGCTCGCCTCCAGGGCCGCCACATCCTTGGGAAAACAGGAGCCGCCGTAGCCGCAACCGGGGTAGATGAAGTGGTAGCCGATGCGCGGGTCCGCGCCGATACCCTGGCGCACCTTCTCGACATCCGCCCCGAGGCGCTCGGCGATGTTGGCGATCTCGTTGATGAAACTGATCTTGGTGGCGAGCATGGCGTTGGCGGCGTACTTGGTGAGTTCCGCCGAGCGAATATCCATCACCATCAGGCGCTCGTGGTTGCGGTTGAAGGGGGCGTAGAGCTGGCGCAGCAGCTTTTCCACCTTGGGGGAATCGGTACCCACCAGGATACGGTCCGGCTTCATGAAATCGCCGACCGCGCTGCCCTCCTTGAGGAATTCGGGATTGGACGCCACGTCGAAGGCGATGCTGGCGTGGCGGGCCTTGAGGGTGCGGGCGACCGTGTCCCGCACCCGCTGGGTGGTGCCCACCGGCACCGTCGACTTGGTGATCACCACCGCGGGGGCCTCCAGGTACTGGCCGATCATGCCGGCGGCGAGCACCGCGCCGATGTCGGCCGCGCCGCTGGCATCCTGGGGCGTGCCCACGGCGATGAAGATCAACTGGCCATGGCGGATGGCGCTGGCCTCGTCGGCGCTGAAGGCCAGCGACCCGGCGGCCCTGGCGGCGGCGATGACGGCGTCGAGCCCCGGCTCGAACAGCGGCACCTCGCCCCGCTCGAGGCGCGCGATCCGCTCCCCATCCACGTCGAAGCAGTGCACCTGGTGCCCCACCTGGGCGAGGCACGCCGCCGTCACCAGCCCCACATAACCACTGCCCATCACCGTGACTTTCATGGCCGCTCTCCCGTCGAAACCCTGGTCGAGCCCATTCTGGGAAGGCTTTGTGACGGGAATATGGCCGTGCCAAATGGCGATTGCGGCAGGCACCGATTGCGCTACACTTGGCCCTCCTTGGCCCCTGATTCCACCCGCGCACGCATGACCACCACGCTGTTCATCATCCAGAATTCCCGGGGAGATTTTCTCGACAGGCAACTGAACTGGGTCGGCGCCGACGATAGCGGCGCCCTGTTTCACAGCCCCCACAGGGATGTTGCCCTGAACCAGCTCATCGAACTGAACGCCCGCGACATACGGCTGCGCGCCAAGGTCGTGCCCTGCGCCGCCGACGACCGGGGGCGCCCGAGGCTGGACGCGCTGGTTGCCACCAGCGTCGCCTGAACCCCCAACCCCAGGAAGCCCCGTGTCCGACTTCAACCAAGCCCTGCGGATACTCTCCGCGCCGGAGAACCGCCTGCTGCTGACCACCATCAAGCGGGGCCTCGAAAAGGAGAGCCTCCGGGTCAGTGGCGAGGGGCAGCTGGCGGCCACGCCACACCCGCCGTCCCTCGGCTCGGCGCTCACCCATCCGCGCATCACCACGGACTATTCCGAGGCCCTGCTGGAGATGATCACCCCGCCGGTGACCAGCGTCAGCGAGCTGCTCGACATCCTCACCGACATCCACCGCTTCATCTACCGCAACATCGGCGACGAGATGCTGTGGGTCAACAGCATGCCCTGCGCCATCAGCAGCGACGACCAGGTGCCGGTGGCCAGCTACGGCAGCTCCAACATCGGGCAAATGAAAACCGTCTACCGCCTCGGCCTCGGCCACCGCTATGGCCGGGTGATGCAGACCATCGCCGGGATCCACTACAACTGGTCGGTGCCGGAGGAGTGCCTGAGCCTGCTGCAGACCGCGAGCGGCAACACCGACAGCTTTCACCACTACAAGACCCAGCGCTACTTCGACCTGATCCGCAACTTCCGCCGCAACACCTGGCTGCTGCTGTACCTGTTTGGCGCGGCGCCGGCGGTGTGCCGCTCCTACGTTCGCAACATGCAGCACCAACTGGTGCCGGTGGGTGACGACGTCCACAGCCTGCACACGCCGTTCGCCACTTCCCTGCGGATGGGGGATCTCGGCTACCAGAGCAGCGCCCAGGAGGCGCTGACGGTGTGTTACAACAACCTCGACAGCTACATCGACACCCTGCGGGGCGCGCTGACCCACCCCTATCCGCCCTACGAAGCCATCGGCCTCAAGGACGCCGCCGGCAACTACCGGCAACTGAGCACCCACCTGCTGCAGATCGAGAACGAGTTCTACGGCACCATCCGCCCCAAGCGCACCACCCGCCCGGGGGAGACCCCCATCAAGGCCCTCGGCGAACGGGGAGTGGAGTATGTCGAGGTGCGCTGCATCGACCTGAACCCCTTCGATCCGGTGGGCATCGACGCCGAACAGATCCACTTTCTCGACGTCTTCCTGCTCTATTGCCTGATGGCCGACAGCCCCTGTACCGATGACCGGGAGTACCGCGAGGTCCTCGACAACCAGAAGCAGGTGGTCTACCGCGGCCGCGATCCGCTGCTGCGGTTAAAGCGCAACGGCGCCGATGTCAGCCTGCCGGTCTGGGGCAAGGAATTGTTCGCCGCCATGGCGCCGGTGGCCCGCCTGCTGGACGACGCCACCGGCACCCGCCACCACGGCGACGCCCTGGCAAGCCTGGCGCCGCGCCTCGACGATCCCGGTCTCACCCCGTCGGCGCGGATCCTCGACATACTCAAGGGCGAGCGCATCAGCTATTTCCAGCTCGGCCTGCGCCAGGCCCGCGCGCGGCGCGACGGGTTCGTCGCCGAGTCCCTCGACCCGGCAGTAGCGGACTACTACCGCCAGCTGGCGGCCAAGTCCCTCGCCGACCAGGCCGCCATCGAGGCCAGCGACAGCCTCGACTTCGAGACCTTCCTGGCCGGTTACTACGGCCAGTACGGCCTCCCGTTCCAGCCGTGAACTACCTGGCCCACCTGCTGCTCTCCGGCCCCGACCGGGACATGCAGGTGGGCGGCCTGCTGGGGGATTTCGTCAAGGGCCCGTTGCGGGGCGAGCTGCCCGCCCGGGTGGAACAGGGCATCCGCCTGCATCGCCACATCGACACCCTCACCGACAGCCATCCATCGTTCATGGCCGCCACCCGGCGCCTGCCCGGGGAGTGGCGCCGCTACCGGGGCATCCTCCTCGACATCTACTTCGACCACCTGCTGGCGTGCCGCTGGGACGATTACCATGCCGCGTCCCTGGAGGAATTCTGTGGCTGTTTCTATCGGCATCTCGCCCGCCACCGGGAAATTCTGCCACCCCGCGCCCTGCACTTCAGCCGGGTGGCGCCCCAGGTTGCCTGGCTTGAAAGCTACCGTGCCGGGGAGCGGCTGCCCACCATGCTCGACAATGTCGGCAGGCGTCTCAGCCGCCCGGTACCCCTCGGTGAGGCCTGGCCGGCCCTGGAGCAGGATCGCCCCTTCCTGGAGCAGGCCTTCGAAACCCTGATGGCGGACCTGCTAGAATCCGCCCGTCCCCATCGCCAGGAACCCTGACCATGCCCAGCTCCCGCCAATGCTTCTCGCTGATCGCCCTGGGCTGCGGCGCCCTGATGGCCATCGCCCTCTACATGCAGTACGGCATGGGGCTCGCCCCCTGTTACCTGTGCATCGTGCAACGGGTGTTCGTGGTGGTCACCGGCGCCATCGCCCTGCTCGCGGCGCTCCACAATCCGGGCGCCGCCGGCATCCGCGCCTACGGGCTGCTCGGCGCCCTCGCCGCCGCCGGCGGCAGTGGCTTCTCCATTCGCCAGCTGTGGCTGCAGAGCCTGCCGGAGGACCAGGTGCCCGCCTGCGGCCCCCCGGCGGATTTCCTCATGGACCGCTTCAGTGTCGGGGAGTGGTTGCCGATGCTGCTGCAGGGGGATGGCAACTGCGCCAAGGTGGACTGGAGCTTTCTCGGCCTCAGCATCGCCGGCTGGCTGCTGCTGTGTTTCGCGCTGATCATCCTCCTCAACCTGTGGCAGGTGGCGCGGCCGGCAAAGGGTTGAAACAGGGCGCCCCAAAACGAAAAACCCCCGGCATGCCGGGGGTTTTTCGTGTCTGAGGGGTTCAGGTCATTCCTCGACCTTGGCCTTGAGCAGTTCCACCTCGAAGATCAGGGTCTGGTTCGGGCCGATGGGGCCGCCGGTGCCGCCCGGGCCGTAGGCCAGGGCCGGCGGAATGACCAGCTGCCACTTGGCGCCTTCCTTCATCAATTGCAGGGCCTCGGTCCAGCCCGGGATCACCTGATTGACGCCAAAGGTGGCGGGCACGCCGCGGCGGTGGGAGCTGTCGAACTCGGTGCCGTCGATCAGGGTGCCGGTGTAGTGCACCTCGACGGTGTCCTCGGCGGCGGGGGAGGGGCCATCGCCCTCCTCGAGAATCTTGTACTGGAGGCCGCTCTCCAGGGTGACGACCCCTTCCTTCTTGCCGTTCTCGGCGAGGAAGGCATCGCCCTCGGCCTGGTTCTTGTCCGCCAGGGCGCTGTTCTCCGCTTCGCGGGCGGCGATTTGCTCCTGCTGGAAGGATTCCAGCACGGCGATGACATCGTCCTGGGCAAGCTTCGGCTCGGCGTCGCTCAGGGCATCCTGGACACCGGCGGAGAAGGCGGTGACGTCCACATCCATGCCCTCGGCCTTGAACTGGCCACCGATGTTCTGGCCGAAGATGTAGCTCAGCTTCTGCTCCTTGGTGGTGATCTCAACCGTATCGTCCTTCTTTTCCTCGGGGGCCTTTTCGCAGCCCGCGACGAGCACCGCCAGGGCCACCAGGGCGGCCAGTCTGTTCATTTTCATAGGGGAGTCCTTGTCAGTCAGGTGGCCCATGTTACCCGATTACGCCCAAGGGCCACAGGGGGCGCTTCAAAGTCTTTCGGCTCACTCCAGGCGGCGAAACAGCAGGTCCCAGACCCCGTGCCCGAGGCGCTCGCCGCGCTTCTCGAACTTGGTGATGGGGCGAAAGTCCGGGCGCGGCACGTAGCCCCCCGCGGGGTCGACGTTGCCGTAGCCGGGGGCGGCGTCCATCACCGCCAGCATGGCTTCGGCGTAGTCCTGCCAATCCGTGGCGAGATGCAGCAGCCCGCCGATGGCAAGCTTCATCCGCAGCTTGTCGACAAAGGCGGGCTGGATGATGCGCCGCTTGTTGTGCTTCTTCTTGTGCCAGGGGTCGGGGAAATACACCTGAACGCGGGCGAGACTGGCATCGGGGATGCAGTCGTCGATCACGTCCGTGGCATCCGCCATGTAGACCCGCAGGTTGCGAAGTCCCGCCTCCCCGGCGTTGTTGATCAACCGCCCCACCCCGGGGGGGTGGACCTCGATGCCGACAAAGTCCTTGTCCGGCTCCGCCGCCGCCATCGCCAGCAGGGAATCCCCCATGCCAAAGCCGATCTCCAGCACCACCGGGGCGACGCGACCAAAGACGGCGGCGAAGTCGACGGGGCCGGCGAAGAGACTCAGGCCATAGTCCGGCCAGTGGTCGTCGAAGGCGCGGCGCTGGCCCTCGGTCATGCGACCGGCGCGCACCACATAGCTGCGGATGGCTTTCTGCTTGAATTCAGGGCGAATGTCCAAGGGGGCTTGCTCTCCCGGTGGGGCGCGGTGAAGGGTGGCGGTCAGGTGGCATCCCGGTGACGGGCAATGGCGATCAGCAGCGTGGCCCAGCCGATCATCAGCAGCACACCGCCCACCGGGGTGATCATCCCCAGCCAGCGGGCGTCGAGCAACACCAGGGCGTAGAGGCTGCCGGAAAAGATGCCAATGCCGGCGACGAACAGCCAGCCGGCCCAGCGGAACAGCGCCCCCCGGGCAGCGGGCAAGAGGGCCAGGGCGAGCAGCGCCAGGCTGTGGTGGAACTGATAGCTGACCGCCGTCTGCCAGGTGTCGAGCATGGCGGGGGACAGTACAGCCCGGAGGCCGTGGGCGCCGAAGGCGCCGCAGGCGACGGCGATGAAACCGCTCAGGGCGGCGATGATTCCCAGGGATTTGGTCATGGTGAGCCCTTCAACTTGGGGATCTGAAAGAGGAAAAGCCGCGCCAGGGCGCGGCTTTTCGGTGGAGCGGGCGGCGTGCCCGGGGCCCTGGCTCAGGCCTCCATGGCCACCCGGATCTTCTTCATGGCGTTCTGCTCCAGCTGGCGAATACGCTCGGCGGAGACGCCGTACTGATCCGCCAGGTCGTGGAGGGTGGCCTTGTCGTCGTTGAGCCAGCGCTGCTGGAGAATGTCGCGGCTGCGCTCGTCGAGGGCGGAGAGGGCGTGGAACAGGCGCTCCTGGCTGGTTTCCTCCCAGTCAGACTCCTCCAGCTGCAGGGCGGGATCGGCGCGGCGATCCTCCAGGTAGTGGACCGGGGCCTGCCAGGCGTCGTCCTCGTCGTCGTCGGGGGCATCGAAGGCGGTGTCCCGGGCGGACAGGCGCTGCTCCATCTCCCGCACCTGGTGGACCTCGACACCGAGGTCATCGGCGATGGCCGCGGCCTCGTCGTTGTTGAGCCAGCCGAGGCTTTTCTTGGCGCTGCGCAGGTTGAAGAACAACTTGCGCTGGGCCTTGGTGGTGGCCACCCGGACGATGCGCCAGTTGCGCAGGATGTACTCGTGAATCTCGGCCTTGATCCAGTGCACGGCGAAGGACACCAGGCGCACGCCCTTCTCGGGGTTGAAGCGCTTGACCGCCTTCATCAGGCCGACGTTGCCCTCCTGGATGAGGTCGGCGAGGGGCAGGCCGTAGCCGTTGTAGGAGCGGGCGATATGGACCACGAAACGCAGGTGGGAAAACACCAGGCTGCGGGCGGCATCCAGGTCGTCGTGGTAGTAGAGGCGGTCGGCGAGATCGCGCTCCTCCTCGATGCTGAGGATGGGTATGGCGTTGACACCCTGCATGTAGGACGCGAGATTCTCCCCGGGAGACAGCATCGCCACAGGTTGCAAACTTTTGTTCATACGGGCCTCACGGTTTGAAGACGGGCTAGTGTAGCAGTTTGCGATTGGATGTCCAGACAGGGGAAAAGTTCAACTAACCTGCTGTTTTAACGCAATTTTGCTATTCAGGCTGGATGGCGCTCAGGTGCCGGGACACGGCGATCCAGGCCCCCGCGAGACCGAGCAGCCCCCCCGCAGCAAGGAGCAGGAAAAGGATCGAGAAACCGGGCCCCGCAAGGCTGAACCCGCTTTGATAGAGGCTTGCGAGGCGATCCACCGTGCCCCCCAGCAGCAGCACCAGCAGCCACACCAGCCCCCAGGCCAGCAGCCCGCCGCCGAGGCCAAACCAGAACCCGCCGTAGAGGAACGGGCGGCGCACATAGCGATCGGTGCCCCCCACCAGCTTGACCACCACGATTTCCTCGCGGCGGTTCTCGATGCCGAGGCGAATGGTGTTGCCGATGATCACCAGCACCCCAAGCCCCAGGGCAGCTCCCAGGGCGTTGGCGAGCTGCCCGCCGATATCCAGCAGGGCCTGGAGGCGCTGGAGCCAGGCGAGGTCCACCGCGACCTCGTCCACGACGGCCTGTTCAGCGATCTGCCGCGCCAGGCCCGCGACCTCGTCGGGGTTGGCGCCGAACGTCTCCGCCGGTTCGACCAGCACCACCGCGGGCAGCGGATTGGCTTCCAGCAGGTCGAGGGCATCGCCAAATCCCGAGGTCGCGCGAAACTCCGCGAGGGCCTCCTCCGGGGTCACCAGGGTGACTTCGCCGACAGCGTCCATCCCCCGCAACGCCGCCAGCAGCCCGTCCACCTCCGCCGCCGGCGTGCCGTGGCGCAGGAATACGGTCATCCGCGCGCTGATCTCGATCTCCCCCCCGAGTTGGCGCAGGTTGTCCACCGCCGTGTGCAGGGCGGCGGGCAGCGCCAGGCCAATGGCGATGACCAGCATGGTGAGCAGGGATTGCAGCGGGGTAGCGGCGAGCCGCGCGAGGCTGGCCACCAGGGTGTCGCGGTGATGCCTGGCATAGCTGCCCAGCAGATGACGGAGGCGGGATTGGGCACCGACGGCACCCCGGGGCTGGCGGCCGGCGCGGGCCTTGCCGGACTCAGGCATCGTCGCCGCCCTCCACCAGGCGCCCTTCCCGCAGGTGCAACTGGCGACAGCCCATGGGGGCGATCAAGGCAATATCGTGGGTGGCGATGAGCACCGTGACCCCCACCCGGTTGAAATCGCGGAACAGGTTCATGATCTCCACCGACAGCTCGGGGTCCAGGTTGCCGGTGGGTTCGTCCGCCAGCAGGATGCGGGGCTTGTGCACCACTGCCCGGGCGATGCCCACCCGCTGCTGTTCGCCGCCGGAGAGGGTGATGGGGTTCTGGCGCTCCTTGGCGAGCAGCCCCACCTTGTCGAGGGCGGCGCGCACCCGCTTGGCGATGTCCTCCGGGGGGTGACCGGCCACCTGGAGGGGCAGGGCGACGTTGTCGAACACGGTGCGGTCGAACAGCAGATGGTGGTTCTGGAACACGACCCCTACACGCCGCCGGTAATAGGGAATCTGGCTGTCGTGCAGTCGCCCGAGGTTCTTGCCGTTGATCAGCACCTGCCCGGACGTGGGCCGCTCCATCAGCATGATGAGCTTCAGCAGGGTGCTCTTGCCCGCCCCGGAATGGCCGGTGAGAAAGGCGAACTCCCCGGGGGCAAGGTGAAGGCTGAGCCCCGCCAGGGCCTCGTGCCCGCCGGGATAGCGCTTGCTGACATTATCGAAGCGGATCATGGCGCCAGCCCCCGATCATCAGCTGTCGTCCCTTTGCAGCAGCGCGGTGACGAAATCCTCGGCGCGGAAGGGTTGCAGATCCTCGACTCCCTCGCCGACACCGATGTAGCGCACCGGCACGCCAAAGCGCCGGCACAGGGCGAAGATCACGCCCCCCTTGGCAGTGCCGTCGAGCTTGGTGAGCACCACCCCGGTGACCCCCACCGCCTCGTGGAACTGCTGCATCTGGACCAGGGCGTTCTGGCCGGTGCCCGCGTCCAGCACCAGCAGCACCTCGTGGGGCGCGGCGCCGTCGAGCTTGCCGAGGACCCGCTTGATCTTGCGCAGCTCCTCCATCAGGTTGCTCTTGGTGTGGAGGCGCCCGGCGGTGTCGGCGATCAGCACATCGGCGCCCTTCGCCCGGGCCGACTCCAGGGCGTCATAGATCACCGAGGCGCTGTCGGCACCGGTGTGCTGGGCGATCACCGGCACCCGGTTGCGCTCGCCCCACACCTGCAGCTGCTCCACCGCGGCGGCGCGGAAGGTGTCGCCGGCGGCGAGCACCACCGAGCGGCCACCGTCCATCAACTGGCGGGCGAGCTTGCCGATGGTGGTGGTCTTGCCCACCCCGTTGACCCCCACCACCATCAGCACGCAGGGCCGGTGGCCGGTGACGTCGAGGGCCTGCTCACAGGGTTTGAGGATGGCCACCAGAATATCGTGCAGCGCCCGGTGCAGGGCATCCGCGTCGCCGAGCTCCTTGCGCCGCACCCGCTCGGTGAGTGCGCGGATCACCTCGCCGGTGACCTCGATGCCGAGATCGGCGGTAAGCAGCTGGGTTTCGAGCAGTTCGAACAGGTCATCATCGATGACCTTGCGGCCGAGAAAGACATTGCCGATACCCCGCCCCGTCCGGGCGAGAGCCCGGCGGATGCGGCCCATGGGGGTGTCGCGGGGCTTGTCCCGGGGCTCGGCAGCGGCGGGTTGCTCCGCCCCATCGCCCTTGCCGCCCAGGGAAAAGAGGCGGCGCAGGCGCCCGGTGGTTTCCTCCCCGGCGGGCACCGCGCCGCTGCCCATCGCGGGCTGCTCGGCGTCTTCGACGGTGGCGCCGAGGGAGGCTTCGGGCGCATCGGTCTCGGACGGGGGCCGCTCCGGGGCAGCGGCAGCGCCCTCGTCGCGCTTGCGCTGGAAACGGGCAAAAAAACCGGCTTTCACCGGCTGAGGGCTGTTGCCGTTGTCGACATCATCGGCCATGGACACCAATACCTGACTGCATTGAAGCGGTGTATCCTACCACTTCGACGGGACGAACCGCAGCCCGACATCCACCCCGCCGGCCCGGCCCCGGCGTCACTGCCGAGCACAACCATCCGTGAAAGTCCGCGCCAAATCACCCAGCCAGCGAGGCACCCGCAACCAGCTGCGCATCATCGCCGGCCAGTGGCGGGGACGGCGCCTCACCTTCCCCGACGTGGCCGGGCTGCGACCCACCGGGGACCGTATCCGCGAAACCCTGTTCAACTGGCTGGCGCCCCACATCGTCGGAAGCCGCTGCCTGGACGCCTTTGCCGGCTCCGGGGCGCTGGGCTTCGAGTCGCTCTCCCGGGGGGCCCGGGAAGCGGTGATGATCGAGCGGGACGCCAGCGCCATTGCCCAGCTGGCGGCATCCAAGGCGCTTCTCGGCGCCAGCGGAGCCACCATCATCCAGGCGGACACCCTGGCCTGGCTGCGGAGCCAGGCAAGCGGCCCGCCCTTCGACCTGGTGTTCCTCGACCCCCCTTTCGCGGGAAACCTCCTGCAGCCCGCGGTTGACGGGTTGGCCAATGGCGCGCTGCTCGCCCCGGGGGCGCTCATCTACATCGAAACCGCCGCCGAGGCGCCTCTGACCATCCCCGACGACTGGCAAACACTGCGGGAAAAAACCACTGGGGGCATCAGTTGCCGCCTGCTGGTGCGCAATTGAGGCCCCCCGGTGATTTGTGTACCATGCCCCACCCCCACGGGAGTCACACCATGAAAACCGTCGTCTACCCCGGCACCTTCGACCCCATCACCAATGGCCATATCGATCTGGTGGAGCGCGCCTGCAAGCTGTTCGATCAAGTGATCGTCTCCATTGCCAAGAGCGAGAAGAAGAAGCCGCTGTTCAACCTCGACGAACGCATCCAGCTGGCGTCCACCGCCCTTGCCCACCTCAACAACGTGGAAGTGGTGGGTTTTGACTACCTGCTGGTGAATTTCGCCCGCGATCGGGAGGCCACCGCCATCCTCCGGGGCCTGAGGGCGGTATCGGACTTCGAATACGAATTCCAGCTGGCCAACATGAACCGGGCCCTCGCCCACGAGGCGGAAACGATCTTCCTCACCCCCGCCGAGAAGCTTTCCTATATATCCTCGTCCCTGGTGCGGGAGATCGCCTCCCTGGGGGGCGACATCTCCCCCTTCGTCCACCCCACCGTGGCGGCCGCCCTCCGCGCCAAGTTCAGCACCTGAGATCAGCGCTGACAGCGACCGCAGTACACCGTGGTGCGCTGGCCGAGGCGCACTTCCCTGAGGGCCTGACCGCAGCGCAGGCAGGGCTCCCCGCCGCGGCCATAGACATGGAGGGACTGGCTGAAATACCCCGGCTTGCCATCCCCGCCGACAAAGTCCCGCAGCGTGGTACCCCCCTGGGCAATGGCGCTGGCCAATACCCCGGCAATGGCGTCGTGGAGCCGCCCGTAGCGGTCGAGCCCGATGCGGCCTGCCGCCCGCAGGGGATGGATGCCCGCGCGATGGAGGGCTTCGTTGGCGTAGATATTGCCAACCCCCACCACCACCTTGCTGTCCATGATGAAGCTCTTGACCGCGACCGTCTTGCCCCGGGACCGGCGCCACAGCAGGTCCGGAGAGAATGCCGCCGTCAGGGGCTCCGGCCCCAGATGCTTCAGGAGGGCGTGCTCCTCCGGGTCGCCCTCCACCCAAAGCCACATGCCGAAGCGCCGCGGGTCGCAATAGCGCAAGTTCATCCCGGAAGACAGACACAGATCCACATGATCGTGGATCCCGGGCGGCTGCGCCGACGGCACCAGCCGCAGGCTGCCGGACATGCCCAGGTGAATCAACAGATGCCCACCCCCCATCGCCACCAGCAGATACTTGCCGCGACGGCGCACATCCTCGATCACCGCGCCCTGGACGCGATCCGCGAGGGTCGGGGCCACGGGATAGCGCAACCTCGGGTTGCGCACCTGGAGCCCGGCGACGCGAACGTCATTCAGATGGGGCAAAATGCCACGCAAGGTGGTCTCGACTTCGGGTAGTTCCGGCACTGGTACTTCTCTTCGCTCCAAATTGGCGGCATACTACTGGCCGCATAACGCAGGAGCAAACGGGCGTCCAAGAACGGCGAATGCGTCTATCAAACCATGGGCAAGCACCGGGCCACCCGGTACGATTGCCCTCTTTGCACTTTTGAAGGGGTAGGATTTATGGCCTTAGGAAAACGCCGGGCCCAACAAGAGGAGTCGGAGATCGACTTGACGCCCATGCTGGACGTCGTGTTCATCATGCTGATCTTCTTCATCGTGACGGCTTCGTTTGTCAAAGAGTCCGGCATTGACGTCAACCGTCCGCCAACCACGGACCAACCGCCACCCGACCAGGAAAACAAGAACATCGTGTTCCAGGTCAGCGAGAGTGGCGACATCATGCTGGAGGGACGCCGCATCGATGTACGCTCCGTACGCGCCAACGTGGAGCGGATTCACGCCGAAAACCCGCAGGCCAAGGTGATCATCAGCGCCGAGCCGAAAGCCAAGACCGAAATTTTCGTCCAGATCTCCGACCAGGCCAGGGAAGCCGGCGTCTACGACATCTCTCTCTCCACCAAGAAGAATTGAGCACCCCCAGAGGTGCGCGCGACAGGGTGTCGCGACACAAAAAAGCCCGGCCAATGCCGGGCTTTTTTGTGCTCCTCGCAGATAGCGGTGACCGCCGTCGGGCACCGCGCGAGAAGGGCGTTACTTGATCTTCGCTTCCTTGTAGACCACGTGCTGACGCACCACGGGATCGTACTTTTTGAACTCCAGCTTCTCGGGCGTGGTGCGCTTGTTCTTGGTGGTGGTGTAGTAGTGGCCGGTACCGGCGCTGGACACCAGTTTGATCTTGTCGCGGTTTGACTTCGCCATGGTTCAGTTCTCCTTAAACCTTTTCGCCGCGGCTGCGGAGGTCGGCCAGCACCTTCTCGATGCCGTGCTTGTCGATGGTGCGCAGGCCCTTGCTGGACACGCGGAGCTTGACGAAGCGCTTCTCGGACTCCACCCAGAACCGGTGGGTGTGCAGGTTGGGCACGAAGCGGCGACGGGTTCTGTTCAACGCGTGGGATACATTGTTACCGGACATCGGCTTCTTGCCGGTGACCTGACATACTCTGGACATGATGCTGCCTCTACAAGCCTGTTGGCCGGCTCGCACCGACCGGTTCACCTCGCCAACCAGCGGCAAGGACACGGAAAATATACGGGGGCTCCCGCAAAGAGGCGCTTTTTATACCAGAGCCGGGGGCCAAAATCAAACGCCAGGGCAAAAAAGCCCTCACATCAACCCCCGCTCCGCCATGGACACGGCACAGCCGGCGCCCACCACGATATGGTCCAGCACCCGCACATCCACCAGGGCGAGGGCGTCCTTCAGCCGGCGGGTGATGGCGCCGTCGTCGCGGCTCGGCTCCGCCACGCCGGAGGGGTGATTGTGGGCCAGGATCAGCGCCGAGGCATTGTGATGCAGCGCCCGGCGAACCACCTCCCGGGGGTGGACACTGGCGCCGTCGATGGTGCCGAAGAACATCTCCTCGGAGACGATCAGGCGATGCTGGCTGTCGAGAAACAGCACCAGGAAAACCTCCTGGCGGCGCCCGGCGAGCACCGACTGCGCGTAGCGGATCACCGTTGCCGGCTGGGTGAAGACGTGGTCCCGCACCAGCTGCTCGCCGAGGTGGCGGCGGGACAGCTCCACCACCGCCTGGAGCTGGGCATACTTCGCCTCGCCGAGGCCACGGGTGGCGCAGAAGGTGGACAGATCCGCCGCCAGCAAAGGCCCCAGGCCGCCGAAGTCCCGGATCAGCGCGCGGGCGAGGTCCACCGCCGACAGACCGCGAATTCCGGTGCGCAGGAAGATCGCCAGCAACTCCGCATCCGACAGGGCGGCGGCGCCCCGGGCGAGCAGCTTTTCCCGGGGACGCTCCCCCTCGGGCCAGTCCTTGATACCCATACCATGCCTCCAACAGTCCTTGTCTTCGAAAAAAGCGGGTGCGGTGGTATCTTATCCGCCCCTGACGGATTTAGGCAGACTATTGTTCATGGGCACTCTGGCCAACAAGCGCATCCTGCTCGGGGTCACCGGCGGGATCGCCGCCTACAAAAGCGCCGACCTGGTGCGTCGCCTGCAGGATGCCGGCGCCACCGTGCGGGTGGCCATGAGCCCTGCCGCCACCGAGTTCATCACCCCGCTGACGTTTCAGGCCCTGTCCGGCAACCCGGTCCACGTCGACCTGCTCGACCCCCAGGCGGAAGCCGCCATGGGCCACATCGAGCTGGCGCGCTGGGCGGACCTGATGGTGATCGCGCCGGCCACCGCCGACTTCATCGCCAAACTGGCCAGCGGCGCGGCGGACAACCTGTTGCTTGCCATCTGCCTCGCCACCCCGGCGCCCATCGCCCTGGCGCCGGCCATGAACCAGGGCATGTGGCTCAAGGAGAGCACCGCCGACAATCTCGCCCGACTGCGGGCCCGGGGCTTCGCCATCCTCGGCCCCGATGCCGGCAGCCAGGCCTGCGGCGATATTGGCCCCGGGCGGATGCTGGAGCCCCTCGCCATCGTCGCGGCCCTCCCATCCCTGCTGGAGAGCGGCCGGCTCGACGGCAGGAAAGTGGTGATCACCGCCGGCCCAACCCGGGAAGCCATCGATCCGGTGCGCTACATCTCCAACCACAGCTCCGGCAAGATGGGCTACGCCCTGGCCGCCGCCTGTGCGGAGGCGGGCGCCGACGTCTGGCTGATCAGCGGGCCCACCGCCCTCGCTACCCCCGACCGGGTGCACCGCGTCGACGTGCTGTCCGCCCGCGAGATGCTCGCTGCGACCCTGGACGCCATGGCGGGCTGCCATCTCTTCATCGGCTCCGCCGCCGTCGCCGACTACCGACCGAAGGTCAGCGTCGACCAGAAGATCAAGAAGCAGGGCGACACCATGGCCCTGGAACTGGAGAAGAATCCGGACATCATCGCCACCGTGGCCGCGTTGCCGGAGCGCCCTGTCACCGTGGGGTTTGCCGCCGAGACCCAGGCACTCGAGGCCCACGCCCGCGGCAAGCTGATCGCCAAGGGCCTCGACGCGGTGCTCGCCAACGACGTATCCCGGCGGGATATCGGCTTCAACAGCGAAGACAACCAGGTGCTAATGGTGACTCAAGCCGGCGCCGAATGGCTGCCATTGATGAGCAAGCAGCAGCTCGCCCGGGCGCTCGTCAACCGCTTCGCCGAGTGGCTCTGAATGGAACGCCAGGCATGGCGATTCCCGGTCGGCGCGATGCCGAAACCCGGTCGCGATAATAAGGATGGATAAGGGTTTGCCCGGAAAAAAGCTTTCACTGCCCCGCTGGTGCATCGCCGCCCTGGTGCTGATCCTGCTCGCGGCGGCGGCGGCAACGCCCACCCTTCGGCACCAGCTGGTGGACGCTCCCCGCGAGAGAGCCATTGCCGACACCCTGGCGACCCGCGGCGCCCGCTACGCGGCGCTCGTGGACGCGCATATCCTCGAAGAGCTGGGTGCACTGGATGCCTTGGCCGCGGACGGCGCCACCCTCGCCGCCCTGCGCACCCTGCCCGGCAGCACCGCCCGTCAGCAGTGGCAGGCGCGGGCCGAGGACAGGCTCGGCGATCCCCTGCAACTCTTCCTGCTCGATGGTGATCCGCGAACCTTTCCCGATGCCCTGGCCGGCAACTATATCGCCGAGGCCCTTTACGAGGCGGCGCTGGGGGGCGAGGCCCCGCCGCCACGGGCGGCCAGGATCGGGGAATGGGGCATCTATATGGTGCGGCCCGTGCGCGACGGCGACGAGGTGGCCGGGGCGCTGTTGATGGCCACCGCCCTGGATCCGATCCGCGCTTCCTTGGTTGCCGCCAGCGATGGTCTCGATAACGTCGCCCTCATCCAGCGGGTGGCCCCCGGCCGGGAGGGGGAACTGATCGTCATCGGACCGGAAAAATCCGGCGCCGGCAGCCTTTCCACCCCCACCCAGGTGCCGGACTGGATCCTGCGTCTCGGCACCACCAAACCGCTCCTCGCCAGCCTCCCCCACCCCAATATTCTCCATGGCGCCAGCCTGATCGGCCTGTGGAGCCTGGCACTGCTGCTCTGCGCCCTGCTGCTGCGGGCCAATCTGCGCTTTCAAGGTCCGGTGCAGGGCAGCCCGAAGCCCCGCATCGACCCCCGGGACGATCTGTTCACCGAGCACTATGTCCGCGAGGCCACCAGCTTTCTCGAGCCACTTCCCCCGTCCGCACCCACCCCGGCGCCGCCGCCTCCACCCCCGGAGCCGAGCTATCGCTTTCCCCGCAGGGTGTTCCGCGACTACGATATCCGCGGTCGTGCGGGGGATGAAATCGACGACGCATTCGCCGCCGCCCTCGGCAAGGTGCTCGGCACCCTCGCTCTGGAACAGGGGGAGGATACCCTGGCCGTCGGTGTCGACGGCCGCACGTCGAGCCCCGCCCTCGGCGCGGCGCTGATCGACGGCATCGTCGCCAGCGGCTGCGATGTGATCGACATCGGTACCGTGCCGACCCCCGTGCTGAACTTCGCCCTCCAGCCCCCCGGGGAGACCCATTCCGGGGTCATGGTCACCGCCAGCCACAATCCCGCCGAGGACAACGGCTTCAAGATCATCATCAACAACCATGTACTGAGCAGCAACGAGATCCTCGATCTGCACACCCGCATGGAGGAACAGACCGCCCTGAGCGGCGCGGGGGACGCCACCGGCCGCGACGTCACCGCCGCCTACCTCGACGCCATCATCCGCGACATCCTGCCCCCCGGCGGACTCAGGGTCGTGGTGGACTGCGGCAACGGCGTCACCGGCCTGGTGGCTCCCGACCTGTTCCGCCGCCTCGATTGCGAGGTCATCGAATTGCACTGCGAGGTGGACGGCCGCTTCCCCAACCACGCCCCCGACCCCACCATCGCCGCCAATCTCGCCGAGCTGATCAGCGCCGTCACCACCCAGGGCGCCGATCTCGGCCTCGCCTTCGACGGCGATGGCGATCGCCTGGTGGCGGTCACCGGCAGCGGCCGCATCGTCTGGCCGGATGAGCTGCTGATGATCTTCGTCAAGGACATCCTCACCCGCTTTCCAGGCGCCGACGTGGTATTCGACGTCAAGTGCTCGCGGCGCCTGCAGAACCTCGTGAGCAGCCACGGTGGGCGCCCGGTGATGTGGAAGACCGGCCACGCCCACATGCGCAACAAGATCGCCGAGGCCGGTGCGCCGGTGGGCGGCGAGTTCAGCGGCCACCTGTTCTTCAACGACCGCTGGCACGGCTTCGACGACGGCCTCTACGCCGCCGCGCGGTTGCTGGAGATCATCGGCCTCCGGGAGCAGTCCCTCGACGACATCGTCGCCACCTTCCCCGCCACCGTCGCCACCCAGGAAATTAAAGTGGCGGTCAGCGACGAGGAGAAGTTCGCCTTCGTCGAGGCCCTGCGCCTTGCCGGCAACTTCGGGGACGGCGCTATCATCGCCATCGACGGCATTCGCGTAGAATACCCCGACGGCTGGGGCCTCATTCGCGCCTCCAACACCGCCCCGGCACTGACCCTGCGCTTTGAAGCCGACAGCCAGGAGGCCCTGCAACGCATCCAGGGCATCTTCAAGGCGCAGCTGCACAAGCTGGACCAGCACCTTTCGCTGGATTTCTAACCCACCCGAGGATCCGCAGTCACCATGTCCCTGTCCCGCGACGACGCCATCAACACCGCCCGTGTCCTCACCGAGGCCCTGCCCTATATCCAGCGCTTCACCGGCAAGACCATCGTGGTCAAGTTCGGCGGCAACGCCATGGAGGGCGAGGAGCTCAAGAAAAGCTTCGCCCGCGACATCGTGCTGATGAAGCTGGTGGGCATGAACCCGGTGGTGGTCCACGGCGGCGGCCCGCAGATCGGCGAATTGCTCAAGGCCCTCGACATCCAGTCGCAGTTCGTCGACGGCATGAGGGTCACCGACAGCCGCACCATGGATGTGGTGGAGATGGTGCTGGGCGCCTCCGTCAACAAGGAGATCGTCAGCATGATCAATCGCGCCGGGGGCAAGGCCATCGGCATCACCGGCAAGGACGGCCAGCTGATCATGGCGAAAAAGCTGCGGGTCAGCCGCAACAATCCCGCCCTGAACGAGCCGGAAATCATCGACATGGGGCACGTGGGCGAGGTCGAGCACATCAATGTCGGGGTGATCGACATGCTGGTCAACAGCGACTTCATCCCGGTGATCGCCCCCATCGGGGTCGATAGGGAGGGCAACTCCTACAACATCAATGCCGATCTGGTGGCGGGCAAGATCGCCGAGTTCCTAAGGGCCGAGAAGCTGATGCTGCTGACGAATGTCGCGGGGCTCCAGGACAAGGCGGGCAACATTCTCACCGGACTCGCCACCGAGGAAGTGGATGCCCTGATTGCCGACGGCACCATTTATGGCGGCATGCTGCCCAAGATCGGCTGCGCCCTGGAGGCGGTCAAGGGCGGGGTACGCAGCGCCCATATCGTCGACGGCCGGGTCAACCACGCGGTGTTGCTGGAGATTTTCACCGACGAAGGGGTCGGCACCCTGATCACCAACCAGGCCAGGGCCTGAGGAGCGCCCGTCAGGGCGTCGAGGCCTCGGCCTTCCCCTCCCCGGCGCCTTCGGGACGGGGCGCCACATCGAGCCCGGCGAGGGCGCTGTCCCCCTTCAACTCCACCAGACGGGCGGCGTAGTAGGCGTAGTTGTCGGACAGTGCCTTGTGCTGGGCGCGGCGCTCCGCCAGCAGCTTCATTGCGCTGGCTTCCTGCTCCCGCAACTCCTTGAGCACCTCCTCGGTGGCCTTCGGCGGCGGTTTGCCGCTGGCCTGGTAACTGGCGGCCTGCTGGCGCAACTCCCGGTGGCGGCGGCGGTATTCGGCGAGGTTCGACTTGAGGATGTCGATCTCCCGGGTCAGCAGGGTCAGGCGCCGATCCCGGGCGTTGTACACGTCGCGCACCGTGGTGTAGCTGCGCAGGATGAACTGATCCTGGCGCTGCTGCTGGCGGCGCTGGGCCTGCTGGTCCCGGGACGGCTTGTCCGACACGGCGGGCACGGTCTCGAGGACGCGGCCATCGGGGGTGATGACCTCGTAACCCTTGACGGCGAACTCCGGCGGAATCGAGAAGTCGATCACCACCACGTTCTCCGCATTGCGGTAGCGGTACAGGGTGCTGGCGGCCGAAGCAAGGGCCGGCGCCAGGGCGGCGACCGCCAGCAGCGCCAGCACCCCGATGCGCCGGGCCCTGTTCATTCAGACTCCGTAGCGGGCGCGGTAGGCGCGTATGGCGGCGACGGTCTCGGGACGGCCACCCTCGGATTCCAGGTAGCCGATGACGTGGTCGATGGTGATGATGCTGGTGACGGGAATGCCATAATCCCGTTCGACTTCCTGAATGGCGGACAGTTCGCCCCGCCCCCGCTCGCGGCGGTCGAGGCCGATCACCACCCCCGCCGCCCGGGCGCCGGCGCCCTCGATCAGGGTCATCACCTCGCGGATGGCGGTGCCGGCGGTGATCACATCGTCGATGATCAGGGCGCGGCCCGCCAGGGGGGCGCCCACCAGGCTGCCCCCCTCGCCGTGATCCTTGGCTTCCTTGCGATTGAAGCAGTAGGGCACGTTGCGGCCGTGGTGATCGGCGAGGGCTATGGCGGTGGCCGCCACCAGGGGAATACCCTTGTAGGCAGGGCCGAACAGCATGTCGAACGCCACCCCGGAGGCGACGATGGCCGCCGCGTAGCAACGGCCGAGGGCGGCCAGGGCGGCGCCGTCGCAAAAAAGTCCGGCATTGAAGAAATAGGGGCTCTCGCGACCGGACTTGAGGGTAAAGACGCCAAAGCGCAGGGCGTTCTCGGCAAGGGCGAGATCGACGAATTCTTTCTGGTAGTGGTCCATTAATTTTCTCAATGGGAAGAATCGATAACGTTGCTTTTTTTATAACCAAAGTCTCGGTTATCATACACTCTGCGTAACCTAGGGGCGACCATGAGAATCATTAGTCTTTCCGTCGACGGGATCTTCCAGGCATCCCATCGCGGCCTATACGACTGGCTGGCGAGCCAGGATGCGGATGTGATCTGTCTGCAGGATCTGCGCGCCCAGGAACCGGAAGTGGCCGACCGGGAAGAGTTCTCCCTAGACGGCTATTTCGCCTATTTCTTCGACTCCCCAAAGCCCCACACCAACGGCGTCGCCATCTACACCCGCAGGGCGCCCAAGGCCATCGTCTTCGGCTTCGGCCTGCCCTGTGGCACCGACATGGACGGCCGCTATCTGCAGGCGGACTTCGACAACATCAGCGTCGGCTCCCTGCTGGCGCCCCCGGCCCTCGCCGGGGAGGACAGCCAGCGCCAGAAGGACCAGTTCTTCCAGGAGTTGCAGGCGCACCTCGAAAAGGTCACCCGCAAGAAGCGCCGCTACATCATCTGCGGCAACTGGCAGATCGCCCACACCGATAGCGACGTGAAGAATGCCGAGGCCCATCTGGGGGAATCCGGCTTCCTCCCCCACGAGCGCCAGTGGCTCGATCAGCTCTACCGGGACGTGGGCTACGCCGACGCCTTCCGCCGCGGCAATACCGACGAGGACGAATTCAGCTGGTGGCCCGCGGGCGTGGTGGGGCGCGGCGACGGCTGGCGCACCGACCTGCAGGTGGTATCGAAGGATCTCGCCCGCACCGTAGAGTACGCGGTGATGTACAAGGCCAACGCCTTCTCAAGCCACACCCCGGTGATCGTCGACTACGACATCGAAGAGCTCTGAGCGCCGCTCCCGATCGACACGCAAAGCCCCCGCGACCCGGGGGCTTTGCGCGTTCGGGGGCTACCGCGGCGCCTGGGCCAGGGCCATCTTCTGCACCCGCACCAGGTCGGCGATACCGCGCTTGGCGAGGGCCATCATGGCCCCGAACTCCTCCTCGCTGAAGGGGGCGCCCTCGGCGGTTCCCTGCACCTCGATAAAGCCGCCATGGCTGTTCATCACTACATTCATGTCGGTCTCGGCGTTGGAATCCTCGACGTAGTCGAGGTCGAGCACCGGAACGCCCTTGTACATGCCCACCGACACCGAGGCCACCATGTACTGCAGCGGCTCCGCCTTGAAAGGCTTCTTGGCCCCGATCACCGCCAGGGCATCGGCGAGGGCCACGCAGGCGCCGGTGATGGACGCGGTGCGGGTGCCGCCGTCCGCCTGGATCACGTCGCAATCCACGGTGATGGTATTTTCCCCCAGGACGTTGAGATTCACCGCCGAACGCAGGGAGCGGCCGATGAGACGCTGGATCTCCAGAGTGCGGCCACCCTGCTTGCCCCGGGACGCCTCGCGGGTCATGCGCTCGCCGGTGGAGCGGGGCAACATGCCGTACTCGGCGGTCACCCAACCCTGGCCGGTGCCCCGCAGAAAGCGCGGCACCGAGGTCTCGACGCTGGCGGTACAGATCACCTTGGTATCGCCGAACTCCACCAGCACCGACCCCTCGGCGTGGCGGGTGTAGTTGCGGGTCAGGCGAACGGGGCGGAGCTGCTCGGGGCGGCGGCCACTGGGACGGGTCATGGCAATTTCCTGGATACGACGAATTGGCGGCCATTGTACCCAATCTGCCCGCCCGCCGGCGTGTCTGCTAAGATCGCCCCTCCCCGAATGCCGCGAGAAACCCGATGCCCCAGAGCATGACCGCCTTCGCCCGCGTCACCCATCAGGACGAGTGGGGCTCCCTCAGCTGGGAAATCCGCTCGGTCAATCACCGCTACCTGGAAGCGGCCCTGCGCATGCCGGAAACCCTGCGGGACCTGGAAATGCCCCTGCGGGAGCTGGCCCGCCAGCGCCTTCACCGGGGCAAGGTGGACTGCACCGTGCAACTTGCCCTGAACCGCGACCTCGAGGGCCTGGTGGTGAACACCGCCCGGGCGCGACAGTACATCGATGCAGCCCTCTGCATTGCCGAGCTGATGCCCGGGGCGGCCGCCATATCCCCCATGGACATCCTCGATCACCCCGGCGTCCTCGAGCAGCGCCAGCTGGACAGCGATGCCCTCAAGCAGCAGTGCCGTGAGCTGTTCATCGCCGCCGTCGACCAGCTGGTGGAGATCCGCGCCCTGGAAGGGGCAAAGCTCGCCGACTTCATCCGCCAGCGACTCACCGCCATCGCCGCCGAAACCGCGCGCATTCGCACCCTGATGCCCGCCATCATCGAGGGCCAGCGGACGAAATTGCGGGAGCGGGTGGCGGACCTGCAGCTCGATCTCGACCCCCAGCGCCTCGAGCAGGAGATCGCCCTGCTCGCCCAGAAGGCCGATGTGGCGGAGGAGCTGGACCGCCTCGACGCCCATCTGAGTGAAATCCGCCGGGTACTGGACAATCGAGAACCCATCGGCCGGCGTCTCGACTTCCTGATGCAGGAGCTCAACCGGGAAGCCAACACCCTGTCCTCGAAATCCATCGCCCTCGACACCACCCAGGCAGCGGTGGAGCTGAAGGTGCTGATCGAGCAGATGCGCGAGCAGATCCAGAACATTGAGTAGTCCCGCCACACCGCTACCCATCGACGCCGCGCTGCCCGCCCTCCGCGAGGCCCTGGCCGGCCACAACCGCTGCCTCCTGGTGGCCCAGCCGGGGGCCGGCAAGACTACCCGCGCGCCCCTTGCCCTGCTCGACGCCACGGCTCCGGAGCGGGGTCGCTGGCTGCTGCTGGAACCGCGCCGTGTCGCCGCCCGCCTGGCGGCCAGCTACATGGCGGAGCAGCGTGGCGAGGCGGTGGGCCAGACGGTGGGCTATCGGGTGCGGGGCGAGCAGCGGGTGGGCCCCGGCACCCGCCTGGAGGTGGTCACCCAGGGTATCCTCACCCGGATGCTCCAGGACGACCCGCTGCTGGACGGGGTGGCGGGGATCATCTTCGACGAATTCCATGAACGCAGCCTGGACGCCGACCTGGGCCTCGCCCTGGCCCTCGATGTCCAGGGCAGTGTGCGGAACGATCTCAAACTGCTGGTGATGTCCGCCACCCTCGACGTCAAGGCACTGCTCGCGGTGCTGGGCGAGGGCACCCCGGTGATCGATTGCCCGGGGCGCGGCTTTCCCGTCGCCACCTTCCACCGCCCGCCGCCGGCCCGGGAGCCCGACGAGATTCACCGCGCCCGGGTGATCCGCGAAGCCCTGGCCAGCCACGGCGGCGATCTGCTGGTGTTTCTGCCGGGCCAGGGGGAGATCCGCCGCCTGCAACGCGCCCTGGAGGTGGCCCTGCCCACCGACACCGACATCCACCCCCTCCACGGCCAGCTGACCCTGGCCCAGCAGCAGGCGGCCCTGCGCCCCGCCGCCGACGGGCGGCGCCGGGTGATCCTGTCCACCGCCATCGCTGAATCCAGCCTCACCGTGCCCGGGGTGCGGGTGGTGATCGATGCCGGCCTCGAACGGGTGCCGGTGTTCCAGCCCCGCTCCGGCCTGACCCGCCTCGATACCCGGCGGGTGAACCGCGCCAGCGCCGACCAGCGCCGGGGGCGCGCCGGCCGGGTGGCGGAGGGATTCTGCTACCGGCTGTGGTCGGCGGAGCAACCCCTCGCGGCCCACGGGGAGCCGGAGATTCTCCAGGGCGACCTCTCCGGCCTCGCCTTCGAACTGGCCCGCTGGGGGATCGCCGACGCCGCCCGCCTCGACTGGGTGACCCCGCCCCCGGCGGCCGCCCTGGCCAGTGCCCGGCAATTGCTCATGGCACTTGGCCTGCTGGGGGCCGATAACAGCCTCACCGCCCGGGGCCGCCACTGCGCCCGCTGGCCAACCCACCCGCGCCTCGCGGTGCTGCTGGAGGAGGCCGCGGCGCGGCGCTGCCTGCCCCTGGCCTGCTGGCTGGTGGCCTGGCTGGAGGAGGGGATCGGCGGCGATCTCGACCTGCTCGCGGTGCTGGAGCAGCGCCCCCGGCGGGATGGCGGCGGCGACAGCGGGCGCTGGTATCGCACCGCCCGCCAGTGGGCGGCCCGGGCCGGGTGCGACCTCGCGGTGAGGGAAATGTCCCCCCTCGCGGCGCTGCTCGCCAGCGCCTACCCCGACCGGGTGGCCCAGGGCCAGGGGGCGGGGCGCTTCAAGCTGGTAAGCGGCGGCCAGGCCCTGGTGCCCGACACCCACGCCCTCGCCCGATCGCCCTGGCTGGTGGCGGCGGAACTGGACGGCCAAAGCAGCGGCGCCCGGGTTTTCCACGGCGCGGCCATTGCCGCCAGCGACATCGAAGCCCTCTTCCCGGACAGCCGCGCCTGGCGCACCGATATCCGCTGGGACGCCGCCACGGGCCGATTGACAGGGGAGGAGGTCCGGGGCCTCGGGCCCCTGATACTGGAGCGCCGCCCCCTGGCGCGGCTGCCCCCGGAGGCCGTCCGCGCCGCGCTCCTCGCCGCCCTGCGGGAGCGGGGCGCGATTTCCTGGTCGGCGGAGGACCGCCAGCTGGTGGGGCGCCTCGCCCTGCTGCGCCGCGTGCTGGGGGAGCCCTGGCCCGAGGTCAGCGACGCCCACCTGTTGGCGACCCTCGAGCAATGGCTCGCCCCCTGGCTCGACGGCCTCAGCTGTCTCGACCAGGTGGACCGTCTGCCACTCGGCCGCCACCTGCTGGGCAGCCTGGACTGGCACCTCCGCCAGCAACTGGAAAGCCTCGCCCCCACCCATCTCCCGGTGCCCAGCGGCTCGCGGATAGCGGTGGACTATAGCGGCGACGAGCCGGTGCTGGCGGTGAAACTGCAGGAACTGTTCGGCCAGACCCACACCCCCACCCTGGTGGACGGCCGCGTGCCGGTGGTGCTCCACCTGTTGTCCCCGGCCCGTCGCCCGGTGCAGGTGACCCGGGATCTGGCCAGTTTCTGGGCCAGCACCTACTTCGAGGTGCGCAAGGATCTCAAGGGTCGCTACCCCCGCCACCCCTGGCCGGACGATCCCCTGCAGGCGCCGGCCACCCGTCACACCAAGGCCCGGGGCCGCTGAGCCAGAGCGGCCCCCCGGTATCGGCAATGACAGTCGGAGAGGTCAATTCCCGGAGGTTGTCCCGCGGGTGGCGCCCGCCTCGGGCACCTGGTGAATGCGCCGCAGCAACGCCCGCAACGGCGCCTTTTCCTCGTCCAGCAGGAGCGTCCGCTCGGCCCGCTCCAGGGCCAGGCCAGCGTGGTGCCGGGCGTTGACGGCAAAGTCCCCGCCACCATTGACCGCCAGGGCCTCGAGGGCCTTCAACAGGCGAACCTGCACCTCGAACAGGGCTGCACCGTCCCGCTCAATGGGCAGAAAAATATCGTCGAACAGGTCCTTGAGGGGGATCGACGGCACCTGCACACGGGGATGACGCGCCTCCTCGGACCGTTCGCCACAGGCCCGCCACAGGCACAGAATGCGCACCGCGCGGCCGATGACATCGATGGCGGTCCCCGGGTCGTTGACCGCCGGCGACAGGGCCCGGGAGGCGATCTCCGCCAGCACCGCCAGGCCAAAACGTGGATCCTGATCGAAGGAGCGCTCATCACCGATGGTGAAGGCGGCGGCAACCCGCTCCCGGGCATCGGCGTCCGCGCCCGCCAATATCCAGGCGAGGGGCCGGGCGGGATGAACGAAGGCGCCGGGGGCGGCAACCACCCGGATGTCGCTGTCCAGGGCATCGGCGCAGGCCGCCAGGGCGCTCACGTCCAGATGTCGCACGTACCCCACCCGGGCCTGGTGGACGGCGACGGCGCCCGCCGGCGGGGGCTCCTCCGGGGCGGGCACCCCGCCCAGGCATGCGTGGCGGGTACGCGCCTCCATGGCGGCGCGAATGGCGTGCTCGACCCTGTCGGTGGTCTCGCCAACCCGGCCGAGGCGGGTCAGGTGTTCTATCCAGCGCAGGATGGTGATGACGATCAGGGCGATTACCCCCAGGGTCACCAGGAACAGCACCAGGCGCCCCCGCTCGCCATAGGAGCCAAGGCTGAGGGCCACGATGGACACCAGCGCAAACAAAAACGAGCCGATGAAGGTGGCCAGGACATTGCGCGTCGTGGCATCCTCCCGCAACAGCAGCGTGGCGCGCGGACTGACATTGCTGGTGGCCGCGCTGTGGGCCGCCACCATCACGCTGAGGGAAAAGGTGGTCACCGCCAGCATGCTGGATGCGAGGATATCGAGGATGCGATCAACGCCGTCGACACTCACCGCCAGCGGGAAACTCGCCGGCAGCCAGTTCTCGGCGACGACGGCAAGCAGGGCCGCCGCCACGGCCACCACCGCGAACAACGCCGCCCGCATCCACAGGGTGCGATTGAGCTGGGACAACAGCCATTGCCATTTGGAAGACATCGGTTACTCCCTCCACCGAACGCGCTAAGCATAGTGCACCGAGCGCCAACGGAAACCCATCGCCCACCGCGGTTGCCGGGGACGGACGCGCCTCCCAGGCCGCCGCGCCCAGAATACCGCCGCCGGCCCCCTGGCTCGCGGGGCTGCCCCCTTGGCGGGCGCGCCGACAATGACGATGCCCGGCGAATGCTCTTATAATGCCCCGACCCGCGCCAGGCGCGACATGAATCAACCGGGGAACCCTTCCGCCATGACCACCAAGGGCACGCTTTTTACTGTGTCGGCTCCCTCCGGAGCGGGCAAGACCAGCCTGGTGAAGGCCCTGATCGAGGGCATGGACGCCATCCAGGTTTCCGTTTCCCACACCACCCGGGCGCGGCGCCCCGGGGAAATCGACGGGGTGAATTACCACTTCGTGGACGTCGCCACCTTCGAACACATGCTCGCAGAGGGTGCCTTTCTCGAACACGCCCGGGTGTTCGACAATTTTTACGGCACCTCCCGCGCCTGGGTGGAGGACAGCCTAGACCGGGGCATCGACGTCATCCTCGAAATCGACTGGCAGGGCGCCTCCCAGGTGCACCGCCTGATCCCCGACACGGTGGGTATCTTCATCCTGCCACCCTCCCGGGAAACCCTGGTGGAACGCTTGAACGGCCGCGGCCAGGACGCCCCCGAGGTCATCGCCCGGCGCCTTGCGGAAGCCACCCAGGAAATGTCCCACTACCGGGAAGCGGAGTTTCTGGTGATCAACGACCACTTCGCCACCGCCCTCGATGAACTGCGCGCCATCGTCACCAGCACCCGCCTCGCGCTGCCCAAGCAGCAGCATCGGCACGGGGCGCTGCTCAGGGATTTGTTGTCCTGAAGCGGCGTTTTTTTGTACACTGCAACGTCCCGCGGCACGCCCACCGGCCCCATCGCCGCCACTTTCGTTGAACACAGGTAACCAAACATGGCTCGCATCACCGTCGAAGATTGTCTCGATCACGTGGATAACCGTTTTGAACTGGTCATGGTCAGTTCCAAGCGCGCCCGCCAGCTGGCCACCGGCGGCAAGGAGCCCAAGGTGAAGTGGGAAAACGACAAGCCCACCGTGGTCGCCCTGCGGGAAATCGAAGAGGGCCTGATCGACGCCAGCATCCTCGACGAGAAGGACGACACCGACGGCTTCATGGATCTCAAGATGCTGCAAAACCCCGTGGTTGACCTCTCCGCGACCGATCTCTCCTTCGACGAGTCCTGATCCCGGCGGAGGAAAACTTGCAAGCCATCGCCGCGCTGGAGCACAAGCTTTCCTCCTACCTTGAACCCTCCCAGGTCAAAAAGGTCGTCCGCGCCTACGAGTTTGCCGACAAGTACCACAAGGGGCAGGAGCGCCGCAGCGGCGACCCCTACATCACCCACCCCATCGCCGTGGCCCATATCCTCGCGGATATGCACATGGACCACGAGACCCTCATGGCGGCGCTGCTCCACGACGTCATCGAGGACACCCCGGCCACCAAGACCCAGCTCTCCTGGCGCTTCGGCCGCACCGTCTCCACCATGGTGGACGCGGTCAGCAAGCTCACCGAGATCGAGTTCTCCTCCAAGGCGGAGCAACAGGCCGAAAGCTTCCAGAAGATGACCCTGGCGATGGCCAAGGACATCCGCATCGTCCTGGTCAAGCTCGCCGACCGCCTCCACAACATGCGCACCCTCGGGGTGCTGGCGCCGGAAAAGCGCCGCCGCATCGCCCGCGAAACCCTCGACATCTACGCCCCCCTGGCCCAGCGCCTCGGTCTCAACGACATGCGGGTGGAATTCGAGGATCTCGGCTTCGCCGCCCTCCACCCCCTGCGCCACCGGCGGCTGCGGGAGGCCATCCGCGCCACCCGGGGCAACCGCAAGGAAATCGTCGCCGAGATCAAGACCACCATCGAGATGCGCCTCGAGGTGGAGGACATCAGGGGCACCGTCACCGGGCGCGAAAAGCACCTGTGGAGCATCTACCAGAAGATGAAGGGCAAGAAGAAGTCCTTCAAGGACATCATGGATGTCTACGCCTTCCGCATCGTGGTGGAGACCGTCGACGAGTGCTACCGGGTGCTGGGGGTGATCCACAACCTCTACAAGCCGGTGCCGGGGGAATTCAAGGACTACATCGCCATCCCCAAAGCCAACGGCTATCAGTCCCTGCACACCGTGCTGGTGGGCATGCACGGGGTGCCCATCGAGGTGCAGATCCGCACCGAGGACATGGACGCCATGGCCAACTACGGCATCGCCGCCCACTGGCTGTACAAGTCCGGCACCGAGGACGAGGCCAACCACGCCCGCGCCAACCGCTGGGTGAAGGGCCTGCTCGACCTGCAGCGCCAGGCGGGCAATTCCCTGGAATTCATCGAGCACGTCAAGGCGGACCTGTTCCCGGACGAGGTCTACGTGTTCACCCCCAAGGGCCAGATCATCGAGCTGCCCTCCGGCGCCACCGCCGTGGACTTCGCCTACGCGGTGCACACCCAGGTGGGCAACAGCTGCGTGGCCTGCCAGATCAACGGCCACCTGGCGCCCCTGTCCCAGACGCTGCAGAGCGGCGACAAGGTGAAGATCGTCACCACCAAGAGCGCCCAGCCCAACCCCGCCTGGCTCAACTTCGTGACCACCGCCAAGGCCCGCAGCGCCATCCGCCACTTCCTCAAGAACCAGCAGCACGACGAGTCCGTCGATCTCGGCAAGCGCCTGCTGGATCGCGCCCTGCAGAGCTTCGGCTCCAGCTACAAGGAAATCCGCAAGTCCCAGATCAAGAAGCTGCTCAAGGAAACCGGCGCGCCCACCTTCGAGACCATCCTCCAGCAGATAGGCCTCGGCAGCCGGGTGGCCTACGCGGTGGCCAACCTGCTGGTGCCGGAAGCCAAGCGCAAGCCCGCCGACAATCCCAAGAGCGTCAATTCCCCGGTGATGATCGATTCCGCCGAGGGCCTGCTGCTCAGTTATGCCCGTTGCTGCCACCCCATCCCCGGGGACATGATCATGGGCCACATCAGCCCCGGCCGCGGCCTGGTGGTGCACCTCGAAACCTGCAAGAACCTCAACGACATCCGCCTCAATCCCGAGAAGTGCATCCCCCTCAACTGGTCGCCGGCGGTGGACGGTGAGTTCCCCACAGACATCCGGGTGGAAGTGGCGGCGGAGCGGGGCATCATCGCCATCCTCGCCTCCCGGGTGACCGAGCAGAACGCCACCATCGAGCAGATCCGCGTCAACGAGCGGGATGCCCACACCAACATCGTCACCCTCACCCTCAAGGTGAAGAACCGCCTCCACCTCGCCAACATCATGCGCCGTATCCGCACCCTGAAGTCGGTGCAGAAAGTCGCCCGTATCAAGAACTGACCCCACCGGCCATCCCCATGACCAACAAAGCCGTGATCCACACCGACAACGCCCCCGCCGCCATCGGCACCTACTCCCAGGCCATCAAGGTGGGCAATACCGTCTACCTGTCGGGGCAGATTCCCCTCGACCCGATCGCCATGACCCTGGTGGAGGGGGGGATCGAGGCCCAGGTGGAGCAGGTGTTCCGCAACCTGGCCGCGGTGTGCGAGGCGGCGGGGGGCCGCCTCGGGGACATGGTCAAGCTGAATATTTTCCTCACCGACCTCGGCCACTTCGCCACGGTCAACGAGATCATGGCCCGCCACTTCAGCCAGCCCTACCCGGCCCGCGCCGCCATCGGCGTCAGCGCCCTGCCCCGGGGCGCCATGGTGGAGATGGACGGGGTGATGGTGATCTGAAGGCATTTTCCACCCACCCTCCGAAACCTTGCGGCCCTGATGCTAGAATGCCGCCCGTTTTGCCCCGTGAGAGCCTCCAGACCATGACGACGTTGTTGCGCGCCACCCTGCTGCCCCTGCTGCTCGCCCTCTCGGCCCCCGCCCTCGCCAAGGCCAAGGGGGAGGAGCCCCGGGTGTTCGGCTGGCTCGAAAAAGCCATCGTCATGCCGGTGGGGGCAACGGTGAAGATGAAACTCGATTCCGGTGCCAAGACCTCGTCCATGGACGCCCGGAACATCACCCCCTTCAAGCGCAACGGCAAGCGCTGGGTGCGCTTCGTGCTCCACCTGGAGGACAAGGTCACCGGCAAGGACGTGTACCGGGAGCTGGAGCTGCCCGTCAAACGCTATGTGCGCCTCAGGGGCGCGGGGGGCGAGGACCGCCGCCCGGTGGTGGTGATGCCGATCTGCATCGGCGATCGCATCTACCGGGAGGAGTTCACCCTCCGCAACCGGGACAACATGCTCTACCCGGTGTTGATCGGCCGCACCACCCTCCAGCACATGGGGCTGCTGGACGTGACCCGCACCTACCTCAACGACCCCACCTGCCCGGTGCCCGAGCTGCGCCCCTCCGGCAAGCGCTGACGCCGGCAATCCACCAAGGCCACCCTCCAACATGCCGAGAACGACGCCATGAACCGCCCCGCCGCCCTTCTGGTTGCCACCGCGCTGGCCACCAACGCCCTCGCCAACAGCCCCAACCGGGCCGCGGAGGGGGAGCGGGTCTACGGCTGGCTGGAAAAGGCGGTGGTACTGCCGGTGGGGGCCACCGTGGACATCAAGCTGGATTCCGGCGCCTGGACCTCCTCCATGGACGCCAAGGACATCGAGACCTTTCGCAAGGATGGCAGGCAGTGGGTGCGCTTCGACCTGCGCCTGGAGGACCACGTGACCGGCGAGGTGCGCCATCGGGAAATGCGCCTGCCCCTCGAGCGCATCACCCGGGTGCGGGGCGCCGGCGGCGAGGACCTGCGCCCGGTGGTGACCCTGCCGGTATGCATCGGCGACCGGGTGTTCCACGAGCAGTTCACCCTCCGCGACCGGGAGAACATGACCTACCCGGTGCTGCTCGGCCGCCGCACCATGAAGGAACTGGGCCTGCTCGACGTCACCGCCACCTACCTCAACAAGCCGGCCTGCCCCCTGGCGCGCCTCGACAAGAGCACCGGCGGGAAAGGCGACAAGCCGGCCGGGAAGGGCGGCTAGCTGCCCTGGGCGGCCAGCAGCGCCCCGTAGCCCTCGCGAAACCCCGGATAGATAAACCGGTAGCCGCTCGCCAGCAGGCGGGCATTGCTGCAGCGGCGATTGCCCCGCTCCACCCCGCCAACCACGGGACTGACCGGAACCCCCAGGCGTCCGGCCAGCCAATGGTGCACCTCGTGGAGGGGTACCGGTTCGCAGTCGGTGCCCAGATACAAGGATTCCAGCGCCGCGCCCCCCGCAGCCAGGGTCAGGAGATGATGAAGCACCCCCGCGCAGTCGTCGCTGTGGATGCGGTTGGTCCACTGCACCGGCTCCGAAGGGGCGCACTGGCCGCGCCGCACCTGGTCGATCAGCCGCGTGCGACCGGGGCCGTAGATGCCGCTGAAGCGCACCACGGTGACCGACAACGGCAGGGCCTGGACGATAGCCTCCGCCTCCCGCAGGCAGCAACCGGAAAACCCCCGGGGCTCGGCGGGGGAATCCTCATCCACCCACTCGCCATTGCCCTGGCCGTAGACGCTGGTGCTGGACACCCAGACAAGCTGCCGGGGCACTGACGCCATGGCCCCGAGGGCATCCGCCAGGGCGCGGGCGCAAGCCACATAGGTTTCCCGGTAGGCTTCCTCCGTGAAGGCGTCCGGAGTGAGGGTGACCACCACCGCGTCCTGGCCCTCGAGGGCGGCGCGCAGCAGCTCGCCATCGCGGCAGTCGCCGGTGAACAGCCGCACCCCCGGCTCGGTTCCCGGAGTGCGCCTCAGGGCGCTCACCACACCGCCGTCAGCCGCCACCCGCGCGCCGAGGCGGCGCGCCAGATCGCCGAAGCCAATCAACAATACTTTCAATCACCTTGCCTCTTGCAATTATCTTTGCCTATTATCTGTCATCACTCCGACAGCGGCGAAACGCCCATGACTCTAACGGAACTGCGCTACATCGTCACCCTGGCCCAGGAGCAGCACTTCGGCCAGGCCGCCGAGCGCTGCCACGTCAGCCAGCCGACCCTCAGCATCGCCGTCAAGAAGCTGGAGCAGGAGCTCGGCATCGAGCTGTTCGAGCGCTCCAAGAACAAGGTCTCACCCACGCCCACCGGGGAGAATGTCATCGCCCAGGCACAGAAGGTACTGGAGGAAGCGTCCCGCATCCTCGACATCGCCGCCGCCGGCAAGGACCAGCTCAACAGCCCCCTGCGGGTGGGGGGGATCTTCACCATCGGGCCCTACCTGTTCCCCCAGTTCATCCCCAAGCTGCGGGATATCGCCCCCCACATGCCCCTGGTGGTGGAGGAGAGCTACACCGCCACCCTGCGCCGCCGGCTGCGCAACGGCGACCTGGATGTGATCATCATCGCCCTGCCATTCACCGAGCCGGACGTGGTCACCCAGCCCCTCTACACCGAGCCCTTCGTGGTGCTGATGCCGAAGGACCACCCGCTTGCCCGGCTCAAGGCCATCAAGCCCGCCGACCTCGACGGCGAGAACATCCTCCTGCTGGGGGAGGGCCACTGCTTCCGCGAGCAGGTGCTGGAGGCGCTGCCCAACCTCGCCCGCCAGCAGGGCCGCGACGGCGAGCGGGGTATTCGCACCGACACCGAGGGCAGTTCCCTGGAGACCATGCGCCACATGGTGTCGAGCGGCCTCGGCATCACCATCCTGCCCCTGACCGCGGTGCTCGGCACCCAGAACCTGGGGCAGAACCTGGTGACCCGGCACTTCGCCAAGCCGGTGCCGTGCCGCACCGCGGCCCTCGCCTGGCGCGCCAGCTTCCCCCGCCACCGGGCGGTGGATGCCCTCCGTCAGGCGATCCTCGAAACCCAGTTCCCGGGCCTCAAGCAGGCGGAATGATTGACGGGTGCCCCGGCGCCCGAAGGCCCACCGCCACGGAAGGCGACAGGAGACCACCATGCCCACCCAGCCCCTCGACCAGCTGCCGGTGACGCGCCTCAAGGGCGTGGGTTCGCAGCTGGCGGACAAACTCGCCAAGCTCGACATCCGCAGCGTCCAGGATGTGCTCTTTCACCTCCCCCTGCGCTACCTCGACCGCACCCGCATCACCCCCATCGGGGGCCTTCAGCCCCACGGCGACGTGGTGGTGGAGGGCACCATCCGGGCCTGCGATCTCGCCCTCGGGCGGCGCCGCAGCCTGGTGTGCAAGATCCAGGACAACACCGGCACCCTCACCCTGCGCTTCTTCCACTTCTCCGCCGGGCAGCAGGCCAACCTGCGCCCCGGCACCCGTCTCCGCTGCGCCGGCGAGGCCCGCCCCGGGGCGGCGGGGCTGGAGATGATTCACCCCGAATACCAGTTCATCGAGGACGGCGACGCAGCGCCCCTCGCCAGCACCCTGACCCCGGTGTACCCCGCCACCGAGGGAATCACCCAGCAGCGCCTGCGGGGCGTCGCCGCTCAGGCCCTGGGTCTGCTGGACAACAGTGTCCTGCCGGAGCTGGTGCCCGCCGACATCCTCCCCGGCGCGCGCCACGGCATCAGCCTCGCCGGGGCGCTGCGCTACCTGCACCAGCCGCCCCCCGAGGCGCACCTCGGCGCCCTCGCCGACGGCGAGCATCCCGCCCAGCAGCGCCTCGCCTTCGAGGAACTCCTCGCCCATCACCTCAGCCTGCTGCGCCTGCGCCAGGCAGTGCGGCGGGAGGCGGCGCCGGCCCTTCCCCTCGACGACGCCCTGCGCCAGCGCTTTCTCGAACGGCTGCCCTTTCCCCTCACCGCCGCCCAGAACCGGGTGGTGGCGGAGATCGCCGCGGACCTGGCCAACCCCTGCCCGATGCTGCGCCTGGTGCAGGGGGACGTGGGCTCCGGCAAGACGGTGGTGGCCGCCCTCGCCACCCTGGCGGCGGTGGGCAACGGCTTCCAGGCCGCCATCATGGCCCCCACCGAGATCCTCGCCGAGCAGCACCGCGCCAGCTTCGAGGCCTGGCTCGCGCCCCTCGGTATCCGCATCGCCTGGCTCACCGGCAAGCTCAAGGGCAAGGCCCGGGACGTGCAGATGGCCGCCATCGGCGACGGCAGCGCCCAGGTGGTGGTGGGCACCCACGCCCTGTTCCAGGAGGACGTGACCTTTCACCGCCTCGGCCTCGCCATCATCGACGAGCAGCACCGCTTCGGGGTCCACCAGCGCCTGGCCCTGCGCCACAAGGGCAACGGCGACCTCAGTCCCCACCAGCTGATCATGACCGCCACCCCCATCCCCCGCACCCTGGCGATGAGCGCCTACGCCGACCTCGACCTGTCGGTGATCGACCAGCTGCCCCCGGGGCGCACCCCGGTCAACACCGTGGCGGTCAGCCAGCTGCGCCGCGGTGACGTCATCGACCGGGTGCGCAACGCCTGCGCCCGGGGCTGCCAGGCCTACTGGGTGTGCACCCTGATCGAGGAATCCGATGTCCTCGAGGCCCAGGCCGCCGAGGCCACCGCGGCGGAGCTCCACCTGATGTTGCCGGGGGTGGCCATCGGCCTCGTCCACGGGCGCCTCAAACCGGCGGAAAAGGAACAGGTGATGCGGGCCTTCAAGGCCGGCGACATCGACCTGCTGGTGGCCACCACGGTGATCGAAGTGGGTGTCGACGTGCCCAACGCCAGCCTCATGGTGATCGAGAACCCCGAGCGCCTCGGCCTCGCCCAGCTCCACCAGCTGCGGGGCCGGGTGGGACGCGGCCAGCGGGAGAGCCACTGCGTGCTGCTCTACGGCAATCTGCTGTCCCGCCAGTCGAAGGAGCGCATCCGCATCCTCAGGGAGAGCAACGACGGCTTCGTGATCGCCGAGAAGGACTTGGCACTGCGCGGCCCCGGGGAGGTGCTCGGCACCCGCCAGACCGGCGAGCTGCAACTGCGCATCGCCGACCTGCAGCGGGACGCCGACCTGCTCCCCGAGGTGAAAGCGGCAGCGGTACGCCTGATGGCCCGCCACCCGGACAATGTCGAACCGCTGATCCGCCGCTGGCTGCGGGGGAACGAGCGGTTTGGGCAGGCTTGAAAAAGCCCGGTCTGACGTCTGACGCTGGGTGCCTGACGCGACGGTACCCACGGCGGGAATCGGGTAGGGTTGCTGGTGAGGTATCCCGTTCACCGCGATGCTCCCGGCGTCCAGCGTCAGACATCCAGCGTCAGACGTCAGACCAAGCATTACCCAACCCCGAAACAGTGGTAGCATGGCACCGATTGTGCACCGCACCATGTCACACCAGGAGTCCACCATGTCCCGCCCCAAAGCAGCAGTGATCACCGGTTCCACCAGCGGCATCGGCCTCGGCATGGCCCGGGCGCTGGCGGGGCAGGGCTGCGACATCATGCTCAACGGCCTCGGCGATCCCGACGCCATCGAGGCCATTCGCCGCGCCATCGAGGTGGACTTCGGCGTCACCGCCCACTTCCACGGCGCCGACATGACCCGCCCGGACGAGATCGGCGATCTGATCGCCGCCACCGCCGGGGCCTTCGGGGGCGTGGATATCCTGGTCAACAACGCCGGTATCCAGCATGTGGCGCCGGTGGATCAGTTCCCGGCGGAGATGTGGGACCGGATCATCGCCATCAACCTCAGCTCCAACTTCCACAGCATCCGCCACGCCCTGCCCCACATGAAGGCGGCGGGCTGGGGGCGTATCGTCAACCTCGCCTCCGCCCACGCCCTCAGGGCCTCCCCCTTCAAGGCCGCCTACGTGGCCGCCAAGCACGGCGTCGCCGGCCTCACCAAGACCGTGGCCCTCGAAGTGGCGGAGCAGAACATCACCTGCAACGCCATCTGCCCGGGCTACGTGTGGACGCCACTGGTGGAAAACCAGATCGCCGACACGGCCCGCACCCGGGGCATCAGCGAGGACGAAGTCAAGCGCAACGTGATGCTCCTGGCCCAGCCCACCAAGCAATTCGTCACCGTGGAGGAAATCGGCGAGCTGACCGCCTTCCTGTGCTCCGATGGCGCCCGCAACATCACCGGCGCCATCCTCCCGATGGACGGGGGCTGGACCGCCAAGTAGTGTGGTGCTTGGAGTCTGGGGTCTGACGTCTGACGTCTGACGCTGCCATTGTCGAGCGGGAGCGTACTGTCAGGCCCATTTCAACGTCGGCGCCAGGGCTTTTCCGCGTCAGGCGTCAGGCGTCAGGCGTCAGGCGTCCAGCGTCAGACCCTTAAATATGACATTTCAATGACACCCCCCTATACTTCGCGCCACTTCAATGGAGGCACCCCATGAGCAATCCGCTATCCATGCTGTTCGGAAAATCCCCCATCAAGCCCCTCCAGGAGCACATGAGCCTGGTCACCGATTGCGCGGCGGAGCTGGCCGACTTCCTGGCCAGCGCCATCGCCGGCGACTGGGATTCCGCCAGCGCCCACTACGACAGCATCTGCGCCCTCGAAAACAGGGCCGACGACATCAAGCGAGAGCTGCGCCTGCACATGCCCAAGGGCCTGTTCATGCCGGTGTCCCGCTCCGATCTGCTGGAACTGCTCACCGTGCAGGACAACATTGCCAACCGCGCCCGGGACATCGCCGGGCTGATGCTGGGGCGCCAGATGGGGATCCCCGAGGCCATCCAGGAGGACATGCGCCAGCTGGTGGCCGCCGCCATCGCGGTGACCCGCCAGGCCCTCAAGATCATCAACGAGCTGGACGAGCTGCTGGAAACCGGCTTCGCCGGCCGCGAGGTGGACCTGGTGGAGGGGCTGATCCGCGAACTCGACGAGGAGGAGCGCCGTGCCGACAAGCTGGAGCGCACCCTGCGCCACAACCTGTTCGCCGTCGAAAAGGACTACCACCCCCTCGACATGATGTTCCTCTACGACATCATCGAGAAGGTGGGCGGCCTCGCCAACCGCGCCCGCCGGGTCGGCGGTCGCCTGCAGACCCTCGTGGCGCGCTGAGCCCGATCCCCACCCTTTTGAGGAGCACCCATGACCTTACTTGCTGAATACGGCCAGATTCTGATCATTCTGGCCTGTGTGTTCGGATTCTTCATGGCCTGGGGCGTGGGCGCCAACGATGTGTCCAACGCCATGGGCACCTCGGTGGGCTCGAGGGCCCTGACCCTGCGCCAGGCCATCCTGGTGGCCATGGTGTTCGAATTCCTCGGCGCCTACCTGGCGGGGGGCGAGGTGACCGGCACCATCCGCAGCGGCATCGTCGATGCCTCGGCGATGGCCGACGTGCCCCACCTGATGGTCTACGGGATGCTCTCGGCGCTGCTCGCCGCGGGGGTCTGGCTGCTGATCGCCAGCATGATGGGCTGGCCGGTGTCCACCACCCACTCCATCGTCGGCGCCGTGGTCGGCTTCGCGGTGGTGGGCCTCGGCCCCGAGTTCGTCAAATGGGGCAAGGTAACCCAGATCGCCATGAGCTGGGTAATCTCGCCCCTGATCGCCGGGGTGATCGCGTTTTCCCTGTTCCGCAGCGTGCAGTACCTGATCCTCGACACCGAGGATCCCTTCGCAAGGGCCAAGCGCTACATCCCCCTGTACATGTTCGCGGTGGGCTTTTTGATGTCCATGGTGACCCTGGAGAAGGGACTCAAGCACGTCTTCGACGAGTCTCACATCGAACTCAGCTTTCTCGAATCCTGTTTCTACGCCAGCCTCGTCGGCCTCGCGGTGGTGGCTGTGGGTACCTATTTCCTGTCCCGGGTGGAGCGCAACCTGGAGCGGGAGAAGGCCAATCGCTTCTACAGCGTCGAGAAGGTGTTCGCGGTGCTGATGGTGTTCACCGCCTGCAGCATGGCCTTCGCCCACGGCTCCAACGACGTGGCCAACGCCGTCGGCCCCCTGGCCGCCATCGTCGGCGTGGTGAAGTCCGGCAACGTCACCGCCACCACCGCCGTGCCCAGCTGGATCCTGTTGCTCGGCGCGGTGGGCATCGTGGTGGGCCTCGCCACCTACGGCTACAAGGTGATGGCCACCATCGGCCACAAGATCACCGAGCTGACCCCGAGCCGCGGCTTTGCCGCCGAGTTGGGGGCCGCGTCCACGGTGGTGCTCGCCTCCGCCACCGGTCTGCCCATCTCCACCACCCACACCCTGGTGGGCGCGGTGCTCGGCGTCGGCCTGGCGCGGGGTATCGCCGCCCTGAATCTCCGGGTGATCGGCTCCATCTTCGCCTCCTGGCTGGTGACCCTGCCCGCCGGTGCGGGCCTCGCCATCCTGTTCTTCTTTTTCTTCAAGGGTTTGTTCGGCTGACACCAAGCCCTGCCCCCTCGGCCAGGGATGGCCTAGCGACCCGCCTCAAAGGCCTCCCAGAACTGTCGGGTACCGGCGTCCGGGTCGCTGACCACCCGCGGCGGGATATCGAACAGAAACGTCTGTCGCGCCCCGTCATCGTAGGGGGGCCAGGGGGGATGGCCCTCCACATCCGGGTTCCCGTTGCGGGCAAAGGCGGCGATGGCGCGGCTCATGGCCCGCCCCAGCACCACCGGGTCATCCCCCGGCCCCAACAGTTGCCGCGCGGTCTCGACGTTGTTGAAAAACAGCGGCATGTCGAGGCCGTGGGGTGAGCGCAGGCGCCCCTCCACCACCGGTGTCCGCCAGGTCAGCTTGTAGAGGTAGACAGGGGCACCCTGCTGCGCCGCTTTCATGTCCGCATGGCGCAGGGCCCGGCGGGTAAACAGGGTGTCGGTCATCACCGCCGAGAGCAGGTGCATGGGCGCCAGATCCGGGTGGGCTGCCCGGTAGTGGGCCAGGACCTTGGCAGCTCCGTCCGGGCCGAACATGGCGCCGATCCTGGCCTCGAGGGCCGCGTCGTCCATGCTCGCCCAGGCGGGATCGGCGGCGGTGAAGATGGTCGCTTCGTCCGCCGTGGTGCCCAGCATCAGGGGGATATCCGCCGCCTGGGCCGGTGCGGCCCTGACGTACAGCGGCTCGGTGATCAGCGCGCCGTCCACCACCGGCTTGAAGGGGTTGGCCATGAGGTTGTCGCCGGCCGCCCGCGCCATGGCATCCAGCAGTTGGGCGCGGCCGTAGCCCCGCAGATTGGCCCTTTGCTCGTCCGGGGTGTTGCCGAGCTCCGCCAGCACGGCGGCGGTGGCGGCGGGGTCGGGCTCGCTCACCTCAAGGCCACCGCTCATCATGATGGCCTTGTGGAACAACCCCTTGGCGGCGGGCACGCCCATCAGGGTGGCGACCTTGGACGATCCCCCGGACTGGCCGAAGAGGGTGACGTTGCCCGGATCCCCACCGAAGGCCGCGACGTTGTCCCGCACCCACTGCAGGGCCAGCACCAGATCGGCCATACCGGCATTGCCCGAGGCGGCGTACTCCTCGCCCAGGAGGTCGCTGAGGTCGAGAAAGCCGAAGATATTGAGGCGGTGGTTGACGGTCACCACCACCACATCGTTGTCCCGCGCCAGATTGGCGCCGTGGTAATAGATCTCGTTGGCGGTGCCGGTGGTGAACCCGCCGCCGTGGAGCCACACCATCACCGGCCTCGGCCCGTCATCCAGGGCCGGGGTCCAGAGGTTGAGGGTCAGGCAGTCCTCGCTGGTGGGGGTATCCAGCAGGGTCAATACCTTGGCGGTATCGCCGGCCATGGGCAGGGGGTTCTGGGGGCAGCGGGGGCCGAAGTCGCCGGCGTCCCGCACCGCCCGCCAGGGCTCGGGCGGGCGGGGCGGCAGGAAGCGCCTCTCGCCGCCGGTATCCGCGCCGTAGGGCACGCCGAGAAAGGCGATGGTGCCCCCATCGGCATGGCCCCGCACCGGGCCCGAGGTGATCACCACATCGAGGCTGGGGGCGGGTGGTTCGGCGGTTTCAGTGCCGGCAACGTCCCCCGAGGCAAGGGGCGCCTGGGAGCGCGCCTCTTCAGCCGGCTCCTCCCTGGCGCAGCCCGTCGCGGCGACCAGCAAGGCGGCACAGAGCCAGAACAGCCATGTCCGTGGGAGGGAACGCTGAATAACCATGGGGGTATCTCCTGTGACCACTCTGAGCCAGCAGGCCGGGAGTGGTTTGTTGTGATGGGCCACGGACAATCGCGGCCACCGTCGATTTGCAAACACCGGAATTGTGGGCCCCTTAGAACCGGAAACCGCTGCTGACCAAGTAGACCACCAGGGCGCTCGATGCCAGCGCCGCCACCAGCCTCGCGGGCGCCGCGGACAGCGGCGGCGGGGCGTCACCGACAAGTGCCTTATGCCCGTGGACCATGGGCAGCACCAGCCGCTCCTTGCGCACCCCTTCGTACCAGAGGATGGCCAGCAGATGCACGGTCACCAGGGCCAGCAGGATGTTGAAACTGACCCCATGGACATTCGCCAGCCACCTGCCGCCATCGAAGCTCACCAGGTACGACAGCGGCCCGGATTCGAGGCCGTCCACATCGACGGCAAAGAGGCCGCTGCCCACCTGCGCCGCCAGCAGCAGCAACAGTGCCACCACGCTCCAGCCGCCAAGGGGATTGTGGCCCGCGAAGCCCGACGGCCCCTGCCCGCCGCCCCGGGCGTAGGCAAGCACCCGGGCGGGACTTTTGACAAAGCTTGAGAAGCGGGCGGTGTGGCTGCCCCACAGCCCCCAGCAAAGCCGGAAGCTGAGCAAGCCGAGAATGCCGTAGCCGGAATAGCGGTGCCAATCCATCAGGCGATTTTCCGCGCTGTACCAGGAGAACCCCAGCAGCAGGGGCAGCAACCAGTGAAAAATGCGAATGGGCAGATCCCAGATTTTGATTTTTGTCATTTTTGAGAGATCACTCGGGCATGGGGCCAGGTTGGCGGAACGGCAACTGTGTGAGCATATAACCATCGGGATCCCGCCACCACCGACTCTCCGAGGCCAGGCCGGCAGCGGCAAGGACGAATCCCTCAGCCGGCGAGGGCCAGCCCCGCCACCCAATCGCCGATGGCGAGGCAGGCGGTGAGCCCGGGAGACTCGATGCCAAACAGGTTGACGAGCCCCGCCACGCCGTGGACGGCGGGGCCATCGATGCGAAAGTCGCTGTCCCCCATCCCGGGCCCGGCGAGCTTGGGCCGCACCCCGGCGTAACCGGGAGCCAGCCGGTCGGGGTCCAGATCCGGCCACCAGCGGCGGATGGCCTCGGCAAAGCGCGGGGCCATCCCCGGATCGACACTGAATTCGGGGGCCGCCACCCAGGTCACGTCGGGGCCGAAGCGGCCCTGGCCGGCCAGGTCGAGGGTGAGGTGGATACCGAGGCCCCCCTGCTCCGGGAGGGGGTAGATCAGGCGCCGGAAGGGCACCGGGCCGGCGTGACCGAAGTACTGGCCGCGGGCGTACCAGAGCCTCGGCACGGCGCTGGCGGGCACCCCGGCGATGGCGCCGGCAAGCGCCGCCGCGTCGAGCCCGGCGGCATTCACCAGGGTGCGGGCGCGCAGCTCCGTCACGGCGCCATCCCCTCCCGCCACGCGAATGGCGATGCCATCGGGCCGGGCCGCACCGTCCACCACCCGACTGCCGAGGGCGAGCACCGCCCCGGCGGCCTCGGCGTCGCCGAGCAGCGCCCGCATCAGGGCGCGGCTGTCGACGATGCCGGTGTCGGGGGAATGGAGCGCCGCGTGCACATCGAGATGCGGTTCAAGGGCCGCCACCGCCCCGCGGTCGAGCCACGCCAGCGCCGTGACGCCATTGGCGAGGGCCCGCGCCCGCAGCGCCGCCAGGGCGGGTTCCTGGTCCGCCGTTACCGCCACCACCAGCTTGCCGAGGCGGGCGCAGTCCACCCGGTGATCGGCGCAGAAGCGGTACAGCGCCTCGCGCCCCGCCACGCACAGCCGCGCCTTGCGGGAGCCCGGCGGGTAGTAGAGCCCGGCGTGGATCACCTCGCTGTTGCGGCTGCTGATGCCGGTGCCGAAATCCCTTTCCCGCTCCAGGATCAGCACCTCTCGCCCCGCCCGGGCCAGGGCCCGGGCGCAGGCGAGGCCCACCACCCCGGCGCCGATCACCACGGCGTCGACGTGCTCGGTCACGGCTGAATCTGCTCGGTCACGGCTGATAGGTGTCCCGGTCGGAGACCTCGTTGTAGACGCCGAGGTCGAGCAGCCCCTCCCCCTTGGCCACCACGGTGGACACCACGCAGTCACCGGTGACGTTCACCGCGGTGCGGATCATGTCCAGCAGCCGGTCGACGCCGATGATCAGGGCGATGCCCTCCACCGGCAGGCCCACCTGCTGAAGCACCATGGCGAGGGTGACGAGCCCCACCCCCGGCACCCCGGCGGTGCCCACCGAGGCCAGGGTGGCGGTGGCGATCACCGCCAGGTAGCCGCCGATGCCGATGTCGACGTTGAAGGCCTGGGCGATGAACACCGTCGCCACCCCCTGCATGATGGCGGTGCCGTCCATGTTGATGGTGGCGCCCAGGGGCACGGTGAAGGAGGCGATGGAGTTGTCGATGCCGAGGCGCTTCTCCGCCACGTTCATGGTCACCGGCATGGTGGCATTGCTGGACGCGGTGCTGAAGCCGAACAGGATGGCGGGGCGCACATTCCGGAAGAACGTGAGTGGACTCAGGCCGGAGAACAGCTTGAGCACCAGGGAGTAGACGCCGATCTGGTGCATGACCAGGGCCAGCACCACGGTGGCGAAATACTTGGCGAGGTCGAGGATGGCGCCGATCCCCAGTTCGCTGAAGAGCTTCGCCAGCAGGCAGAACACCCCGTAGGGGGCCAGGTGCATGAGGAAGTTGACCATGGTCATGATCACCTCGTTGAAGCTCTGGAAGAACTCCAGCACCTTCCGCCCCGGCTCGCCGCTGTGGGTCATCGCCACCCCCATGAGAATGGAGAACACGATGATCTGCAACATGTTGCCCTCCACCATGGCCTGCACCGGGTTGGTGGGGAAGATATTGATCAGCACGTCCTTGACCGAGGGCGCGGGGCCCGGGTCGAATTTGCCGGCGTTGCCCATCTCGATACCGATGCCGGGGTCGATGAGGTTGGCGAGCAACAGGGCGATGGTGATGGCGATGGCGGTGGTCAGCAGGTAGAGGCCGAGGGTCTTGCCCGCCATCTGGCCCATCCGCGCGTTGAGGCCCATGGCGCTGCTGCCGCACACCAGGGAGACGAACACCAGGGGCACCACCAGCAGCTTCAGGGAAGCGACGAAAATGCTCCCCACCACGTCGAACACCGAGTTGACCAGCCAGGCGGAGAGGTTGGCGGCAAAGCCACCCGCGTCGCTCGCCAGCACATTGAGCAGGGCGCCCACGGCGATACCGGCGGACATGCCGATGAGGATTTTTGTCGAGAGTTTCATGGCTTCCCCTGGTTGGTTATTTTGCAAAAACCCGCGCTAGCGGATGTCGCCCCGCAGCTCCGCCACCCGCTGGCGCAGCCCGTCCGCCGTCACGTCATCCGGCGGCAGGGGCGAGCCCGCCACCACGTCGATGCGGCCAAGCAACTTGAAGCCGGCGCGGAACACCCCGCCCTTGTGGCTGAAGAAACTGCCCCACAGGCCCCGCAGGGCCAGGGGCACCACCGGCACCGGGGTTTCCGCCACGATGCGCTCGATGCCGGGGCGGAACTCGCCGATCTCCCCGTCCCGTGTCAGCTTGCCCTCGGGGAAGATACAGAGCAATTCCCCGGCGGCGAGTTTCTCGGCGATGGCGGCCATGGCCCGCTGGAACACCGCCTCGTCGTCCTTGCGGGAGCAGATGGGGATGGCGCCGCCGGCGCGGAACAGGTAGTTGAGCACCGGGATATCGTAGATCCCCTTGTGCATCACGAAGCGCACCGGGCGGCGGATGGCGCCACCGAGAATCAGCGCATCCACGTAGCTGACATGGTTGCACACCAGCACCGCGGCGCCCTTCTCCGGTATTTTCCCAAGCCCCAGGTGGCGCACCCGGTACATGCCGTGGCTGAGCAGCCAGGCCATGAAACGCAGGGTGAATTCCGGCACCTGGCGGTAGATGAAGAGCGCCACGGCGATATTCATCAACGCCAGGGCGAGGAAGAATTCGGGAATGCTGAAGCCCGCGACACCGAGGAAAAGCACCCCGAGCCCCCCCGCCAGCACCATGAACAGGGAATTGAAGATATTGTTGCAGGCGATCACCCGGGCGCGCTTGTGCACCGCCGTGCGGGCCTGGATCAGCGCCTGCAGGGGCACGATGTAGAAACCGCCGAACATGCCCAGCATCACCAGGTCGAACAACACCCGAAGCCCCCCGGCGGAGCTGAGAAAACCGCCGATGGTCAGGGGCTCGCTGCCGGCGGCGAGGGCGGTGGCGGCGAAATACAGGTCGATGCCAAAGCCACTGAGCCCCAGGGAGCCGAACGGCACCAGTCCCATTTCGACCCGGTGGCCGCTCATCCGGTCGCACAGCAGCGAGCCCGCGCCGATGCCCAGGGTGAAGCCGCACAGCAGCAGGGCGATCATCCCCACGTCGCCCCGCAGGTCGGTGACCACGAAGTTGGGCATCTGGGTGAGGTAGGCAAGGCCCAGCAGCCAGAACCAGGAAATACCGAGAATGGCGTGCCACACCGCGCGCGTCTCCCGGGCGAGGCGCACCAGCTCCACCATCTCCCGGGCCGGGTTCCAGTCGATGGCAAGGCCCGGGGCGTGGGGCTCCGCCACCGGCACCTGGCGCCCCGCCAGCCAGCCGGCAACGGCCACCGCCAGCAGCGCCGTGGCGATCACCGGCAGATAATGGTCGAGCCCGCCCATCAGGGTGCCGAGCAGGGTGCCGAGCAAAATCGCCACGAAGGTGCCCATCTCCACCTGGGCGTTGCCCGCCACCAGCTCGTCGGGGCGCAGGTGCTGGGGCAGGATCGAATACTTGATGGGGCCGAAGAAGGTCGACTGCGCCCCCATGGCGAACAACACCGCCATAAGCCCCCAGAGACTCCCCAGACTCAGCGCCACCACCCCTGCCGCCATGATGACAATCTCCGCCAGCTTGACCCGGCGGATGATGGCGGCCTTCTCGAACTTGTCCGCCAGCTGCCCCGCCAGGGGAGAAAACAGGAAGAACGGCAGCACGAACAGCGCCGCCGCCAGGTTCACCACCGTGTTGGTTTCCATCCCCGCGGAAAGCCCCGCGGTCACCACCAGCACCAGCAGGCTGTTCTTGAACAGGTTGTCGTTGAAGGCGCCGAGAAACAGAGTGATGAACAGGGGCAGGAAGCGGCGGGATTTGAGCAGATGGAACTGGCTTTCGGAGTCCTTGGGGTGCATCGGCGAATCCCGGGGCGAATTATTGTGGCCATGGTGGTGTCGGACTGTAACAAACCCCGCTGGAGGCTGGATAGCGGGACACCGCTGTCACCGACCCAAGGACAGGCCCATAATGCGGGCCTCAAGGAGAAGCCATGACCCGCCGCAGCCTCGCCGCCCTGACAACCCTCGCCGCCCTCGCACTGCCCGCCGCCGCTGCCGCCGCCAATCAGGGCGGGGACAGCCCCGGCATTCCCGCCAGCGCCGAACCCATCGAACGGCCCTGGACCACCACCTTCTACCTGGAGAACGACCTGTTCGGCGCCACCGACCAGAACTACACCAACGGCATCCGCCTGTCCTTCGTCTCCCCCAACCTCAGCTCCTACCGGGACGACCCGGCGGTACCGGCGCTGGTCAATCGCATCAACGAGCGGCTCGACAAGTTGCTCGACTTCCGCGACGGCCTGACCCGCAACCTGGTGGTGAGCCTCGGCCAGCTGATGTACACCCCCGGCGACCCCGAGCCCCGCGAACTGATCGTCGACGACCGCCCCTACGCCGGCTACCTCTACCTCGGGTTCGGCTTTCACGCCCGCACCGCCGACCGCCTCGACTCGGTGGAGGTCAACCTCGGTGTGGTGGGCCCCGCTGCCTTGGGCGAAGAGGCCCAGGACGCCATCCACGGGCTGCGCGACATCGACAAGTTCAACGGCTGGGACAACCAGCTGCGCAACGAGCCCACCCTCCAACTGGTGTACGAAAACAAACTGCGGCTGTTCGACCAACCCCTGCCCGGGGGCCTTCAGCACGACTTCATCAGCCATGCCGGCGCCGCCCTCGGCAACGTCGCCAGCTACCTCAACGTCGGGGGCGAATACCGCCTCGGCTGGGACCTCCCAGAGGATTTCGGCACCTCGGCGATCCGCCCCGCCGGCGACAACAGCGCCCCGGGGGCCGGGGATATCCGCCTCTACCCGAGCGACAAGTGGCTCCACGGCCTGCACGGCTTTGTCTCGGTGGACGGCCGCGCGGTGGCCAACGACATCTTCCTCGACGGCAACAGCTGGCGGGACAGCCACAGCGTCGACAAGGAGCACCTGGTGGCGGATGTGGCGGTGGGGGTGAGCTTTCTGGTGCGGCAGTGGAAGATCTCCTACAGCCAGGTGTTCCGCAGCCGGGAATTCAAGGGCCAGGCGCGCCACCACGAGTACGGCTCCCTGAGCCTGTCCTACACCTGGTGACCGCCCGCTGACCACCCCCGGCGCCGTTGTTCTACAATGCGCCCCTCGATCGACCACCAGGCCCAAGCCCCTTGTCCAGCGACAGTCTCACCAGCGACAGTCTCACCAACGACCGTCTGACCCACGCCAGCCACTGGCGGCTCCTCCGCCACTGCCACCGGGGCCAGGTGCCCGGCGACTGGCGGCCCTGGCTGGAGGATCGCGGCTCCCTCACCCGGCGCCTGGTGGCCCGGGGCGGCGGCGACTTCCGGGTCGAGATCCTGCGCCAGTTGGTCGACCGGCCAACGGCCGCGGAGGCCCGCGCCCTGGGGCTGCCGCCGGGGCGCCGGGCGATGATCCGCGAGGTGATCCTGTGGGGCCGGTCCCGCCCCTGGGTGTTCGCCCGCAGCATCATCCCCCTCACCACCCTCACCGGCCGCCAGCGGCGCCTGCGCCAGCTGGACGACCGCCCCCTCGGCCAGGTGCTGTTCAGCGACAACAGCATGCGCCGCGGCCCCGTGGCGGTGGCCCGGATCCCCGGCGCCACCCTGCCGGCCCCGGTGACGGCCCCCGGGACGCGGTTGTGGGGGCGGCGCTCGGTGTTCCACCTCGACGGCAAGCCGCTCCTGGTGGCGGAAATTTTCCTGCCGGACTTCAATCCCTGAACAACCGGGAGCGCAACCCCATGATCCTCTCCCCCGATGGCCGTCTGATCCACTTCATCCACCTCACCCGCCTCCACAAGCCGGTGGGCACGGTGCTGCTGCTGTGGCCGGCGCTGTGGGGCCTGTGGCTGGCGGCGGACGGGCTGCCTGCGCTGTCCCTGCTGGCGATCTTCATCGCTGGCGGCTTTGTGATGCGGGCCGCCGGCTGCGCCATCAACGACTACGCCGACCGCCACATCGACGCCCATGTGGCGCGCACCAACTACCGCCCGCTGGCCACCGGCAAGATCGCTCCCTGGGAGGCGCTGGCCACCTTTGTGGCACTGTCCCTGGCGGGCTTCGGCCTGGTGCTGCTGACCAACGGCCTCACCGTGCTGCTGGCGGTGGCGGGGGCCGGGATCATCGCCCTCTACCCCTTCATGAAACGCCACACCCACCTGCCCCAGCTGGTGCTCGGCATCGCCTGGGGCTGGAGCATCCCCATGGCCTTCGCCGCCACCACGGGGGAGCTGCCCTGGCGGCTGTGGCCACTGGTGCTGGCGGTGGTGTGCTGGACGGTGGTGTTCGACACCTTCTACGCCATGGTGGACCGGGACGACGACCTCAGGATCGGCGTCAAGTCCACCGCCATCCTCTTCGGCCGCCGCGACCTCGCCATCATCGCCGCCCTGCAGGGGGCGACGCTGCTGTTGCTGGCGGCGACCGGCGCGCTGTTCGGCCTCGGCGCCCCCTGGTATCTCGGCGTGGCGGTGGTGGCGGGGCTCTTCGCCCACCAGCTGTGGCTGACCCGGGGGCGGGAGCGGGACGCCTGCTTTCGCGCCTTCATGGACAACCGCTTCGTGGGGGTGGCGCTGTTCGCCGCCCTGGTGCTGGACCGCGCCCTGGCGGGGGGCTGAGGGCGGCGCTGTCACATTACTGTCATTTCACCGTCATTCAATGGCCATCGACACGCCACCGGGAGCAGATGGAACCATGACCGAACCCACCGTGCTGATCATCGACGACGAAGCGGCGATCCGCGACATGATCGCCACCGCGTTCGAAGTGGCGGGCTTTGAGTGCCTGCAGGCCGACAACGCCCGGGACGGCCACGCCCTGATCATCGACCGCAAACCCGACCTGGTATTGCTCGACTGGATGATGCCCGTCACCAGTGGCATCGAGCTGCTGCGCCGCCTGCGCCGGGACGAACTCACCGACAAGATCCCGGTGATCATGCTCACCGCCAAGGCCGACGAGGACAATCTGGTGCAGGGCCTCGAGGGGGGCGCCGACGACTACATCACCAAGCCCTTCTCCCCCCGGGAGCTGATCGCCCGGGCCAAGGCGGTGCTGCGCCGCAAGCAGCCGCAGATGCCGGAGGAGGTGATCAGCGCCCTCAACCTGGTGTTCGACCCGGTCAGCCACCACGTCACCATCGGCGGCCAGCCGGTGGTGATGGGGCCGACGGAATTCCGCCTCCTGGGGTTCTTCCTCGGCCACCAGGATCGGGTCTACTCCCGGGACCAGATCCTCGACCACGTCTGGGGCGGCAACGTCTACATGGACGAGCGCACCGTCGACGTCCACATCCGCCGCCTGCGCAAGGCCCTGTCGATCGACGGCCACGAGCAGCTGATCCAGACGGTGCGGGGCGCCGGCTACCGCTTTTCCACCCGATTGGCACCGGGCTGACGGTTTCGCCGCCAGCCCCTGTCTCGACTTTGCCACGGGGCAAGGCGAGAATCCGGCCACCACCCCCGACTGAAGCGAGCGAGCCGTGCAGGAAGGATTGCGCACCGAGATCTACCGAATCATCGTCCTGGCGGCGTTTTTGCTGGCGTTTGGGCTGCTCAACGGCTACCCCCTCTCCACCCTCCTGGCGGGGGGCACCGCCTACATGGCCTTCACCCTCAGCCGCATCAACCGCCTCTACGCCTGGCTCGCCGCCGACAACGATTCCCTGCCGCCAGAGGCCAGCGGCGTCTGGGGCGACATCTCCGACTACCTCTACCGCCTGAAGCGCCGCATCGACCAGGCCCAGAAGAACTACACCGGCCTCGCCCTGCGCATCCGCCAGATCACCTCTGCCCTCGACGACGGCATGCTGCTGCTCAACGCCGACCGCAGCCTGGACTGGTGGAACCCGGTGGCCACCGGGCTCTTGCACCTGCGGGAAACCGACAAGGGGGAGAACATCGCCAACCTGATCCGCCACCCCCTGTTCGTGGCCTACATCAACGGCCAGGATTTCAGCCACCCCCTGGAGCTCGCCTCCCCCTTCCAGCCCCAGCGGGTGCTGCTGTTCTCCGCCGGCACCTTCGGCCGCGGCGAGATCGTGCTGGTGGTGCGGGACATCACCCGGCTGCGCCACCTGGAGGAGATGCGCAAGGAGTTCGTGGCCAATATCTCCCACGAGCTGCGCACCCCCCTGACGGTGCTGACCGGCTACCTCGAAACCCTCCAGGGCGATGCCGACAACCTGCCCCCCCACTGGCGGCGCGCCCTCGTTCAGATGGACCAGCAGACCCGTCGCCTCGGCGCCCTGGCGGAGGACCTGGTGCTGCTGTCGCGGCTCGAATCCGGCCAGTTCACCCCCAACCGCCAGGCGGTGGACGTCAGCGCCCTGCTCAAGTCCATCGTCGAGGGCCAGCAACTGCTCCACGGCGACACCCACCGGCTGCGCCTGCGCTGCCCCCCCGGGCTGGTGGCCCAGGGCGACAACCGCGAACTGCACAGCGCCTTCGCCAACCTCATCGTCAACGCCATCCGCCACAACACCCAGGGTTGCGACGTGCTGATCCACGCCCGGGCACTGGCTGGCAACCTGGTGGTGCGGGTGCGGGACAACGGTGTCGGCATCGACGCCCGCCACCTGCCGCGCCTCACCGAGCGCTTCTACCGGGCGGACGACAGCCGCGCCACCAGCTCCGGCGGCACCGGCCTCGGCCTCGCCATCGTCAAGCATGTGCTCGGCCGCCACGGCGCCACCCTGCGGATTCGCAGCACCCTCGGCAAGGGCTCGGTGTTCTCCTGCCGCTTCGCCGCCCCGGAGGGCAGCCGGGCGGCTTGACGCCCGGGCGGCCATTGCGCAGGATGCGGGTCTCCCCCTAAGGAGCACCCCATGGGCACCGAAATCGAGCTGAAGCTGAGCCTGCCCCGCGCGGCCCTGCCCGCCCTGCGCCGCCACCCGCTGCTGATCGACGCCCCCAGGGCCGGCCCCACCCGCACCCTCGACAACTGCTACTACGACACCCCGGACCTCGACCTGCAACGCCACGGCATCGCCCTGCGCACCCGCCGCCACGGGCGCCGCTGGTGGCAGACGGTGAAATGCGCCGCGCCGTCCACCGGCGGCCTCAGCCAGCGCCCGGAGTGGGAGCAACCCTTCCTCGCCGCCTTCGATTTCTCCGCCATCGACGACGCCGCCGTGGCCAAGCGCCTGGCGCGCCACAGGGACGACCTGGTGCCCCTGTTCAGCACCCGCTTCCGGCGCGAGACCCGGGTCCACCAGCCGGACGCCGACACCCGCATCCTGGTGATGATCGACACCGGCGAACTGGTCTGTGGCGAGGCCCGGGAGGGGATCTGCGAGCTGGAACTGGAACTGGCGGCGGGTACGCCCCTCGACCTGTTGCACTTCGCCCGGCAATTGGCGGAAACCCCGACGCTGCTGCCCCTCGACACCAGCAAGGCGGAGCGGGGCTACCGGCTGTTCGCGGGGCTGGCGCCGTCCCCGGCGAAGGCCGCCCCCTCGCCCCTCGACCCGGGCCAGTCCCCGGTGGAGGCGTTTCGCGCCCTCGCCGCCGGCGGCCTGCGCCACTGGCAGGCCAACGTGGCGGGGGCCGCGGCGGGGGACGACCCGGAGTTCGTCCACCAGCTGCGGGTATCCCAGCGCCGGCTGCGCTCCCTGATCGCCCTGTTCGCCCCCGCCCTGCCCGCCGGGATGGTCAGCCAGTGGCGGGCGCTGTTGCGGGACAACGCCGCCAGCGTCGGCGATACCCGCGACCTGGACGTGCTGGCGGACCAGATCATCGCCCCGGTGGCGGGGGTCACCGACGCCGAGATCGCCGCCCTCGGCAGGCTCGCCGCCCGCATCGCCAGCGCCCGGGAGGCCGCCCGCTCGGAGGGACGGGGCGCCCTCGACAGCGCCCGGCAGGGACGGCTGCTGCTCGACTTCGCCATTGCCCTCGACACCCTGCCCACCAACAACCTGATCGGCGCCGTGGACCTCGGCGCCTTTGCCCGCCTCCAGCTGGATGTGGTGGCCAAGCGGGTGGCCAAGCGCCTGCGGGCGGCGCGGGGCCTGGAGCCGGCCCCCCTCCACGCCCTGCGCATCGCCCTCAAGCAGCTGCGCTACAACCTGGAGTTCCTCGCCCCGCTGCTGGCGGGGAAGCCCCTCGCCCGCTACCTGAAAGTGATGGCAAGGGCCCAGGACGCCCTCGGCTTCATCCACGACCTCGACGTGGCCCGGGAGCGCCTCGCCCTGGAGGCCGGGGACGACGCCGCGCTGCAGCGCGCCACCGCCTTTGTGTGCGGCTGGCACGGGCCCCGCTACCAACGCCTCTGCCGGCGGGCGGTGGACGACCTCCGGGCCCTGTTCAAGGCCCCCGCCCCCTGGCAGTCGTAGCGCATCGCGGTGGACTACCCCTTCCTGCGCCGGGAATTTCTCGACCTCCTCGAAGACAGCGGCAGCGTCGGCCCCGCCAGCGGCTGGACCCCCAGCCACCTCGCCATCGTCGCGGGCGGCGCGGAGCAGGCCTTCATGCCCCTCTACCTCAAGGATCACTCCTGGGGTGAATACGTGTTCGACTGGGCCTGGGCCGACGCCTGGCGCCGCCACGGCCTCCCCTACTACCCGAAGCTGCTGACCGCCATCCCCTTCACCCCCGCCACCGGCCCGCGCATCCGCTTCGCCCCCGGCGCCGACCGCCCGGCCCTCAGCCGCCACCTGGTGGCAAAGGCCATCGAGCTGGCCCGGGAGAGGGGCGCCAGCGGCTGGCATATCCTCTTCCCCGACGTCGACCAGCTGGCCCTGCTGGAGGCCGTTGACGACCCCCGCCTGCTGCGCCGCACCGGCACCCAGTTCCACTGGTTCAACCGGGGCTACGGGGATTTCGACGCCTTTCTCGCCGCCCTCGCCTCCCGCAAGCGCAAGATGATCCGCCGCGAGCGGCGCCAGGTGGCGGAGCAGGGCTTTGCCATCGAGATGCTGACCGGCGCGGATATCGGCCCCGACCTCTGGGCCTTCTTCCACCGGGTCTACCACCGCACTTACCTCAAGCGCAGCGGCGGCGCCGGCTACCTCAGCGCAGAGTTTTTCGCCGGCCTCGGCGCGGCCATGGGGGGCCAGGTGGCCATGGCGGTGGCCCGCAAGGGGGGCCGTCCGGTGGCCGCCGCGCTTTATTTTCGCGACGACCAAACCCTCTACGGTCGCTACTGGGGCTGCGAGGGGGAATACGACTTTCTCCACTTCGAACTGTGCTACTACAGAGGCATCGACTTCGCCATCGCCTTGGGGCTCGAAAAATTCGATGCCGGCGCCCAGGGGGAGCACAAGATCCTGCGGGGCTTCACCCCGGTGGCCACCCACTCCCTGCACTGGATCGCGCACCCGGGCTTCGCCGAGGCGGTGGCCCGCTTCCTCCGGGAAGAGGAGGCCAACGTCGATCGCTACCGGGAAGAGGCGGCGGAGTTGCTGCCCTTCAAGGCCGGGTAAACACCAGCAGCTGGTTGTTGGCCGGCAGCGGGTTGTCCTCAACCAGTGAAAATCCCTCTCCCCGGGCAAGGTCGACAATGGCCTCGATGTCGCGGATGCCCTGGTGGGGGGCGCTGGCCCTGAGCTGGGCGTCGAAGCGGGCGTTGCTGTCGGTGGTGAAGGCACCGCCGTACTTGAAGGGGCCGTAGAGGGCGATCACCGCCCGGGGCGCGGCGACGCGACCGATGCCGGCGAACATCGCCGCCACCGCCGACCAGGCCATGATGTGGCAGGTGTTGGCGGAGAAAATGGCGTCGAAGGGGCCCTCCGGCCAGGGGCCGCGCTCAACGTCGAGGACGAGGGGCCGAGCCAGGTTGGGGGCGGGGTATTCGTCGATCCAGGCGTTGATACCCGGGTGATTGTGGGCCAGGTCGCTGGTCTGCCAGTGGAGGTGGGCCAGGCGGGGGGCGAAGTGGACGGCGTGCTGGCCGGTGCCGCTGCCGATTTCGAGCACCCCGCGACAGGGGGCGAAAACCCGTTCGAGCACCGCGAGGATGGGGCCCTGGTTGTTGGCGCAGGCCTGGGAGAAGGGCTTCACTCGCCACCCCCGTCCCGGGTGAACACCCATTCCCGGGGGGACGACATGGCCGGGTTGTAGCGGTAGCCGCCGCCGTCGAAGCCCTTGATGGCCTCCGGGTCGGTGAGGCGCTGACGGATGATGTGGCCGGCCATCATGCCCCGGGCCTTCTTGGCGTGGAAGCTGATGATCTTGTACTGGCCGCCCTTCCAGTCCTTGAACACCGGGGTGATGATCTCGGCGTCGAGCTTTTGGGGTATCACCGCCTTGAAGTACTCCTGGGAGGCGAGGTTGATCAGCACCCGCTGGCCGGGTTTGTCCCGGGCGAGCCGCTGGTTAAGGGCGAGGGTGATGCGCTCGCCCCAGAATTCGTAGAGGTTTTTGCCCCGGCGGTTGGCGAAGGGGGTGCCCATTTCGAGGCGGTAGGGCTGCATCAGGTCGAGGGGTTTGAGCAGGCCGTAGAGGCCGGAGAGGATGGCCAGGTGCTTTTGCGCCCATTTGAGGTCGCGGGCATCGAGGCGGTCGGCGGCGAGGCCGGTGTAGACGTCCCCCTTGAAGGCGAGGATCGCCTGGCGGGCGTTGGCCTCGGTGAAGGGGCGCGTCCAGTCCTGGTAGCGGCCGGCGTTGAGGGCACCGAGCTTGTCGCTGATGCCCATGAGGGTGGAGACCTCCGGCGGGCTCAGGGCCCGCAACTCGCCGATCAGGGCCTCGGCATCGTCGAGAAAATCGGGCTGGCTGTGGTCGCGGACCTTGATGGGGGAGTCGTAATCGAGGGTCTTGGCGGGGGAGATGACGATCAGCATGGATATTCCGAGGCAAGGGCAGGGGCCCAACCTTAGAGAAGCCGCCGCAAAAAGTGAATAGCGGGCCGGGGGCGGCGATTTTGCGCTTCCCGCCAATGGCACAAAGCCGATATATTCGGGGCCGACATAACGACACCGCGCGGTAGCCGGCATGGATCCTCGGTCTGATCTCAACCGCTTGGCGCTGCCCTGGCTGCTGGTGCTGGCGGGGGCCTACTATCTCGGCGCGCTGCTGGGCACCGGGCTGCTCACCCTGCACCCGGCCAACATCACCCTGTTGTGGCTGCCCGCCGGCGCCGGCTTGATCATGGCCATGGGGGGCGGCTGGCGGGCGCTGCCGCTGATCGCCCTGGCGAGCTTTGCGGTGCGGGGGCCACCTCTTTTGGCGGACGGCATGGGTCCATCGCCCTGGCTGCATGCCGCCGTCGCCGCCCTGGGGGATGGCCTGGTGCCCTGTCTCGCCGCCTGGGCGTTCCGCGCCGGGCTCGGGGGGGCTCTTGGCCGGGCGCGGGATCTCGGGCCGTTCACCGTCTATGTCTGCCTGTTGCCGGCGCTGGTGGGGGCGGGCATCGCCACCCTCAACCTCATGGCCGCGGGCCATATCATCGCCGCCAGCGCCGCGCGGGTCGCCGCCAACGGGGTGCTGGCCCAGGTGCTCGGTATTCTCCTGGTGTGGCCCCTCTATCAGCTGTGGCGGGAATCCCCGCCCCGGGGGCTCGCCACCTGGGGCTGGATCCTGGCCGCCCTCGCCACCAACACCGGGCTGCTGGCGGTGACCGGCAAGGGCCTGAGTGGCATGGTGTTCTTCATCCTGCCGGTGCTGCTGATGCTGGTGTTCAAGGCCGGCGCCCCCGGGGCGCTGCTGGGGCTGCTGGCCACGGTGGTGGGGCTGATAGCGGCGTCCACCGAAGTGCAGGGCCCCTGCGTGCCCGCCAACGACCCCAGCGCCCGGCCGATGCTGATGGGCTTTGTGTTCACCATGACCTACGTGACCCTGAGCCTGTGCCTGTACTACCGGGAGTTGCTGGCCTCCGACAGCTCCCGCCAGCGCTGGCAGGAGGCGGCGCTCCACGACTCCCTGACGGGCCTGGCCAATCGCCGCGCCCTGATGAAGGCCCTGGGGGACGAGTACAACCGCACCCAGCGCACCGGGCGGCCCTTCGCCCTCGCCATCCTCGACATCGACCACTTCAAGCGCATCAACGACCGCCACGGCCATCAGGCCGGCGACCGGGTGCTGCAGGCCATCGCCCGCACCCTCCGGGACAATTGCCGGGATATCGACACGGTGGCGCGGATCGGCGGCGAGGAGTTCGCCATCCTGCTGCCGGAAACCACCACCGCCGCCGCCCTGCCCGCCCTCACCCGCATCCTCGCCGCGGTGGCGGCCATGGACACCGGCCTCGGCGGCGGGGAGGCCCACCTCACCCTCAGCATCGGGGTGGTGGACGCCAGCGAGGGCGAGGGTATCGAGGGGCTCCTGACGGCGGCGGACGGGCGGCTCTACCGGGCCAAGGGGGAGGGGCGGGACAGGATCGTCGCCACCCCCTAAAGGGCGAGATCGACCCCGAGGTAAAGTCCCCGGGGCTCCCCGGGGAAGTAGCGGTCGCCGCCGAAGCTGGTGAAGTCGGCGCGCTCCGCGTAGCGGCTGTCGAACAGGTTCACCAGCCGCGCCGAGAGTTCGAGCCGGGGAGTCGGCGCCCACCGCCCCCGAAGGTGGAAGAGGTCGTGGCCGCCGTAGCGGTGGCGGTTCTCCGGGTCGGTGTAGTAGCTGCCCATGCGCAGCCATTCCAGCTCCAGGCGGGCGCTGTCGCCGGGGTTCCAGCCCAGCTGGGCGGTGGCGAAATGGCGGGGCGCGGTGTCCACGTCGTTGCCGTCGATATCCACGCCGCCGAGGACCTCGCTGTAGGCGTAGCGGTGGCGGGCAGCGGTGGCGGCGAGGTTGAGATCGACGGCGTCCGTCACCCGGTAGTGGAGCGCCAGCTCCAGCCCCCGGTGCTCACTTTCGCCGTTGCTGACGTTGAAGAAGTCGGTGTCGCGGAAGATCAGGTTGTCCTTGGCCATGGCGTAGGCGGTGACCTCGTAGCGCAGCCGCCCGCTGGCGCCCCGGGCGCCGATCTCCAGGCTGTCGAGCCGTTCCGAATCCAGGTCAGCAACCTGTTGCGCCCGCTCCAGGCGGTACAGTTCCACCCCCTGGGGGGCGCGAAAACCCCGCGCCAGGGTGGCGAACAGCTGGTGGTCCGCCGCCAGCTGATAGAGCAGCCCGAGTTTCGGGGAGAGGTTGTCGAAGCGGTCCTTGCGGTCCGCCGGGCGGCTGTAGCGGCAGCCGCCGAAGCCGCAGGGGGTGCCGTCCTCCCGGGTGCGGCCGGCGATCATGCGGTTGTCGTAGTCGTAGGCCATGTGCTCGTAGCGCACCCCGGCGGACAGCCTCCAGTCGGGCGCGAAGGACCAGTCCCACTGCACGAAGGGCGCCAGCTGCCAGATGGCGACCCGGTAGTCGTAGTGGCGGCCCACGGGGATGGTCTCCCGCAGCAGGGGCGAGCCCTCCGCGGGGCTGTCCTGGCCCTGGCGCAGCCAGCCCCGGCTGAGCTCCCCGTCGACACCGGCGATGAGCCGGCTGTCATCGCCGTGGCGGTAGAGGGCGGCCTGCACCCCGGCGCTGCGCTGGCCGTTCTCCTCCAGGGGCTGGCCCGGCAAAAAGTGCTGGAGAAACGCCATCTCGCTCCAGCGGGCGTAGGGGGTAACCACCCACCCGGGGCGCTCGCCGGCGTCCGCCACCCGGGTCCAGAGGCGCGCGGCGCGGGCGTCCCGGTAGGCCTCGGGGTTGGGGTTGGTGCGGGACAGGGAGCGGTCCCGGTAGGCCCCAGGGCCCTCCACGAAGCCGGCGGTCTCCTGGTTGAGGTTGACGGCGGTGAGGCCGCTGGTGATGTCCACGCCCCCGCCCCGGTGGCGGTGGGCGAGGCTCAGCTTCTGCTGGTCCACCCCCGAGTCGTCCCGGTAGCCCCCGTCGCGGCTGGCGGTGAAGGCGACGGCAAGATCTTCGCCGCCGCCCCGGAGGCGCAGGCGCCCGTAATCGTGGGGGCCGCCCTCGAGGCCGAGGCGCCAGTCCCGATCGAACGCCGCCGGGCCGATCACGTTGACCACCCCGTGGAGGGCGTTGGAGCCATACAGGGCGTTGCCGGGGCCGCGGATCACCTCGATGCGGGCGGCCGCCTCGCTGTGGGCCTCGAACAGTTCGTTGACATTGCAAAGGCCCGCCGGGCGCAGGGGAATGCCGTCCTCGGCCATCAGGAAGCTGCCGCAGGCGCCGGCCCCGGACAGCACCGGGGAGCGGATCGCCGGCAGGTACTCCTGGCCGTTGTTGCGGTGGATGCCCACCCCGGGCAGCCGCGCCAGGGCCTCCTGGATATGGACTTGGGCAGTCATCGCCAGGGCGTCGCCGTCGATGGCGGCGCTGTTGCCGATCAGCTCGGCGGCGGCTTCCGGCACCCGGGTGGCGGTGATGATCACCTCGTCGAGGCGGGGCGCCTCGCCGTGGGCCCCCAGGGTGACGGCGAGGGCGGCGAACAGGGCGAGGGTGAAGCGGTTGGTCATGGCTGGCAAAACCTTGCGGCGGGGCGGTTGGCGGCTCAGGGGGCGGCGGGGGTGATGCGCAATACCCGGCCGGCGACGTTGTCGGTGACCAGGTAGAGGGCGCCGTCGGGGCCGAAGCGGACATCGCGGATGCGCTCGCCGATGTCCTCGAACAGCGCCTCCCGGGCCACGGTGCCGTCGGCCCCGAGGCGCACCCGCTGCACCTGGGTGCCCTTCAGCATCCCGGCGAACAGGTCACCTTCCCACTCGGGCCACAGGCAGCCCCGGCACTGGGCGAGGCCGGAGGGGGCGAGGGACGGGGTCCAGTGGGTGAGGGGCGGCACGGTGCCCGGGTACTCGGTATAAGGGGTGATGGCGGCGCCGGTGTAGTCGACGCCATGGGTGGCCAGGGGCCAGCCGTAGTTGTTGCCGGGCTCGAGCCGGTTGAGCTCGTCGCCCCCCCGGGGGCCGTGCTCGGTGGCGTACACCGCACCGGTCTTCGCATCCACCACCAGGCCCTGGGGGTTGCGGTGGCCGTAGCTCCAGATTTCGGCGCGGGCATCGTCGCGGCCGACAAAGGGGTTGTCGGCGGGCACGCCACCGTTTTCATCGATGCGGATCACGGATCCCAGCATGCTGGTGAGGTCCTGGGCCTTCTCCCGGTACTGGGCGCCGTCGCCCACGGTGACCAGCAGGGTGCCGTCCGGGAGGAAGGCGAGGCGCCCGCCGAAGTGGGCGCCGGTGTCCTTGTCGGGGCGGGCGCGGAAGATCTCGGTGAGGTTTACCAGCCTGTCGCCCACCAGCTCGCCCCGGGCCACCCGGGTGCCGTTGGCCCGGGCATTGCCGCCGGAGTAGGCCAGGTACACCAGGCGGTTGGCGGCGAAGTCGGGGTGGAGAACCACATCGGTGAGGCCGCCCTGGCTGGCGGTGTGGATATCCGCCATCACCGCCGCGGGCTCCGCCAGCAGGCGGCCGCCGCGGACCAGGCGCAGGGCGCCGGATTTCTCCGTCACCAACAGGTCGCCACCGGGCAGAAAGGCGATGCTGTAGGGCTGGCGCAGGCCCTCCACCCAGGTTTCGACCCGCGGGTCGTCGGCGGCGGAACAGGCGGTGGCCAGGGCCAGGGCGGCAACGGCCAGCCAGGGGCGGAGAGAGCGGCGATGGCGAGCATGGCGGGACATCATGGCGACGACTCCTCGGCGGGGGGGCGGTGGGGGATGGCGGCCTCCAGAACCAGGGCAAAGGCCAGGCCGCCGAGGGCGCCGGCGAGCATCTGCCCGGCGAGCCCCCAGGCGCCCCGGCTGCCGGCGTAGAGGGTAATGCCGTAGAACACCACCCGGGACAGGGCCAGCATGGCGCCCATCATGGCGGCGCCGGCGAGGGGGTAGAGCAGCCGCCGGCCCGCGCCGGTCCAGCGCCGCAGCAGGGCCGCCACCGGGAAGGCCACGGCGAGCCCGGCGGCGATCAGCAGCGGGTAGGACACGAACAGGGCATTGAAGGCGAGGCCGTGGAGGTCGTGGAGCACCGTGGTCAGCACCACCCCCGGGCTGAACCGGGCACCGGCGTCCCTGAGCCCCAGGAGCACGAACGCCGTCTGCAACACCGAGGCCAGCAGGTAGGTGGCGAGCACCGCGGCGGCAAAGGCGAGCAGGACGCGCGCCACCCGGCGGGGGCGCCCGGGGGCGTTGGGGGGTGGCGACATGGCGGCCTCCTCTGACGTTGTCGTGGCGGCAGTGTGTTGGCAACGGAGGGCGAATGCAAGGCAGCCCCGCAAGCGCCGGGTGCGGAATCCGCGCCGCCTTTTATGGTCTATGATGGCCCTGTGATTCCCCGCAAGCCCACCGACGGAGACTGTATCGCCGTGTCCCACGCCAACCGCCTCGCCCTCCTTGCCCTGCTCGCCCTGCTCGCCCTGCTGTCCCTCGCCACCGGTTGCGCCGTCAATCCGGTCACCGGCAAAAGCGAGCTGTCGCTGATCTCCCCCGAGCAGGAGATCGCCATCGGCGCCCAGCAGTACCAGCCCTCCCAGCAGTCCCAGGGAGGCCGCTACTACATCGATCCGGAGCTGCAGAACTACGTGGCCGGCGTCGGCCGCAAGCTGGCGGCGGTGAGCGACCGCACCGGCCTGCCCTATGAATTCGTGGTGCTCAACAACCCGGTGCCCAACGCCTGGGCGCTGCCGGGGGGCAAGATCGCCATCAACACCGGCCTGCTGCTGCACCTGGAGGATGAATCCCAGCTCGCCGCCGTGCTCGCCCACGAGATCGTCCACGCCGCCGCCCGCCACGGGGCGAGCCAGATGTCCCGGGGGGTGCTGGTCAACGTCGGCACCCAGGTGGCCGGGGTGGCGGCCCAGAGCGCCGGCTACGGCAATCTCGGCGGCATCGCCGCGCAACTGGGCGGCCAGGCGTGGATGGCCCGCTACGGCCGCGACGACGAACTGGAATCCGACGCCTACGGCATGGACTACATGAAGCGCGCCGGCTACGACCCCCTCGGGGCGGTGGAACTGCAGGAGACCTTCGTCAAGCTCAATGCCAGCCGCCAGCAGGACTTCCTGAGCGGCCTGTTCGCCAGCCACCCGCCGTCCCAGGAGCGGGTCAACCGCAACAGGGAGAAGGCCGCCCAGCTGGGGGCCGGGGGCCTGCGCAACCGGGACGTCTACCAGCGGCGCATCGCCCAGCTCAAGCGCGACAAGCCCGCCTACGACGCCCAGACCGAGGCCATCAAGGCCCTCAACAACAAGGACGGGAAAACCGCCATCAGCCACCTGGACAGGGCCATCAAGCTCCAGCCCCGGGACGGCGCCTTCTGGGAGCTGCGCGGCCACGCCTGGAGCATGCTCGACGAAAAGGCCCGGGCGGAGCAGGATTTCAGCGCCGCCATCAGCCGCAACCCCGCCTACTTCAGCCACCACCTGGCGCGGGGCGTGCTGCGCTACGAGAGCGGCCGGGTGCGGGAGGCGATGCCGGACCTGGAAAAGAGCCACCAGCTGCTGCCCACCACCACCTCCGCCTTCTACCTCGGCCAGAACGCCGACGCCGGTGGCGACAGGGCCAAGGCCATTGGTTACTACCAGCAGGCGGCCCAGTCCAGCGGCGCCCTCGGCAAGAAGGCCCAGTCGCGGCTGGTGCACCTGGAAATGGCCGAGACGCCCCACAAGTACATTTCCAGCACCCCCTACCTGGGGGACGACGGCCGCCTGTGGCTGGTGATTCGGAACAACAGCGCCCTGGCGGTGACCGGCGTCCAGGTGCAGCTGGGGGAAATGGTCAACAGCTTCATGATGGGCAACGTCACCACCCTCCCGGGGCCGTCCCAGCTGGGCCCCGGCCAGCAGGCGGTGGTCAAGACCCGGATCGCCATCGCCGAGCGGGGCGAACTGGCCAAGTACCGCACCCAGGTGGTTGCCGCGAGGCCCGCCAACTAGGGCAGATCCCGCGTCCTGAATCGCCGTATGCAGCAGGGATGCTGCTTGGGAGCCTACAGGGACGTATTCACGGCGTGTCGCGAAGACCGGGCCAAGGCCCCACCCCCGCGGCGGCGCTTCAGCCCCCCGGGGGCTTCGCGGCAAGCAGCGCGAGCACGCCCCCGGAAAGGCGCCACAGTTGCATTCCCCCCAGCAAGAACCCCCGAGCCCCGGCCCCGGCGGGGGACGCCAGGCGCCCCACCACCAGCCCCGCCAGCAGCCCGCCCCCCAGCAACCACAGGGGCGCCACCCGCCCGAGGCGGTCGATGCGCGCCCGCCCCTGGCTCGCCAGTACCCCCCGCTCCGCCGCGAGGCGCTGGTCGAGGGCGTTGATCTCAGCGATCAGCCGGCTTCGCGCCATCGCCCGCGCCCTCCATCAAGGCCCGCAGATGGCGCCGGGTGGCGGGCAGGGACAGGCTGGCGGCATAGCGCCGGCAAGCCAGGATTACCGCCAGCAGGGCGCCGAGTTGCAGGGCGAGAAAGGCCAGCAGCCCGTGGGTGACCGCGTCCAGGGCCTGCCACACCCACCAGCCCACCAGTGCCGAGAAGCCGAGCCAGGCAAGCCCCGCCAAAGGCAGGATCAGCAGCCCCAGCAACAGCAGGCGGCGGCCGTCCGCCAGCGCCAGGCGCAGTTCGAGCCCGGCGAGGGACGACAGGGTGGCCCCCGCCGCCGCGGCCTGGCGCAGCATCCCCAGCCAGGCATCGAGCTCCCCCGGGGGCGAGGGCGCGGTGGGTCCGTCGGCGGGAGACGTGGGCGCCTCGGGGATGTCGCTCATCGGCGGCCAAATACCTGGGCAAACAGCAGACCGGCCACAAACGCGAGGCCGAGGGCCTGGAGGGGCTTCTGGTGGACGTAGTCGCTGGCCTCCTGGCCCACCGCGACGGCCTTGTCGCGGCCCTTGACAAGTTGCTCCCCGGCCTCCTGGCGAAGGTCGAGGCCGGCGGCCCGGGCCGCCTGCTTGAAGTGCTCGGTGGCCTCCAGCAGATTGTTGTAGGCGGCGAGCACCGCTTCCTTGCCGGCGTCCACTTCCTGCTCCCGGGGGGACTTGTCGCTGTTGCTGGCGGCCATGGGCTTCTCCTGGTTACGACATTGCGTGAATGGTGCCCCTGAGCCTAATACAGCGAGGCGGCCATTGCCATCGCGGCGCGGTTAACCTTGGGCGCGGCCAGGGATTACACTGCCTCCATAAACTCAACGAGGGATTCCCCATGAACGACCGCTCCATCAACAGCCCCGACCACTTCCGCCGCCATTATGGCCCCTGGGCCCTGATCGGCGGCGCCTCCGACGGCACCGGCGAGCAATTCGCCCTGCAACTGGCGGAGGTGGGTCTCAACTGTGTGCTGGTGGCGCGCCGCGAGGAGGCCCTGAAGGCCCTCGCCCGGCGCCTGGAGGACGACTACGCGGTGGCCACCCGGGTGGTTGTCCAGGATCTGTCGGCGCCGGGGGCCGGCCTCGCCATCCGCGCCGCCGTGGCGGACCTGGAGATTGGCCTGTACGTGGCCAACGCCGGCGGCGGCAGCGGCGGCATTCCCTTTGTCGAACGCCCCCTGGCGGACTGGCAGGGGCTGATCAACATCAACATTCACACGCCCCTGGAAATCTGCCACGGCCTGGCGCCCGCCATGCTCGAACGGGGGCGGGGCGGCCTTTTGTTGATGGGCTCCGGCACCGGCCTCGGGGGCACCGCCCGGGCCTCTGTGTACTCCGCCTGCAAGGGTTTCAGCCTCAACCTGGCGGAGGCCCTGTGGGTGGACTACCGGTCGAAGGGGGTCGATGTCCTCAATGTCGCCGCCCCGGTGATGGACACCCCGGCCCTGCGGCGAGTGGCCGGGGATCGGGTGGACTCGGGGCAGATCCCCAACGTCTTCGCCCCCCGGGACGCGGTGCGCATGGCCCTCGAAGCCCTGCCCGAAGGGCCCTGCCTGACCTTCCCCGCCGGGCCCGAGCGGGACAACTGGCGGGAGCTGATGGCCCAGCGCCGGGCCCGGGCACTGGCCACCGGGGCGGCGGTGGCCGGGGTGTTCGGCGGCAACAAGGCCTGATCAGGCGTTGAGGGTGCCGCCGTCCACCGCCAGTAGCTGGGCGGTGATCTGCCCGGCGGCGGGCGAGGCGAAGAACAGCACCCCGAGGCCGATGTCCTCGGGGGTGAGGTGGCGGCCCGTCGGGGGCGCCAGCCGGGCCAGTTGCGCGGGGTCGATGGGTTTGCGCTGGCGCCGCAACTGGCCGTCGGTGATCACCCCGCCCGGCAGCACGGCGTTGACGGTGATACCACTGCCCACCAGCTCCTGGGCGGCGTTGCGGGTGAGGCTGTTGATGCCGCCCTTGGTGGCGCTGTAGGCGGCGATGCCCGGCGACACCGGGTGCAGGGAGCCGATGGAGGAGACATTGATGATGCGCCCCGCGACCCCGTCCGCCACCATGACCCGGGCCACCTCCCGAAGGCACAGGAAGGCCCCCCGCAGGTTGACCTGGTGGAGCCGGTCCCACTGCGCCGCCGTGGTATCGACAAGGGGCGCCTCGTCCACCAGCCCGGCGTTGTTGACCAGGATATGGATGGGGCCGAGGTCGCGGCGCACCGCCGCCACCAGCGCCACCACGCTCTCCTCCCGGGACTGATCGAGGTCGTAGGCCCGCGCCCGGCCACCGCCGGCGACGATGGCCTCGGCCGCCGCCTCGGCGCCCTCCCGGTTGATGTCGGCGATCACCACCAGCGCCCCCGCCGCCGCGAGGTGGCGGGCGATGCCGTTGCCGATGCCCTCGGCGGCGCCGGTGACGATGGCCAGCTGGCCGCTGAGATCGAAGAGTTGCCGGGTATCGATGGGTGTTGTCATGGGGGCGTCCTGGGGAGCTGTTATGGGTTATCCCCGAAGAGTGGCACAACGCCCCCATCCCCGACAATGCTTGCCGCCGTCCCCGGTATTCAGCAGACTGGCGCCGAGGCAACACAGCGCAACAGTGACCCACCATGCCCAGATCCCTCCACTACGCCCTGCTGGCGGACGGTATCCTGATCCTCCACGTCGCCTTTGTGGTGTTCGTGGTGGGCGGGCTGGTGGCGATCATCGCCGGCAACCTGCGGGGCTGGGGGTGGGTCAATGGCCTCGCCTTTCGCATCGCCCATCTCGCCGCCATCGCGGTGGTGACGGCGGAGGCCTGGCTCGGCGCCCGCTGCCCCCTCACCGCGCTGGAACTGTGGCTGCGGGCCCGGGCCGGGGAGGACACCCACGGCGGCGGCTTCATCCAGTACTGGCTGGGGCGGCTGCTCTACTACGACGCCCCGCCCTGGGTGTTCATCGCCGCCTACAGCCTGTTCGGCCTCGCGGTGCTGGCGGCCTGGTGGCGCTTTCCGCCCCGGCGCTGACAGCCCCCCTCAGCCGCCGATGTCGAACAGATCCCGGCGGGCGCGCTCCTCCGCGCCGTCGCCAAAGCGCCTCGCGGGGACCCGCCGCTCGCTGACGAACACCTGGTTGCCGCCGCGCCGCTTGGCCTCGTGCTTGGCCTCGGCGGCCAGGGACGCCACGTCGTGGTGGGAGTGACAGGCGCGGGCATCGGGGTTGACCACACCCACCGCCAGGGACAGCAGGGAGCGCCCCGCCCGCGCCCCGCGCCGGTCGGCGCCGGGCACGCCGCCGGCCGCCAGATCCTCCGGGGCGTAGAGCGCGAGGCTGTGGCGGCTGAAGTGCTCGACAATGGCCTCGCACTTGACCCGCCAGCCATCGCCCCGGAACAGCACCACGAAGTCGTCGCCGCCGATATGGCCGACGAAATCCCCGCCCGGGTGGGTGGCGGCGAGGACGGCGGCGGCGAGGCAGCGGATCACCTCGTCCCCGAGGCTGTAGCCGTAGTGGTCGTTGAAGGGCTTGAAGTCGTTGATATCGATGTAGGCGAGGCGGAAGTCGGCGCCGGCCCCGAGCAGCTCATCGATCTGCTCGTAGATCGGCACATTGCCCGGCAGCTGGGTGAGGGGGTTGCTGTGGCGGGCATTGCGGATCTGCAGGGTGGTGAGGTGCTTGAGCAGCGCCGCGGTGCGCCCCACTCCGGCGTAGCGCCCCTCCCGGGTGATGATGAAATCCATGTTCATATCCCAGGCGTCGCTGTCGGTGATGCGCCGCGACACCTCGTGGATGGGGGTCTGGCAATCCACCACCAGGGGGTTGTTGGCGGCGAACAGGCGGATCGGCTTGCGCCAGTTGAGATCGTGGGCGTAGCGCGCCGAGAACCGCTCCATCAATTGCCGGCGGCCGACGATACCCACCGGGATGCCGTCCTCCACCACCGGCAGGGCATTCACGCCGGGGTTGTCGCGGAACAGCTGGTTGACCTGGTCGGCGTGGGTGGCGGGGCGCAGGGGCGGCACCCAGGCCATGATCGCTTCGACGGTCTCGGCGGGCCGCGCCAGGGTGGGGGGCCGGCCGGCGGCCAGGTCGAGCCCCACGAAGCAGGCGCGGGGCTCCGCCTCCGGGCGGTGGAGCAGGTAGCCCTGGCCGTAGCGCACCTGCAGCGCCCGCAGGGTCGCCAGCTCCTCCTCCCGCTCGATGCCCTCGGCGATCACCCGGCAGCCGAGGCCCCGGGCGATCTCGGAGATGGAGCGCACGAACTCCCGCTTGACCCCGTCGCGGTGGATATCGGTGATGAAGTGGCGGTCGAGCTTGACGAAGTCCGGGCGCACCAGGGACCAGGTCTTGAGCCCGGAGTAGCCGGCCCCGAGGTCGTCGAGGGCGACCTCGATCCCCTGGGCCCGGGCGCGGCCGACCCGCTCGCCGATGGCGGCGATGTCCCGGAAGGGGTACTTCTCCGACACCTCCAGCACCACCCGCCCGGGCTGCATCGCCAGGGCCGTGCCCGCCAACAGCTCCCCCACCAGCAGCAGGCTGTCGGGGGTGGTGTTGAGAAACAGCTTGCCGGGCAGGTCGAGGGCCTGGAAGCGGGCAAGGGCGAGGGCCAGGCAGTGACTGTTGAGTTCCTCCAGCCGCTCCCCGGCGGAAGCGGCGCGAAACAGCGCCTCGGGGCCGTCGAAGGGGCTGTCGGGGGCGCAGCGCACCAGGGCCTCGTAGCCGAGCACGGCGCCGCCGGTCATATCGAGGATCGCCTGAAAATGCACGTCCAGCCGCTGCTCAGTCATCAACGCCATAACCAGTGCCTCCGGGTTGCCGTGGGCAACGGGCAGAGCGGGGTTCCAGTTCATCATGGAAAAAACACCAGACCGATGGCGACAGCGATCCGGGGCCGACCCTGGCGCACAGGTTGCGGTCGCGTTGCCATGGCAATTCGGGGTGAATCGCCGGGGGCAGCGTAGGCGCTGGTGATGACAGCGGTGTGTCGGCGCTGGCGAGGGGGCGGGGCGCCGTGGCATGCTTGCGCCGTAGCCATCCCCGGTGCCGCCGATGAAATCCTTGATCCCCCCCGCCGCCGACGGCGACCTGAGCATCCACCAGGCGGAGCAGCTGGTGGTCAACGCCGTGGCCTGGCTCAAGCTCGCCATCGAGGTGATGGGCGCCTTGGTGATCGCCATCGGCGTGGTGATCGCGGTGGCCATGTGCGTGAAGGTGCTGGTTGGCCACAACGGCGACAACTTCCGCGCCGTGCGCCTGACCCTTGCCCGCTACCTGTCCCTGGCCCTGGAGTTCCAGCTGGGGGCGGACATCCTCTCCACGGCGGTGGCGCCGAGCTGGGACCAGATCGGCAAGCTTGCCGCCATCGTGGTGATCCGCACCGCCCTCAACTACTTCCTGATGCACGAAATGGCCCTCGACCGGGAGGCCCGGGCCGGGGAAGGCCCGCCGCCGGACAGGCCCGCCTGAGGGCAGCGGCCCTCAGGCCCCCGGGGCGGCCCCGCCAAAGCGGCGATGGAGCCAGGCAAGACCCAGCAGGGCGAGGCCGAGCCCCATGAACGACGCCACCCGCAGCAGCCCCGCGAGGCCCGCCATGTCCACCAGGAAGATCTTGGCGATCACCATCGCAAGGAGCGCCATCCCCGCCCGATACAACCCCCGCCAGCGCCACAGACCGCCGGCGATCAGCGCCGCCACCGCAAGCAGCAACCAGACGGCGGAATAGCTGTAGAGCTCCCCGTTGCCGGTGGGCAGATGGAGCGCCACCGCCCCCTGCCACAGGTGGCGGATTTCCAGGGTCGCGAACAGCAGCAAGCCGGCGCCGGCGGTGGCCAGGGCGGCGGGACGCCAGCGCCCCTCGTGATACAGCGCCACCGCGAGGGCCATCACCACCGGCAGCCCGTAGGCCAGCAGGAGAACATTGATGACCGGCGTGGGCGCCACCGCCTCGCCGCTCCACAACGGGTTGAGGGTGGTGGCGGCGAGCGCGTAACTGCCAGCGCCGAGCACCAGGAGAATGCGGGAACAGCCGCGATAGAAGCCCTCAAGGCCGGTGCTGTGGCGGGCGCGGTGGTGATAGGTGAGGGCCATGGCGGTCCACAGGGAGGCGTTGATGGCCGCCTCGGTGAGCCCGTAATGGCGCTGGAAGATGACCCCGTCGTAGAGCCAGTAGCGCACCTCCGCCCCCAGGGTCAGCACCAGCAGGTGCAGGCCGGCGGCCTCCAGCCAGCGCCGCAGACCGGCATCGCGGCGACTCAACCAGGCCGCCAGCAGGCAGCACAGGGTGGCGCCGCCGTAGGTCCAGAGGGACCAGTGGACATCCGCCGGGTAGGTGGCGAGCCAGGGGTTCAGGGTGAGGCGCGCCACCACCAGGGCCAACACCCCCTTGATGACCCGATCGAGCCAGGGCAGCGGGTAGCGCTGGCGCAGCCAGGCCAGGGACACCAGTTGGGCGGCGAGGGCGAGGGTCAGCCCCGCCTCCCGGAACTGAATGGCCGCCGCCAGGGAATAGGCGAAATGGCCGCCGAGGAAAAACCACAGGGCGGCGCCATCGCTCGCCGAGCGCTGGACCCGCAGCCCCGCCACCAGCCCGTACCCCAGCCCGGCCAGCAGCGCCGCCACACTCCACCACAGGGAGAGGGCCAAACCACTCACCAGCAGGTAGGCGAGGGCCAGCCACAGCAGGGGCGCGAGACAGGCGAGGGCCATCTGGCGGTGGTCGAATCCCCGGGTGCGGAGATGAAGCAGGGCGAGGGCAAGCTGGGTCATGCTCATCGCCGCGGCGAATTCCATGAAACCCCGGGCCTGCCAGTCCGTCAGCGCCCGGAGCTGGTAGCCGGACCCGGCGGGATCCCCGTGCAGGGCCGACGACAGCCACGCCAGCCACTGCACCCCAAGGCCGAGCCAGGGCAGCCAGGCGAGACTCTCCCGACACCGGGCGGCGAGGCCGAGCACCACCACCATGGGCAGCCACTGGACCAGGGCACCGGCGCTGAAACCCTGGGACTGGATGGCCCAGCCCCAGGCCAGCACCACCAGGGCGAGGGCCAGCTGGTCCGCGCGCCAGGGGCGGCCGAACAGGGTGTGGCGGCGGGCACCGGGCTCCCCATCCCCCTCGCCCCGGGCGAGCAGCCAGTCGCCGGCGGGCAGCGCCACCAGTCCCCAGGCCAGCAGCGCCAGGTAGATGCCGCGAAACACTTCGACTCGACTGGTGAGGGAAATCGCCAACCAGCCGAGGGCCCCGGCCGCCAGCCCCCACCACAACCAGGGGCGATACACATGGCGCAGCAACAGCAGCCCGGCGGCGCTCACCAGCAGGCTGAAGACCATGGCGGCGACGATATTGCCGCTGTTGTCGGACACCAGGATCGGCACCACATAGGCGCCGAGAATGCCGATGGCGGCGAGGAAGGGCCCCTGGGCCAGGGCGAGGCCCATGGTGGCCAGGGAAACAATGGCCAGCAGCGCGAAGGCCAGGCGCGGCTCGAACAGACCGTACAGGTGCAACCCCGCCAGCACCGCGCCGTAGAGGGTGATGCTGGCGCCCCCCGCCAGGGCGGCAAAACTCGGATCGGCGCCGCTCCGCCGCCGCAGCCACTCCGCCGCGCCGTGGAGCCCGAGGCCGGTGGCCATGGCGAGGGCCACCCTCGCCCCGGGGCCGAGGAGGCCCGCGTCGATGCTGTACTTGACCATGAAGATGCCGGCGAGACCGACACACAGGCCCCCGAGCCACAGCATCCAGCTGGCGGCGAGGCGGGCGAGCAGCCCGGAACCTGCCCGTGCGGCGGGGGGCGCGGTGGGGATAAGGGGGGACGGGGCGTCGGGCGCTTGATCGGGGGGCACATCGGGGGGCATGGCCGGCGCGGGGGCGGGGACCACAGCGGGCCCCGGGGCGGTCGACGGGCCCTCGCCCAGGGTGTCGCCCCGGGCCCCCGCCAGCTCCCGGCGCAGTACATCGAGCTGGCGGCTGAGGTCCCGCACCCGGAAGAAGGCCACCCAGCCGAGGATGGCCCCCGCCACCACCAGGATCACCAGCGCCGTTGCCCACAGGGCGAGAATCGCCATGGCCGCTCCTTGCCCGCCGAGGGCTCAACCGTTGTTGGGGGCTACCGCCGGCCGCTCCCGGGCGGCGCCCGCAAGCGGTCCCCGCACGACCTGCCGGCGGCTGCCTTCCGGCGTCCGGGGTTGATCAGCGCCGGCGCCCCTCGGTGGAGCAGGCCAGCACCTCCCGCCGCAGGGCCTTGAGCACGTCGCCCCGGGTGATCAGCCCCACCAGCTTGCCGCTGTCCACCACCGGGTAGACCTTGGGTTTGTCGCGGCCCATGCGCCGCGCCAGGTCCACCACCGAGTCGTCGGGTTTGACGGTGAGGGGCACCCGGCTCATCACGTCGTCCACCACCGGGTTGCCCTCGCAGAAGTAACTGGTGGCCAGCATGCTCTGGATGCAGTCCTGCTCGGAGATGAAGCCCACCACCTTGCCCTGCCCATCCACCACCGGCATGCCCATGACATTGTTGACCGCCATCTTCTCCACCACGTCCACCAGGGCCTCGCCACAGGTGACGAAGAGGGGATTGGTGTGCATCACTTCCTGAACGGTGTATTCGGCCATGGCTGTCTCCCGGCGGGCTGAACCTGAGGGAAAGCTTACTACCTGTTGGCGAGGGGCGCTAATGGGGGAGCGGGTTCGCCCGCCCCGGCGGGGCGGGCGGCGGGATCAGAAGTAGGAGCAGACGTAATCGGTGATGTGCTGGACGGCGAGCTGGAACTTGGCGTTGGCGGGCACTTCGAAGGACTGGCCGGCGCGGATCTCGCGCCACTCGTCGCTCCCCGGCAGCTTGACCAGCAGGAAACCGGCGGTGATCTCCATCAGCTCCGGCTGGCTGGTGCCGAACTCGTATTCCCCGGGCAGCATGATGCCGAGGGTCTTGAACGAGCCGTCGGCGAAGGTGATCTTGCGGCTGGTGACCTTGCCGTCGAAGTAGATGTTGGCGGCCTTGGCGATGGTGACGTTGGCGAATGAATCCATGGGTTGCTCCGGGGTTTTCTCGATGGGAAGGGGGCCGTGGACCCTCAGGGGTTGAGGGCGTGGTCCTTGCTGAACACGCTGCGCACCGCCGCGCCGTAGGCCGGGTAGATGCTGTCGGAGTCGCCGACGCTCATGCCGAGGTCCCGCAGCAGGCCGTCCTTGATGCTGTAGATCCAGCTGTGCACGGTGACGTCCTGGCCGCGGGCCCATGCGTCCTGGATGACGGTGGTCTGGCACACGCTGAGGGCCTGCTCGACGACATTGAGTTCGCACACCCGGTCCACCAGGGCGTGCTCGTCGGTGATGGCGGCAAGTTCCTTGTAGTGCTTGTTCTGGGCGTCCTGGACGTGGCGCAGCCAGTTGTCGATGAGGCCGAGCTTGTGGTTGCAGACGGCGGCCTTGACGCCGCCGCAACCGTAGTGGCCGACCACCATGACGTGCTTGACCTTGAGGTAGTCGACGGCGAACTGCAGCACCGACAGGCAGTTGAGATCGGTGTGGACCACCACGTTGGCCACGTTGCGGTGGACGAACAGCTCCCCGGGCAACATGCCGAGGATCTCGTTGGCGGGCACCCGGCTGTCGGAACAGCCGATCCACAGGTACTCGGGGCTTTGCTGGTTGGACAGCTTGGTGAAGAAATCCGGGGTTTTGTCGGTGATCGCCCGCACCCAGGCACGGTTGTTGTCGAAGAGCTCCTTCAAGGGGGTCTCCTGCATCCTGATGGTTCGAAAGGGGGGCCTAGGGTAGTCGCCTTTGGCCCCTGGATCAATCGTCAGGAAGGCCCGGGAATCAGCCCAAGCGGTCGGCGTTGCCGTGGCGGATGTCCTTGCCCCGCACCAGGTAGACCACCTGCTCGCAGATGTTCTTGGCGTGGTCGCCGATGCGTTCCAGGGAGCGCAGCGCCCACATGATGTTCATCACCCGGGAAATGCTGCGGGGGTCCTCCATCATGTAGGTCACCAGTTCCCGCAGGGCGGTCTTGTAGTCGAGGTCGACCTGGTCGTCGGCCCGCAGGGTGGCGAGGGCGCTGTCGGCGTCGTAGCGGGTGAAGGCATCGAGGGTGTCGTTGAGCATCTTGCGCACACCGTTGGCGATATGGCGGATCTCCACGTAGCCCCGGGGGGCGCTGCCCTCCTCGCTGAGCTTGATGGCCATCTTGGCGATCTTTTTCGCCTCGTCCCCCATGCGCTCCAGGTCGCGGATGGTCTTGGTCACCGCCATCACCATGCGCAGGTCGGTGGCGGCGGGCTGACGACGGGCGATGAGAGTGGTGCAGTCCTCGTCGATTTCCATTTCGAGGGCGTCGATGGCCAGCTCGCGGTTGATCACCGTCTCCGCCAGCTGGCTGTCGGCGTCCTCGAGGGCGCGCACGGCGTCCGCCACCTGGTTTTCGACCCGGCCGCCCATTTCCAGCATGCGGGTCTTGATCTGCTCCAGTTCGTCGTTGAAGGAGCGGGAGATGTGTTGGTCGAGGTGCAGTTTGTCCATGGCGGTGTCCTCAGCCGAAACGGCCGGTGATATAGGCTTCGGTGAGCTCGTGCTCGGGGTTGGTGAACACCTTTTCAGTATCGTTCACCTCGATCAGCTTGCCCAGGTGGAAGTAGGCGGTGCGCCGGGAAACCCGCGCCGCCTGCTGCATGGAGTGGGTGACGATGGCGATGGTGTAGTTCTGGGACAGCTCGGCGATCAGCTCCTCGATGCGCGCCGTGGCGATGGGGTCGAGGGCCGAGCAGGGTTCGTCCATGAGGATCACCTCGGGGCTGATGGCGATGGCGCGGGCGATGCAGAGGCGCTGCTGCTGGCCGCCGGAGAGGCCGGTGCCGGGCTGGTGGAGGCGATCCTTGACCTCGTCCCAGAGGCCGGCGCGCTTGAGGCTGTTCTCGACGATTTCGTCGAGGTCGCTCTTGCGGTTGGCGAGGCCGTGGAGGCGCGGCCCGTAGGCGACGTTCTCGAAGATCGACTTGGGGAAGGGATTGGGCTTCTGAAACACCATGCCCACCCGGGCGCGCAGCGCCACCACGTCCATCCTGCTGGCGTAGATGTCCTCGTCGTCGAGGATGAAGGAGCCCGACACCCGGCAGATGTCGATGGTGTCGTTCATGCGGTTCAGGGAGCGCAGGAAGGTGGATTTGCCACAGCCCGAGGGGCCGATCATGGCGATCACCTCGTTCTGGCCGATGTCGATGCTGACGTTGAAGATCGCCTGCTTGTCGCCGTAGAAGATATCCACGTTGCGCATGCGCATCTTCGCTTCCGCCACGAAGGGGCTGCCCACGGTGGCGTAATCGGCGCTGCTGTCCACCACCGTATAGCCTTCCCGAACCCGGGGCGCGGCCCCGGGCATGTCTTTTACGTCGTTCGCGGTCATTGTTCCCACGGAGTTCTCCTGTCGGTGTCGGCCCGTTACCAGCGGCGTTCGAGGCGCTTGCGCAGCCATACGGCGGCGGTGTTCATCACGATCAAAAAGGCCAGCAGCACCATGATGGCGGCGGAGGTCTTCTCGACGAAGGCGCGCTCCGGGCTGTCGGACCAGAGGAATATCTGCACCGGCAGCACCGTGGCGGGGGATGCGGGGCCGGTGGGGATGTCGACGATAAAGGCCACCATGCCGATCATCAACAGCGGCGCGGTCTCGCCGAGGGCCTGGGCCATGCCGATGATGGCGCCGGTGAGCATGCCCGGCATCGCCAGGGGCAGCACATGGTGGAGCACCACCTGCATGGGGGAAGCACCGATGCCGATGGCCGCCTCGCGGATCGACGGCGGCACCGCCTTGATGGCCGCGCGGCTCGAGATGATGATGGTGGGCAGCGTCATCAGGGTGAGCACCAGCCCCCCCACCACCGGGATCGAGCGCGGCACCTCGAAGAAATTGATGAAGATGGCAAGGCCCAAGAGGCCAAAAATGATGGAGGGCACCGCCGCCAGGTTGTTGATGTTGACCTCGATGAGGTCGGTCCAGCGATTGCGGGGAGCGAATTCCTCCAGGTAGATGGCCGCCGCCACGCCAATGGGGAAGGACAGGCCGAGGGTGATCAGCAGGGTGTAGAACGACCCCACGGCGGCGCCCCAGATGCCCGCCTGCTCCGGCTCCCGGGAATCCCCCTTGGAGAAGAAGTTGGTGTTGAGGCGCAGCGCGATCTGGCCGCCGTCGGCGAGCACCTTCACCACATTCTGGAGGGTCTCCGACACCCGCCCGGTGAAGGCGCCTTCCCGGTCCCCGAGGGACTTGAAATAGGTGTCGATGTCGTCATCCGCCACCAGCCACAGGGTTTCCTTCTGGCCGAGCAGGGCCGGGTTGGCCACCAGACGGTCCCGCAGGTCGAAGCCCTCGCCGCTACTGATCAGCTTGCCGAGCTCGCGCCGGTCGTTGCGGGAGCCGTACTCGGGAAAGCGCTGCTGGAGGGCGGCGCGGATCACGCCACTGTAGTCGCCGAGGGCCACCTGGCTCTCGTCGCCGAGGTCGTAGACGCCGAGCACGTCGGGATCGTAGTGCAATTCCAGCTCGATATAGGTCTGGCGGAAGGCGCCGGCCCCCTTGCTGATGATGTCGTAGAACAGCACCGCCACGCTCAGCAGGCCAAAGGCCACGGCGAGAAGGCCATAGAAGCGGAAGCGCCGCTCCGCCCGGTAGCGGCGCTTCAGGCCCCGCGCCACCCGCTCGGCATTGCGCTGCTGGTCTTCAGTCATATTGTTCACGGTATTTTTTCACCACGTGGAGGGCAATGAAGTTGAGGATCAGGGTCACCACGAACAGCATCAGGCCGAGGGCGAAGGCCGCCAGGGTCTTGGGGCTGTCGAACTCCTGGTCGCCCACCAGCAGGGTGACGATCTGCACGGTGATGGTGGTGACGGTCTCCAGGGGATTGACGGTGAGCTGCGCGGCGAGGCCCGCCGCCATCACCACGATCATGGTCTCGCCGATGGCCCGGGATACCGCCAGCAGCACGCCGCCGACGATGCCCGGCAGGGCCGCGGGGAAGATCACCTTCTTGATGGTCTCGGAGTGGGTGGCGCCAAGGCCGAGGGAGCCGTCCCGAAGGCTCTGGGGCACGGCGGTGATGACATCGTCGGCGAGGGACGACACGAAGGGGATGATCATCACCCCCATCACCAGGCCGGCGGCGAGGGCGCTCTCGGAGGAGATCGCCACCCCCATGGCGGCGCCGGTGTCGCGGATGAAGGGCGCCACCGTCAGGGCGGCGAAAAAGCCGTACACCACGGTGGGCACCCCGGCGAGGATCTCGATGGTGGGCTTGGCGTAGTTGCGCACCCGCCCATTGGCGTATTCGGCCAGGTAGATGGCGGACATCAGCCCCACCGGCACCGCCACCACCATGGCGATGAAGGAGATCAGCAGGGTGCCGACGAACAGGGGCACGGCGCCGAAGCTGCCGGAGGAGCCCGCCTGGTCGGCGCGGATCGCCATCTGCGGGCTCCACTCGGTGCCGAACAGGAAATCCGCGGCCGGCACCGCCTGGAAGAACCTCAGGGACTCGAACAGCACCGACAGCAGGATCCCGAGGGTGGTGAAGATCGCCACCAGGGAACACAGCAGCAGCACCACCTTGAACACCTTCTCCACCTGCTGGCGGGCGCGCAACTGGGGCGACATGCGGAACCAGGCGACGAGGGCGCCGACGAGGCCGAGGCTCAGTACCGCGGCGGCAATGATCCGCGAGCCCATGGCCTCGAGGGTCACCAGGCGCTCGCTGGCGGCCACCAGGGCCGGGTCGGCGGCCTCCGCCGAAAGGGCGCCGGTGGCGAGGTTGCGGATGGTGCCGAGGGTGAGGTTCTCCTCGGCGACAGTGACGGGCTGGAGGGATTCCGGGAGGCCCGCCAGCACCGCGGCGGTGATGAACGGATCGTTGAACAGCAGCCACAGCACCAGCAGGGTGAGGGACGGCACCCCGCACCAGATGGCGGCCCTCAGCCCGTAGTAGAAGGGCAGCGAGTGCAGGTGGCGGATGCCGCCGAGGGGCCGGGCCATGGCCAGGGAGCGCCCCCGGGCCAGGTAGTAGGCCGCGACGATCATGGCGCCGAGGACGAGTAGCAGGTTGGCGGTGTGCATGGGTGCGCAGGTCCGGGCTGTCGGGTATGTCTCGCCTCCCCGCCGGGGCGGGGAGAACAGGGTTTTCCAAGTGGCAAAAGGCCTGACGCGCTGTCAGGCCTTTTTCAGAGTCTACCGCATCTTTGCCAAAGTGGCGGTGACGCCGGTCAGAGACCTTCGCCGCTCAGGGTCTCGCCGGCCCGCACCGCGGCGGCGGTGGCCTTGCGCAGATCGTCATCAAGGGGGATCAGGCCCTTCTCCGCCAGGTAGCCGTCCATGCCCCAGGCCTTTTCGCTGGTGTACTCGGCGACGAACTCCTTGATGCCGGGCACCACGCCGATGTGGGCCTTCTTGACGTAGATGTACATGGGACGGGAGATGGGGTAGCTCTTGTCGCCGATGGCCTCGAAGCTGGGCTCGACACCGCCGATCAGGCTGCCGCGCACCTTGTCGCTGTTCTGGTCGAGGAAACTGAAGCCGAACACACCGAGGGCATCGGGGTTGGCGTCGAGCTTCTGGATGATCAGGTTGTCGTTCTCACCGGCCTCGACGAAGTGGCCGTCCTCGCGCACGGTGTGGCAGATGGCCTTGAACTTGTCCTCGTCGCTGTCCTTCAGGGCCTTGATGAACGGGAAGGCCTTGCAGCCCCCCTCCAGGGCGAGTTCGGCGAAGGAGTCGCGGGTGCCGGAGGTGGGCGGGGGGCCGATCACCTCGATCTTGGTGGCGGGCAGCGCCGGGTTGACGTCCTTCCAGGTCTTGTAGGGGTTGGCCACCAGGGTGTCGCTGCCATCGGGGTTGGGCACCTCCTTGGCGAGGGCCAGGAACACGTCCTTGAGGGTCAGGTCGTACTGGCTGGCCTTCAGGGAGTTGGCAATCACCAGGCCGTCGTAGCCGATCAGCACCTCGATGATGTCCTTGACGCCGTTCTTCTGGCAGTCGGCGAACTCACCGGACTTCATGCGCCGCGAGGCGTTGGTGACGTCGGCGAAGTTGGTGCCCACGCCGCCGCAGAACATCTTCATGCCGCCGCCGGTGCCGGTGGCTTCCACCTTGGGGGTGGGGTTGCCGGTGGCGCGGCCGAAACGCTCCGCCACCACGGTGGAAAAGGGGTACACGGTGGAGGAACCCACCACGCTGATGTAGTCGCGGGCAGCGTGGGCCTGGGTACCGGACAGAATGGCGGCCACGGCGGCGCCGGCCAGAAGGGTCTGTTTGATCAGTTTCACGTTAGTCTCCAGTGTGCTCTCGGTTGCCATCGGAAATCGCTTGGGCTGGCGCCACTATAAGAACGTTTTGTGACAGATACATGACAGAGGGCTCCCGGTGGCGGGCGTTTTCCGATGGTGCCGTTCATATATAATGCCCCCGCCTGTTGACGTTGCCGTGACAGTTCCATGGCAGCCATAACCACTAAAACCTCCACGAGCACGCCGACGCCATGCCTTCGCCCACCCTCGCTGCCGAACGCCTGATCCGCGCTCTCGAGGCGGTGACCCGCCTCGCCGGGGCCATCGCCATCGGGCTCACCCTGCTGTTGATCCTCGCCACCTGCGCGGTGGTGGTGATGCGCTACTTTCTCGCCACCGGCTCCATCGCCCTGCAGGAATCCATGAGCTACATGCACGGCGCCATCTTCATGCTGGGGGCGGCCTGGACCCTGCGGGTGGGGGGCCATGTCCGGGTCGATGTGTTCTACCGGGGTGCCTCCCCCCGGGCCCAGGCCTGGATCGACGTGGCCGGGGGGCTGTTGTTTCTCCTGCCCCTGTGCGCGCTGATTTTCTGGCTGTCCTGGGATTACGTGCTGAGCAGCTGGGCGATCCGCGAGAAATCCAACGAGGGCAGCGGCCTGCCCTACGTCTACCTGCTCAAAACCCTGCTCTTGATCATGCCCGCCACCCTGATGGTCCAGGGGGTGGCGGAGATCCTCAAGAACCTGCTGTTCGCCACAGGCCGGGGCGGCGCCCATGTGGGCGAGAAGGTGGAGCCCCTGTGATGGCCGAATTCATCCCCCTCTACATGTTCGCCGCCGTGTGCCTGCTGCTGATGCTCGGCTACCCGGTGGCGTTTTCCTTGAGTGGCGTGGCCCTGGCGTTCGCCGCCGGCGGCATGGTCACCGGCCACTTCGACATGGCCTTCCTCCACGCCCTGCCGAACCGCATCTACGGCACCATCATCAACACCACCCTGATCGCGGTGCCGCTGTTCGTGTTCATGGGGGTGATGCTGGAAAAGTCGAAGCTGGCGGAGGATCTGCTCGGCAACATGAGCCGCCTGTGCGGCACCCTGCGGGGCGGGCTCGGCATCTCGGTGATCCTGGTGGGCATGCTGCTGGCCGCCAGTACCGGCATCGTCGGCGCCACGGTGGTGACCATGGGGCTGATGTCCCTGCCGAGCATGTTGAAGCAGGGCTACAGCCCGAGCCTCGCCACCGGCACCATCTGCGCCACCGGCACCCTGGGCCAGATCATCCCCCCGTCGATCGTGCTGGTGTTGCTGGGGGACATCCTCTCCACCGCCTACCAGCAGGCCCAGCTGAAGATGGGTATCTTCTCCCCCGAGACGGTGTCCATCGGCGACCTGTTCATCGCCGCCATCGTACCCGGGCTGTTGCTGGTGCTGCTCTACATCCTCTACGTCTACGGCTACGCCCTGCTCTGGCCCGAGCGCGCCCCCCGGGAGTCCCGCCGCATCCGTGCCGGGGAGCTGTTGCCGGTGCTCGGCCCCCTGCTGCCGCCGGTGCTGCTGATCATCGCCGTGCTGGGCTCGATCCTGTCCGGCGCCGCCACCCCCACCGAGGCGGCGGGCGTGGGGGCGGCGGGGGCCATGGTGCTCGCCCTCGCCAAGCGCCAGCTCGACTTCCGGCGCCTGCGGGAGGTGATGACCTCCACCACCGAGGTGACCTCGATGGTGTTCATGATCCTCATCGGCGCGGCGGTGTTTTCCCTGGTATTCCGGGGCTTTGGCGGGGAGGAGCTGGTGGCCAGCCTGTTCGAGCGCATCCCCGGCGGGGTGTTCGGCGCCACCCTGGTGGTGATGCTGGTGATCTTCTTCCTGGGCTTCATCCTCGACTTCATCGAGATCACCTTCGTGGTGGTGCCCATCGTCGCCCCGGTGCTGATGGCCATGGGGGTCGACCCGGTGTGGCTCGGCATCATGATCGCCGTGAACCTGCAGACCTCGTTCCTGACGCCGCCCTTCGGCTTTGCCCTGTTCTACCTGCGGGGCGTCGCCCCCGCCAGCGTGCTCACCCGGGACATCTACCGCGGCGTGCTGCCCTTCATCGCCATTCAGCTGGCGCTGCTCGCCGCGCTCGCCCTGTGGCCGGGGCTGATCACCTGGCTGCCCAACCTGATTCTCCACTGAGGATTTCACCGTGACCCGTATCGACCGCCCCGGCAACCCCACCGGCGAGCTCACCCTCCAGACCCTGGCGATGCCCCGGGACACCAACCCCCACGGCGACATCTTCGGCGGCTGGCTGCTGTCCCAGATGGACCTCGCCGGCGCGGTGCTGGCGCGGCGCCTGTCGAAGGGGCGAGTGGCCACCGTGGCCATCAGCGAGATGGCCTTCCTGCGGCCGGTGCCGGTGGGGGCGGTGGTGAGCTGCTACACCAGCCTGCTGGAGACCGGGCGCTCGTCGATGCGCATCAACATCGAGGTGTGGATCGAGACGGAAGGCAGCGGCGAGCGCGCCAAGGTGACCGAGGGGGATTTCGTCTACGTGGCCATCTCCGGCGAGGGCACCACCAGGCCCATGGCCTGAGGGCGCCAGCCACCGGCGCAACCCCCTCAGGCGGGGATCGACCGCAGGTATTGCTCCAGGTCGGTATAGCCGCCGATGTGCTCCTCGCCGTGGAAGATCTGCGGCACGGTGCGCACCGGCTTGCCGATGGTCTTTTCCAGATCGGCGGGGGAGATGCCCTCGCGCATCATGTCGATGTACTTGTGGGGCAGGTTGCGCATTTCCAGCACTTGCTTGGCCCGCACGCAATAGCCGCAGCCGGGGCGCCCGAAGATGGTGAAGGGTTGCATTGGCAAACTCCCTATCGGTGGGTTGACGGCGCCAGACTAGGGGCGCCCTGGCGATATGCCAAGTTGATAAATTATATGCCGCTGATTGCCCGGGGCTATTGTCACGGGCGTTTCGCCCTGTGCCGCAGGTGGGCCAGCAACTCCACGTGGGGCCCCTGGGGGAACAGGTCGAGGAGCTGCACCTCGACCACCGCGAATCCGGCATCCACCAGCACCCCGAGATCCCGTGTGAAGGTGGCGAGGTCGCAGGAAACGTAGAACAGCTCCCGCAGCCGGTGCTTCTTGCCCAGCAGCGCGGCGATATTGCGCAGCCCCTCCCGGGGCGGGTCCAGCACCAGCACCTCCGCATCCGCGAGCCCCCGCCGGGCCCGGTCGAGACCCTCGTCACTGAACAGGTTGGCCACCAGGGTCGCCACCCCCGGCAAATTCCGGGCCGCCAGCTGGGCCAACGCCTCCCCGGACCCCTCAACCGCCAGCACCCGATCAAAGCCCCGGGCGGCGATCACCTCGGTGAAATTCCCCGACCCGGCGAACAGCTCCAGCACCGGGCTGGCGGCGTCCAGGGCCGCGAGACGCTCCCCGAGCCAGGCCTTCATCCAGGCGTTCTGCGGGTCGTTGCCCTGGCGGAAGGGGCGGCGGCGGTTGATGGCCACTTCATCGGGGCCGATGCCGTCGTCGATGTCGAGGGTGGTCCAGTCCTGGCCCCGGGGCGGGCGGAAGGAGGGGTTCGGCAGGGTGGCCGCCAGTGCCCGCAGGCTCCCCCGGTTGTGGTCACTGAGGATCAGGCAGTCCTCCACCGGGGCCAATTGGCGGGAGCCGGGGCTGACGAAGCCGATCCGCTTGCCGTCGGTTTTCAGCTGGGCGCGGTTGCGAAAGCCGAGCTGGCGGGGCGAGCCGCGGATGGGGCGGATGCGCTCCGCCGCCACCAGCCGCGCCAGGGCCTGGCGCACCCTCGCCTCCTTGGCCGCCAGCTGGGCGGGGTAGGCGACGAACTGCCAGGGGCAGCCGCCGCAGTCCCCCGCTGCGAAACCGTGGTAAGGGCAGAGGGGCGCCACCCGCTCCGGCGCCGGCTCCAGCAGGGTGTCAAGCACCGCGAAGCCGAAGCGCTTCTTGAAGCCGGTGATGCGAAATTCCCCCAGTTCCCCGAGCCACACCCCGGGCACGAAAAACACCTGGCCGCTGGCGTGCTCGACGATGCCGCTGCCCTCGCTGGACAGGGCGCGCACCCGGGCGGTGAAGCGTTCATTGAGGGCGGGCATGGGAATTCCGAGAAAAATCAGGGCGCGATGATACCACCGGGCCCGCCGTTATCTCACCCGGGGAAAGGCCCCGGGGCAAAGGGCGTGGCGAACACTTCCCTGGATGCCGCCACTTGTGGTCGAATGACGCCATGGACCCTACCCCCTCGCCGTCGATCCTCCCCAGCCACCCCGCCGCCCGCTGGCTGCTTTTTCTGGTGGTTGCCGCGGGCATCTACTTCTTCCACGGCTTCATCGTGCCGGTGCTGGCGGCGCTGGTCATCGCCTTCGCCGGCTGGCCGCTGTACAAGCGCCTGGCGCGGGCCTGCGGCGACAACAACACCCTGGCCGCCGCCATCGCCCTGCTGGTGATCCTCGCGGTGCTGATAGTGCCGCTGATCCTCGCCTTTTCCTTCGCCCTCCAGGAGGCCCGCGCCTGGATCGACTGGCTGCTGGAGGCCAACCGCCACGGCGCCGCGGCCCCCGACTGGATCGCCGCGCTGCCCTTCGGAGGCGCCTGGGTGGCGGAGCGCTGGAATGAGTACCTGAACCACCCCCAGGCGGTGAGCGAGATGGTGCAGATGGTGAGCGGCCAGCAGCTCGGCAATATCTCCCGGGTGGTGATGACCGCCGGCACCACGGTCTTTTCCGTGGCGCTGACCCTGCTGTTCATGCTGCTGACGCTGTTTTTCGTCTGCCGCGACGGCCCCCGCCTGGTGGCTCAGCTCGATCGCGTCGGCGAGAACATCCTGCCCCTGCGCTGGCAGCGCTTCTCCCGCATGGTGCCCGCCACCATCAGCGCCACCGTGGTGGGCATGGGGCTGATCGCCATCGGCGAGGGCATCGTCCTCGGCATCGCCTACTGGATCGCCGGGGTGCCCTCGCCGGTGGCCCTCGGCATCATCACCGGGCTGATGGCCCTGATCCCCGGGGGCGCGCCCCTGGCCTTCACCCTGGTGTCCCTCTACCTGGTGGGCAGCGGCAGCCCGATGGCGGGGCTCGGCCTGTTCCTGTGGGGCTCCATCGAGCTGTTCATCGTCGACAAGACCATCCGCCCGACCCTGGTGGGCGGCCCCATCAAGCTGCCCTTCCTGCTGACCTTCTTCGGGCTGATCGGCGGCGTCACCACCATGGGCTTCATCGGCCTGTTCATCGGCCCGGTGCTGATGGCGCTGCTGCTGGCCATCTGGCGGGAATGGCTCCACGACATGGACGAGGAGCAGGCGCGGGAATTGGCGCAGACAACCGCCGTCGAGCCGCACGGAGAACAGAGCCCGGCCGGTTAGGCCAGGGGGCCCTCAGCCGGGCTTGCGCAGCACCGCCCAGAGGGTCTGGGCGTAGCGGTTGTGGTAGCGCTCCCCCGGGTAGCGCAGCTTGCGCGCCAGCCGCACCAGGGGGTTGCGGGGCTTCTCGGTGATGAACAGCTCCTCGATCTCAAGACCAAACTCCACCGCCTTGGCCTCGATGAACGCCCGCGCCTCGCCGAGACTGAAAAACCAGCGATGGCGGTCGAGGGGTTTCTCCAAGGGCAGGCCGTAGTGGCGAAAATGCCCGCGCCCGCGCTGGATCGGCACCCGTGCGTCTCCCCAGCAATTGGGCAGGGACACGATCAGGTGCCGGCTCGATACCCGCGCCAGTTCGGCGAACATATGGTGAAGATTCTCGAGATGCTCCAGCACCTCGATGCAAATCACGCAGGGGAAGCTGCCGTCGGCAAAGGGCAGGGCTTCGAGACTGTCGAGATTGGCGGTGATATCCGGATCCCCCGCCATGTCGATGCCGGTGTAGGGCACCGGCGCGATGAGCTGGCGCAAGGGGGCCTCGAAACAGCCCACATCCAGCACGGCACCCTGCAGGCGGGGTTTGAAGCGGCGGGCGACGTACAGCGAGCGGTCGCGGCGCTGGGGAAAGGTCACATACTCGACGGCAAGGCCCATCGGTGTTTGCGTCTCCTCGCGACAACGAGACCGCGCTGGCGCGGCCTAGGTGGACGGGGTTATTTTTTCTGCCACTGCCCGGTGACGTTGACGTACTGGCCGGGGGGGGTTTTCTCGATGGCCTTCTTGCCCGCCAGGGCTTCCACGTCCTTCAGGGCAATGTTGTTCCGCTGGGCGATGCGCTGGTACTCGGCCTTGCGCTGGCTGTTGACGCTGCTCACCAGGGCGCTGATCTCCGGGGTCACCGAGCCCACCGGGGCCAGGTAGCCGCCGAGGGTTTCCCCCACCAGCCCCTGATTCTTGGCGTCGTGCAGTTCAAGGGCCCAGAGGCCGGGGCTGAACAACAGCGCCAGGAACAGAGCCAGGGCGGGCAGTCGGGTAAGGCGCGGGATTGACGATGTCATGCTGTGTTGTCCTCCAACCCTAGAAAAGGTCGCTGTCTTCGGAAAAGAGTCCGTCGAGTTCCCGGTCAACCTTGACCCGTATCTCGTGGTCGATTTTCACGTTGAGATTGATGGTGATGGGTTCCGAGGGGGGTTCGACCCGCACCGTCGGCGTACAGGCGGCCACCAGCGCCGCCGCTGTCACCCAGGCCCCTGCCAGCATCAGTTTTTTCATGGTGATGTCCTGTTGTGTCGCGCCACTTTACCCCAGCCGGTCAGCGCTGCAAGCGTTTTTCCAGGCGGTTGATCACCTCGTCGGTCAAGCGCAGGGCCTTGAAAAGATCGAAGAGGTTTTCCTCGACGTTGATGTTGAAGTTCACCGCCCGCCCGTCGAACTCATCCGGGTTGCGGCCGGCGAGCCTGAGCCCCAGCACCAGGTCGCCGCCGGTGGTGAAATCCGCCCGCGCCGCCAGGCTGTCGTAGTGGAAATTGCGCAGCAGCCGCAGCGCCATGTCCAGCTGGGCATTGCCACTGCCCACCTCGGCCCCGGCGCCGTAGGCGATGGTGCCCCCCGGGGGCGCGCTCGCCAGTTCGCCGCCGGCGATGGCCACCCCCTCCCCCGTCAGCGTCACCGGCAGGGTGCCGTTGAGCACCCCGGCGCCGGCGAGGCCGTGGTCGGCGTAGAGGGCGGCGACCTGGCCCAGTTGCCAGTTGGACAACACCAGGGTGAAGGCGGTTTCCGGATCGGGCAAATCGACCTCGAAGGGCGCGGCGAGGGCCAGGGTGCCGCCGAACAGCGCGGCCTCGAGGCCGCGCACCGCCCAGCGGCCGGCGGCGAGGCTTTCGCTCGGCAGCAGGGCAAGGCGCGCGTCGAGCCCCTCGACGGCGACCCCCGCCCGCAGGCTGGGAACCTGCAGGCGCCAATCCTCCGGCGATTGCCAGCGGTGCCGGTGGACCAGCCCGCCGGCGAGACTCGCCCTCTCCATCGCCACGTCCCCCAGCAGGCCCGTCATCCCCGCCAGGGTAAAACGGAGCCGTTGCGCCGGCGCCGCCCCCGGGGTGCCGTCGAGGCGATAGCGGAATTCACCCTGGCCGGCGGCCAGCTCCACCGCCGCCGGCAGGGGCGCCAGGGAGGCCGCCAGGGCGAGGCCGGGGAGCAGGGAGGCGGCGCGACCCCGGGCGTCCAGGCGGTAGTCGCCGGCGGCCTCCACCTCGCCCCGCCAGGATCCGGTGAGGGTCAGGGCGGGCTCGCGGAATGTCCCCTCGAACCGCCAGCCCCCCGCCTCGGCCACCGCCTCCACGGCAAGCTCCGGGGCGAGCCAAGGCCGCCCCTCGCGGCGCAGGGCGAGGGTCAGCTCCCCTTCTCCCCGCGCCCCTTGCTCGCCGAGGGCGAGGGGGCCGACGGTGGCCTCGATCCCGACCGCCTCCCCATCCGGCCCGAGGGTGCCGGCGAGGGACGCGCCCGCGAGGGTCAGCCCGGCCTCGGTGACGCGCAGCGGGCCGTCGGCGCCCAGGTCGAGGCTGAGGGGAAACCCGTCGCGCCACCCTTCCAGGGGGGCCGGCAGGGTGAGCCCCCGGTGGCGGCCCTCGATGTGAACGGGCGAGGAGAAAACCACCTCCGCCCCCTCTGCGGCGGCGGTGAGGCGGTATTCGAGCCGCGCCTCCAGGGCGTCGAACCCCGGGTCCGGCCAGGCGGCCAGGGCCAGGTGCTGGTGGACGCTGCCCGTCAGAGCGCCCTGCGCCAGCCAGTCCGCCGGGGCGCCGGCAAGCCGCGCCGGCAGGCGCAGGTCGAGAGCCAGGCGGGATTCCCCCGCCAACGGCGGCAGGGGGTCGGGCCAGCCGGCGGGGATCGCCAGGGGTGGATCGGCGGCGGCGCGCAGATCGGCCAGGGCGGCGACAAGGCCGGCGTGGGCCAATGTGCCCTGCAGGGACAGCGCCAGCCATTCGCCGGCGCCGGCGACGGTGAGAGCCCCGCTGGCCACCAGCCGGTCGCCGCTGGAGAGGCCAAACCCCGCCGTCAGCGGATCGCGGCCCTGGCTTTGGAGATCGAGGAGCAGGACGGCATCGGCAAGGGCCCCGTCCCGCAGCTGGACGCTGGCGGCGAGGCCGTCGCCCGCGAGCCGCCAGCCCCGCCCCGCCAGCGCCACGGGCCGGCCACCGGGGAGCACCACCTGCCCCGCCAGGGTATCCACGGCGAGACGCGCCACCGGCAAGCTGCCCAGCCAGACGGCGGGCAGCAGGGCGGCCAGATCCAGGTCGAGGGGCGGGCTGTCCGCGCCGGACGGCGCCAGGGCCAGATGGAAATCGACGCGGCCGATGGCGACGCTGTCGATACTGCCGTTGAACAGCCGCCACCACTGGTAGCCGAGGTCGAGGTTGGTGAGCCGCAGGGTAAAGGCATGGCCATCGACGGCGCCGCTGGCCTCGACCCGCGCCAGGCGCAGGCGATTGAAGCGCCACCGCACCGCGCTGGTTTCCAGGGACTCGACGCCGTGGCGCCCCAGGTAGCGGGCGATCTGGGGGGTGACCAGGGTGGAGAACTGCCAGGTGGCCACAGCCGCGAGGGCTGCCACCAGCAGGGCCAGCACCAGCACCGCCACCGCCAGCCTGCGCATCACGGCGGCGCCGGGGCCGTTGCCCCCGGGTTCAGCGGCGATGCGCGGCTAGAGCCATTGCAGCGTCGGTTCATTGAACGCCGCCAACTGCTCACGCAGTTCGAGGATATGGTCCCCCCAGTAGCGCGCGGTGTTGAACCAGGGAAAGGCCCGGGGAAAGGCCGGGTCGTCCCAGCGCCGCGCCAGCCAGGCGCTGAAGTACATCAGCCGCAGGGCGCGAAACGCCTCGATCCAGCGCAGCTGGCGGTGCTCGAAGTCGTGAAATTCGCTGTAGCCGTCGAGGATCTCCCCCAGCTGCGCCTGCTGGCGGTGGCGCTCGCCACAGAGCAGCATCCAGATATCCTGGACCGCCGGCGCCATGCGGGCATCGTCGAAGTCGACGAAGTTGGGCAGCTCGTCCCGCCACAGGATATTGCCCGGGTGGCAGTCGCCGTGGACGCGGATGTAGTCCGCCGCGGTCAGGGTGGCGAGGGATTCCCGCACCGCCGCCAGCAGCTCGTCGGTCACCGAGCGGTGCACCGGGGCGAGATCCCGGGGCACGAAATGGGCCGCCACGAAGGCCACGCTCTCGTCGCCGAAACTGCCGGCGTCGATGGCCGGGCGGTGGACGAAGGGCTCGACGCCCCCCACCCGGTGGATGCGGCCGAGAAACTTGCCGAGGGTGTGGAGGTTGTCGAGGTTGTCCAGCTCCGGGGCATGGCCGCCGCGACGGGGGTAGAGGGCGAAGCGAAAGCCCTCGCAATGGCCGAGGCTGGCGCCGCCGTGAGCGCCGTCGAGGCGCAGGGGCGCCACCACCGGCAGCTCCTGCTCCACCAGGGCGAAGCAGAACTGGTGCTCCTCGCCGATCTGTTCATCGCTCCAGCGCTCGGGGCGGTAGAACTTGGCGATCAGCGGCGGGGAATCCTCGATGCCCACCTGGTAGACGCGGTTTTCGTAGCTGTTGAGGGCGAAGAAACGGCCATCGCACAGGAACCCGGCGCTCTCCACCGCCGCCATGATCAGCTCCGGGCTCAGCCGGTCGAAGGGGTGCCCGGCGGGCGGGCCGCCCCGGTCGGCGCCCTGCCCGCTGTCGTCCAGGGCCACGTTGCCATCGGCGTCCATCAGCGGTACACCACGGTGGTATCCACCGCCAACAGGCCCGGCAGCTCGGCCCGCAGGCTGTCGCCATCGGCGAGGGCGCCGACCCCCTCCGGAGTGCCGGTAAGCACCACATCCCCCGGCACCAGGGTGAAGTAGGCGCTGATCCGGCACAGCAGGTCGAGGATCGGAAAGAGCATCTGCCCGCTGTCGCCGTGCTGGGCCTCGACCCCGTTGCGCACCAGGCGCAGGTGAATGGCATCGAGGTCCAGCCCGCCGGCGGGCACGAAAGGGGACAGCCCGCAGGAGCCGTCGAAGGCCTTGGCCTTCTCCCAGGGCTGGCCCTCGGCCTTCAGCCGGTCCTGCAGCTCCCTGAGGGTGAGATCAAGGGCGACCCCGATGCCGGCGATGGCCTCCCGGGCCGCGTCCGGCGCCGCCTCGGTCAGGGTCTTTCCGATCAGCACGCTGATCTCGGTTTCGTAGTGGCAGGGCTGGAAACGCCTGGCAATCACCAGGGGCTGCTCCAGGGCCACCAGGGCGGTGGCGGGCTTGATGAACAACAGCGGCTCATCGGGAATGGGGTTGCCCAGCTCCCGGGCGTGGGCGGCGTAATTGCGCCCCACGCACACCACCTTGCCCGGCCCCCGCAAAAAGGGGCGGCCATCGATGAAGCGGTGGCGGTAAACGGCCTCAGAAGAGAGCATCGGGCAGTTCCTTGCCATCGCTGTAGGCCAGCCAGCCCTTGATGATCCGGTAGATGTACCACACCACCATGGCCAGCAGGATCAGCACGCCAATGCCGACGATCATCAGCACAAAGCCGATCAGCGACCCGATCAGGGTGTACCAGAAGGTCTTGATCTGCCAGTCGACATGGGAGGCAAGCCAGGTGCCCCGCACCTCGTCCCGCTTGAGGTAATTGATGATCACCCCGGCGATGCTGGTGATGCCCACCACAAAGCTCAGGGCCTGGAGGATATAGACGATCAGCACGGTGTTCTTCTGCTGGTCGGTGACGGTGACGGCGCCAGAAGTGGGCTCGGGGGAAGTCGCGGGCTGGTTGTCCATGGTGTCGCCTCAGTGTGCGGGGAAGGATGGGATACGGGCCGATACTACCACCAATCCCCGACGGGGGGCGGTGGCTCTGCGGTGACAGGCCCCCGACGCTGCACCCCTTTGGGCGCGCCCATTCCGTACCCCGGTGACGGGTACGAACGGGGCGGTAGTGGGTCAGGGGGCGGCGCTGTAGCGACGCAGCACCTCGGTATCGCCGATAATGGATTCCACCGGGCCGCGCTCCCGGGCCATGGCCCACAACCGCTCCGCCACCTGTTCGGCGGTCATCAGCGACAGGCCCTTGGCGCTGCGGCCCTGCTCCCGCCCCGGGGGAACCACCAGCCCGGCGATGGACAGGATGCCCACGTGGATGCCCTCCGGGGCCAGATCCTGGTGCAGCACCCGGGCGTAGTTGAGGCTGGCTCCCGCCGCCACCCCAAAGCTGGCGGTGAAGGGCACCGGAAACTGGGCCGAGGCGGCGGTGGTGAAGAGGATCGCCGCGCCCTCCCGGCCCACCATGGCGGGCAGCGCGGCGTTGACGGCGGTGATGGCCCCGAGCACGCAGATATCCAGGTGGTACTGCTCGTTGTCCGCGGTCATCGCCCGGGGCGAGCGCAGATTTTCGCTGGTGCCGGTGGGGCTGTACTCCAGTACATCGATGGCGCCGAAACGGGCGATGGCCTGCTTGAGGGCGGAGGCAAGACCCGTCCGGTCGCGCACGTCGGCAGGAAATGCCGCGGCCTCGATACCCTGGGCGGCAAGATCGCCCACCATGGCGTCGAGCCTCTCGCCGTTGCGGGCGATCAGCCCCACCCGAAACCCCTCGCGCCCAAAGCGCTCCGCCACCGCCCGGCCCACGCCGGGGCCCGCGCCCACCACCACCAGGGTCTTTGCCATGGGGAAATCTCCTTTGCTGTCGATGCCGAACGCCATGGTGAACCAGGGGCCATGACAACCACAAGGGGCAACGGCCCCCGGCCCTAGGGCGTTGCGCGATCGATAAGCCGCTGAACCTGTCGCCAGTCCACCAACTTGAAGTTCTGCGGCTCCTCCGGCATGCGGTTGCGGCCGTCCTGCACCACCAGCACACCCTCGGGGTAGCCGGGCAGCGCCGCGGATGTCACCGCCAGGCCGTCGGTCTCCGACACGCCATCCACCCCCGCCGCCAGATTGGCGCCGATGGTGAAGTGGGCGAGGCGCGGGTAGCCCGGCGAGAGGCCGTACACCAGGTAGCTGTCGTTGCCCTGGCTGGATACCACCAGGTAGTTGCGCCCGGCGCCGGCGTAAACATCCATGCCTTCCACATCCGCCACTAGAACCCCGTCGACGCTGAGGATCTTGCGGGGTGGGCCGGCGTCCGGCTCGACCCCGGCCCGCCAGATCCCGGCCCTTTCCTCCCCCATGTAGATCACCCCGGCCAGGGGGTCAACGGCACAGCCCTCCGGCTGGCTGGGCAGGGCGAATTCCCGCACCCGCTCCCCGCGCACGCCATCGCTGGCAGTGACCCGATACTGCTGGTAGCGACCATCGGTATCGTTGACGAACACATAGTCGCCACTCCCCGACTGGGTCATGCACAGGCCGTAGACCTCACCAAGGCCGGTGTCGATATCTCCCAGGTGATGGACCCTGGCCCGGGCATCGATGGTAAACAGGGCGATGCTGTTGAGGGTGCGGTTGCTCGCCGCCAGCAGCGGCTGCCGGCGGCCGTTGACGGTGGTGTCGGCAATCAGGTCGACATTGTTGAGGCGGCCGATATCGAGGGACTGGCGCAGGTGGCCGTCCAGGTTGTAGACCTTCAGCCCCTCCCGCTTGTCGGTGCCGATGATCAGGCTGCGCCCGGGGTTGCGGGGATCGACCCAGATGACCGGGTCGTCGGCGGCGTCGCCAAAACGGGCGACGGCGGCGGTCTCCGCACCGGGAAGGACGCGGGCGACAGCGGCGGCCGGCGCGGCGGAGACCGGCGCGGGCAGCGCCAGGGCGGCGTGCCGGTAGCTGTCGCTGTCCTCGTCGAAGAACGCGAGCATCAGGCCGCCCCCCCGCCGTGCCAGGGCCAGGGTCTTGGCCCCCTCGATGCCGTCGAGGGCATGGCTGGCCACCAGGCCGTCGGCGGTGTAGCGCTGGAGCAGGGCCGGGTCGGCGCTCATCACCCACAGCTCCCCGCTGTCGACGATGGCCAGGTCCAGCACCTCGCCGCCGAGACTGCCGTGGGGCGCCGCCAGGGCCACCGGCTCGCGGGTGGCATCGGTTTCCGCCTCGGCCCGGTAGCGCCACACCCCCAGGGATTCCTCGGCGATATAGAGGGCGCCTGCGCTGTCGTCCACCGCGCAGGCCTGGGCGTCCGGCACGCCCACGAAGCCGCGCACGGCAATGTCGACAAGGGCCCCGGCGCCGCCATCGTGGATGATCCGCTGCCACACCATGCCCCGGGCATCCACGGCAAACAGGGAGACATGGCCATCCCGGGGGTCCCGGTTCAGGCATTGGGTTTCCGGCAGGGCGCTGGCGCTCTCCACCCGCGACAGCTCCCTCAGGCTGTCGGCGGCCTGATCGAGGGCGAACAGCACAATGGCGCCGGAATTCTTGTCGATGGCACTGACCAGGGTGACGGCCTCGCCGTCGATGACGATCCGGTCGCGGGCGTCCAGGGCCTCGAAATTGCCCCTGGCAAGGGTGCGGCCACTGCCGTTCCCCTCCACCAGGATCAACCCCTCATTGGCACCGGTCACCAGCCAGGTGTCGACGCGCCCGGGCACCGCCAGGATGTCCTCCCCCTTGAGGCCCGGCGCCCCGTGGAGCGGTGCCGTGGCGAGGGGGGGTGGCGTGTCGGCGCCGGGGCCAGCCTGGGCAGGGGCGGCGAGGGAGAGGGCGGCTAGGGACAGGACGGCTAGGGATTTCATGGTATCTCCGTGAAGGGCAACAAGGGGTGCGGCACAACGGCCAACGCGCCGACCTTCCCGGGCCGGCGCGCTGGGGGTTGCGAGGCTCGGCCCGTTAGAACGCGTAGCGGGCGGTCAGGCGGAAGATCGGGCCGGCTTCCTCGGATTCGAGCTCGTACTCGTCGAAATCCCTGGCCAGCTGATCCTCGATGCTGTCGAACTTGTTGAAGATTTCATCCTTGGAGCCGTCCAGCAGGTTGGAGCCGACGAAACGCAGGGTGAGGGACTGCCAGCGCTTCTCGACGAAAATCTCCAGGTCGGCATCGTACATGGTGGTGACTTCCTCCCCGAGAATCCTGCCGTAGGCGTCGCCCTGCTCCCGGTATGTGACACCCATGGCCATCCCCAGGGAAGGAATATCCTGGATCAGGCCCAGGTTGTACACCCACCTGGACTGGTCGTTGAAGCGGCGATCGCCGAACAGATCCTCGATGTCGCTATCGAGGTAGGTGTAGTTGGCGAAGATGCCGGTGTCGGCGAGGCCGATGATGGCAAGGGGCGCGGACAGGTCGAGCTCGACCCCGCGCACCCAGCCGTCGCCGACATTATCGGCCCTGTAGACGAAGTACCCCGGGCCCTCGGAGCCCTCCTCCCCGGTGTTGGCCAGCTCGATCAGGTTCTCCACATCCCGATAGAAGAAGTTGATGCCGGCGATACCCTGGTCACCGAGCATGCGCTCGTAGCCGATATCCAGGCCCCAGGCGGATTCCGGCTCGAGATCGGGATTGCCCTGCAGATCGTTGTCGGCCACTTCCCCTTCCAGCAGGGCGGGCATGATCAGGTCGAAGTCCGGGCGGCGCACGGTGCGGGCGATGGAGGCGATGATCCGGTCGCTGTCGGTGAGGCTGTAGCGCAGGTGGGCGGAGGGCAGCAGAAAATCATAGTCGGTGCTGGCGCCGCCGGTGCTCTGCTCGGGGCTGTTGTCGTCGATCTCCACATCGGTGGTCTCGTAGCGCAGACCCGCTTCCCACTGCAGGGCACCGGCATCGCCGCTCAGCATGGCGAACAGATCGGCGCGCTGCTCCTCGATGGTGTTGAGACCGCCGACGGCGGGCTCGAAGTCGGTGAGCAGGTTGGAGACCCGCAGGGGGGACTGGGCACCGAACTGATCCCAGCCCTGGGGCAGGGTGAGGTCGCGCTCGTCCTCCGCCACCCAAATGGCGGTGTCGCGCTCCTTGGTGAGCAGCAGGGCGCCGAATTCCAGTTCGGTGTCGGCGCCCAGATCGAACGATTGCGCCAGCTCGATGCCGTATTCCTCGTCCTCGATGTCCTGGCGGATGCGACCTTCCTCGATCACCGCGATCTCGTCGCCGAAGTCGATTTCCGATTCCCGGTCGTCCAGGCGGTTGTCGAAATTGGCGGCGGTCAATTTGACCTTGGCCTCGCCGCCGAACAGGGGCCGGGAATAGCGACCGCTCAGGCTGTAGCTGGTCTCCTCGATGTCCTGGTGCTGCTGGTTGTCGGTTTCCAGGTTGCCGCCGGCGTTTTGCGGGCCGGAAATGGCACTGGGATCGTCGTATTCAAAGGAGCGCTCATCCTCGGTGCGATCGGTCTGGACCACCACCCCGGCGATGTTCAGTTCGCCGCCGTCATCGAAACGGACGCTGTAGTCGCCGTTGAAGGCGGTATCGGTGCTGTCGCGCACATCGGTCTGGTCTTCCCTGTTGTCGAAGTCCTCGGCGGCGTAATCGGGGTTGTTTTCCGGAGAGTCGCCGTAGCGGATGCTGCTCTTTTCCTTGGGGTTGTAGCGGCCCTGGCGATCGAGACCCACCACCAGTCGCCCAGGGCCCACCTCGCCGCCCCACACCGCCGCCAGGCTTTCGGTCAATTCATCGTCGTCGACGTAATTGCCGCCCACCTTGAAATAGGCCCCGTCCAGGCTGTAGCTGTCCCGCAACACCACATTGATGGCGCCGGCAACGCCATCCGCGGAGCGATTGGCGCTGCTGCTGCGCACCACTTCCACACGCTCGATCAATTCCGCCGGGATGCGGTCCATCAGGAAGGAGCGGTCATTGCCGATGCCCGGCACCCGCTCGCCGTTGATCAGAATCTGCGTGTAGCCGGGGGCCAGGCCCCGCAGGCGGGCGCCGTCGGATTCGGTGACGTCCGACAGGAAGGTGACGCTGGGCACCCGCTTGAGGGCGTCCCCGGCACTGGCGGGTTCGAAGCGCTCGAAATACTGGCGGTCGTAGTCCAGCACCGGCTTGATCTCGTCGGCCCTGTTGCGGTAGCCGATGTCGCCGTACACCACCAGCTCCTCGATATTTTTCACGGTGGCGGTCTGTTGCTGCGCCAGCGCGCCGCTGGCGGCGACGGCGATGGCGCTGGAGATCAGCAGTGGCAGTAATTTTTTCTTGGTAGTGATCATGGTTACTCCGTTGTGAGCCGGGTTGTGAGTTCGCCTGGTCGGCGGATATCAGGTATCGATGAAAAAGGGGCCCCGAATTTCGTAGATGCGGCCGTCATCGGGGGTGCCGGCAACGCCGTTCTGGGAGCTGAAGTAGAGCCGGCTGCCGTCGGGGCTGAACGCCGGGCCACAGATTTCCGAGCCCTCGTGACCAAGCACGTTGACCAGTTCAAAGGGCTCGAGGCCGGCGCCCACCACCACGATGCGCATGGCGGCGCCGTCCTCCGCCACCAGGACGTCGCCGCCGGCGGACACCGTGAGGTTGTCCACGTCGGCGATGGCCGGGTCGAACACGCCGTCGCGTTCCCGGTCGTAGAGCAGATCCAGCGCCTGGGTCTGGGTATCCAGTGCCCACACCCGGTTGTCGCCCTTGGTGGTGAAGTAGACGACGCCGTCGTGGTACCAGCAGCCCTCGCCGCCGTTGAAGCGGGTGGCGCCAGCCACCTGGAAGCGGGTGGGCGTGTCGCCGGCGGCCGGCCGCGGGGTGGGATTGGCCAGCCCCTGCCAACGCACCTGCCGGGTGTCCCGGGGGGCGCCGCCGACCACCGCGACCTGGAGTTGCCCGCGGGTCAGGTCCAGTGGGGCCCCTGGGGTGCGGATGTCGGGCACGAAGCGGTAGAGATTGCCGTCCACCTCGTCCTCGGTGAGGTAAACGTGGCCGTGGACAGGGTCCACCGCCGCGGCCTCATGCTTGAATATCCCCAACGCCGGGCGGGGAATGGCCGGGCGCAGGCCCTCGGGGTCGCACTCGAGGACGCGGCCGTCGGCAATTTCCTCGCAGGTCAGCCAGCTGCCCCAGGGGGTGGGGCCGCCGGCGCAATTGTTGGTGGTGCCGGTGCAGATGGCATAGCTGTCCACCACCTCCCCCCGAGGGTTAAAGCGCAGCGCCCCGACGCCGCCGGCGCCCGGGGAGGCAATCTCGGCATTGGAGACATAGACCCAGCCACCGTCCGCCATGGGAAAGGTGGCACCGCCATCCGGCTCGTTGTGCCAGCGGTAGTCACTGCCCGGCGCGGCGCGCTCGCCGCTGCGGGCCAGCAGGCGCGCCGAAAATCCCCTGGGAATCAGCATGCGGGTCTCGGGGTCCCCGACCACCGCCGCCTCGTGGAGGCTGTGGGCCAGATTGGCGATGTTGCTGCGCCGCCGAAGCCCCGGGGCCGCCACCTGGGGCGGTCGGCTGGCGCCAAACAGGGACGGCCCCACGGCGAGCAGGCCGGCGGCCAGGGCCAGGTTGCGCAACATGTCGCGGCGGGATTGGTGGTGATCGTTCACGGGTTCGACATCCATGGCGGCGCCGGGGGCACCTGGGGGAATTGTCGGCGAGGGGAACTCCCAGCGGGCCGGTCAGCCGTGGGTAGCCTGTCGCCACCGGTTCAATGGCGGCAGAGGGTAGGGAGCAAAAGTGTCAGCAATAAGGCGGATTGATGATGAAATCGCGAAGCCGGCCAGCGCCCCGGCGGGGGCGCAAATGCCCCGCCGCGATCATCGCCAGGCTCAGTAGCGCGGCAACCCCGGCTCCAGCTCCTCGATCCAGGCCAGGATGCCGCCCCGGAGGTTGTCCAGGTTCGAAAAACCCGCCTCTGCGAGCTGGCGGCAGGCGCTGGCGGAGCGGCTGCCGGTCTTGCAGTAGCAGATCACCCGGCGGGACCTGTCCAGCTGCGCCGCAACCTCCGCCAGGATGTCGAGGGGTGCGGCGCGGCTGCCGGGGATATGGCAGATGTCCCGCTCCCAGGGGTCCCGCACGTCGATGAGCACGGTGTCCTCGTCGGCCAACAGGGCCTTCAGCTCGCCGGGGGATATCTCCGCGAACGCCCCTTCCCGGGGCGCCTCGCAAACCACCCGGTAATCCTCGAGGGCAACAATGGTGGGCCGCTCGCCGCACACCGGGCACTCCTCGTCCCGGGCCGCGCGGAACTCGCGAAAGCGCATCCCCCTGGCGTCGTAATGGAGCAGGCGGCCGCTCAGGCTTTCGCCAATGCCGGTCAGCAGCTTGATGGCCTCCGTGGCCTGGATGCTGGCGATGATGGCGGGCAGCACCCCCAGCACACCGCCCTCGGCGCAGTTGAGCACCGTGCCCGGCGGTGGCGGCTCGGGGAAAAGGCAGCGGTAGCAGGGGCCGCCCCGGTGATGGAACACACTGGCCTGGCCCTCGAAGCCGGAGATGCTGCCGTACACCAGGGGCTTGCCGGCGAGCACGCAGGCGTCGTTGACCAGGTAGCGGGTGGCGAAATTGTCGGAGCCGTCGATCACCAGGTCGTAGCCCTGTATCAGTTGCAGGGCGTTGTCCGCCGAGAGCCACAGGGGGTAGGGGCGAATGTCGATATGGGGGTTGAGGGCAGCGAGCCGCGCCGCCGCCCGCTCCGCCTTGAGGGCGCCGATATCCCCGGTGGTGAACAGCACCTGGCGTTGCAGGTTGCTGTCCTCCACCCGGTCGCCATCGACGATGCCGAGCACCCCGACGCCGGCGGCGGCCAGGTACAGACCGAGGGGGGAGCCGAGGCCACCGGCGCCGATCAGCAGCACCCGGGCACCTTTGAGGCGCGCCTGCCCCGCCGGGCCGAAGTCCGCCAGCGCCAGGTGGCGGCCGTAGCGGGCGAGCTCTTCTGGGGAGAGCTCTTCTGGAGAGAGCTCTTCTGGAGAGAGCGCTGCCGATGAGAGCTCGTCAGGGCAAAACATGGCCAAACCTCATCCGCGGGTCATCCCGGCGCCTCTTCCGGGCCCGCCGGGTCGAATCGCACCACATTGATGGGCGGCAGGTGGTTCGACAGGCACTGCCAGTGATCCCCCTGATCCTCGCTCAGCCACAGGTTGCCGGTGGTGGAGCCGAAGGCCAGCACCTCGCCGCTGGCATCGATATCGAGGCCGTGGCGGTACACCAGGTCCCAGGCCTTGGACTGGGGCAGCCCCGCCGTCAGCTGTTCGAAGGTCTTGCCGCCGTCCCGGGTGCGGTTGACCACCAGCCGGCCGTCCACCGGCACCCGGTACTCGTCCTTGATGCCGGGCACAAACCAGGCGGTGGCCGGGTCCCGGGGGTGCACCACCACGGCGAAGCCGAACACCGAGGGCTTCACCCCGGTGATCTCCGTCCACCGGTGGCCGCCGTCGTCCGAGCGGAAGATGCCGTTGTGGTGCTGAATCCACAGGCGGTCCGGGGACGCCGCGCAACTCACCATGCGGTGCACGTCCTGCATGGCGGGATCATGGGCCATGTCCGGGGGCAGAAATTCCGCCCGCAGCCCCTGGCCGGTGAGGTTCCAGCTGGCGCCGCCATCGGCGGATTCCCACACACCCCCGGTGGACACCGCCAGCCGTACCAGCCGGCTGTCGTGCGGATGCACGCAGATGGAATGGATACCGGGCTTGTCGTAACCGCCGCCCATCCACTTTTCCCGCTCCGGCCGGTTCCACAGGGATTCCACCAGGGACCAGCTCTCCCCCCGATCGGTGGATTGAAACAGGCCGCCGGGAATGGTGCCCGCCCACAGGGTGCCGGCCCGATCGCCCCCGGGCACCAGCTCCCAGATCTGCTCCAGGGCCGGGCCGTCCCCGTCACTCGCCTTGGGGAATGTGGGCGCGGCGATCTCGGTCCAGCGCGCCGACCCGGCCTCGGCCCGGTGCAGCTTGACGCCGAAATGCCCGAGGTTGAGGGCGGTGTACTGGTCGCCGTTGCGCGGGTCGGCCATCGCCATGGACACCGGCTCACCCAGAAAACAGGGCTCGCCGCAGCGCCACTCGCCGTGGGATTTCTCGAAAATAAACAGCCCCTTGCGGGTGCCGACACGAAGTTTGGTGGTCATTTCCCTGATCTCCCTGAAGTCAACCGCCGGAAAGCGCCTGCATCACATCCACCCGGGACGCCGGGGCCAACGGATCGCTCAACCGCGCCCTGTCCCGGATCAGCGCCCCATCCACAAAAATCGCCACGTGCTTGCGCAGCCGATCCTGGTCATCAAGGATGTAGCCGCCGAGACGGGGATTCTCCGCAAACACCTGCCGCAGTGCCTCCATCACCGTACTGGCCGCCACATCCCGGGGCAGGCAGTCCACATGGCGCTTGAGGTTGTCGGTGAAGGAGATGATGGCCATTGCCTGTCCTCGACGGGCTCAACGCCGATAACGGTAGCAGATGTTTGCGATTCCAGCCCCGCCGCCGTTGATGGGCATCTGCCCCCCTACGAAGCGCCCACCTCGGGAAAGGCCTTGGATGCCGCGATGGCATCGAAGAAGGCATGCACGCGGTAGACCAGCCCATCGCGAATGGTCATCAACTCGCAGTAATTATTTTCGTACACCCGGCCATCCTCGTACTCGAATCGGCCGGACATTTCGACCGCCACCCGATCCCCCTCGGCGGTGGTGCTCATGATGGTGAATCCCCCCACCTTGGCACTGGCGAGCATATCGAGGGAGCCCAGAAACTGCTCCCGATCGAGGTGGCCGATGCCGTTGAGCCACCAGTCCAGCTCCGGATGCAGCAGGGACGCCACCGTGGCCTTGTCGCCGGATCCCACGGCGTTCACTACCCGCAATGCCACCTGGCGGTTGGCTTCTGTTTTGTCTGTCATTGTTATCGGTTTCCTGTGATGGTTGATGATCCTGTCGCGAAGAGACGGCGACGCAGCAAAGGGCGCTGTACTTTAGCAGATCGCTAGCCATCCCATCGCCAAGGAATAGGGCCCCTTGGCGATGGCGTGACGGGCAGAGGTCAAGGCGGAAAATCCGTCGACAACGGGCGCTTTACAACACCTTTCCCGGATTCATGATGGCCTGGGGATCGAAACCGGCCTTGCACAGGGCAATCAACGCCATCTGATTCTCCGGCAAGCCCGACGCAAGCTGTGGCTTCTTCAACAACCCGATCCCGTGCTCCGCGGAGATACTGCCCCCTGACTCCCTCACCAGCCCGTACACCAAAGCCGACACCTGGGTTGCCATCCCGGCAAACGGCTGGTCGCGCCAACCTTCCGGCTGCAGGACGTTGAGGTGAATGTTTCCATCCCCCAGATGCCCGAACCACAGGCTCGCCAATTGGGGAAATCGTTCGGCCAGCAGCGCCTCGATGCGCCGGATAAAGGCCGGCAGGTATTCCAGCCGCAGGGCGATATCGTGCTTGAGGGGCCTGTGGCGCGAGAGGCTTTCGGAGATGTTCTCACGCAGCTGCCACAGCTGTCGTGACTGACCCTCGGACTGGCTGATCACCGCATCCTCCATCCAGCCGCGACGGCGGCACTCGTCGAAAAACATGACAATGTCGTTGTCGTCCCGGGGCCTGTCGAACTCCAAAAGACCATAGCAGGGGGCGGAATTGGCGAACGGATTTTGCTGGCCGGTGTGGGCGGTCACGGCGGCGAGTGCCTGATCTGAAAAGAATTCGAAGGCGCTCAAGTTGAACGCCTTGCGGGCCAGTTGGAACAGGTCCAGCAGGTCGGTGATGGCCCGCGCCGCAACCACCATCACCGCCTGGGGTGGCGGCGGCGGCTGGAGCTTTACCGTCACTTCGCAGATAAAGCCGAGAATACCTTCGGAGCCAATAAACAGATGGCGCAAATCCGGGCCGCAGTTGTTTTTTACAAGGCCCCGATTCAGGTCGAGGATATCGCCGTTGCCGGTGACCACCCTGAGGCCCGTCACCTGCTCCCGGGTGCCGCCGTAGCGCAGCACCCGGATACCGCCGGCGTTGGTGGCGACGTTGCCGCCGATCTGGCTTGAGCCGGAGGAGGCGAAGTCCACCGGGTAGAACAGACCCTGTTCACTGGCAAATTGTTGGAGGCGCTGGGTGATCACTCCCGCCTCGCAGGTGACGGACTGGTCCGCGGCCGAAAAGTGCAGGATGCGGTTCATGCGCTCCAGGGTCACCACCACCTCGCCGTCCTTCGCCACGGCGCCGCCGCTCAATCCCGTGCGCCCACCGGAGGGTACCAGGGGAATGCCGTGCCGGTGGGCGAGCATCACAATCTGTTGCACCTGCTCTACGGAATTGGGGCGGACGACAAGGGAGGGGTTGGGCTGCCAGAGGGTGGTGCGATCGGTGCCGTAGGGAGCCATTTCCCGCCGGTCGGTGATGACGTATTTATTGCCGACGATGGCCTTGAACGAATCTGCGAATTTTTTCATGCCGGCGTCTCGGGCCCGGGGCGGCTGGGGTTGGCCGTGCACCGCCATTGGTGGGGCATGGACCGCTGTTGGGCTGCGCCCATTGGCCTGATCCAGCCTGCGGATTGGCGCGCGCCCCCTTTCACGGTCTACAACCCCAGCTGATCGAACACCCGCTGACGCAGGGCTGGGCTCTCGTTTGCCAGGTGGTGGCGGGCACCCTCGATCAACACCACCCGGGCGGCGGGAAATTTGCGCCGCAGCAGGCGCATGTTCGAACGCCAGGCGAGGGTGGTGTCGGCGGTACCCTGGAGGATGGTGAGGGGATAGTCCCGAGGTTGCATGGCCCGGCATTCCGCCACCCAGCCCTTCATGGCGCCCAGCCATGCGATGGGAATGTGGCGAGGCTGGAGCGGATCCCGGGCGATGAAGCGAACAAAGTCCGCGTCGTTGGAGTTGTCCATGAATGCCCGTCCAACCTGCTTGAGAAACCTGTGGCTGAGAGTATAGACAATGCGGTTCAGCCACCACCCGCGCGGCTCCACCAGGGGCGCAAGCAGGGCAACCCGATCGAGCCCGGCGCCGCCCCTGGCCAGGTAATTGAGCAGGATGGCACCCCCAGTGCTCTGCCCCACGGCCGCTACCGGCACGGGAAAAGCCTTGGAGATTTCCCTCAAAACAGCTTCGAAAACCTCGACGTAATGGGCGAAGGTGGCAATGCTGGCGCGCTCGCCGCTCGACAGCCCGTGCCCCGGCAGATCGAACGCCACCACACCATAACCCCGCTCCAGCAGGTGACGGATCAGATGGCCGAAGAGGCCGACATGGTCGAAATAACCGTGCAATACCACCACCACGCCCTTGTCGGGCGGGACCAGGGTTTTGTCGGGGAACCAGTAGTGGCAGGCGATGGTGTAGCGGGGCAGCATCACCCGGCCCCAGCGGTGCAGGTATTTGTCGGCGTAATCCATGCCGTAGAGGCGCAGGTATTTTTCGGCGATCAATGCCTGCGCCGGGTCGGAATCCCGCGCCGGATCGAAATCCATGTCCGGCAGGCTGGCGCGGAGATTGTCGATTTCGGCAGTTGTAAGCCTGACGTCAGACGCGAGACGTCTGACGCTTTTCGCGGCTTCGCCGCAAGTATCATCCGCTCCCGGCTCTCGCATCGTGACGTCAGACTTCTCCACCCGCTCTTGCGTCACACGTCCGGCGCCAGACGTCAGACCCAAAATCAGTTGACCTGCGGATCCAGCTCGCCCTTCTCGTAGCGCTTGAACATGGCTTCAAGGCTCAGGGGCTTGATCTTGCTCGCCTGGCCGGCGGTGCCGAAGGCCTCGTAGCGGGCGAGGCAGATCTCCTTCATGGCCTTGGTGGCCACGGCGAGGTACTTGCGGGGGTCGAACTCGCTGGTGTTCTGGGCCAGGAAGCGGCGGATGGCGCCGGTGCTGGCGAGGCGCAGGTCGGTGTCGATGTTGACCTTGCGCACCCCGTGCCTGATGCCCTCGACGATCTCCTCCACCGGTACCCCGTAGGTTTCGGGGATGTCGCCGCCGAATTCGTTGATCACCCTGAGCCACTCCTGGGGCACCGAGGAGGAGCCGTGCATCACCAGGTGGGTGTTGGGGATGCGGGCGTGGATCTGCTTGATGCGCTCGATGGCGAGGATATCGCCGGTGGGGGGGCGGCTGAACTTGTAGGCCCCGTGGCTGGTGCCAATGGCGATGGCGAGGGCATCCACCTGGGTGGCATTGACGAACTGCGCCGCTTCCTCGGGATCGGTGAGCATCTGGCTGTGGTCGAGGGTGCCCTCGGCGCCGATGCCGTCCTCCTCCCCGGCGGTGCCGGTTTCCAGGGAGCCGAGACAGCCCAGCTCGCCCTCCACGGACACGCCGCAGGCGTGGGCCATGGCGACGGCGGTCTGGGTGACCCGCACGTTGTAGTCGTAGTCCATGGGGGTCTTGCCGTCCTCACCCAGGGAGCCGTCCATCATCACCGACGAGAAGCCGAGCTGGATGGAGCGCTGGCACACCGCCGGGCTGGTGCCGTGGTCCTGGTGCATCACCACGGGGATATGGGGAAATTCCTCGATGGCCGCCAGGATCAGGTGGCGCAGGAAGGGTGCCCCGGCGTATTTGCGGGCGCCGGCGGAGGCCTGCACGATCACCGGCGAGTCGGTCTCGTCGGCGGCCTCCATGATGGCGCGCATCTGCTCCAGGTTGTTGACGTTGAAGGCGGGCACGCCATAGCCGTGCTCGGCGGCGTGGTCGAGGAGCTGTCTCAGGGAGATGAGGGCCATTGCTTTTGTCCTGTTCAAGTCTGCTGCCCGCTATGGGCATTGAGTTCTCAATGACAGGTCTGACGCTGGACGTCTGACGTCTGACGCAAAAGCGGAGGGCACCGCCTCGGTCTCGACATCTGCTTCCACAACCTCAGGCCAGAATTCTTCGGGCGGCCTTGCCGCCCGCCGTAGCGTCCGACGTCAAGGGTCAGACGTCAGACCAAGCGCCCTCAGCCGAGGGCGCGCTCCTCTAGCATCGCCACCGCCGGCAACACCTTGCCCTCGACATATTCGAGGAAGGCGCCGCCCCCGGTGGAAATGTAGGAGACTTTATCAGCGATGCGGTATTTGTCCACCGCCGCCAGGGTGTCGCCGCCGCCGGCGATGGAGAAGGCATCGCTGTCGGCGATGGCCTCCGCCAGGGTGCGGGTGCCGTTGCCGAACTGGTCGAACTCGAACACCCCCACCGGGCCGTTCCAGATGATGGTGCCGGCGGCCTTGAGCAGCTCCGCCAGCTGGTCGGCGGTGTCGGGGCCGATGTCGAGGATCATCTCGTCGCTGGCCACGTCCCCCACCGCCTTGGTCTCGGCCTCGGCGGTCTCGGCAAATTCCCTGGCCACCACAACGTCGCTGGGCAGGGGGATGGCGACCTTGGCCATCAGTTTCTGGGCCTCGGGGATCAGGTCGTATTCGCACAGGGACTTGCCCACCGGCTTGCCGGCCGCGGCGAGGAAGGTGTTGGCAATGCCGCCGCCGACGATCAGCTGGTCCACCTTGGCGGAGAGGTTTTCGAGCACCGTCAGCTTGGTGGAGACCTTGGAGCCGGCGACGATGGCCACCAGCGGGCGCCGGGGGTTGGTAAGGGCCCGCTCCAGGGCATCCAGCTCGGCGGTCAGCAGCGGGCCGGCGCAGGCCACGGGGGCGAACTTCGCCACCCCGTGGGTGGAGGCTTCGGCGCGGTGGGCGGTGCCGAAGGCGTCCATGGCGAAGATGTCGCACAGCCCGGCGTAGGCCCGGGCCAGGTCGTCGCTGTTCTTTTTCTCACCGGGGTTGAAGCGCACGTTTTCGAGCAGCACGACCTCTCCCTCGGCCACGTCCAGGCCCCCTTGCCAGTCGGCGATGAGGCGCACCGGGCGGCCCAGCAGGCGACCGAGGTGGTCGGCCACCGGCTGCAGGGACAGGGCGGGGTCGAACGCCCCCTCGGTGGGGCGACCCAGGTGGGACATCAGGATCACCCGGGCGCCGGCGTCCCGGGCCAGCTGGATGCTGGGCAGGGCGGCGCGGATGCGGGCGTCGCTGGTGACGCGGCCGTCCTTCACCGGCACGTTGAGATCCTCGCGGATCAGCACCCGCCGGCCGCGCAGTTCCAGGTCTTGCAGGCGCTTCACTTTCAGGGACATGGTGTGGCGTTCCTCGTCGTCAATTGTCGGTGGCGGCGATGCGGTCCTGCCAGTGGAGCAGCACATCGATCATCCGGTTGGCGTAGCCCCATTCGTTGTCGAACCACACCAGCACCTTGACGAGGCGGCGGCCCGCCACCCGGGTCTGGCTGGCATCGACGATGCCGGAACGGGGATCGTGATTGAAATCGCAGGAGGCCAGGGGCTCCTCGGTGTAGCCGAGGATCCCGGGCAAGGCCTCGGCGGCTTCCCGCAGCAGCTGGTTGACGGCCTCGGCGCTGGTGTCCCGGTCGACAGTTACCGACAGGTCGATGGCGGAGACGTTCTGGGTGGGCACCCGCATGGCCTGGGCCTCGATGCGCCCGGCCAGGGCCGGCAGGATACGGTCGATGCCCCGCGCCAGGCGGGTGTCCACCGGGATCATCGACTGGATCGCGGCGCGGGTCTTGCGCAGCTCCGTGTGGTGGTAGGAGTCCAGCACCGGCTGGTCGTTCATGGCGGAGTGGATGGTGGTGATCACCCCCGCCCGCACCCCCAGGTGGCGGTGCAGGCAATCGAGCACCGGCACCACGCAATTGGTGGTGCAGGATGCCGCCGAGACGATGCGGTGCCCGGCCTCGAGCTGGCCCTCGTTGACGCCGCACACGATGGTGGCATCCACGTCGGCCCGGGCGGGCTGGGAGAACAGCACCCGGCGGGCGCCGGCGGCGAGATGCTTCTCCGCCAGGGCGCGGTCGTCGAACGACCCGGTGCACTCCAGCACCGTGTCGATGTCGGTCCAGCGCAGGGCGTCGAGGCTCTCCACGTGGCTGACGGCGATGGCCTGGCCGTTGATCACCAGGCGGCCGCCGTCCACCTTCACCTCGCCGGGAAAGCGGCCGTGGGTGGAGTCGTAGCGGGTCAGGTAGCGGATGGTGTCGACGTCCGCCAGTTCGTTGATGGCCACCACCTTGAGGCGCGAGGCGAGGCCCCGCTCGTGGATCGCCCGGAACACCGAGCGCCCGACGCGACCGAAGCCGTTGATGGCGAGGCGCGCCATCAGGCGAGCAGTGCCTCGACCCGGGCCACCAGGTTGGCCTCGGTGAAGCCGAAATACGTGAACAGCTCGCCGGCGGGGGCGGAGGCGCCGAAGCTGGTCATGCCCACCACATCGCCGTCAAGGCCAACATACTTCCGCCAGAAGTCGGCGTGGGCCGCCTCCACCGCCACCCGGGCGCGCACCGAGGGGGGCAGCACGGTGTCGCGCCAGGCGCGATCCTGGGCGTCGAACAGCTCGGTGCAGGGCATCGATACCACCCGCACCCGGCGCCCGGCCTCGGCGAGCCGGTCCGCCGCCGCCATGGCGAGGGCCACCTCGGAGCCGGTGGCGATGAGGATCGCCTCGGGCTCGCCGGCGCAGTCCCGAAGCACATAGCCGCCCCGGGCGACGGCCGCCAGCTGGGCGTCGTCCCGCTGCTGGTGGGGCAGGTTCTGGCGGGAGAAGATCAGGGCGCTGGGGCCGTCCCGGCGCTGGATGGCGGCCTTCCAGGCAACGGCGGATTCCACCGCGTCGCAGGGGCGCCAGGTGCGCATGTTGGGGGTGGTGCGCAGGCTGGTGAGCTGCTCCACCGGCTGGTGGGTGGGGCCGTCCTCGCCAAGGCCAATGGAGTCGTGGGTGAACACGAAGATGCTTTGCTGCTTCATCAGCGCCGCCATGCGCACGGCATTGCGGCAGTACTCCATGAACACCAGGAAGGTGGCGCCGTAGTTGATGAAGCCGCCGTGGAGGGCGATGCCGTTCATGATGGCCGCCATGGCGAACTCCCGCACGCCGTAGTGCAGGTAGTTGCCGCCGGCGTCGTTGGCGGCGATGCCCCTGGAGCCTTTCCAGATCGTCAGGTTGGAGCCCGCCAGATCGGCGGAGCCGCCAAACAGCTCCGGCAGCAGCGGGCCGTAGGCGTTCAGGCAGTTCTGGGAGGCCTTGCGGCTGGCGATGGTTTCGCCCTTCGCCTGACAGGCGGCGATGTAGGCATCCGCCTCGGCGACGAAGTGGGCGGGCAGTTCCCCGGCGAGGCGGCGCTCCAGTTCCACCGCTTCGGCGGGGAAGGCGGCGCGGTAGGCGTCGAACCGCTGCGCCCAGGCGCGCTCGGCGGCCTTGCCCTTCTCCCGGGCGTCCCAGGCATCGGCAATTTCGGCGGGAATGTGGAACGGCGGGTGATCCCAGCCCAGTTGCCGGCGGGTGAGGGCGATCTCCTCCGCCCCCAGGGGCGCGCCGTGGCACTCCTCCTTGCCCTGCTTGTTGGGGGAGCCGAAGCCAATGATGGTCTTGCAGCAGATCAGGGTGGGCCTGGCGGTGTCGGCGCGGGCCGCGTCGATGGCGGCGCGGATGGACTCGGGATCGTGGCCGTCGACGGCGGGGATCACCTGCCAGCCGTAGGCCTCGAAGCGCTTCACGGTGTCGTCGGTGAACCAGGCGGGGGCGTGGTCGCTGCCGTGAACCTCGCCGTCGATGGAGATGCCGTTGTCGTCATAAAAGGCGATGAGCTTGCCAAGGCCCAGGGTGCCCGCCAGGGAGCAGGCCTCGTGGGAGATGCCCTCCATCAGGCAGCCGTCGCCGAGGAAGGCGTAGGTGTGGTGGTCGATGATGTCGTGGCCGGGGCGGTTGAACTGGGCCGCCAGCACCTTCTCGGCGATGGCCATGCCCACCGCGTTGGTGACACCCTGGCCGAGGGGGCCGGTGGTGGTTTCGACTCCGGGGGCCTCGCCGTACTCGGGGTGGCCGGCGGTTTTCGAATGCAGCTGGCGGAAGTTTTTCAGCTCGGCGATGGGCAGGTCGTAGCCGGAGAGGTGGAGCAGGGAGTAGATCAGCATGGAGCCGTGGCCGTTGGAGAGCACGAAACGGTCCCGGTTGGGCCACTTGGGGTTGGCCGGATTGTGGCGCAGGACATCGTTCCACAGCACTTCGGCGATATCCGCCATGCCCATGGGGGCGCCCGGGTGGCCGCTGTTGGCTTGCTGGACGGCGTCCATACTGAGGGCGCGGATGGCATTGGCGAGGTCGCGACGGGCTGGCATGGGGGTGACACTCCTGGAGAATGGGGCGAATGGCGCGCCCGGTGACGGGCCGCCTGGAGAAAAGGGCGGCCATTTTCCCCCAGCGGGGCTGCTCAGTAAATAGCCAAGGGGAAATGGCGCCGCATTGGCACTCTGACGACACGACTGGCGCAAAACCGATACACCCCGTTGTTGAGCCGGTCTCCCGCGGGGGTAGAATCCCTCGAACATAATCCGCGGCCGACGCTCCGGTCAGGCCGCCCCAATCCGCCGGAGAAAACCATGATCCCACCTTTCAGCGGCCCCGCCCTCGGCAACATCATGCAGATTGCGTGGGTGACCCCCGACCTGGAAAAGAGCCTGGCGCTGTTCAAGACCCTCTACAAAGTGCCCGACTTCCTGGTGATGGAAAACCGCTTCCCGGCTGACGTGTTCGGCGAGCGGGGCGAAATGCACCTGCGCATCGCCCTCGCCAATGTCGACAATATTCAGCTCGAACTCATCGAGCCCATGGGCGGCGGCATCGATCGCATCTACCGCGACGCGCTGCCCGGGGACGGCAGCCACGCCAACGTCCTCCACCACATCTGCATCAAGGTCGACGGCACCGAAGACGACTGGGATAGCTACGTGGCGGGTCTCGGCCCCGACCGCCCGGTTGCCTATATCGGATACATTCCCGGGGTGCGCTTCCTCTACACCGACGAGCGCGCAACCCTCGGCGTGTATGTCGAGCACGTCTGGTTCAGCCCGGAAATCGAAGCCCAGATGGCAAGCGCCATCCCCACCTACCGCACCCGTTGAAGGAAGTGGACATGTCCCAATACAGCACACTCAACCATATCGTCCTGCCAATGATCGCCTGGGACCCGGCGCGGCCCGCCGAGCGCATCAACGACCACATTCTGATGGCCCACGCCACCTCGAACGCCTATGTGGTGACCGCCGACGAGGGCGACGTGGTGATCAACACCGGCACGGCCCAGCAGGGCGCGCGCATCCGCGAGAAATTCGAGCAGCTGCTCGGCCGCCCCCTGAAGGTGGCGAAGATCATTTTCACCCAGAGCCACCCCGACCACATCGGCGGCTGGCAGGCCTTCGCCGGGCCCGACACCGAGATGATCGGACAGCGGATGTTCGGCCAGATCTGCGCCGAGCGCAAAATGCTGGGGGGTTTCTTCGGTCCCCGCAACACCCGCATCCTGGCGGCGATGATTCCCCCCAACACGGCGAAAAACCCCGGCACCGCCCACAACTGGTTCGACACCCCCGATCCGGCGCCCCTCGCCACCTTCGCCGACGAGCTGGAATTCACCCTCGGTGGACGGCTGTTCCGCCTGCTCAGCATCTCCAGCGGCGAGACCCTCGACAGCCTGGCGGTGTCCATCCCCGCCGAGGGGGTGGTGTTCACCGGCAACTGGTCCGGGGCGATCTTTGGCGCGCTGCCCAACTTCTACACCGCCCGGGGAGACCGGGACCGCTCCATCCCCGGCTGGCTGAAGGAGTGCGACCGGCTGCTGGCCCTGGAACCGACGCTGCTGATCACCGGCCACGAGCAGCCCATCGCCGGCAAGGGTGAGATTGCCGCCCGCCTCGGCAAGCTGCGGGACCTCATCCGCCACATTCACGATCACACCGTCAAGGGCATGAACGCCGGCGCCACCCTCCCGGAGATCCAGGGGAGCCTGGTGATTCCGCCGGACCTGACACCCCGGGATGGCCGCTGCGAAGCCCACTGGATCGCCCGCAGTGTCTGGGAGGAATACGCCGGCTGGTTCCGCCACGAACGCACCAGCGAGCTCTACGCCACGCCGGCGAGCGCCGTCTGGCCGGAGGTGGTGGCGATGGCCGGCGGCGCGGCGGCACTGGCCGAGCGCGCCCAAGGCCACCTCGCCGCCGGCGACATCGAAAAGGCCCTGCACCTGATCGAAATGGCGGTGACCGCGGAGCCCCGCAACCGCCAGGCCCTGGAAACCGAGCTGGCGATACACGAAGCACTGGTGGAGCGCACCGGGGGCAGGATCTTCGATCTGCTCGGCTGGCTCGAAGGGCGCATCATGGCCACCCGTGCGGCCCTTGCCGCACTCGACTGACGGGCAACAGTTCAGGCAAACAACGCCGCCCCCGAACTGGCGCCCTCGGGGGCATGAACCGGCGGTAGGTCGCGATGACCGCCAGCGATCCTGGGTTACGGGCTGTCCCCCGCCGCTGGCGGCGTGAACGCGGTATGGGCGAGATCGTCCTAGCGCTCATCCAGCCCCAGGGCATGGCGCATCACCTGATAAATAAAATTCTGCTCCTGCACCCCGTGGATAAGGTGGGCCCAGGGGCCGGCGGCGTAGATGGCCACGTCCTCGCCGCCGTGGGTTTCGGAGTAGTGGGGCACCAGCGCCTCCTGGTAGAAGTCCCGGTGGGTGGTGTCGACGTCGGTGAGGTCGGCGCGGCCCGGGGTGCCGCCCTTGCGCTCCCGCTCGGTGATGGCCACCCCGGCGGCGTGGCCGGGCCCGTTGGCGTAGCCCACCGTGGTGTAGGGCTTGCCGTCGAGGGCCCTGTAGGGTTCGCCCTCCGGCTCGCCACGGGCGTCGTTGCTCACCACCTTGCCGAGAATCGGGTTGCCCCGGGTGGGGTAGCCCGCCAGGGTCAGCACGTGACTGTGGTCGGCGGTGACGATCACCAGGGTGTCGTCGAGGCTCACCCGGTCGAGGGCCGCCTGGACCGCCGCGGCAAAGGCCTGCCCGTCGCTGAGGGCCCGGTAGGCGTTGCCGGCGTGGTGGGCGTGGTCGATGCGGCCACCCTCAACCATCAGAAAGTACCCGCTGTCGTCCCGGGCGAGACGCTCGATGGCGAGGGCCGTCATCTCCGCCAGGGCGGGCTCGTCGCCGCCGAGGGCCTCCCGGTCCGCCTCGAAGTGCATATGGGAGGGCTCGAACAGGGCCAGGATCCGCGGGGTGTCGGGTTTCAGGCCGTCGAACTGCTCCCGGTTCCAGACATAGGCGCCGCCGGGGTGGCGCCCCTGCCACTCGGCGATCAGGTTGCGGCCATCCCCCCGGCGGCCGCTTTTATCCGGGTACTCCGGGTCCGCTTCGCCGGCGGGCAGCAGGTGCTGACGGCCGCCCCCCATGATCACCTCGATGCCATCCCCGTGGCTGAATTCCACCAGCTGGCGGGCGATATCAGCGCACTCCTCACCCATCTCCCGGGGTACCTGGGTGTCGTCCTCCCAGTCGCGATTCGGGCTGTGGGCGTAGGTGGCCGCCGGCGTGGCGTGGGTGATGCGGGTGGTGGTGACGATGCCGGTGGCAAGTCCCCTGGCCTCCGCCTCCTCCAGCAGGGTGGGCAGGGAGGCGGCGGCGCTGCCGGCGCATTCCCCGGTGACTGCCTCCGGCCCCAGGGCGATCACCCCGTCGCGGGTTTTCACCCCGGTCATGATGGCGCTCATGGTGCCGGCGGAGTCGGGCACCTGCTGGTTGGTGTTGTAGGTCTTGGCGAGGGCCACGTGGGGGAAACGCTCGTAGCTGAGGATGTTCTCCTCCCCCGGGCCGCCCCGGGACTGGCCGTCGAAGATACGCGTGGCGGTGACGGTGGCGACGCCGTTGCCGTCCCCGACGAAGAGAATGACGTTTTTCGCCCGGCGGGTGTTGGGCTTGACCGCCAGGGCCGCTTCCAGGGCGGCGGCGCCCTGTTCGCGCCAGTAGGCGGTGGTGTGGGTCTCGTCCCCGGCGCTGGCGCTGCTGGCGGCGAGCAGCAGCGCGGCGAAAAATCCCGGTTTTGGCATGGATGGGGTCTCCTTTGTCTATTCCGATGCAACGGTGGCTCGGCACACCTCAGGGGCTGCCGTAAAACTGGCTGAACACCAGGGTCAGCACCGCGATGCACACCAGATTCAGCACGAACCCGGCGCGAATCATCGTTTGCTGCCGCACCATCCCGGTGCCGTGCACCAGGGCGTTGGGGGGCGTGCCCACCGGCAGCATGAAGGCGGTGGAGGCGGCGACGCCGATGGCGAGGGCCGCCTGGGTGGGGTCGAGCATATCCCCGGGCAGCGCCACGAACAGGGGCACCAGCAGCGCGGCGGTGGCGGTGTTGCTGGTCACCTCGGAGAAGAACACCACGAAAGTGACCAGCGCCATGATCACCAGCACCACACCCCAGCCCTCGATCAGCCCGGCGAGGCCAAGGCCGAGGAATTCGCTGGCGCCGCTGGACTTGAGCAGGCCGTTGAGGGTGAGGCCGCCGCCGAACAGCAGCAGCACGCCCCAATCGGTGGACTTTTCGATCTGCTGCCAGCGGGCGACGCCGGTGGCGGCGATGAGGCCGAGGGCCAGAAGCGCCACCCAGGTATCCATGTCGTCGCCGACCCCGAGCAGTGCCGACAGGGGCCGGCCAAACAGCCAGCCGATGACCGTGATGGTGAATATCCCGAGCAGGACACGCCGTTCCCGGGTCCAGGCAAAGGCCTCGACCCGAACCTCCAGCCGGGCATCCTGGAAATCCGGGCGCAGCACCCGCGCCAGCACCACCATCATCAGGGGCCACAGCACCACCACCAGGGGCACCCCGATATACAGCCAGTCGACGAAGGACAAACCCAGCTCCGCCGCCACGATGGCATTGGGGGGCGTGCCGATCAGGGTGCCGACGCCGCCGATACTGGCGGAATAGGCAATGGCCAGCAGGCTGAAGGCCCTCGTGGCGTAGGGCAGATCCGGCTTCTCACTCAAAAGACCCAGCACCAGGGGCAGCATCATGGCGGTCACGGCGGTGTTGCTGATCCACATGGACAGCAGGGCGGTGGCCAGCGCCAGCAGCAACACCCCCCGGTCCAGCCGCCCGCCGGTAAGCCGCAGGATCGAATCCGCCAGCCAGCGGTCGAGCCCCTGGATATGCATGGCGGCGGCGAGGGCAAAGCCGCCGAGAAACAGAAAGATGATGGGATGGGCGAAATTGGCGAGCGCGCCCTTCACATCCAGCAGCCCGGTGGCCACCGCCAGCAGCGGTATCAGCAGTGCGGTGATGGTGATATGGAAGGCCTCGCTGATCCACAGGTAGGCGATCACCCACAGCAGGGCGAGGGCGGTGACCACCTGCCCCTCGGCCTCCACACCCAGGGTGATGGCGGCGATACCCGCCGCCATAATGGCGCCATTGACGATGCTTTTATTCATTATTGTTCTCCGCTGAATAGCTCTCCGCCGCAGGGGAGCCGGCATTCCCTGTCACGGGCACCTGGCCGCCGCAGGGCGGCAGTCTAGCATCCCCCCTAGCGCACCCGCAGCGGGGGCCCCTCTGGGCCCCGTATATCAAAATCTTTTGATATAAAGAAAAAGCGTGCTAGCATCCCCGCCCATGAACCTGCCGCTCTCCGCCCAGCCCCCGGCCGCCGCACTGGACACCCTCGCCGCCCTGATGAAGGCCGCCGGGGATCCCTTGCGCCTGGAAATCCTCCGGGTGCTGCGCAACAACGCCTTCGGCGCCCTGGAGCTGTCGGACATCTTCGCCATGCGCCAGAACGCCATGAGCCACCACCTGAAGATCCTCACCCGGGCGGGCCTCGTCACCTTCCGCCGCGAGGGTACCCACATCTTCTACCGCCGGGTGGCGGATGGCGGCGATGCCCTGCACGGCGCCATCCTCGCCGCCCTCGACGCCGCGCCCCTGGCGGACGACATCCTCGCCCGCATCCGCGCCGTGGAGGATGCCCGCGCCGCCGCCTCCCGGGAATTCTTCCGGGCCAACGCCGCCAAGTTCCGCGAGCAGCAGGATCTGATCGCCGGCCACCCCCAGTACGGCGAGGCGGTGGTGGCGACCCTCGATCGCCTGGTGGGCAACGGCGAGCGCAGCGCCATCGAGGTGGGCCCCGGTGAAGGGGAACTTCTCGCCGACCTGCACCGCCGCTTTGCCCGGGTCATCGCCCTCGACAACTCCGCCGAGATGCTGGAGCGCTCACGCCAGTTCGCCGCCGCCCGGGGCCTCACGGGCATCCACTTCATCCACGGCGACACCGCCAGCGCCCTGGCCGGGGGCCTTCGGGGGGATCTGATCACCCTCAACATGGTGCTCCACCACACCCCGGCGCCGGCGGCGGTGATCGCCGACCTCGCCCGGGTGCTGCGGCCCGGCGGCGTGCTGCTGGTTACCGAACTGTGCCAGCACGACCAGGACTGGGCGCGGGGCGCCTGCGGCGACCTGTGGCTCGGCTTCGAGCCCGACGAACTCACCCGCTGGGCCGCGCAGTCGGGCCTCATCGACGGCGGCACCGAATACCTGCCCCTCAAGAACGGCTTTCGCGTTCAACTGCGACAATTCATCCGGCCCGAGACAGGCGAGGGCCCGCCAACACAAGGGAATAACCCATGAGCGACTACACCCTGTTTACCTCTGAATCGGTCTCGGAAGGCCACCCCGACAAGATGGCCGACCAGATCTCCGACGCCGTGCTCGATGCCATCATCGCCCGGGACAAACAGGCCCGAGTGGCGGTGGAAACCCTGGTGAAAACCGGCATGGCGGTGGTGGCCGGCGAGGTCACCACCAACTGCTACGTCGACCTGGAGGAAATCATCCGCGAGGTGATCACCGGCATCGGCTACGACAGCTCCGCGGTGGGCTTCGACGGCGCCAGCTGCGCGGTGCTCAACGCCATCGGCAAGCAATCCCGGGACATCAACCAGGGCGTCGACCGGGAAAGCCCGGAGGACCAGGGGGCCGGCGACCAGGGCCTGATGTTCGGCTACGCCACCAACGAAACCGACCTGCTGATGCCCGCGCCGCTGTACTTCTCCCACCGGCTGGTGGAGCGCCAGGCCTACCTGCGCAAGCACAGGGTGCTGCCCTGGCTGCGCCCCGACGCCAAGAGCCAAGTGACCCTGCGCTACGAAAACGGCAAGCCGGTGGCGGTGGATGCGGTGGTGCTCTCCACCCAGCACGCCGAGGACATCAGCCAGAAGGATCTCAAGGAAGCGGTGATGGAGGAGATCATCCAGCACGTGCTGCCCGAGGGCTGGCTCCACGCCGGCACCAAGTACCACATCAACCCCACCGGCAAGTTCGTCATCGGCGGCCCCATGGGTGACTGCGGCCTCACCGGGCGCAAGATCATCGTCGACAGCTACGGCGGCATGGCCCACCACGGCGGCGGCGCCTTCTCCGGCAAGGACCCGTCGAAAGTCGACCGCTCCGCCGCCTACGCCGGCCGCTACGTGGCCAAGAACATCGTCGCCGCCGGCCTCGCCGACCGGGTCGAGATCCAGGTCTCCTACGCCATCGGCGTCGCCGAGCCCACCTCGATTTCCATCAACACCTACGGCACCGGCAAGGTGGCGGACGACAAACTGGTGGCCGCCATCCGCGAGGTATTCGACCTGCGCCCCTACGGCATCACCAAAATGCTCGACCTGCTCCACCCCATCTACCAGCCCACCGCCAGCTACGGCCACTTCGGCCGTGAGCCCTTCGACTACACCTACCGCTGGAAGGACAGCGGCGGATGGAAGGAAGAGACGGCAACGGCGTTTACCTGGGAGAGGACGGATAAGGTCGAGGATCTCAAAGCTGCGCTTTGAGTGGGTCTGAAGTCTCAAGCTGGAAGTCTGAGGCTAAAAAAGGGTGTGCCATGGAGGGTACGTGGGCGCAAATCGTCGATATCAGGATTTGCTCGTTTGGCAAAAAGCCATGGAGCTGGTGTTGCAAGTGTATCAAGCAACCAGGGAATTCCCGGACACGGAGAAATTTGGCTTGATTACACAGATGAGGAGAGCTGCTGTCAGTATTCCTTCCAATATCGCCGAAGGCGCGGGCAGGGGCACGGACAGGGAGTTTTCGCGATTTTTACAGATAGCCCGCGGCTCGCTTTTTGAGTTGGAAACACAAATGTTGATTGCCCAACGGCTCAAGCTACTGCCCGCGAATCACCAGACGCAGGCTCTCATTAACGAGGTTTTTGCGCTGCTTTCCAATCTCTTGAAACGGATGAAAGTGGCAAATACTTAGGGAAGGTCTGATCAATTGATGCATACAGCGATGCAATCATTCAATTCGTCAGGACCTTCTCCGTTTTCGTTGATTTTCGGCTCCTGTCGAAGCCCTTTTCTCCATCAGGCCGGTCATTCCGGCCCGATGGCCCTGAATCAGGCGCACTACGCCTGCAAATCCAATCTATTTCGGGCCAGGAGCGACTTTTTCGCCATGACCAGATTCACCAGTGCACAGGATACAAACAAATGATGGGCGTTCTTCGCCAATCCCTTGTACCGGACTTTGGTAAAGCCG
>JAYELS010000006.1:0-7500 GCA_034717695.1 Pseudomonadota bacterium
ACGCCACCGCCGTGCCGCCCCAGGTCTCCGCGCACACCCGGGTCAGCGCCGCCGTCAGGGTCGTCTTGCCATGGTCTACGTGACCAATCGTGCCCACGTTCACGTGGGGCTTCTTGCGTTCAAACTTTTCCTTTGCCATCGGTGAGCCTCCTAAACTGGGACTTGGTTCAACGTTAAACTCAGGGCATCGCTACCCGTGGAGATGGAGCTCATAGGCGGATTTGAACCGCCGACCTCACCCTTACCAAGGGTGTGCTCTACCAGCTGAGCTATATGAGCCGAAACTTTGCGTTCACCTGGAGCGGGTAGCGGGAATCGAACCCGCATCATCAGCTTGGAAGGCTGAGGTTCTACCACTGAACTATACCCGCCAAACCCAACTCAACTTTCGGTGAACCCTGCCGAAACTTCGCGTGAAAGCCTTCGGACTAATTGGTGGAGGGGGGTGGATTCGAACCACCGAAGCTTTCGCGTCAGATTTACAGTCTGATCCCTTTGGCCGCTCGGGAACCCCTCCAAAAAGGTCGCGTATTGTCTACGCAGCGCGAGCGAATGTCAACACACCATCGGGGAGCATTTGAGGTATGGAGCTGGCGAGAGGAGTCGAACCCCCGACCGGCTGATTACAAGTCAGCTGCTCTACCAACTGAGCTACGCCAGCAACGTCAACGCTTGATTTTTGGAGGCGCGATTCTAGGGGAACAGTCCAGAGGAAGCAACCGTTTCACAAGGCATCTGCCGTTTTAGACGCTGCGGGGCGCTTTTCAGCAAAACCCTCCATGCCTCGGGCGCCGGAACGGGCGGCGTCTCCAGTGCAAGCCAGTACTCCCGCAGCAGCCGTGGCATGTTTTGGATCTCGGCCGGATAGCCGAGGATCTGGAGGCGCTGCTGTTGGGATTTGGCTGCATCGGCGGTGCGGTGAAGCCCCGCGGAGACATGACCAGCCAAAGGCCCTTCGTTCACCACAAAGCTCTCGACCCCGGCGCCCGCCAGCTCGCGTGATAGCCGCGCGGCATGGCTGGACGACTCGCCGACCGGAACATAAACCCAAAAGTCCTCTCCAGAGGGGATGTCCCGCTGCAGGATACGCCCCCCAACATCCAGCCCCGTCGCGTCGGCCAGGATCCGCCCAGCGGCTTGGCGGTCACCATAGGGACCGAGCAGCAGACACCGCCGGGAGGCCGCCGGCTCGCCCTCGCCAACCAACACGAGTCTTGCTCCGGCTTTATCGTCAGGCGATGGCGATGGAACGACGAGCCTCTCATGACGAGAAAACCACGCCGCGACAACCAGGTTTAGCAACAGCAGTCCAAGCACAGTCCAGCGCACCAAGCTCGCATCCCTCTTCGCCGATCAATCGATCGCTACTGACAGGCCATCAAGCACCAGGTTCGGGGCAACGATAATTTCAAGCCCTTGACGGTTGTCGCCCAGGCGTAGCACGCGCGCAAGGGGCTCGGCATCCCCACCGGTCAGAAACACCGACCCGACCCCATGCCTGGCCAGCAAGGCCTCCACCAGGCCGAGCGCGGCCAGCAGGCATCCATGGTTGACGGCCTCCTCCGTGGCGCGCCCGGGATCGACTGAGGCACTTGCGGCCCTGTCGACACGGACACCCCAGGTGTGATCGCCCAGCGCCTTGGTCATCGCCGCAAGGCCTGGCACGATATAGCCGCCGAGATGGAAGCCATCTGCGTCGACAAGGTCCGCCGTAAGCGCGGTGCCCGCGTCGATCACCAGGATGGCTGCCTGGCAGCGTTGCCGGGCGGCCAGCATGGCCAGCCAGCGGTCGATGCCAAGGCGCGCTGGATCGCGGTAACCGCAGCGGATGCCGCCAGCGCCGTCCTTGACGGCAGCGACCCGCACCTCCTTACCGTTAGCCTCGCCCCACCCACAAATGGTTTCGGTGACTGACGCCACCACCGAGCAGACCCTGATCTTTGCCAGACGGGCGCTGTTCAGGCGGGTCAGGCCCGCCGTTACCTCATCGTGCCCGAAACGACCGGACTGCTCTGCCCCGTTGCTGCCCCGCAAACGCCATTTGACGCTGCTGTTTCCAACATCGATGTCCAGAATCACGCCAGCACCCTCAGGGTGACCTCCCCTCCACTGTAGTGTTCGACACCGCCGCCGGTTTCGATCAGCAATGCGCCATTTTCGGCGATTCCCCGCCCTATGCCGTCCACGGTGGTGGCCATGGTGTGGAGTGAAATAGGGCGCCCAAATGCCACGTCATACCGAGACCATTCACCATGGAAAGGCGAGAAGCCATGCTTCTCGAATACCTCCAGAACCCTCATCAACTCACCGATAAGCATTCCCGCCAGGGCGTTCCGGCCGATGGACGAGAACTCTTGAACATCCGCCCAGGGTTGATCAATGCCGTCTGCAAACCGGGATTCCATGCCGTGGTTGATACCGACACCGATAATCAGCTGGCACAGACCCGCGGGATCGCCCTGCATCTCCACCAGTACGCCGCCGAGCTTTCTGCCTTGGTACAGAATGTCGTTTGGCCACTTGAGTTGCAGCCCCGGCACGGCCCCTCCCAGGGCCCGACAGACACCCACGCCGACAGCGAGGCTGAGCCCCTCGAGAAGCGCCGCGCCGCCTTCAAATTCCCACCCCAGGGAAAGGTACAGATTGCGGCCAAAGGGGCTGATCCAGTGGCGCCCGCGACGGCCGCGGCCACCCGTCTGCCTTTCCGCCAGACAAACGATGCCTTGCCAACCGGCGTCAGCCGCAAACCGCCGCACCCAGTCGTTGGTGGAGACCGTTTCGTCCAACAGGGCCAGCTCTCCGACCCGGTGCTGGACGGGCGTCGGAATATTCGCCCGGATCATAGCGGGATCAAGGAGCTCCAATCCTCCCGGAATACGGTACCCCTGCCCCCGGACACTCTCCACGGTAACGTTCAGCTGGTCGAGCTTTTTGAGTTGCTTCCAAACGGCGGTTCTGGAAATACCCAACTGCGCGCCCAATCGCTCACCCGAGTGAAAATCGCCATCGGCCAAAAGCGATATCAAGTCTTTTTCCAGCATGGGAACTCCCGGGATCATGTATTGACGTCATGATAAACCAGCATTGGGCCGCCCACAGCATCCCTGGGGCAGGCGTTGCCTGCTGGCGGATTTTCGCCATACCCGGGAGAAAACTCTCGCGAGGACCTAGGCGCCATACGGCACTGCGTAGAGTTTATGTTGCATTGGATGTTGGCTTTTGGATAAAAAACCCCCGAGGCTGGGTTGAACCTCGGGGTTTCTGTTTGAAGCCTGGCGAGAGCCGGCCCCGCGAAGCGCTTTGGGTCCCCAGGTCAGCGCCAGTTGCCCAGCGGGAATCTGGCACAGAGTAAAACGCCCTGACTCTCTCGAATCAGGGCGCTACTGTTTGAAGCCTGGCGAGGGCCGGCCCCGCGACCAAAGGGAGCGCAGTGGGTCTGAGGGCCGGCCCCGCGAAGCGCTTTGGGTCCCCAGGTCAGCGCCAGTTGCCCAGCGGGAATCTGGCACACAGTAAAACGCCCTGACTCTCTCGAATCAGGGCGCTACTGTTTGAAGCCTGGCGATGACCTACTCTCACATGGGGAGACCCCACACTACCATCGGCGATGCGTCGTTTCACTGCTGAGTTCGGGATGGGATCAGGTGGTTCCAACGCTCTATGGTCGCCAGGCAAACTGGCTTGGCTGTGGCTTTAGTCTTACGCGCTACGCGCTGCATTGCCGCATCCAAATTGGGTGGTGATCCATCGAAACTGTCTAGTCAATGATTCCTGCGAACAGGCTGTGTCTCGTCACTCGTCCGTCGAGGTCGCTCACGCAATCCTCTCTGTTATATGGTCAAGCCTCACGGGCAATTAGTACTGGTTAGCTCAACGCCTCACAGCGCTTCCACACCCAGCCTATCAACGTCCTAGTCTTGAACGGCCCTTCAGGACTCTCAAGGAGTCAGGGAGATCTCATCTTGGAGGGGGCTTCCCGCTTAGATGCTTTCAGCGGTTATCCTGTCCGAACATAGCTACCGGGCAATGCCACTGGCGTGACAACCCGAACACCAGAGGTTCGTTCACTCCGGTCCTCTCGTACTAGGAGCAACTCTCCTCAAATCTCCAACGCCCACGGCAGATAGGGACCGAACTGTCTCACGACGTTCTGAACCCAGCTCGCGTACCACTTTAAATGGCGAACAGCCATACCCTTGGGACCGGCTTCAGCCCCAGGATGTGATGAGCCGACATCGAGGTGCCAAACACCGCCGTCGATATGAACTCTTGGGCGGTATCAGCCTGTTATCCCCGGAGTACCTTTTATCCGTTGAGCGATGGCCCTTCCATACAGAACCACCGGATCACTATGACCTACTTTCGTACCTGCTCGACGTGTGAGTCTCGCAGTCAAGCACCCTTATGCCATTGCACTCATAGCATGATTTCCGACCATGCCGAGGGTACCTTCGTGCTCCTCCGTTACTCTTTGGGAGGAGACCGCCCCAGTCAAACTACCCACCAGACACTGTCCTCGACCCGGATCACGGGTCAGAGTTAGAACCTCAAACATACCAGGGTGGTATTTCAAGGTTGGCTCCACGCACTCTGGCGAGCACGCTTCAAAGCCTCCCACCTATCCTACACAAATAGGTTCAAAGTTCAGTGCCAAGCTATAGTAAAGGTTCACGGGGTCTTTCCGTCTAGCCGCGGGAACACCGCATCTTCACGGCGATTTCAATTTCACTGAGTCTCGGGTGGAGACAGCGCCGCCATCGTTACGCCATTCGTGCAGGTCGGAACTTACCCGACAAGGAATTTCGCTACCTTAGGACCGTTATAGTTACGGCCGCCGTTTACCGGGGCTTCGATCAAGAGCTTCGCTTGCGCTAACCCCATCAATTAACCTTCCGGCACCGGGCAGGCGTCACACCCTATACGTCCACTTACGTGTTTGCAGAGTGCTGTGTTTTTGATAAACAGTCGCAGCGGCCTGGTTTCTTCGACTGCCAGCAGCTTACGGAGCAAGTCCTTCACCACCAGCAGCGCACCTTCTCCCGAAGTTACGGTGCCATTTTGCCTAGTTCCTTCACCCGAGTTCTCTCAAGCGCCTTGGTATTCTCTACCTGACCACCTGTGTTGGTTTCGAGTACGGTCTCTTGTTACCTGAAGCTTAGAAGCTTTTCTTGGAAGCATGGCATCAACCACTTCGCCTTCTAAAAGAAAGCTCGTCATCAGTTCTCAGCCTTGAGCGTCCGGATTTGCCTAAACGCCCAGCCTACAACCTTAAACGCGGACAACCAACGCCGCGCTGGCCTAGCCTACTCCGTCCCTCCATCGCAGTAACAAGAGGTACAGGAATATTAACCTGTTTTCCATCGACTACGCCTTTCGGCCTCGCCTTAGGGACCGACTAACCCTGCCCCGATTAGCGTTGGACAGGAAACCTTGGTCTTCCGGCGAGGGAGTTTTTCACTCCCTTTGTCGTTACTTATGTCAGCATTCGCACTTCCGATACCTCCAGCATGCCTTACAACACACCTTCAACGGCTTACGGAACGCTCCTCTACCGCGCACAACAAGTGTGCACCCGCAGCTTCGGTTCTCGGTTTGAGCCCCGTTACATCTTCCGCGCAGGCCGACTCGACTAGTGAGCTATTACGCTTTCTTTAAAGGATGGCTGCTTCTAAGCCAACCTCCTAGCTGTCTGAGCCTTCCCACATCGTTTCCCACTTAACCGAGATTTGGGACCTTAGCTGGCGGTCTGGGTTGTTTCCCTTTTCACGACGGACGTTAGCACCCGCCGTGTGTCTCCCGTGATTGCACTCCTGGGTATTCGGAGTTTGCATCGGGTTGGTAACCCGGGATGGGCCCCTAGCCGAAACAGTGCTCTACCCCCCAGGGTGAGACACGAGGCGCTACCTAAATAGCTTTCGAGGAGAACCAGCTATCTCCAGGCTTGATTAGCCTTTCACTCCGACCCACAGCTCATCCCCAAACTTTTCAACGTTTGTGGGTTCGGTCCTCCAGTGCCTGTTACGGCACCTTCAACCTGGCCATGGGTAGATCGCCTGGTTTCGGGTCTATTCCCAGCGACTTGACGCCCTATTAAGACTCGGTTTCCCTACGGCTCCCCTATACGGTTAACCTTGCCACTGAAAATAAGTCGCTGACCCATTATACAAAAGGTACGCAGTCACCCCGAAGGGCTCCTACTGCTTGTACGCATACGGTTTCAGGTTCTATTTCACTCCCCTCTCCGGGGTTCTTTTCGCCTTTCCCTCACGGTACTGGTTCACTATCGGTCAGCTGGTAGTATTTAGCCTTGGAGGATGGTCCCCCCATGTTCAGTCAAGATAACACGTGTCCCGACCTACTTGTCGCAAGCTCAGTACCACGGGCGTGTTTTCGAGTACGGGGCTATCACCCTGTATCGCGGCACTTTCCAGAGCCTTCCTCTAACACATCCGCTATTACTTGCAGGCTGTTCCCCGTTCGCTCGCCGCTACTGAGGGAATCTCGGTTGATTTCTTTTCCTCCGGGTACTTAGATGTTTCAGTTCCCCGGGTTCGCCTCGTACACCTATGGATTCAGTGCACGATACCTGGCTTATGCCAGGTGGGTTGCCCCATTCAGAGATCTCCGGATCAAAGGTTGCTTGCCACCTCCCCGAAGCTTATCGCAGGCTCCTACGTCTTTCATCGCCTCCAGCTGCCAAGGCATCCACCGTATGCGCTTAGTCGCTTGACCATATAACACAAACGACTGCATTTACGACTTTATGACTTGGCAATATCACTATTGCCTTGTACTCGCCGGACGAGTGCGCTTGAGACACACTCATTCATTAGTACAGTTTCAATTTCTCACCTTGTTAAAGAACGTCTGGCCAAAAAACCAGAAGAAAATCATTACAGCCTTCCGCTGAATGCCTTTCTTCTGACTTCTCGTCGAGCAGTATCATGATTCCAGGAGAGTGGTGGAGCTAAGCGGGATCGAACCGCTGACCTCCTGCGTGCAAGGCAGGCGCTCTCCCAGCTGAGCTATAGCCCCAGGGTACCATCCACTTGAACACTTCTAAAAAGCGATCAGGCAAAGTGGTGGGTCTGGGCCGATTTGAACGGCCGACCTCACCCTTATCAGGGGTGCGCTCTAACCAACTGAGCTACAGACCCTCTAAGGATCATTTACTGCTCGTGACTGATCAGGCAATGCGTGTGAGCACTTAAAGAAGCGACGGACACGTCGTTTAAGGAGGTGATCCAGCCGCAGGTTCCCCTACGGCTACCTTGTTACGACTTCACCCCAGTCATGAATCACACCGTGGTAACCGTCCCCCTTGCGGTTAGACTAGCTACTTCTGGTGCAACCCACTCCCATGGTGTGACGGGCGGTGTGTACAAGGCCCGGGAACGTATTCACCGCGACATTCTGATTCGCGATTACTAGCGATTCCGACTTCACGGAGTCGAGTTGCAGACTCCGATCCGGACTACGAACGGTTTTCTGGGATTGGCTCCA
>JAYELS010000006.1:10000-16034 GCA_034717695.1 Pseudomonadota bacterium
CCAGGAAAAACAGCCATCCAGGGGTGCGCACCACCTTAAGCCGCATGAGAATTTCCCGGGCGAGAATGGCGGGAACGAACCCCTGAACCACGTGGGCAAAGCGGTCGTAGTGGTTGCGCTCCAGGTCGAGCCACTGGGCGAACCAGTCCCCCGCCGGAACCCGGGCGTAGGTGTAATGGGCGCCCACCAAAAGCACCAGGGCGTGAAAGGCCATCAGCCAGCAGGCCAACCGGGTGAAGGGAAACGGGCGCCAGGTGGCGAACAACAGCGCAAGCCCGATCCACACCGGCAGGGATTCCATCCACCAGATCAACGGGTCATGGGCGTCGAGCCAGGACCAGAGGCCTGTCGCCACCACAATGGCGAGCAGGCATGGGATCTCGCGGCGGGAAATCATCACTCACCCCAGCGGGGCAGCAGGGTCTGGTCGATGCCCAGCTGATCGAGAATACGGGCGACCACGAAGTCAATGAGGTCATCGAGGGTTCGCGGTTGCTGGTAGAAGCCCGGGCTGGCCGGCAGGATGGTAACCCCGAGGCGCGCCAGCTTGAGCTGATTCTCCAGATGAATCGCCGAGACCGGGGTCTCCCGGGGCACCAGGATCAACTGGCGGCGCTCCTTGATGGCCACATCGGCGGCGCGCTCGATGAGATTGTTGCTCGCGCCGTTGGCGATGGCCGAGATGCAGCCGCCGCTGGCCGGACAGATCACCATGGCCGATGGCGACGCGCTGCCAGAGGCCACCGGCGCAAACCAGTCGTCGCGGGTGAACAACTGAATCTGCCCCGGGTCGGCATCGAAGTTGGCGGTAAGGAAAGCCTCCAGGCGGTCTTCTGGCGGCAATTCGATCTCGGTTTCCGTCTCCACCACGATGCGGGCGGCGCTGGACATCATGAAATACACCCGGCAACCGGCCTGAACCAGACAATCGAGAAGGCGCAATCCGTAGGCCGCGCCGGAGGCGCCTGTCATGGCGAGTGTCACTGTGCGATGAAAATCCGTCATGGGTTCGACTCCCGTGCATCGAGGGCCGCCAGCAACCTGCCGTGGAAGCCCGAAAATCCACCGTTGCTCATCACCACCACATGGCCTTTGGTGCCGACCCCGGCGAGGGTAGCGGCGACCAGCCCCTCGATATCGGCTTCGCACCTGGCGGGCACCGGGCCCCCTTCACACACCTCGGCGAGTGACCAGCCGAGATTGTCTGGCTGGAACCACAGCACCAGGTCGGCGGCAGCGGTGGCGGCGGCGAGTTGGCCCTTGTGGATGCCGAGCTTCATGGTATTGGAACGGGGCTCGATCACCGCGACGATGCGCTCCCCCCCCACCCGCTTGCGCAGCCCATCGAGGGTGGTGGCGATGGCGGTGGGATGGTGGGCGAAGTCGTCGTAGACGCGGACAGCACCCACCTCGCCGATCAGCTCCATGCGGCGCTTGACCCCCGCGAAACGGGACAGCGCCCCGCACGCCGCTTCCGGGCGAACGCCGGCATGGCGGGCGGCGGCCACCGCGGCGAGGGCGTTGCGGACATTATGCAAACCGCTCAGGTGCCAGGTCACCCGCCCCTGGCTTCCCCCCCTATAAAGCACCTCGAAATCTCCGCCATCCTCGCCGTGCAGGCGCGCCCGCCAGCCGCTGTCACTCTCCACCGGTTCGGCGGGCGTCCAGCAGCCCCGGGCGAGGACCGCCGCGAGATTGGCGTCCCCCTCTGGGTGGACGATCAACCCCTCCCCCGGCACGGTGCGCACCAGGTGGCTGAACTGGGTCTGGATGGCGGCGAGATCCGGGAAGATATCCGCGTGGTCGAACTCCAGGTTGTTGAGAATCAGGGTGCGGGGACGGTAGTGAACGAACTTCGACCGCTTGTCGAAGAAGGCCGTATCGTATTCGTCCGCCTCCACGACAAAGAAAGAGCTCCCGCCGCGCCGCGCGGAAACACCAAAATTGGCCGGCACGCCGCCCACCAGAAAGCCGGGTTCAAGGCCCGCATCCTCGAGAATCCAAGCCAGCATGGCGGTGGTGGTGGTCTTGCCATGGGTGCCCGCCACCGCCAGCACCCACTTGTCCCGCAGGAAATAATCCCCCAGCCACTGGGGCCCCGAGGTATAGGGCAGGCCGTGGTTGAGCACGTACTCCACACAGGGGTTGCCCCGGGACATGGCGTTACCCACCACCACCAGATCCGGCGCCCCGCCGTCACTGTCGCGCAACTGCGCCGGATCATAGCCCTCGGTGAGGGCGATGCCGGCCAGCTCCAGCTGGGTGCTCATGGGCGGGTAGACATTGGCGTCGGAGCCCGTCACCCGATGGCCCGCCTCCCGGGCGAGGATCGCCAGACTCCCCATGAAGGTGCCGCAAATACCCAGTATGTGAATATGCATCGGTGCCCCGTCATCCCCTGGCCGAGGGCGGATTATGGCACCCACCGCAAGCCCCCGCCAGCCACGGGGCCGGGCCGCCCCTTTGTGCATCGAACAACCAATTACAGTATCATTGCCGCCCCGCAAAGACCCCCTATCCGAGGATGCCATGCCGAAAAAGAACGCCTTTTACGCCCAGTCTGGCGGCGTTACCGCCGTGATCAACGCCAGCGCCTGCGGCGTTATCGAAACGGCGCGCCAGCACCGGGATAAAATCGGCAAGGTCTACGCGGGCCGCAACGGCATCATCGGCGCGCTGCGGGAAGAACTGATCGACACCAGCAAGGAAAGCCCCAGCGCCATCGCCGGCCTGCGCAGCACGCCCGCCGGCGCCTTCGGCTCCTGCCGCTACAAGCTCAAGAGCCTGGAACAGAACCGCGCCGAGTACGAGCGCCTGATCGAAGTGTTCAAGGCCCACGACATCGGCTACTTCTTCTATAACGGCGGCGGCGACTCCGCCGACACCTGCCTCAAGGTATCCCAGCTGTCCGAGAAAATGGGCTACCCCATCCGGGCCATCCATATCCCCAAAACCGTCGACAACGACCTGCCGTTCACCGACAACTGTCCCGGCTTTGGCTCCGTCGCCAAGTACGTGGCGGTCTCCACCCGGGAGGCCAGCCTCGACGTGGCATCGATGTGCGAGACCTCCACCAAGGTGTTCATCCTCGAAGTGATGGGCCGCCACGCCGGCTGGATCGCCGCCGCCGGCGGGCTCGCGGCGGCTCGGGCGGGCGATGCCCCCCATATCATTCTGTTCCCCGAAATCGCCTTCTCGGAGGAAAAGTTCCTCAAGAAGGTGAACGCCGCTGTGAAGAAAAATGGCTACTGCGTGATCGTCGCCTCCGAAGGCACCCAGTACAAGGACGGCACCCTGGTGGCCGCGTCCGCCCACACCGACGCCTTCGGCCACAAACAGCTCGGCGGCGTGGCCCCCACCCTGGCGGCCTTGATCAAGGACAAACTCGGCTACAAATATCACTGGGCACTGGCGGATTACCTGCAGCGCTCAGCCCGCCATATTGCCTCCGCCACTGACGTGGAGCAGGCCTACGCGGTGGGCAAGGCCGCCGTGGAATACGCCCTGGCGGGCAAGAACGCGGTGATGGTCACCATCGAGCGCGGCGCCGCCAAGCGCTACCGCTGGTCCCTGGGGGAAGCGCCCCTCGACAGGGTGGCCAATGTGGAAAAGATGATGCCCCGGGACTTCATCACCCCCGACGGCTTCGGCATCACCGACAAGGCCCGCGCCTACCTGGCGCCGCTGATCCAGGGTGAATCGTACCCGGAGTACAAGAACGGCGTGCCGGTGTACACCCGCTTGAAGCTGGTGCCGGTGGAGAAGAAGCTGGCGAAGATGTTTGATGTCTGACGTCTGACGTCAGACGCCGAGATGGTCCGAGGGATCGTGGATATATGATACTCGGGCCAACGGGTGGTTGTGGGCTGTCAGCTTGGTAACCCGCTTGCTTCTGGCGTCAGACAACGCTTTATACCTCCAGCAGGAACGTCACCGGGCCGTCGTTGCACAGGGAGACCTGCATGTCGGTGCCAAAACGGCCAGTGGCCACGCGGTCTGTCTCGCGGCGAATACAGTCAGTGAAGTAATCGTAGAGCCGCTGCGCCTCAGCGGGCTCGGCGGCCGGCGTGAAACTGGGCCGGAGCCCCTTGCGGGTGTCGGCGGCCAGGGTGAACTGGGAGACCACCAGCACCCCGCCACCGCAATCCCTGACGCTGCGGTTCATCCGCCCCTCGCCGTCGGAAAAAATCCGGTAGTTCATCACCTTGGCCGCCAATTTTTCGCAGCGCGCCGGATCGTCACCCTGCTGCACACCGAGAAACACCAGCAGCCCCCCGTCGATCGCCCCGACGACCTCCCCCGCCACCGTCACCGAGGCCTGGGACACCCGCTGCAACAGCGCCAGCATCAGTGCTTCCCGAGGCGCCGCGCCATGGCGTCCGTGGCGCGCACCAGGGCGTCGACGATGCCTGGCTCCGACGAGGAGTGTCCGGCATCGCGGATGATCTCCAGCTCCGCATCGGGCCAGGCGCGACACAGGGCATGGGCCTGATCGATGGGACAGACCACGTCATAGCGACCGTGGACGACGATGCCCGGGATCCCCGCCAGCCGATCCGCGTCCTCGACGATCTGGTTGTGACGGATAAATGCATGGTTGACGAAGTAGTGGGCCTCGATCCGAGCCAGGGCGAGGGCGAAATGGGGATTGGCGAAATGATCCACCACCGCCGGGCGGGGATGCAGGGTGGAACAGCGTCCCTCCCACACCGACCAGGCCTTGGCCGCCGCCATGCGTTGCAGTTCGTTGTCGCTGGTGAGCAGCCGGTGGTAAGCGGCGAGCAGGTCGTGCCGCTCTGCGGCGGGGATCGGCGCGACGAATTCCTCCCAGTAGTCGGGAAAGATCTGGCTCGCCCCCCACTGGTAGAACCAGCGGATATCCTCCTCCCGGCACAGGAAAATACCCCGCAGTACCAGGCCCAGCACCCGCTCGGGGTGGGCCTCGGCGTAGAGCAGCGCCAGGGTGGACCCCCAGGAGCCGCCAAATACCAGCCAGCGATCGACCCCCAGGGATTCCCGCAAGGTCTCCAGATCGGCGATCAGCCCGGGGGTATGGTTGCCATCGAGGCCGGCATGGGGTGTCGAGCGCCCGGCGCCCCGCTGATCGAAGAGGATGATGCGGTAGCGCTCGGGATCGAAGAAACAGCGGTCGCTCTCCCGGCAGCCACCCCCGGGGCCGCCGTGGACGAAAACCACGGGAATCCCCTCCGGGGTCCCGCACTCCTCCACGTACAGCTCGTGGGGCGGCGCCACCGCAATACGGCGAACCAGATGGGGGCGAATGGCGGGGTAGAGGGTTCGCATCGGGGCCTCGGCTTTCGCGGGGATTGTCGAGCACCGATGATGCGCAATGCGCCTGCTATAGTAAACCGGCAATTGGCCGAACCGGAGCACACCATGGAGACCATCAAGCGCTGCCCCTGGTGCGGTGACGACCCGCTGTACCGCCACTATCACGACAGCGAATGGGGCGTGCCGTGCCGCGACGACGGCAAGCTGTTCGAGTTCCTGGTGCTGGAGAGCGCCCAGGCGGGTTTGTCGTGGATCACCGTGCTGCGCAAGCGGGAGAACTACCGCCGCGCCTTCGCCGGCTTCGACCCGGTGAAGGTCGCCCGCTTCAACAGCCGCAGCGTGGCACGCCTGATGGGGGACGCGGGGATAGTGCGCAACCGCCAGAAGATCGAGGCAGCCATCGGCAATGCCCGGGTATTTCTGGCGATTCAGGAGGAATTCGGCAGCTTCGCCAACTATTTCTGGCGCTTCAGCGACGGCAAGCCCATCGTCAACCGCTTCGCAAGCCTTCGCGAAGTGCCCGCCAGCACGGTGCTGTCAGACACCATCAGCAGGGACATGAAGCAGCGCGGCATGGGTTTCTTCGGCACCACCATCTGTTATGCCCACATGCAGGCCATGGGGATGGTGAACGATCATCTGGTGGGATGCTTTCGCCATGCTGAGGTTTCATGAGTTGCAAGTTTCACGGGAGCTGAAATCAAAGAAGCGGGGGGGCCCGGCCGCCCCGGCCGGTGGGGGG
>JAYELS010000006.1:16044-64084 GCA_034717695.1 Pseudomonadota bacterium
TTCTTTTTTTCAAATTTTCTGGGTAGATCAAATAAATGACGGGGCGCCCCTGGGCCGCCGCTTCCTTTGCGTCTAACCTGTAACGTGCAGCGTGAATCTCAGCTCTTCTGCGCCCGCTTGCGCTCATTTTCGGTGAGCAGCTTTTTGCGCAGGCGGATCGACTTGGGGGTCACTTCCACCAGCTCGTCGCTCTCGATGAACTCCAGGGCCTGCTCCAGGGTGTGGCGCACCGCCGGGGTGAGGATCAGGTTTTCATCGGTGCCCGCGGCGCGGATGTTGGTGAGCTGCTTGGCCTTGGTGGGGTTCACCGGCAGGTCGTTGTTGCGGGAGTGAAGGCCGACGATCTGGCCCTCGTAAACATTCTCGCCGTGGCCGACGAACAGCCGGCCGCGATCCTGCAGGCTGAACAGGGCGTAGGCCAGGGTCTTGCCCTTGATCATCGACACCAGCACGCCGTTCTGGCGCTTGGCGATGGTGCCCGCCTTCACGGGGCCGTAATGATCGAAGATGCTGGTCATGATGCCGGTGCCCTGGGTCAGGGTCAGAAACTGGGAGCGGAAACCGATGAGCCCCCGGGACGGCACCACATAGTCGAGGCGTACCCGCCCGTTGCCGTCGGTCTCCATGTTGCGCAGGTCGCCCTTGCGCAAACCCAGCTCCTCCATGACGCCGCCCTGGTGCTGCTCCTCGATGTCGATCACCACCTGCTCGTAGGGCTCCTGGATCTCGCCATCCACCTCTTTCTGAATCACCTCGGGGCGGGAAACGCCGAGCTCGTAGCCCTCGCGACGCATGTTCTCGATCAGCACCGACAGGTGCAGCTCGCCACGGCCTGACACCACGAATTTCTCCGGGCTGTCCCCCTGCCGCACCCGCAGGGCCACGTTGTGGATCAGCTCCTGTTCGAGGCGGTCCTTGATATTGCGGGAGGTGACGTACTTGCCCTCGAGGCCGGCAAAGGGGGAGTCGTTGACCTGGAAGGTCATGCTCACCGTGGGCTCGTCGACGGTGAGCAGCGGCAGCGGCTCGGGCTTGTCGGGACTGCACAGGGTGTCGGAAATCTTGAGGCCATCGACGCCGGTGATACAGACGATGTCGCCCGCTTCGGCGCGCTCCACCGGTACCCGCTCGAGGCCGTGGTAGCCCATCACCTGCAGGACACGGGCGCGGCGGCTCTGGCCCTCGGCGTCGATCACCACGATGTTGTCGTTGCCCTTGAGGGCGCCGCGGCTGATGCGGCCGACGCCGATCACACCCACGTAGCTGTTGTAGTCGAGGGCGCTGATCTGCATCTGGAAGGGGCCGTCGGCGTCCACCGGGGGCGGCGAGACCTTGTCGACGATCATCTGGAACAGGGGCGTCATGTCCTCTTCGAGGGTATCCACCTCGAACCCGGCGATACCGTTGAGGGCGGAGGCGTAGATGATGGGGAAGTCGAGCTGTTCGTCGGTGGCGCCGAGGCTGTCGAACAGGTCGAACACCTGGTCGATGACCCAGTGGGGGCGGGCGCTCGGGCGGTCCACCTTGTTGATCACCACGATGGGCTTCAAGCCCCGCTCGAAGGCCTTGGAGGTGACAAAGCGGGTCTGGGGCATTGGGCCGTCCACCGCGTCCACCAGCAGCAACACCGAATCCACCATGGACAGCACCCGCTCCACCTCGCCGCCGAAGTCGGCGTGGCCAGGGGTGTCGACGATATTGATGCGGTAGCCGTTCCACTCGATGGCGGTGTTCTTGGCCAGGATGGTGATCCCCCGCTCCCGCTCCTGGTCGTTGGAATCCATGATGCGCTCCGCGCCCTGATCCTTGCGGCCGAGGGTGCCGGACTGCTGGAGGAGCTTGTCCACCAGGGTGGTTTTGCCATGGTCTACGTGGGCAATAATGGCAATATTGCGGAGGTTCTGGATGGTCATGGGGGGGGGCGTACTGAGAAATGAGGTGCGGATTATAGTGATCCGCCCCGGTGAAGTCACACGATTCTTGCTGCCCCGCCAAGGCCCTGGCGCGGCGCCGCCGGCCTCACCCCGGACGGTAGACGCCGATGTTGGCGTAACCCTTGTCGTGGAGCAGTTCGGCGTGGAGACGGCTCATCACTCCGCGATCGCAGTACAGCAGGTACTGGCGCGCCGGGTCGAGGGATGCCACTTCCCGGTCGAGATTGAAGAACGGGATCGCCACAACCGTCCCGTCGCCCGCCTTGAGCCCATGGCGGGCGATCTCGTCGGGGTGACGAATATCGATGATCACCGCCCCAGGCGGCGGGACGGCGAGGATTTCCACCCCTTGCGCCGCCAGTTCATCGGTCACCAGGTTGTCGATGGTCTCGGTACGGCGGCTGGCGATCGCCTCGTCGAGAATGGCGAAATCGAAATTTTCCTCTTCCCGCACCACCCGCTCCCGCTTCGCCCGGGTGCGCGGCTTGACGGAGATGACGCCGCAGTACTCCGGCATGCTGGCGGCGAACTGCTCGGTGCCAATGGCCCTGGCGATGTCGATGATCGCGCCCTTGTCCATCACCGCCAGGGGCCGCAGGGTGAGCATGTCCGAGACCTCGTCGATCACTCCGAGGTTGGCGAGGGTCTGGCTCGACACCTGGGCAACGCTCTCCCCAGTGACGATGGCGCCGGCCTCCATGGCCGCCGCGACCCGGTTGGCGGCGCGAATCATCATGCGCTTGAGCACCACCCCCATGTGGCCGTTGTCGACCTTCTCCAGGATCTCCCCCACCACCCGATCGAAGGGCACGGTGACGAACAGCACCCGGTGACTGGCGCCGTACCGCCGCCACAGGTAGTAGGCCACCTCCTTGACACCCAGCTCGTGGGCGCGCCCTCCCAGATTGAAGAAACAGAAGTGGGTGACCAATCCGCGCTTCATGGCCAGGTAGCTGGCCACGGTGGAATCGAACCCCCCGGAGATCAGCGACAGCACGCTGTCCTGGGAACCGAGGGGAAAGCCGCCAAGCCCCGGGCGGGTATCCTGCAACAGGAAGACCTGGTCGGCGCGAATCTCGATGGGCACCACCACCTGGGGATCCCGCAGGTTCACACCGGCGCTGGTGCCGAGGGCAAACAGCCCCGCGCCAACCTGGCGCTCCACGTCCATGGAACTGAAATCGTGATGGCCGGTGCGCTTGACCCGGACGCAGAATGTCTTGCCGGCGAGGCGCTCGCCCCAGCTCGCCACCACCCGCTCGCAAATATCGTCGATGGACACCAGCGGGCAGGCATCGACCCGGGAAAACTTGGCGATTCCCGGGGTGGCCGCGAGCACGGCGGCGACGGCTTCCGCCAGCTCCGGCCGGTCATCGGGCACCACCAGGTCGAGCTTTTCCCAATCCCGCTGCACATCGATGCGCCCGTCGAGAGGGCGCAACAGGCGCCGCAGGTTGTCCCGCAGCTGGCGGGTGAGGCGCTTGCGCACCGGGCTGCTCTTGATGGTGATCTCGGGGAAAAGCTTGGCGATGAAATGCATGGCGCGGGCAATCGGGGTTAATGGCAAGGTCGCGGATTATACCCGCAGAACCCCCGGGGGGCAGGGCCCCGGGGTCGCGGCCATCTGTACGGTTTGAGCGGGTTCAGGCACAATGACCCCCGCCCGCGAGACCGACGCACCAAACAGGTTCACCCCAAGAATCGATGCTCTTTTTTGGTGCAAAACAGCCCGCCAAACTGGGGCTATGGACAGCATCCCCAAGGGCACACCGGGAACAAACCCCATGGCACGGTAATTGCTAAAACTACGTCGAGCTTTTTAGCCACTGCCGTCGGCACCCTAGAAAACACGCAAACCCCGAATCCCTATTTTGGAGAAAACACATGTCGAACAAAACGTTGACGCTGATCAAAGATCACGAGGCCCGCTGGGTGGACCTGCGCTTCACCGACACCAAGGGCAAGGAGCACCACGTCACCATCCCCGCGCGCTATGTGAACGAGGACTTCTTCGCCACCGGCCAGATGTTCGACGGCTCCTCCATCTCCGGCTGGAAGGGCATCAATGAGTCGGACATGATCCTGATGCCCGACGATGACACCTCCATCGTCGACCCCTTCTTTGACGAGACCACCGTCATCCTGCGGTGCAACATCGTCGATCCCGCCACCATGCAGGGCTACGACCGCGACCCCCGCTCCATCGCCCAGCGCGCCGAGGAGTACCTGAAATCCACCGGCCTTGGGGATACCGCGTTCTTCGGCCCCGAGCCCGAGTTCTTCATCTTTGACGAAGTACACTTCGGTGCCGACATGTCCGGCTCCTTCGTGAAGATTTCCTCCGAGGAAGCCGCCTGGTCCTCCGGCGAGAAGTTCGTCGACGGCAACCTGGGCCACCGCCCCCGGGTCAAGGGTGGCTACTTCCCCGTCCCGCCTGTCGACTCCCTCCACGACCTGCGCGCCGCCATGTGTGGCGCCATGGAGCAGATGGGCCTCGACGTCGAGGTACACCACCACGAAGTGGCCAACGCTGGCCAGTGCGAAATCGGTGTCAAGTTCAACACCCTGGTGAAGAAGGCGGACGAAGTCCAGATCCTCAAGTACTGCGTCCACAACGTGGCCCACGCCTACGGCAAGACCGCCACCTTCATGCCCAAGCCCATCGTCGGCGACAACGGTTCCGGCATGCACGTGCACCAGTCCTTCTGGAAAGGCGGCGTCAACCAGTTCGCCGGCGACGGCTACGCGGGCCTGTCCGAGACCGCCCTGTACTACATCGGCGGCATCATCAAGCACGCCAAGGCCCTGAACGCCTTTACCAACCCCGGCACCAACTCCTACAAGCGCCTGATCCCGGGCTTTGAAGCACCGGTGATGCTGGCTTACTCGGCCCGCAACCGCTCCGCCTCCATCCGCATTCCCTACGTTGCATCCCCCAAGGGCAAGCGTATCGAGGCACGCTTCCCCGACCCGATCGCCAACCCCTACCTCGCCTTCGCCGCCATGCTGATGGCTGGCCTCGACGGCGTGCAGAACAAGATCCACCCCGGCGATGCCGCCGACAAGGATCTCTACGATCTGCCCCCGGAAGAAGCGGCCGCCATCCCGCAAGTCTGCGGCAGCCTGCGGGACGCCCTCAGCAACCTCGACAAGGATCGCGAGTTCCTCACCCGCGGCGGCGTGTTCAGCGACGACTACATCGACGCCTACATCGCCCTCAAGATGGAAGAAGTCTACAAGGTGGAGCACACCACCCACCCGCTGGAGTTCGAACTGTACTACAGCGTGTAAGGCTCCCCCGCGACTCGAGCCCGCCATTCCCCGGAATGGCGGGCTTTTTATTTTGTCCAACGGGTATTACCCTTGCCACGACAGTCAGGGAACCGGACCATGAAGCCTCTCGCCGCCAGCCTTTGTGTTTTCAGCCTCGCCTTGAGCGCCGCCGCCCTCGGGGCCGTCTACAAGGTGGTCGACGACAGCGGCCGCGTCACCTACACCGACAAGCCGCCCGCCTCGGAGCAGGGCGAGCGGGTCAAGCTGCCCACCATCAATACCCAGCCCGGCATCGAGATCGCCCCCAAACCCCTGCCAAGCCCGGAGCCCGATCCCGGCGACTACCAGCGCCTCGAAATCGTCGAGCCCCGCAACGGCGCCTCCATCCCCCCCGGCCAGCTCGACCTGGTGATCCAGGTGGCCATCAGCCCCGAGTTGCAACCCGGCCACCGCATTGCCGTGCTGATGGACGGCAAGCGGGTCGCCCCGCCGGCCGCCGCCACCAGCATCCGCCTCGACACCCTGGAGCGGGGCTCGCACCGCATCGAGGCGCGGGTGATCGATGACGCCGGCAGCCTGGTGGCCAGCACCAAGCCCGTCAATATCTACGTGCACCGGGCCTCGAAGCTGATCAAACCCAAGGCCAACGGCGGCAAGTAACCTCCCCTTTCCACCCGTCGCGCACCAAAAGTGTGCGCGCCCCTTCCTTATCCACTACACTCAGCCCGGATCAGCCCCCGATGCGGGGGGATCGGCGGCGTAGGGATTGGCCCAATACTTGCACTCACATGGGTAATGGCACCACAGAGAGCCATCCTGCACCTTGCTGGCGCGCTGTCGCCCGAAGGCCGGCACGACAGAACAGAACCATCACCCATGCGGATAACGCCAATGAACCAGGATGTGAACGCCCACCTGCTACTCGACAGCCTGACCACGGCTGTGGTGGTGCTGGACGACAGCCTGCTCATCCGCTACCTCAACCCTTCCGCCGAAACCCTGCTCGCCGCCAGCGCCGGGCGGCTGTGCGGCACCAGTGCCGCCACGTTTTTCTCCGGCACCGAGAACCGCCTCGACGCCCTCTACAGCGCCCTCAAGGACGGCACACCCTTCACGGAGCGCAAGGCCGCCCTGTCCCTGCCGGACCAGAGCCAGGCGGTGGTGGATTACTCCGTGACTCCCCTCGTTTCGCCCGCCGGCAAGCTGCTGTTGATCGAGATGCAGGCGATGGAGCGAATCATGCGCATCGATCGCGAGGAAGCGCTGATCTCCGCCCACGACACCTCCCGCAACCTGATTCGCGGCCTCGCCCACGAGATCAAGAATCCCCTCGGCGGCATCCAGGGCGCCGCCCAGCTGCTGGCGGCGGAACTCGACAGCGAGGAGCTGCACGAATACACCGCCATCATCACCACCGAGGTGGAGCGCCTGCGCAAGCTGGTGGACCGCCTGCTCGGCCCCAACAAGCCCGCGGTGTTCGCCCCGGTCAACATCCACGAAGTGACCGAGCACGTGGCCGCGTTGATCGAGGCGGAGACCCGTGACGAGCTCCCCATCATCCGCGACTACGACCCCAGCATTCCCGAGATCCAGGGGGACCGGGAGCAGCTGATCCAGGCGGTGCTCAACGTCACCCGCAATGCCATGCAGTCGCTGAAGGGGGCGGGCATGATCGGCCGGGGTGGCTGCATCCGCCTGCGCACCCGTATCCAGCGCCACTTCACCATTGGCAAGGAACACCACCGGGTGGTGTGTCGCCTCGACATCATCGACAACGGCCCGGGAATTCCCGCCGAGATCGCCAACCGGATTTTCTACCCGATGATCAGCGGCCGCGCCGAGGGCAGCGGCCTGGGCCTGCCCATCGCCCAGTCGGCCATCAACCTGCACCGGGGGCTGATCGAATGCGACAGCCGCCAGGGCTACACCCAATTCTCCATTTTCCTACCGATTGACAATGACCATGAATGACAAAGCCTCCGTCTGGGTCGTCGACGATGACCACTCCATCCGCTGGGTGATGGAAAAGGCCCTGAGCCGCAACCAGTTCCAGGTGCGCAGCTTCGAGAGCGCCGCCGACCTGCTCGACAACCTCGACCGCGACCCGCCCGAGGTGATCATCAGCGACATCCGCATGCCCGGCATCAGCGGCCTGGAACTGTTGAAGCGCATCCACGCCGAATCCCCCAACATCCCCATCATCATCACCACCGCCCACTCCGACCTGGACAGCGCGGTGTCCGCCTACCAGGGCGGCGCCTTCGAATACCTGCCCAAGCCCTTCGACATCGACGAGCTGGTGTCGGTGACCCAGCGGGCGCTGACCTTCAGCCGCGAGCAACAGCAACCGCCGGTGAGCGAAACCACCCTGGCCCACGCCGACATCATCGGCGAGGCCCCGGCCATGCAGGAGGTGTTCCGCGCCATCGGCCGGCTCTCCAAGTCCAACATCACGGTGCTGATCAACGGCGAATCCGGCACCGGCAAGGAGCTGGTGGCCCGCGCCCTGCACCGTCACAGCCCGCGGGCGCAATTCCCCTTCATCGCCCTCAACATGGCGGCCATTCCCCACGATCTGATCGAATCGGAGCTGTTCGGCCACGAAAAGGGTGCCTTCACCGGCGCCAACCAGCGCCGCCCCGGGCGCTTCGAACAGGCCAACGGCGGCACCCTCTTCCTCGACGAGATCGGCGACATGCCCTCCGAGGCCCAGACCCGGCTGCTGCGGGTGCTGGCGGACGGTGAGTTCTACCGGGTCGGCGGCCACACCCCGGTGAAGGTGAACGTGCGCATCATCGCCGCCACCCACCAGAACCTGGAGGAGCTGGTCACCGCCCACCGCTTCCGGGAGGACCTGTTCCACCGTCTCAACGTCATCCGCGTCCACCTGCCCCGCCTCGCCGACCGCAAGGAGGACATCCCGCGCCTGATCCAGTATTTCCTCACCCAGTCCGCCCGGGACCTGGAGGTGGAACCCAAGGTCGTGTCCAAGGAGGCCGAACGCTACCTGGCCAACCTGCCCTGGCCGGGCAACGTGCGCCAGCTGGAGAACACCTGCCGCTGGCTGACGGTGATGGCCTCCGGGCGGGAGATCCTGCTCAGCGACCTGCCCCCGGAAATGATGGAGGAGCGGGAACAGGCCCGCGCCCCGGTGTCGGACCAGTGGGAGCTGAGCCTCCAGCGCTGGGCCCGGGCGGAGATCGAGAGCGGCCACGGGAAGATCCTCGACACCGCCCTGCCGGCCTTCGAGAAGGCGATGATCGAGGTGGCCCTGGAGCGCACCGGGGGCCGCAAGAAGGAAGCCGCCGAGCTGCTCGGCTGGGGCCGCAATACCCTCACCCGCAAGCTCAAGGACCTGGGCATGGGCAACGGCGACGGGGAGGACGAGGACTAACCCTCCGAACACCCGCCCATAAAAAAACCGCCCGGCGAGGGCGGTTTTTTTATGCAGGCCCGGGCTTCAGTGCGCCGGGGTCTCGGCGGCCTGGCCCTGGGACTCCGCCGCCTTGGCGTTGGCGTTGGCCACCGCCTGCTGGAACAGGGCATCGAAGTTGATCGGCGGCAGCATCAGCGCCGGGAAGGTGCCCCGGGTCACCACGCTGTCGATGGTCTCCCGCACGTAGGGGAAGAGAATGCTGGGGCACTGGGTGTTGAGGATGCCCGCCAGCTGCTGCTCGTTGAGCCCCTTGGCGAAGAACACGCCGGCCTGCTTGACCTCCACCAGATAAAGGGTGTCGGTGTCGTCCTTCACGGTGATGGTGATGTCGAGCACCACCTCGAAGTGGTTGTCGTCGAGGCGGGCGATCTTGGTGGAAAGATCCTGGTTGACCTTGGGCTTCCACTGGCGGGTGAAAGCGCGGGCGCCGAGGGGCGACTCGAAGGACAGGTCCTTGAGGTATACCCGCTGGAGGGAGAACTCCATGGCGTTGTCATTGCCCTGTTCGTTCGCTGCTGCCTGGTCTGCTTGTTCTGTCATGTCTCGAAACCTTGTTATCCGTTGTGAATGAAAAGGGCCTTTCCCCTTTCGCCTAGGTGGTGGTCAGGCCCCGGGATTTCAACCCCTAGCGGCTCTTGATCAACGGCAGCCCCTGGCCCGTCCACTCCGTCATGCCGCCCTGCAGGCGGCGCACCTGAAAGCCCGCCTGGCGCAGCTTCTTGCCGGCGGCCCCGGCGTGCTGGCCCACCTTGTCGGCGATCACCACCAGCTTTTCCCGGTGCTTGTCGAGCTCGCTGATACGGCTGTCGAGCTTGCCGAAGGGGATGTTGACGGCCCCGGTGATGTGCCCCTCGCCGAATTCCTTGGCGTCGCGGATATCGAGCAGGATGCCCTCGCCGCTGTTCATCAGGCGGGTCAGCTCACTGGTGGAAATCGGCTTGCCCCCCTTGATGCGCTCGCTGAAGGCAAAGGCGTAGATGAGCAGCACCAGAATGCTGACCAGTACCCACTGTTCGCTGATGAAAATGAAAAAATCCAAGGATTGTCTCCCGAAGGGCGGCCGGCGCTAGATGTGCCGTACCTGGTCGATTTCGTACTCCACGGGCCCCGAGGGGGTCTGGATCACCACCACGTCGCCCACTTCCTTGCCGATCAGGCCGCGGGCGATGGGGGACTGGTAGGAGATCTTGCCGGCCTTGATATCGGCCTCGTCGTCGCCGACGATCTTGTAGGTTTTCGCGTCCTCCGTCTCGGTGTCGACGATGGTGACGGTGACACCAAAGATCACCTTCTCCCCTTCGGGGATCTTGGTGATGTCGATGATCTGGGCGTGGCTGAGCTTGCCCTCGATCTCCTGGATACGGCCCTCGGCGAAGCTCTGCTGTTCCCGGGCGGCGTGGTACTCGGCGTTTTCCTTGAGATCGCCATGCTCCCGGGCATCGGCGATGGCCTGCACGATGCGCGGGCGATCCACCCGCTTGAGTTGGTCGAGCTCCTGGCGAAGCCGCTCGGCGCCTTCGGCGGTCATCGGTACCTTGTTCATTGCGGCATGGTCTCGTGCAGCTCCTGCAGTTTGCGCACCCGGAATTCATTGCCGTGGGCCAGCGCCTGGCACACGGCGTTGCCACCGGCGAGGGTGGTAGTGTAGTAGACGCCGTTGGATTCCGCGGTGGAACGGATGGTGGAGGAATCGGCGATGGCCTGGCGACCCTCGGTGGTATTGAGGATCAGCTGTACCTTGCCGTTCTTGATCATGTCGACGATATGGGGACGGCCTTCCTTGACCTTGTTGACCACGTCCACGTCGAGCCCCGCCGCGCGGAGAATATCGGCGGTGCCGCGGGTCGCCACCAGGGCAAAGCCCCGCTCCGCCAGCTGGCGGGCGACGCTGGCCACCCCGGGCTTGTCCTGCTCCCGCACGCTGATGAAGGCGGTGCCCTTGAGGGGAATCTCGTCGCTGGCGCCGAGCTGGGCCTTGGCGTAGGCCTCGGCGAAGGTGTCGCCCACCCCCATCACCTCTCCGGTGGACTTCATCTCGGGGCCGAGGATGGGGTCGATACCGGGGAACTTGTTGAAGGGGAAAACCGCTTCCTTGACGCTGTAGTAGGCGGGCACGATCTCCCGGGTGAAATTCTGCGCCGCCAGGGTGGTGCCGGCCATGCAGCGGGCGGCGATCTTCGCCAGGGATGTGCCGATGCACTTGGACACGAACGGCACGGTGCGGGACGCCCGGGGGTTGACCTCGATCACGTAGATCTTGCCGTCCTGCCAGGCCAGCTGGACGTTCATCAGGCCCACCACGTTGAGTTCCACCGCCATCTGGCGAACGATGTCGCGCATCTCGTCCTGGATGGCCGCCGGCAGGCTGTAGGGCGGCAGGGAGCAGGCGGAGTCACCGGAGTGGATACCGGCCTGCTCGATGTGCTGCATGATGGCGCCGATCACCACCTGCTGGCCGTCAGATACGGCATCGATGTCCACCTCGATGGCGGCGGACAGGAAGTAGTCGAGCAGCACCGGGGAGTCCTCGGACACCTGCACCGCCTCGCGCATGTAGCGCATCAGCTCGTCCTCGCCGTAGACGATCTCCATGGCCCGGCCACCGAGCACATAGGACGGGCGCACCACCAGGGGATAGCCGATTTCCCGGGCCTTTTCGAGGGCCGCGTCCGCCGAGCGCACGGTGGCGTTGGGGGGCTGCAGGAGACCCAGCTTGTCGATCATCTGCTGGAAGCGCTCCCGGTCCTCGGCGCGGTCGATGGCGTCCGGGGTGGTGCCGATGATGGGCACCCCGGCCTTTTCCAGGGCCCGGGCCAGCTTCAGGGGCGTCTGGCCGCCGAACTGGACGATGACCCCCACGGGCCTTTCGAGATTGACGATTTCCAGCACATCCTCAAGGGTCACCGGCTCGAAGTAGAGGCGGTCGGAGGTGTCGTAGTCGGTGGATACCGTCTCCGGGTTGCAGTTGACCATGATGGTCTCGTAGCCGTCCTCCCGCATGGCGAGGGCGGCGTGCACGCAACAGTAGTCGAACTCGATGCCCTGGCCGATGCGATTGGGGCCGCCACCGAGCACCAGGATCTTCTTGCGGTCCGACGGGTTCGCCTCGCACTCCTCCTCGTAGGTGGAGTACATGTAGGCGGTGGCGGTGGCGAATTCGGCGGCGCAGGTGTCCACCCGCTTGTACACCGGGTGGAGGCCCTCGCCGTGGCGGCGCTCCCGCACGGCGGTTTCGCTGGTGCCGAGCAGGTCGGCGAGACGCTTGTCGGCAAAGCCCTTGCGCTTCAGGCGATAGAGGGCGTCGCGGTCGAGGTCCGCCAGCTGGCGGCCGGCGAGGGCGCGTTCCTCGGCGATCAGGTCCTCGATCTGCACCAGGAACCAGGGATCGATATTGGTCATGCGCTGAACCTCGTCGAGGTCCATGCCGGCGCGGAAGGCGTCGGCCACGTACCAGATGCGCTCGGCGCCCGCCTCGGCGATCTGGCCGCGGATGGTGCCCAGGGCCTCGTCGCTGGCCAGGTCCACCTTGGGATCGAAGCCGGCGGCACCCACTTCCAGCCCGCGCAGGGCCTTTTGCAGGGATTCCTGGAAGGTGCGGCCGATGGCCATCACCTCGCCCACGGACTTCATCTGGGTGGTGAGCTTGGCATTGGCGGTGGCGAATTTCTCGAAGGCAAAGCGCGGCACCTTGGTGACCACGTAGTCGATGCTCGGCTCGAAGGACGCCGGCGTGGCGCCGCCGGTGATTTCGTTCTGCAGCTCGTCGAGGGTGTAGCCCACCGCCAGCTTGGCGGCAACCTTGGCGATGGGAAAGCCGGTGGCCTTGGAGGCCAGGGCGGAGGAGCGGGATACCCGGGGGTTCATCTCGATCACCACCAGCCGACCATCGGCGGGATTGACCGCGAACTGGACGTTGGAGCCGCCGGTCTCGACGCCGATCTCCCGCAACACCTTGATGGAGGCGTCGCGCATGATCTGGTATTCCTTGTCGGTCAGGGTCTGGGCCGGGGCGACGGTAATGGAGTCGCCGGTGTGGATGCCCATGGGGTCGAAGTTCTCGATGGCGCAGACGATGATGCAGTTGTCGTTCCTGTCCCGCACCACCTCCATCTCGAACTCTTTCCAGCCGATCAGGGATTCGTCGATCAGCAGCTCGTTGGTGGGGGACAGGTCGAGGCCGCGCTTGCAGATCTCCTCGAATTCCTCCCGGTTGTAGGCGATGCCGCCGCCGGAGCCGCCCATGGTAAAGGACGGGCGAATGATACAGGGGTAGCCGAACTGGTCGGGCACCTGGAGTGCCTCCTCCAGGCTGTGGACGATCATCGCCTTGGGGGTTTCGAGGCCGATGGCCTTCATGGCCTTGTCGAAGCGCTCCCGGTCCTCAGCCTTGTCGATGGCGTCGGCATCGGCGCCGATCATCTGCACGCCGAACTTGTCGAGCACCCCCTCCCGGGCCAGGTCGAGGGCGCAGTTGAGGGCCGTCTGGCCGCCCATGGTGGGCAGCAGGGCATCGGGGCGCTCGCGCTCGATGATGGCCGCCACGGTGCGCCACTCCACCGGCTCGATGTAGGTGGCATCCGCCATGGCCGGGTCGGTCATGATGGTGGCGGGGTTGGAGTTCACCAGGATCACCCGGTAACCCTCCTCCTTGAGCGCCTTGCAGGCCTGGGCGCCGGAGTAGTCGAACTCGCAGGCCTGGCCGATGACGATGGGGCCGGCGCCGAGGATGAGGATGCTTTGGATATCTGTGCGTTTGGGCATGTTGTGCTAACCGTCAGAATTTCTGTGGGTCTGACGTCTGACGTCTGACGTCTGACGCTTTTGGGGCGGCTGCGCCGCCGATATCTTCGCTCTTGATCCCGCTTTTGCGTCAGACGTCCTGCGTCTGACGTCAGACCAGCCTCGCTTTCGCGGGCCGCAAAAGCCTGCCCACTACACTCCCTTGCGAGCCACCATCAACTCAACAAAATGATCGAACAGCGGCGCCGCGTCGCGGGGACCGGGGCTCGCTTCGGGGTGGCCCTGGAAGCTGAACGCCGGCTTGTCGGTGCGGTGGATGCCCTGCAGGCTGCCGTCGAACAGGGAGCGGTGGGTGGCCCGCAGGTTGGCGGGCAGGGTCGCCTCGTCCACCGCGAAGCCGTGGTTCTGGGCGGTGATCATCACCCGGCCGCTGTCGAGATCCTGCACCGGGTGGTTGCCGCCGTGGTGGCCGAACTTCATTTTCAGGGTGCGGGCGCCGGAGGCCAGGGCCAGCAGCTGGTGGCCGAGGCAGATGCCGAACACCGGGATATCGGTATCGAGAAACGCCTTGATGGCGCTGATGGCGTAGTCGCAGGGCGCCGGGTCGCCGGGTCCGTTGGAGAGGAAGATGCCGTCCGGGTTCATCGCCAGCACCTCGCTGGCGGGCGTCTGGGCGGGCACCACGGTGAGCTCGCAGCCGCGGTCGGCGAGCATCCGCAGGATGTTGCGCTTGACGCCGAAGTCGTAGGCCACCACCTTGAAGCGGCCGGTGGCCGGCTGGCCGTGACCCTTGCCGAGGGCCCAGGAACCTTCTCGCCAGGGGTAGGCTTGGCGGGCGCTGACTTCCTTGGCGAGGTCCATGCCCTTGAGGCCGGCGAACGCCCGGGCCTGTTCGAGGGCCTTTGCCTCGTCCACCTCGCCGGCCATCAGGCAGCCGTTCTGGGCGCCCTTCTCCCTGAGGATGCGGGTCAGCTTGCGGGTGTCGATGTCGGCGATGCCGAGGATGTTGCGGGATTTGAGGTACTGATCGAGGCTCTGCTCGCTGCGGAAGTTGCTGGCCAGCAGGGGCAGGTCGCGAATGACGAGGCCCGCGGCCCAGATGGCGGAGGACTCCTCGTCCTCGACGTTGACGCCAACGTTGCCGATATGGGGATAGGTCAGGGTGACGATCTGGCGGGCATAGGAGGGATCGGTGAGAATCTCCTGGTAGCCGGTGAGGGAGGTATTGAAAACCACCTCCCCGCTGGAGATACCCTCGGCGCCAATTGCAGTACCCCTGAAAACGGTGCCCTCTTCAAGCGCAAGCAAGGCGGGCCGACGAAGATCGGATTTCAACACTTAGTCCTCTCGTTGGGATACGGAACAAACGCAGGCTTGGTAACACTCTGGGCCGCCGCCGGGATGCCAAAATCCGCTTGCAAAAAAGCGAGATGAATGCCGGATTCATCTCGCTTTGGGAATTTTGACCATGCGCCTCTCGTGGAATTCAGGCTCTGCGACCGGCGGAAACCTGAGGCGGGATTGTAGGGGATGGCCCCCGCCCTGTCCAGCCAAATAACCCCGGGGGGCTCACTTGAGGCCGAGGACGTCCTGCATGTCGTAGCGACCGGGGGATCTCGCCGCCAGCCAGTGGGCGGCGCGCACCGCGCCCCGGGCGAAGGCCATGCGGCTCGAGGCCTTGTGGGTGATCTCGACCCGCTCGCCGTCGGCGGCGAACATCACCGTGTGGTCGCCGACGATATCCCCTGCCCGCACCGTGGCAAAGCCGATGGTGTCCCGGGCACGGGCGCCGGTCTGACCCTCGCGGCCGTAGACGGCCACCTGCCTGAGATCGCGCCCGAGGGCATTGGCGACCACTTCCCCCATACTGAGGGCGGTGCCGGACGGGGCATCGATCTTGTGGCGATGGTGGGCCTCGTAGACCTCGATGTCGACATCATCCCCCAGCACCCGGGCGGCCATATCCAACAGCTTGAAGCAGAGGTTCACCCCGGTGCTGAAGTTGGACGACTGGCAGATGGGGATGCGGGTGGCGGCCTCGGCGATGGCCGTCTTCTGGGCATCATCGAAGCCTGTGGTGCCGAGCACCACCGGCTTGCCGTGGCGGGCGCAGAGGGCGACATTGGCCGCCGAGGCCGCGGGAATGCTGAAATCGATCAGCACATCGAAGTGCTCGATCACCGCCGCCAGATCCCCCGACACGGTCACGCCATTGCGGCCGATACCCGCCAGCTCCCCGGCGTCCGCCCCCACCAGGGAGCTGTCGGGCCGCTCCAGGGCGGCGGCCAGCACCACCGAGGGATGATTGGCGATGGCTTCCATCAGGGTCTTGCCCATCCGACCGGCCGCGCCGGTTACCGCGATTCTGATCATGGTGATTCCTTGTTTGGACGCTATCGCTCCATTGGGTTTCCCGTGTCAACCCAACCTGCAGCCTTACATGGTAAAGCCATCGAAGAACTTTTTGACGCCCTCGAACCAGCTGGTCTGGCGCGGGGAGTTCTTGCCCCCCTCCAGGTCTCCCTGGAACTGCTTGAGGAGATCCTTCTGGCGGGCGCTGAGGTTGACGGGGGTTTCCACCACCACCCGGCACAGCAGGTCCCCCGGACCGCCGCCGCGGACACTGGCCACCCCCTTGCCCCGCAGGCGGAACAGCCGACCCGTCTGGGTCTCCGGCGGCACCTTGAGCTTGACCTTGCCGCCGAGGGTGGGCACTTCCAGCTCGCCCCCCAGGGCCGCGTCGACGATGCTGATGGGCACTTCGCAGTAGAGGTTGCGACCATCCCGCTGGAAGATATCGTGTTCGCGCACGTGGATCTGCACGTAGAGATCCCCTGGCGGCCCGCCAGCGGGGCCCGCCTCGCCCTCGCCGGAGAGACGAATGCGGTCGCCGTTGTCGACCCCGGCGGGCACCTTCACCGACAGGGTCTTGGCTTCCTCCCGCACACCCTGGCCATGGCACTTGGGACAGGGATCGCTGATCAGCACGCCGCGCCCACGGCACTTGGGGCAGGTCTGCTGTACCTGGAAGAAGCCCTGGGACATGCGCACCTGGCCATGGCCACCACAGGTGCCGCAAGCCAGGGGCGTGGAGCCCTTCCTGGCGCCGGAGCCATCGCACTCCTCGCAGTGGACCAGGGTGGGAACGCGGATGGTGGTGGTGGTGCCGCGCACCGCATCCTCGAGGTCCAGCTCGAGGTTGTAGCGCAGATCCGAACCCCGGGCCGGGCCGCCGCGCCGCTGGCCGCCACCTCCACCGCCAAAAATATCGCCGAACACATCGCCGAAGATATCGCTGAAGTTGCCGAAACCGCCACCGGCCCCGCCGCCGCCAAAGCCACCGCCCGCCACGGCGTCGTGGCCGAAGCGGTCGTAGGCGGCGCGCTTCTCGGCATCGGAGAGCACCTCGTAGGCCTCGGAGGCCTCCTTGAATTTTTCCTCGGCGCCCTTGTCGTCGGGATTGCGGTCCGGGTGAAATTTCATCGCCACCCGCCGGTAGGCCTTCTTGATGTCCGCCTCGGAAGCGCCGCGCTCCACGCCGAGTATTTCGTAGTAGTCCCGTTTGGACATTGAGTGTCTCTCTTTCTTAACAGGAACGGGGGAGATGGGAGACAGCGGCTGCCTCTCATCTCCCCCCGATGCGTCGGACGCCTAGAACCTTGCCCCGCGAGGGAGGCAACCGCCCCGGGTACGCCCGCCGTCAGACGTCATTTCTTGTCGGAATCCTTCACTTCCTCGAACTCGGCGTCCACCACGTCATCGCCGGGGGCGCGCTCGGCGCTGGCGGGCTCTCCCTGCTGAGCCTGTTCGGCATAGAGCTTCTGCGCCAGGTTGGCGGAGGCTTCCGACAGCTTGGTGGTGGCGGCCTCGATGGCGTCCTTGTCGTCGCCCTTGACGGCATCCTCGACATCCTTGATGGCGGCTTCGATGGCGGCCTTCTCCTCGTCGCTGGCCTTGTCGCCCGCCTCGCTCAGGGTCTTGCGCACGGCGTGGGCAAGGCCATCGGCGGCGTTGCGGGCCTGCACCAGCTCCTCGAACTTCTTGTCCTCGGCGGCGTGGGACTCGGCGTCGCGCACCATCTTCTCGATCTCGTCCTCACTGAGGCCGGAGGATGCCTTGATGACGATGGACTGCTCCTTGCCGGTGGCCTTGTCCTTGGCGGACACGTGGAGAATACCGTTGGCATCGATGTTGAATGTCACCTCGATCTGCGGCATGCCGCGGGGCGCCGGCGGAATGTCGGCGAGGTCGAAGCGGCCCAGGGACTTGTTCTGGGACGCCTGCTTGCGCTCACCCTGAACCACATGAATGGTCACGGCGGTCTGGTTGTCGTCGGCGGTGGAGAACACCTGGGACTTCTTGGTGGGAATGGTGGTGTTCTTCTCGATCAGCGGGGTGGCGACGCCGCCCATGGTCTCGATGCCGAGGGTCAGCGGGGTCACGTCCAGCAGCAGGACATCCTTGACGTCCCCGGACAGCACCGCGCCCTGGATGGCGGCGCCCACGGCCACGGCCTCGTCGGGATTGACGTCCTTGCGGGGCTCCTTGCCGAAGAAGTCGGCGACGGCCTTCTGCACCAGGGGCATGCGGGTCTGGCCGCCCACCAGGATGATCTCGTCGATGTCGGCGGCGGATTTGCCGGCATCCTTGAGGGCCACCTTCACCGGCTCGATGGAACGCTTGACCAGATCCTCAACCAGGGATTCCAGCTTGGAGCGGGTCAGCTTGACCACCAGGTGCTTGGGACCGGTGGCGTCAGCGGTGATGTAGGGCAGGTTGACCTCGGTCTGCTGCGCGGAGGACAGCTCGATCTTGGCCTTCTCCGCGGCCTCCTTGAGGCGCTGCATGGCCAGGGGGTCGCCGGAGAGGCTGATGCCATTTTCCTTCTTGAATTCGTCGGCCAGGTAATTGATCAGCGCCAGGTCGAAGTCCTCGCCACCGAGGAAGGTGTCGCCGTTGGTGGACAGCACCTCGAACTGGGTCTCACCGTCCACATCGGCGATCTCGATGATGGAGATGTCGAAGGTACCGCCACCCAGGTCGTAGACCGCCACCACGTGGTCGCCCTTGGACTTGTCGAGGCCGTAGGCCAGGGCCGCGGCGGTGGGCTCGTTGATGATGCGCTTGACGTCGAGGCCGGCAATGCGGCCGGCATCCTTGGTGGCCTGGCGCTGGGAATCGTTGAAATAGGCGGGCACGGTGATCACCGCCTCGGTGACGGGCTCGCCCAGGTAGTCCTCGGCGGTCTTCTTCATCTTTTTCAGCACTTCGGCGGAAATCTGCGGGGGCGCCTTCTTGTCCCCCTTGACCCGCACCCAGGCGTCGCCATTGTCGGCCTTGACGATCTCATAGGGCACCATCTTGATGTCCTTCTGCACCACGTCGTCCTCGAAGCGGCGACCGATCAGGCGCTTGACGGCATAGAGGGTGTTCTTGGGGTTGGTGACCGACTGGCGCTTGGCGGACTGGCCCACCAGCACTTCGCCCTCGTCGGTATAGGCGACGATGGACGGGGTGGTGCGGGCGCCTTCGGCGTTCTCGATCACCCGGGGCTTGTCGCCTTCCAGCACGGCCACGCAGGAGTTGGTGGTGCCCAGGTCAATTCCAATAATCTTTCCCATTCCGGTCTCTCCAAAAGGGTTTCGGGTTTGCTTGCAGGCTATATGGGTGCGGGACCGGGCATTTCAAGCCCTGGCGCCCGCGGGCCCCTCAGTTGTCGGCCGGATTGCGGGCGACCACCACCATGGCCGGGCGCACCAGGCGGCCGTTGAGCAGATAGCCCTTCTGGAACACCTCGATCACCGTGTTGGCGGCCACCTCGGGGTTCGGCACCATGGCCATGGCTTCGTGGCGCTCCGGGTTGAAAGGCTCGCCCTTGGGGTCGAGCTGCTCGACGTTGAAGCGGCGCAGCACATCGAGGAAGCTCTTCAGTGTCAGTTCGACGCCCTCCGCCACGGCGGCGGTGGCATCGTTGGCGCGATCCACGGTGGCGAGAGCCCGCTCCAGGTTGTCCACCACCGGCACCAGGTCACCGACGAACTTCTCCAGGGCGAATTTGTGGGCGTTCTCCACGTCCCGCTCTACACGGCGGCGCAGGTTCTGCATGTCGGCGTGGGCGAGCAGCAGCTTCTCCCGCAGAGCCGCCACCTCATCGCTGTCGGTGGCGCCATCGGCGGGGGCCTCGACGGCGTCATCGGTGCTGGCGGAGGGATCGGCGCCGGCCTCCGGGGGCTCGGGCACGAGGTCGTGGTCATGGGGATGTTGGTCTGTGGACACGGGTGCACTCCATGGATTTTTGAATGGGGGCCTGGACAAAGGGCCGGGCTGCGCCGACCGGCATTGTGAGCAGATATTGGGCCTGGGGGCCATTATTCAAGGGCGGCCGGGGCGGCCAATGACACTCCCGGCCATATCCGGTATAAATAGCCGACGCCCCATCCCCCAACTCCTGGATACCGCGGCTGTGCTGACCTCCCTGACCATCAAGAACTTCACCCTGGTCGATCACCTGGATCTCGAGTTCGCCCCGGGCATGACCGCCATCACCGGGGAGACGGGGGCGGGCAAGTCCCTGGTGCTCGGCGCCCTGGCCATGGCCCTGGGGGATCGGGGCGACAGCGACCGCATCCGCGCCGGCGCCGACCGGGCGGAGGTGAGCGCCAGCTTCACCATCGCCAACAACCCCCTCGCCGCCCAGTGGCTCGCCGACAACGACCTCGGCGATGGCGATGAGTGCCTGCTGCGCCGCACCCTGACCGCCGAAGGGCGCTCCCGGGGGTTCATCAACGGCCAGCCCGCCACCATGCAGCAACTCCAGCAACTCGGCGAGCTGATGATCGACATCCACAGCCAGCACGAGCACCAGTCGCTGCTCAAGCGCGACACCCACCGCCGCCTGCTGGACCTGTTCGCCGATGGCGGCCAGCAGGCGGACGAGGTGGCCCGCCTGCACGGGGACTGGCACCGGGTCCAGCGGCAGCTGGAACAGCGCGAAAGCGACGCCGACGAGATTGCCGCCCGCCAAGTGCTGCTTCAGTTCCAGCTGGAGGAACTGGACGCCCTCGACCTCGGCGACCAGGAACTCGACGCCCTGGAGCGGGAGCAGCACCGGCTCGCCAACGCCGAGCAGATCCTGCGGGACAGCCACGCCGCCCTCGGCCTGTGCCGGGATGCCGAGGAGGGCGACATTCTCAGCCTGCTGGGCCAGGTTCAGCACCTGCTGGAGGCCGCCGGCGAGACCGGCCACCTGGCGGAGGCCGCCGCCCTGGTGGCCTCGGCGCGCATCCAGGTGGATGAGGCGGCGCGGGAAATCCAGCGCCATGTGGACAGCTTCGAGCTGAACCCCGAGCGCCTGGCGGAGGTGGAGGAACGCCTCAGCCTCGCCTACCAGATCGCCCGCAAGCACCGCATCCAACCCCAGGGCCTGCCGGAATTGCGGCGCTCCCTGCGGGACGAACTGGACGCCCTTTGCGGCGGCCAGGGGGGCATCGAGGCCCTGCGGGAGCAGGCCGCCGCCCTGGAAAAACACCTCGACGCGGCGGAGCTTCGCCTCAGCGCCCTGCGCGCCAAGGCCGCCCCCCGCTTCGCCGCCGCCGTCAACGAACAGCTGGCGAGCCTCGCCATGGGGAGCGCGACCCTGGTCATCGACCTCGCGCCCCTTGGCGGCCACGGCGCCAGCGGCCGCGAGGCTGTCGAATTCCTCCTCAGCACCAACCCCGGCCAGCCCCACCGCCCCCTGGCGCGCATTGCCTCCGGCGGCGAGCTGTCCCGCATCAGCCTCGCCATCCAGGTGGTGGCGGCCCGCCACACGGCCATCCCCACCCTGGTATTCGACGAGGTGGACGTGGGCATCGGCGGCGCGGTGGCGGAAGTGGTGGGCCGGTTGCTGCGCCAGCTCGGGCGCGACGGCCAGGTGATCTGCGTCACCCACCTGCCCCAGGTGGCCAGTTGCGCCCACCACCACCTGGTGGCGAGCAAGCGGGGCAACGGCAAGGGCATGGAGAGCCGGCTCGACCAGCTGTCGCCAGGGGAGCGGGTTCAGGAAATCGCGCGAATGCTGGGGGGCGCCACCATCACCGCCCAGACCCTCGCCCACGCGGAGGAGATGCTGAGCCTGTCGGCGCCGGCTTGAGTCTTTGCCCGAATCAGGCCTTGGGGGGTTTCACCGGTTTGACGTAGAGCACCAGGCTGTGGCCGACCACTTCATAGCCCTCGCTCTCGGCGATCTGGCGCTGCAGGGTTTCGATCTGCTCATTGTGGAATTCGATGACGTCGCCGGTCTCGGTGCAGACCATGTGGTCGTGGTGGTCGCCGTGGTCGATCTCGTACACGGCGGGGCCGTTGTCGAAATTGTGGCGCACCACCAGGCCCGCCGATTCAAACTGGGTGAGCACCCGGTACACGGTGGCGATACCGACATCCTCGCCGGCGTCCAGCAGGGTGCGATAGACGTCCTCGGCGGTGAGGTGGCGCTGTTCGGTATTTTCGAGAATCTGCAGGATCTTGACCCGGGGAAGGGTCACCTTGAGGCCCGCCTTGCGCAGTTCCTGATTTTCCCCCGCCATGCCGACGCCCCTTCTCTCTGATCTAGCGAGGGGGTATTATCCACCTTCCCACCGGATACTGGAACCCCGAGATGCCGTCACGACTTGCCACCCTGCTGCTCGCTTCCGCCCTGCTCACGGGCTGCGGCTACTTCCAATTTCCCGGCATTCACCGGGTGGAAGTCCAGCAAGGCAACATCATCACCCAGGACATGGTCGATCAGCTGCGCCCCGGCATGACCAAGTCCCAGGTGCGCTACATCATGGGCACCCCCCTGGTGGCAGACAGCTTCCACCAGAACCGGTGGGACTATTACTACAGCATCAAGAAGGCCGACGGCGAGATGGAGCGAGAGCAGATGACCCTGTACTTCTCCGACGGCAAACTCAGCAACATCCGGGGCGATTACCTGCCCTCCGGCGCCAAGGCCGAGCAGGAAGAGGCGGACGACGCCGAGGGCTGAGCAACCCGCCACCCGGCGTTTCACCATAGGACAAGGCCCGCCTCGGCGGGCCTTGTCGTTTCAGCCGCCCTGCTGGGCGAGCACCTCGCCCACGAAGGGCTGATGGGTGGTGATACCGCCGTCCACCGCGAACAACTGCCCGGTGACGAAACTGGCATCATCGGAGGCGAGGAAAACCACGGCGCCGGCGATGTCATCGGGACGGCCGAGGCGCGGCAGCAGGGTGTGGCGTTCCAGCATCTCCAGCATGGCGGCGGGCAGCATCTCCCGGGCCAGGGGCGTGACGATCATGCCCGGCAGAATGGCGTTGCAGCGAATGTTCTGCTTGCCGAACTGGGCCGCCACGTTGCGGGTCAGGGCATTCACCGCCGCCTTCGAGGAGGAGTAGGCGGGGTTGAACACATCCCCCAGCAGGGAGGTACCGGAGCTGGTGTTGATGATGGAGCCACCGCCGGCCTCGATCATCGCCGGCACGCAATGCTTGATCATCAACATGGTGCCCCGGGTATTGACGGTGTAGGCGCGATCCCACACGTCCGCCGCCAGGTCGGTGATGGGGCCGTCGGCGGCCATCTGGGCGATGCGGGTGTCGGCGGCATTGTTGTGGAGGATGTCGATGCGACCGTAGCGCTCAAGCACCTGGGCAACCAGGCCGCGAATATTGTCCTCGTCCACCAGGTCAAGACGATAGGCAAAGGCCTCGCCACCGTTGTCGACGATGTCCCGCGCCACCTGGGTGGCGCCATCGAAATTGATATCGGCAAGTACCACCTTCGCACCCGCCGCGGCGAGGGCTCGGGCACAGGCTTCGCCGATATTGGCGCCAGACCCACTGACGATGGCCACACGGCCGTCCAGTTTTTTTGCGTTCATCGCTTCACTCTTCATGGCTGTTGACTAAAAAGGTCCCCGCTCAACGCCACGGCGGGGGAGGCCGAGTGGCGCGGGGTCACCGAGTGTCACCGACCACCCGCCCACCGGCAAACCCTTTTGTTTGACCCGCCGCCCAACAGTGCCAGCGTCGCAACCACTATCGATGGGGAATTTTTGACCCATATCTGCGGCAGCGAGGCAGAGACCGAGCCCGCCGCCACCCCCGCGGGGTTGATTCTTTGCCGGCTGGCCGTGAAACTTGGCCACGCATTACCGCCACAACCCCACTTCGCGGAGTAACCAGCCAGGCCATGAGCAAACAAAAGAACAGCAGGCGAACCGGCAGCATGCCCGCCAAGGGCGCGATAAAACTCATGCAGACGGCGGAGCGGCTGTTTGGCGAGCGGGGTATCGACGGGGTATCGCTGCGCCAGATCGTCAGCGCCGCGGGCCAGGCCAACAGCTCCGCCGTGCAACACCACTTTGGCACCAAGCAGGGGCTGATCCAGGCGGTTTACGACATGCGCCTGCCGGATCTGGACGACAGCCGTCAGCGCCGCCTCGATGCCGCCAAGGACAGCAACGACTATGTCTCGGTGCCCCAGCTGCTGGCGGCGATGTTCATGCCGGTGGCGGAGGAATTCGACGAGGTGGCGCAAAAAAGCTTTGCCATGTTCAGCACCCGGCTGTTGCAGTTCGAGGATTCGGAGCACCCCCACGCCCACACCAAGGTGCCACAGCCCGCCTACAACGACATCGTCGCGCGCCTCGCGGCGCACTTTTCCTATCTCCCCCATGAGGTGCTGGTGGTGCGCATGCGCCTCGCCTCCGAGCTGTTCTTCGGCGCGCTGTCGGAGTGGCGTCGCCTGGCCCACATGGCCGACGCCCCCTACAGGACCCCTGAGCCGTTCTGGAGCGAGGTACTGCAATCCATCGAGGCCCTGCTCCGCCTGCCCTACACCGGCGCCACCTACCAGCCGCTCGCCAAAAAATAGCGCCCCGCCGAGGGCCCCTTCAACCTGCGTCCCGCTCCCGGCGCGCCTTGTCGGCGCGCTGCTTGCGCACCTCCTTCGGGTCGGCCAGCAACGGGCGGTAGACTTCCACCCGGTCTCCCGGCTGCAACGCATAGTCCCCGGGGGCCGGGAGCCCCTTGCTGCCCAGCGCCTGGCCAAAGACGCCAAGGGGCGCAACGGCCATATCCACCTCGGGGAACTCCGCCGCCAGATTGGACAGGGCCAGCGCCTCCTGGGCGGTGGTGCCCGGGCGAACACGCAGGGCAACGATTTTCTGCTTGTGGGGCAGCGCGCAGGCCACCTCCACCGGGATCATGTCATCGGCTGTGGTCACGGTTTCTTCCCATAGAGTGCGGCCGCCCGCTCGGTGAGCGCGGCGACCAGGTTATTGGCCACACCGGCAAACAGGCTGGTGGCGGCAACCCCCAGCAGGCCGTTGTTGACCTCGAATTCAAGATGGAGACTCACCTTGCAGGCGCTGTCCGACAGGGGCTTGAAGAGCCAGGTTCCGCGCAGTTCGCGAAAGGGCCCGCTGTGCAGGGCCATGGCGATCTCTCCGGGGGGCTTCAGGGTATTGCGGGTGGTGAAACTGTAGCTCACCCCCTTCTTGCGCAGGTCGAGCCGGGCCACCATGAAATCGTCGCCCCGCTCGAGGATCTGGGCACCCACGCAGCCTTCCATGAACGCGGGGTAGGCGGCAACGTCATTGACGAGATCGAACATCTCCCTCGCGGAATACAGCACCAGGGCACTGCGCTGGATGGTAGTGAGAGGCATTCAGACCACCTTGTTGTAGACGCCAAAGACGAGAATCACCCCGATGGCGAGGGGCGACACATAGCGCAGCAGCCAGTGCCAGAGCATCAGCAAGCGGGGATGGCGATCACCGATGGCACCCATGGCCACCTCCCGGGACAGCACCCAGCCGGCGAACACCGCGATCAGCAAGCCGGTGAGGGGCAACATTACGCTGGACGTGGCAAAGTCGATGACATCGAAAAAGGTATTGCCGCCGAGGGTATGGCCCTTCCACAGATTGAAGGACAGGACAGTGCCGATACCGAGCACCCAGGCAACGGCGCCGAGCAGCAGATTGGCGCTGACGCGATTGAAGCCCCGGGACTCGATCAGCCAGGCCACCCCTGGCTCGATCAGCGAGATGGACGAACTCCAGGCGGCGATGGTCACCAGCACGAAGAACAGCGCCCCGAAGAAAAGCCCCCCCGGCATGTTGCCGAAGATCACCGGCAGGGTCTGGAACATCAGGCTCGGGCCGGCGTTGGGCTCCATGCCCGGGGTGGCGAACACCATGGGGAAGATCGCCATGCCCGCCATCAGCGCCACCAGGGTATCGAAAAAGGCAATGGTGATCACCGTCTTGCCGATGGGGGCATCCTCCGGCATGTAGGCCCCGTAGGCCATGATCGCCCCCATGCCGAGACTGAGGCTGAAGAACGCATGGCCCAAGGCCTCCAGCACTCCCGCCCAGCTCAGCCTGTCGACCCGGAAGCTGAACAGAAACTCCGCCCCGGCGGCGAAATTGCCCCCCCTGACGGCGTACACCAGCAACACCACCAGCAGCACAAACAGCAGCGGCATCATGATCCGCACCGCGACGCCGAGCCCCCGGGTCACGCCGCCGATCACCACCAACATGGTCAACCCCAGAAACAGACTCTGCCACAGGATCAGCCGCCCCGGGTCCGCCAGCAGCGTCGCAAAGCGCGCCGCCGAATCCGCGCCGCTCACCCCCTGCAGGGTGCCACTCGCCATCTCGGCCACGTAGGCCAGGGCCCAGCCGGCGATCACCGCGTAGTAGGAGAGGATGAGAATGGCCACCACCACCCCAAACCAGCCGATCAGGTTCCAACCCCGGTGCGCGCCCACCTCCCGGGTCAGGTTGGCCATGGCGTTGATGGGGCTCATGGCGCCCCGGCGACCCAGCATCACCTCCGCCATCATCACCGGCACACCCACCAGCAGGATGCAGCCCAGGTACACCAGCACGAAGGCGCCGCCGCCGTTCTCGCCCGTGATATAGGGGAATTTCCAGATATTGCCGAGCCCCACCGCCGAGCCCGTGGCGGCGAGGATGAAGGTCCAGCGGCTCGCCCAGGAGCCGTGCAGACGCCGGTGTCCGTTGCTCATGATCAGTACCAGGGATTTTGGCCGATTGTACTCCGCAACTCCAATGCCACGAAACTGCCAGCACCCGTAGGAACTACCGCCTCCAGGCCCTATAATCCGCGCCATGTCGACCAAATCGAAAAAACAGCATTCCGGCTCCGCCACCATCGCCCAGAACAAGCGCGCCCGCCACGACTACTTCATCGAAGAACGGTTCGAGGCGGGCCTGTCCCTGCTGGGCTGGGAGGTGAAGAGCCTGCGCGCGGGCAAGGTGCAGCTCACCGACAGCTACGTCTATTTCAAGAATGGCGAAGCCTTCCTGCTGGGCGCCCAGATCACCCCCCTGCAAACCGCCTCCACCCACTTCGTGACGGACCCGACCCGCACCCGCAAACTGCTGCTCAACCGCCGCGAGATCGACCGCATCGCCGGCGCCGTGCAGGCCAAGGGCTATACCTGCGTGGCCCTCTCCCTCTACTGGGACAAGCACCTGGTCAAATGCGAGATCGCCCTCGCCAAGGGCAAGGCCGACCACGACAAGCGCGAAACCGTCAAGGAACGCGACTGGCAGCGCCAGAAGCAGCGGTTGATGCGCCACGCTTAGGGATTTCGGGCTGCAACCCTGAACATCCTCCGGACCCAGCCCTTGAACTGTGCTAGGATGCCCCCATCTAGTGATAGAGGCCGGGCACCGCCAGGCCAGGAGCAACACCCCGGGTCGTGACCGGGTTCTCAAGGACGTGACGCTACATCGGGGGCGCTTTGGATTCGACGCCGGTTACAAACCCCGAGGTGCATGCCGAGATGGCGACAAATCTCGTAAATCCCGAGTCGCAAACTTATAGTTGCCAACGACGACAACTACGCACTCGCTGCTTAATACCCAGTAGGGTGCCGTCTGACCGGAGCCGTGCTTGTGCGTCCGGAGCTGGAATCCCCCGGGATGAAGGCGCTCAGGCGTCGACTCTCACAAGCTCGCGGCAAAGCTCGTCCGGGGCGGAGCCGCTAAAACCTAACCGGAATCGCAGTCGGTATTCCCTGCCCGTCGGGTAGCCGCCTGTTAAATCCAAAGACGTGGATAAGCATGTAGAGCCGAGGGCAGAGGGCTGACGGACGCGGGTTCAACTCCCGCCGCCTCCACCAATATCAAAACCCCAACCGTTCTCGGTTGGGGTTTTTTCTTGCCCGATCGCGCTGGCTCCCGCGTAGTCCATAGATTGCAAGTGGTCAGGATGCGCAGAGATGTCGCGCTCAAGGAGATCCAGAATGACCTTCTCGGATGAGCCGATGATGGCAGTTTCTGCGTCGTCCGCCTCTTTCTTCATGCGCGCTACTTTGTTGGAGCATCATCCAATACATAGCTTGTGCTGCGCCCGCCCGCCTCCGATTTCCGCAGCACGCCCCGTGCAAGCAAATCATTGATGTCACGCAGGGCTGTGTCGGGGGAGCACTTGGCAATGGCCGCCCACTTGCTGCTGGTGAGCTTGCCTTCGAAGCCGTCGAGCAGCTTGTTCAGCAACTTTACCTGCCGCTCGTTCAGTGGCGTGGTCGCCCAGCGCTGCCAGAACCGCGCCTTGGCCAATACGAAGTCGAGGGTGTACTGCGCCTGATCGACGGCGCGATGGAGCGTGTCGAGGAACCAGGCAAGCCACTCGGTGACGTCCATCGACTGCTTCTGGGTTCGCTCCAGGATGTCGTAGTAGGCCTTGCGTTCACGCTGGATCTGCGCCGCCACACTATAGAAGCGTTGCGGGCTGCCGTCGGCGCGTGCCAGGAGCAGATCGCCGATGGCCCTCGCGATACGGCCGTTGCCGTCGTCGAATGGGTGCAGCGTGACGAACCACAGGTGCCCGAGCCCCGCCTTGATCAGTGGCGGCTTGTTTGATGAACTATTGAGCCAGTCGAGGAAGCGGCTGGTTTCCGCTTCCAGACGCTCAGCCGGCGGCGCCTCGAAATGCACCCGCTGGCGGCCGATGGGGCCGGAGACCACCTGCATCGGCCCGCTGGCATCGTCGCGCCAGCCGCCGACCTTGATCCTGGAGAGTCCGGAGTAACCAGTGGGAAACAAGGCGGCATGCCAGCCGAACAGACGCTCCCCTGTTACCGGTGCCTGGCAGTTGGCCGTGGCATCCAGCACCATCTCGACCACGCCTTCGACGTGTCGATCGACCGGCGCAAGCACGCCGATGTCCACGCCCAGCCTGCGGGCGATGGACGAGCGCACGGATGCGACGTTGAGCGGCTCGCCCTCGATCTCGCTGGTCTTGACAACGTCATCGGTGAGCGCCGCAAGGCTCGCCTGGTCACGCAGGGCCACGCCGACGTCAGCAAGGCGCCCCAGCAACAGCCCCTGGGCAAGACTGACCTCGGCCATCGGCCCGGCCAGCGCCGCCAGGTCGAAGCGCCAGTTCGGCCAGTCTCTGGCCTGCCAGATGTATTTGTAATCGCTGCTATTCATGCGGAGATTATGAGCCGCAAGCGCCGCCTGCGCAAGTTATTCGCCGCAGTTAATGCGGTGATAGGGGGCACCATTCGCCGCACGGCGGCTGCTCTCCCCCGGAATAGGGGTAAATGGATGTCCTTTTGGTCGTAGCGACGGACGCGGGTTCGATTCCCGTTTTGGGAATTGAACTGGCCCCGGAGATTTGAGACCTCCAGCTGCCGGCCGAGACGGCAGCCCTTGGCACTCAAGGATACCCGCAGCACCACACCCAAGCCCGGCGCCACGCCGGACGGTTCTCCGCGGAGCGGCGCCCCTACCCCTCCGTCAGGGTCATCAACACATCCGCATACCAGGCGCAGTTAAGGCCCAGGGCTTCGTCCAGTTCCAGGTCGCGGGTGCCGACGTCGAGGCGGGCGGAGTGGATGCCGAGCAGCAGCCAAGGCAGGTCGGCGAGGTCTGGCGCGGGGTTGGCGATGCGCATCACCACCGGTGCCCCGCTGGTGCCCCGGTGGGTGCGGGCGTCGGTGAGAAAGTAACCGTTGCCCTGAAAGCGCAGGCCGAAGGAGGAGGCGATGGCGGCCTGGCGGGCCACCGGCATGTGGTGCAGGGTGTCGTGAAAGCCGAGGGGAAAGCCCACCACCAGCACCGAACTGCCCACCTCCACCTGGTCGAAGTGGCCGAGCAGATGGCGGGGCGTGAAGGCCCGGTACTCCGCCGTGGCGGGCAGGGCGGGGCGTTCGATCTCGATCACGGCGACGTCGACATCACCGGCGCTGTCCTGCCCCTGGCGCCACAGGGCGCGGCCATGGCGGTAGAGGGGAATGGAGAATCCGGTGGCGCCGGCCATGTTGTCGCGGTCGATGTGAAGTTCGATGGCGAGGCGGTCGGGAAAGTGGCCGCTCGGTTCGTCGCTCACCACGTGGCGGCTGGTGACCAGGAAGAGGCGACCATCCCGGGCGAAAAAGAATCCACTGGCACCGGTGAGGGGGCGCTGGCCGTCAAAGGTGCTGATGCGGGCGGCGGCGAGCAGCAGGGTTTCGATCATGGCGCTTGTTCTCCGGGCCTTGGCGGGCGGGCCATCCAGACGGCAGTGTTGGCCTTTGCCCGGATGGCGTCAACCCGCACCGCTCGTGCCGCCAATGGCGCCTTACGGCAGGGACCGCGAGCGTCTCCTATACCCCCGTGGCGGCCTGGGATATAGTCCCCCGCGACCGGCAACCCCATATCTCCACAGAGGCAGATAACGCCCGCGGACACTCCATGACAACATCCGCCTACGACAAGATCGCCGCCCAGCACCTGCGCATCGGCATGTATGTGGTCGAGCTCGACCGCCCCTGGCTCGACACGCCCTTTCTGGTGCAGGGCTTTGTCATCCGCACCCTGGAGCAGCTCGAAACCCTGAAAAAGCTCTGCGACCACGTCTATATCGACAGCGGCCGCAGCCTGCGCTTCGCCCCGGGAGCGGGCCAGCCCGCCCCGGGGGCCGGCGCCAACCCCCTCTCCCGGGAAAGGCTCCAGCGGATGTTCAGGACCCGGGTCGAGCCCTACCGGGACAGCGCCCCATTCAACGACGAAGTCGCCACCGCCCGCAACATCTACGACGACTACGAACAAATGGTGGTGCGCCTCTACGACGATGTGCGCAGCCGCCAGAAGATCAACATCCGCGAGGTCAACCATACCATCGCCGACATCGTCGACAGCGTGACCCGCAATCCGGACGCCTGTATGCTGCTCGCCAAGCTGCGTCGCAAGGGGGATTACACCTACAACCACGCCATCGGCTCCTCCATCTGGGCGGCGGCCCTGGGGCGCCAGCTGGGCCTGCCCAAGCGCACCATCCAGAGCATCGCCACCGGCGCCCTGCTGTCGGACGTGGGCAAAGTGGCCCTCTCCGACCGCCTGCTCAACAAGGCGGGGGCCCTCACCGAGGAGGAAATCGCCATCGCCCGCTCCCACGTGGACAAGGGCCTCGCCCTGCTGGCGGAGACCCGGGGCGTCGACGCCATCGCCCGCCAGATGCTCGAAACCCACCACGAGCGCCACAGCGGCAAGGGCTACCCGCGGGGCCTCCGGGGCGCGCAGATTCCTGTCTACGGGCGCATCGCCGCCATCGTCGATACCTACGACGCACTGATCAACGACAAGCCCTACCGCAAGGGCATGGCCGCCAGCGAAGCGGTGAAACTTCTCTATCAGGTGCGCGGCGAGGATTTCCAGGCGGAACTGGTGGAGGAATTCATCCAGGCGGTGGGCATCTACCCGGCCGGCTCCCTGGTGGAGCTGAGCAACGGCGAGGTGGGCGTGGTGGTGACAGAACACCGCCGCCGGCGCCTGCGACCGAAGTTGTTGATGCTGCTCGACGCCGACAAGGCGCGGCTCGACGAGCGGCGCTTCCTCGATCTGTTCGAGGTGACCCACGACAGCGCCGGCGCGCCACTGGATATTCGCCGCGGCCTGACACCCGACGAATACGGCATCGACCCCGACGACATCTTCGTGTAGGTGGCGGATGACAAACCCCGCGATCCGCTGGCACGCCTTTCTCGCCGACCTGCGCCGCGAAGTCGCCGCCGCCCGGGCCTCAGGCGCCACCCTGGCGCTACTGCTGGTGGAGGTGCGGGAGTTCCACGGCCTCAACCTGCGCCACGGCTTCAACGACGTGGAAGGGGTGATGCGCCAGATTCTGAGCCGCCTCGCCGAACCCCTCAAAAAGGCCACCGCCATCAATCGCACAGGGCCCAACCGGCTGGCGCTGATCCTGCCGGAGCTGGCGGTGCCGGAACTGCTGCCGGTCGCCGCGCAAAAGCTGTTTACCCAGCTGGCGGCGCCCTATCCCGTTGGCGGGGGGGAGCTGGTAATCAGCCCGGGCATGGGCCTCGCCCTCTTTCCCGACCACGGCAACAGCGCCGAGGCACTGCTCGCCGAGGCGGAGCACGCCCTGGGCATCGCCCGGGACATGGCCATTCCCTTCGCCATCCCCCGCAAGGCCGGGGCGCAGCAACGGCTCCAGGCGGAACGCATGGCCCAGGATCTGGAAAAGGCGGTCGCCGACGACAGCCTGACCCTCCACTACCAGCCACAGGTGGACCTCGCCACCCTCCAGCCCGCCGGCGCCGAGGCGCTGATGCGCTGGGCGCCGAGCATCGACAATCCGGTGAGCCCCGACCACTTCATCCCCTTGGCGGAAACCTCCGGCAAGATCCAGGGCCTCACCGAGTGGGCGCTGAACACCGCCATGCGGGAGACGATGGAGCTCGACCCGGACGGCGCACTGAGCGTCAGCGTCAACGTCTCCGCCTCGTCCCTCTACGATCCGAATCTGGTGCTGGCGGTGGAATCGGGGCTCGCCATCTGGGGCCTGCCGCCCCGCCGCCTCACCCTCGAAATCACCGAGGGCGCGCTGATGAAAAACCCCGCCCTGTGCTTCGAGCATCTGGCCCGCCTGCGGGCGCTGGGGGTACGGGTGGCCATCGACGACTTCGGCACCGGCTTTTCCTCCCTCGCCTATTTCAAGACGATTCCCGCCGACGAGGTGAAGATCGACCAGGCCTTCGTGCGCCACATGGCGACGGATGACCAGGATGCCCGCATCGTGCAGCTGGTCATCGACCTCGCCCACGCCTTCGGCCTCAAGGTGGTGGCCGAGGGGGTGGAAAGTGGCGAGGCCCTGGCCCGGCTCGGGGACCTCCACTGCGACTTCGCCCAAGGGTTTTACCTGACAAGGCCCCTCGATTACCCGGGCTATCGGCGATGGCTCGCCGACTTCGATCCCACCCGGCTCAACCCCTGACCCGGGCCCGGCGACAGCGTTCGCTGCAATAGATCACCTGTTCCCATACCCGCGCCCATTTTTTGCGCCAGCTGAATGGTCTGTCGCACACCGGGCAGATTTTTTGCGGCAGGTGGGGTTTGCGGTGGGTCATCAGAGGCTTTCCAGATCATCCAGCAAGGCCTCGGCGCGGGCCAGAACCGCCTCCCGCCGCGCCAGCGGCATTTTGTCGAGGGTGCGGCAGATCATCGCCATGCGCGGATTGGCGGCGAAGCGCGCCCGGTGGCGGGCGATGAAGTGCCAGTAGAGGCTGTTGAACGGGCAGCTGTCGGCGTCGCTCGCGGTCTTGACGTTGTAGGCGCAATGGCGGCAATGGTCGGACATTTTATGGATGTAATTGCCGGAGGCGGCGTAGGGCTTGCTGCCCAGGTAGCCGCCGTCGGCGTGCATCACCATGCCGAGGGTGTTGGGCAACTCAACCCAGTCGTAGGCGTCGGCGTACACCGCCAGGTACCAGGCGCAGATTTCCTCGGGGATCACCCCCGCCAGCAGGGCGAAGTTGCCGGTGACCATCAGCCGCTGGATGTGGTGGGCGTAGCCGTGATCGAAGGTGTTGCGCAGGGCCTCCTTCACGCAGTGCATGGCGGTGTCGCCGCTCCAGTAAAAACCGGGCAGCGGGCGACGGTTGCCGAGGGCATTGCCCGCGGCGTAGGCCGGCATGTGCAGCCAGTAGATGCCGCGCACGTATTCCCGCCAGCCGATGATCTGGCGAATGAACCCCTCCACGGCGTTGAGGGGCGCGCGACCGGCGCGAAAGGCGGCCTCGGCAGCGACGCACACTTCCGCCGGGGCGAGGAGACCGCAGTTGAGATAGGGGGACAGGGCGCTGTGGAACAGCCAGTCCTCGCCGCTCACCATGGCGTCCTGGTAGTCGCCGAAATGGGCGAGGCGGTGGTGGATGAAGTGGTCGAGGGCCAGGAGGGCGTCGGCCCGGGTGGTGGCCCAGGCAAAGTCGTCGAGGCGCCCCGGGTGATCGGCAAATTCCCGGGCCACCAGCGCCAGCACCTCGGCGTCGATGGCGTCCCGGGCGAAGCGCGGCAGGGGCGGGATGGGCACCTGGCCCCGGTAGGGCTGGCGGTTGCTGGCGTCGAGGTTCCAGGCACCCCCCACGGGCTGGCCCCCGTCCATCAATAGGCCCGTGCGGCGGCGCATCTCCCGGTAGAAGTATTCCATGCGCAACTGCTTGCGGCCCCGGGCCCAGGCGGCAAAATCGCCGCGCCCGCACAGGAAGCGGCTGTCCTCCAGGCAGGTCACCGGCACGCCGAGCCGCGCCGGCCACAGACCCGTGATCTGGGTCTGCAGGCGGTATTCCCCGGCGTGGGTGACCACCACCTCGGCGGCGCCCCGGGCGTCCACCTCCGCCGCCAGCACCTCCCACAGGGAGTGGTGGGGATGCTCGCCAAAGGGGTAGTACGCGACTTCCCAGCCACGCTGCGCCAACTCCCGGGCGAAATGGCGCATGGCGCTGAACAGGAAGGCGATCTTCTGGCGGTGGTGGGGAACGTAGCGGGCCTCCTCCGCCACCTCCGCCATCACCAGCCGGTCGGTGGCGGGGTCGAGGGCCGCGAGGGTGGGCAAATCGAGACTCAGCTGGTCGCCGAGGATCAGGCCAAGGCGCACGGGGGCAGTCCCTCAGCCGAGGGCGGATTCAATGGCGGCGAGGATGCGCGGATCCTCGGGGGCGATATCCGGGGCGAAGCGGCCCACCACCCGACCCGCCCTGTCCACCAGGAACTTCTCGAAATTCCACAGGATATCGGTGTCGCTGGCGGGCCCGAGGCCGTGGGATTCGAGGCGCTGGCGCAGGGCGTTGTCGGGATTGGCGGTGGCGACCGGTTGCGCCGCGATCAGGGCGGTATAGAGGGGATGGCGGTCATCCCCCGCCACGGAGATTTTCTGGGCCAGGGGAAACCGCACCCCGAAGGTGCCGCTGCAGAAGGCGGCGATCTCCTCGTTGCTGCCGGGCTCCTGACCGGCGAAATTGTTGGCGGGAAACCCGATCACCACCAGGCCCTTGCCGCCATGGGATTCATGGAGTTTTTCCAGGCCCTCGTACTGGGGTGTGAGGCCGCAGGCGGAGGCGACATTGACGATGAGCACGGCGGAACCGCGGTAGTCCCCCAGGGTGGCGGTGGTGCCATCCATGCGGGTGAAGGGGATGGTGTCGAGGGCTGCGCTCATGGGGATCTCCGGCGATCTGGAAAGTTGCCGGCAAGCATAGAAAGGTTTGCCCGCCGGGCATAGCCCCGCGCCAACAGGGGCGGGGGCAAACCGCCCCGCTGACAAAAAGCCTGACCCTTTCACGGGTTTTGCGGATAATCCCCGCAGTACCCAACGGAGCGAACCCCATGACCGACACCAGCCCGGCCACCCTGACCCTCAAGCGGGTGGCCATCGACACCTACCACGAGAACGTCGCCTTCCTCCACCGGGATTGCCCCCTCTACAAGGCGGAGGGGTTCCAGGCCCTCAACAAGATCGAGATCCAGCAGGACGGCCAGCGCATCCTCGCGGTGCTCAACGTGGTGGACGATGACTGCATCGTCGCCCGGGACGAACTCGGGCTGTCGGAGCAGGCGTTCGAGAACCTGGGGCTGCCGGAATCGAGCCCGGTGCGGGTCAACCACGCCGAGCCGCCCCACTCCATGGAGCATGTGCGCCAGAAGCTCGCCGGCAACCGCCTCGACCAGGGCAAGCTCGACGAGATCATCCGCGACATCGCCACCAACCGCTATTCCAAGACCGAGATCGCCGCCTTTATCGTCGCGGTATCGGAGGCGGGCCTGGACCGGGACGAGATCCTCTACCTGACCCGGGCGATGATCAGTTCCGGCCAGAAGCTCGACTGGCGGGAGAGCCGGGTGGTGGACAAGCACTGCATCGGCGGCATCCCCGGCAACCGCACCTCGATGATCGTGGTGCCCATCGTCGCCGCCTTTGGCCTTTTGTGCCCCAAGACATCGAGCCGCGCCATCACCTCCCCGGCGGGTACCGCCGACACCATGGAGGTACTGGCCAAGGTGGACCTGCCCAAGGCGCAGCTGGACCAGATCGTGCGGGTGCAGCGGGGCTGCCTGGCCTGGGGCGGCACCGCCGACCTGGCCCCCGCCGACGACATACTCATTTCGGTGGAGCGGCCCCTCGGCATCGACTCCCAGGCGCAGATGGTGGCCTCCATCCTCTCGAAAAAAAGCGCCTGCGGTTCCACCCACCTGCTGATCGACATCCCCACCGGGCCCCACGCCAAGGTGCGCTCCATGAGCGAGGCGCTGCAACTGCGCAAGCTGTTCGAATACGTGGGAGACCGCATCGGCCTCGTCACCGAGGTGATGATCACCGACGGCCGCCAGCCGGTGGGGCGGGGCATCGGCCCGGTGCTGGAGGCACGTGATGTGATGCAGGTGCTCGGCAACGACCCGGACGCCCCCCACGACCTGCGGGAGAAATCCCTGCGCCTCGCCGGGCGCATGATCGAATTCCACGCCGATGTGCGGGGCGGCAACGGCTACCAGATCGCCCGGGACATCCTCGAATCGGGCCGCGCCCACGCCAAGATGCTGGCCATCATCGAGGCCCAGGGAAAACAGACCGAGGACTACCCCCTCGGCGTCCTCACCCACGACATCGTCGCCCCCGAGAGCGGCATCGTGGTGGCCATCAACAACCAGGTGCTGTCCCGCATCGCGCGGCTGGCGGGCGCCCCCATGGACAAGGGCGCCGGGGTGCTGATCGGCAGGAAGCTCGGGGAGCGGGTAACGGCGGGGGAGCCCCTGTACCGCATCCACGCCCAGTTCCCCGCCGATTTCGATTTCGCGGTGCGCTTTGCCAGCAGCCACCCGGGGTTCGTGATCGGCCAGGACGCCGGCGACATCCATCCCTGGATGGAGTGAACTCCGAGCGCGACCCCCTCAACCCACCGGCGGCTTCTCGTTGCGGGGGAAGGCCTTGAGGAAGGCCTCCGCCGCGGCGTAGAGCTTGGCCTCGTGCCTTGGCTGGGCCACCAGCTGGAGGCCCACCGGCAGGCCGTCGATGTAGCCGCAGGGGATCGACAGGGCCGGCCAGCCGAGCCAGTTGAACATGTGGGTGTAGACCGTGTAGGTGGGGGCGAAGGTCTTGTGGGGGTACTTGTCGCCATCCTTGTTCCAGGCCGCGTCCCAGTCCTCCACGGTGTAGGCCAGTTGCCCGGCGCAGGGGCTGAGCAGCACGTCATAGGTTTCGAACAGCTTGTTGAACCGCTGCCAGTTGCGGTGGCGGGTCTCGCTCGCCGCCTTGAGGGCATCCGGCGGCGGCATGGTGCCGTCGGAGGCGACGGCGTCGTAGGCGTTGTTCATCATGATGAAGGGGATGAAAAAATCCTCCCACTGCTCATCGGTGGTGGCCACGGTGGCGCCGAGGGTAGTGAAGCCCTGGGCGCTCTTGCGGGCCAGGGCCTCGATGCCGGCGCTCTGGTGGGTGTGGTACATGGCGCCGTAACCGTAGTTGTCGGTCCAGGCGAAACGCATGCCGGCGACGCCACGGTCGAGGGCCCCCACGTAGTCCGGCGCCGGCTCCTCCAGGGCGATGAAGTCGCGGCCGTCGGGGCCGGCGATGGCCTGCATGGCGATGGCGGCGTCCCGCACGTTGCGAGTGAGGGGCGCGGTGGTGATCATCAGCATGATCTTGGGGTCGTCGTAGTGGGCGTAGGGAATGCGGCCCATGGCGGTGTGGACCCCGACGATGCCGCAGATGGCCGCCGGCAGGCGGGTGGAGCCGCCGCCGTCCGAGCCGAGGGCGATGGGCACCAGGGCGGCGGCCACCGCCGCGGCACTGCCGGCGCTGGAGGAGCCGGGCACCCGGGCGGGGTCCCAGGGATTGCGGGGATGCCGGGAGAGATCCGCGTCCCGGTGGCCGGTCATGGCGGTGTTGCCCATGCCGGGCAGCTTGGTGGTGCCGAAGATGATGGCGCCGGCGGCCCGCAAGCGCTCCACCGCGATGTCGTCGCTGGTGGCGATCACCGAGGTGCCCGGGCCGTTCACCACCGGCAGGCCCTTGACGGCGGTGTGCTCCTTCACCGCGATGGGAATGCCGTGGAGGGTGCCGAGGGGCTTGCCGCTCCTCTGCCATTCGTCCGCCGCGCGGGCCTGGGCCCGGGCGCCGGCGGCGTCGAGGGTCTGGAAGGCGTTGAGGATGGGGTCGAATTTCTCGATGCGCTTGAGGAAATGTTCGGTGACCTGCACCGCGGTCAGCTGCCCGCTGGCGATGAGCTCCGCGATGCGCCAGGCCGGCAGCCAGCTGATATCGTCCCCGGCGGCGGCGCCGCTGGCGCCGAGCAGGGCACCGCCGCCCACGGCGGACATGGCCAGGGCGCCGGCCATGCCCTTCACCAGGGTGCGCCGGTCCACCATCGGGCCGGTATCGGGGTTCGTTGAATCGTCGCGGGTAGCCATGGGGAGATCCTCGGTTATTATCGAATCAGGATGAGCTGGCGGCGAAGCGCGGCGCCAGCTCAAATAAATTTACACATCAGACAAAAATTAGCAAGCAGCGCCAGGCTGCTGCCAGGACCACGACCATGCAGATACTGGGATTTCCCGACAGCCTCGCCCCCGCCCGACGCCTCGCCGACACCCTCGGCGGCGACTGCGGCGCCATCGATGTCCACCGCTTTCCCGACGGCGAGAGCCTGGTGACCCTGCCGCCGCAACTGGCGGACACCGTCGTCCTCTTCCGCGGCCTCGAGGACGCCAACGCCCGCCTGGTGGAGCTGCTGCTGGCCTGCGACGGCGCCCGGGCCAACGGCGCGCGGCGCATCATTCTGGTGGCCCCGTACCTGTGCTACATGCGCCAGGACAAGGCCTTTCACCCCGGCCAGGCGGTGAGCCAGCGGATCATCGGCGAACACCTCTCCCGCTGGGTGGACGACCTCATCACCGTCGATCCCCACCTGCACCGCATCGCCCGCCTCGACCAGGCCCTGCCCCACTGCAATGCCCTGGCCACCAGCGCCGCACCCCTGTTGGGTGAGTTTCTCCGGGGCCGAGGCGGCGACGGGGTGCTGGTGGGGCCCGACGAAGAGTCCCGCCAGTGGGTGGAACAGGTGGCGCTGGCCTCCGGCCTGCCCTTCGTGATCGCCACCAAGGAACGGCTCGGGGACCGGGAGGTGCGCATCGCCCTCCCCGCTTACCCCTACCGGGGGGCCGACGCCATCCTGGTGGACGACGTGATCAGCTCCGGCAAGACCATGGCGGAAACCGCCCGCCAGTTGCGCGCCGCCGGCGCAGGGGCGGTGAGCGCCCTCTGCACCCACGCCCTGTTCGCCCCCGGCGCCCTCGAGGCCATGGCCGCCGCCGGCATCGGCGAGGTGTGGAGCAGCAGCGCCATTGCCCACGGTTCCAACCGCATCGACCTGACGCCAGTGCTGGCGGAGGCGGTATTACAGGCAAGTCGGGTTTGAGAACTACGCAATGGCGGGGCTTGCCGGAACGGTCGCGGGCGGCGGCTTCCCGCGCCGCTGCAAGTACATCCCCGAGACCTGCGACGGCGGCGTCCTGTCGCCGATGGTGCTGGAAACCACCGCCCTCCATCGCCAGCCGCCCCCGCCGTTGCCAACCTTTTCGTAAGACAACTGTATTGACCGAGAACCCCCGGCGGGACTAGGCTTGCCCCTCCCCGCTGCCGGCACAGCCCGGCCCCACCGCTACCCAGAGGAGGAATAATGTCCAGCCACAGCGGTCTTGCAGACAATTTCAGTGAAAAGTACGGCCCCTGGGCCCTGATCGCCGGCGCCTCCCACGGTGTCGGCATGGAGTTCGCCCGCCAGGTGGCGGCAGAGGGCATCAACTGCGTGCTGCTGTCCCGGCGCGAGGCGACCCTCAAGGCGTTCCAGGCGGAGCTGGAGCGGGATCACGGCATCGAGACACGGGTGATCGCCGCGGACCTGTCGAAGGACGGCGCGGTGGACACCATCGAGGCGGGGGTCAGGGATCTCGATCTCGGCCTCATCATCTACAACGCCGGGGCGCCGCCCTACGCCAGCGAGTTCCTGAAGGCCCCCCTGGAGCCCTGGGAGGATCTGGTGCGCCTCAACGTCACCACCGTCACCCAGCTGTGCCACCGACTCGGCGGGCGGCTGGTGGAACGGGGGCGGGGCGGCCTGCTGCTGGTGGGCTCCCAGGCGGGCCTTGGCGGCAACAAGAAGTACGCCATGTACACCGGCACCAAGGCGTTCATGCTCAACTTCGGCGAATCCCTGTGGATCGAGTGGAAGGACAGGGGCGTGGACGTGCTCAACCTGCTGATCTCGGTGGTGGACAGCCCCACCCTGCGGGCGCAGATGAAAAAGTCCAACATCGCCGGCTGGGACGCCGAGGACATCGGCGTGCCCAAACCCGTGGACATGGCCCGCATCGGCCTGCGGGAGCTGCCCCACGGCCCCACCTTCATCCACCCCGAGGATGAAGCTACCCCGGCGGGAGAGGTCACCGCCGGCGCCCGGCGCCGCGACGCCATGCTGGAGCGCTGGGCCATCACCGCGCCCTTCGTCGGCGAGGACTGAGTGGGCGCCGCCGAATATCCCTGCGGCCAGGCCTTCAACCCGGCCCCCGTTCAGTCCCCGTCCAGCACCTCGCGTACCTTGCGCCCCAGGTCCGCGAGGCGAAACGGCTTGCCGAGCAGGTGCACGCCGGGGTCGAGGCGCCCGTGGTGGACGATGGCATTCTCGGTGTAGCCCGACATGTACAGCACCCGGATGCCCGGCAGCCGCGCCACCACCTCCTCCGCCACCCGCCGCCCCGACATCCCCGCCGGCAGTACCACATCGGTGAGCAGCAGGTCGAAGCGAACCCCCTCCCGATCGAGCAGCGCCAGGGCGCTGGGGCCGTCCTCCCGGGCGGTGACCCTGTAACCCAAGGTCTCCAGACAGTTGACGGTGTGCAGGCGCACCAGCTCGTCATCCTCCACCACCAGGATCGACTCGCTGCCCTGGTGGGGCGCGGAGCGCGCCTCGCCGGGGAGCACCGCCTCCTGCCCGCCGTAGTCCCTCGGCAGGTAGATTTTCACCGTGGTGCCCTCCCCCGGCTCGCTGTAGATCTTGGCGTGGCCGCCGGACTGGCGGGCAAAGCCGTAGACCATGGACAGGCCGAGCCCCGAACCCTTGCCCACCTCCTTGGTGGTGAAGAACGGGTCGAAGGCCCGCGCCACCACCTCCGGCGCCATGCCGGTGCCGGTGTCGGACACCGCCACCATCACGTACTGCCCGGGGCTGATGCCGTGGGCCTCGGCGTAGTCGGCGTCCACCGCCATGTTGGCGGTCTCGATGGTGAGCTTGCCCCCCTCGGGCATGGCATCGCGGGCGTTGATGGCGAGGTTGAGGATGGCGTTCTGCAATTCCCCCGGGTCGACGATGGCCTTCCACAGCCCCCCGCCCCGCACCAGCTCGATATGGATGTTCTCCCCCAAAAGGCGGCGCAGGATGTCCTCCACCTCCGCCAGCATGGGGTTGATGGCGGTGGGGCGCGGATCGAGGGGCTGCTTGCGGGCAAAGGCCAGGAGGCGATGGGTGAGGGAGGCGGCGCGCTCGCTGGCCTTCACGATGGTTTCGGCCTGGCCGCGAATGGCCGGCGGGGCATCAGCGAGGTGATCGAGCAGGGATTCCCCGGCGCCGAGAATCACCGTGAGGATGTTGTTGAAATCGTGGGCCACGCCACCGGTGAGCTGGCCGATGGCGTCCATCTTCTGGGCCTGGCGCAGGCGCTCCTCGGTATCGACGCGCCGCGAGATGTCCTGGAAGTAGACCGTCAGACCGCCGCCGTGGGGGAAGGCCCGCACCGCGAACCAGGTGTCGAGGGGCGGGAAGAAAAACTCGAAGCTCACCGGCGTGTTCTCCGCCCGGGCGCGCTGGTACTCGGTGTAGAGCACGGTATCGAGGGTCTCCGGGAACTCCGCCCACACCAGCTTGCCCACCAGGTCCTCGCGGCGGCGGTTGAGCAGGCGCTCCGCCTGGGCGTTGAGGTAGGTGAAGTGCCAGTCGTTGTCGAGGGCGTAGACCGCGTCGGAGATGGAGGTGAAGATGGTTTCCACCTCCGCCCGGGCGGCGTGGGCGGCGAGCAGGGCCTCCTCCCGGGCGGCGCTGGCCCGCAGGTGCTCGATGGCCGCCGCGGCGATGCCGGCCAGCTGGGTCAGCTCACTCTGGTCGTCCTCGGTGAACTCGCCGCGCTCCTTGTCGGACAGTTGCAAAAGGCCCAGATTGGCGCCGTCACCACCGATGATGGGCACCGCCAGCCAGCCCCGCATCGGCGGATGGCGATCCCGGGCCGCGCCAAAGCCCCGCCATGCCGGGTGGGCCTCCAGCTCCGCCTGGGTGAGGCGCAGGGGCTGGTTGTGCTGGCACACCAGGCGGTAGATGCCGGAGCCGTCCGGCGCCTCGTCGTAATCCCGCCAACGGGCGTACTTGTCGGAGAGGCTCAGGGCATTGATGTCCTGGGCAAATGTCGGGTCCACCGTCAGGCTCGCCAGACTCTGGTGAGCGCCGATCAGGGTCCGCGCGGTGGCGGCGACGTGATTGAGCATGGCCTCGACGTCGCGGAAACTGAGCAGCGCGGCGCTCTCCTCTGCGAGCAGGCGCAGGCGCCAGGTGCGCTCCCGTTCCCAGGCATGGCGCTGGCGGACCCAGGCGAGGGTGGCCAGGGAGGCGGCGAGGAACAGCAGGAACGCAAGCCCGGCGATGGCGCCGTCGAACAGCATCCGCTGGCGCCAGCCGGCCAGCACCGTGGCCTCGTCGAGCCCCACCAGCACCAGGGCGTCGGCACCCTCGACCCGATGAAAGCCATAGACCCGCGCCACATCATCCACCGGGGATCGGGTGCGCAACTGGCCGCGGCCCTGCTGGCGGGCGTAATTGCTGATCAACTCGCTGTCGGCGTAGCTGCGCCCCATGTGGCTTTCCGCCAGGGGGCTGCGCGCCACCAGGATGCCGTCGCCGTTGAACAGCGCCACCGAGCCCTTATCGCCAAGGCGCAGGGCATGGTAGAAATCCAGCAGGTAGTCGAGGGACAGCACCGCCACCGCCACCCCGGCAAAGGCGCCGCCGGGGGCTTCGAGGCGCCGGCTCAGGGTCAGGATCCAGCGGTCCCGGGCATCCCCGATGGTGCCCTTGCGGGGGGGCGAGATCACCAGGCCGGCCTCGGGATCGTCCCGGTGGGCACCGTACTCGGGATGGCCCGAAAGAAACACCGGCTCGGGGTTTTCCCTGAGGGACGTGGCCGCCAGCCGGCCATCGCTGTCGATCACGTAGAAGCCGAAGGTGCCGGGGGACAGCGCCTGGCGCTCCCTCAACACCCGGTGGAGCACGGCCTTGTCGAGCCCCCTGCCCGCAATGGCGGCGTCGGGGAGGCTGCCGATGGCAAGGTCCAGGGCAAGCAAGGTCTGCCGGGTATGCTCGGCGAGGGCACTGGCGAGGTTCACCGCATCCGCCTCCGCCCCGGCGATCACCCGCCCCCGATCCAGACTGCCCTGGATCGCCAGGGCGCCGGCCACCACCAGGGCGACGACGATATTGGCGACGGCAATGACCTGTTTCAATCTCAACGGAAGTATCCTCGGTGGCCGGGGGCGCGATTGCGGCTAGTCTGGTGCATCCGCTCATCACTGCAAAGACTGTAAATGCGTGGCCCATTGCCCGCCAGGGCAACATATCGCGGCGAGAAAGCAGGCGCAGCCCGGCGCGGATGGAACGTCCACCGGCCTGACCAGCGGCGGAGCGGGGCGACCGCCCGCTTGCGCCAGGACAACCCTGCGCGACAATCCGTTTGCCCGCCACCACCCCCGGGGCTAGACTTGGGTCCGTGCAAACCTGCCGAGCGGGGCCGCGCATCCGCGCCAGCCCCGGTCACGTCAACCGCGATACCCAGGAGTCACAATGGCCAAGAAGCAAAAGCAGTCCTCCACCGAAATCAATATCGGCATCGACCACGGCGACCGCGCCAAAATCGCCGAGGGCCTCGCCCACCTGCTGGCGGACACCTACACCCTCTACCTCAAGACCCACAACTTCCACTGGAACGTCACCGGGCCCATGTTCAACACCCTGCACCTGATGTTCGAGACCCAGTACAACGAACTGGCCCTCGCCGTGGATCTCATCGCCGAGCGCATCCGCGCCCTGGGCTTCCCGGCCCCCGGCACCTACAAGGCCTACGCCAAGCTGTCGTCCATCAAGGAGACCGATGGCGTGCCCACCGCCGAGGAGATGATCCAGCTGCTGGTGGAAGGCCAGGAAGCGGTGGTGCGCACAGCCCGCTCCATCTTCCCGGTGGTGGACAAGGCCACCGACGAGACCACCGCCGACCTGCTCACCCAGCGCATGCAGGTGCATGAGAAAACCGCGTGGATGCTGCGCAGCATGCTGGAAAAGTAACCCCCGGGCGCCGGCGACCCGAGCGCCGGCGCGCACCCCTTTTCGTGACAGCCCCTCCGAACACCACCGCCGACACCCTGACCCTCGCCCTCGACCAGGGCACCCACGCCAGCCGCGCCCTGCTGTTCGACGGCCGGGGCGAGTGCCTGGCGGTGGCGGAACGGCCGGTGGCCCTCCATCGCCGGGGGGACAGGGTCGAGCAGGACCCGCGGGAGATTCTCGCCACCACCCGGGCCGCCATGGCGGAGGTGCTCGGGTCCCCGGCGGCCCGGGGCCGGGTGGTGGCGCGGGCGGGTCTCGCCACCCAGCGCTCCAGCGTGGTGGCCTGGGATCGCCGCACGGGGGAGCCCCTCTCCCCGGTGCTCAGCTGGCAGGACCGCCGCGCCGCCGGCTGGCTCGCGGGCTTCACCCCCGAGGCCGGCAGGGTCCGCGCCATCACCGGCCTGCCCCTCTCCCCCCACTACGGCGCCAGCAAGCTGCGCTGGCTGCTGGATCAGACGCCCGCGGTGGCCCGCGCCCAGCGGGCGGGGCGCCTGGCGATGGGGCCACTGGCGAGCTATCTGCTGTTTCATCTGGTGGCGGGCGGCCCCCTGGTGGTGGACGACGGCAACGCCGCCCGCACCCTGCTCTGGGACCTCCGCCAGCGGGACTGGCACCCGGGGCTGCTGGATCTGTTCGGCATTCCCCGGCCGGTGCTCCCCGAGTGCCGGCCCATCCGCCACCCCTTCGGCACCCTGGCGGGCACCGCCATTCCCCTGACGGCCGTCAACGGCGACCAGAACGCCGCCCTCCACGGCCTCGGCGAACCACAGCCCAGCGTCGCCCAGATCAACATGGGCACCGGGGCCTTCGCCCTGGTGCCCACCGGATCGCGCCTGGTATTGGACGACGAGCTGCTGGGGGGCATCGCCAGCAGCGGGCCGGATGCCGTGACCTACAGCCTGGAGGGCACCGTCAACGGGGCCGGCGCCGCCCTCGCCTGGGAGGAGGAGCACTGGGGCATCGGCCCCATCGCGCCACAATTGGACGACTGGCTGGCACGCCCCGGGGCGCCGCCGATCTTTGTCAACACCGTCGGCGGGCTCGGGTCCCCCTGGTGGCGGGCGGGGCCGGATGCGCGACTGGAGGGGGACGGGGAGCCCTGGCAACGGGGCGTGGCGGTGGCGGAGAGCATCGTCTTTCTGCTTGAGGCCAACCTGGACTGCCTGGCCCGCGCCGGTGTGGCGCCGACGCGCCTGCGGGTGAGCGGCGGCCTCGCCCGGGCGGACGGCCTGTGCCAGCGCCTCGCGGACCTGAGCGGCCTGGCGGTCAGCCGCCCCGCCGCCACCGAGGCCACCGCCCGGGGCATCGCCTGGCTGGCGGCGGGACAGCCGAGCGACTGGCCAAGGCCCCCGGAGGACAGCTTCACGCCGAGCGCCAATCCCGCCCTGGGGGATCGCTACCGGCGCTTTTGCGCCCTCCTGGCGGCGGGCTGACGGGCACGGCGCCCGCCATCAGTGCCTTCAATGGGCGTAGATCATCGCCTGGCAGAACCGCCCGCGACTGCTCTCCGCCATCAGGCGGGTAAACTCGCCGCGCTTCAGGTGCACCAGGTTTTCGTGGTCCCCCGCCTCCAGATAGAGATCCTCCATCTCCCCGAGGCGCTCGTCCCAGATCACCGGCACGTCGTAGGCGGTGCCGAGGGGCGGCACCGCCCCCACCTCGCAATCGCCGAACAACTGGCCCAGCTCCCGCTCCTCGGCGAGGGACAGCTGGTGGGCGGTGAGGGTATTGAGCCGCGACACCTCGGCGCGGCACAGGGATGGCACCACCGCCATCAGGTACTGGCGGTTCTCGTCCCGGAACACCACCGCCTTGGCCAGCTGGGAGAGGGGCACCTTGGCGGTGGCGGCGGTTTCCATGGAGTTGCTGGAATGGCGGTGGCTGAGGGTGTCGTAGTGGATGTGGTGGTCATCCAGGTAACTCTTGAGGGTGGGCGCGATGGCCATGGCTTGCCTCCCGGGTCGGCCGATGGGTGGGGATACCAAAGCATAGGACCGCCACCGCGCCGGCGCTCAGACCATGGGGGCTTAAGGGGCCCGAGGCTTAGGCCCGACAACACTTACCCGCCGGGCACTTCCCCCTCTTCCAGGCGACAGTCCAGCAGCCCCTGCTCCAGGCCCGCCCAGGGCCCGCGGCTCTCGCCGATCAGCTCGATGCGGCTGTCGAGGCTGTCGTCGAGGCCGAGGGTGCTGAGCACGCCGTTCGCGCCATTGAACCCCACCACCCCCTGATCGGTGATGAATACCCCCTTGAGGCGCAGGGCGTCCACGCCACACAGGAGGTTGTAGAGGGGGCGATAGGCAAAGGTAAAGCGCGGCGCGAACAGCCAACCGCTGCTCACCAGCCCCTCCCCGGCGCCATCCACCCGCAGGTAACCGCAGGGGGGAATCGCCAGGGGCGCCGCCGATGGCCGCAACGCGCCCACCGCCAGGCCAGCGCCATCCGCCCTCGCCGCCGCGAAGGCCGCGCCGGGCACCCCCTCGGCGCCACCCCGGCGTGGCAGATCGAGCCAGTGGGGGGAAACCATCCCCCGCGCCGCCGGCGCAACGGGAACCTGGCCGAGGCCCCGCTCCGCCAGGTAGGCCGCCAGCCGGTCAAGGGCCCCGTCGCCGTATAGATCCGCCTTGCTGGCAACGATCAGATCCGCCACCGCCAGCTGCTGGTTGAAGATGTCGTGCCCGGTGTAACGCCCATCCCCCAGATTGCGGGCATCCACCAGGGTGAGGGTCCCCCGCAGGTCGATCACCCCCCGATAGTAAGCCGCGCCGAGCACCTCGATCACCTCCCGGGGATGACCAAGGCCCGTGGGCTCGATCAACAGTCGCCGGGGCCGCGCCCGGCCGATCAACTGGTTCAGGGCCACCTGCATGGGCAGCCCCGAGGTGCAGCACATGCAGCCCCCCGGCACCTCGCGGATCACCACCTCGCCAGCGGCGGCGCCCATCAGGCGGCTGTCGATACCCACCTCGCCGAACTCGTTGACCAGCACCGCCCAGGGCTCCCCGGCGGGCTTGCCCGCCAGCAGCGACTGAATGGCGGTGGTTTTGCCGGCCCCCAGGAAGCCGGTGATGATATTGGTGGGGATGGGGGAATCGACGAGGCTCATGGCGGACAGCAGGGCGCAGCGGTTGACGGCGGGGGCCTATTCAACCACCCCAGCCGCCGCCGGGGAAGGCCGGGGGAACAAACAGCGGCAAGACGGGATAGCGGGCAAAGGTGGGTACCTCTTTCCCTTTCGATCGTATAGACTACGCGCCCTGTCGCGCCGGCACACCGCCGGCCACCGCAGCCCACTCCGCACCCGTAGCTCAGCTGGATAGAGCGTTGCCCTCCGGAGGCAAAGGTCAGAGGTTCGAATCCTCTCGGGTGCGCCATTTCGCTTCGCTCCATTCCGCACCAGGATTTCCGGCCGCCAGGCACAGCCTGCCGGCGTTCCGCTGTGCCTTCGCGACTCCCGAAGGGGGACTCCGCCCGACCAACTCACCCCGTAGGGCCGAAGAGCGAAGCATCATCGGCCGCGGAACCGCACCGCGAGAATCACGGCGGATGACGGCTGCGCCTTTTCCGCCCTACACCCCACCCGTGGGGCCGAAGCCCCCTCCGGGGACATGCCGTGGCCATGGGATCCAACACTGCGAGAACTCCGGCGGTGCGCCTCCGTGCCCCCCCGAAGGGGGACGCCGCCCGACCAACTCACCCGTAGGGCCGAAGAGCGAAGCATCATCGGCCGCGGAACCCGGCACCGCGAGAATCCCGGCGGATGACGGCTGCGCCTTTTCCGCCCTACATACCGCCCGGAGGGGCCAAAGCCCCCTCCGGGGACATGCGGTGGCCATGGGATCCAACACTGCGAGAACTCCGGCGGTGCGCCTCCGTGCCCCCCGAAGGGGGACTCCGCCCGACCAACTCACCCCGTAGGGCCGAA
>JAYELS010000007.1:0-13103 GCA_034717695.1 Pseudomonadota bacterium
AGCTTACAGGGATGTATTCACAGCGTGTCTCACCGACTGCCCCCCGCTGCTCCGGCCCCTCGGAAACGCCAGTCCCGGCCCTCACCACCCACTGGCAACTCCGCGTTATCTACGGCCCCCACGGCGCCCCGGAATTTTTCACCGAGGGGGACATGGACGCCTTTTTCGCCGCCGACTGGGAAGTGCACTACAACTCCAGCCGCACCGGGGTGCGCCTGATCGGCCCCAAACCCCAGTGGGCCCGCAGCGACGGCGGCGAGGCGGGTATGCACCCGTCCAATATCCACGACAACGCCTACGCCTTTGGCTCAATCGACTTTACCGGCGACATGCCGGTGATCCTCGGGCCCGATGGCCCCAGCCTCGGTGGCTTTGTCTGCCCCGCCACGGTGATCGGCGCCGACCGTTGGAAGCTCGGCCAGCTCAAGGCCGGGGACAAAATCCGCTTTGTGCCCATCACCGTGGCGGAGGCGGTGGCCGCTCGCAACCAGCAGCGGCAGGCGCTGAATACCCTGGCGCCAGCGGAGCAGGCTATATCGAGCGTATCTGGCTGGCGCCACTGCTCCCCCATCGTTCACCGCGGGCAACTGCCGGATGGCACCGAGCTGGTGATGCGGGTGGCGGGTGACGAATTTTTGCTGGTCGAGCTCGGCGATGCGGTACTGGACATCGCCCTGCGCTTTCGCATCCACGGCCTGATGCTCAAGCTGGAAGCAATGGCGGTGCCCGGCATCGTCGAAATGACCCCCGGCATCCGCTCCCTCCAAGTCCATTACCGGCCCGAAACCCTGGCCCTGGCGCAATTGCTGGACCAGCTGCTGGCCGCCGCCGCGAGCCTGGGCAATATCGACAGCCTGCGGGTGCCCTCCCGGGTCGTCCACCTGCCCCTGTCCTGGAACGACGCCGCCTGTAAATTGGCGGTGGAAAAATACATGCAATCGGTGCGCAAGGACGCCCCCTGGTGCCCGGACAACCTGGAATTTATCCGCCGTATAAACGGGCTAGACTCGGTTGATGATGTGAAAAAAATCGTCTTCGACGCCAGCTATGTGGTGATGGGCCTGGGGGACGTCTACCTGGGGGCGCCAGTGGCCACCCCCCTCGACCCGCGCCACCGCCTGGTGACCACCAAATACAACCCGGCCCGCACCTGGACCGCGGAAAATTCCGTGGGTATCGGCGGCAGCTACCTGTGCATCTACGGCATGGAGGGCCCCGGCGGCTACCAGTTTGTGGGGCGCACCCTGCAAATGTGGAACCGCTACCGCCACACGGCGGAATTCAGTGAGCCCTGGCTGCTGCGGTTTTTCGACCAGATCCGCTTCTACGAGGTGAGTGGCGACGAGCTGCTGGAGATTCGCCGCCAGTTTCCCCTCGGCAATTACCCGTTGCGCATCGAGGAGACGGAATTCTCCCTGGCGGATTACCGCGCCTACCTTGCCAGCCACGAAGGGGAGATTGCCGCCTTCACCACCCAGCGTCAGCAGGCCTTCGCCGAGGAGCTGCGGCGCTGGAAGGACAGCGGCCAGCTCAACTTCTCCTCGGAAACCCCCATCCACGAAACCGGCCACGAGGAAGCACTGCCTGAGGGCCATGTGGCGGTGGAAAGCGAAGCGGCGGGCAGCATCTGGCAGATCGAGGTCAAGCCGGGCGCCCGGGTCAACAGGGGCGACGTGCTGGTGGTGCTGGAATCCATGAAGATGGAAATCGAAGTCCACAGTCCCGAGGATGGGGTGGTGGAAAGCATCCTCTTCCAGCCCGGTCAGCCGGTGCAGGCGGGGCAACGACTATTGACCATGAAACCGGAGGGCGCGCTGTGAGCCTCGATTTGTCGACCCTTTCCCTCACCATCCCATCGCTGCGGGCCTGCTACGCCAGCGGCGTCGCTCCGGCGGAGGTGATGGCCGCCATTCGCGCCCGGGCGGCGAATTACCGCGACCGCAATATCTGGATCCACCTGCTGAGCGAGGCCGAGCAGGCGCCCTACCTCGCGGCCCTGGACGGGAAGTCACCGGATGAATTGCCCCTCTACGGCATTCCCTTTGCCATCAAGGACAATATCGATCTGGCGGGCATTCCCACCACCGCCGCCTGCCCGGCCTTTGCCTACACACCAGCGGCGGATGCCTTCGTGGTGCGGCTGTTGCTCGACGCCGGCGCCATTCCGGTGGGCAAGACCAACCTCGACCAGTTTGCCACCGGGCTCGTCGGCACCCGCTCCCCGGAACCCTGGGGGCCGTGTCGCAACAGCTTCAACCCGGACTATATCTCCGGGGGTTCCAGCGCCGGTTCCGCCGTGGCCGTGGCCCTGGGGCTTGCCAGTTTTGCCCTGGGTACCGACACCGCCGGCTCCGGCCGGGTGCCGGCGTCCTTCAACAACCTGGTGGGGCTCAAGCCCACCCGGGGCGTGCTGAGCGCCCGGGGCATGGTGCCCGCCTGCCGCACCCTCGACACCATCAGCATTTTTGCCCTGGATGCCGGGGATGCCCGGGCGGTGCTGGATATCGCCGCCCAGCTCGACGGGGCTGACGACTACGCCCGCCCCCTGGTGGACAGCCTGTGGCCGGGACTGGGCGGGGGCGGGTTCTCGGTGGCGGTGCCGCCCACTGAACAGCTGGCGTTCTTCGGCAACGGCGATGGCCCGGCACTGTTTCGCGAGGCGGTGGAGCGCTTAAAGGCCCTGGGAGCCACCGTCGTCGAGCGGGATTTCTCGCCGTTTTTCGACGCCGCTCGGCTCCTCTATCAGGGCCCCTGGGTGGCGGAGCGCCATGCCGCCACGGAGCCTTTGATCACGGCGAATCCCGACGCCCTGCACCCGGTGATTCGCCAGATCATCGCACCCGCCAGCGGGGCCACGGCGGTGGAGGCCTTCAAGGCGGAATACCAGATGGCGGGCTATCGCCGCCTCGCGGCGCGGTTTTTCGCCGACGTGGATGTGGCCCTCACACCCACCGCCGGCACCCTCTACCGGGTGGACGAGGTGCTGGCCGACCCCATCCAGCTCAACAGCAACCTGGGGTACTACACCAATTTCATGAACCTCCTGGACCTCGCCGCCGTCGCCCTGCCCGCAGGCTTTCTCGGCAACGGCCTGCCCTGGGGCGTCACCGCCTTCGGCCCGGCGGGGAGTGACCGGGCGCTGTTGGCCCTCACCCAGCGCTACCTTGCGGATTCCCCCTTGCCCCTCGGCGCCACGGGCCTTGCCCGGGTGCCGCAAGCCCCGCTGCCCAGCGCCAGCCCCGACTGGATTCCCGTGGTGGTATGCGGTGCCCATCTCTCCGGCTTTCCCCTCAACCACCAGTTCACCGGCCGCGGCGCCCGCTTGATGGCCAGCACCACCACGGCAGCGAAATACCGCTTTTACGCCCTCGCCGGCGGCCCCCCCAAGCGGCCCGGGCTGGTCAGGGCGGAGGAGGGCGGCGCCGCCATCGAGGTGGAGGTGTGGGCGGTACCCGCCGCCGAGTTCGGCAGTTTCGTGGCGGGCATCCCCGCGCCCCTCGGCATCGGCAAGGTGGAGCTGGCGGACGGCAGCTGGCAGCCGGGATTCATCTGCGAGCCCCGGGGCATCGAGGGCGCGGAGGACATCACCGCGCAGGGGAGCTGGCGGCGGTTCATGGCCGGGTGATCGTTGACCTCATCCCCAGTCGCTATTGAGTGCCCATCCGACCACGGCGGCACAGGCCCGCAGGGCCTTGAAGGATGACTCCGGACTCATCAACCATCTGCGGGTGTGCCCCATGTACCAACCCGCCTTGAAATTTGCATTGAGGCGGGAGTTGATGTTGTGCAGGACATCATCGCCGACGGGTTGCCGCTCGTGTTTACCGGCGTCCTGCATTTCCTGTCCGGTGCAGGCAAGGTAGGCAGCCTTTCCACAAATCAAGATGACCTGATGTGCGTCATTTGCTTCCTGGCGCAGCCGCTCGAGATTGGCGGGGGAGAGGAGTTCGGCATGTCCCGGGGTACAAAATCTGGCCTTGCCGCCATCCTGGCGGGGCCAGCGATCGTAAGCATTGGTGCAGGTGATGTGCGCCTTGCGACACGCCAGGAATTGCCTCTTCAATCCCAGACGCACAGTGTCCTGTGCCGCCACCGGCCAGGCGAATTGTCCTTGCGCCATCGCCCACTCAATGCCTGACCGTCGCAAGGCGTGGTAGAGGTTTGCACCTTGCTGACCGTAAAGGGGAATGCTCGCTTCGGCTTCGTCCGGGCCGGGGGCTTCGTTCACCAAAAAAACGGTAGCGGTTTTGCCGCCATGGGCCGGTACCTGTCTCGGGTCGTAAATAATCTGGCGCTTGGTCATAAATAGCTGTCACTAGTGCACGGGTGTTGATACCAGCGGCTTGACCTCTTCGATCAGCTACTGCGGATTATTGCAGACATGAAACCCCTGGAGGTTCAGTTCCCCCCCCCCAATGATTCACGGGACTCACCCAGCGCTGTGACGCCTGGTGCTTGGCCCTGCCCTCATCTGACTCGGTGCCTTTGATCTCCAAAAGCAGATTGACGCCACTGGTGAGGCGGATCACAAAATCCGGGAAATAGGCATGGGCGATGCCGAAGTACTCATAGGGAATCGACAGCGCCAGTTCGTCCCGGAAGCGAATGCAAACTAGGTTTGAAAATGCCTGCACCGAGGGGTTAATGTTGGGTACAGACAGTAACCCCTTGGTGATAGGCCATGAACTACCAGCAGACATTCGACAGCACGGTGAGGGACCCGGCGGCCTTCTGGCTCGACCAGGCCCGGGGGCTCGACTGGTTCGTCCCGCCCCGTACCGGGCTGTCCACGGATGCCCAGGGGGTTTCCCGCTGGTTTGCCGACGGGGTGCTCAACACCGCCCATCTGGCCCTGGATGTCCATGTCACCGCCGGCAACGGCGAGCGCACGGCGCTGATCTACGATTCGCCGGTGACGGGCGCCCGGGCCAGCTACAGCTACCGGGCGCTGCGGGACGCGGTGGCCCTGTGCTCGGGTATGTTGCGGGACCTCGGCGTGGGGAAGGGCGACCGGGTTCTGCTGTACATGCCCATGATCCCCGAGGCGGTGATCGCCATGCTCGCCTGCGCACGCCTCGGCGCCGTGCACTGCGTGGTGTTCGGTGGGTTCGCCGCCCATGAACTCGCGGTGCGCATCGACGACTGTGCGCCGAAGGTGGTGTTGTCGGCGTCCTGCGGCATCGAGGTGGATAGGGTGATTCCCTACCAGCCCATTCTCAGCCAGGCCCTGAAGGCAGCCCGCCATCGGCCGGAGCGCTGCGTGATTCTCCAGCGGCCCCAGTGCGCCGCGCCCCTGCACCATCCCCGGGACCTGGACTGGCACGAGCAGCTGGCGGCGGCGCGCCCGGCGGACTGCGTGCCGGTGGCGGCCACCGATCCCCTCTACATCCTCTACACCTCGGGTACCACCGGCAAACCCAAGGGCATCGTGCGGGACAACGGCGGCCACGCCGTGGCGATGGGCTACAGCATGGCGACGATCTACAACATGGCGCCGGGGGAGGTCTTCTGGGCCGCCTCCGACGTGGGCTGGGTGGTGGGCCACTCCTATATCGTCTACGGCCCGCTGATCAGCGGTTGCACCACGGTGCTCTACGAGGGCAAGCCGGTGCGTACCCCGGACGCCGGGGCCTTCTGGCGGGTGGTGGCGGAGTACGGGGTCAAGGCACTGTTCGCCGCCCCGACCGCCTTCCGCGCCATCCGCAAGGAGGACCCGGAGGCGAGCCTCGCCGCCCGCCACGATCTGTCGAGCCTCCAGTACCTGTTCCTCGCCGGGGAGCGCCTCGATCCGCCCACCTACCAGTGGCTGGCCGCGCACCTGGGCCGCCCGGTGCTGGACCACTGGTGGCAGACGGAGACCGGCTGGGCCATCGCCGCCAACCCCATCGGCATCGAGGCCTTCGCCACCAGGCCCGGCTCCGCCACCCTGCCGGTGCCGGGGTTCGATGTGCATATCCTCGACGACAACGGCGCCCCCCTCGGGCCCCACCAGAAGGGCAATATCTGCGTCAAGTTGCCGCTGCCCCCCGGCTGCCTCGCCACGGTGTGGAACAACCACCCCCGCTACGAGGCGGGCTACATGGCCCGCTTCCCGGGGTATTACCTCACCGGGGACGGCGGCTACCGGGACGAGGACGGCTATCTGTTCGTGATGGGCCGCACCGACGATGTCATCAACGTCGCCGGCCACCGCCTGTCCACAGGGGAGATGGAGGAGGTGGTGGCCGCCCACCCGGCGGTGGCGGAGTGCGTGGTGATCGGCATCGCCGACGGGCTGCGGGGCCAGGTGCCCCTGGCCCTGGCGGTGCTCAAGGACGGCATGGTCATGGAGGAGACGGCCCTGGAGGCGGAGGTGGTGCTGATGGTCCGGGAGCAGGTGGGTGCCCTGGCCTGCCTGCGCCAGGTGCTGATGGTGCGGCGCCTGCCCAAGACCCGCTCCGGCAAGATCCTCCGCGCCATTCTCCGCAAGCTGGCGGACGGGGAGGGGTTCGAGGTGCCGTCCACCATCGACGATCCCACCGTGCTCGACGAGATACGGGGGGATTTCGCCCGGCGGGGTATTGGCCCGGGGGCTTGACCCGGCGCCGGGGTGGTTTTGCTAGAATCCTGGCTTTCCTCACCGCCAGGCCCGCCATGACCGATCCCATCCGCCTCACCCAGTACAGCCACGGCGCCGGCTGTGGTTGCAAGATCTCCCCCCAGGTGCTCGACACCATCCTCGCCGGCAGCGGCGCCCAGCACCTCGACCCCCGGCTGTGGGTGGGCAACGCCTCGAAGGACGACGCCGCCGTGTACGCCATCGACGACGAGCGGGGGGTGGTGTCCACCACCGACTTTTTCATGCCCATCGTCGACGACCCCTTCGACTTCGGGCGCATCGCCGCCACCAACGCCATCAGCGACATCTACGCCATGGGGGGCGACCCGCTGATGGCCATCGCCATCCTCGGCTGGCCGGTGAATGTGCTGGCGCCGGAGGTGGCCCGGGAGGTGATTCGCGGCGGCCGGGCGGTGTGCGACGAGGCGGGGATCCCACTCGCGGGGGGGCACTCCATTGACGCTCCGGAGCCGATCTTTGGCCTCGCGGTGACCGGCATCGTCGAGCGGCGCTTCTTGAAGCGCAACGACACCGCCACCGCAGGCTGCCGGCTGTACCTCACCAAGCCCCTCGGCATCGGCATCCTCACCACCGCCGAGAAGCAGGGCAAGCTGCGCCCCGGGGACCAGGGGGTCGCCCGGGACCTGATGTGCACCCTCAACCGCGCCGGCGCCGCCTTTGGCAAACTGCCGGGGGTGACGGCGATGACCGATGTCACCGGCTTTGGCCTGCTTGGCCACCTGGTGGAAATGGCCGACGGCAGCGGCCTTACCGCGCGCCTCGATGCCAGCGCCGTGCCCCGCATCCCCGGCATCGACCACTACCTCGCGGCGGGCTGCGTGCCCGGCGGCACCCACCGCAACTTCGCCAGCTACGGCGAGCGCATCGGCCCCCTTGCGGAGCCGCAAAAGCTGTTGCTGTGCGACCCCCAGACCAGCGGCGGCCTGCTGGTGGCGGTGACCCCCGAAGGGGAGCAGGCGTTCCTCGCCAGCGCCCGGGCCCAGGGCCTTGACCTCGCCCCCATCGGCGAGCTGGTGGCCCCCGGGCGCTGCGCCGTCGAGGTCGTCTGATGCGGGACAACAGCGCGGATTTTCGCGATATCTTCCTCAACGACCGGCCCCTGCTGGACGTGCGCGCCCCGGTGGAGTTCAACAAGGGCGCCTTTCCCCGCGCCCACAACCTGCCCCTGATGAACGACATCGAGCGCCAGAAGGTGGGCACCTGCTACAAGCAGCAGGGCCAGGAGGCCGCCATCGCCCTGGGCCACAGGCTGGTGAGCGGCGACATCAAGGCCGCCCGCATCGCCGCCTGGGTGGAATTTGCCCGCAATCACCCGGACGGCTACCTGTACTGCTTTCGCGGCGGCCTGCGCTCCCAGCTGAGCCAGCAGTGGCTGGCGGACATCGGCGGCGTGCCCTACCCGCGCATCGTCGGCGGCTACAAGGCGATGCGGGGCTTTCTCATCGAGACCCTGGAAAGCGCCGTTCGGGAATGTCCCTTCGTGGTGGTGGGGGGGCTCACCGGCACCGGCAAGACCGAGGTGCTGGACCGGCTCGCCGACGGCCTCGACCTGGAGGGCCACGCCAACCACCGGGGCTCCAGCTTCGGCAAGCACGCCACCCCCCAACCGGGCCAGATCGACTTCGAGAACCGCCTGGCCATCGATATCCTCAAGAAGCGCGCCGCCGGTATCCACCGCTTCGTGGTGGAGGACGAGAACCGCGCCATCGGCAGTTGCTCGGTGCCCCTGCCCCTCTACAACCTGATGCGGGAATGCCCCCTGGTGTGGCTGGAGGACAGCCTCGAAGGGCGGGTGGAGCGCATCCTGCGGGATTACGTGGTGGACCTGTGCGGGGAGTTCGTCGCCCTCCACGGCGAGGAGGAGGGTTTCGCCGCCTTTGCCGCCCGCCTCAAGGACAGCCTCGACCGCATCGTCAAGCGCCTCGGCGGCGAGCGCCACCAGCGCCTCGCCGCCATCATGGACGCCGCCCTCGCGGCCCAGGGGCGGGGCGAGGGGGTGGACTTGCACCGGGCCTGGATCGCGGGCCTGCTGGCGGAGTACTACGACCCCATGTACGCCTTCCAGCGGGACAGCAAGGCGGGGCGAATCGTCTTCAGCGGGGATCAGGCCGCCGTGGTCGATTACCTGCGGGCCCGTTGACGCGGGCGCGGGCCGCCACTACCGGGTGCCTTCCTCCACCTTCCAGGTGGCCTCCACCTTGCCTTTGGTGCTCGCCGCGCCGGCGTCCACCACAACCGGCTCCAGGGTGATCACCTCATTGCCGGCCGAGTCCCGTTCGATGGACACCACCCGGGCACGTTTCAGCACGGTGACATGGCCATCCCGTTTCACCTGGACGTTGGTCAGGTGCTTGCCCTCGGCGAGCGCCTTGGCCAGCACCGGTGAGGCCTTGTCGATGGGCTTGGTGACGGTGACGGGCTTGTGCTGGCGCTTGCCGGTGGGCAGGCCCGAGGCCGCATCCCGGGGGGAAACCACCGCGCTCACCGACAGCAGGTCGATCCAGCCCTTGTGGTCCTTGTCCCGGGATTCGCCCTCGACGCCGTCGAACTTGAGGTAGGCGGCGGAGAGGGCGGACATGGAGAAAAGCATGGCGAAAATTGCGGCGAAGAGGGAAATTCGCTTGTTCATGGCGAGGTGCCTCCGGGGTTTGAGTCTTCAAGCCTAGTTCCGCTGAAGGCCCGCCGCCAGTCGCCGCCCCGTTCCCCCGTGCCCGCCAGGCCGCCAATGGCCGTATAATCCCCGCTCCCCGCCGGCTGGTGCCGCCGGGCCTTTTCCGCTATTGAACCGGAGAACCCCAATGTCGACGCGATTCCTGGCGCTTGTCGCCGCCCTGTGCCTGTCCCTGTGGGCCACGTTTGGCCACACCGATTCCACCCAGACCCTGCGGGTTACCGCCATCCCCGACGAAGCCCCCACGGAGCTGCTGCGCAAGTTCGAGCCCCTGGGCGCCTACCTGGAGCAACAGCTGGGGATGCCGGTGACCTTCGTGCCCGTCTCCGATTACGCGGCGGTGGTGGAGGCCCTGGCGGCGGACCGGGTGGATCTCGCCTGGCTCGGAGGCTTCACCTTTGTCCAGGCCCGCCAGCGCACCGGCAACGCCGTGCCCCTGGTGCAGCGGGAGCAGGACCAGCACTTCACCAGCAAGTTCATCAGCGCCGATCCGGCGGTGCAAAGCCTCCGTGACCTGAAGGGCAAGACCTTTGCGTTTGGCTCGGTGTCGTCCACCTCCGGCCACCTGATGCCCCGCTACTTCCTCCAGCAGGACGGCATCGACCCGGACAGCGCGTTCAGCCGGGTGGCCTACTCCGGCGCCCACGACGCCACCGCCGCCTGGGTGCAGGCGGGCAAGGCCGATGCCGGGGTGCTGAACGCTGCCGTGTGGCAGAAGCTGGTGGACGCCGGCAAGGTGGACGGGGCGAAGGTGCGGGTGATCGCCACCACGCCCCCCTACTACGACTACAACTGGACGGTGCGGGGCACCCTGGAGCCGGCCCTGGCGGCCCGCATCAAGGCCGCCTTCCTCGCCCTGGACCCGAACGATCCCGCCCACAGGGCCATCCTCGATCTGCAGGGTGCGAGCCGCTTTATCGAGACCGCGCCGGAGAATTATCGCGGCATCGAGGCGGCGGCCCGGGCCGCCGGCCTCCTGAAATAAGCCCGCGCCGGTGAGCGTCACCCTGGCGGGCGTCGGCCTCGCCCACGGCAACGGCACCCGCGCCCTCGCCGCGATCGATCTGGCGATTGGCGCCGGCGAGCGGGTGGCGGTGATCGGCCCCTCCGGCGCCGGCAAGACCACCCTGCTGCGCCTTCTGGCCACTGCCCTGCGACCGAGCGAAGGCCAGCTGGCGGTGCTCGGCGACGATCCCTGGCGGCTGTCCCCCCGCGCCCGCAAGGCGCTGCGGGCGCGGATCGGTCTCATCCACCAGGCGCCGCCCCTGCCGCCCCGCCAGCGGGTGGTGACGGCGGTGGGAGGGGGGCGCCTCGGGCGCTGGTCCCTGGCCCGGGGCCTCGCCAATCTGCTCTACCCCCTCGACATCAACGGTGTGGGCGAGACCCTCGCCCGCCTCGATCTCGCCGACCGCCTGTTCGACCGCTGCGACCAGCTCTCCGGCGGCCAGCTGCAGCGGGTCGGCATCGCCCGGGTGCTGTACCAGGAGGCCGAGCTGCTGCTCGCCGACGAGCCGGTGTCCGCCATGGACCCGACCCTGGCGGACCACAGTCTCGCGGTGCTGGCCCACGAGGCGCAATCCCGGGGTGTGACCCTGGTGGCGAGCCTCCATGCGGTGGATCTCGCCCTGAAGCACTTCCCGCGCATCATCGGTCTTCGCGACGGGCGCATCCTCTTCGACCGTGCCCCCGGCGCCATCCCCGCGGCGGCGCTGGCGGCGCTCTACGCCAACGAGCAACTGCGTGCCCCGGCGCCGGACAGCGAGGGTGCGCGGCCCCTGGTGCTACCCATCCCGCGATGCTGACCAGCGCAGGCCCCAGTCCCTCGACCCGGGACCCGGCCGCCGCCGGGCGGCTCGCCCTCACCCTCCTGGTGCTGGCCCTGCTGTGGCCAGGCCTGCGGCTGAGCGAGCTGGATGTGACCGTGCTGTTTGTGGGGGACAGCGCTGTCGCCATGGGGAATTTCGTCGCCACCTTCTGGCCGCCGGCCCGGGATCCGGCCTTTCTCGACCTGCTGTGGCGATCGACCCTGGAAACCCTCGCCATCGCCACCGCCGGCATGGCCCTGGCCCTGGTGGTGGGCCTGCCGGGGGCGCTGCTCGCGAGCCGCGCCCTGTCCATGTCCGCCATCGGTGGCGACGGCGCCCCCGGTGCCTGGGGGAGGCTGCTGCGCTGGCCGGTGCGGTTGCTGTTGATCCTGCTGCGCAGCGTGCCGGAGATCGTCTGGGCCCTGTTGCTGGTGCGGGCGGTGGGGCTCGGGCCCACCGCCGGGGTGCTGGCCATCGCCATCACCTACGGCGGCATGCTCGGCAAGGTCTACGGGGAAATCCTCGAATCGGTGGACCCCCGCCCGGCCCGGGCCCTGCTGGCGGCGGGCAGTTCCCGGCTCGGCGCCTTCGCCTACGGCGTGCTGCCCAACGCGGCGGGGGAGCTGCTGTCCTACGGCCTCTACCGCTGGGAGTGCGCGGTGCGCGCCTCGGTGATCATGGGCTTCGTGGGCGCCGGCGGACTCGGCCAGCAGATGGACCTGTCCATGCGACTGTTTGCCGGGGGCGAGGTGGCGAGCATCCTGTTGGTGTTCCTGCTGCTGGTGCTGCTCGCGGACTTGCTCAGCCGCCTGCTGCGGCGGGTGCTGGTGTGAGGGGCCGGGGGTGAAGCGCCAGCGCCTCGCCGGCCTCGCGTTGGTGATCGCCGTCGCCCTGGCGGTGGCCCTGTCGTTCCGCTTCCTCGACCTGGAACTGGGGGCGCTGATGGGTGCCCGGGGCCTCGCCCGGATGGCCGACTACGCCCGGGGGTTCATGGCGCCGGACTTCTCCACCGGGCACCTGGCCGCCATCGCCCGTGGCGGGTTGGAGACCCTCGCCATGTCCGCCATCGGCACCCTGCTGGCGGCCCTCGTCGGTGTTGTCCTGGCGCTGCCCGCGGCGGGGCGATTTGGCTGGCCGTGGCGATCTGCCAGCCGGTTCGTCCTCAACGCCCTGCGTTCCGTGCCCGAGCTGGTGTGGGCGGCGCTGATGGTGCTCGCCGCCGGCCTCGGCCCCAACGCCGGCACCCTGGCCCTCGCCCTCCACACCAGCGGTGTGCTGGGGCGGCTCTATGCCGAGGCCCTCGAAAACACCCCCGCCGCCCCCGGGGAGGCCCTGCGCCTGGCGGGCAGCGGGCGGCTCATGGCTTTTGCCCAGGGCACCCTGCCCGGGGTCTGGCCACAGCTGTTGGCCTATGGGCTGTACCGCTGGGAAAACAATATCCGCATGGCGAGCGTTCTCGGTTTTGTCGGCGCCGGCGGCCTCGGGCAGATGCTGTATGTGCACCTGAGCCTGTTCCAGGAGGCCCAGGCGGCGACGGTGATCCTCGCCATGCTGGCGCTGGTGCTCGGCGTCGATGCCCTGAGCGGCTGGGCGCGCCAGCGCTGGGTTCTCGGCCGATGACGCTGCGCTCTTCGGCCCTACGGGTGGTTTTGTAGGGCGGAACAGGCGAAGCCGTCATCCGCCGAGGGTGCCATGCCGTGGCGGGTTTGCGGCCGATAACGCTGCGCTCTTCGGCCCTACGGGTGGTTTTGTAGGGCGGAACAGGCGAAGCCGTCATCCGCCGAGGGTGCCGTGCCGTGGCGGGTTTGTGGCCGATGACGCTGCGCTCTTCGGCCCTACGGTTGGATTTCGTAGGGCGGCATAGGCGCAGCCGTCATCCGCCATCCGCCGGGGGAGCCCGCTGGCCTCCGCCGCCGCCCGGGTTTATCCTCCGCGCTCGTTCAACGACCCACGGAATCATCCCCATGACCGACCTGATCAAGACGGATATACGCGCCGGCGTGCTGCA
>JAYELS010000008.1:0-36258 GCA_034717695.1 Pseudomonadota bacterium
GTAGTTCTCCCGGTTGGCAAACTAGTTATAGAAACCATCGTTGTAGTAATACGTCAGATGGGCGCCAATCGAGGAATCCTGAAGATCCTCCTGATAGCTCAAGCCAATACTGGTGGTGAGTTCAGGGGCTCGGGGCAACGTGTTGCCCTTGGCGTTGCCAACACGGGAACAGTTGGGCGTTGGGTTGGTGATCGGGCATCCATCGGTTCCGCGCCGGGCCGTGATTTCGGCTATGGGGAAATCGATGAACTCTGAATCGTTCCAGGCAATATTGGCATTTAGCTCCAATGTATCAGTGAGGGCCGCCAACAGTTCCAGATCAACGCCCTTGATCTCGGCACTTGCCGCATTGATCAGCACGGCCGCGCCCTGAACCTGATAGTTCAGCTGAAGGTCATCGTACTCGTAGTAGTATGCCGCGCCATTCAAGCGCACGCGACCGTCGACAAGTTCAGATTTGAAGCCGACCTCATAGGCATCGAGAATCTCGGGGTCGACAGGGGGCAGTGGTCCGCCAAACAGGTTGTAGATGCCACTTTTGAACCCACGACTGTAGGAGCCGTACAGCATGAGATCAGGGTTGATCTGATGATCAAGAGAGACTCGCCAGGACGGCTCGGTCCACTTTTCTTTGTCCGTGAATGCCGGCAATGCTCCGGGAAATGGCGGCGATGGCAGTATCGTGGCCTGGGATGAGTAATCCCGCTCGTCTTCCGTGTAGCGAACACCAACAGTTACCTTGGTGTCCTCCGTCATCGAAACGGCCACCTCGCCGAATACGGACCACGAGCGGCTATCCTGCTCGTTGGTGATGCCATTTGAGGCGAATGGAACACCAGGGCCGGTAATATCAAAGGGGTATACGCCGGCGATATCATCAAAATAGTAGAATCCGCCGATCCACTGGATATGGCTGTCAGAGTTCGATTTGAATTGCAATTCAGCGGTATAGGTCTCGCCTTCAGTTGGCAAGTCAATGTCGATGAATGGAACCGAGCCCTCCCCCTGATCAACGCTGAAATGGGCGTCGGTTTCTCTGTAGGACAGCGATCCAAGGATGTCAAAGGAATCAAATGATGTCTCGATTCTTCCGGCGATTCCCCATTGATCGTTGTTTGACACATGATCCCGCGCGGTGCTGAGGTCATGATAATCGCTGGGAGGAGCCTCCCCAAGCAAATTGACAGTGCCTTCCGCGGCGCGGCGATTGAGACCCGCGTCAGTTTCCGAATCGGCATAGTCCGCCATCAGAGTTATCTGGGTTCTCTCACTCCAATCGATAATCATCTTTGACTTGATGGCCAGCTCATCCCTGAATACAGCATCACTGCCGGTGATCAGGTTTTCTCCAAAGCCTTCGCCTTGATCCCGATAATAGACACCCAGATCCATGGCGACTTTTTCAGACAGCCCCCCCGTGAGGTAAAACTTCCCTTCAACCGTATCCTGAGAGCCATAACTTACGCCGAACTTACCGGATTTTTCATGGGATGGCGTTTTGGTAATGACATGGATAAGGCCACCGGTGGCATTCCGCCCAAAAAGGGTTCCCTGGGGGCCTCGGAGCACCTCCACCCGGTCAATATTTGCCAGGGACATCACGGATCCATGGGCACTCGGAAGATAGATGCCGTCAACATAGACCGCGATGGCGCCCTCTCCGCCAGGAGCCGCGTTGTAGTTTCCGATGCCTCGCAGAATGGGCGCAAAACTGGAAAGCTGACGGGTTACATTAAGGCCAGGAACCACAATACTCAGATCATCAGTGGTCTTGATGCCCGCCTTCTCGATCCCGCTCTCGGTTACCGCACTTACGCTGATTGCCACATCCTGAAGACTCTCCTCACGCTTCTGAGCTGTGACAATGACTTCTTCCAACTGAGCCGCGGCCATACCGTCCGCGGACATGCCCACGGCCAGCATGGTTATCACTGGAGTCAATATTTTCTTGCAAGGCAACACAGTTATATTTTTCATGGTTTAGTCTCCGGTTTTTCGGTAACAACGTTATTTATTTCGGGTTGCACGCTCTACTTCACAGGGGGCTGCTCATTTCCGGCGCAAGTGGCACCCCTACCCAAACGGATCATCCTAATCGCCAAACAGGATGCCATCTGCGCCTACCTCGTGATTATCTTGATAGGCGTAAAGGTCCTGGCAACGCGGCGGCGAACAGCCAAGCCATCGTCAACCCAGCGGTACACCATCACTCAGTGTCCGCGGCCCAATATTGGGACGACGCTTTACAGATGCCTCGGATTCACCGGCAATCAGCCTTGCGCGGAGGTCGTCCGGGGAAAATTCGACACCTATGGGGTTTTCGTTGAATTCATCCGAGTAGAAGAATCTGGTTGATTCCTGCACCGTCTCGAAATTTTCAACCTGCAGCTCGATCTGATTGCCGTCGGGATCGCGGTAGTACATCGATGTCGTCGGGCCATGGTTTATGCACCAGAAGGGCAGTATTCCCACACCCTTCAGGCGATCGTGGTTGTCCAGAAGTTCAACAAGGGTGGCGTAGGTAAATGCCACATGGTCAACGCCCGCGGCTGGAGACCGGGCCTCCGACAGGCCCGGAATATGGATGAACGCAACGCGATGATGCTCTTCGTCATAGGTGATGAACGAGAGAGTCTCATTGCCAAAGGTAAGCGTAGCGTTGAGCACCGCCATATACCAGTCGATCATCTCCCGGTATCGAGATGTCCTGAGGACCACATGGGCCAATTGAATCGGCTTTGTCATAACCATCACCCCTTATTATCCGTTCTCGGTTATCGCGTCACTGGATGCGCTCAGTTAGGCTAGATCAAACATTCCACATGGTCAAGTATTTTTGACTGGGATCGGATTGCTTCATCCTGAGGCTGCGCTAACGGCCTATTCTAGCCAGCCATAGGACATTGAAAGCTCGATAAATACCAACATATATAGCTGATATATATATATTTATCTTGATAAGGCAAAAGTCGATTGGCTTTGTCAGGCAACTTGAGGTTGCGTTAAAGCACAATCCGCTCTAAATTAGAGCTGTCCACCCGGTCAGTATATGCCAGCACGATCAGCCAGGCCATAGAATCTGATTTGTCCTGACCTTTCGGATCCGAAGATGACAACCGGGAAGCATATATATCCTCGTGCTTTCGCCGGTTTCAGAACCACAGCAAACACGCTGGGCCCAAGTGAGGAGACCCCATAATGACAAAGACGCAAGTTTTGATCGCCGGAGGTGGTCCGGTTGGCATGACTCTGGCACTGGAACTGGCCCGCTACGGTGTGCCCAGTATTCTTGTTGAACGCAATGCGACTACGACTCGCCATCCAAAGATGGACCTGACCAACGGTCGCACCATGGAGCTGTTTGCCCGGCTGAACATCACCGAGAAATTGCGGGATGCGGGAGTGCCGCGGGAGAATCCTTTCGATATTGCCTGGATCACTTCTCTTTCCGGGCATGAACTGCACCGCTTTCACTACCCGTCCGCCAACGAGTTTACCGAGCAGATTCGTACCAGGAACGATGGCACTCAGCCCTCTCAAGCGCCGCTACGGGTAAGCCAGATCGACATTGAGCCCGTGTTAAAGGCCCTTATCGACCAGAGCCCCCTGGTGGATGTTCGCTTTGACACTGCCTTTGAACGCATCATCGAGGAGAAGGACGACCACCTGGTTGTCGAGATTAAGAACCAGTCATCGGGGAAGATTGATCATGTCAGCTGCGCATATCTTGCCGGGTGCGACGGTGGCGGCAGCCGTGTTCGACGCCGGGCGGGGATAGAGCTCGATGGCGACATGCATGTGGCCGGCGCCTATATGGTCCATTTCCGCTCCAACGATATTGGTTTACTCCAGAAATGGGGCATCACATGGCATTATCAAACCGGCAGCGGTACCCTCATAGCGCAAAATGACAGGGACACCTGGACCCTGCAAGCCTGGCTTCCGCCAGGAGATACAGGGGAAACCTGGCGAGCCGAAGAAGTCCTCGAAGCCTGGGTTGGTACGCACTTCGATTACGAGATCCTGCAGGCAAACCCCTGGACGGCGCATTTCGTGGTGTCTCAATCCTATCGCAAGGGAAGAATCCTTTTGGCGGGGGATGCCGCCCATCAGTACATCCCCACTGGCGGCTATGGGATGAACTCTGGCATTGCCGACGCAATAGGCCTGGCCTGGGTCATCACCGCCAATCTGCAGGGTTGGGGCGGCTCGGCCTTGCTCGATGCCTATGAGCAAGAGCGTCGCGCCACCGCCTGGCAATGCCTGAATGCATCCAAACGCCATATGGCGGTTCGCGCCGAGATTGGCCGGCTTTACCAACTTGCCGGCGAACTGGAGGGCGCGGATGAGAGTGCGGTAGCGCGGCGCGAGTCACTCGCCGCGCAGATAGCCGCGCTCGGCAATGCAGAAAACGAAAGCTGGGGCGTCGAGCTTGGCTACCGCTATCTCTCCCCTGTTATCGCCTGTGATGAAGACACAGCCGGCGTGGTGATGGACCCTTTGCACTATAGCCCGCTGACCGAGGCCGGCTTTAGGCTACCGCATCTCTTCCTTGAGAATGGGGAATCGATTCACTCGAAACTGGGCCTTCAGTTCTCCCTGATTGTCTTTGAAGATGACATCGCCGCCGACGCGATGATATCCTTGTTTGCCGAGACCGCGTCGCACATGGGCGTGCCCTTGACGGTTGTCAAAGTGGTTGAAGATCAGGCCAAGGCGATATTCAAGAAGCGTTACATTCTGGTACGACCCGATCAACACATCGCCTGGTCAGGTGACGATCTACCGGACAATTGCGAGGCGCTGCTTCGAAAAGTCACGGGGCGATGAGATCGGTAGACAGCTTGCTTTCACGCTACGCTACCCTATCCAGGTTTTTGTGAAGAAGGCGACCTCTCTCATTAGATCCAGCCATGCCGCTTTGCCATTGTGACTCAAGGCCGGGTACCAACCCCAAAAGCGGCATGGAAAACTGGGAACTACCAAGCCTTCGAAGACGGTGTTGTTGATGAACAAGCAGGTCGCGTTCAACGAAAAGCGATTGTCACGTGCATCCCCAAAGGGTGATCGCTTCAAAAAGGATATCATTGAGGTTGCCCTACAGCACTTCAGTCTTTACGGCTTTGAAGGCGCATCCATTCGCAACATTGCCAAGGATCTGGGCACCACCCATTCTCTCATCATCTACCATTTCGAGAACAAGGAGAATCTTTGGGCTGCCACGATGGATGCTACCGTGGGGGAATACACCGACTCGATTCTCACCCTTTTCGCCCATGATCAGTCCGAGCCCGCAGGCCCCATTCTGAGAAAGTTTATCGAGCGATTCGTGCGCCTCTCAGCAAAAAGGCCCGAGGTTCATCGTATCCTCACCATGGCGAGCACCCAGAATTCCGACCGCATACGGTGGCTTCTGGACGCGCATCTCAAACGGCACTTTGACTTCGTGGTGAATTTGATACGGCGAGGACAGCTGGAAGGCAGTGTGCGCCAGTGCGATCCCATTCGGCTTTATTACCACATCATCGGTTCAGCAGGCACAACCTTTACACTATCCGGTGAGTTCCAGGCGCTTACCGGCCGCAACGTCTTCTCTGAAACGGAGATCTACCACACGATCGCCTTCATTTTCGAAATTGTTTTTCAAGACAACGTCATCAATAGCTAGTCGACCCACCTTACAACGGGACACCGGTTCCTGCCTCGGCACCAGCCGTCTCAGCCGCCATGCTAGATCACACGGCTGCTTCCTCGACAGGTTTTCGGACGGGTAAGCGCAATACTGTAGTCTCTGGTGGATCCCCGTTACCCGCCTGTCGATTCTGATCCCTTGTTCCGCACGGGTGCCTATAGCAAGGCACGCCTGAAGTCCGCCAGGACAGTAGCCAGGTGGGCATTGAAACGACCCGCCATGGCGCCGTCCACCACGCGATGATCCCAACTCAGGCTCATGGGCAGGATCAGCCTCGGCAGCGCCGCTTCACCATTCCAGACCATTTGAATTCGCGCCTTCGAGACACCCAGAATGGCCACTTCAGGCGCATTGATAATGGGGGTGAAGTAGGTGCCACCAATCCCCCCCAGGGACGAAATGGTGAATGTACCGCCACTCATCTCGGCGGCGCTCAATTTGCCCTCTCGCGCTGTTCTGGCCAGCTCGCCCACTTCCCGGGCAATGGTGAGAATGCCTTTTTGATCGGCATCCCGCAGCACAGGCACCACGAGCCCATTGGGTGTATCGGCGGCAAATCCGATGTGATAGTAGCGCTTGATGACAAGCTCATTGCCGTCCAGACTCGCATTGAATTCGGGGAACGCCTTCAGCGCGGACACGCTGGCCTTGATCAGCATCGCCAGCAGGGTGACCTTGACCCCGGCCCTCTCCTGCTCCTTGCTCAGTTGTACGCGGAATGCCTCAAGCTCGGTGATATCGGCATCCTCGTGATTGGTGACATGGGGGATGCTAACCCAATTGCGATGCAAGTTCGCGCCACTGATTTTGCGAATGCGGGGCAGTTCGCGACGCTCCACCGCTCCAAATTTCTCGAAGTCCACCTTTGGCCAGGGCAGAAGACCGGGAAAACCCTCGGAGGCTTGAGGAGCATTAGCCGCGGCATCCTGGATGCGCACCATACTTCTGACATAGGCGTGAAGGTCATCCCGGGTAATGCGCCCTCGCTCCCCTGTACCCACCACGGAAGCCAGCGGAACGTCGAGCTCCCTGGCAAGCTTCCTGATGGATGGCGAAGCATAGGGAACCTGCTGACTGTCGCCGGACACAATCGCCACCATCCGCGCCTTTGCCGTTGGGTCTTGCGGCGGCGCCAAAGCTTCTTCCGCAGCTCTGCTCGCGACAGGCTCCACTATCCCGGTATCCTCCTCCCCGGATTCGCCTTGCTGATTGTCCAGGGGGGGTTGCTCCTGCCCGACCAGCTCCATCATCGCTATCAGATCACCCTGACTGACCTTGTCACCCTCCTTGATGGTGAGCGCTTTGATCAGCCCGCCCAGGGGGGCGGGAATTTCCATGGTTGCCTTGTCGGTTTCCACGGAAATAATACCCTGGCCCTCCTCCACCACACTCCCTGGCATTGCCATGAGTTCGATCACCTCGACGTTTTGCGCGCCGCCAATATCGGGCACCCGTATTTCCAACATGCCACTCATTCATACCTCCCAGGAGGGTGCTGCTTCGCTGTTCAGGTTGTATTTTTCGATGGCACTTGCGCACAGATCCACAGCGATGATGCCTCCTCTCGCCAGCGTCGACAGTGTCGCCACGGTAATGTGATAACGATCGACCTCAAAGAAGTCTCGCAATACCGGCCTCGTATCACTGCGGCCGTAGCCATCGGTTCCCAGAATGGTCATGGGCGCGTCGACATAGGAGGCAACAAGCTGAGGTACCGCCCGCACATAGTCTGACGCCGCCACCACGGGCACATCGCCATCAAGGCAACTGGCCACATGGCTGTGGCGGGGTGTTTCGGTGGGATGGAAACGATTCCACCGTTCAATCTCCCGCGCTTCTCGTGCCAGCTCGGTATAGCTGGTCACACTCCATATGTCCGACTCCACACCCCAGTCCTTCGCCAGAAGATCCGCGGCGGCGATGACTTCCAGCATGATGGTTCCCGATCCCAACAGGTGCGCCTTGCCACGGCTTTTCCTTGGCGACTGGCTGGCGTACCGATACATGCCTTTGATGATATCTTCCTCGACGCCGGCGGGCAGTGATGGCTGCCCGTAGCTCTCGTTCATTACCGTGATGTAATAGAAGACATCCCTCTGCCTCTCGAGCATTTCCCGCATGCCGTGGTCCAGAATCACAGCCAACTCCCCGGCAAAGGCCGGATCGTAGGCTCGACAGTTCGGTACCGTGGATGCCACCAGGTGGCTGTGACCGTCCTGGTGCTGCAGTCCTTCGCCGCCCAGCGTCGTCTTTCCCGCCGTTGCCCCCATGAGGAAGCCCCGTGCGCGCTGATCTCCGGCCGCCCAGATAAAGTCGCCGATACGCTGGAATCCGAACATCGAATAGTAGATATAGAATGGCAGGGTGCTCAGGCCGTGAACGGAGTAACTCGTCGCCGCGGCGATCCACGAACTGATGGCGCCGGCCTCGGTAATGCCTTCCTCGAGGATCTGGCCGTCCTGTGCTTCCCGGTAGCTGAGGATCGAGCCAATATCCTCGGGTTCGTATTTCTGCCCGACATTGGAATAAATTCCCACCTGTTTGAACAGGTTGGCCATGCCAAAGGTTCTCGCCTCGTCGGCGACAATGGGTACGACACGACGACCGAGATGCTTGTCCTTCATCAGGTTTGCCATCATCCGCACGAAGGCCATGGTGGTGGACATGTCCTTGCCATCCGCCTCCAGTGCGAAGTTCGCATATTTTTCAATGCCCGGAACCGCTACCGGTTCGGCACTGGTGCGTCGGGCCGGCAGATATCCCCCCAGAGCCTTGCGCCTTGCGTGGAGGTAATGCATCTCCGGGCTATCGTCATCGGGCTTGTAAAATGCCAGTGACTCGGTTTGCTCGTCCGACAAGGGCAGCTGGAAGTGATCCCGAAAACTCAACAATGCCTCGCGATCCAGTTTCTTCTGCTGATGGGTGGTCATCTTTCCCTGCCCGGCCTCACCCATGCCATAACCTTTCTTGGTTTGAGCGAGAATCACGGTGGGGCGGCCACTGTGATGGATGGCGGCATGGTAAGCCGCGTGGATTTTCACCAGATCGTGTCCACCGCGCTTTAGGCGATCGATCTGTTCGTCGGTCAGGCCTTCGCACAGGCGTTTGAGGGATTCATTCTGGCCGAAGAAATTGTCGCGATTGTAGGCGCCGTCCTTCGCAGCGAAGGTCTGGAACTGCCCATCCACCGTATCCGCGAATGCCTTGATCAGTGCACCGTCCCGATCCCGGGCGAAAAGACCGTCCCAGTCCGACCCCCACAGCAGCTTGATGACATTCCAGCCCGCCCCAGTGAACTGGGTTTCAAGCTCATCAACGATGCGGCCATTGCCCCGCACCGGGCCGTCGAGACGCTGCAGATTGCAGTTCACCACCCAGATCAGATTATCAAGGCCCTCCCGGGCGGCAAGGCTCAAGGCGGAGAGGCTTTCCGGTTCGTCCATCTCGCCATCGCCAAACACACCCCAGACCTTGCGGCCGGCATCATCCTTGAGACCCCGATGGGCCAGATAGCGCATGAAGCGGGCATGGTAAATGGAGTTCATTGGGCCGATGCCCATGGAGCCGGTGGGAAATTGCCAGAAATCCGGCATCAGCCAGGGATGGGGATAGCTGGAGAGCCCCTGTACACCACAGCGCCCTGCCGTCACTTCCTGGCGATAGTGCTCCAGGTCCCGTTCGCTCAGCCTGCCTTCCAGATATGCACGGGCGTAGACACCGGGCGCGGAATGGGGCTGGTAGAACACCAGATCCCCTGGGAACTTGTCGTCCTGGGCGCGGAAGAAATGATTGAAACCCACCTCGAAGAGATCGGCGGCGCTGGCGTAGCTGGCAATATGACCACCCAGCTCCCCATAGGCCTTGTTGGCGCGGACCACCATGGCCAACGCATTCCAGCGCATGAGTGATACCAAACGCTCTTCGATTGCCAGGTTGCCGGGAAAGGGTGGCTGATCTTCAACAGAAACAGTGTTGACGTAGGGTGTTCCATAGGAAGGCTGCCAGCCGATATCCGGATTGCGGGCAATGGCTGCGAGGGCATCGAGAATTTGCCGCGCCCGCTCAGGCCCGGCATTGGCGACCAGCGCCTGCAACGCCTCGCGCCACTCGGCCAGTTCCTGGGCGTCGTTGTCAGTGTGTGCCGACGGATTGATGGGGGAAGAAGAAGTGTTGTCGTAAGCCATGGGGTCGATCCTCCTGGCGATTATTCTAGTTCGGATACGGCCGCGTTAATTGCCGTAATTGCTTGACAAAACGGTCATGCACAGACAAATATTCTGCGAATAATGATTTCGGCGGCATAAAATGGAACTCGACAACATCGACCTGAAGATCCTTCGGGAACTGCAGCAGGACAGCAAGATCACCAACATTGAACTGGCGCAACGGGTCAATTTATCGCCCTCCCCCTGTCTGGCCAGGGTCAAACGCCTGGAGACGTCGGGGCTGGTTCGGAACTACGTGGCTCTGCTCGATCCAGCGCAGCTCGGGCTTCATCTCAATGTTTTTATTTTTATCAGCCTCAAGGCCCAAAGTCGGGAATACCTCAAGGACTTCGAGGATCGCGTCTGTTCCTACGAGGAGGTGATGGAGTGCTACTTGATGACGGGGGACGCGGATTACCTGATCCGCGTTGCGATGCCGGATATCGCGGCGCTGGAACGCTTTATCGTGGACAACCTCTCGCCCATGCCCGAGGTGGAGAAGATTCGCTCAAGCTTTGCCCTGAAGCAGGTGCGCTACAAAACGTCATTGCCGCTGCGGTATCGCTGATATCGAATCCCCGTCGAGGGGTAGCCCTCGCGACTCGGGGCATTGCTCTTTCGAAAGGGGAAATTGCTCTATCGAGGGGGACGATGCCCTGACGGGGGAGCTCGCCCCCAGCCCTCAATCCCCCGACTTCGCCACCGCCAGGGTGCCCGCCAGCTGTTGCTCGCGGAAATCCAGCATTCTCTGCAGCGATACCATGGCCTCGCGGCCGATATCCCGGTCGACGACCACCTCGTTGGCGCCCTGCTCCAGGCTCAGCATCATGTTCTCGAGGTGGTTCATGGCCATCCAGGGGCAGTGGGCGCAGCTGCGGCAGGTGGCGCCCTTGCCGGCGGTGGGGGCGATGATCAGTTCCTTGTCCGGCGCCGCCTGCTGCATCTTGTAGAAAATGCCCTGGTCGGTGGCGACGATGATGCGTTTGTTGGGCAGGTCGCGGGCGGCGGCGATGAGTTGGGAGGTGGAGCCCACGGCATCGGCCATCTCCACCACGTGGCCCGGGGATTCGGGGTGCACCAGGATGGCGGCGTCGGGGTAGAGGGCCTTCAGCTCCTTGAGGCCGCGGAACTTGAACTCCTCGTGGACGATACAGCTGCCGTCCCACAGCAGCATATCGGCGCCGGTCTGCTTCTGCACATAGCTGCCCAGGTACTTGTCGGGGGCCCAGAGGATCTTCTCCCCCCGGCGATCCAGGTAGTCGATGACATCGAGGGCGATGCTGGAGGTGACCACCCAGTCGGCCCTGGCCTTCACCGCCGCCGAGGTGTTGGCGTAGACCACCACGGTGCGGTCGGGGTGCTGGTCGCAGAAGGCGGCGAATTCCTCGGCGGGGCAGCCGATGTCCAGGGAGCAGGTGGCCTCGAGGGTGGGCATCAGCACGCGCTTTTCGGGGGTGAGGATCTTGGCGGTCTCGCCCATGAACTTGACGCCGCACACCAGCAGGGTCGAGGCCCGGTGCTGCTTGCCGAAGCGCGCCATTTCGAGGGAATCGGAGACGATGCCGCCGGTCTCCTCCGCCAGCTTCTGGATCGCCGGCTCGGTGTAGTAGTGGGCGACGATCACCGCGTCCTTCTCCACCAGCAGCTCCTTGATGCGCGCCACCTGGGCGGCCTCCTGCTCGGGGCTGTATTTGGGCTCGTCGTGGAGGCGGTCGAGGTGCTGCTCCACCAGTTCACGGAAGTGGGGATTCTCGGCCAGTTGCAGACGCTTGGGAAGATTCATGGATGGCTACGGCTAGGGGAAACGGCCGGATTCTAGCACAGTCCCCCGCCGCCGAACCCCGCGCCGGCGTCAGCGGCGGCGCAGGTCGAGGGTGTGGGGATATTCCCCCGGCACGTCCTCCGGGGGCGGCGCCATCGCCCGTGGCGGCGCCCCGTTGACGAAGAACTCCCGCAAGGCCTGGAACGAAGGTCGCACCGCCAGGGGCCCCGGGGTATGGCCCATGGCCTCGAAGCGGTTGACCCGCCGCGCCTCCGCCTCGAAGGCGTTGACCGGCAGGGTATCGTAGCTGCGCCCCCCGGGGTGGACCACGTGATAGGTGCAGCCGCCGATGGAGCGGCCGTTCCAGGTGTCGATGAGGTCGAACACCAGGGGGGCATGGACGCCGATGGTGGGATGCAGCGCCGAGGGGGGTTGCCAGGCCCGGTAGCGCACCCCCGCCACCGCCTCGCCCTGGCGTCCGGTGCCACGCAGGGGTACCCGGCGACCGTTGCACACCAGCACGTGGCGCCCGTCCGTCAACCCTTCGGCGCGCACCTGGAGGCGCTCCACCGAGGAGTCCACGTAGCGGGCGGTGCCGAAGCTCGACACCTCCTCCCCCAGTACATGCCAGGGCTCGATGGCCCAGCGCAGCTCAAGGCGGATATCGCCGAGCTCCAGGCGCCCGTAGTGGGGAAAGCGGAATTCCTCGAAGGGCAGCAGCCAGTCGAGCTGGAAGGGGTAGCCGTGGTGGTTGAGATCCGCCACCACGTCGGCGATGTCCTGCCACACGTAGTGGGGCAGCATGAAGCGGTCGTGGAGCAGCGTACCCCAGCGCACCAGGGGCTGTTGGTAGGGAGTCTTCCAGAAGCGCGCCACCAGGCAGCGCAGCAGCAACACCTGCACCAGCGCCATGCGGGGGTGGGGCGGCATCTCGAAGCCGCGAAACTCGAGGATGCCCTGGCGCCCGGCGGGGGTGCCGGGGGCGTAGAGCTTGTCGATACAGAATTCGGCGCGGTGGGTGTTGCCGGTGATGTCCACCAGCAGGTTGCGCATCAGGCGGTCCACCAGCCAGGGTTGGTCGATGGAACCATCCGGCATCTGCTGGAAGGCGACTTCCAGTTCGTAGAGCATTTCCTCCCGGCCCTCGTCCACCCGGGGGGCCTGGCTGGTGGGGCCGATGAACATGCCGGAAAAGAGATAGGAGAGCCCCGGGTGGTGCTGCCAGTAGGTAACCAGGCTGCGCAGCAGGTCGGGGCGGCGCAGCAGCGGGCTGTCCGCCGGGGTGGCGCCCCCCAGGGTCACGTGGTTGCCGCCGCCGGTGCCGGTGTGGCGGCCGTCGAGCAGGAACTTCTCGGTGCCGAGGCGGGACAGGCGGGCCTCCTCGTAGAGGGCGCTGGTGTTGGCCACCAGTTCCCGCCAACTGCCGGCGGGATGGATGTTGACCTCGATCACCCCCGGGTCCGGGGTCACCAGGAGCTTTTGCAGGCGGCTGTCCCGGGGCGGCTCGTAGCCCTCGATCACCACCGGCAGGTCGAGGGCCCTGGCGGCTTGCTCCACCAGGTTGATGAGGCTGACGTAATGCTCCAGGTAGTCGAGGGGTGGCAGGAAGACGTGGAGCCGTCCCCCGCGCGGCTCCACGCACAGGGCGGTGCGCAGCACCCCTTGCGGCGGCCGGCGGCGGCGATGAGCCTGTTCAGGGTGCGAGTCCGCCGCGAGCGGCGGCGCTCGCCCATCCCCCGGCCACTGGCCGATCACCTGGCCCCAGGCCGGGGAGTAGGCCGCGCCAGCGATGCCCAGCAGGGGCTCCCGGGGGGCGAACGGGTCCCGGGGCGGGTCGACATCCTCGCCACTGACGGCGGGCAGCGAATCCAGGGGCAGGCGCAGGCCCAGGGGCGAATCCCCGGGAATGAGCACCAGCTGGCCTGCCTTCATCTCCCAGGGAGTGCTGTACCAGCGGGCCGCATCCTGGTCCCAGCCGAGGGGCAGCACGTAGCCGGTGGGCACGTCGAGGCCCTGGGAAAGCACCCGCGCCAGACGCATGCGCTCGAGGCCGTCCTTGAGATCGGCCTTGAGGGGATCGATGCCGGCGGGCAGATTGCGCTCCCGCCACAGGTAGTAGAGGCTGTCCTCGAAGGCGGGATTGACCCTGGCGCGCCCGACCCCGGCCAGCTCGGCAATGGCCGCGATCAGGCGCTCGGCATCGGCGAGGCCGAAGCCGTAGTCCATGTCGACCCGGGCCAGCAGGCTCGAATCCTGCCACAACGGCAGGCCGTCGGTGCGCCAGAAGCAGCCGAGGGCCCAGCGGGGAATTTCCTCCCCCGGGTACCACTTGCCCTGGCCGTAATGGAGCAGACCCTGGGGGGCGAAGCGGTCGCGAAGGCGCAGCAGCAGGTCCTTGGCGAGGCGCAGCTTGTCCTCCCCCAGGGCCTCGGTGTTCCACTGGGCAGAGTCCATGTCGTCGATGGACACGAAGGTCGGCTCGCCCCCCATGGTGAGACGCACGTCGCCGGCGGCGAACTCGGTATCCACCGCCTCGCCGAGGGCGAGGATGCCCTGCCACTGGTCTTCGCCGTAGGGCTTTGTGACCCGGGGGTCCTCGTGGATGCGGGTGACCTCGTTGAGGTAGCTGAAGGTCACCTTGCACTTGTCGGTGGCGCCGGTGATGGGGGCGGCGGAGACCGGATCAGGGGTGCAGGCGAGGGGGATATGACCCTCCCCGGCGAACAGCCCCGAGGTGGGATCGAGCCCCACCCAGCCGGCGCCGGGGATGTATACCTCGCACCAGGCGTGGAGGTCGGTGAAGTCCCGCTCGGGGCCCGAGGGTCCGTCGAGGGCGTGGACGTCGGAGGTCAACTGCACCAGATAGCCGGAGGCAAAGCGCGCGGCGAGCCCCAGGTGGCGGAGGATCTGCACCAGCAGCCAGCCGCTGTCCCGACAGGAGCCCTTGTTGAGGCGCAGGGTTTCCTCCGGCGTCTGCACCCCGGGTTCGAAACGCAGGGCGTACTCGATTTCCCGTTGCAGGCGCTGGTTGAGCATCACCAGAAAATCGATGATGCCCATCTCCCGGTCGGCAACCGACGCCACCCAGGCGCTGAACAGGGCCCCGCCGGGGACGGTCTCCAGGTACGGCACCAGTTCCCGGCGCAACTGCTGGTCGTAGCTGAAGGGGTAGTGGGCGGCGTAGTCCTCGACGAAGAAATCGAAGGGATTGAACACCGTCATGTCGGCGATCACTTCCACCTCGAAGGACAGCACCCGGGATTTCTCCGGGAACACCAGCCGCGCCTGGTGGTTGCCGAAGGGATCCTGCTGCCAGTTGATGAAATGGTTGTCTGGCTCCACCTTCAGGCTGTAGCCGTGGATGGCGGTGCGGGAATGGGGCGCCGGACGCAGGCGCAGCACATGGGGGGAGAGTGCGACCGGGCGGTCGTACTCGTAGCGGGTCTTGTGGTGGATGGCGACGCGTATGGTCATGGAATGCTTCCGTGGTGTACGGCGAGGGCTGGCGCCCCCGATGGTATAGCTCAGTCGAGGGTGAACCAGGCTTCGGCGAACAGGTGGTGCAATCCGGCAATCTGCAGTTGCAGGTGGTTGAGGTAGTCGCTGAAGCCCTGGTCGAGGGGCCTGTCCTCGTCATCGAGGGGCCCGTAATGGCTGGCCAGGATGCTGTCGATATGGGCCAGCACCGGGCCGCTGCGGGGCAGGCCCGCGCATTCCCGCCGCAACAGGTCGCAGCAATAGCGGACGGTGCGGGGCAGGTCCGGGTCCTCCAGCAGGTAGCGGGCCACCCGGCTGCCACGCACCGTCTTGCGCTGCTGCTTGGTGTAGGGCAGGTAGGCGCTCAGGGACTGAAGCACATTGACCCAGATGATGGACTCGGTGGTGGGCAGCACGTTGCCGTTGTTTTCGAGCACCAGGTTGATGCCGGCGTCGAGGATGCGGGTAGTCATGTCCGCCCGCTCCAGGTTGCGGCCAAGGCGCAGGAAGGAGCGCCCCCGCCCCTCGTTCATGGAACCCACGAACAACCCCAGGAACTGCTGGCAGGCCTTGATCACCTCGGCGATGAAGGCGTGGCGCTGGCCCCGGTTGATACCCATGTTGAGATTGTCCTGGACGTACAGGGTCAGCTCGTTGATGTACTCCCAGGACTCCGCCGGCACCACGTCGCGGGTGGTGCGGATATTCTCCCGCACCCCCTGGAGGGAGGACATCATCGACCCGGGGTAGTCGGGATCGGACAGCAGGAAGCGCATCACATTGCGCTCGTCCTTCACCTTGTAGCGGTTCTCGAACCAGGCCTCGGCGTTGTTGAGGGTGACCAGGTTGTACCAGCCGATATTGACCCCCGAGGGCATGTCCAGCAGCAGGTTGGTGTACACCCCCATGAGGCGGGCGGTGTTTTCCACCCGCTCCAGGTAGCGGCTCGTCCAGTAAAGGCGTTCGGCGACGCGGGACAGCACGGTCAGTTCCCCCCCGTGTCGACGATCCAGGTGTCCTTGCTGCCACCCCCCTGGGAGGAGTTCACCACCAGGGATCCCCGCTTCATCGCCACCCGGGTGAGACCGCCGGTGGTCACCCAGGACTTTTTCGCCTGGATGATGAAGGGCCGCAGGTCCACGTGGCGCGGCTCGACGCCGCCGCCGTCCACCAGGGTCGGCACCGTGGACAGCGCCAGGGTGGGCTGGGCGATGTAGTTGCGGGGGTGGGCGCGGATCAGCTCGGCGAAGCGCTTTTGCTCCTTCTTGGTGGAGTGCGGGCCCACCAGCATGCCCGCCCCGCCGGATTCGTTGGCGGGCTTGACCACCAGCTTGTCGAGGTTGGCGAGCACGTAGTCCCGCTCCTTGTCGTTGACGCACAGAAAGGTTTCGACGTTGGGAATCAAGGGCTCCTCCCCCAGGTAATACTTGATGATGCGGGGCACGAAGGCGTACACCACCTTGTCGTCGGCCACCCCCGCCCCGGGGGCGTTGGCGAGGGCCACGTTGCCCTTCTTCCAGGCCCGCATGACCCCCGGCACCCCGAGCACCGACTCCGGGTTGAACACCTCCGGGTCGAGGAAGAGGTCGTCGATGCGGCGGTAGATGACATCGACCCGTTCCAGGCCGTCGACGGTCTTCATGTACACACAGTCGTCGGCCACCACCAGGTCGCTGCCTTCCACCAGTTCGGCCCCCATCTGCTGGGCCAGGAAGGCGTGCTCGAAGTAGGCGGAGTTGTAGATGCCCGGGGTCAGCACCACGATGGACGGCCGATTGACCCGCCGCGGCGACAGGGAGGTGAGGGCCTCGAGCAGGTTGGCCGGGTAGTCGTCGATGGGCAGTATCTGTTCGGTATCGAACAGGTCCGGCAGCACCCGCTTGGTGATGGCGCGGTTCTCCAGCATGTAGGACACCCCGGACGGCACCCGCAGGTTGTCCTCCAGCACGTAGAACTGGCCGTCCTTGTCCCGCACCAGGTCGGTGCCGCAGATGTGCGCCCAGACACCAAAGCGGGGCGACACGCCGACGCACTCGGGGCGAAAATTCTTCGATTCGTCGAGGATGTAGCGGGGGAATACCCCGTCCTTGACGATCTTCTGGTCGTGGTACAGATCGTCGATGAAGAGGTTGAGGGCCCGCAGGCGCTGCTCGAGCCCGGCGGCGGTTTTCTCCCACTGCCGGCGGGAGACGGTGCGGGGAATGATGTCGAAGGGCCAGGAGCGATCGATATTGCCCTCCTCGGAGTACACCGTGAAGGTCACCCCCATCTGCTTGATGACCACGTCCGCGCTGGCGCGGCGCGCCTGGACGTCGTCGTCGCCCAGGGAACCGAGGTAGGACACCAGCCGCCGGGCGGGCATCCGGGCATTGCCGGGGGAGCTGATGATCTCGTCGTAGACGCTGCCGGGGTCGTAGGTTTTCCAATCGATGGTCATGGGGATTCCCGCTGTTGTCGTGGGGCCCATTCATCGCCGCGGGCCCTGTAGGGGCGATACAGCAAGTTCTGTGCCTGGCCAGGATGCCTTTGCCCGATACCGAGGTTAGTATAGGCCCCGGGACGACGGGCGCGCCCGGTCCACCATAACCATTACATTTTCGAAGGATACCGACATGAACAAGCTCTTCCGCCCGCTGCTCCTCGCCAGCCTCGCGGCCATCGCCGCCAGCGGCGCCCTCGCCGGCCGGGCCGGGCCGGGCAACGCCGAGGCCATCCACGGCTTCCCCGCCCCCGAGGACATCGACGTCCTGCCCGATCGCCGCCACCTGCTGCTCAGCCCCTTCGGCGGCATCGAGGGCGAGCACCCCCAGCCCCTGTACCGGTTCGACACCCAAACCCTCAAGGCCGCGCCCATCGCCTTCCGGGAGGAGCGGGATCCGGCCCGCTGGGACGACAACCTCTGCCCCTCGAACCCCGGCAAGCTGTTTGGCGCCCACGGCATCCATGTCTCGCAACGGGGGGACGGCCCCTGGCAGCTGCTGGCGGTGAACCACGGGCGGGAGTCCGTTGAAATGTTCGAAATCGTCGAGGAGGCGGGGGTGCCGGCCCTCGCCTGGCGGGGCTGCGTGCCGATGCCCGAGGGCACCACCCTCAACGATGTGAGCGCCATCCCCGGCGGCGGCCTGCTGGCGTCCCACATGGTCACCCTCAGCGACGACCTCGGCATGATGGAAGCCATGGCCCTCAAGGGCAACACCGGCTATCTGTTGCGCTGGCGCCCGGGCCAGGGGGTGGACAAGCTGCCGGGCAGCGATTCCAACCTCACCAACGGGGTGGCGGTGAGCGCCGACGGCCGCCACGTCTTTATCGCCGAGGGGGGCGAGGGCCGGGTGCGCAAGCTGGACTACCTGAGCGGCGAAAAACTCGGCGACGTCAAGGCCTTCCCGGACAACTTCTCCTGGGCGCCGGACGGCCGCCTGCTGGTTACCGGTATCAGCGGCCCGCTGCCGGAGACCTGCATGACCACCCCGGGGCCCTGCCTCGCGCCCTTCCGGGTGCAGGCCATCGACCCCGAGACCCTGGAACTTACCGTGCTCCACGAACAGGTTGGTCCGCCCATGGGGGCCGGTACGGTCGGTGTGGTGCTCGGTGATTACCTCTACGTGGGCTCGTTCCTGGGGGATCAGCTGCTGCGGGTGCGGCTCTCCCAACCCTGACCGGCTCCGTTGCCGGAACGAAAAAGGGGGTTGGCCCAGGCCAACCCCCTTTTTGTCCTTCCGCCTCAGGCTCTGTCGGGCTCGAACCTGGCGGCCTCGATGATCGACCAGAGGTGCACGATCCAGCCGAGCAGGATCAGCCACAGCACGGCGGCCAGCACGAAGTGAAGCAGCGCCTTGAATGGCCGCCCCTGCACCAGCTGCCCGAGGCCAGGGATGAACAGGCTGCAAATGGCCGCCAGCACATTGCCCCCGGAACCCTGCCCCGCCACCCCCGGGCGCTCAGCGCAGGTTGGCGTTGATGGCGTCGAGGGAGCGGCTGCCGGGACAGAGCTCCGCGGCATCCAGATCCCGCAGGGGCCTGTGGACCGTGCCCTGGATCTCGTGGAAATCCGGGCTGTCGGGCTCGACGTAGATCAGACCGGTGAGGATATCCCCCTTGGTCTTGAAGCGCTGGATCGCCTGGATGGCCTGGTTGCGATCCCCGGCGTCGTAGCTGTTGTCCTGCTTGTAGAGGTGGATCACGGAGCCGTCGTGGAGGGTGATTTCCTTGCTGAAGCCGGGGGCGTAGTTGGCGGTGATCTCCTGACGCATGGGCACGAAGTCCATGGTGCCGGTGGCGGCCAGGTGATCGCGCACGTACTCGTAGCCCTTGGTGGATTTCGGCGTATTGTTGAAGGTCACGCAGGGGGAGATCACATCCAGGAAGGCGAAGCCGCGGTGGGAGATGGCGGCCTTGATGAGGGGCACCAGCTGGTCCTTGTCGCCGGAGAAGCTGCGGCCAACGAAGGTGGCGCCGAGCTGCAGCGCCATGGTGCACAGGTCGATGGGCTCGTAGGGGTTGGCGACGCCCTTCTTGCTGGCGGAGCCCACGTCGGCGGTGGCGGAATCCTGGCCCTTGGTGAGGCCGTAGCAGCCGTTGTTCTCGACGATGTAGAGCATGTTGAGATTGCGGCGGGTGACGTGGGCGAACTGGCCGAGGCCGATGGAGGCGCTGTCGCCGTCCCCGGACACGCCGATGTAGACCATGTCCCGGTTGGCGAGGTTGGCGCCGGTGGCCACCGACGGCATCCGCCCGTGCACGGAGTTGAAGCCGTGGGACTTGCCGAGGAAGTAGGTGGGGGTCTTCGACGAGCAGCCGATGCCGGAGATCTTGGCCACCTTGTGGGGGGGCAGTGCCAGCTCGTAGCAGGCCTGGATGATGGCCGCGCTGATGGAGTCGTGGCCACAGCCCGCGCACAGGGTGGAGAGGCTGCCCTCGTAATCCTTGCGGGCGTAGCCGAGCTCGTTGCGGGGCAGTTCGGGGTGACGGAAGTTGGGTCTGATATAGGTCATGGGCTCAACCTGCCTTGCGGCGAATTTTGGTCACTGTGGCACCGCCGCGGAGCTGGTGAATCTGGCGGCTGATGTTGCGGGCGGTGATGGGCATGCCACCGTAGTAACGCACCGAGAGCAGTTTCTTCGGATCGATATCGCACTCGATGATCAGCATCTTGCGCAGCTGGCCGTCGCGGTTCTGCTCCACCACGAATACCCGGTCGTGCTGCTCGATGAAATCCTCCACCTCGCGGTTGAACGGGAAGGCGCGAACCCGCAGGGCGTCGATGTGCACCCCCTCCTCCGCCAGCTGGTCGAGGGCCTCCAGGGTGGAGGCGGTGCTGGTGCCGAAGAAGATCACGCCCTCCCGGGTTTCCTGCCGGGCGGGGATCAGCTCGGGGGCGGGCACGTAGCTTTTCGCGGTCTCGAACTTCTTCAGCAGGCGCTCCATGTTGCGCACGTAGGCGTCGCCGCTCTCGGTGTAGATGGCGTACTCGTCCCGGGAGGTGCCGCGGGTGAAGAACGCGCCCTTCTCCGGGTGGGTGCCCGGGTAGGTGCGGTAGCAGATGCCGTCGTCGTCGACATCGAGGTAGCGGCCGAAGCGCTCCTTCATGTTGTCGAGCTGCTCGGCGCTGAACACCTTGCCGCGGTCATAGACCTTGCTGTCGTCCCACACCAGGGGCTCCGACATGTTGTCGTTCATGCCGAGGTCGAGGTCGGTGAGGATGATGATGGGGGTCTGCAGCTGGTCGGCGAGCTCGAAGCTCTGGGCCGACATGTCGAAGCACTCCTTGGGGGTGGCCGGGAACAGCAGCACGTGCTTGGTATCCCCGTGGGAGGCATAGGCGGCGGCGAACAGGTCGGACTGCTGGGTGCGGGTGGGCATGCCGGTGGAGGGGCCGGCGCGCTGCACGTCCACCAGCACCACCGGCACCTCGGCGAAATAGGCAAGGCCGAGGAACTCGCTCATCAAGGACACCCCGGGGCCCGAGGTGGCGGTAAAGGCGCGGGCGCCATTCCAGGCCGCGCCCACCACCATGCCGATGGCGGCCAGTTCGTCCTCCGCCTGGGCGATGGCGAACTTGCGGTCGCCGCTGCCGGGGTCGATGCGCAGGCGGTTGGCGTACTTCTCGAAAGCCTCCACCACGGAGGTGGACGGGGTGATGGGGTACCAGCCCGCCACGGTGGCGCCGCCGTAGACGGCGCCGAGGCCGATGGCAGCGTTGCCTTCCATGAGGATCTTGTCGCCGACGTTATTGCGGCGCTCGAGGCGGATGCCGAGGGGGCACTTGAAGTTCTCGGCGGCGTACTGGTAGCCGAGCTCGAGGGCGTGGATGTTGGGGGCCACGAGCTTTTCCTTGCCCTTGAACTGCTCGCCGATGAGATCCTTGAGGACGTTGAACTCCAGGTCCAGCAGGGCCGACAGGGCCCCGACGTAGATCACGTTCTTGAACAGCTGGCGCTGCTTGGGATCGGCGTACTCGCGGCGGCAGATGTCGGTGAGGGGCACGCCCACGTAGTTGATATCGGCCCGCTGGTAGCGGATGTCGAGGGGCTTGGTGCTGTCGTAGAAGAAGTAGCCGCCCGGTTCGAGGTTGGCGATATCCTCGGCCATGCTCTGGGGGTTGACGGCCACCATCATGTCGACGCCGCCGCGGCTGCCGAGGTAGCCCTTCTCGCTCACCCGCACTTCGTACCAGGTGGGCAGGCCCTGGATGTTGGACGGGAAGATGTTCTTCGGGGACACCGGGATGCCCATGCGAAACACCGCCTTGGCGAACAGGTTGTTGGCGCTGGCGGAGCCGGTGCCATTGACGTTGGCAAACCGGATGACGAAATCGTTAACAGCTTCTATACGCTTCATAGAGGGGCGGCCTTGGTCACTTCGTAGAGGAATTTCTGCATATCCCAGGCGGAGGTGGGGCAGCGTTCGGCGCACAGGCCACAGTGCAGGCAGACGTTCTCGTCCTTGACCATGACCCGACCGGTTTTCAGGTTCCCGGAGACATACAGATCCTGGGTCAGGTTGCGGGCCGGCACCTTGAGGCTGGCGCGCAGGGCGTCCTCTTCGGCGTTGTCGATAAAGTTGATGCAATCGGTGGGGCAGATGTCGACGCAGGCGTCGCACTCGATGCAGCGGCTGTCGGTAAACACCGTCTGCACGTCGCAGTTGAGGCAGCGCTCCGCTTCCCGGTAGGCGGTGGCGACATCGAAGCCGAGTTCCACCTCCAGCTTGCGGTCGGACAGGGCCAGGGTCTTGTCGGCGTGGGGCACCTTGTAGCGCCGGTCGTCGTCGACCTGGTTGTCATAGCTCCACTCGTGGATACCCATCTTCTGGCTGACCAGGTTGACACCCGGCGCCGGACGCTTGGTGGTGCTCTCGCCCCGGCAGAACAGATCGATGGAGATGGCCGCCTGGTGGCCCTGGGCCACGGCGGTGATGATGTTGGCGGGGCCGAAGGCCGCGTCGCCACCGAAGAACACCTTGGGATTGGTGGACTGGAAGGTGTCCTTGTGGAGCTGGGGCATACCCCACTTGTCGAACACGATGCCGATATCCCGCTCGATCCAGGGGAAGGCGTTTTCCTGGCCGATGGCCATCAGCACGGTGTCACAGGGGTAGAAGGCGAGATCCTCACCGGTGGGCACCAGGCTGCGGCGGCCCTGGTCGTCGTACACGGCCTTGACCTTCTCGAAACGCATGCCCACCAGCTTGCCGTCCTCGACGACAAACTCCTTGGGGACGTGGTTGTCGATGATGGGGATGTCCTCGTGGATGGCGTCTTCCTTCTCCCAGGGGGAGGCCTTCATCTCCTCGAAGGGGCTGCGCACCAGCACCTTGACTTCCTCGCCGCCGAGACGACGGGCGGTGCGGCAACAGTCCATGGCGGTGTTGCCGCCGCCGAGGACGATGACCTTCTTGCCGATCATCTTGGTGTGCTCGAAGGCGACGCTGGCCAGCCAGTCGATGCCGATGTGGATCTGGGCGTCCGCCTCCTGGCGGCCGGGCAGGTTCTTCAGGTCGCGGCCGCGGGGGGCGCCGGAGCCGACGAAGACCGCGTCGTAGTTCTTGTCGAGCAGGCTCTTGAGGCTCTCGACGTAGGTGTCGTACTGGGCGACCACCCCCATGCCGATGATGTAGCCAACCTCCTCGTCGAGCACTTCCTCGGGGAGGCGGAACGACGGAATCTGGCTGCGCATGAAACCGCCGCCGGCCTTCTGGGCATCGAAGATGTGCAACTCGTAGCCGAGCGGCGCCAGGTCGCGGGCCACGGTGAGGGACGCGGGACCGGCGCCCACCAGGGCAATGCGCTTGCCGTTCTTCTTGGCGGCCTTGGCGGGGATGCGCTTGGCGACATCCTCCTTGACCTTGTTGTCGGCGGCGACGCGCTTGAGGCGGCAGATGGCGACGGGCTCTTCCTCGACCCGGCCGCGACGGCAGGCGGGCTCGCAGGGGCGGTCACAGGTGCGGCCGAGGATGCCGGGGAATACGTTGGATTCCCAGTTGATCATGTAGGCGTCGTCGTAACGACCCTGGGCGATCAGACGGATGTATTCGGGAACCGGGGTGTGCGCTGGGCAGGCGTACTGGCAATCAACAACTTTGTGGAAATATTCAGGATTCTGGATGTTCGTCGGCTTCAAAAAAATTCCCCCTATAGAACGCCTTTTTTTACAGAAAAGGCAGCCGCCGACCATAACGCTATGGTCCCGCGATTTATACCGAAAATGGCGTCCAAAGTAAATCAAACACTGGCCTTGCGGGCAGGCTTTTGGCCGTTTCGCGACGGATTTCACCCCGCGGAACAGGACCGGGCGCGGCCCGCCCCGGAGCCCTCAGCCTGGCGGCGGGTTTTCGGTGTCGAGGGGCGCGCCGCAAAAGCGGCAGAAATCCGCATCGCGCTGATGGCCGCCCCGACCACAACCCGAACAGGGGGTCCCGGCGAGGTTGCCGGCATCCCGCTCCCGATTGGCTTCGTTCATCATCTCGACGGAGACGATGCCGGTGGGAATGGCGATGATGGAGTAGCCGGTGAGCATCGCAAGGGTGGAGATGAACTGCCCGAGGACCGTGGCCGGGGTGATGTCGCCATAACCGACGGTGGTGATGGTGACGATGGTCCAGTAGATACTCTTGGGGATGCTGGTAAAGCCGTTCTTCGGCCCCTCCACCACGAACATCAGGCAGCCGAACACGGTGGAAAGCACCAGCACCCCGAGAAAGAACACCGAGATCTTGCGCCGCGCCGCGTACAGGGCGCGAAGCAGAAACCCCGCCTCGGCGCTGTAGCGCACCAGCTTGAGGATGCGGAAGATGCGCAGCACCCGCAACAGGCGAATGATCAACAGGTAGTTGGCCCCGGCGACGAAGATCGCCAGGTAGGTGGGGATGATGGACAGCAGATCCACCAGGCCGTAGAAGCTGAACACATAGCGAGCGGGTTGCGGCGACACATGGATGCGCAGCAGGTACTCGAGGGTGAACAGCACCGTGAATCCCCACTCCAGATAGAACAGCCACAGGCCAAAGCGGGCGTTGATGGTCGACACCGAGTCCAGCATCACCGCCACCACGCTGACGAGGATGGTGTAGATCAGCACCACATCGAACAGCCGGCCCGCCGGCGTGTCGGTGCCGAAGATGATCTCGTTGAGCTTGTCGCGGGAGATGTTGCCGATCATGGCCCTGGCCTGTCACCGATGGCGGGCCATTATAGGATCATTCAAGCTGCCGCCGGCAACCGCCGCCAGGGGCCGGTGATCGCCTATACTGCAAATCCCCTCAATACCCCTGTCGCCATGCCATTGCCCACCCACACCGACTGCATCGAGATCAGCGCCCCCGGCGGCGCCGGGATGTTGCGCCCCACCCGCCGCCCGCTGCCCGCTCCCGGCCCCGAGGAGGTGGTCATCGCCGTCCATAGCGCCGGGGTCAACCGCCCCGACGTGATCCAGCGGCAAGGGCTCTACCCGCCACCGCCGGGGGTGACCGACATTCCCGGCCTGGAGGTGTCGGGCACCGTCATCGCCCTCGGCGCCGGGGTGTCCCGCTGGGCGGTGGGGGACGCGGTCTGCGCCCTGCTCGCCGGTGGCGGCTACAGTCGCCACGCCCTCGCCCATCAGGATCTGTGCCTGCCGGTGCCTCCGGGGATCGGCCTCGCGGAGGCGGCGGCCCTGCCGGAGACCGCTTTCACCGTCTGGTTCAACCTGGTGCAGCAGGGTGGCCTCAGGGCGGGGGACCGGGTGCTGATCCACGGCGGCGCCAGCGGCATCGGCACCCTGGCCATCCAGGTGGCGAGGGCCCTCGGCGCCACCGTGTACGCCACCGCCGGCAGCGACGACAAGTGCCGCAGCTGCGAGCGCCTCGGCGCTGAAAAGTGCTTCAACTACCGGCGCGAGGATTTCACCGACCTCAAGGCGCTGACCGGCGGCCGGGGCGCCGATATCATTCTCGACATGGTGGGCGGCGACTACGTGGCCAGGAACATCCGCGTGGCGGCCCGCCGGGGGCGTATCATCTCCCTGGCCTTTCTCAAGGGCTCGAGGGTCGAGGTGGACCTGATGCCCATGATGCTGAAGCAGCTGGTACTGACCGGTTCCACCCTGCGCAGCCAGCCGCTCGCCGTCAAGGCGGCCATCGCCCGGGCGGTTGGCGAAGGGCTCTGGCCGCTGGTCACCGCCGGGCAGGTGCGCCCGGTGATCCACCGCACCCTGCCCCTGGTGGAGGCGGCGGAGGCCCACCGGATCATGGAGAGCAGCACCCACACCGGCAAGCTCCTGCTGGACTGCCGGGCCTGACGCCAGCGGCGGCGCCAACCCCTTTCTAAAACACCCCGGGATGCGCAAACTATCCCGCAAAGGGGCCACTGGCGTGGCGCCGAATCCACCTTTTACCGCCGGACAGACGAACCATGACTCGCGACAGCAACTCCCGACTGGTCTACTCCACCGACAAGGGCCGCATCAAGGCGACGAACGATGTACCCAGCGACCCCCCGGCCGGGGATGGCATCGTGCGCATCCGCCGCGAGACCAGCGGCCGCAAGGGCAAGGGGGTCACCACCATCAGCGGCGTGCCGGTGGATGGCGAGTCCCTGGCAACACTGGCCAAGCAGCTCAAGCAACTGTGCGGCACCGGCGGCACGGTCAAGGATCACATCATCGAGATCCAGGGCGACCACCGGGAAAAGATCCGCGACGCCCTGGTCAAGCAGGGTTACAACGTCAAACTGGCGGGGGGCTGACCATGGCCAGCGAGACTCTCAGCGCCCCCTACGGCGGCTGGAAATCCCCCATCACCGCGGAACTGATCAATCGCGGCGCCCCGGCCCGGGATTTTCCCACCCGCGTCGCCGGCGTCACCTACTGGCAGGAATCCCGCCCCGAGGAAAACGGCCGTATCACCATCGTTGCCCGGGACGGCGAGGGCCGTGAATGGGATCTGCTGCCCTACCCCTACAGCGCCCGGTCGCGGGTCCACGAGTACGGTGGCCGCGCCTGGGTGGTGGCGAAGGACAGCCTCTATTTTGTCGAGCAGAGCGATCAGCGGGTCCATCGTCTTTCCCTCCACGCCCCCTACCAACCCCCCACGCCCGTCACCCCGGAGATGGGCGACACCCGTTTCGGCGAACCGGTGTTCGACGCGGTCCGGGGCCGACTCCTGTGCGTGATGGAGCGGCACCTGCCGGGCGAGGCAGAACCGCGGAACTGCCTCGCGACCATCGCCCTCGACGGCGATGACGGCGCGGACCCGGTGACCATCATCGCCAGCGGCGCGGACTTCTACGCCGCGCCAACCCTCGACGCCAGCGGCGAACGGCTGTGCTGGCTGTGCTGGAACCACCCCGACATGCCCTGGGACGGCAGCGAGCTGTGGCGCGGTGAATTCGCCCCGGACGGCACCCTCGTCGGCGCCACCCGTGTCGCCGGCGGGCGCGGCGAAGCCCTCTTCCAGCCCGGCTGGTCCCCCCGTGGCGAACTGTGCTACGTGTCGGACCGCAGGGGCTGGTGGAACCTCCACCGCCTGGGCGTGGACGGGGCCGAATGCCTGCTGCCCATGGCGGCGGACTTCGCCATGCCCCTGTGGGTTCTCGGCATGCGCACCTGGGGATTCCTCGACGCCGACCGCATCGCCGCCCTGTTCACCGAGCAGGGCAGCTGGCGGCTCGGGGTCCTCGACACCGCCCAGGGCACCTTCAACCCCATAAAAACCCCCTACACCCAGCTCTCGTCCCTCGACTGCGCCGACGGCCAAGCCCTGTTCAGCGCCGGCAGCGCGAGCATTCCCGACGACATCGCCGCCCTCGACGGGGGCAGTGGCACCCTCGCCGTCATCAAGTCATCGGCCAACCCGGCCCTCGACGACTACATCAGCCACCCGAGGGCCATTACCTTCCCCACCGGCGAAGGGGACAGCGCCCACGGCTTCTACTACCCGCCCCACAACCCCGACTACCGTGGCCCGGCGGGGGAGAAGCCGCCCCTGGTGGTCACCTGCCACGGCGGCCCCACGGCGGCGGCGAGCACCGCCCTCAATCTCAAGATCCAGTTCTGGACCTCCCGGGGCTTTGCCCTCCTGGACATCAACTACCGGGGCAGCAGTGGCTTCGGTCGCGCCTACCGGGAAAAACTCGCCGGCCAGTGGGGCGTTGCCGATGTCGCCGACGCCGTGGCCGGGGTGGATTATCTGGTGGCCCAGGGCCTGGTGGACCCCGACCGGGTTCTGATCCGCGGCAGCAGCGCCGGCGGCTTCACGGTGCTGGCGGCGCTGGCTTTCACCGACGCCTTTCGCGCCGGGACGAGCCTCTACGGCATCGGCGACCTGGAGACCCTCGCCCGGGATACCCACAAGTTCGAGTCCCGCTATCTCGATCGCCTGGTGGGCCCCTACCCCGAGCAGCGGGCGCTGTACCAGCAGCGCTCCCCCATCAACCACATCGACAAGTTGCGCTGCCCGGTGATCTTTCTCCAGGGCCTGGAAGACCGGGTGGTGCCCCCGAGCCAGGCGGAGGACATGGTCGCCGCCCTCAACGCCCGGAAAATTCCCGTGGCCCATATCCGTTTCCCCGACGAGGGCCACGGCTTTCGCAAGGCCCCCAACATCAAGCGGGCCCTGGAGGCGGAACTGGTGTTCCACCGCCGCGTTCTCCACATCGCCAGCGACGAGAAGCTGCCCCCCATCCCCATCGACAACGCCTGAGCCGGGACACCGATGTCGCGCTATCGCCCGCCCCAGCCCAAAAGCTCCCCCTACATCACCGCCGACGGCGCCCGGCGCCTGCGGGAGGAACTCCATCATCTGTGGAAAATCGAACGCCCCCAGGTCACCGCCGCCGTTCACGAAGCCGCCAAGAATGGCGATCGCTCGGAAAATGGCGATTACATCTACGGCAAGCGGCGCCTGCGGGAAATCGATCGACGGGTGCGCTACCTGCGCAAGCGCCTCGACGAGGTCAATGTCGTCGACCGGGAACCGACGGACCGGACCCGGGTGTTCTTTGGCGCCTGGATCACCCTTGAGGACGAGGAGGGGGAGGAGAAAACCTGGCGCATCGTCGGCGCCGACGAGATCGACAGCGCCCGGGGCCACATCAGCGTCGATTCCCCGGTGGCCCGGGCGGCCATCGGCAAGAGGCTCGACGATGACATCACGGTGGCCATCGGCGAGACCCGCCGGCACTACATCATCACCGCCATTCGTTACGGCGAGTGAGCCGCGGGCGGGCCGGGAAACAGCCGGCCACCCCGCGCCCTACTTCAACGCTTCAATGGCGGCAAAGATGCGCTGCAACACCGCTTCGGCGGGCTGGTCGTCGGGCAGGAAAATATAGGAAATCTGCAGGCGCAGGATCATCTCCGACACCAGGGTGCGATCGATGCGGTGACCCAGCGCCTTTTCGACATCGTCGTAGAAGGGGCCCAGCACCTCCGCCATCAATGCCGCGTAGTTGGGCATGTTGCGGCGCAGGAATTCCATGAAAAACAGCGGTTCCACCTCGAGAATGTCCCGGGCCTTGGTCTCGCTGGTGATCCTGATCAGGAAATTGATCACCGCCCGGAGGCGCTCGCTACCTGTCTCGGCGCTGGCCGCCGCCTCGCGGATACCGGTTTCGGTCTGGTAGCGGGTGCGCTGGCCGAGGCTTTCGAGCAGCACATCCTTGGAGGGGAAATAGCGGTACAGGGTGCCCCGGGCAACCCCCGCTATGCGGCAGACATCGCTCATGGAGAGATTGCGCAATCCCTGGCGGGAGGCGGACTCCATGGCGGCATCGAGAATACGGGTGATGCTCTGGTCGGAACCGGTGGACCGGGTCTTCTTGCCCCCGGATGCCCCGGACAGCGTGCTGCTGGGGGCGGACATGATGGCCTTGGTGACCGGATCGCTGAGATCGGCGAGGGTGGCATGGGGACGCAACTTGTCCGCCGTCGCGGCGGAAATAGGGGTTTCGGCTACCTTGGTATTGGCTTGTGTCATGACGCAATGGTCCTCTTACTCCGACGCTGTCCAGTTTACCGCGATGCCGGGGCGCCGGGGACCCATCATCGGGACCCCGGCGCCTTGGCCATCACAGGAAGATGGCGAGGTTGGGCATGCTCAGTACCGACATGTCCAGGATGATCTCCCGGCGCGCCAGCTTCAGCTCACCGTCAACCAGCCGGAAACGGTCCTGCCGCTCACCCGACAGCAGCTGGTAGTCGTGGGCCTCGAAGCGGTTGCGCGGAATCAGAAAGTAACTCACCACCGCCAACTCGTTCTCCGCCGCCGTCTTCCACACCCGGATGTTGGTGATCAGGCGACGGGTCCGCGAGCGCGGCTCCTCCGCCCAGCACACCGCCGTGTCCACCACCTTGTGGATCCGCAGCTCCATCGAGAAGTAGTTCTCGTAAAGGTGCATCATCTGGCGCTTCTTCGGCAGACGCTCGGACTTGCGCGCCGTGAGTTGCACCGGCGCCTGGTACAGGATGTCTTCCGTGAAGCTCTTCTGCCAGGTGCGCAGGTCCAGGCTGTCCAGCAGCGCCGCTTCGTCGTACAGGTGGTCGACCACCTGGTGGTACAGCGCCGTCCCCGAGGGAACCCGCTCCGTCACCGCCGCCAGGTTCGCCTTGTCCTCTGTTACCGCTAAATTGCTCATAGTCTGTCCCGTCACTTATCCGTTATCAGTCGTAGGCCTTGTTCATGGCGGCGTAGTACGCTTCCCACCACTCCCACTGGGTGTCGTCCTTCGAGAAGCCCGCAAACACCTTGCCGCCCCCCGGCCAGCCTTCCGGCTTGTTCTCACCCAGGATCGCCTGGTACTTGAGGGTGATGTCGCGGCGGCCCTTGTAGCCCCGCGAGGCCAGGCTGATGTGCGGCCAGGTGTCGGTGTCGTCCTGCTCGATCAGGCCCGAGGTGCCCACCTGCTGCACGGCGTTGCGCAGCATCTTCTGCTTGGTCTGCTCGGGGGTGTCCTTCTCGGTGAACATCCAGGTCCAGAACTCGGAGCGATCCGGACCCTTGGGCACGATGATGTGGATCGCCATGGCACCGAGCACCTCGCCGTCCGGCTGCGGGGCGTAGACGAACAGGAAGTTGAGGTTGGGGAAGATACCGCCCACCTGGGGCGCCGCCTTCACCAGCAGTTCCAGTTGCGCCTCCGACAGGTTCTTGCGCAGCTGCGGCACCAGTTCCTTGTGGATGCCGGGGGGCGGCAGCTTCTCCAGGCGCTCGTCCAGGCTCATGCTCGAGGCGTCCATCTTCTTGGCGATGTCGAAGGTGCCTTCGATGGGAATGCAGCGGGCGTTGTGGCCGTTGGCGGTGACGTTGATGCCGTACATGGCCGGGGCCAGGTCCGTCGGGTCGTCACCGTCGCTGCGGAACAGGCCCGCCTCGATCAGCCAGCGGTGCAGGGTCAGGGTGTGGAAGCCGTCGCCGCCGGATTGCTCGCCGGAGCATTTCCAGTTGCAGTCGATGGACACCTTCTGGGGCGGGCCCAGCACTTCCAGGCCGTTGTCGGTGCGATTCCACAGCATGTCGAAGTAGAACTTCGCCTCACCCAGGTACTCTTCGAAGGACGGGCCCTCGTGGTTCCAGGTGGCGAAGATCAGGCCGCCGTACAGCTCCACCCGGGCCTTCTTCAGGCCCAGCTCCGCCTTCGAGCAGATGTTGCCGTGCATCTGTTCCTTCTCCACCGGCGCGCCGATGAAGTCGCCGTTGGTGCGGAACGCCCAGCCGTGGTAGATGCACTTGTGCACCGCCGTGTTGCCCTCTTCACCCAGCGCCACCCGCATGCCCCGGTGGGGACACACGTTCAGGGACACGTGGATCTTGCCTTCCCGGTCCCGGGCCACAATCACCAGGTCCTCACCCATCGGGCGCACCACGTAGTCATTGGCGTCCGGCACCTCCGACTCGTGACCCAGCAGGTTCCAGCCCATCCCGAAGAGGTTCTCCAGTTCCCACTGGTACAGCTCCTCGTTGCTCATCACCTCCAGCGACACCTCCCGGGTCTCGCGACGCACCAGATCGTCCAGCGTCTTGCCGCTCGACAGCGTGCGGATGCTCTTTGTTGCTATGTCCATGATTGCCTCACACCCTTGATATTGATATGAAATTGCTTTCGTATGATTGTTGAAGCGCACCGATCACCCCGACCATGCCGTGGCGGCCAGACTATCCACGGAGATCATTGTACATTTTGACGCCATTGTGTTCAACATGTACAATCCGTTAGGTTGCGCGGGGCAAACACCCTGGCCGAACAGGGCCAATCCCGGCCCCACCGGCGCGGGTGCGGCCTGAATGCGGTGTCCAGCGCGCCCCGGATTTTGCTATCGTACGCCCCCTGCGCACTCGCGCCAGGGCCGCCCGGAGCCGATCCCGAGGCGCCCGCCGGCGACCCAACAGCCCCACACGAGGTAATCGATGACTGCCCACCCACAAGCCGCCAAAGGCCCGCTCAGCGGCCTCAAGGTACTGGATTTTTCCACCCTGCTCCCCGGCCCCTACGCCACCCAGCTGATGGCCGACATGGGCGCCGAAGTGCTCCGCATCGAGGCGCCCGCCCGCTTCGACATGATGCGGGAGGTGGACCCCAAGATTAACGGCGCCTCCTACGCCCACGCCTCGGTCAACCGCAACAAACGCTCCCTGGCCCTGGACCTCAAGCACCCCGAGGCCATCGGCATCATTCACCAGCTGTTGCGGGACCACGACATCCTGGTGGAACAGTTTCGCCCCGGCGTCATGGCGCGCCTCGGCCTCGGCTACGAGGCGCTGTCCGCCATCAACCCCCGGCTGATCTATTGCTCCATCACCGGCTATGGCCAGACCGGGCCCCTCAAGGATCGCGCCGGCCACGACATCAACTACCTGTCCCTCGCCGGCCTCGCCAGTTTCAGCGGCCGCCCCGAAACGGGGCCGGTGCTCTCCGGCACCCAGGTCGCCGATGTGGGTGGCGGCAGCCACCACGCGGTGATGGGCATCCTCGCCGCGGTGATCGAGCGCCATGCCAGCGGCCGGGGCCAGGCCATCGACATCAGCATGAGCGACGCCGCCCTGGCCATGACCACCATGTTCGGTTCCTCGTACCTCGGCGGCGGGTCCGTGCCCGGCTACGGCACCGAGATGCTGAACGGCGGCACCTTCTACGATTACTACCGCACCAAGGATCACCGTCACCTGTCCGTCGGCAGTCTCGAACCACAGTTTTCCAAGGCCTTTTTCGAGGCAATCGGCAAGCCGGAGTGGCAATCCCGCGCCGGCAATCCGGATCGCGACGCCCAGATGGCCCTCAAGGCGGATATTCAACAAGTGCTCGCCGAGAAGACCCTGGCGGAATGGCAGCCGATCTTCGCCGCCATCGACGCCTGCGTCGAACCGGTGCTCAACCTCGCCGAAGCCACCGAACTGCCCCACTTCCGCGCCCGGGACATGGTGGTTGAAGCCCAGGCTCCCGACGGCACCGCCGTGCGCCAGCTGGGCAACCCCATCAAGTTCTCCGGCTCGCGCCTGGCGGTGAACGCCATTGGCGCCCGGCTCGGCGAACACACCCGCGACGTGCTCGCCGAGTACGGCTACAGCGACCACCAGATAGCCGCCTTGCTCGAATCCAAGGCCGTCTGCTAACCGAGAAACAGAGGAGAGCTGCACCATGTCAGCAAGCGGCGAATTCGATACCCGGGAATTCCGCAACGCCCTCGGCACCTTCACCACCGGTGTCACCATCGTCACCACCCTGGCCGCCGACGGCGAGCCGGTGGGGCTTACCGCCAACAGCTTCAACTCGGTGTCCCTCGACCCGCCCATGGTCCTGTGGAGCCTCGCCAAGACATCCAACAGCCTCGAGGTCTTCAAGAACGCCGAGCACTGGGCCGTGCATATCCTCGCCGACGACCAGGAGGCCCTGTCCAACAAATTCGCCAAGAAAGGCGAGGACAAGTTCGGCGGTATCGACTGGCAAAAGGGTGTCGGTGGCATCCCCCTGCTGCCCGGCTGCACCTCGGTGATGCAATGCCGGACCGAGTACGCCTACGAGGGTGGCGACCACATCATCTTTGTCGGCCGGGTGGTGGACTTTGCCCGGGACGACAAGAAACCCCTGGTCTTTGTCCAGGGGCGCTATGCCCTCGCCGCCGGCAAGCCCACCAACGAGGAAATCGAGCGCGCCACGGTGAGCAGCTTCAGCAGCAATTCCCTCGACTACCTGCTGCCCCGCGCCCACTACCAGATCTATGTCCGGGTCCGGGCCCACCACGAGAAGCTCGGCCTCAACGATCCCCAGTACTTCGTGCTGTGCAGCCTGTCGGCCCGCAATCACCGGGGCCATCGTGAAATCAACGCCATGTTTTCCCCCACCGGGCACAGCATCACCGATGCGGATCTCGACAGCCTGGCGGCCCGCGGCCTGATCACCGTTCAATCTGGCACCGACGACCCGCTGCTGTCCCTCACCGACAGCGGCAAGGATCTCGCCATGAAGATCATCGCCCAGAGCAAATCCATCGAGGCGGACATTCTCGGCCAGTTCGAGAACTGGGAAGCAGTGATGCTCAAACGCCTGCTGACCCGCCTGGTGGAAATCACCGACACCGGCCTGCCGCCGATGTGGAACAACGGGGATCCCGAGTGATTTGTCCTGGATCAATGAAGGGAGGACAGGGCGGTTTCCCGACCCTGGCCACCCCGATGCACGGTTTGTATATCAATCGTTCACTCTATATACTTCGTGCCCTTTGAAACCCCCTGGAAGGTCAGGCTGGCCGCCCCGCCGAGCCCTGCGTCAGCAGCAAGAGGCTGGCATCTCAACACCTCGAGGCTATTAGCGAATGCAACAAGAACATTGCGTCATCATCGGCGGCAGCCACGCCGCCGCCCAGGTCGTTTCCAGCCTGCGGCTGAACAAATGGGAAGGGAAAATCACCATCGTCAGCGCCGATGCATTCCTGCCCTACCACCGCCCTCCGCTGTCGAAATCCTACCTGTCCGGCGAAAAGAATCTCGAGGAAATCCTCATCCGCCCGCCGACGTTCTTCGAACGCTCCGAGGTCGAGGTCATCCTCGGCACCCGGGTTACCGCCATCGATCGCGCCGCCAAAAAGGTCCATCTCGACAACCAGACCGACCTCCCCTACACCAAGCTGGTGATCACCACCGGCGCCAAGGTCCGCAAGATCAACATCCCCGGCCACAACCTGCCCGGCGTGTTCTACCTGCGCGATCTCAACGATGTCGACCATATCCGCGAATTCCTCGGTCATGCCAAGGACGCGGTCATTATCGGTGGCGGCTACATCGGCCTCGAAGCCGCCTCGGCGCTGCGCTCCCTCGACATGAACGTCACCGTGCTGGAGGCCCTGCCCCGGGTGCTGCAGCGGGTCACCGCGCCGGAAGTATCGGCGTTCTACACCCGGGTGCATGGCGAGGAAGGCGTCAGGATTCTGTGCAACGCCTCGGTGCAATCCATCGATGGCAAATACAAGGTGGAATCCGTCACCTGCGCCGATGGCCAGGTGATCAAGGCCGACCTGATCATCGTCGGCGTGGGGGTGATCCCCGATGTCGAACTCGCCGAACAGGCGGGCCTCAAGGTGGACAACGGCCTGGTGGTGGACGAGTTCGCCCGCACCAGCGACCCGGACATTCTCGCTGCCGGCGACTGCACCTTCCACTACAACCCCATCTACGACCGCCACCTGCGACTGGAGTCCGTGCAAAACGCCACCGACCAGTCCCGGGTCGCGGCCAACACCATCTGCGGCAAGCTCGAACCCTATCGTGCCCTGCCCTGGTTCTGGTCCGACCAGTACGACCTCAAGCTTCAGATCGCCGGCCTGTCACAGGGCTTCGATCAGGTCGTGCTGCGCGGCTCGACCGAGACGGGCCGCAGTTTCGCGGCTTTCTATTACAAGGAAGGCCGTCTTATCGCCGTCGACGCCATCAACAGGCCCCGGGAGTTCATGGCCTGCAAAAAGGCGCTGGCGGAACAGAAAACAGCCAATCCTGAGTTGGTGGCGGACGAGTCCGTCGACATCCAGGACGCATTTCAACCTTAACCACAAAGATCGAGGATAACGTATGGCAACGGTTACTTTCATTGACCCCGCGGGCACCGCCCACGAAGTGAACATCGAGAACGGCACCAGCCTGATGCAGGCCGCCCTGGACAACGGCATCGACGGCATCGTCGCCGAGTGCGGCGGCGCCTGCAGCTGCGCCACCTGCCACTGCTACATCGACAGTGCCTGGGTTGCCAAGGTGACTCCCCCCTCCTCCATCGAGAAGGACATGCTGGAGTGCGTGATCGATCCCCAGGACAACAGCCGCCTGAGCTGCCAGGTGTTCGTCAGCGACGAACTGGACGGGCTGGTCGTCACCATCCCCCAGGCCCAGTACTGAGGTCTGTCGCGCTCAAGCGCACAAAAAAGGCCGCGACCCTTTGGGTGGCGGCCTTTTTTGTGGATCGCGCTTCAGGTAATGGCGGGCCAAACATCGGGCACAAAAAACCGCGATCGCATCGCGGTTTTTTGTGCCCGGCAATCCTCAGAGGAAGATGGCGAGGTTGGGCATGCTCAGTACCGACATGTCCAGGATGATCTCCCGGCGCGCCAGCTTCAGCTCACCGTCAACCAGCCGGAAACGGTCCTGCCGCTCACCCGACAGCAGCTGGTAGT
>JAYELS010000008.1:36358-62183 GCA_034717695.1 Pseudomonadota bacterium
GGTACAGCTCCTCGTTGCTCATCACCTCCAGCGACACCTCCCGGGTCTCGCGACGCACCAGATCGTCCAGCGTCTTGCCGCTCGACAGCGTGCGGATGCTCTTTGTTGCTATGTCCATGATTGCCTCCAAACCTCTAGCCCTGAATGAAAAGCCGGGCCAGGGATGTCTCCCCGGCCCTCTTGTTGACGCCACTGCGACGGTGGCCTTGAATGTAGTACATTTTGACGGGTTTATGTTCAAAATGTAGAATCCGGCGATTGTATCGGCGGGCAAAATCCTTATCAACGAGTCAATAAACCCCAACCGATGCGTCCCGAGGGCCTGGCATCCCTGACAAGCAGGGTCGTCGAGTTCAAGTATCGGTCATATTCCGCCAACCCGCCCATTCACCGCCAAACACCCGGATCACGCCATGACGTCACCCACAGCCGCCGTCCCGCGCCTCGAAGGCACGCCCAACTTCCGCGACCTGGGCGGCACGCCCGCCGGCGATGGCCGCCGGATCCAGTCGGGGCTGTTGCTGCGCACCGAGGGCCCCGCCCACCTCACCGCCGCGGATACCGCCACCCTGCACAGCCTCGATATCCAGCTGGTGTGCGACCTGCGCAGCGAGGGTGAGCGGACTTCCGCGCCCAATCGCTGGTGCGAGGGCAAGCCCATCGACGTGCTCAATTTCGAAGGCTCCGCGGACCTGCGCGCCGCGGGCAACGACGGCTGGGAGGCGCTGCGGGCCAACCCGTCAGCCATCGGCGCGCGGCGGGCCATGCTCCACAACTACCGCGCCATGCCCTGGGTGATGGCGCCGCACCTGCGCATCATGTTTCACAAGCTGATGGAGGATCGCAAAGTCCCGGTGCTGATTCACTGCACCGCCGGCAAGGATCGGACGGGTTTCGTGGTGGGCATCCTGTTGAAGGCCCTGGGTGTCGCCCACGAGGACATCATCACCGATTATCTGCTCTCGACCCGCCATGTGGACAACCGCTTCGCGGGCTCCATCATCGAGGCCTTCCAGGAGAGTTTCGGGTTCACCCCGAGCGAGGACACCGTGGCCACCATGATCGGCCTCGATCGCGCCTACCTGGAGGCCGCCTTTGAGTCCGCCGCCGAGGAGGCCGGCTCCGTCGAGGGCTATCTGACAAACAACCTGGAGCTCACCCCCGACCGCCTGGACAGACTGCGGGATCTTTTCCTGCGCTGAGCCAAGGCCCCGCCGGGCACAAAAAAAGGCGGAGATCCGCCTTTTTTTGTGCCGTCGCGGCGCTTCAGCCAGAGGATCGGGCCAGCTGCTTGCGCAGCTCGACGGTGAGCGGCCCCATGTCCTTGGGGGCGCTGCCGTGGAGCAGGATCTCGTCGGCGCCGGCGTCGAGGAACTGGCACAGCTTCGCCGCGCACTGGGCCGCGGTGCCCACCGCGGCGCCCTCGTCGATCCAGGATTGCGGCAGCACCCGGCTGACTTCCACCAGCTGCTCGCGGGTGAAGGCCTGATCCGCGTTGACGCCCTTCATGCTCAGCATCTGCGGGTGGTTGCGGATCTTGTCGAGCACCGCCTTGTCCCAGCCGTTGGTCTCCACCATCACCTCGCCAAAGCCCTGGGCCTGCAGGTAGGTGATGGCACGGCCACCCACCACCGCTTCTTCCTCGGCCTTGGCCAGGTCGGGCGCCACGATGATGTTGTGATAGATCTTCACCGACAGGGGATCGCGACCGGCCTTCTCCGCCGCTTCCCGCACGATCCTCACGGACTTGGCGACCCCTTCGCAGGTGATGAAGGGATGCAGCAGCACACCGTCGCAATGCTCCCCGGCAAAGGCCAGGGACTTGGGGCCAATGGCGGTGAAGATGATCGGCGGCGTCGGGCCATCGTAGCGATCCGTCATGGCCATGGCGGGAAACTTGCCGAGAATGCCGTCGTAGTTGATGGTCTCTCCGCGCCATAGGCGGCGGTAGAGGGAAATGGCATCGGCGAGGCGCGGGAAGGTAATGTTGGGGGAGCCGATTGAACCGAGGTAATCCGGGGTCGCCTTGGCCAGCAACAGCTGAAAGCGATCACCGCTCAATTGCTGCATCAGGTTGGCGACGCTCGCGGTCACCAGGGGGTGGCGCATGGTCACGTACATGGTCCCGGTGATGCGCACTTTGGAGGTCAACTGGCTGACCGCCCCCGCCAGAACAGCCGGCTCCTTGGTGGCGTAGCGCTCGGAAATCCACACACCGCCAAGGCCGATGCGCTCGGCCTCCTTCGCTTCATCGAGGCCCCGCTGGGGGTCGCTCACCCGCCCGGGAAGGATGTAGGTACTGAACTTGTCGAACAGCTCCTTGGAGCCTGGGAGTTCGCTGGTCATCTCATGGATTCTCGTTGGCCAAAAAATCATGACACCACGGTAGCGGGTGGAAGTCCCATATCAAAAGATAGGGGCCGGCCGGTGCCTGACGGGCTGCGGCAAAGTGGGTATGATCTTCCCCGACAAACCCATAACGACAACTGCCTGAGAGGACGCCCCCATGAGTCTCCCCCCCGCCGCCAATCCCGCCCTCCTCGCCGACAAGCAGGCCCTGCTGGAACTCAACCTCACCTATTGCCGCGCCATCGATCGCCGCGACCTGGCCCTGCTGCAAAGCGTCTACCACGAGGGTGCCGTGGAGGATCGCGGAGGTATTTACCACGGGCCCGCGCAAGGGTTCGTGGACCTGGTGGCGAAGGACGGCGCCAACTACGAGATCACCATGCACCGCATCAGCAACGCGCTGTTCGTCGTTGAAGGCGACAGCGCCGAGGGCGAGATCTACGCCGAGGCCTACCATCGCACCCGGGGCGAAAACGCCATGGAGATCACCGCCGCGGGCCGCTACCTCGACCGCTACGAAAAGCGCGGTGGCCGCTGGGGCATCGTCTTTCGCGCCGCCACCCTCGACCGCTGCGACATGCGCCCGGTGGACCAGGCCGCCTACCAGCAGTTCGTGGCGGGTTCGGTGGCCGGGGAGCCGGGGCCGGGCGATCTGTCCTACAAGGTGCTGACCCGTTTCGCGCGGCGCTGAGTGGCCCGTCCGGCGGGAAGACAAGGGCCGCCCCTGTGCTATTTTTGAGGTTACCGATAACCGCGGCCCCGGGGCATTTGGGGACAAGACCTGTACAGCTTTATACGAATTGACACCTTTTTGTTCAATCTATACACTCAATCCGGACCCCAGGTAAAAGAACCGGACTACACTCCACGGCGCGGGACCGAGCCGCCAGCACTCAAGGGCATACACTCATGAACACAGCACTCAACACCAAGATCACCCCCTTTTCCGACGAACGCCTCCCCGGCCTTCTCGAAGAAATCAAGGCGCTGCGCCCCCTGCTGCAGAAGAACGCCCCCGAGGGTGAAAAGCAGCGCTCACCCACCCGGGAAGTTCAGGAAAAGGTCTTCGATGACCTGAAGCTCCTCAATCTGCTCCTGCCCAAGCGCTGGGGCGGCAGCGGCATGTCGCCGACCGCCTTCTCCCGCGTCCAGCAGCAGCTGGCCAAAGGCGATCCCTCCGTGTCCTGGGTCAACCAGATCATCAACGGCTCCACCCTGCTGGCCACCCGCACCTCCGACGCCATCCAGGAGAGCATCTTCGGCAACGGTCCGAGCACCGTGTGCAGCGCCTACAACCCCCCCGGCAAGGCCAAGGAAGTGGACGGCGGCTACCTGGTGAGCGGCGCCTGGCCCTACAGCTCCGGCTCCCGCCAGGCCAAGTGGATCATGGGCGGCTGCCTGATCGCCGACCCCACCGGCCCGGTGGTGCCCGGCATCAACATGTGCTTCCTGCCCATGGAACAGCTGGAAATCGAGGACTCCTGGTTCGTCACCGGCATGCAGGGCACCGGCTCCGATACCACCGTGGCCAAGGACGTCTTCCTGCCCAAGCACATGATGGTCACCATGGACAAGCCGGTGGGCACCATCGACCCCTCCATCAAGCACTTCGGCGCCGCCAGCGACTATCTGCCCGTGGTGCCCACCGTGCGCTGCACCGGTATCGCCCAGCTGCTCGGCGCCACCCAGTACATGCTGGAGCTGGTATCCCAGGACGCGCCCAAGAAGCCCATCGTCACCACCTTCTTCACCAAGCGTGTCGATTCCCATGTGTTCGTCCACGACCTCGGCAAGGTCACCGCGCAACTGGACGCCGCCGAACTGATCCTGTTCGACGCCATCGGCCAACTGGACCAGGTGGGTGCCACCGGCGTGCAGATGACGCCCGTGCAGGCCGCCCGCAACCGCGCCCAGTGCGCCCAGGTGATCGAGCTGATCCACGCTTCCGCCGAAAAGCTGATGTTCATGGCGGGATCCTCCGCCTTCATGCTCAACAGCCCGCTGTCCCGCTACTGGCGCGACGTGGCCATGGCCCTGCGCCATGTGCAGAACATCCCGCCCCTCGGCTACGAGATCTACGGCCGCGACCTACTGGAAGTCAGCCCCAACATCTCCCCGGTGGGCGCCTACTGATCCCCGGGGCAAGGCCCGAACCCGGTGTGCGAGCACCGGGTTTTTTATTGGCCCAATCATGGCCGCGGCCCCCCTGTCGCGCCCGCCATAAAGCTGCGCAGCGGCAACACAAACGCCGCCCCCAAGCCCCGCCACAAGTGACCAGCGGCCTTTGCCGTTGGTGTAGAATTGCCCGCTAAACACCCGATCGGAGTACCCCCATGGCCAAACAGCGCAAAGTCATCATCACCTGTGCCGTCACCGGCGCGATCCACACCCCCTCCATGTCCCCCTATCTGCCCGTCACCGCCGATGAGATCGCCGATGCCGCCGTGGGCGCCGCCGAGGCGGGTGCCGCCATCATCCACCTGCACGCCCGCAACCAGCAGGATGGCCGCCCCGACCAGACCGCCGCCGCCTTTGGCGCCTTCCTGCCCAAGATCAAGGAGCGCTGCGACGCCGTGCTCAACCTCACCACCGGCGGCTCCCCCTACATGAGCCTCGACCAGCGCCTCGAACCCGCGCTGAAATTCGAGCCGGAAGTGGCCTCCATGAACATGGGCACCATGAATTTCGGCCTGTTTCCCATGCTCAAGCGCTACAAGGAATTCAAGCACGAGTGGGAAGAACCCTACCTGAAGAACAGCGACGAGCTGGTGTTCAAGAACACCTACCGGGACATGGCCCACGTGCTCACCGTGGTGGGCGACCTCGGCACCCGCTTCGAGTTCGAATGCTACGACACCGCCCATCTCTACAACCTCGCCCACTTCGTCGACCGCGGCCTGGTCAAGCCCCCGTTCTTCATCCAGACGGTATTCGGCATCCTCGGCGGCATCGGCACCCACCCCGATGACATTCAGCATATGAAGCGCACCGCCGACCGTCTGTTCGGCGACGACTACGAATGGTCCGTACTGGGTGCCGGCAGCAAGCAGATGCCCATCGCCGCCACCAGCGCCGCCCAGGGCGGCCACGTGCGCGTCGGTCTCGAGGACAACCTGTGGATCGGCCCCGGCCAACTGGCCCACTCCAACGCCACCCAGGTGCTCAAGGTGCGGGAAATTCTCGAGGGCCTGGGGCTTGCCATCGCCACCCCGGACGAAGCCCGCGAGATCCTGAAACTCAAGGGCAAGGACAACGTCAAGTTCTGACTCCGTTCCGTCCCCACAAAAAACCCGGCAGTGCCGGGTTTTTTTTGACCGCGCGGATTGCGCACCCTAGCCCCCGGGTTTGAAGGCGCGCCCGAAATACATGTAACCGACGAATTTCGGACCTCTCTCCAGGTAAAAGTTTTCGAGACTATCGATACCAAAGCCGCCCACCGCTATCAGATCGGCGATGGGCCTGTTGAGGTGGCAACCGCCAAAGCATTTTTTCCACAACGGCGTGATGCGCTCCTGCCACTTGTACACGGCCGGATCCTCGGCGCGGCCATGTTCGCAGAACAGCAGGCGCCCACCGGGCTTCATCACCCGGTACATCTGGCTGAGCGCCGCCTTCCAGTCGGGAATGGTGCACAGGGTAAAGGTCAGCAATACGGTGTCGACGCTGTTGTCCTCCAGGGGAATTTTCTCCCCGGGCAGATCCAGCAGGCGAACCTCCACCGGGGAGCGGGCGATATTGCCCCGCGCCTTGCGGCGCATGCCTGGCGAGGGCTCGAGCCCCCACACCCATTCGACCCGGCGGGGATCGTAGAGGGCCAGATTGATGCCGGATCCCATGCCCACCTCCAGCACCCGCCCGCTCGCCTCCGGCACCAGCTTGCGTCGCAGCGCCATGGCAGGCTCCATGGCGCACCCCACGTCGATCAGGGTGGGCAGTATCCTGTCCTCGTAAAAGCCCACGTCTCAGCCCTCGCCGCCAGCCAGCATCGGCGCCAGTACCGATGCGGTGATGGGGTAGATACTGTGAAAAAAGGCATCCGCCGTCTGTTCGTGGCCCTCGGGATGGAAGTAGCGATCCACCACCGCCCAGTGGAAGGGGTGGTTCAGGTAGCTGCCGAGCACGGCGGACGCCTCGGTGAATTCCTGTTCGTAGCAGTGGCTCCAGGCTATCGGGCCGTTCCCGGCACTGACGCGGCTGAGGCTCCAGCTGGCCATTTCCGGCAATTGCCGGGCCCACTCGACCAGCACCTGCTCCATGGTGGCGATGGCATCGGGGCCGGCATCGTCCCGGGTCTTGAGCAGGATGGTGCGCTTGACACCATTGCCGAGGGGCCGAGAGGACCGTCCCCAGGCGACGGGCACGGCGGGGCTCACCACCTCGTCGACCGCGACCGGCCCCGGCAGGCTGTTCTCGATCAGCGAGACGGGCAGCGCGGCGCCCTCCGCGAGCAGCAGATCGCAGCTGATCTCGCCTTCCCGCCCCGTGTAGCCGCCGGCATTGAATCCGCCGCGGCAGGCGCGAATGCCCTGCTGGCCAACCAGCCCATCCAGGGCGGCGAGCCAGCGGGGTTGATCGGCGGCGGGGACGGCCACCCGCGGGCGCAGGAAGAGGATCTCGCGCCGCCCCGGGATCCGCGCCGGGCCGGCGGGCTCCGGGCCCGCCACGGGAAAGGCGCGCAACGGCGCGGGGCGACCGAGCTGGCGGGTGCGGCTTTCGATCAGGGGCGCCAACTGGATACGCCAGAAGCTCGCCAGACGGGGATCGGTCTCCTCGACACCCCGCGCGCCCCACAGGGCGCCGAGGCTCGGATAGCGCCAGTGAATATGGATGTCGCCGCCGGCCCCCTCCCGCTCGAAGGGCGGGGCACAGTGGGTGTGGAGCCACTCGAGGCCCCGTTCGGCGGCGAGGGGCTTGTAGACCTGCTCGAACAGATCGAGCACCGCCCGGCGCTGTCCGGGGCGCACCCGCAGCTGGTCGATGACCGTCACCGGTTCGTGGACGGCAAAGGGGTCATTGTCGTGGGACATGGGTAATCTCCTCGGCTGAGAGAATGGCGGACGCCCGCCGCGGGCAAGGCTCCAGAACGATGGGCGGCAACCAACCGCCACCCGCGGACGAGGCCCTGGTGGCGGCGCCAGGGCAAACCCTCAGGCGGGCCAGACCAGCGGCAGGGTGGTGGGCTGGATGATGCCCCCGAGCTGGCTCTCGATACGGGCACCCGGCGCAATGGCGAAGGATGGCAGCGCGGAGAGGAGTTCCTCGAGGGCGATGCGCAGCTCACGGCGAGCGAGGTGCACCCCCAGGCAGAAGTGCGGCCCCACGGCGAAGGACACATGGTTGGGGTTGCGGTCGAGAATCACCTGGTGGGGGTTGGGGTAGGCCACCGCGTCCCGGCCCGCCAGGGTGGTGCAGGTGGCCACCTTGTCGCCCGGTTTGATGACAACGCCGCGGATTGCCGTTTCCTTGACACAGGTGCGGAAGGTGGTCACCGGGGCAAAAACCCGCATGAATTCCTCCACAGCGCCCTTGATGGCGCCGGGATTGTCCCGCAGAAATTGCTGGTGCGCGGGATTGCCCGCCAAATAGCGCACCTGGTTGCCGATATTGGCGGACACGGTGTCCAGCCCGCCGATGAACAGGTTGAAGGCGTAGCCGATCAGTTCGTCGTCGGTCATGGGGCGGCCGTCGACCCGGGCCTGGATGGCGTAGCTGATGAGATCCTCGCCGGGGTTCTCCTTGCGCTCGGCGATCACCCCCCGCAGGTAGTCGGTCACCAGCCGCGCGCCCTGGCTCAGGGTGGCGAAATCGCTGGTGTGCACCATCATGTGCTCCCACAGGCGGAACTCATCCATGCGGGACTGGGGCAGGTTCATCAGGTCCAGGACAATGGCCACGGGAAAGGGAAAGCAGAAATCCCCCATCAGTTCGCACTGGCCGTTGTCCTTGAACTGGTCGATGAGATTGCGGGCGCGGCGGCGTATGTCATCCTCCATCTTGGCCATCTTCGGGGGCGAGAACAGGGGGTTCAGGGCAACCCGAAACAGGGTGTGCTCCGGGGGATCGAGCTCCGTGGGCACCTGGTTCCAGCTCTCGCCAATGAACTTGGCAAAGGAGCTGTAGCCCTTGCTGGAAAAGTGCTCGGTGTCGAAGTAGAGCGCGTGCAGGTCCTCCTTGCGGCGCAGGATCCAGGCCGAGCCACCGCCGGGGACGATGTCGAGGGCGTAGGCCACGTCGGGGCCCTCGCAGGCCTCCGGTACGATGCGGTCGAAGGGATTCTCATCGCTGTAGCGGCCCATCACCAGGGAGAAATTCTCCACCAGCTGGGGTGGCACATGGTCGGGAATGGCGGGTTGCGTGGTCATTGTCGTTATCGGTCCCGTGATATTTGAATGAGGAATCCGGGATTGCGCTGACAGGTGGTGTCTGGTTGCCAGTCACCGCTGGGCAGCGCCCGGGAGTGGTCGATGGTAGGACCTCGCGACAAGCCAGGTCAATAGAACGACGATCACACCGCGATCGGCGACGGGCGCGAAAAGCCCCGGCGGACGGGCCCCGCGCCCGCCCGCCGGGGAGCATCAGTCGTCGCCCATGGGGAAGATATTGGCGGTGAACTCGTGGAAATCCCGGCCGATCTCCGGCTCCGGCAGGCCGAGCTTCTGGGCGATGTAGAGGGTCACCGGGTTGTTGATATAGGAGCTGTTGTCCGGGCCGATATGGCCGAGGCCGATGTGCAGATCCACGGAGCGCACCGTGATGATGGCCATGCGCACCGCCGCCAGGATGTCGTAGTAGTCCATGTGGGCGACCTTGCGGCCCAGGGCCTTCTCGTACATGGCGATGGTTTCCTCGGGGCTCGGCAGCCCCTCGAGGCGCTTGATGCGGTAGCCTTCGCTCAGCAGGTTGTTCATGTACAGCCACCAGCCGAGATCCGCCTCCGGCGGCCCCAGGGTCACGCTTTCGAAATCGATGATGCCGGACACCGAGAGATCCTCCCGCCACAGCACGTTGCTGGGGGTGGGATCACCCCACAGCACGCTGACCGTGGCGTCCCTGGGCCGCTCCCGGAGGAGGTAGTCGATGGCGGCATCCACCACCGGCAGGGCCCGCCCCCTGGCCGCCCAGTCCCGCCACGCCACCAGCCAGTTGAGCAGCTGGTCGATGCCCGGCTCCCCGTATTGCGGCTGATCGAGGAATTCAAAACCCTCTCGCCAGTCGAGGCGATGCAGGGCCGCGAGGGTTTCCAGGGCGTTCTGCCACACCCTGGGGCGCTCCGCCAGGGGCAGGTCGACGATCCAGCCTTCCTGGTTGTAGTTGGGGCTCTGGGTGGCCACCCTGCCCTCCAGGCGCTCCATCACATAGAACGGCTGGCCGAGCACCGCGGGATCATTCTCGACGCCGATGATGGCCGGTACCGGGATACGGGAGTGGCGATTCATCGCCTCGCAGAAGCGCCACTGGGTTTCCAGGTTGGTGCCGAGGAAAAGGTGATAATCCGGCAGGAAGCGCACCACCAGTTCCCGCCCGATGTCCTTGCCAGCGGCGCGGTAGGCAACACTCGCGAACAGGATGCGCGCCGACCAGCCGCCGCCCTTGGCCTCGCCGAGATCGGCGATGGCGAGCCCTTCCGATTCGGGTATTTTCGCCGCCAGCCAGGCCTGAAGGGTGGCGCGTTCCTGTTCGAGAGAGGGGGTTGTCATGTATCGGGTTCCTTATTGGTTTCAGGTTGCAAGAGGCGGAGTTATCGGAGCCGAAGGCCGGGGCACAGTCTCAGGTGGAGCGTTCAACCCCCGGTTCCAGGCGCCCGAGAAAGGTCAGCACGGCATCGGCAAAGGCGTCGTTGTTGTCGCCCACCACCATGTGGCGGGCACCGCCGACATCCACATATTCCGCGCCGGGGATCACCTCGAGGAAGTGGCGAACGCCCTCCTCCTTCACCAGTTCGCTGTGCTCCCCCCGCACCAGCAGGGTGGGAATGCGCACCCGGCGAGCGGCGGCGGTATAGCGGGATTCGGGGTCGGTGTGGGTGGCGTTGGCGCCCTCGAAAAACCCCGGATCCCAGTGCCAATAATAGCGGCCATCGTCCTTGAGGCGCAGATTGCGCATAAGACCGGCGGGGTTTTTCGGGCGCGGGCGGTGGGGCAGGTAGGCGGACACGGCGTCGGCTGCCTCGTCGAGGCTGGCAAAGCCCTTGATGTTGTCCCGCATGAAGCCGATGATCCGCGCCCGCCCGGCCATGTCGATGCGGGGCGTGACGTCCACCAGCACCAGCGCGCGGGCGGTGGGCTCCTCGCTTTCGCCCACGGTGAGCAGGGACATCAGCCCGCCGAGGGAGGCGCCCACCAGCACCGGGCGATCCGGCAGTTCCGCCAGCACGGCGCGGATATCCGCCATGAAGGCGTCGCTGGAATAGTCGCCATCCGGTGCCCAGTCGCTGTCACCGTGGCCACGCAGATCAAGGGACAGCACATGGTAGCCCGCACTCACCAGGGTCTTGGCGAGGCGGTTCCAGGCATGGCGGGTCTGGCCGCCACCGTGGAGCAATACCACCGACGGACGGGCGGTATCGCCCCCCTCGCTGGCCACCAGGCGGACCCGGTGTCCGGCGATGTGGCGGGTTTTCAGGCTCGTGGGCATGGGGTGTCCTGCTGGGGGTGAATCATGGCACCTCGGGATCGATGCCGAGTTCCTCGATCAGTTCGCGGCGCGGTTTGAAACGTTGGATCTTCGACGCCGACATGGGCCATTCAGTGACGAAACGCACATGGCGGGGCACCTTGAAGCCGGCGATCTCCCGCCTGCACAGGTCGACCAGCTCCTGCTCGGTGGCGGTCTGGCCGGGGGCCAGCTCGACGAAGGCCGCCGGCACCTCGGCGTATTTGGCATCGGGGATGCCCACCACCTGGGCGAGCTTGACCGCCGGGTGGCGGGTGAGTACCTCCTCGATCTCGGCGGCGGCGACGTTCTCGCCCCCCACCTTGAGCATGTCCTTGAGGCGGCCGTGGAACATGATATGGCCGTTGCCGTCGAGGGAGCCGATATCCCCGGTGTGGAACCAGCCGTCGGCATCCAGGGCCTCGGCGGTTTTGACCGGATCCCTGTAATAGCCGTCGAACAGGTTGAACCCCCGCACCAGCACTTCCCCGTGGACATCGGTGCCCACATCCTGCCCGGTCTCGGCATCGACGATGCGCACTTCCACCCCCAGCAGCGGCAGGCCGAGGCGGGTGTAGCCGAGCTCTTCGTCCATGCCCCAGACCCCGGTGGCGACGAAGCCGCTGGCCTCGGTCATGCCGAAGGTACCCATCTGCATGGTGCCGGGCATCGCCTTGCGGTAGGCCTCGCCGACGGATTTCGGCTGGGCGGCGAAGCAGCTGTTCATGATGCGCACGCTGGACAGATCGGTGGTGGCGAAATCCGGGTGGTAGAGCAGGCCCTGGAGGAAAGTGACGAAGGGCAGGAAAACAGCGGTGACGCGGTATTGTTCCATCATCCTCAGGCATTCACCGGGCTCGAAATGGCCCTGGGCGACAAAGGTGCCGCCCACTTCCAGCATCCCCAGCATCGGCTTCAGGGCGGCGATGTGATAGAGCGGTAGTGCCGAGAAGGCAATATCGTCGGCATTGAGCAGGTAGCGGTGGCGCACCGTGGCCATGGCGTTGCGCACCATCGCCTCGTGGCTCAACAGGCACCCCTTGGGGTTGGCGGTGGTGCCGGAGGTGTAGAGGATAAGGCCCGTGTCCCGCACCCGGGTGCGCACCCGGGCGTGGTGGACGGCGATTTCATCGACCGTTTCGGCAAGGGCGTCGAACTGCCGCTGGTGAATGAATCCCGCCGGGGCAGAGGAGCCGGTGACCAGCAAGTTGCGCAGCCGAGGGGTGGCCGCGAGGGACAGCTTGAGGGGATCGGGCTGGTCCGCCACACCGGGCAGCGCCTCCGCGAGGCGCGCGACAAAATCCACCTGCTCGCCGAGCTCGTCGCTGGTGACCACCGTCACCAGATCGGCGTTCTCGATCAGGTAGGCCAGTTCCGACGGCCGGTAGCGGGGGTTGATGGTCACCGGCACGGCGCCGCACAGGCTCACCGCAAAGAACATCTCGGCGAGGCGCACGCAGGAGTGCATGAGGATGCCCACATGGTCGCGGTTCCCGACGCCGAGGGCCTGGAGCCCCCGGGCAGCGTGCAATGCCCGCTCCGCCAGCTGGTTGTAGCTGACCGTCTCGTCGGGAAAGATCAACGCCGGCTTGTCGCCGTGGCGATCCGCGGCGCTGAGCAGCAGATCGCCTATGGTGGTGACATTGATACGAAAGCGGCGGGGATCCTCGCCGGAATAGACGGGGTGAGATTCCACGGACGCCTGGGGAGCGGGTACTGCAGTGTTGGTGTTCATTGACTGTGACCTTGAATCGCCGTGACTGGAATTATCGGGCGCCTGACAGGCTGCGGGCGATACTGAAACAGAGGGGCGGCCATCAATACTATCCTTCGATAGCCAAGGGACCGGGCAGCCCGGCACCGCCGGGCTGCCGTCTGGTGGTTACTTTTTCCAGGGATCGCCGAGGGCGGAGGCCACCATCAGGTTGTTGGACATGCCGCCGTCCACCACCAGGTTGACGCCGTTGATATAGGCGGCGCCGGGGCTTGCCAGGAAGGCGATGGCGGCGGCCTGGTGCTCCGGCTGGCCGACGATGCGGATGGGGTTGCGGGCCTCGGCATCGGCGCGCAGGTCCGGGTTGGAATAGCGGGCATCGGTCATGGCGGTGTGGGTGGAGCCGGGGGACACGCAGTTGGCCCTGACACCCTGGGGGCCCCAGTCGATGGACATCTGCTTGATCAGCATGATCAGTGCCGCCTTGCTGGCGCTGTAGGCGCCGAGGGTCGGGGTGGCCTGCTCGCCGGATATGGAGCCGGTGGCGACGATGCAGCCCCGGGACTCCGCCAACAGCGGGAAGGCGGCCTTGCCCAGCAGCCAGGTGGCGCGGGTGTTGATGGCCATGGCGCGGTCGAAATCCTCGACGCTCATGTCCAGCAGGGTGCCGCGGGCGATGATGCCGGCGTTGCTGATCAGGGCATCGAGGCCGCCGAAGGCCTCCTTGGCGGCCGCGACGATGCGGGCGGGCACCTCCACGTCGGACAGGTCGCCCACAAAGGTTTTCACCTCGGCGCCCATGGCGGCCAGCGCCTGGCCGGCCTTCTCCAGAGGCTCCCGGGCGATATCCACCAGCAGCAGCTGGGACTTTTCACCGCGGGCCACCGCTTCCTCGTGAATTCGCTTGGCCGCCGCGAGGCCGATGCCTCCGGCGCAACCGGTAATGATTGCTCTCATGTACTTATCCTCGTTCTGCGGTGAAATACCGGACTGGTGTTTATCGGGGTGTTGGCCGCTCGCCCCCTGGCGGGGACCTATCATACCCGCTTACCCCGGCACACTTAACCCCGGGTTCAGGAATTTCTCGGGCGCCGCTATCCCTGCCCCGGCGCGCCGGCCCGGGCCTGTCGCTCCGTCTCCGCGCTCAACCGCGCAAGGGCCCCCCGCGCTGCCAACAGGACCAGCCAAAGCACCAGCATGGCGAAACCGAGGGCGGCAAAAAACGCCGAGTAGGACAGCCGCGCCAACAGTGGCGTGAGCACCAGCGGCGACACGAACTGGCCGAGGAACAACGCCGTGGTCAGGGCGCCGAGCACCTTGCCCCGCACCGCGCTGGAGGCCAGGTCGGTCAACCAGTTGTTGAGGGTCGGCATCTGCAGGCCGGTGGATGCGCCGGTCAGGCACAGTCCGACCACCACCAGGGGCACCGTATCGGCCCGCGCTATCAACAGAAAACCGACACCCATCAACAGAAAGCTGGCGGCAAACAGCCCGGGATAGTGGGCATGCCGGCGGGCACGGACGTATCCCAGTGAGGCCAGGGTCGCGAAGACGGTGCCACTGGCAATCACTAGGCCCGAGCCAAACCCGCCCAGCTGGAAAACCTGGCGCAGGTAAAACGGCACCTGCACGGCAATGGAGTACATCACCACGCTGCCGAGAAAGGCCACCACCAGCACGATGCCTATCAGCCAGCGACCGGCGACATTGGCCGCGCCGCCGTGGGGCGCCCCGTGGCGCGACGGCTCCACCAGCACCGCGATCGCCAGGGGCAGCAGCAGCGCGGCAAACAAATAAATCAGGAAGGGTTCGCGCCAGCCGATATCCGCCAGGTAGCCGCCGAGGGCGAGGCAGATCACCGCCCCCACGGTGGTTGATGCCATCTGCAGCCCCATCAGGCCGGCCCGCTCCGGGCCCTCGAAATAGTCGGCGATCAACGCCGTGGCGGTGGTGGCGCTGATGGCAATGGCAACCCCGAGCAATGCCCGCCCCGCCAACAGGGACGTGAGACTCCCGGCGAAGTAGCCGGACACGCCGCTCAAGGCGTAGAGACCGAGGGCGAATACCAGCAGCTTCTTGCGCCCGAAGCGATCGGCCGCCGCGCCGGCGAGGGGCGCCGCCAGAACAATGAAAAGCGCGTGGGTGGTCTGCACCAGGCGGGTCAACACCTCGACGTTGGCCTGCCCCGCGAAGGCGTCCTGAATGATGGGCAGGGCGGGCGCCAGGGAGGTGCCCGCCATGATGGACAGGATGGACACCAGGAGCAGCGCCCACTTCGCGAGCAGCGGATGGGTCAGGGTATTTGGCACTGTATCGCCCTTGTGGTGGCGAGCCGCCACCCCGGTTATGGGACTGCGACGTGATAAGGGGTTGGCGGTACCCGGAGCCGGGGCAAACCGCGCTTGCAAAAAAGCCGTGGCGGAATCTTCCGCCACGGCTCGGTCAGGTGCGCGGCCAAGGCCCGCCGCTCAGAACGAGCGGGGTAGACCGAGGCTCTCGGCGATGCTGTTGCGCACCATCTCGTTGGAGATGGGGGTCATGCGCAGGATGCGGTGGTCGCGCCAGTAGCGCTGCATATCGGTTTCGGCGGAGTAGCCCATGCCACCCAAGATCTGGATGCCTAGATCGGCGGCCTTGCAGGCATTCTCGGTGGCCACCATCTTCAACATATTGGCCTGGACACCGCATTCCTTGCCCTGGGACTGCAGGGTGGCGACGTAGTAGAGCAAGAGTTCGGTGGTCTGCTGCCAGGTGGCGATGTCGGCCACATAGTGCTGGAGAATCTGGAACTGGCCGATGATCTTGCCGAAGGCCTTGCGCTCCTTCATGTACTGCACCGCATCCTCGAGCACCCCATCGATGGCGCCGAGACACTGGGCGCCCACCATGATGCGCTCGTTGTTGAGGGTGGGCAGCATGCTGTACCAGGCCTTGCCGGGCTCACCCAGCACGTCCTCGTCGGGCACGAACACGTCCTCGTAATGCACCTCGCAGGAACCCATGGCGCGCATGCCGAGCTTGGGCAGCAGGGAGGCGGTGATGCCGGGGGTCTTGGCGTCGACGAAGAACATGGTGAGGCCCTGGTGCTTCTTCTCGACGTTCTTGTCGGTGCGGGCCAGCACCAGCAGGCGATCCGCCACCTTGGCGGCGGTGGTCCACATCTTGGCGCCGTTGAGAATCCAGCCGCCGTCCACCTTCCGGGCCACGGTTTTCATGGCGCCCAGCACATCGGTGCCGCCGTCGGGCTCGGTCATGCTGAGGGATACCCGGAGCTTGCCCTCCGCCATGGCGGGCAGCCAGCGCTGCTTCTGTTCGTCGGTGCCCACCAGGCTGATGGTCTTGGCGCCGCCGAAGGAGGTGAGACCCCATACCCAGAGCAGGCCGCCGGCGGTGCGGGCGAACTCCCGGGCGAAGATCATCTGCATCACCACGTCGCCGCCAAGGCCACCCCACTCCTCCGGGATGCCGATGCCGAAGAAGCCCTGCTCGGCGATCTTGTCCCACAGGGCGAGGGGATAGTTTTCCTCGTCCTTTTCCAGTTCCCGCATCCAGTCCTTCGGGCACTCGGCATTCACCCAGCGGCGAATGACATCGCGGAACGCGCGCTGCTCTTCGTTCAGTTCAAAATCCATGGCTGCTCCATTTCAAGGTTGGGTGGCGGGCCGGCGAGGGCGGCCGCGAAGGGGCTTTTGAGTATAGCGGTATGATTGCCCCGGGGGTCGGAAAGGGCACCTATCTTCGGATAGTGTCGCTTGCCACCAGCCCCCCAACGCCAAGCGTCACGCGTCAGACGTCAGACCCAAAATCATCTCCGCCGCCTTCTCGGCGATCATCATGGTGGGCGCGTAGGTGTTGGAGGAGGTCATGGTGGGCATGATGGAGGCATCCGCCACCCGCAGCCCGTCGAGGCCGTGGACCCGCAGGCGATGATCCACCACCGCCAGGGGATCGCTGGCCGGGCCCATCTTGCAGGAGCCCACGAGGTGGTAGGAGCTGACCCCATAGGCGCGGGCAAAAGCCAGCAGATCTGCGTCGGAGGCGACTTCGGCGCCGGGGAATATCTCGCCGTCCACAAAGGGCGCCAGCCGCTCCGAGGCGAGGATGCGCCGCGCCGCCTTCAGGGCCTTCACCAGCCGCTGGCAGTCGTCCTCGTCCGCCAGGTAATTGGGATTGGCCAGCGGCGGCAGGTGGGGGTCGGCGCCGCTGATGCGCACGTAGCCGGCGCTTTTGGGGCGCATTACCCAGGCGCCGCAGGTCATCCCCGGGAAGTCGTCGAGCACGCCGATAAAACCCTGCCTGTAGCTGCCGGGGGTGTAGACCAGGGAGTAATCGGGGCTGGGCAGATCCGCATAGGTCTTGCCGAACACATGGACCAGGGCGGGACTCAGACTCAGCACACTGGGCTTGCCGACAAGCCACCGGATGATCTGCGCCACCAGCGGCAGGCCCTTGACGTGGGCGTTGAGGGTATCCACCCCCGCCCTGCCCCGCACCACCAGGCGCGGGCTGTAGTGGTCGCGGAAGTTCTCCCCCACCCCCGGCAGGGGGTGGTGTACCGGCACCCCGTGGCGCCGCAGCAGATCCGCGGGGCCGATCCCCGAGAGTTGCAAGAGCTTGGGGGTATTGAGTGTGCCGGCGCTGACGATCACCTCCTGCCCCGCCATCACCCGCAGGGGCTCCGCCCGCCCCTCCCGGAGGTACTCCACCCCCGTTGCCCGGCGGCCCTCCAACACAATCCGGGTGGCGAGGCAGCGAGTGCGAACATCGACACGACCGGCGCGCACGGCGGGGCGAAGGAAGGCGCTCGCGGTGCTCTGGCGCCGGCCCCGGTAAATGGTGCTCTGGTAATAGCCGACCCCCTCCTGGACGGCCCCGTTGTAGTCCGGGTTGAAGGGGTGGCCTTCCCCCTGGGCCGCTTCGACAAAAGCGGACACCAACTCGCTGGACCAGGGCTGGGTGGTCACCCGGAGGGGCCCCGCCCGGCCCCGGTAGCGATCGTCCCCGGGGCCGATACGGGTCTCGCTGCGGCGAAAGTAGGGCAGCACCTCGGCATAGGTCCAGCCCGGGTTGCCGAGGGCCGCCCAGTGGTCGAAGTCCGCGCCCTGGCCCCGGTTGTAGACCATGCCGTTAACCGAGCTGGAGCCGCCGAGGGTCTTGCCCTGGGTGACCTGGATGGCGCGGTTGTTGGTGGCCGGCGAGGGCTCGTAGCTGTACTGCCAGGTGACCCTGGGGTCGAACAGGGTTTTCACAAAGCCCGCGGGCACCCGGATATAGGGGTTGCTGTCCGGCGGCCCCGCCTCCAGCACGCACACACGATGGCCTTGCTCGGAAAGGCGAAAGGCAATGATGGAGGCAGCGGTGCCGCCCCCCACGATCACATAGTCAAATGTGTCCATGTCCCCTGGTTATCCTCGCTATGGATCGAATGTCAGGACAGCCCAAGCACCCCGTGGATGACCCGGGCGATGCCGTGGAAGGGATGCTCCTCGTTGCTCCTCGGCCGCATCATGCGGTTGTGGCAGAACGCCACCGCAAGCCCGGTGTCCGGGTCCGCCCAGCCGATGGAGGCCCCGGCCCCCGGGCAGCAGATAGTCCGTGTCCCCTGCATCATGGCGACAAAGGGCATGGCTTCGGAGCGCATCCAGTAGCCCCCCTGACTTAACGGCATCACCGCGTTGAAGTACACCGGGTCCGGTTGATCCCCGGGGCGGGGCACGCAGGCGGCGTCCACCCGCTCGGGGGACAACAGCCGCACCCCATCGAGGGTGCCCCGCCCCGCCAGCAGCGCCCAGAAGCGGGCCTCGGCCCGGGCGGTGAAGATACCCCCCACGCCGGCGATACAGGCGCGGCGCACGTCGGGCCGCTCAAACACTTCAGGAATCAGCTGAACAGTATTGGGTAACGACTTGGCAAACAGGGAATCTTCTGGCGGCTTGGGAGCCCCAGCGTCGGCGTTCACCAGCCTGGCGACACGGCCCTCGACGGCGTCGGGAATGCCCACCCAGAGATCGTCGATGCCGAGGGGCGCGCACAACTCGTCCCGGATGAACTCCCCGAAGGGGCGCCGCGCCGGGTCGGTGCGGCGCACGATCTCCCCCAGAATCCAGCCAAACGACAGGGACTGGTAGGCGGGCACCGAGCCCACCGGGAACAGGGGCCGGAGCCCGGCGATGGCGGCGACGGTGGCATCCCAGTCGCAGATGGATTCCGGGGTGGTGCCCTCCGGCATCTGGGGGGTGCCGGTACGGTGGGTCAGGGCATCCCGCACGGTGGCCTTCTCCTTGCCGTTGCAGCCCCATTCGGGCCAGTAGTCGGCGATGGGGGCGTCGTAATCGAGCAACCCCTTCTCCGCCTGGATATGAATGGCCGTGGCAGCCACCGCCTTGGTGACGGAGAACACGTTGAACAGGGTGTCGCCATCCACCGGCCGGCCGGTGGCGGGATCGGCGATGCCGCCCCAGGTGTCGATCACCAGCTGGCCCCGATGGTAGGCGGCCACCTGGATGCCGATCTCGCCGCGCTCGGCGATGGCGCTGTCGATGGCCGCCCGGACGGCGGCGTTGGCGTCGGGATTGAGCGAGGCCGCCATGACTAGCGTGGCACCTGGTAGGGTGACATGTCCCCGCGCCAGGCGGTTGACGACAGCAACGTGCCCGAAGCCTGTAGACGCTCGATGAAGCCCTGCAGGACGGGGCCCTTCAGGTGGGCCAGCAGGGCCGCTTCATCACGCCACATCTCGACCAGATGAAACACCCCGGGTTCGGTCAGGTCGGCGGTAAACCGGTACAGGATGCAGCCATCTTCCGCCTGGGAGGCGGTCATGGTTTCGAGCAGCAGGGATTTCACCGCATCGTCCTGGCCCTGTTGGGCCGCAAGGCTCACATTCAGCAGAATCATCGCAAGGTCCTTCGTTGTTATGGTTGGGGAAGTGTCCGCAGCAGGCCCGTGCCCCTCACCTATCTTTGGCTAGGGCCGACAGCAGGGCCGAGTCTAGCGTACCATTGACAGCACAGACATTGGTGGCAGCCCAGACATTGACAGCCAAGACAGCGTCCCGGCCCCAGACGCCGTTGCTGGCGATCGCACCGGGCCACCGGGCATGGATCACGGATAACAGGAACAGCACCATGACAGACAGCGAAAAAGCCCCGCGGGGCGCGGCCCTGGTGATCGGCGGCAGCGGCGGCCTCGGTCGCCCCATCTGCGAAGCCCTGGCCCGGGAGTGGGACGGGGTATTCTTCACCTACCACCGCAACGGGGAGGCCGCCCGGCAACTGCAGGCCAGCCTCGGCGACACCCCCTCCGACTACTGCGCCCTGGACGTGCGCGACGCGGACGCCGTGCAAGGGGTGGTGGATCGCGCCGCCGCCCGCTTCGGCCACATCGGCACCGTGGTATTCGCCAGCGGCGCCCCCATCGAGCAGCCCTTCGTGTCCCAGATCGAGCAGAAGGATTGGGACTGGGTGATCGACATCGAGCTGTGCGGCTTCACCCGCCTGGTGCGGGCGGTGATCCCCCTCTTTCGCCGCCAGGGGGGCGGCTCCCTGGTGGCCGTGGTGTCTTTCGCCCCCTACCACTTCCCCCCCGGGGACGCCCTCTCGGCGGTGCCCAAGGCGGGCATCGAGGTACTGTGCCGGGCCATCGCCAAGGAGGAGGGACGCTACCGTATCCGCGCCAACTCGGTGGCCCCCGGCATCATCAACGCGGGCCTTGGCGGCGCCTTCCAGGAGACCCTGTTCAGCCCCGAGGTATGGGAAAACCAGCGCAAGCGGGTGCCCCTCAAGAAGTTCGGCGAAGGGGAGGACATCGCCGAGGCGGTGGTCTTCCTCGCCTCGCCCCGCTCGGCCTATATCACCGGGCAGACGATCATCGTGGATGGCGGGTTGAGTCTTTGAGGTCTGACGTCTGACGCAAGAGCTTGAGATACGCCCTGTTCACCAACCTATAACTATCACCCAATCCAGGAGCTCCAATCCATGGCGACCACCCCCCGTATCCGCATGACCCGCAAGCCCGGCGCGCAGTTGAGCGCCGGGGATTTTGCCCTCGAACAGTGTGAGGTGCCCTCCCCCGGCCCCGGCCAGGTGCTGGTCAGGCCCCGCTACTTTTCCCTCGACCCCTACCTGGTGGGCATGATGCGGGGCTGGCAGGGGCCTGATCCCCGCTGGGGCGACGGCATCGTGGTGGGCCGCTTCGTGGGGGAGGTTGTCGAGTCGGGGGATCCCCGCTTCTCCCCCGGGGACAAAATCAAGGGCGAAAGCGGCTGGCAGGCCCTCGACTGCGTGGCCGCCGACGGCCTCGAGGCCATCACCCCCATCCCCGGGGTCTCCGACAGTGTCCACCTGAGTATTCTCGGCACCTCGGGGCTCACCGCCTGGGTCGGCATCAACCGGGTGCTGGCCCTGCGGGCCGGCGAGACCCTGACGATCTCCTCCGCCGCCGGCATGGTGGGTGGCATTGCCGGCCAACTGGCCAAGAAGATCGGCGCCCGGGTGGTGGGCATTGCCGGCGGGCCGGACAAATGCCGGGGGGTGGTGGAGGAACTGGGTTTCGACGCCTGCGTGGATCACCGTGCCGCCGACCTGCAAGGCGAACTCGCCGCGGTGACGGGCAGCGGCATCGACGCCCACTTCGAGAACGTCGGCGCCAGGACCCTCGACCCGGTGCTGGCCCTGATGCGGGACGCTGGCCGCGTGGCCCTGTGCGGCCTGATCGCCCATTACCAGGACAACGACCCCATCACCCTCGCCCATTTTCGCCGGGTACTGATGGGGGCGCTGACCATCCGGGGCTTTCGCCTGTTCGACTTCACCGAGGATTACGCCCAGGCCCACGCGGAGCTGGCGGCGATGGTGGGAATTGGTGAAATCACCCTGCGGGAGACAATCACCGACGGCCTGGAACAGGCGCCCCGGGCATTTCTCGACATGCTGGCGGGCAAGGGGAGCGGCAAGCATATCCTGCGGGTGTGAGGACAGCGGACAGGGGGCAACAGGAGAAAGGGGAAAGGGAGAAGAAAAAATGCGCCGTTATCCGGCGCATCCCATCAAGCCAAGGTCCGGCGCCGGGGAGACCGTCCCCCGGCGCCATTCCCCGACAATCAGTTCTTGCTCTTGTCCACCAGCTTGTTGGCACCGATCCAGGGCATCATGGCCCGCAGCTTGGCGCCCACTTCCTCGATGGGGTGCTCGGCACCGATGCGACGCTTGGACTTGAGGATGGGGTTGCCCGCCTGGTTGTCCAGCATGAAGGTGTGGACGAAGCGGCCTTCCTGCACATCCTTCAGCACCCGACGCATCTCGGCCTTGGTCTCCTCGGTGATGATCCGGGGGCCGGTCATGTAGTCGCCGAACTCCGCGGTGTTGGAGATGGAATAGCGCATGTCGGCGATACCGCCCTGGTACATCAGGTCGACGATCAGCTTGAGCTCATGGAGACACTCGAAGTAGGCCATCTCCGGGGCGTAGCCCGCTTCCACCAGCACTTCGAAACCCGCCTGGACCAGCGCGGTGGCGCCGCCACAGAGAACCGCCTGCTCGCCGAACAGGTCGGTCTCGGTCTCTTCGCGGAAGTTGGTCTCGATGATGCCGGAGCGACCGCCGCCGTTGGCGCTGGCGTAGGACAGGGCAACATCCTTGGCGCGGCCGGAGGTGTTCTGGTAGATGGCGATCAGGGTGGGCACGCCGCCCCCTTCCACGTAGGTGCTGCGCACGGTGTGGCCGGGGCCCTTGGGGGCGATCATGATCACGTCCAGGTCGGGGCGGGGCACGATCAGCTGGAAGTGGATGTTGAGGCCGTGGGCAAAGGCCAGGGTCGCGCCTTCCTTCAGGTTGGGGGCGATGCTGGTGTTGTAGATATCCCGCTGGTGCTCGTCGGGGGCGAGGATCATCACCAGGTCGGCGCCCTTCACGGCGTCCTCGATCTCGGCCACTTTCAGGCCGGCGTTCTCGGCCTTTTTCCAGGACGCGGAGCCCTTGCGCAGGGCGACCGTGACGTTTTCCACACCGGAGTCCTTGAGGTTCAGCGCGTGGGCATGGCCCTGGGAGCCGTAACCCACGATGGCGACGCTCATGCCGCGGATGATGGAAATGTCACAGTCCTTATCGTAATAAACTTGCATTGTATTCACCTGTTGCGTTGTAAATGGATCGGATTGAAGCACCGGTAACGGGGGGTTACAGGCGCAGGGATTTTTCACCGCGGGAGAGGCCGGACACCCCGCTGCGCACCACCTCGACGATATCCCCTTCCGGCAGGGCGGCGATGAAGGCGTCCAGCTTGTCGCTGCTGCCGGTCACCTGCACGGTGTAGCCGGCGGGGCTGACATCGACGATCTGACCGCGAAAGATATCCACGCAGCGCTTCACCTCGGCGCGCTGGGCACCGCCGGCGCGGATCTTGATGAGCATCAGCTCCCGCTCGATGTGGGGGCCCTCGGACAGGTCCATCACCTTCACCACGTCGATGAGCTTGTTGAGCTGCTTGGTGATCTGCTCGATGATCTTGTCATCGCCGTGGGTGGTGAGGGTGAGCCGCGACAGGGTCTGGTCCTCGGTGGGGGCCACGGTCAGGGTGTCGATGTTGTAGCCGCGCTGGGAGAACAGGCCGACCACCCGGGACAGGGCGCCGGGCTCGTTTTCCAGCAGGATCGAAATAATGCGTCTCATCAGGTGCGCTCCGTCTTGCTCAGCCACAGATCGCGCATGGAGCCGTTGGGCGCCACGTGCATGGGATAGACGTGTTCCGTCGGATCCACGTAGACGTCGAGGAACACGGTGCGATCCTTCATGGCGAAGCACTCGGCCATGGCCGCTTCCAGATCCTCGAAACGGGTCACCTTCATGCCCACGTGGCCGTAGGCCTCGGCGAGCTTGACGAAGTCGGGCAGGGAATCCTCGTAGAGAATGTGGGAGTAGCGGCTGCCGTACTGCATGTCCTGCCACTGCTTGACCATGCCGAGGGCCTGGTTGTTGAGGTTGATGATCTTCACCGGCAGCTGGTGCTGGGTGAGGCTCGACAACTCCTGAATGCACATCTGGATGCTGCCCTCCCCGGTGACACAGGCCACGTCGGCCTCGGGGAACGCCATCTTGGCGCCCATGGCCGCCGGCAGGCCGAAGCCCATGGTGCCGAGGCCGCCGGAGTTCACCCACTGGCGGGGATTGTCGAACAGGTAGTACTGGGCGGCGAACATCTGGTGCTGGCCCACGTCGGAGGTGACGTAGGCCTTGCCCCCGGTCACCCGGTGCAGCACCTTGATCACATCCTGGGGCTTGATGATCTCGCCGCCGCTGGCGCCGTGGCGCGGGGCGGTGTAGAGGCCGTGGCGGGCGCGCCACTCGTCGATCTGCTCCCACCAGGCGGCGATGGCCTTGTCGTCGGGCTTTTTGCCGGCCTCGTTGATCTGCTCGATCATGTCCTGCAGCACCGCGTCGCAGGAACCGACGATGGGGATATCCGCCTGGATGGTCTTGGAGATCGACGTGGGGTCGATGTCGATATGGATGATGGTGGCGCTCGGGCAGAACTTCGCCGGGGTGTTGGTGACCCGGTCGTCGAAGCGCGCCCCCACCGCGAGGATCACGTCGGCGTGGTGCATGGCGGTATTGGATTCGAAGGTGCCGTGCATGCCCAGCATGCCGAGGAACTGGCGATCGCTGCCCGGGTAGCTGCCAAGGCCCATCAGGGTGTTGGTGACCGGGTAGTTGAGCATCCGCGCCAGCTGGCGCAGCTGCTCGGAGGCATTGGCCATGATCACCCCGCCACCGGCGTAGATCACCGGGCGCTTGGCGCCGAGCAGGGTCTTGACGGCGCGCTTGATCTGCCCGGAATGGCCCTTGGTGGTGGGCTGGTAGGAGCGGATGCGCACCTTCTCGGGATACTTGTAGGGGACCTTGTGGTTGGGATCGGTGACATCCTTGGGAATGTCGACAACCACGGGGCCGGGGCGGCCGCTGGACGCCACGTAGAAGGCCTTGGCGATGGTCTCGGCGATATCTTCCTGGCGCTTGACCATGTAGCTGTGCTTCACGATGGGACGGGAAATACCGATCATGTCGGTTTCCTGGAAGGCGTCGTCACCGATCTTGTCGCGGGGAACCTGGCCGGAGATCACCACCAGGGGAATGGAATCCATGTAGGCGGTGGCAATGCCTGTGATGGCATTGGTGGCACCGGGCCCGGAGGTGACCAGCACCGCCCCCACCTCGCCGGTGACACGGGCATAGGCATCGGCGGCGTGGACCGCGGCCTGCTCGTGGCGCACCAGGATATGGTTGACCTTGTCCTGCCGGAAAATGGCATCGTAGATATGCAGCGCCGCCCCACCGGGGTAGCCCCAGATATGCTTGACACCCGCGTCGTGCAGGGCACGGATCAGGATGTCGCCGCCAGATAGTAGTTCCACTGTGATTCACCCTCTCAGTTTGAAAACAGGGCCGAGCCTTGACGGGGGAACCAAGATCGCTGTGCATCACAGGTTTGCGAGGGCAACACACGGTCAGGCACGAGGGCCGGGTTCAGACCGCATCGGGACCACTGGTTGGTGGTTCCCGTCTGTCGATGACCAGCGAGCGCCGTTCACGCCCATCTGGTAATGGCATCAAGCCAGAAAGCCGCCGGCGAACCGGCAGGCGCGAAACTTTAGCACGTTGCGATGATTAGTCAACCACTGATCCACCCGGCGGTCATCACCCGGCGCCGGCCTGCGCCCGAGGGTTGCGCCGCGCCCGGCAAAGCGTGCTAACCTAGGTTCCATAACGACTGTGCAAGGCCTTGGTGGCGATTCTGCCGATGCGGCGAACCACGCCCGACGACATTCGCCAGCCAATGCCGCGGACCCCGAACACGCCACAAGGAATCGCCACCGTGACGAGAATGCTGGCCCCCGCCCTGCTCATGCTGGCGCTGATCTCGGTCAGCGCCGAGGCCGCCAAATTCTACAAATGGGTCGACAAGGATGGCGTCACCCACTACTCCGCCCAGCCCCCCGCCGGCACCCCCGCCGAGACCCTGAACCTGCGCACCGGGCAGTCCAGCAAGGACGACGCCACCGGGCACAACGCCAGCGCCCCCGGGGAGGCGGCCACGCCAGCCGCGGATCCCAAAGCC
>JAYELS010000009.1:0-12947 GCA_034717695.1 Pseudomonadota bacterium
CCCGAGGCCACGGCAGCACCCAGAACCGAGGCAAAACCCGCCCCCGAGGTGGCCGCCACCCCGCCCCCACCGCCCCCGCAGCCGGCGCCGCCCCGGGAGGTGTATCTGCTCCAGGCCGGCTCCTTCAAGAGCGCCTCCGACGCCGACACCCTGAGGGTCCGGCTGCTGCTGCTCAACATGCAGGCCCGGGTCGAGACCGTGAGCCCCCGCCCCGGCGAGACCTGGCACCGGGTGCAGGTGGGCCCTTTCAACAACACCCAGAGCCTGTCGAGCGCCCGCTCGGTGCTGCAGCAAAACGGCATCGCCAGCATCCAGGTGAAGAAAACCCGCTGAGGAGCCTGACCCCATGGGCAAGGGACTGGACGGCACGGCCATCCTCGCGCGCTACGCCAGCGACGCCGATGGCACCATCATCATCGACGTGGCCGCCCAGCGGGTCGACGCCCTCTACAACACCTTCGACCGCTTCTCCCCCGATGCCCGCAAGGACCTCGACGGCGATCTGGTGGCCTACGTGGTGGAATGCGCCCGGGAGATCAGCCCCCGGCCCCTGCGGCTGCGCATCAATCTCCCGGACTTGCCCGACAGCCCCACCCAGGCCAGCATCCGCCGCGGATTTCACGGCTACTTCACCTACCTGGCGGACCTGGAAGGGCGGGAAATGTCCCGCACCGTGCGCGGCTCCGGAGCGCTGCTGGCGGCGGGCCTGGTGTTGCTGCTGCTCGCCGTGCTGGTGACCGAACACTGGGCGAGCAGCACCGCCATCCTGCCCCGGGTGTTCGCCGAGGGGCTGACGGTGGCCGCCTGGGTGGCCCTGTGGCAGGTACTCGCCACCTACCTGATCCACTGGGCGCCCTATCGCCGGGCGCTGCGCCTCTACCGCACCCTCGCCGCCACCCGGGTGGACTTCTCCCCCACAAGCAGCGCCGCCACCAGCACCGTCGCCAACGGCCCTTGACCCCGGCCCCGGGACGGGGCAGTCTCGACCACAAATCCGGCCGGACATCTTGCCAATGACACCCTACGCTCCCCTCTGGTACCAAAGCCGCGATGGGCTCGATCTTTTCGCCCGCCACTACCCCGGCGACGGGCCATTCCCCCTGCTGTGCATGCACGGCCTGACCCGCAACAGCGCGGATTTCGAGGACCTGGTGGAGCACCTCGCCGGGCGCTACCCCATCCTCGCCGTGGACCAGCGGGGCCGGGGTGAATCCGCCTGGGATCCGGAGCCCGCCCGCTACCAGGTGCCGGTCTACGCCGAGGACATGTTCACCCTGCTGGAACGCCAGGGGATCACCGGCGCGGTGCTGATCGGCACCTCCATGGGCGGCCTGATCGCCATGCAGATGCTGGCCATGCGCCCCGATCTGGTGAAGGGGCTGGTGCTCAACGATATCGGCGCGGTGATTGAAGCGGCGGGCCTCGCCCGTATCCAGGACTACATGGGCAAGGCGCCGGTCCCCGTCACCAGCTGGGGGGAGGCGGCCCGCCAGACCCGGGCGGTCAACGGACTCGCCTTCCCCGACTACGGCGACGATGACTGGCTGCGCTTTGCCAGGCGGCTCTACCGGGAAAACAGCGAGGGCCAGCCGGTGATCGCCTTCGATCCCGCCATCGCCCCAGCCCCCACCCCCGGGGCGGTGCGGGCGGTGGACATGTGGGCCTTCTACGACAGCCTGCCGGACGTTCCCCTGCTGATCATTCGCGGCGCCCTGTCGGACTTGCTGAGCGGCGACTGCGTGGCGGAGATGGTGCGGCGCAAGACCCGCGCCAGGGCGGTGGAAATCCCCAACCGGGGCCATGCTCCGGCCCTCGACGAACCGGAGGCGGTCGCCGCCATCGAGGCGTTCCTGGGGGAGCTCCGGCAGGGCGACGACGCACCCGGCGGGTGAGTGGCGCCGCCCTCAGGCATGCCCCTGCCTTAGCTGATCGAACTGCTCGGCCCCAGGCCCCAGGGGCTGCCCGTAACTGAACTCCACGTAATTGCCGTTGGGATCCCGCAGGCCGCAGTAGTAACCCACGGGGAAGGGCTCGTCCCGGGGCGCCCACACCAGGCAACCGGCCCCGTCGCCCCGCCGGGCGACGGCATCGACGGCGGCGCGGCTCGCCAGGGCAAAGCCGAAGTGGCGGTAATCGTCTTCGGCCAGGGTCAAGTCGCCGCCCTTGTTCATCAGCACAAAGATGAAATCCGTCTCCCGCCCCGGCTCCGCCATCCAGATGATGCGCTTGTGGCCCGCCTCGCGGCGGTGGATCACCGCCATCCCGCAAAAATCCCGGTAAAAGGCCACGCAGGCGTCGATGTCGCGGACATGGAGCGCCACGTGGGTCATTCTCGGTGTGTGCATGTCACTCTCCGCCGAAGATTTCCACTAAGTCTGGTCCCCGATGGCCGGGCTTACAAGGACAGTTGCCGGGCCGCATTTGACCCCGCGGGGAGGATGGCCATAATGACCTCGCCCAAAATCCCGAGGAGGAATCAACCACACATTGGAGGCAACATGACACGGATTACCGATCTGTATCCCTCTCGCCAGAATCAGCAGGAGCGCATCCTGCCCCGACTCGACCCGGTGGTTCATGGCAATCGTCAACCCCAGAAAGCCCATGAGCTCGACACCGGGCAGGTAGCCCGCTACGAACACGACGGATTTCTGGTGATCCCGGAACTGATGGCGGACCTGGTGCCCGCCCTGGTGGCGGAAATCGAGGCCCTGAAGGCCCACCTCGGCGACGCCGAGGAACTGTACACCGAGCCCGACAGCAACGAATTGCGCACCCTGTTCAAGCCCTTTGCGTTCAGTGCGCTCATCGACCGCGTCAGCCGCGACCCGCGCATCATGGCGCCGGTGCAACAGCTGCTCGGCTCCGAGGCCTACATCATGCAATCCCGGGTCAATATCAAGCCACCCCTGGCCGGACGTTCGTTCGCCTGGCACTCGGACTTCGAGACCTGGCATGTGGAAGACGGAATGCCCCGCATGAGGGCCCTGACCGCCTGGATCATGCTCAACGACAACCACCCCTGCAACGGGCCTCTCTATGTGCTTGAGGGGTCGCACCGGCGCTATGTGTCCTGTGCGGGCCAAACCGGGACTGACAACTACAGGACATCCCTCAAACGCCAGGTGCTGGGCGTGCCGAGCGCTCCCGCCCTCAAGACCCTTATGGCCGAGCATCCCTTGCGGGTCATCGAAGGTAAACCCGGCACCCTCGTGTTCCACGAGTGCAATCTGCTGCACGGCTCTCCGGACAATATCTCCGGCGATCCCCGCGCCATCCTGATGTTTGTGTTCAACAGCGTCGAGAACAGGCCGGTGGCGCCCTTTGGTGGTCTGGCGCCGCGGCCGCACTACCTCAACAACCCGGACACCAGGCCGCTACAGCCACTCCCCAGGCCATTGGCGCTGGCGACCGGCTGAGCAAGGGATAACTGAACCTAAAACTTGGCCGGGTGGCGCGGCGTGGCGGTGGCGAAAATGGCGCGGATGGCGGCGGCGTCCGCCTCCGGGTCCGGCCCTGGCCAGAAGGGCGGATGAAGGCGGATCTCGCGGCGGGCGAAGTCGAAGGTGACGGGCACCACCGGGCACTCCCCCGCCCTGGCGATGCGCAGGAACCCGGTTTTCAGCCGATCGACGCGGCTGCGGGTGCCCTCGGGGGTGATGGCGATGATCATCTCGTCCGCCCCCCGAAGCTGGCGGCCGATGGCCTCGGCGATGCCGACGGCGTTGCGGCGGTCCACCGCCATGCCCCCCAGGCGGCGCAACAGCCCGGCGATGGGCCAGCGGAACAGGCTGTGCTTGCCGAGCCAGTGGATATGCATGTCGAGGGCCAGCATGGCCACCACGCCGACGATGAAATCCCAGTTGGAGGTGTGGGGGCCGACCCCGAGAATGAGCTTGGCCGCCGCCGGCAGGTCTCCCTCGATGCGCCAGCGGGCGCGGCGCAGGGCGGCGCGGGCGAGGCGCACCACCATCGCGGGGCGGCGGGCGCGGTGGCCATCCGGTATGCGGAAGTGTTCCATCGGCCCGCCCGCCTCAGTGTTCCCGGGTGGCGAGGAAGCGCACTTCCGGGTGGCGCTCCTCGGTGAGGCTGAGGTTCACCCGGGTCGGCGCCAGGTAGGTGAGATGGCCGCCGCCGTCGATGGCGAGGTTGTCGCCGGCCTTGTCCTTGAGTTTCTGGATGTCCTTGGGGGCGCCCTCCACCCAGCGGGCGGTGTGGACGTTGACGGCGTCGTAGAGGGCATCGACCCCGTACTCGTCCTTGAGGCGATAGGCCACCACGTCGAACTGCAGTTGCCCCACCGCCCCCACCACCACGTCGTTGCTGTTGATGGGGAAGAACACCTGGGTGGAGCCCTCCTCCGACAGCTGCTGCAAACCCTTGTGGAGCTGCTTGGCCTTGAGGGGATCGCGCATGCGGATGCGGCGGAACAGTTCCGGCGCGAAGTGGGGCACGCCGGTGAACTTGAGATCCTCCCCGTCGGTGAAGGTGTCGCCGATCTGGATGGTACCGTGGTTGTGCAGGCCAATGATGTCCCCGGCGATGGCCTCGTCCACGTGCTCCCGCTCCCCGGCGAGGAAGGTCACCGCGTCGGCGATGCGCACGTCCTTGCCGAGGCGCACATGGCGCATCTTCATGCCGCGGCTGTAGGTGCCGGAGCAGATGCGCAAAAAGGCGATGCGGTCCCGGTGCTTGGGGTCCATGTTCGCCTGGATCTTGAACACGAAGCCGCTGAAATTGGTCTCCCTGGCCGCCACCACCCGGGATTCCGCCGCCCGGTCGAGGGGCGCCGGCGCCCACTCCACGAAGTGATCGAGCATCTCCCGCACACCAAAGTTGCCGAGGGCGGTGCCGAAGAACACCGGTGTCATCTCCCCGGCAAGGTAGGCGTCGAGGTCGAACTCGTTGGTGGCGCCCCGCACCAGCTCGATCTGCTCGAGGGTGGTGTCGTAGTCAAAGCCGAGCAGTGCCCTGGCCTCGTCGCTGGAAAGGCCCTGGATGCGGATGTCCTCGGGGATGGTGTGGCCCTTGCCCTGCTGATAGACGTGAATGGTGTCGGTGTAGAGGTTGTAGACCCCCTTGAACTGCTTGCCCATGTCGAGGGGCCAGTTGATGGGGGCCGCGCGGATCCTGAGCACCGTCTCGATCTCGTCGAGCACCTCGATGGGGTCGCGGATGTCCCGGTCCATCTTGTTGATGAAGCTGAGGATGGGGGTATCCCGCAGGCGGCACACCTCCATCAGCTTGATGGTGCGATCCTCCACACCCTTGGCGCCGTCGATCACCATCAGCACCGAGTCAACCGCCGTGAGAGTGCGGTAGGTATCCTCGGAAAAGTCCTCGTGGCCGGGGGTGTCCAGCAGGTTCACCACGCGATCCCGGTAGGGGAACTGCATCACCGACGAGGTCACCGAGATACCCCGCTCCTTCTCCATGGCCATCCAGTCGGAGGTGGCGTGGCGGTCGCTCTTCTTGCCCTTGACGGTCCCCGCCACCTGGATCAGTTGCCCGAACAGCAGCAACTTCTCGGTGATGGTGGTCTTGCCCGCGTCGGGGTGAGAGATGATGGCGAAGGTGCGGCGCTTGGCCAATTCGTCGTGGTAAGTGCCCATGGGGTGATGCCTGGCTGAAAAGGGGCGGATTATAGCCCCGGCCCCGGGCTTTGTCCCGGCGCGGGCCGCCCTGTCAGGATTTCCCGCCGCCGGCCGGCGCGGGGGCGAGATGCAGGCGGTTGCGGCCATCCCGCTTGGCGGCGTAGAGGGCATCGTCCGCCCGCTGGAGGATCGCTTCCAGGGGCTCGAACGGGACGGCGAGGCAGGCGCCGATGCTGAGGGTGACGGGCAGCCCGGCGGTGGGAAGGCGCTCCGCCACCAGGGCGCGAATGCGCTCGGCGATGGTTTCCAGGGTCGAGCCGTCGCAGGGGGAGAGCACCACCAGGAATTCGTCGCCCCCCCAGCGCCCGGGATGGTCGTAGGGGCGGATGGAGGCCCGCAGCAGCTGGGCCACCTCCCGCAGGGCGCGGTCCCCCTCCACGTGGCCCCGGGTGTCGTTGAGGGCCTTGAAATCATCCAGGTCGCACCAGATGACCCCGAACGGCGCACCCTCCCGGCTCGCCTGGGCGACCTGCTCCGCCAGCAGCTCGGTCATGCCCCGGCGGTTGACGAGCCCGGTGAGGGGATCGATCCGCGCCAGCCGGTGCAGGGCCTCGGTGCGCTCCCGAACCCGGTCCTCCAGTTCCGCGGTGTGGCTGGCGATGGCGCCGGCCATGGCGCGGAAGTGGTCGACCAGGCGCCCCATCTCCCCCTCGGCGGCGGGCAGCCGCTCCGCCGCCAGCCGCCCCTCGCGCATCTCGATCATGGCCCTCTCCAGGGCCACCACCGGGCCGAGCACATAGCGCCGCAAAGCCAGATGCATCAGCAGCAGGGCCAGCAGCAGGGTGATGGCAAACACCGCGCCCACCGGCGCGAAGCGCGCCACCGGCATCACCACGGCGAGATCCAGGAGGGTAATCTCGTACCAGCCGATGCCCGGCAGGTAGGCGATGCCGGCGAGATGCCGCCTGCCATCCACGGTGACGAAGTCGCTGACAACCTGCCCCTCCGGCTCCGCCATGGCGGCAAGGCGCTCCATCATGCGGCGCACGCGCCCGCCATCGGCGGGATCGTCGACCAATAGCTCGATGGTTTTCTTCTGCCCCTCGGGCTTGATGAAGCTGGCGTGGTCGATGATCGCCTTGTTGCGGTGCAGCTGGATGGCGCCGCTCAGGTCGACGAACACCGTGGTGATCCCGGGCTGGCGGATATCGACGAAATCCCGGAGAAAATCCTCCAGCTCGATGCCGGTGCCCACCACACCGAGGATTCGATCCCCATCCCGCATCAGCACGTCGATCCACAGCTTGGTGACGCCGAGCACCACATCGGGGTTGATGTTGAGGTGAAACTCCCGGCCATCGTTCAACAGCCCGTAGAACCAGGCGTCATCGGGATTGCCGGGCTTCAAGTGATAGCGCAGCGGTCGGCCGACAAAGTCGTTGGCGGCGTTGTTGTGGTAGTAGGCGCCGGAATCGAGCAGGGCGACAAAATAGCTGCGGTCGCGGAAGTTGCGGCGAAAGCTCTCCATCTCCGCCAGGGCCAGGGTCTCCAGGGGGCGGTTGTCGGGATTGGCCGCCCACTGCTTGAGGATATTGGAGTCGGCCATCTGCCGGGCCAGGGCGATCTCCCGTTCCAGGGGCTTGAGCATCCGGGCGCTGTCGTAGCGCACCTGGAGCTCGGCCAGGCGCCGCCCCCACTGTTCGATGATGCCCTCGGCAACGAAGCGAAACGCCACCCAGCTGGACAACGACGCCAGCACCACCAGGAGCGCGGCGATCAGCAGAAAACGTGGGTTCAGATTCACATCACTACTCCTCGCGACATCCAGGGCAAATGAAGTGGATTCGCGAAAAGAGTATCAGTTACCGAGCCCCCGGGGGCGAGCCTTTCCGACCAAAGCGCGATACGGGCGGCAGGCGGTTGGCGACCCGGGGAACGTCGGCGGCCACCGCGCGGGCTCTGGCGCGCGCGGCGGCGTAAAGGGCCGTTGCTACCAGCAGATGGGCAGACCTTCCAGGTGGTGAATGCTGCCGACGAAGAACGGCACCCGGGCGCCGTCCTGGACACGAAACGCCGGCAGCGCGGCAAACATCTCCTCCATGGCGATAAGGATTTCCCGCCGCGCCAGGTGCAGCCCCAGGCAGCTGTGGATGCCGGAACCGAAGGTGAGGTGACGGGGCTTGCGGTCGATGCGGATCTCGTCGGGATTGTCGAACTGCTCGGGGTCGCGCCCCGCCAGGGGCGTCGCCATCGCCACCCGGTCTCCGGGCTTGAAGGTCACCCCGCCGATGGAATACTCCCGGGTGCAGATGCGGAAGGTGGTGGTCACCCCGTAGGCCCGGAGCAACTCCTCGATGGCCGGCTTGATAAGCGCCGGATCGGCCCGCAGCTGGTGCTGAAAATCGGGATGGGCGGCCAGGTGATGGAAATGCCAGCCGAGCATGGACGCCACCGTGTCGAGGCCGCCGATGTAGAGGTTGAAGCAATGGCCGAACACTTCGATATCCGAGATCGGCTTGCCGTCCACCTCCAGGTTGAGGGCATTGGTGATCAGATCGGCACCGGGATTGCGGCGCTTTTCCTCGATGGCCTCGAGCAACACGGCCTTGACGGCGCGCACGCCGCTCTTGCGGGTTTCCGGATCCCCGGAGTGAAGAATCTGGTTTTCCCACACCAGGAACTCATCCATCCGCTCGATGGGCAATCCCAGCAGTTCCAGAAAGATCATTACCGGATAGGGCACGGCAAAATCACGGACAAAGTCACACTCGCCGCGGTCCTTGAAGCGTGCCACCAGCTCGCGGGCGCGATCGCGGACCTTGCCTTCCAGCGCCATCAGCTTGTTGGGGGTAAAAAGACCGTTGAGGGCGCGGCGAAAGCCAGTGTGGCGCGGGGGGTCCAGCTCGGTGGGAATCACATCCCACTGTTCGCCGATCATCGCCGCCATCTGGGTAAAACCCTTCTTGGAAAAATGGTCGTTGTCGTTGTAGATCTGGCGCAGAAACTCCCCGTCCCTTACCACCCAGCCCCCCTGGCGAATGGGAAAAACCTCCGTGGAATAGAAGATTTTCGGACCTTTGTGAACCTCGGCGATGAGGGTCTCGTAGGGGTTCTCGTACACCACGGCGCGGGCGCAGAGGGGATAGGGCAACACCAGCTCCGGTGGCACGTGGGCGGGGACCTTGGCGGCATCGACGGGCATGTTCATGGCAGTGATCTCTCGGACATGGGACGGCGCGGCCATCCCCGGATGCCCGGCACCCTGTCGGCGCCGGGTATCCCGGGATGGCGGGCAGCGGTGGGGCGAGGCGTACTCAGCCGTTCTTGCGCATTTCGGCGGCGGTGCGGCGGGCCTCGCCGACCGCGCGGTGGAGGGTGGTGGTATTGCCCCAGCCGGCGTAGAAGCCCATGTGCAGGACCATTTCGTCAAGCTCTTCGTCGCTGAATTCCCCGGCGAGGATCCCGCCGCGAATCTGGACCTCCAGCAGGTCGGCGCGGCCCAGCATGGTGGTGGCACCGATCACCAACAGGCGGCGATCGCGGATCGACAGGCCCGGGCGGCTCCATATATCCGCGAACAGGTGGCGAATGGTCTCGCTGCTGAAGGGTTGATCGGCGAAGGAGGCCATCTGCTTGGTGAGGGCCGGATCGCCGTACACCTGGGTGGCCACATCGAGGCCGCGGGCGAGTTTTTCGTCGTTGTTGTCGTGACTCATGGGTCTTTCTCCAGTGAACAATGGGTAGTGGGGCCGGTTGCCAGGCCTTGCGGATCAGTGGCCTAGGCAGGTTCCAGCGAAGCACGGGAAACCTACCGCAATTGACCTCGGGTTTCGACACAAACCCTGACCGGCAGGGGACATCTGTGTTGCATTGTGGACATCCGCAACGGTCCAGGCATCCGACCCGGCCTTGGCTCCGGTGTTACGCCGGCCCGGCAACGATGCTACCATTGCCTAACTCATCTGTCTTAACCAGGAGACCCCATGTCAGCATCCCGCAACGCCGTCGGCAAGGAACGCAAATACTGGGGCATTCTGCCCGTGGCCCCCGGTCGCCAGTTGATGACCATGGGCAAGCAGATGGAGGACACCGGCTTCGAGGGTGCCTTCATGCTGCAAATCTACGGCCCCCCCTTCGCTCCCCTGGCGGCGGTGGCCTGTGGCACCAGCCATTTGAAACTTGCCCCCGGCGTGGCCGTTGCTTCCTCCCGCAGCCCGTTTGAAACCGCCTACGTGGCCATGGACATGGACCGCATCAGCGAGGGCCGCTTCGTGCTCGGCCTCGGCAGCTCCCTGCCCGCCACCACCGTCGGCATGCACGGCCTGCCCAACTACAAGCTGATGACCCACCTGCGGGATACCGTGGGCGCGGTGCGTCACATCATCGCCGGTGCCCACAAGGGCCTTCAGCCCTACGATGGGGTGTACTACAAGGCGGATTACAAGGAGATGATCCCCACCGCGCCGCCGGTGCGGGAGCACATACCCATCGCCATCGGCGCCATGCGCGACAACATGACCCGCCTGGCACTGGAGGTGGCCGACGGCCTCTACGGCCACTCCCTGTGGACGGTCCAGTACACCCGCGACCACATCCGCCCATTGATCGACCGCTCCCTGGCGGAATTCGGCCGCAAGCGGGATGACATCGAAATCACCTATTGGCCCTGGGTGGCCATCAACAACGATAAAAAGCAGGCGATCGACGACGCGAGGGCCACGGTCGCCTACTACGCTGGCATGAAATCCTACGAGGATCTGTTCGAATCCCACGGCTTCCTCAACGAAGCGAAAATCTGCCAGGAGGCGGCGGTGCGCCAGAGCGACGTGGCATCGGTACTCGACAAGGTGCCGGACGAGATGGTCCTGGCCTTTGTCGCCTGCGGTTCCATCGAGGAGGTGATGGAACAGATCGAACCGTTGTGGAGCGTGGCGGATGCCATGTGCCCCATGACGCCCTTCCGCTGCCTGAGCGACGAACAGATGATGGCCTACGGCGCCGGCATCTATCAGCTGGTGGCCGCCGCCCGTCGGTGATTCACCAAAGGGCCCCTTGCCGGAACCGCGGCAAGGGGCGCTGTCACGGGCTTCCTTGGTCGGGGCCCCCTTTGTTGTTATTCTCGACGCCATAATCACAGCACCCGCGTGGCCAGATGACGACTCCGGAATCCACCTCCCCTGCCCCCAGTGACGACAGCGATCCGGGCTGGCAGCGCAAGCTCGACAGCAGCCTGCCCAAAACCCTGTCAAATGGCGAGTACGACATTGAAGGCCGCATCGCCCGGCCCCGCGCCAGTGTCGAGATCCGCCATTTTCATCCCCGGGAACCACAGGTTCCCAACCCCGTCATCATGGATGTGTGCTACCTGAGCCTCGCCCTCAGTCCACGGCCCGCGGACATGCAGGTGAACTACCTGGGGAGCGACAATCCCAAGTACTTCACCTCCCTCGGCAATTGCTGCTTCGTACCCGCCGGGCAGGAGTCCTACGTGCGGGGCTCCGTGGGCCAGTATCGGGAAATCTGCTGCCTGTTCGACCTCTCCCTGTTCGAGCCCCATATCGGCTGGCACTGGACCCCCCTGGAACTGGCGGCCTGTTTCGACATCCGCAACCTCAATATCCGCACCTACCTGTTGCGCCTTGCCGAAGAGGTGATGACTCCCCGCTATGGCCAGGAGGCCCTGGTGGACGCCCTCATCCAGGCACTGATGGTGGAACTGAGTCGCCACTTTCGCGCTGTCCGGGACGTCAGCGACAAGACCTCGGGGCAGCTGTCGGCCCGCCATCTGCGCCTGATCGAGGAGCGCGTCATCAGCTCCGGCGGCAGCGAACTGAGCGTCGAGGCCCTGGCCCAGCTGTGCGATCTCAGCAGCCGCCACCTGTCGCGGATGTTCAAGCGCACCACGGGGCGGACCCTCGGCCAGTACATCAATGAAATCCGCATCAACAGGGCCAAGCTGCTGCTCTCCCAGCCGGACTGCCTGGTGAAGGAAGTGGCGTTTCGCTGCGGCTTTACCAACCAGTCGTCGTTTTCCCAGGTGTTTCGCAAGGCGACCGGCAAGACGCCGAAAAAATTTCGCAGCGAAATCATCGCCTGATCCCGGCTAAACGCCACACCCCGCCACCCTTCGCCCCGCCCCTATAAAAACAGGGCGTCACCGAAATGACGCCCTGCTCCCGTACCGGAGGGACCCTTGCGATCCGCTTCACCGCTGCCAGGCCCCAGAGGGGCGGCAGCGGTGTCACGAACCCGTGACCCTTACCACTCCAGGGTCACACCCACCTTGCCGCCGTACTCGCTCTGGCCGGTTGCCGCACCGAAGCCACCGTGCACCGAGAGGCGATCGCTGAGGCGACCCGCGGCGGTCACACCCACGGCCTCCTCGCCACCGTAGAAACCACCGCCCACGGTCATGGCAAAGCGCTTGCTTTCCCGGGGCAGCACGGTGGGCATGGAGTTGGCGATGGCGATACCCGCCATGGCCTTGTCGTGGTTGTTGTCCACCTTGCGGTCCAGCCAGCGGAACTGATCCATGTTGACCGCGTCGGTGCCGTAGACACCGGGCGCCACATTGGTGATGCGGCGCTCGCTGCCCGCTGCCCCCACCGAGAAGGTGTTGTCCTGGTTGGCGATGGAGCCGTTGCCGACAGCCACCGAGTTGTAGGCGTTGGCCTGGGCGTTGTAGCCCACCGCCGTGGCATTGTCGTAGCCCGCCTGCGCACCGGAACCGACTGCCGTCGAGTTGGAACCGGTGGCGTTGGCGCCGCTACCCACCGCGGTGCTGTAGATGCCCGAGGCGCTGGCGCCGCGACCAAAGGCGCCGGCGTAGAAGCCAGTACCTTGGGCGCCACTACCCACGGCGACGGACCCTTCGTTGGTGGCCTGGGCGTCGCGGCCGGATGCCAGCGAGGACTTGCCGGTGGCCACCGCGCTCTTGCCGGTGGCGGTGGAACCCTCGCCACTGGCCACCGTCTGCTGACCCAGCGCCGTGGCATCCGCCGCCGTCGCCGCCGCGCGATCACCCACCGCCGTGGTGGAGTCTCCCTGCGCCACCGTGCCAGCACCCACCGCCAGCGCCGCGTCGCCCGTGGCCGCCGCGTTCGCACCCTGCGCCTGCGCGCCGGTACCGGTCGCCGCCGCGTTGCTGCCCTGGGCAATGCTCGCATCACCCGCAGCCTGCGCCGCCGTGCCCTGGGCGATGCTGTCGGTGTTCGCAGCCTCCGCACCCGTGCCCTGGGCGATGCTGTTCTCGCCGCTCGCCTCCGCACCCTGGCCGAGGGCCTGGGATCCGTCACCACTGGCCAGGGCCTCATCACCCGCCGCCAGGGAACCGTCGCCACTGGCCTCGGAGCC
>JAYELS010000010.1:0-3416 GCA_034717695.1 Pseudomonadota bacterium
GCCTCCAGCACCCGCGCCTTGGCCAGGTGCTGATCCTTCACGTGGCCGTAGCCGCGGATCTGCTCCGGCAACCGCGCCAGCTCCACCGCCACGGCGTAGTTGCCCTCGTCCAGGCTTTCCAGCAGCTTGTCGATGGACGCTGCGTATTCGCCGATCAAGGCGCGCTCCATCTTGCGCTCGGCGCTGTAGCCAAAGATGTCCAGCGCCGTGCCCCGCAAGAACCGCAGCTTCGCCAGTACACCGAAGGCGGGCATCATCCAGGCGCCGTATTCGGCCTTTTTCGGCAGCCCCGTCGTCTTGTCCTTTTTCGAGATCAGCGGCGGCGCCAGGTTGAAGGCCAACCTGTAGTCGCCTTCGAAGGTCTCTTCCAACTGGCGCTTGAAGGCCGGGGCGCTGTACAGCCGCGCCACTTCGTATTCGTCCTTGTAGGCCATCAGCTTGGCCAGGTAGAACGCCACCGCCCGGGTCAGGGCCAGGCCCCTGTCGGGGAACTGCTCGTCGATCCGCCGCACCCGCTCCACCCGGCGCCGGTAGCGCTCCGCCCAGGCGCGGTTCTGGTAGGCGCTGAGCAGGTCCACCCGCTGGCGGATGAGGGTGTCGAGGTCCTCCGGCACCGGCTCGTCGCCGCTGGCCTGGCGGCCGTCCAGCAGGGCTTCGATGCGCGCCGGGGCGTGGGCACAGAGGCGCCCCAGGCGGAAGGCGTGCAGGTTGAAGGCCACCGACACCCCATTGAGCTCGATGGCCCGCTCGATGGCGTCGCAGGACAGGGGCAGGAGTCCCAACTGGGTGGCGTAGCCCACCAGCAGGAAGTTGGCGGCAATGGTGTCACCGCTCAACACCAGACCGAGGCCGCTGGCGTCGAGGCTGTGGACCCGTTCGCCGCCCACCATGGAGACAAAGCGCGCCAGCAGTTTGTCGCCGTCGAACTGCAGGTCGGGGTTGTACTGGAAGGCGGCGGTGGGCACCACCTGGCTGTTGGCGACCACGGTGGTGCGCCCCTGGCCGACGCTGGTCAGGGGTTCGGCGGATTGGGCCGCTACCATGTCGAAGGCGAGCAGCAGGTCCGCCTCCCCGGCGCCGAGGCGCTGGGCCCCGAGGCGCTCCGCCGTGGCGGCGATGCGCAGGTGGCTGTACACCGCGCCGTTCTTCTGGGACAGGCCCGTCATGTCGAACACCGAGGCCTGGCGGCGCTCCAGGTGGGCGGCCATGGCCAGCACCGAGCCCACGGTCACCACCCCGGTGCCGCCGATGCCGGCGATCATCACCCCGTAGCTGTCGGGGCGCGGGTCCAGGGCGGGGCGGCTGGGCTCGGGGAGGTCGGCGAACAGCTCGTCCCCGCCGGCGGCCTTCTCGGGCTTGCGCAGGGTCCCGCCCTTGACCGTGACAAAGGAGGGGCAGAAGCCCTTCACGCAGCTGTAGTCCTTGTTGCAGGTGGATTGGTCGATGGCCCGCTTGCGGCCCAGGGGGGTCTCCTTTGGCACCAGGCTCACGCAGCTGGATTGCACCGAGCAGTCGCCACAGCCTTCGCACACGGCGCTGTTGATGAACAGCCGCTTGGCGGGGTCGGGGAACTTGCCCCGCTTGCGGCGGCGGCGCTTCTCGGCGGCGCAGGTCTGTTCGTAGATCAGCACGGTGGTGCCGGGTTGCTCCCGCAGGCGGGTCTCCACGGCGATCAGCTCGTCCCGGTGGTGGACCTGGACCCCGGGGGCGAGGTGCCCCCCCTCGACCAGCAACTCGGGGCGGTCGGACACCACCACGCACTCCCGGGCGCCCTCTGCCAGCACCTGGCGGGTGATATCGCCCACGGTGAGGTGGCCTTCCACCGGCTGGCCCCCGGTCATGGCCACGGCGTCGTTGAAGAGGATCTTGTAGGTGATGTTCTTGCCGGACGCCACGGCACCGCGGATGGCCATGAGGCCGGAGTGGTAGTAGGTGCCATCCCCCATGTTCTGGAAGATGTGCCTAAGGCCCGTGAAGTGGCCCAGGCCGATCCACTGGGCGCCCTCGCCCCCCATGTGGGTGTTGGGCAGCATGTGGTCGTGGTGGTAGAGGGCCATGGCGTGGCAGCCGATGCCGCCGGCGGAGTAACTGCCCTCGGGCTTCTTGAGGCTGGAGTTGTGGGGGCAGCCGGAGCAGAAGAACGGCGAGCGGGACAGGTCCGCCACCGGGTTGCCGTCGGCGAAGGCCTTTTCCCGAGCGATGGCGGCGGCCCGCTTGCGCAGCGCGTCGCTGTCGAGGCCGGCCCGGGCCAGGCGCTGGTGGATCACCAGGGCGAGGCTCGCGGCGTCCAGTTGCACGTCGTCCGGCAGCAGGGGGTTGCCGGCCTCGTCCTGCTTGCCGGTGATGCGCGGCGCCCCCGCCTGGCCGTAGAGCAGCTGGGTGGCCTGGGGCTCCACCAGGGCGCGCTTCTCTTCCACGAACAGCAGTTCCTGCTGGCCGGCGGCAAAGGCTCTCAGCCCTTCCGGTTCCAGGGGCCAGACGCAGCCCACCTGGTAGAGGCTGACCCCGAGCTCGGCGGCCCGGGGGGCGTCGATGCCGAGCTTCATCAGCGCCTGGCGCACGTACTGGGTGGCGTGGCCGGCGGTGACGATACCGAGGGTGCGCCGGGGGCTGTCCAGGTGCACCCGGTCGATCCCGTTGGCCCGCACGAACCGCCGCACCAGGGGCAGGCGGTAGCGGTTGTGGACGATCTCCGAGCGCTGGCGGTCGATGTGGGTGGAGCGGAAGTGGATGCCCTCCGGGGGCAGCTCGCCCCGGTCCGGCAGCACAAAGTCGTAGCGCGACGGGTCCACCGTCACCGTGGCGGTCAGCTCCAGGGTCTCGTTGGTGGTCTTGAAGCCCACGTACACCCCGGCGTAGCGGGACAGGGCAAACCCCGCCAGGGCAAAGTCGAGGCAATCCTGCACCGTGGCCGGGGACAGCACCGGGATCATGCAGTGGATCAGCGCCGGTTCGCTCTGCGCCGCCAGGGTCGAGGACTTGCCGGCGTGGTCGTCGCCCGCCATCACCAGCACCCCGCCCTGGGGATGGGCGCCGCCGATGTTGGCGTGCTTCAGGGCATCCAGGGAGCGATCCACCCCCGGGGCCTTGCCGTACCAGATGGCGAACACGCCATCCACCAGGGGCTGCTCGATGTCCGCCAGCTGCTGGGTGCCCCAGATCGCCGTGGCGGCGATGTCCTCGTTCACCCCCGGCTCGAATACCACCTGATGGGCATCCAGGTGGTTCTTGGCCGCCCATAGCGCGTAGTCGTAGCCCCCCACCGGCGAGCCCCGATAGCCGGAGATGTAACCCGCCGTGTTGAGCCCCGCCGCCTTGTCCAGGGCATGCTGCAACAGCGCAACCCGCACCATCGCCTGGGTACCCGACATCAGCACGTCGGATCCCGTGGCGGTGTATTTGTCTTCGAGGGTGAC
>JAYELS010000011.1:0-3386 GCA_034717695.1 Pseudomonadota bacterium
TCGGACAATATTAACGGCAAAAACGGGGCAATATTTCCGGGAGGGTTTGTTATGAGGGGATTTAGTCGTGGCAATTAAGGGGGCCCGCCCGGCCTCGGACGCCCACCCGGCCATAGCGGCGGGCTATCTGGGCAACTTCTTTGAGGACGCGGAGTTTCTGCGGGAGTTTCCGAAGTGGAGGAAGCTGAACGTGGGCGCCAGGGCCTTCCTGTACGCCCGTCAGTTCCACGACACGGACGCCGCCGCGGCGCGGGAGATAGGGATCACCATGTCGACCGTCCGGCGCTGGTCGGGGGCCTCCCCCATATTCCGCGAGGCCGCCCTCAAGGTCCGCGGCCGCGTGTCCCGCCTCCCCGACGCCCCCGTGCCGTACATGAAGGACAAGGCCCGCTACGAGCTTCTGAGGCTTCAGGCCGCCCCCGAGGGGGGCCTCCCCAAGGACCTCGACAAGCGCCTGAAGATCATCAAGGCCATAATGGACCTCAAGGAGCCCGGCGCCGCCGGCGCCCCCTCCCGGGCCCCCCGCCCCGCCCGGGGCAACGGCGCCTCCCTGACGGCGTCGGACATGAAGGCCCTCCTGGGCATGGAGTCCCTCACCGACCCCCGGAGGCCGGGCTGGGTGGACGACTACGACGGCCAGACCTGCGCCCACGGACGGCCGCCGGCGCTGTGCCCCGAGTGCCGGCCCCCCGAGGCCGAGCCCGCGGGGGATGCGTGACTCATTTGAGTTGAGGCGCCGGCCCAACTCAAGGGGGCCTTATTTCGTATAATTCGTTTATTTCGTAGCCCAGGAGGTGCCCATGACGACGGCGCACGAGAGCATTGTAAGGATGTACCGCCCCCACGAGGGGCAGGCCAAGATTCACGCCTGGAACGCCAAGGAGAAGTGGCTGGAGGCCGCCCGGCGGTGGGGGAAGTCCCGGGGCGCCCTGGGGGAGATGATGCGGGCCTACCAGTCCTCCCTGGAGCGCACCACGGGCGTCATAAACCGCTTCCAGCTGGTGCCGCCCGGCTTCCACGCCTGGGTGGTGGTCCCCTCCTACCCCCAGGGCCAGCAGGCCTGGAACGAGATGCTGTCCCTCCTGCCGCCGGCCATGGTTAGGGAGGTCATGATCGCCGACAAGCAGATACGCCTCAACGGCCCCACCGACGACGTGTGGGGCCTGATTGAGCTAAAGTCGGCCGACAACCCGGGCTCCCTCCAGACCGTGGGCCTGGACTTTCTGTGGGTCTCGGAGGCGCAGGACGTCCCCGAGGCCGCCGCCGAGAAGCTGCGGCCCACCCTCCGGCAGCCGGGCCGCCTGGGCCGGGCGATATACGAGGGCATCCCCTCGCTGTACCCCGAGCACTGGTTCAGGCGGGGCTGCGCCGCCGCCGAGCGCGCGGCCACCAAGGGCCACGCCTACTTCCACTTCACGGTCTACGACAACCCCCTCCTGGGCGAGGAGGACGTGGCCGAGGTGGAGACCGACCGGGAGATACTTACCCGCTCCGCCTGGGAGAGGATGTACCTCGCGAAGTTCTCGCTCTCGGCGGGCTTCTTCAAGGGCGTGGAGGGCTGCGTGTCCGGGGACCTGCTGGAGGAGCCCCTGGTGGGGAAGAACTACGTGGCCGGCCTCGACCTGGGCGTGTCGCGGGACTTCACGGTCCTGATTATCATGGACTCCGACACCCGGCGGGTGGTCTACCACCGCTTCTGGGACTCAGAGTCCTGGCCGCAGGTCCAGCAGCACATCACGGCCACCTGCACCGAGTGGGGCGTCCAGCGCCTGATCGTCGACGCCACCGGCATGGGCAAGGCCATGGCCCAGGACCTGGCGGCCCAGAACCTCCCCGTTGAGGAGGTCGCCATCATGCGAAACACCCGCGAGGAGCTTCTGGCGGGCCTCCAGGTGGCAATAGAGAGGGCCTCGCTGGGCTTCCCACCGATACCCATGCTGCTGCGGCAGCTGCGGGCCTTCCAGCACATAAGGATGGCCTCGGGCCTGATCAAGGCCCAGGCCCCGCCGGGCGAGCACGACGACGAGGTCTTCGCGCTGGCGCTGGCGCTGACGGGCTGCTCGGAGGCCGCCCCCGTGGGGCCGGTCCGCCGGCTTAGCTCGGGGCGCTACCTCCCCACGCAGGCCGAGATTAACGGCAATGTTTTGCCAAAGACCAAGGGACAACGTATGATGCACGAAAGACGAATACGGCGGATGGAAGAGCGCTGGGACAGAGCGGGGGTTATTTAGATGGTTCTCGTAGACTTCAGCACGGGCAACGCCCTGGTGGCCGGCGACACGGCCGAAAACTCCGCCCCCCCGGACGCGGGCCAGATTCTGGACCTGTTTCAGTCGTCCAGGGAATACTTCCGGTCCTTCCGGGACGGCGCCGACCTGGCCGACGAGTACATATCCGGCGACCGGGAGGTCCCCGTGCCGGTGGACATGCCCGTCGACGAAATACGGCCCGCCACCGCCCACGCCATCGTGCAGGTGGCCGCGGACCACGTCGACGTGTCCAACCCCGCCATCTCGGTGCCGGCCCCCTCCCCCCGGGCCCACGCACGGGCCGAGCGGATTCAGAAGTTTCTTCAGGGCGCGTGGGCCCACATACCCGACCACGTAAAGCGGGCCGCCGTGAAGCACTCCGTTGCCTACGGCATCGGCTTCTTTAAGACCTGGTGGGACGGCGACAAGTGGCCCGAGGCCCCCCGGGAGGAGGACTACCCCGACGAGGGCGACTACAAGGCCGCCCTGTCCGAGCACCTCGACTCCCGGGCCATCACCTTCCCCTTCGTGGTGGACGCCATATCGCCCCGGAACCTGCTGTGGGACGACTCCCGGGCCGGGATGAAGTGGGCCATCGAATACTACGAGGCCCACGCCAACGACGTCCAGCGGCTGTACCCCGAGTGGTCCCCCCTGTCGGGCACGGCCGACACCGTGACCTTCAAGGAATACTGGGACGACACCTGGTGCGTGCGGCTTATAGACGACGTCGTGGTGTGGGGCCCCCACCGGCACGGCTACGGCTTCATGCCCTACGTGCCCATCACGCCCGGGACGGGGATCGACATCGACGTCGGCCCCCCCGAGCGGCGCTACCAGTCCATTCTAAGGCCGGTCTACAACCTCCTGGACGCCGAGGCCCGGCTGGTGACGCAGTTCGAGTCCATCCTCCGGCAGTACGCCTGGAGGACGCTGGACTTCAAGGGGCCCGCCTCGTCGGCGCAGTCCACGGCGGACGCCTACGAGCTGTACGCCTCCAAGAACATTGTGTACCCCAACGTGGACGTGAGCCCCTCCCCCCTGGCGATGCCCCCCCAGGAGATACTCCAGCAGCTGGGGAACGTCCAGACCATGATTGAGGAGGCGACCTTCCCCAACGTGGTGCGGGGCCTGCGG
>JAYELS010000012.1:0-52609 GCA_034717695.1 Pseudomonadota bacterium
GGCCGGAATGACCGGCCTGATGGAGAAAAGGGCTTCGACAGGAGCCGAAAATCAACGAAAACGGAGAAGGTCCTGACGAATTGAATGATTGCATCGCTGTATGCATCAATTGATCAGACCTTCCCTAGTTATTTTTCGAGCGGATTTACCGCTCTTGGCGTGATTGCGCGGCTATTTGTAACGGTTCTGTCACGCACTTTCAAGGGACGCCGGGGCATTTTTTCCGGGGGCGACGAGTGGCGGCGCCTGGGGATGAATGGCGCTTTACCGGCGGGGCAAACGCCGTTCCGCCACCCTCAGGGGCCTTGGGTTGGCGCAAAAAGTGGCAATTGCACCATGCCGTCGGCGGGGGCGGCCGCGTCGAAGCGCACCCCCACGCCGAGCAGCCTGACGGCCTTGTTGCCCCGCTGAAATCCGGTGTCGAGCAGTTGACGAAAGGTGGACAGGCGGGGGCTCTGGGCCGCGGCCTCGAGGCTGGTGGTGGTGAAATCGGCGAATTTGATCTTGAGGAAGAGGCGCACCACGGGCCCCGGGCGGTGCTCCCTGGCGAGCCGTTGGCACAGTTCCTCGAACAGGGTTTCGAGGGGCAGGCGGCAGGCGTCGGGGCTTGGCAAATCCCGGGCGAAGGTGTGCTCGACGCCGAGGGACTTGCGGGCCCGGTGGGGCGTTACCGGGCGCCCGTCGATGCCCCGGGCGAAATCGTGGAGCCGCCGGCCAAAGAGACCGAAGTGGCGGGAGAGGTCGTCGATCGCCAGGGTGTTGAGATCCCGGCAATGGGTGATGCCCAGTTGTTCGAGGCGGCTGGCGGTGACCTTGCCGACACCGGGAATCGCCGTCACCGGCAGCGCCGGGATGAACGCCTCCTCCATGGCGGGGGTGATGACGTAAAGCCCATCGGGCTTGCGCCATTCGCTGGCGATCTTGGCGAGGAACTTGGTGCGCGCCACCCCCGCGGAAACGGTGATGCCGATATCCCGGGCGATCCGCTGACGAATCGCCATGGCCATGCGGGTGGCGCTGCCGTCGCAGTGGCTGCTGGTGCTGACGTCAAGGTAGGCCTCGTCGAGGGACAGGGTTTCGACCTGGTCGCTGTAGTCGTCGAAGATGGCGCGCATGCCCCGGGCGGCTTCCCGATACTGCTCGAAGCGGTGGGGGACGATGACGAGGTCGGGGCACAGGGCCAGGGCGGTGCGGGACGCCATGGCGGAGCGGATACCGTGGCGGCGCGCCTCGTAGTTGCAGGTGGAGATCACGCCGCGCCGCTCCGGCGAGCCGCCCACCGCCATGGGGCGGTGGCGCAGGGAGGGGTCGTCGCGCATTTCGACCGCGGCGAAAAAGCAGTCGGCGTCGCAGTGGATGATCTTGCGGGTCATGCCGGTATCATAGCCGATACTGGGTATTTGCACAGTGTCGCCGGGTGTCAGAGGCTCAGGAAGCTGCGGGGATCCCAGCTCTCGGCGGCTTCCGGCTCGGCCGGCGGGGCGAGGTCCTGGCGGCGCGCCGCCTCCATGCTGCGCCATTGCAGGATGCGCAGGTACTTGCGGATGTTGCGCACGTACAGCACCGGCTCGTTGCCCCGGGCGTAGCCGTTCTTCACCGTGCTGTAGTACTGGCGCTTTTGCAGCAGCGGCAGGTACTCGCGCACCTCCCGCCACAGGTCGGGGTCGCGGCCGGCCCGCTGGGTCAGGATGCGGGCGTCCTCCAGGTGCCCGAGGCCGACGTTGTAGGCGGCGAGGGCGAACCAGGTGCGGTCGGGCTCGGGAATGCGTGCGGGAATGCGCGCCTTGAGCTTCAGGAAATACCGCGCGCCGCCCCACAGGCTCTGCTCCGGGTCGGTGCGATCCGCGACGGCGACCTCCCCGGCGGCGGCTCGGGTGAGCATCATCAGCCCCTTGACCCCGGTGGGGGACACCGCCCGGGGATTCCAGTGGGATTCCTGGTAGGCGATGGCGGCGAGCAGGTGCCAGTCGAGGCCGGTTTCGGCGGCCACCGTCTTGAACATCGCCTCGAAGCGGGGCAGGCGGGCGTCCACCAGGCTGAAGAACACCTGGGCGCTCGACACCGAAAAATCCTCCACGCCGGTGAAGAACCGGGCCTTCAGCTCGTCGAGCTGGCCGTTGGCGCGCATCTCGGCCAAATAGGCGTTGGCGGCGCGGGCGAGGGAGTCGTCGCCGTGGCGCGGAAACGCCCAGGCTAGGGGCTCGGGATCGCCGAGGGTAAAGGCGGCGCGGACGTTGTGGTAGAGGGTGCTGTGGGCGTCGAAGCTCAGGGTGTCGATGATGGCGAGTTCCGCCTCGCCGCCCTGCACCATCTCCAGCAGGTCGGACATCTCCGCGTCCGGCAGGGCGCGCCAGGCGAGGCCCGGGTGGCTGGCCCGCAGCATTTCGAGGCGCTCCTCGTGGGCGCTGTCGGTGATCACCACCAGATCCCGCCCGAGAAGATCATCGATGGTGCGCGGCGCCGCCGTGCCACGGCGGTACACCAGCACCTGGGCGGTCTCCCCGTAGGGGTCGGAAAATCGGAACTGGCGGCGACGCTCTGCGGTAACGGTGAGGGTGGCCGCGGCGAAGTCGGCGTTCGGGCCGCCGAGCATGTGGCCGAGGCTTGCCAGGGTATCGGTGGTGGTGACCCGCAAGCGCACACCGAGGTGGGTGGCGAATTTACGCGCCAGCAGGTACTCGAAGCCGTTGGCGCCGCGGCCGTCCTCGTAGTAGGTGAGCGGCCCCGGCCGTGTCACCAGGCGCAGTTCTCCCCGGGTCAGCACGGTGTTGAGGGTCGACAGTTCGCGGCTCCCCGAGAGCAGCGACAGCAGCGCCAGGATCAGGACCGCCGCCAGCAGGCGCTGGCCGGTGCGAAGCAGGGTGGGAGTTCTCGGCCTCATGGGTGCCGCCATTGCCACGGTGGAGCAAGGGTAGTGGCCGCGCCCGGGGCTGGCAACCGCCCCGGCGGGTTCCGCCGCGCCCCGGGGCCGGGCGCCGATGGGCCTTCGGTGCTGAAGTGGCCGGGGGATTCCAGTACAATGCCCGCCTTCCCAAGCCCCCCGAGACGAGACCATCGACCCATGCTGACCCTGCGAGGCGCGCCGGCACTATCCTCCTTCCGCCAACAGAAACTGCTCGACAGCCTTCGGCAAATCAACCCGGACATTCACTCCCTCTACGCCGAATACGTGCACTTCGTGGAAGTGGCCGAGCCCCTCTCCAGCGGTGAGCACAAGATCCTCGAGGCGCTGCTTCACTACGGCCCCAATCTCCCCCGGGAGGCCCAGGACGGCAGCCTCTTTCTGGTGACGCCGCGCCCCGGCACCATTTCGCCCTGGTCCAGCAAGGCCACCGACATCGCCCACAACGCCGGGCTCGGCAAGGTGGTGCGCATCGAGCGGGGGCTGGCCTACCACCTCCACTGCCATGTGCCCTGTTCCACCGCCCAGCGCCAGCGGATCGCGCCGCTGCTCCACGATCGGATGGTGGAGGTGGTGTTCGACCACTTTGCCGACGCCGAGCGCCTGTTCCGCCACGATACCCCGAAGCCCTTCACCCGGGTGGATGTGCTCGACCGCGGTCGCCCGGCCCTGGTGGAGGCCAACGCCCGCCTCGGCCTCGCCCTTGCCGACGACGAGATCGACTACCTCAACGACAGCTTCAGCGCCCTCGGCCGCAACCCCACCGACGTGGAGCTGATGATGTTTGCCCAGGCCAATTCCGAGCACTGCCGCCACAAGATCTTCAACGCCTCCTGGACGGTCGACGGGGTGGACCAGGAAAAGTCCCTGTTCGCCATGATCAAGAACACCTACCAGCAGGCCGGGGACAACGTGCTCTCCGCCTACGCCGACAACGCCGCGGTAATGACCGGCCACAGCGCCGGCCGCTTCTATCCCGATCCGGCCACCCGCGCCTACGACTTCCACCCGGAGCCGATCCACATCCTGATGAAGGTGGAAACCCACAATCACCCCACCGCCATCGCCCCCTTCCCCGGGGCGGGCACCGGCGCCGGCGGCGAGATCCGCGATGAGGGTGCCGTGGGGCGCGGCTCCAAGCCCAAGGCGGGCCTCACCGGGTTCAGCGTATCCAACCTGCGCATACCGGGGTTCGAGCAGCCCTGGGAGATCGACTACGGCAAGCCCGAGCGTATCGTCACCGCCCTCGACATCATGGTCGAAGGCCCCCTCGGCGGCGCCGCCTTCAACAACGAATTCGGCCGCCCCAACCTGTGCGGCTACTTCCGCACCTTCGAGATGGACTTCGACGGCGAGCGCCGGGGTTACCACAAGCCCATCATGATCGCCGGGGGCTACGGCAACATCCGCGAAGAACATATCGTCAAGCGCGAGTTCGAGCCGGGCTGCAAGCTGATCGTGCTCGGCGGCCCCGCCATGCTGATCGGCCTCGGCGGCGGGGCGGCCTCGTCGATGACCTCCGGATCGAGCAGCGAGAACCTGGACTTTGCCTCGGTGCAGCGCCAGAACCCCGAGATCGAGCGCCGCTGCCAGGAGGTGATCGACCAGTGCTGGCAGCTGGGGGCCAACAACCCCATTGCCTTCATCCACGACGTGGGCGCCGGCGGGCTGTCCAATGCCTTCCCCGAGCTGGTCAAGGACGGCGGCTGTGGCGGCATCTTTGAGCTGCGCAACGTGCCCTGCGACGAGCCGGGCATGTCGCCCCTGGAAATCTGGTGCAACGAGGCCCAGGAGCGCTACGTGATGGCGGTGCGCCCGGCTGATCTCGCCACCTTCGAGGCCATCTGCCAGCGGGAGCGCTGCCCCTACGCGGTGGTGGGGGAGTCCGTGGAGGATCGCATCCTGGTGGTCAACGACCGCCACTTTGACTTAAGTCCCGTGGACCTGCCCATGTCCGTGCTGTTCGGCAAGCCCCCCAAGATGCACCGCGGCGCCGAGCGCCACCTGCCCCAGACGCGGCCCTTCGACTCCCGGGGCATCCGCCTCGACGAGGCGGTGAGCCGGGTGCTCCGCCACCCCGCCGTGGCCAGCAAGAGCTTTCTCATCACCATTGGCGATCGCAGCATCACCGGCATGGTGGCCCGGGACCAGATGGTGGGGCCCTGGCAGGTGCCGGTGGCGGATTGCGCCGTCACCACCATCAGCCACGACAGCGTCGCCGGCGAAGCCATGGCCATGGGGGAGCGCACCCCGCTGGCGCTGCTCGACGCCCCCGCCTCGGGGCGCATGGCCATCGGCGAGGCCCTCACCAATATCGCCTGCACCCCCATCGCGAAGCTCTCCGACATCAAGCTCTCCGCCAACTGGATGTGCGCCGCCGGCCACCGGGGCGAGGATGAGAAGCTGTTCCGCACCGTGGAGGCGGTGGGTATGGAGTTGTGCCCGCGCCTCGGGATCACCATTCCGGTGGGCAAGGATTCCATGTCGATGCGCACCGCCTGGGAACAGGATGGCGAGGCGAAGGCGGTTACCGCCCCTCTGTCCCTGGTGATCAGCGCCTTCGCGCCGGTCACCGATGTCCGCCGGACTCTCACCCCCCAGCTGCGCACCGACCGGGGCGATACCGAGCTGTTGCTCGTCGACCTGTCCGCCGGCCGCCACCGCCTCGGCGGCTCGATCCTCGCCCAGGTCTACGGCCAGCTGGGGGACGACGTGCCGGACCTCGACGCTCCGGAGCGTTTCAAGACCGCCTTCGGGGTGATCCAGGCGGCCCTCGGCGCCGACGAACTGCTCGCCTACCACGACCGCAGCGATGGCGGGCTCTTCGTCACCCTGGCGGAAATGGCCTTCGCCGGGCGCACGGGCCTTGTCGTCGACCTGGACGGCATCGGCGGCGACCCCCTGGCGGCGCTGTTCAACGAGGAGCTGGGAATGGTGGTGCAGGTGGCCAGCGGGCATGCCCGGGCGGTGCTGCAGCGCTTTGTCGACGCCGGCATCGGCAGCCTGGTGACCCGGGTCGGCACCCTCGCCAAGGACGACGCCATCACCCTGCGCCACGGCGGCGAGACCCTCTTCAGGGACAGCCGCGAGCAGCTTCAGCGGCTGTGGAGCGAAACCAGCTACCGCATCCAGGCCCTGAGGGACAACCCGGCCTGCGCGGAGCAGGAGTTCGACGGGCTGCTCGGGGATGATCCGGGCCTCAGCGCCTCACTGACCTTCGATCCGGCGGAGGACATCGCCGCCCCCTACCTGGGCCGGGCCCGGCCCCGGGTGGCAATCCTGCGGGAGCAGGGGGTCAACAGCCAGGTGGAGATGGCCGCCGCCTTCCACCTCGCCGGCTTCGAGGCGGTTGATGTGCACATGAGTGACATCCTCGCCGGGCGGGTGGGTCTCGCCGCCTTCCAGGGCCTGGTGGCCTGCGGCGGGTTCTCCTACGGGGATGTGCTCGGCGCCGGGGAGGGCTGGGCCAAGACCATCCTCTTCAACGCCCGCGCCCGGGACCAGTTCGAGACCTTCTTCAACCGCGAGGAAACCTTTACCCTCGGCGTGTGCAACGGCTGCCAGATGGTGTCGAACCTCAAGGAACTGATCCCGGGGGCCAGCCACTGGCCGCGCTTCGTGCGCAACCTGTCGGAGCAGTTCGAGGCGCGCTTCTCCCTGGTGCGCATCGAGGAGAGCCCCTCGGTGCTGCTGGCGGGCATGGCCGGCTCCCATATGCCCATCGCCGTGGCCCACGGCGAGGGGCGCGCCGAGTTCGCCGACGGCACCGGCCTTGCGCGCCTGGAGGACAGCGGCACCGCCGCCATCCGCTTCATCGACAACCATCTGCGGGCGACGGAAACCTACCCGGCGAACCCCAACGGCTCCCCCGGGGGCGTGACCGGCATCAGCTCCCTGGACGGTCGCGTCACCATCATGATGCCCCACCCCGAGCGGGTGTTCAGGACGGTCACCAACTCCTGGCACCCGGACGACTGGGGTCAATGGGGCCCCTGGATGCGCCTGTTCCGCAACGCCCGGCGGTTTGTCGACTGAGGCACTCTCCCCGCACCCGGGCCATCGCCGGGTGCGGCATTCCCCGGTATCACCGTGGAACCCGTTGCGGCTAGAATGGGGCCGACCCTGGGTGCCCGCCTTTGGGCACCCATACCTCCAATACCCATAACACCGAGAGGCACAGCCCCATGACCGATCTGACCGCGGGGCAGCAGCCCCCATCCACCGCCGCGAAGCCCGGCCTCTCCGCCCCCAAGGGGCTTTTGGTGGTGGGCGCCATCGCCGCCGTGGTGGTGGCTTTCCTGCTGTTGACCCGCGCCCTCGGCATCGCCGAGTTCTGGGCGGGCTTTCTGTTTCTGTTTTTCTGGGCGGGCATCGAGCAGATGCGCTTCGAGCGCCTCAATTTCGCCGTGGTGGGGGCCTGCGTGGGGCTGCTGGCGGCCCTTGCCCTCAACCAGCTGCCCCAGCTGCTGGGCGGGGGCGGCCTCGCCCTGGCCCTCGCCGGGGTGGTGGCGCTGGTGTACTGCCAGGTGATGGGTTGGCTGGCGCTGCTGGTCAACAATGCCACCATGTTGTTCCTGACGGTGGCCACCATTCCCCATCTGCAGGCCTCCGGCAATTTTCCCCAGATGTTCGCCGGGCTGCTGGTGGGTGTGGTGTTCTTCGGCGGCCTGCTGTGGAGCGCGTTCCGCGTCGCCCGCTGGCGCGCCGCCCGCAAGGCCTGAGCCGGGCTTCGGGCCATGGTGCGTCTGCTGGTGGTGCTGCTGATCGGAGCGGGTCTCTGGTATGGCTACCAGTGGTATCAGGGGGGTGGAAGGCTGCCGGACTTCGGCGCCCTGTCCCCGGCGGACTTTTCCCGCGATGCCCTCGATCGCCTCGATCGCCTCGATCCCCGCGCCGACGCCAAGGTGGCCGGGGATACGCCGTCCCTCCAGGGCCAACCCCTGAAGTGTGTCACCGCCGATGGCCGGGTGATCTACGGCGAGGTGCCCGCCGGCACGGTGTGCGAGCGGCGCGAAACGGTGGGTGGTGCCCTGGTGGTGATGCCCCGGGACGACTTTATCGGGGCGGGCAATCCGGCGGCGGCCAATCCTGGGGGACGCTTTCGCTGTGACGGGCGCACCCAGTGCCGGGAGATGAATTCCTGCGCCGAGGCGGAGTACTTCCTGGCCAACTGTCCGGGCACCGAGCTCGATGGCGACGGGGATGGCAAGCCCTGCGAACTGCAGTGGTGCGGCTAGTATCGGTGGGAGTCCGGTGGAAACAGCTGTCCGTGCTGGAAAAAGGAAACGCCCGGCGGCATGGCCCCGGGCGTTTTCGTTTCAGCTGTAGAAGGCGGTAAAGGTATCGACGAACTGACCGAGCATGTCCGCCGGCAGCTTGTTGATGCCCGCCGCCGCGGCGCGGCCACCGCCGGTGGGGAACTGTTTGCACAGGTCCACGGCGCCAGTTTTGTTGGTCAGCGGCGCCCGCACGCTCACCAGGTAGGTGCCGTCCTTGTTTTGGGTGAGGATGGCGTGGGCGCGGTCGGGGTGGTTGTTGGCGAGATCGTTGCTGTACACGCCGCTCACCCGCCGCGCCCAGGGCTCGTCGGGGAGCATGAACACCGCGGTCTTGTCCGTGGCCTTCTCCGGCGGCAGCTCGGCGGCCATTTTCATGTCCTGGCGATAGCCCGTCTCCAGCTTGTCGAAATCCACGCCGCCGCTCTTGATGAAATCCAGCGGGTCGCGGAACTGGCTGACCTTGCGGTACAGGGCCTCGGGGGTGAAGTGCAGATCCGCGAGGTTGCTGCCGTAGCCGTTGTAGTTGATGTAGATGCCGAGGTCTTCGAGGCGGGCCAGTTCCTCCTCGCTGTAGCCGCTGTGCTTGGCAAGCCCCAGGGCGCTCCTGCGCAGGTTGTCGCCAAAGGCGCCGACGATGGCCCAGCCCCGGAAGGCGCCCTTGAGGTGACTGTCCACCAGCAGCGCGGTACAGACATCCGCCGCCTCGTTGATGAGGGCGGTGAGGGCCGGGTGGCTCGCCGGTTCGTCGCCGGGGAAGTGGTGATCCACGTAGAACACGCTGGCGCCGGCGGCAAGCACCCGGTCGAGGTCGACGCGGTTCTTGTCCATCGACACGTCGAGCACGGTGATGCGGTCCCCCGCGCTCGGCTCGACCTGTTTCAGCAGGTCGATATCCCGCTTGACGCCGGTGACCAGCACCGCATCCCGGGGCTCGGCGAGGCGCAGCTGGACAAGGGCGCAGATGCCGTCGGCGTCGCCGTTGAACACATCGTAGTCAGTCATGGAAAACCCATTGTGTATTTATCGTGAAATCAGTGTCGTGGGGCTGGAGGATAACGACAGCGTACCCCCCAGCCGCTTTTGAGCGTCAGACTTCCGACGTCAGACCCCAAGCTCAAAGCGTCGAGCGGTAGTAATCCATCAGAATCTGCGCCACTTCCGGCCGGGAGAACTCGGGCGGGGGCGCGATACCCTCGCTCAGCATGGCCCGCACCTTGGTGCCGGAGAGGTTGATGAAATCCTCCGGGCTGTGGTCCGGCGCTTCCCGCATCATCACCACGCGGCCGAGCTTTTTCGAGAAGGCGGTGTTGTCGGCGCGGAAGATTTCGATGTTAAGGGCGCCCTCGGGGACCCGCTCGTCGAAGATGGTCTGGGCGTCGAAGGGGCCGTAGTAGTCGCCCACACCGGCGTGGTCGCGGCCGACGATGAAGTGGGTGGCGCCCATGTTCTGGCGGAACACCGCGTGGAGCACCGCCTCCCGGGGGCCGGCGTAGAGCATGTCGAAGCCGTAGCCGGTGACCATCACGGTGTTCTTGGGGAAGTACACTTCCACCATCTTGCGGATGCAGGCGTCGCGGACGGGGGCGGGGATGTCGCCCTCCTTGAGCTTGCCCAGCAGCATGTGGATCACGATGCCGTCGGCGCCGAGGCGCTCCAGGGCCATGCGGCACAGCTCCTCGTGGGCGCGGTGCATGGGGTTGCGGGTCTGGAACGCCACCACCTTGTTCCAGCCGCGCTCGGCGATCTCGTTGCGGATTTCCACGGCGGTGCGGAAGGTGTCGGGGAAATCCGTCTGGAAGTAGCTGAAGTTGAGCACCTGGATGGGGCCGGACAGCAGGGTGTTGCCGAGGTTGGTGAACACCGCCACGCCGGGGTGCTTGGGATCGAGGGTGCCGAAAATTTCGCTGGCCATCAGCTGGATGTCATCCTGGCTGACGGTCTCCACGGCGGCCACGTCCATGATGGCGAGCACCGGGTTGCCCTCGACGTTGGGGTCCCTAAGGGCGATGCGCTGGCCGGCCTGGATGCCGCTTTCCCGGGTGAGGTTGACCACCGGCACGGGCCAGAAGAGGCCGTCGGTGGTTTTCATGTCCCGGGCCACGGACAGGGCGTCGGCCTTGTTCATGTAGCCGGTGAGGGGGTTGAAGTAGCCGGCGCCGAGCATCACCGCGTTGGCCGCGGCGGCGGAATTGAGCAGCAGGGAGGGCAGGCCCTCGGCTTCCCTGATCAGGGCGTGGTGCTTCTCGGAGTCGTAGACGAACAGGGGGTTCAGGGTGTCGGAACCGTGGGGCTTGATCACTGGGTATTCTCCTCGAATAAGGTGTTGGGTGGGGTTGCCACCGGGGTTGGCCATTCAGTTGCCGGTCAGGAAGCCGTTTTTGTCGAGGTAGTCGATGATGGTCTGAACCTCTTGCTCCAGGGTCATGTCGGCGGTCTTGAGGTGAATCTCGGGGTTGGCCGGCGGATCGTAGGGGTCGTCGATGCCGGTGAAATTCTTGATCTCGCCGGCCCGGGCTTTTTTGTACAGCCCCTTGGGGTCGCGCTTCTCGGCCTCCTCGATGGGGCAGTCGACGTAGATCTCGATAAAGGCCATGCCGGCTTCCTCGTGCAGCTGGCGCACGTTGTCGCGGTCAGCCCGGTAGGGGCTGATAAAGCTGGACAGGGCGATCACCCCGGTATCCACGAATAGCTTGGCGATCTCGCCGATGCGACGGATGTTCTCGTGGCGATCCTCGGCGGAAAAGCCCAGGTTCTTGTTGATGCCGAGGCGGATGTTGTCGCCGTCGAGGCGGTAGGAGATCTTGCCCATCTCGTGCAGGGCGCCTTCCAGGGCCACCGCGATGGTGCTCTTGCCGCTGCCGGAGAGACCGGTAAACCAGAGGGTCGCGGCTTTCTGGTTGAGCAGGCGGTTGCGGTCGGCGCGGGTGACCTCGCCGTGGTGCCAGTGGACGTTGGTGGCGACTTGTTCGGTCATGGCGGATTCCTGTGGTGGTTATGGGGTGCGAGACAGAGTGGACGCCAAGGTACGCCAAGGAAATACAAAAGTAAAAGTGGTTTTTCTTGTATGATCGACCACTAATATTGGTTGATCAGCCTCGGGGGGAGCCCGATGAAGTACACCCTGCGCCATCTCGAGATTTTCCTGGCGGTGGCTCGTCACAAGAACACCACCGCCGCCGCCGAGGAACTGCATCTGTCCCAATCCGCGGTCAGCGCCGCCCTGCTGGCCCTGGAGAAAAGCTACGATGTGCGCCTCTTTGACCGCACCGGCAAGAAGTTGGAGCTGAACCAGACCGGCCACGCCCTGCGCAAGAAGGCCGAGTCACTGCTGGCCCACGCCCGGGAGTTCGACCTGGAACTGGCTCGCCACCAGAACATCGGCCACCTCAAGGTGGGCGCCAGCTTCACCATCGGCAACCATCTGGCGGTGAGCTGCCTGGCCGCTTACCTGGGGGAATACCCCGAGGCCCAGGTGGAATTCGCGGTGGCCAATTCGCCGGAGATCATCGCCAAGGTGCTCAACTACGAGGTGGATGTGGGCATGGTGGAGAACGCCTCCCCGCGCCAGGATCTCGAGCTGATCCCCTGGCTCGAGGACGAACTGGTGGTGTTCTGCAGCCCCGATCACCCCCTGGCCAAAAAGCGCGGGGCCCTCACCGAGAAGGACATCGCCGGGGTGCGCTGGATTCTCCGGGAACCGGAATCCGGCGCCCGCAAGACCTTCGAAAACGCCTTCGCGCCGCTCCTGCCGAAGCTCAATGTCTACCTGGAGTTCAAGCACAACGAGGCGATCAAGAAGGCGGTGGAGGCGGGCCTCGGCGTCGGCTGCCTGTCCCAGATCGTGTTGCAGAGCAATCTCAAGGAGGGCAGCCTGATCCCCCTCCAGCTGAGCGGCCGCTTCCGCCTCAATCGCACCTTTTATCTGGCGCTCGCCGCCAATCGCTACCACAAGAGCGCGACGGACAACTGGCTGCGGGTTTGCCAGCAGCTGTGAGCCGGTCGGGGTCAGTTGCCGGCGCCGAGGGCTCCGGCCCGCTGCCTTCGCAGGGCCAGGTCAGCCTCGCCATCGAGCCAGCCCGTAAGGTGCTGGTTCACCAGCTGGGCGAGGGCGGCGATATGGTCGGGCTCGCTGTTGAGGGCGGGGATGTAGCTGTAGTCCCGGCCACCGGCGGCGAGGAAATAGTGGCGGTTCTCCTCGCCTATCTCCTCCAGGGTCTCCAGGCAGTCGGCGGAGAACCCGGGGCAGATCACCTGCACATGGTCGATGCCCTCGGCGGGCAGGGCTTTCAGGGTGGCATCGGTGTAGGGTTGCAGCCACTCCTCGCGGCCGAAACGGGACTGAAAGGTGGTGAGGTAAGTGCCGGGGTCGAGGCCGAGGCGCTCCGCCACCAGGCGCGAGGTCTTGTGGCATTGGCAGAAGTACGGATCGCCTTCCCGCAGGTAGCGCAGGGGTATGCCGTGGTAGGAAAAGAGCAGCCGTTGCGGGCGGCCATGGCTTTCCCAGTGGCGGCGAATGCTGGCGGCGAGGGCGTCGATATAGGGAGCGAAGCCCGCGTACTGGTCGATGAAGCGCAGTTCGGGCAACCAGCGGCGGCGGGTGAAATCCTGGGCAACCGCATCGAACGTGGATGCACTGGTGGCTGCGGAGTACTGGGGGTAGAGAGGCAGCACCAGCAGCTTGCGGGCACCCTGGTCAAACAGGCTCTGCAGGCCGGCGGCGATGGGGGGATTGCCGTAGCGCATGGCAAATTCCACCACGATCCTGTCGCCGTGCTGCTGTTGCAGGCTGTTCCGCAGGGCATCTGTCTGGGCCCGGGTGTGGAGCAGCAGGGGCGAGCCCTGGTCCGTCCAGACACTGGCGTAGGCCTTGGCGGAACGGCGCGGCCGGATATTGAGGATCACGCCGTTGAGGATCAGCCACCACAGGGGGCGCGGCACCTCCACCACCCGGGGGTCCCAGAGGAATTCCTTCAAGTAGCGGCGCAGCGCCGAGGGGGTGGGGGCGTCCGGGGTGCCGAGGTTGGTGAGGAGCACGCCGATGCGGTCGGGCTGGTCGTGGCGGAATGTGGGGGAACCGATGAAGGTCATGGCAGGCCCTGGCGAGAATAGTGGCGGGATTGTAGCAGCCGGTGCGGGTGGGGCAGGTTACTCGTCCACCCAGATCTTGCGGATCGGTTCGCCGAAATCGTCGTAGAGGGTCTTCAACCGGGGGCGCTTGGCGACGGTGCGGCGGGTGGCCGTGCGGGGTTTTGGCCGGCGCCGGGATTCGATCCGGGCAATCAGGTCGTTGACGTAGGTGCGCGGGGTTTTGGGGCTGTCGAACAGGGGCTTTTCCAGCAGCCGGTGGTCCTCCCGGCCGCTGACGCCCCGGGCCACCTGCTGGATCTCGCCCCCCGTCTGCAGGTAATTGTCGACGGCGGCTTCCAGCTCGGCACGGATTTCCGCTTTGGTGGGCAACTTGGGCAGGGTCACGGGGCGACGGTTATCTCGGGGGTTGTCCGCTTCGGCGGCGATTATGGGGAATTCCCGGGGCGGCTGACAAATCCATCGTCCATTCCCTTGCGCTGCATCACCAATGCTCCCAGGCGGGGCGGACGCCTTCGGGGGGCGTGGAGTAGCGGCCCAGTTCCGCCCAGGGCTGCCCGGGGCGGTGGAAATCCGACCCCCAGGTGGCGCACAGGTCGAGGCGTTGGCAGAGGGCGGCGAGGTCGCGGGTGACGGCGGGGACTTGCACCCCGGACACCACCTCGAGCCCCTCGCCGCCCCAGGCCTTGAAGGTTTCCGCCAGGGCGATCAGGCGGTTGCGGGTGAGGCCGTACTTGGCGGGGTGGGCCAGTACCGCGGTGCCGCCGGCGCCGCGGATCCAGGCGATGACCTGCTCGGGGCTGGCCCAGTGCTGGCGGATGTCGCCGGGCTTGCCGGCGCCGAGGTATTTCTTGAACGCCTCCCGCTCGTGGCGGACGAAGCCGCTCGCCACCATGTGACGGGCAAAGTGGGGGCGACCGGGGGTGTCGGACCCGGCGATGCGGCAGGCCCCGGCGAGGGCATCCTTTAAGCCGTACTTTTCGAGGCGCTCGGCGATGCGCGCCGCCCGCTCCCGGCGAGCGTTGCCCTGGTGCATCACCCCCTCGCGGATGGCGGGGGAGTGGGGGTCGATATTGAGGCCGAGCACGTGGACCCCCAGGCGTCCCCAGGTGGTGGAAAATTCCACCCCCGGTATCAGGGTCAGGCCCCCTGGATCGGCGATGGCGCCGTAGGCGGCGACGCTGTCGTGGTCGGTGATGGCCAGGTGGCTGACCCCCTGGCTCGCGGCCCGCGCCAAGAGCTCCCCGGGGGAGAGCTCGCCGTCGGACGCGGTGGTATGGCAGTGCAGGTCGAAAAGCATGGCGCCAGTGTAGCGGAAAAGTCCGCCACCGGGCGGCGGAGAAGCGGGCATCGCCGCGGTGGACTCTTTATAATCCCCGCCATGACGTTGATCGACCCCATAGACCAGAGCCAGCAGCGCCAGGTGATCGCCGAGGTGGGCCGCTATCTCGCCAAGGGCGAGGCCCATTTCGGCCGCGCCTTCGCGCCCATCCCGGTGCTGTTCGATCTCCGGGGCACCACCTCCGGCATGTACCGGGTGACAGGAAAGGTGCGGGTGATCCGCTTCAATCCCTGGATCTTCGCCAAGCATTTCGACGAGAGCCTCGCCAGCACCGTGCCCCACGAGGTGGCCCACTACCTCACCGATGTGCTCCACGGATTGCGCAACATCCGCCCCCACGGCGCGGAGTGGAAGGGCCTGATGGCGGTGTTCGGCGCCGATGCCAGCGTGCGCTCCACCTATTCCCTGGAGGGCATCCCGAGGCGGCGCACCCGGCGCTACGGCTACCAGTGCGCCTGCCGGTACCACGAGCTGAGCTCCCAGCGCCACCGGCGCATCGAGAGCGGCGCCGCCCAGTACCGCTGCCGCGCCTGTGGCGACACCCTGCGCGCCGTCGCGGATCGGCCTTGAACTGGTGCGTGTACATGATCGAGTGCGCCGACGGCTCCCTCTACACCGGAGTCACCACCGACATCGCCCGGCGCTTTCGCGAGCACAGCGCCGGTCGCAAGGGCGCCCGCTACCTCAGGGCGCGGCTGCCGGTGGGGGTGGTGTACCTGGAGCGGGGCCACGACCGGGGCTCGGCACTGCGCCGGGAAGCGGCCATCAAGCGGCTCGAAAGGGCAGAGAAAATTCTTTTGAAGCAAAATGTTATCGCTGTTTTTTAACAAAGGTACAAAGAAGTGACGAGCACCGAGGAGCAGCAACTGCAACGGGCCAGGATCCTCTCGGAGACCGCCCGTATTCCCTGGCGGGAACTGCAGCGTTTTTTTGCCGCCGGGTCGGTGATCGCCGTGGCGTTGGACCTCGACCTGGTGGAGGTGGCCCTTGCCATGGCGGAGGATGACAAGGCCCGGGTATCCGGCTGGATGGCCGCCGGGCAACTGGGGCTTGCCGGCGACACCGAGGCGGCGGCCTGGTTCGATGCCGATGCGATGATGTGGGCGGTGGTGCTGAGCCCCTGGGTGCTGGTGCAGCCGGCGCGGGACTGAACCGGGCCGCAAGCCCCGAGTCCCAAACAGCGGCCCCAAACGGCAAGCGGCCATGCATTTGCATGGCCGCTTGGTAAAGCCTCTTTCCAGGCTTTCGTGACGGGCGTTGCGCCCTGTATGAACTATAGACTATCGGTTACAGAGCGGAGACTTTTTGCTGGCAGGCCTGGTTGTTGAAGCCCTGCCAGTGATCTTCCCGGCCCTCGCGCCAGCCCCTCAGCCATTCGAGCCCGGGATTGGATTCGGTTTGGTAGGGGCACAGACTCTTGGTTTTCATGCTGAATCCGGCTTGATAACCCCGGATGAACGCGCGGTGGGAAATGTCTCGTTTCTGTTTTCTCATAGGACTTTACTCCGTTTACCAGTTTGGATCGCCCCCGGGAAGGGGCGGGAGAGTACGCGGATATACCGGCTGACGGGGCTTGCAGAGGACAGCCACAAGGGAGTGAGTGGCCGGATGTGCTAGCACGTCGTTGTTGCAGTTCCGAGTCAACCGGCCTTTCAGTTCACCAAAACGGCTGTGCCCTGTCGAAGAATTTATCTCTCTAACAACCCGGCCTTTAATGCTTTAACGTAATCATCAACCGCCTCGACCCCTGGACGTGCGAATGCCCATCACCGAAACACCCCGCCAAGCCTGGTTTGTGAACTGCCCCAAGGGGCTTGAATCCCTGTTGCTGGAGGAATTGGCCCAGCTCGGCGCCGAGTCCCTCCGGGAGACGGTGGCCGGGGTCCACGCCGAGGGCCCGGCGGAGTTCGCCTACCGGGTGTGTCTCTGGTCGCGGTTCGCCAATCGCCTGTTGCTGCCCCTCGCCCGCGCCGAGGTGGACAGCGCCGAGGCCCTCTACCAGGCGGCCCTCGCCATTCCCTGGCACGAGCATTTCAGCGGCGCCAACACCCTGGCGGTGGACTTTGCCGGCAAGAGCGATGCCATCCGCCACACCCAGTTCGGCGCCCAGAAGATCAAGGACGCCATCGTCGATCACTTTCTCGCCCGGGGCGACATGCGCCCCTCGGTGGACCTGAAGAACCCCGACATCCGCGTCAATGCCTACCTGGCCAAGGGCCGGGTGGCCATCAGTCTCGACCTCTCCGGCGAGAGTCTTCACCGCCGGGGTTACCGGGTGGCCATGGTGCCCGCGCCCCTCAAGGAGAACCTCGCCGCCGCGCTCCTCGCCCGCGCCGGCTGGCCGGAGATCCAGGCCCGGGGCGGAGCCCTTATCGACCCCCTGTGCGGCAGCGGCACCCTGTTGATCGAAGGAGCCATGATGGCCGCCGACATCGCCCCCGGGATTCTCCGCGACCGCTACGGCTTTCACCGCTGGCAGGGGTTTGACCCCCACCTCTGGCAGGCCCTGCTGGCGGAGGCGGATGAGCGCCGGGCGGCGGGCCTTGCCCGGGCGCTGCCGGAGATTCGCGGCTACGACAAGGACAGCCGCGCGGTGGAGGCGGCGCAGCGGAACATCGTCGCCATGGGGCTCGAAAAGGTTGTAAAAGTTTCCGCCAAGCCATTGAAAGCATTGATCAAGCCAACCCACAAAGCCATCGAGCATGGCCTTCTGATCTGCAACCCGCCCTACGGCGAACGCTGGGGGGAGGTGGACGAGCTGCGCCCCCTCTACCAGGAGCTGGGGGAAATTGCCCGGCGCGAGTTCAGCGGCTGGCGGCTGGCGGTGTTCACCGGCAACCCGGATCTCGGCCAGGAACTGCGCCTGCGGGCCGGCAAGAAATACAAGTTCTTCAATGGCACCATCGCCGCCCAGCTGCTGCTTTTCGAGCTCCACGAGCAGGCCGCCGGCAGCGAGGCCCCGCGCCAGCCGCGCCCCCTGTCGGACAACGCCCGGATGTTCGCCAACCGTCTCGAAAAGAACCGCCGCAAGCTGGAGCCCTGGCTGAAGCGCGAGGGGGTGAGCTGCTACCGCCTCTACGACGGCGACATCCCCGAGTACGCGGTGGCGGTGGACATCTACGGCGATGCCATCCACGTGCAGGAGTACGCGCCCCCCGCCACGGTGGACGAGGAGGCCGCCCGGCGGCGCATTGTCGAGGTGCGCCAGGCCCTGCAATTTCTCTACCCCGAGGCACGGGACAGGCTGTTCTTCAAGGAGCGCCGCCGCCAGAAGGGCGACAGTCAGTACCAGCGCCAGGGGGTGCAGGGGGGCGCCAGGCCCTTCGTCATCACTGAGGGCAGGGCGAGGCTCGAGGTCAACCTCTCCGATTACCTCGATACCGGCGTCTTCCTCGACCATCGCCCGATCCGCGCCTGGCTCGGGCAACAGGCCGCGGGCAAGCGCTTTCTCAACCTCTTTTGCTACACCGCCGCCGCCACCGTGCAGGCGGCCCTCGGCGGCGCCACGTCGAGCCTCAGTATCGACATGTCCAACACCTACCTCGACTGGGCGGGGCGCAACTTCGCCCTGAACGGCATCCACGAATGGGAGCACGAACTGCTCCGCGCCGACTGTCTGGCCTGGCTGGCGAAGCGGGAAGGGCGCTTCGACCTGATCTTCCTCGACCCCCCCACCTTCTCCAACTCGAAGAAAATGGAAGATGTGCTCGACGTCCAGCGGGATCACCCGGCGATGATCCGCGATGCCATGGCGATTCTCGCCCCCGGCGGCACCCTGGTGTTCTCCAACAACTTCCGCCGCTTCCGCATGGACGACGGGATCGCCGCCGAGTTTGCGGTGGAGGACATCACCCCGCGCACCATTCCCCCGGACTTCGCCCGCAACCCCAGGATCCACAATTGCTGGCTGATCCGCCACCGGCAGGGCTGAGGGCCAGGGGCGGCAACATGATGGGGGTCAACGAAAACGCACCAATATGTTGCGTTTTTGTGACCCATCATGGTGCAATGCGCCACCCATAAACCCCGGGTGGCCGCCGATTCCCCGTGGCTGCCCACCAGCCACGGAACCGCGCCATGAGCCAAGCCCTCGACGAGAAACTCCAGCCCATCTTCCAGGACGTGTTGCGCCGCAACCCCGGCGAGACCGAGTTCCACCAGGCCGTCCACGAAGTGCTCGAAACCCTGGGCCCGGTGCTGGTGAAGTACCCCGAGTTCGCCGACAAGAAGATTATCCAGCGCATCTGCGAGCCTGAGCGCCAGATCATCTTCCGTGTCCCCTGGCAGGACGACAGCGGCGAGATCCACATCAACCGCGCCTTCCGCGTCCAGTTCAACAGCGCCCTCGGCCCCTACAAGGGGGGGATGCGCTTTCACCCCTCCGTCTACCTCGGCATCATCAAGTTCCTCGGTTTCGAGCAGATCTTCAAGAATGCCCTCACCGGCCTGCCCATCGGCGGCGGCAAGGGCGGCAGCGACTTCGACCCCAAGGGCAAGTCCGACGACGAGATCATGCGCTTCTGTCAGAGCCTCATGACCGAACTGCACCGCAACCTCGGGGAATACACCGACGTCCCCGCCGGCGACATCGGTGTCGGCGGCCGCGAGATCGGCTACCTGTTCGGCCAGTACAAGCGCCTCACCAATCGCTACGAATCCGGCGTGCTCACCGGCAAGGGCCTCAACTGGGGCGGCAGCCTGGTGCGCACCGAAGCCACCGGCTACGGCACCGTGTTCTTCACCCAGGAGATGCTCAAGGCCCGCGGCGATTCCCTCGACGGCAAGACGGTGGTGGTGTCCGGCTCCGGCAACGTCGCCATCTACGCCATCGAGAAAGCCATGGAATACGGCGCCAAGGTCATTGCCTGTTCCGACTCCGGCGGCGTCATCGTCGACGAGGCCGGCCTCGACCTCGACCTCATCAAGCGCATCAAGGAAGTGGAACGCCGCCGCATCAGCGTCTACGCCGATGAAAAGAAAGGCGCCCGCTACATCGAAGACGGCAACATCTGGAGCATCCCCTGCCAGGTGGCACTGCCCTGCGCCACCCAGAACGAGCTCAACGGCAAGGACGCCAAGGCCCTGGTGGAAAACGGCTGCATCGCCGTCGCCGAAGGCGCCAACATGCCCACCACCCCGGAAGGCATCCAGATCTTCCAGGCCGCCGGCATCGCCTATGGCCCCGGCAAGGCCGCCAACGCCGGGGGCGTTGCCACCAGCGCCCTGGAGATGCAGCAAAATGCCAGCCGCGACTCCTGGTCCTTCGAGTACACCGAAAAGCGCCTCGGGGAGATCATGGTCAACATCCACAACAATTGCTTCGAGACCGCCGAGGAATTCGGCATGCCCGGCAACTACGTGGCGGGCGCCAACATCTGCGGCTTCATGAAAGTGGCCCGCGCCATGACCGCCATGGGCCTCATCTGATACCCCTTCCGGCCCCGCTGCCCCTCCGGGGGGCGGGGCCGACTCTTTTCCCCGCCTGCTCTTTATTCACCTTTCCCTTTATCCACCTTTTCCTCGCCGTCTCCCGGCGCCGCCACCCGGTGGTCATGCCCCACCGACCTAGGCATAATCCACCCCACCCTGAACCACCGAGAGCCCGCAATGAACCCCCATGTCGTCGACATCACCCTGCAAAACGCCCAGCAATACCTGATCGAGGAATCCCGGGTGCGCCCGGTACTGGTGGACTTCTGGGCCGACTGGTGCGCCCCCTGCAAGGCGCTGATGCCCCTCCTTGAAAAGCTCGCCACCGAGTACAACGGCGCCTTCCTTCTCGCCAAGGTCAACGCCGACCAGCAGCAGGAGATCACCGCCCAGTTCGGCATCCGCAGCCTGCCCACCGTGGTGGTGATGAAGGACGGCCAGCCCGTCAACGCCTTCCAGGGCGCCCAGCCCGAGACCACCATCCGCCAGCTGCTCGACGAATACCTGCCAAAGCCCTGGGATCTGAAGATTCAGGAAGCCGAGGCCAGGATCGAGGCCGGCGACCTGCCCGCCGCCCTCGCCCTGTTGCGGGAGGCCCATGAGGACTCCGCCAAGCGCTCTGACATCGCCCTGATGCTCGCCCAGGTGCTGCTGATGATGAACCGCGCCGAGGACGCCGGCGCCATCCTCAAGGCCATCCCCATGAAGGACCAGGACTCCCTCTACCAGCAACTCCTCGCCCAGGTGGAACTCCAGCAGGAGGCCGCCAAGGCCCCGGAGATCCAGGAGCTGGAAGCGCGCCTCAACGCCGACCCGGACAACAGGGAAATCGCCTACGAACTCGCCGTGCAATTCAGCCAGCACCAGTTCCAGCGGGAGGCCCTCGACCTGCTGCTGAACCTTCTGAAAAAGGACCTCAACTTCCGCGACGGCGGCGCCAGGAAGATCTACCTCGACATCCTCGCCGCCCTCGGCAAGGGCGATCCCCTGGCGGTGGAATACCAGCGCAAGATCTACAACCTGCTGTACTGAGGGCGGCCATGTACAAGCTGTGCTTCTACGTGCCGGAGACCCACCTCGAACTGGTCAAGAACGCCGTGTTCGACACCGGCGCCGGCCAGATCGGCGACTACGACCGCTGCTGCTGGCAAACCCTGGGGCAGGGCCAGTTCCGCCCCCTCGCGGGCAGCAACCCCTTCCTCGGCCAGGAGGGCTGGGTCGAGCAGGTGCCGGAGTACAAGGTCGAGCTGGTGTGCGAGGACCACCTCATCGAGGCCGCCATCGAGGCCTTGATCAACGCCCACCCCTACGAGGAACCGGCCTACGACGTGATCACCCTGGAGGACTTCTGAGCATGCCGCACCCACGCGGCCTGTTATCCCTCCTTGCCGGGGAGGGAATCGGTATCTTCAAGACACTCCCAAGGAGGTAGAAGGTGAAAATCCTGCTCGACGACCTCGCCGCGCACCAGCCCATCCCCCGGGTGATCATCCATTCCCTGGACGCGAGCATCTACCAGGTGTCGGTGGAGATCGACGGCAGCGAGCGGCCCCTGTGGGAGACCCCGGAGCGGCTCCTGAGCCGGCGCAACCTCACCGCCCTCCGGGAGCTGTTCGCCGGGCTCGCTATCGGCGCCCTGGTGCTGCGCCAGCGGAGCGCCTACGACGAGATGGTGGGCCAGCCCCTTCGGGAGGGCGCCAACACCCTCGAAGTGCCCCTCGACACCCGCACCTATACCCTGGTCGAAGGGCCCTGATCCCACCACCACAACCACAATCACGGCGGATCACCATGACCGAGTACGAACAATCCATCCGACGCCTGCGCAACAGCGCCCTCGGCGCCGCTACGGTACGGGCCTTCGCGGCCCTGGAGGGGGACCCGGCGATCCGCAATCCCGATACCCTGGCCCGGGAGTTCATCGACCCGGCGTTGCGCCCCGACCCGTCGGACGGCGCCAAGGTGGCGGCCTTTCGGGCCCAGCTGGAAGCGATGCTGCCCGGCGCCTATCACTTCCAGAATGCCCGCACCCACCATGTGGACGCGCGGATGCGGGCCGCCATCGAAAGCGGCGTGCGCCAGGTGGTGATTCTCGGGGCCGGGTACGACAGCCGCGCCTATCGCTTCGCGGATCTGGCCCCCGGTTTGCGGTTCATTGAGGTGGATATGCCGGCCTTGCAGGCGGAAAAGCAGGCCACGGTGGCCCGGGTGCTGGGGGCGCTGCCGGGCCATGTCAGCTATGTGCCCCTGGATTTCAATCGCCAGCCCCTTACCGATATCCTCGCCGCCGGCGGCTACGACCCGACCCTGCCGGTGTTCTTCAACTGGGAGGGGGTGTCCTACTACCTGGATGCCGCCGGCGTCGATGCCACCCTCGATTTTGTCAGCCGCCATTCCCCGGCGGGCAGTCGCATCCTGTTCGACTACATGCCCGCCGCCATGGTGGATGGCAGCGGCGATTACCACGGCGGCGCCGAATCCCGCGCCCACATGGCGGGGATGGGGGAGCCGCTGCGCTTTGGCATCCCGGATGGCACCCTCGAGGCGTTCCTCGCCGCGCGGGGTTTGCGGCTGGCATCCGCCGTGGGCCCGGACGAACTTGAAAATGCCTACCTGGTGGGGCGCGACGGGGTGCGCCAGGGGCGCATCTCGGGTTATGTGCGCATGGCGGAGGCGGTGGTTGCCGGGCGCTGAGGGCGGATTTCGGCGAGTTATCGAATAGGGGTGATGTTGGATGGCGATTCTGGAACCACTTATGGCCTTGGTGGCCTGGACATTCCTGGTGATGGCGCTGATTCCCCTGCGGCGCTTTCGTGCCGCCCACCGGGGCGAGGTGGGGGCGGGGGATTTCCGCTACGGGGAATCGGACCGGGTGCCGGCGCCCGTCAGCTTGCCGAACCGCAACTACATGAACCTGCTGGAGCTGCCGGTGCTGTTCTACACCGGCTGCCTGACCGCCCTGGTGGCGGGGGTTGTCGACGGTACTTTGGTGGCCCTGGCCTGGGGCTTCGTCGCGGCCCGGGTGGTCCACAGCCTGGTGCATATCCTCTGGAACCGGGTGTTGCCGCGCTTCGCGGTGTTCGCCATCGGCGCGCTGCTACTGCTGGTGTTCTGGGGCCTGCTCTTTGCCAGGCTTTCGGCCTGACCGCTCAGCGCAGCCAGGCGGCGATGCACACCGCGATCACGATCACCAGCAAAAACCAGCGCAGCACGTTTTGGGGAACGGAGATGGCGAACTTCACCGACAGCCTCACCCCGATCATGCAGCCCACCGCCAGCACCAGCCCGGGAATCCACAGCACCTGGCCCCGGGCGACGAACACCACCAGCGCCACGGCGGCAAAGATCGCGGTGGCCGCCATCTTGAGGGCATTGGCCCGTACCAGGTCGTAGCGCAGCACCCCGGCGAGGGCGGCGAGCAGCACGAAGCCGACACCCGCCTGAACGAAGCCGCCATAGAGCCCCGCCACGAACAGCCAGGCATAGCCGCTCGGCGCCTCCCTGAGGCTCAGGGGCTCCGTGCCCAAGGGCGGCGCCACCATGGTGGGCTTCACCACGATCACCACCGCCATGATCACCAGGGTGATCAGCAGCACCGGCTCCAGCACGGTGGCGGGCAGGTAGGAGGCGATCAGGGAGCCCGCCAGGGAGCCGGCCACGGTGGGCACCAGGATGGGGCCGAGGGCGTCCCGGGCGAGCATCCCGTGGCGGTTGAAGCCCCGCATGCCCTCGGCGGATTGCAGCAGCACGCCCACCCGGTTGGTGGCGTTGGCGATGTCCGCCGGCATTCCCAGCAGCATCAGGGCCGGCAGGGTGAGCAGGGAGCCGCCCCCGGCGAGGGTGTTGATGAAGCCGGCGAAGATTCCGGCAACCACCAGTATGGAAAGGGTCAGCCAGGTGAATTCGTAGTCCATCAGTGGGTCCCGGGGTCGCGGATCAGCAGTTCCTGCATGGTGGTGGCCACCAGCAGGCCCCGGGCGTCGTGGAGGGTGCCCCGGGCCAGTCCCCGGGCGCCGTGGGTGGTCATCGGCACGGTGCTGTAGAGCAGCCACTCGTCCACCTTTACCGGGCGGTGAAACCACAGGGCGTGGTCGAGGGAGGCGGCCACCAGACGGCGCAGAAACTCCCGGTTGCCGGGCTCGTAGCCGTGCGGCTGCAGCACCGCGGAGATCAGCCCGAAGTCGCTGACAAAGCCGAGCGCCGCCCGGTGCAGGGCGGGGTCGTCGGCGAGGGGCTCGCGGGTTTTCAGCCACCACTGCACGGCGTTGGGCTCGGTGCGCAGCCCCCGGGGCACCAGGCGCAGGTCGAAGTCGGCCACCGGGCTGGTGTCCGCCGCCACGGGGGTGACTTCCAGGGGCAGGGGGGGGAGGTCATCCGGTGCCGGGGGCAGGGTGTAGCTGGGCTGGAACTCCATGCCGTCCTCCGCCTGGTGAAAGGACGCCGCCATGGTGAAGATGGGCTTGCCGTGCTGGATGGCCACCACCCGGCGGGAGGAGAAACCGCGCCCGTCCCGGCTGTTGTCCACGTCGTAGAGGATGGGGGCGGTGAAGTCGCCGCGGCGCAGAAAATAGGCGTGCACCGAGTGGATGGGCCGGCCGCTGACGGTGGCCTCCGCCGCCTGGATCGCCTGGCCGAGCACCTGGCCGCCAAACACCTGGGGGGTGCCGAGATCCTCGCTGCGGCCTCGGAAGATATTGGTCTCGATCCGCTCCAGGGTGAGCAGCGCGGTGAGGTGATCGGTCATGGTGGCTCCGGCGGTGAAAGGGCGGGGTTGGCGGCATTCTACAACAGCGGGCGGGTGGTGCCCGGCCTGCCATTGTATGCTTGGCGGCACCGCTCAAGGGTTACGGATGGAAATGGCGTGATGTCGAAACCGGTTCGCTGCTCGGGATTAGCCTGGTTGGTTGCCCTGGTTCTCGCCCTGCCCCTCGCGGCGGAGGCGGCGGGGTTTGTGGTGGTGGCGCGCCATCCCCACGACAGCCGCGCCTTCACCCAGGGCCTGTTGATGGCGGATGGCGAGCTGTACGAGAGCACCGGCCGCTACGGTCGGTCGAGCCTTCGCCGGGTGGCGGTGGACAGCGGCGAGGTGCTGGCCCGGCGGGATCTCGATGAAATGCTGTTTGGCGAGGGGCTAGCCCGGGTCGGGGACCGGTTGATCCAACTCAGCTGGCGGGAGGAGCGGGCGCTGGTGTATCGCCTCGCCGACCTCGAACCCCTCGGCACCATTCCCTACCGGGGGGAGGGCTGGGGTCTTGCCTGGGACGGGGAGCACCTGGTGTTCAGCGATGGCAGCGCCACCCTGCGCTTTCTCGATCCGGGGAGCTTCGCGCCGGTGCGTACCCTCGCGGTGACGGACGGGGGCAAGCCGGTGGAGCGTCTCAACGAGCTGGAGGTGATCGACGGTACCCTCTGGGCCAATATCCTCGGCAGCGACCGCATCGCCCTGATCGACCTGGCGAGCGGCGAGGTGCGGCGCTGGCTCGATCTGCGCGCCCTCCGGGGCAAGGGCTTTGCCTGGCGGCGGGCGCGGGATCTGAACGGCATCGCCCATGACCCTGTGAGCGGCCATGTCTACGTCACCGGCAAGCTCTGGCCGGTGCTCTACGAGCTGCGGGTCGATGGGGTCGCCGACGCACCGGGGCAGGGTGGGGAGGTGGCGCGGTGAGGGGCGGGTGCCGCTGCGGCAACATTCAGCTGGACTGGCGGAGCGTCGATCTGTCCATCGTGCCCCGGGCCTGCGCCTGTGATTTCTGCCGCACCCGGGCCGTGCTCTGGGTCGGCAAGGCGGGCACCGAGGTGCGGGTGCTGATCCGAAGGGCCCGCCATCACCGGGTGCTCACCCAGGGCACCGGGACCGCCCGGTTCCACGAATGCGGCCACTGCGACACCCTGGTGCTGGCCAGCTGCGGGATCGACGGCCTGTGCCACGGGGTGCTGAACGCCAACTGCCTGGTCAACCCCGCCGGCTTTGCGGCGCCGGTGCCCCTGGTCCTCGCCGACGAACCCCTTGCCGAGCGGCTGGAGCGACGGCGGCGCAATTGGTGCTGTCCCGTTCTCTTCGACGTCGCGGGCCCCTAACCCGCCGCCAGACGGCGCAGCACGTAGTGGAGAATGCCGCCGTTGCGGTAGTAGCTGTATTCATTCGGGGTGTCGATGCGCACCCGGGTGGTGAAGGTGAGGCTGCTGTCGTCCGGGCGGATGGCCACCACGTCGATCTCCTCCTGCCCGGGCTGCACCGCGGCGATGCTGAACACCTCGTCCCCCTTCAGGCCAAGGCTCTCCGCCGACTGGCCGGGGGCGAACTGCAGGGGCAGGATGCCCATGCCCACCAGGTTGGAGCGGTGGATGCGCTCGTAGCTCTCGGCGATCACCGCCCGCACCCCGAGCAGGGCCGGGCCCTTGGCGGCCCAGTCCCGGGATGAGCCGGTGCCGTACTCCTTGCCCGCCAGCACCACCAGGGGGATGTTGGCGGCGCGGTATTTCTCCGAGGCGGCGAAGATGCTCATCACCTTGCCGCTCGGCAGGTGGGTGGTCCAGGCCCCCTCGGTGCCGGGGGCGAGGCGGTTTTTCAGGCGCACGTTGGCGAAGGTGCCGCGCACCATCACCTCGTGGTTGCCGCGCCGGGAGCCGTAGGAGTTGAAGTCGTCGGGCATCACCCCGAGGGCCTGCAGGTACTCCCCGGCGGGGCTGTGGACATCGATGGCGCCGGCGGGGGAGATGTGGTCGGTGGTGATGCTGTCCCCCACCATCACCAGGCAGTGGGCGCGGATGACGGCGCTCACCTCCGGCACCCGGGGGCTGATGCCGTCGAAGAACGGCGCCTTCTTGATGTAGGTGGATTCCGGCCAGGTGTAGACCTTGTCGGTGGGCACCGGCAGCGCCCGCCAGCTCTCCGGCCCGGTGTAGACGTCCCGGTACTTGCTGGTGAAGAGCTCGGCGTCTATATGGGCGGCGATGGTCTTGCGCACTTCCCGGGCGTCGGGCCAGATGTCCTTCAGGTACACCGGGTTGCCGTGGCGATCCTCCCCCAGTGGGTCGCGGGTGAGGTCGATGTCGAGGGTGCCCGCCAGGGCGTAGGCCACCACCAGGGGCGGTGAGGCGAGGTAGTTGTTGCGCACGCTGGGGTGAATGCGCCCCTCGAAGTTGCGGTTGCCGGAGAGCACCGCGCAGGCCACCAGGCTGCCCTGGTGGATGGCCCGCTCGATGGGCTCGGGCAGGGGGCCGGAGTTGCCGATGCAGGTGGTGCAGCCGTAGCCGACGAGATAAAAGCCGAGCTTTTCCAGCGGGTCCAGAAGGCCGGACTTTTGCAGGTAGTCGGTGACCACCTGGGAGCCGGGTGCCAGGCTGGTCTTCACCCAGGGCTTGCGGACAAGGCCCCGGGCCACCGCGTTCTCCGCCAGGAGGCCCGCGGTGATCAGCACCTCGGGGTTCGAGGTGTTGGTGCAGCTGGTGATGGCGGCGATCACCACCGCGCCGTCCCGGAGGATAAAGGCCTCGTCGTCGAGTTCCACCCGCACCGCCCCCTGGCCGTTGCCGTGGCCCACGGCGGTGTCGCCCCCTTCGTCCTCGAAGCCCGCCACCCCGTCCTCGCTGGTGTTGCGCACCCGGATCACCTCGTCGAGGGAACGGCCAAAGGCCTGGCGGGCATCGCTCAGGGCGATGCGGTCCTGGGGCCGGCGGGGGCCGGCGATGCAGGGGGCCACGGTGGCCAGGTCGAGGTGCAGCACGGCGCTGTAGTCGATGGCATCCTGGTGGCTGGCGTCCTCGTCGTGCCACAGGTCCATGGCCCGCAGGTAGGTCTCAACCAGTGCCACCTGGGTCTCGTCGCGGCCGGTGAGGCGCAGGTAGTTGAGGGTCTCCCGGTCGATATGGAACAGCCCGCAGGTGGCGCCGTACTCCGGGGCCATGTTGGCGATGGTGGCGCGGTCCGCCACGGAGAGGTGCTTGAGGCCGGGGCCGAAAAATTCCACGAACTTGCCCACCACCCCGTGCTTGCGCAGCATCTGGGTGACGGTGAGCACCAGATCGGTGGCGGTGGCGCCCTCCAGCATCCGGCCGCTCAAGCGAAAGCCCACCACCTGGGGCAGCAGCATGGAGATGGGCTGGCCGAGCATGGCCGCCTCCGCCTCGATGCCCCCCACGCCCCAGCCCAGCACCCCGAGGCCGTTGATCATGGTGGTGTGGGAGTCGGTGCCCACCAGGGTGTCGGGGTAGGCCAGCAGCTGGCCGTCCTTCTCCCGGCTGAACACACCCCGGGCGAGGTATTCGAGGTTCACCTGGTGGACGATGCCGGTGCCCGGCGGCACCACCTTGAGGTTGTTGAAGGCCTGCTGGCCCCACTTGAGAAACTGGTAGCGCTCCCGGTTGCGGGCCACCTCCAGGTCGGTGTTGCGTTCGAGGGCCTCGGCGGAGCCGAAGTGATCCACCATCACCGAGTGGTCGATCACCAGCTCGGCGGGGGAGAGGGGGTTGATCTTTTCCGGGTCGCCCCCGAGGCGGGCCATGGCGTCCCGCAGGGTGGCGAGGTCGACGATGGCGGGCACCCCGGTAAAATCCTGGAGGATCACCCGGGCCGGCACGAAGGCGATCTCGGTGTCCGGTTCGCGGTGGGGATTCCAGCCCGCCACCGCCTCGATGTCGGTGTCGCTGACGAAGGGTTCGCCGGCGTGGCGCAGCAGGTTTTCCAGGAGGATGCGGATCGACAGGGGAAGCTTGTGGATGGCGTGGTGTTCCCGCAGGCGGTCGAAGGGGAAGTAGGTGTATTCCCTGTTGTCATGACGGAAGGTTTTGGCGAGCTGGTATCGGCTGGTCATGGGTTCTCCTTGGGGGCCAATGCCGGTGACGATGGGTCGCCAATGAGTCTGGACCCTCGGAGGCATGGCTGCAACCGGATGGTGCCACCTCGCTAATGGGTGCTGGGGTTGATCCAGCGCAACCGGGGGCGGCTTAAGGCCTCCCTCCCGACGCCCGCCATTGAAAAGCACCGCCGGGCGCCCAACATAGTGATCATCACTGATTGCCGAGGAATACCCGATGCGCATCGACCGTTTCACCAACTCATTGCAGAGCGCCCTGGCGGATGCCCAGTCCCTGGCCGTGGGCAAGGATCACACCGCCATCGAGCCGGCCCACCTTCTCGCGGCGCTGCTCGCCCAGCAGGGGGGCTCCGTCAAGCCGATGCTGGGCCAGGCGGGATTCAACGTCTCCGCCGTGCAAAAGGCCATCGCCGAGCGCATCGATTCCCTGCCCCGCATCCAGACACCCACCGGGGATGTTTCCGTGTCCCAGAACCTGGCGCGGCTTTTCAACCTGGCGGACAAGCGCTCCCAGCAGCAGGGGGATCAGTTCATTTCCAGCGAAACGGTGCTGCTCGCCGCCTACGACGACGCCGACACCGCCAGGTTGCTCAAGCCCCACGGGGATGTGAAACGCCTCGAACAGGTGATCCAGCAATTGCGCGGAGGCCAGTCCGTGGACAATCCCGAGGCGGAGGGCAATCGCCAGTCCCTCGATAAATACACCATCGACCTCACCGCCCGCGCCGAGGCCGGCAAGCTCGATCCCGTCATCGGCCGGGACGACGAGATCCGCCGCACCATCCAGGTATTGCAGCGCCGCACCAAGAACAACCCGGTGCTGATCGGCGAGCCCGGCGTCGGCAAGACCGCCATCGTCGAGGGTCTCGCCCAGCGCATCGTCAACGGCGAGGTGCCGGAGGGCCTCAAGGGCAAAAAGGTCTTGAGCCTCGACATGGGGGCGCTGCTCGCCGGGGCGAAGTTCCGCGGCGAATTCGAGGAGCGCCTGAAGGCGGTGCTGAACGAACTGGCCAAGCAGGAAGGTCGCATCATTCTCTTCATCGACGAGCTGCACACCATGGTGGGCGCCGGCAAGGCGGAGGGCGCCATGGATGCCGGCAACATGTTGAAGCCCGCCCTCGCCCGGGGCGAGCTGCACTGCGTGGGCGCCACCACCCTCGACGAATACCGCAAGTACATCGAGAGGGACGCGGCCCTCGAGCGGCGTTTCCAGAAGGTGCTGGTGGACGAGCCGACGGAGGAGGACACCGTCGCCATTCTCCGTGGCCTCAAGGAGCGCTACGAGGTGCACCACGGGGTGGACATCACCGACTCCGCCATCGTCGCCGCCGTGAAACTGTCCCAGCGCTATATCACCGACCGCCAGCTGCCGGACAAGGCCATCGACCTGATCGACGAATCGGCGAGCCGCATCCGCATGGAGATCGACTCCAAGCCGGAGGAAATGGACCGCCTCGAACGCCGCCTGATCCAGCTCAAGATGGAGCGCGAGGCGGTGAAGAAGGAGGAGGACGAGGCCTCGAAAAAACGCCTCGAAAAACTCCAGCAGGATATCGACAAGATCGAGCGGGAGTACGCCGACCTGGAGGAAATCTGGAAGGCCGAGAAGGCCGCCATGCAGGGCACCACCCAGATCAAGAGCGATCTGGAGCAGGCCCGGCTCGACATGGACGCCGCGCGCCGCGCCGGGGACCTGGCCCGCATGTCGGAGATCCAGTACGGGGTGATTCCCAACCTCGAAAAGCAGATGGCCCTCGCCGCCGAGGCGGAAACCCGCGAAAAGCAACTGCTGCGCAACAAGGTGACCGACGAGGAGATCGCCGAGGTGGTCTCCAAGTGGACCGGCATCCCGGTCAGCAAGATGCTGGAAGGGGAGCGGGAAAAACTGCTGCGCATGGAGGATGCCCTCCACAACCGGGTGGTGGGCCAGCACGAGGCGGTGGTCTCCGTTGCCAACGCCGTGCGCCGCTCCCGGGCCGGGCTCGCCGACCCCAACCGGCCCAATGGCTCGTTCCTGTTCCTCGGCCCCACCGGGGTCGGCAAGACCGAGCTGTGCAAGTCCCTGGCGGAATTCCTCTTCGACAGCGAGGACGCCATGGTGCGCATCGACATGTCGGAGTTCATGGAGAAGCACTCGGTGGCGCGGCTGATCGGCGCGCCCCCCGGTTACGTGGGCTACGAGGAGGGCGGCTACCTGACGGAAGCGGTGCGCCGCCGGCCCTACTCGGTGCTGTTGCTCGACGAGGTGGAGAAGGCCCACCCGGATGTGTTCAACATTCTTCTGCAGGTGCTGGATGACGGGCGCCTCACCGATGGCCAGGGGCGCACCGTGGATTTCCGCAACACGGTGATCGTGATGACCTCGAACCTGGGGTCCGACATCATCCAGACCCTGGCGGGGGAGGAGAACTACGAGGCCATGAAGGCGGCGGTGATGGGGGTTGTGGGCAACCATTTCCGCCCCGAGTTCATCAACCGCATCGACGAGGTGGTGGTTTTCCATCCCCTCGGGCGCGACCAGATTCGCGGCATCGCCACCATCCAGCTGGGGCTGCTCAAGAAGCGCCTGGCGGATCGGGACCTCGCCATCGAGTTGGACGACGCCGTGCTCGACAAGCTCTGCGAGACGGGCTACGACCCGGTGTACGGTGCAAGGCCCCTGAAGCGCACCATCCAGCAACTGATCGAGAACCCCCTCGCCCAGGATGTGCTGGCGGGAAAGTTCGCCCCCGGCGATACCATCCGCGCCCACCTCGATGGCGAGCGGGTGCGCTTCGACAGCTGATCCGTCCCCGCGGGGCGATGGCTCCCCGGGCTTGCCGGTGGAGCCATTTTTTTGTGCCCGCCGTGGCCCCCGGGCGCCATTCCCGATTACCATGGTGCGCTGACCATAACCACAAGAGATTGCGAGGTCGCGGATGCATCAGGCTGGTTCCGGCGGCGATACCGCCAAGTCCCCCATCGATCAACAGGCCCTTGCCGGCTGGCTGGGTTCCCGTCTCGCCCCGGGGGGCGCGGTGCGTATCACCGGCCTCCGGGTGCCGAGCAGCGGCTACTCGGCGCTCACGGTGCTGGTGGATGTGGCGGTGACCGAGGCCGGGGAGACGCGGATGCGCCCTTTGGTGCTGCGCCTGGAAAAGCCCGGGCAACATGTCTTTCTCGACACCGACATTGCCCGCCAGGGGGAGATGATGATGGCCCTCGGGCGCCTTGGGGTGCCGGTTCCCCGGGTGGTGGGCATCGAAAGCGATACCCGGCTTTTGGGGGGCAAGTTTCTGGTGATGGACAGGATCGAGGGGGTGTCGCTGCCCCAGAGCCCCAATTACCATGTCGCCGGCCTGCTCACGGAGCTGGACGACAAGGGCCGTCGCCACCTCTGGGACGACGCCCTGTCCACCATCGCCCGCATCAACCAGCTCGACTGGCGCAACGGCTTTCGGTTTCTCGACAAGCCCCAATACGGCCCGCCGGGGCTCGGCCAGTACCTGGGTTGGCTGGAGGCCTGGAAGCGGGAGGCGATGGCCGGGGAGGCGGATCCGGTGATCGACCGCGCCCTGGCTCGCCTCATGAGCGAACAGCCCTTGAATCCCCACGTCAACGTGCTGTGGGGGGATTCCAACCCCGGCAATTTCCTGTTCAACCCCAGGGGTGATGTGGTGGCGGCCCTGGATTTCGAGGCGTCGGCCCTGGGCCCCGCGGAAATCGACATCGCCTGGTGGTTCTTCATGGACGAGATGCTGAGCCACGGCCAGCCCCGCCAGCCGGGCCTGCCGACCCGGGATCAGCAGCTCGCCCTGTACGAGGCGATCCTCGGCCGCCGGGTGTCGGACCTGGATTACTTCGAGTTGCTGGCCGCCACCCGCATCGCGCTGGTGATCGCCCGCACCGGCAACGTGCTGATCCGCGCCGGCAGGCTGCCTGCGTCCAACAGGGTGGCCCACCACAACCCGGCGGTGCTGCTGCTGGCCATGAAACTCGGTATCGTCCCGGAGGACATGGGGGACCACTTCGCGGAGTTTTCCCGGGTGATGAACGATCGCTAGTGGGCCGTGCGGGAAGTTAGGTGACTAAAGCTCACAGCCACGGCGTCCGGCGCAAGGCGGGAAAGCGCAGGAATAGTGGGCCTATTTCAAGCTTTCCCAACGCAGCGCGGGGCGTCGTGGCGAAGAGATCGGTAACCTGACTTCCCGCATGGCCCACTTGGGTATTTCCGGTGGCTGTTGGTCCATAAAAAAATCCCCGGCAAGGCCGGGGATTTTCGCAATCGGCATGGTCGACTTTATTTTTCCATGTTGAGGATCGGCTCCACCTTGCGGAAGAACAGGTGGTCCGCCGGGGCGCCGGGGCCGGCGAACACCAGGCACTGGCGCAACAGGCGGCGGTGGAACAGCTTGACCAGGGCCGCGTCCTGCGCCGGCGGCGCGGTGCGGACGTAGTCCCGCAGGGCGATGTCCCCCTGCTTGATATCGGCGGGGCGGTGGCCGAGGACCGCCGCCATTTCCTTGAGGTCCTCTTCCTCGGCCCAGCGCCCGTAGTGCACCTGGTTGATCAGGAAGCGGGGAATGGAGGCAATGGTGTTGCGCTGCCAGTCGGCGAAGTTTTCCGAGGTGGGCAGGCGGTTGATTTCCAGCAGCAGCTTGTCGAGGGCCATGTCCTCCCAGGGGGTGACATGGGCGTCCGGAAGGCTGATTTCGTCGAGCTCGACACCGACGATCTCCGCCAGGGCCTCGAAGCAGCGCCGGCCGATAAAGGCCACCTGTACCGCGCTCTCCACCCAGTCGCCGCCGGGCTGGGGATCGGCGAGGGCGAACAGCGGGCCGAAGTAGCCCACCGCCAGGAACGCCACGGTGTGGTAGGCGAGCACCGGCAGGTCCAGTTCCTCCCCCAGGTGCTTGGCGTAGTGGCGGAAGAGGGCGGGCAGGTCTCCCATGTTTTCCACCGGGTGGCGACCCCGGAAGCAGGCGAGGTCGTGGAGGTTGTCACCCAGGTGGCCGATTTCCACATCCAGCACGGCGGTGACATCGGGGCCCTTGTTGAGGAACTGGCCGCAGTCGCCGGTCACGAAGGTGCAGCGGGTGCGGTGCTTAGGCACGTTGCGGCGCATCCACACCATGCAGAATTCCATGAACGGGTCGACGATATTGGCGGCCTCGCACATATCGTTGAAACGCTCCACGTGGGCGAGGGCCACTTCCTCGGCATTGCGCGGTTTGGGGGCGCCAGCGGCTTCGAACTGCTCGGCGGGAATCTTGTGCATCCTGGCGAGGATCTCCATGTACTTGAGGCTCGCCTGCCAGCGGTCGGGGCTCATGGTGGAGGCGGATTCCACCGCTTCCATCACCAGGCCCGGGTCGCGCCCGCCTTCGATCCAGTCCATCACGAAGGCCTCGGGGTAGTCGCACATGCCGTGGACGTGGGGCACGGGGATGCCGTTGGCTTCCAGCACCTCCATCATTTTCATTTCGTGCAGCAGTGGGTAGGGGATGCAGTTCCACGCCCGGGTGCCCTTGACCAGCAGCGGCTTGGGCGCGCCGTCCTTGATGGCCTCCACTCGCCACACCGGTCGCCAGCGCCGCTGGCGCTCGATACGGGTGACGGTGGCGCCGATGTTGTCGGCGATCCACTGGGTGATGGCCTGGCGCTCGCGGGTGTCCTGTTCCGCCTGGTTGAGGGTGGCGTTGGCTGACAGATCGTTCATGGTGGGTATTGGCTCCGTGTGTTATGGATACGGGTTGGATTTTCAGCCGCGATAGGCACTGATGGCGACGGGTATGGCGCCCATGCGGGGCTGGCCGAAAATGGGGTCCAGCTCCGCCCCGGCGGTCATCAACCGGGAGGTGCAGGCGCCCTCCGCCCGGGGGTCAAGGCCTTCCCCGGGGTTGAGGCCAAAGCAGTGGGACATGGACAGGGTCCCCGGTCGCAGCCGGGCCTCCGCCTCGGCGACGCCGACGATCTCGCCGTGGCGGGAGCGGATCAGGACCAGCTCGCCGCTCTTGACGCCGTGGCGGTCGAGGTCCTCGGGGTTGAGGTAGGCGGGGTTGTAGGGGTGCTTGCCACCGAGCTTGGGGTTGGTGCGGCCGATGGAATTGAGCACGTCGTTGGTGCGCCTCGGGGTGAGCAGCAGGGGGTAGTCGTCGCTCGGCTGGGGCAGGTCGCCGCGCCGCGCGAACACGGTGGCGAGCTCCGCCATCATGGTGGGGTCGGCCAGTTCGAAGTAGGCGTCGCAGTCCGGGTCCCGGGGCGCCACGCGGTGGTCGAGGTCGTCCCACACCCGGCCGTTGGGGAATTTCTTCACCTCCGCGAGGGGAATGCGGGAGCCGGTGCACATGTATTCGTACATCTGCTCGGTGGTGGGACGCCGCTCCAGGTCGAGGGGGATCGCCTCCGGCAGCTTGTCCCAGTGTTCTCCGGCGCCGGCGGCGTTGGCGTGGTAGACCAGCTGCCGGTCGAGGCGCTTGGCCACTTCGTAGAAGAACTGCCAGATCTCGATCAGGTCCGACCCCCCGGGCGGGTCAACAACCGCCGGGGCGTACATGGCATAGGGCCACTCGAAGCCCTGGGTCCAGAGCCCGTAGTACTTGGACGCCTCGGTGAATTGCGACACCGCCGGGGTTTCGAGGCCCATCAGATCGGGCACCACATAGTGGGCGAGGCGCGCGGTGTTGGACATCTCCACGTCGAGGGACACCAGCAATTCCAGGGACTTGAACGCCTTTTCGGTGCGCACCTGGTCGGGGAGCGACACCATGGGGTTGCTGCCGGCGCAGATCAGGGCGCGGATCTGCCCCTTGCCGGGGGTGAGGATCTCGTCGGCGAGGGTGCCGGTGGCAGCGCCCATGATCGTCCTCGGCAGGCCGTGGAGGCGACCGGGCCGGGTTTCATCCCAGGGCTTGTAGGGCGCCATGGGCTGGGCCTTGGGCCGGTAGTCCGGCAGCAGCACATGGGGATGGCCGTTCTGCTCCCCGGCGCGCACCCAGCGGCCGCAGACGGTGTTGATGCACAGCGCCAGGTATTCCAGCAGGGTGCCGTGGAGGGCAAAGTGAGGCCCGGTGCCGGTCACCAGGCTGCCCCGCCTGGCGGCGGCGAAGGTGCGTGCCACCTCGTACAGCTGGGCCTCGGGCACGTCCGCCACCGCCGCCACATGGGCGGGGGTGAAGGGCTTCACGGCGGCCTTGAGGGCCTCGATGCCCCGGGCGTTCTCGGCGACGAAGGCCTTGTCGTAGAGACCCTCGTCGAGAATCACATGGAGAATACCGGCGAGCAGGGTCGGGTCCTGGCCCGGCTGGGGCTGGACGTGCAGGCAGGCGTACTTGGCGGATTCCGTGGCCCGCGGATCGATGACGATGAGCTTCATGCCGCGCTTTACCGCATCCTTGATCACCTGGCCAGGGTTCTGGCCAAGGCCCATCTTGGAGATGATGGGGTTGGCGCCCACCAGTACCCAGGTGTCGGATTCGTGGAGCGGGTGGGGGCCGGCGATCCACTTGCCGTGCAGGGCCTGGGCAATCACCTTGCCCGGCTGGTCGATGGTCTGCACCGAGAAGAACCGCTCCAGCCCGGTGCCCAGGGCATTGAGAAACGACACCGCGATGCTGATGTTGATGGGGTTGTTGACGGTGCCGTTGCCGGGGTACACCGCCACCGCCTCGGGGCCGTGCTCGGCGATGATGGCCTTCAACCTGGCGGCGATCTCGTCGATGGCCTGGGTGGTGCCGATGTTTGCAAAGGAGCCGTCGGGCTGGCGCTTGCGGCTGTGCAGCAGGCGTTCCGGGTGATTGTGGGCCTCCGGCAGGGCGCGTCCCTTGGGGCAGGTGTAGCCGCCGTAGAGGGGGGATGCCCGGTTGCCCACCACCTTTGTCGCCTTGCCGTTCTCGACGGTGACCTCGATGGGGCAGTAGGCGGGGCAGACCTTGCACATGCTGACGCGGGTTTCGATCATGGGGGCCTCTCGGCGTGGCTTGCGGTTATAGGTTATAAGACAGGCATCTTACGAAAAGTCATGGGTGTTGTCTTGTCCCCGGATGGGGAAAGACTATCGTTGAGCTGCGGATAGTGTCTTTCTCGGCGGCTGGCCCTGCTGGCGGTGGGGGAGCCCGCCCTCCGGGGTTGGGAAATTAATGCGATCGCATGGTTTGGCCGGTGTGCCCTGTGGCGATGGGCACACCGGATGCCGCGGCCCGGCGATCAGGGATCGAGGGTGAATCCCAGTTTGATGGTGACCTGCCAGTGATCCACCTTGCCATCCACCACATGGCCCCGGGTATTGGTGACTTCAAACCAGCGCATGTTGTGCACGGTCTTGGCGGCTCGCCTGACGGCTTTTTCGATGGCGTCCTCCATGCTCTTCTTGGACGAACCGGTCAACTCGACGATTTTGTAGATATGGTCGGACATGGGACTGCTCCTTGTGGTCTTTGTGTGATGAGCGGATTGCCGGGCGCGCCGCCGATCCTTCCCCGAGTATAGTCAAGAATTCCCCCGCGACCGGGCCGGGGCGCAACCGCCGATTTTCACCAACCCCGGGCCTTGGCGGTTGCTTGCATGCCGGCCAGGGGTTACATTTCACCCAGTAACCCTGTCCGCCAGGATGCCACTCAATAAATGTACAAACGGGGATCCGCGACCGTGTCGTCCAAAGTCCTGAATCGCTGTTTTCGTTTCGCCGGCGCGCTCGCCCTATGTGCCTTTTCGCTACATCTCGATGCCAGCAATTTCGTCGTCCGCTCCCTCGAGCAGCAACCGCTGAGCGGCGAAGTGGACATGGTGCTGGTGGAAAAATCCGCCAAGACCCTCTACCTGCTGGATGATGGCCATGTGCTGCGCCGCTATCCCATCGCCCTCGGCAAGAATCCCGTCGGCCACAAGCAGGAAGCGGGGGACGGCCGCACGCCGGAGGGGCGCTACATCCTCGACTGGCGCAATCCCAAGAGTCAGTTCTACCGCGCCATCCATATTTCCTACCCCAACGACCAGGATCTGGAGCGCGCCCAGGCGGCCAATCGCGACCCGGGCAATCTCATCATGATCCACGGCAGCCCGGAGTGGGTGCCCTCGCCGGAGTGGGCCAAGCAATGGCTGCACAAGGAGGACTGGACCGAGGGCTGTATCGCGGTGACCAACGACATCATGGATGAGATCTGGCACCTGGTGAAGGATGGCACGCCCATCGAGATCCGCCCCTGATGACTGGCGTTCAGTCGCCCGTTTGTCGACGAAACCCGCCAGCCCCGGCGGGTTTCGCGCCTCTGGACATCGATAAATACCCGGCCGATCACCTCTGAACTCGGGTGGGTTCGATGAACCGTCTGTCCTGAATACGTCCAGCAAGCGGTCGAGAAAAGGCGGGAAAATCCCGAGGCTTTTTCCCTATTGATCCGGGGTGCGGGGCGGAAGAGGCGCAGCCGTGATCCGCAATGGGGGTTTCGCTGAGGTGGCTATATGGCCGATGACGCTTCGCTCTTCGGCCCTACGGGATTGGTGGGGTGGAAGAGGCGCAGCCGTCATCCGCCGGGGGCTCGACCGCGGCGTGATTTCGGCCGATGACGCTTCGATCTTCGGCCCTACGGGATTGGTAGGGCGGAAGAGGCGCAGCCGTCATCCGCCGGGGGCGTTTGTCGACAGGGGGATAGGACAGTTGGACAGTCGAGCATTGGCCAAGGCTCACTAAATGCCCTGGAATGGGTGTGAACCCATGAATGCGCGCCGGCGAACGCCACCCGGGGCTGTTCCGGGTGGCCGGCAATCCGACAGGTGAAATGAAAAAGCCCCGTCGCGTGGACGGGGCTTTTGATTTGACGCTTGCCGTTCGGTCGGTATTTGTAGCGCCAGCGGCGGTGGCCGGTGCTGGCCACCAGCAGGAACAGGCCCTTGTCGTCCGCCAGCTTGTAGTCCTTCGCCAGCGGCTTGGCGGCTCTCACCTTTGCATCTGTCAGCGGCATGGTCTCGACTCCCTCGAATGTCCTGTCTGGGGGTACATTGTTTTGGGGTACCGAATATACCCCCAAATATACCCCCAAATAGGGCTGGATTCTGGGGGTACATGCTGGACTATTATGGACAGTGGCGGACGCTAGGACAACAAAAAACCCGGTAAAAACCGGGCTTTAGTGGACTTGGGTGGATCGTGTTGGATCCTTGATTTGGCGCACTCGGGAGGATTCGAACCTCCGACCGCTCGGTTCGTAGCCGAGTACTCTATCCAGCTGAGCTACGAGTGCGTGGTGTTGCAGTGTCGAGGGCGCGTACTTTAGTGAATTGCCCCGAGTGAGTCAACCACCAAATCCCGTTGCCCGGCAAATTCCCTGTGATGGCTAAAAAATGCGCAATATCCGGGGCTTTTGCCCAATTCGCTCCCCTGATGGGGGCACGTCCCTGTGCCCCGCAATCGCCCTTGAGGTCAGTTGGCGTTGGCGCCAAAGCGGTAGCGGAAGGTCACACCGTATACCCGGGGATCGTTGTACAGCACCGAGCGGATGGGCATGGTGGCGGTGGACAGCGAACTGCTGATGACCGCGTCCTCGTCCGTCAGGTTGCGCACGAAAACGCCGAGGTCGAAGGGCTGGCCCACCACGGAGTTCCAGTCGAGGCGGAGGTTGACCAAGGCGTAGTCGTCGGTTTCGTAGCCGGTGAACTCCAGGGAATCGGACCAGAAGTAATCGGCGTTGAAGACCACTTCTCCCCAGCTGCTGTCGAACGGCAGTATGTAGCGCAGATTGGCGCTGTAGCTGAGCTCGGGCTGGTAGTAGAAGGGGATTTCCGCGCCGTCGGTGAATTTCCAGGCCACCGATGGATCGGGGGAGAAGTCGTCGGTCTTTTGCTCCACCAGGGTGGCGTTGATGCCGAGGCTGAGCCGGTCAGTGGGCATCAGGGTCGCCTCCAGCTCGCCGCCCTTGGTGATGGTGTCGCCGGCGTTGATCAGCAGCACCGTCAGGTTGGGGTCATTGGCGGGGTTGCAGTCGCCATCGGGGGAGGCGGGGGGCACCGGGTTTGCCGGGTTGCAGTTGGGGAGTGTCTGTACGCCGTTGAGGGTGTACTGCACATCCTTCGACATAGCGTAGAAGTAGGCGACGTTGAGGCGCGCCTGCATGTCACCCAGTTGCCAGTCGGAGCGCATCCCCAGCTCAAAGTCGATGACCTCGTCCGGCTCGAAGAACTGCACCGGCTTCAGGCCCTGGCCGAAGGCCGGGGTGTTGATGCCGCCGGCCCGATAGCCCTTGCGGCTCGAGGCGTAGAGAAACAGGTCTTCGTTGACCTGGTAGTCAAGACCGACGATCCAGGTGTCCGCCGAGGAATCGGTCTTGAGGTCGGCGACGGTGCTCGGTACCAGGCGCGGATCGTCGGGGCAGTCGCCGCGGCCGATACCGTAGGGCGCGGCGTTCTCGCCGGCACCGGCGCAGGTGGCATAGTCATCCCAGGTGTAGCGATAGCCGACGTTGAGCTTGAGGCCCTCGAGGACGTTCGACAGGTCGATGCTGGCGTTGGCGAACAGGGCGCGGCTGTCCTGCTCGTTGAGGGCGTAGCTGAAGCGCCCGGCGGTGCTGAAGAAGAAGTCGAGGTCGGAGCCATAGGGCCCGATGGGTTCATCCTTGAGGTAGAAGCCGCCCACCAGCCAGTCCACCTTGTCGTTGAACAGGGTGCCCTTGAGCTGGACTTCGTTGCTCAGCTGGCGGTTGGTGTAGACGTTGTGGGCGATGATGAAGCCCACGGTGTTGCCGAACTGGCTGATATAGCCGGGGAAGCCGTCGGTGCGCACCTCGTTGCGCCATTCCTGTTCCCGGTAGCCGAAGATATTGGTGAAGGTGACCTGGCCGAATTCGATGTCGGTGCGGTTGTAGATGCCCTCCACGTCCACGTCGCTCAACGGCTCGTAGTCGCCGTAGTCCACCTTCCAGGGCCCCAGGGCCGCCTGGCGATCGGCGCCGAACTGGGCGATGGCGGCGATGGCTGGGCCGTAGATGTTGAGGGCTTCGGTGGTTTCGACGATGCGCGGCGCGGAACCGGTCTGGCGCTGCTTGCGGTATTCGTAGATGAGGTTGTTCTTGACCCCGTCCCAGGGCTCCCACAGCAGGGAGAGGCGCAGGTTGTCGGAGTGCAGGTCGTCGAGGTCGGGGCCGTTGCCGACGTTCTCGATCAGGCCGTCGCGGCGGTCGAAGTAGGTGGCGACCCGCAGGGCCAGCTTCTGATCCACCAGGGGCACGTTGAGCACGCCCTCGTAGGTGTTGAGGTCATGGTTGCCGAAGCTGGTGTCGAGATAGCCGCCAAAGTCGTAGGTGGGCTGGTTGGGGTACGTGAGGATGGCGCCGCCGGTGGTGTTGCGGCCGAACAGTGTGCCCTGGGGGCCCTTCAGCACCTGGACGCTGGCGATGTCGTAGGCGGGCACCGAGCTGGCGAAGGTGGGCATCGGCACATCGGCAAAGTAGGTGAGCACCCCGGGCTGGCCTGCGCCCGCCACCGGGCGCCCCTGGCCGCGGATGGAATAGATGGCGTTTTCCTGGGGGCCGGCGCCGCCCATGTAGAGCCCGGGCACGGTGTACATCAGGTCCTTGAGCAGAACCAGGGATTTTTCCCGCATGCCCTCGGTGCCGAAGGCGTGCATGGTGACTGGAACCGACTGGGCATCTTCCTGGGTGCGCCGTGCGCTGACCAGAATTTCCTCGATCTGGCGGGCTGCCGGCTGGCCTTCGGCGGCGAGCGCCGGTGCCATGGCGAGGGGCATCAGGGCCGCCGCCAGGGCGGAGCTTTTGAGCGGGGAGAGACTGTGTTTCATGGTGTGTGCCTCGTTGTTGTTATGGCGGTTGTGGTTGTTTGGCGCGTTCGCGCTCTCCCTCAGGAGCCCAGGGTGCGTTCCATGTCCTCGAGGGAAAGGCCGTGCTGGCGCATGTTGTGGTAGAGGTCCAGGTATTCCTTCCAGTCGCTGATCTTGCCGTCGGCGTTGATTCTGAACACCGCCACCAGGGGGATCGGGACCCAGTGGTCCTTGCGCAGGGAGTAATCCATGCGCTCGGTGAACACCACGTCGCCGGCGCAGGCCACGGCCAGCATGTCGTGCTTCTGGTCGGCGACCTTGGTTCTCATGGCGTCGAGGGCCGCCCGTATCGCCGCCTTGCCCGTCACCGGGGCGATGGTGGGCACCACCATCTGGTAACTGGCGTCCTCGGCGAGGAAGGACAGCGCCCGGTCGAAGCTGGCGGGCCAGCTGTGCTCGAACTCGGCGATGAAGTCGCGGACGGTGCGTTCGTTGGGGTGCATGGGGTTATCGGTCATCACTCATGCCTTGGTGGTTGCTGGTGGTGTCGGGGCTAGCTTGCAATCTTGCTCACCGTCACAGGGATGCCATTCAACACCGCGTTGCCGGAGGCCTCGTCGACCATCGGCCCGGGGCTCAGCAGGTTGATGTTGGCGCCGGGGTGGGCGCGGGCCACCCGCAGGCGGGATTGGGGCTGCCGGTGGCCCCAGCCGTGGGGCAGGCAGACGATGCCCTGGCGGATGTCGGTGGTGATCTCGACATGGGCTTCCACCTCGCCGGATGCGCTCGCCACCGTCACCCGATCGCCGTCGGCGAGGGCGGCGCCGGCGGCGTCCTCGGGGTGCATCTGCAGGGTGCAGCGATCCTTGCCCCGCACCAGCTTGTCGATGTTGTGCATCCAGGAGTTGAGGGAGCCGAGATGCCGCCGGCTGACCAGCAGCAACCCCTCGCTCGCCTCCGCCAGGGCCGCTTCGAGGCGGGGCACGTCGGCAAGGAAGTGGGGATGGGCCATCTCGATCTTGCCGCTCGGCGTGCGGATGGCCGCCGCCCCCTGGGGCGTGGCGTGGCCGAGGAGAATGCCGTTGGGTTCGTCCTTGAAGTGTTGCAGGGTCAAGCCGTCGGGCTTCTCCCCGAAGCGGTCGCCGAAGGGGCCGGTGCGAATGCAAAGGTCCAGAATACGCTCCGGCCCACGCTCCGGGTAGCGCTTGAGGGCCATCGCCGGGTCGATGCCGGTCTGGTGGCACATGCCCGTGAAGAACTCGTCGTCGAGGGCGTTGACGTCGGCATCCGGGTTGCCGCCGAAAATGGCGCCGAGGCGGGCGATGACCTGCCACTCCTCCGGTCTGTCGTTGGGGACGAAGGTGGCGGGGGAGTAGTGGCCGCCGCTGGTGAGGCACCAGGGCCAGGCCCACACGTCCCAGTGGGGTTGTTCCAGCAGGGAGGGGCTCGGCAGGATGACGTGGGCGTGGCAGGTGGTCTCGTTGATATAGATGTCGAGGCTCACCATGCACTCCAGCATCGGCAGCGCCTCCATCAGCCGCTGGGAGCCGGGGGTCGAGAGTACCGGGTTCGAGCCGAGGGTGAGCAGCCCCTTGAGCTGTCCGGGGCCTTCGGTGTCGATTTCCTCCGCCAGGCAGGAGGCCGGGTACTGGCCGAGGATGCCCGGTACGCCCCGCACCCGGATGGGGGGCGATACCACCGGGGCATCGGAGGGGTAGGGGGGCGCGAGGTCGAGGTGGGGCGCCACCTGGGTGCTCCACATGGAGCCGCCAACGCGATCCAGGTTGCCGGTGAGAATCGCCACCACATCCACCAGCCAGGAGGCGAGGGTGCCGAACAGCTGGGTACAGGTGCCGATGCGGCCGTAGATGGCGGCGCGGGGCGCGTCGGAGATGGCGCGGGCAAGCTCGCGGATCTCCCCCGCCGAAATACCGCAGAAGTCCGCCACCCGCTCCGGGGTGAAGCGGGCCGCCAGGGCCCGCACCTCGTCGACGCCGTTCACCAGGCCGTCGAGGTGGCCGAGGCGCACCCGGTCCTCGGCGAACAGCACCTGCACCACCGCCAGCAGCAGGGCGGCGTCGGCACCGGGGCGGATGGGCAGCCACTGGTCGGCGTTCTGGGCGGTCTTGGTGCGCACCGGATCGATGACGATCACCTTGCCGCCCCGCTCCCGCAGGGCGCGCAGGGCCGCCATCACGTCGCGGTGGGAAAAGATGCTGCCCTTGGAGGCGGCGGGGTTGCCTCCCATCACCACCATGAGGTCGGTGTGGTCCACATCGGGAATGGGGATCTTCCACATGTCGCCGTACATCAACTGGCAGCTGACGTTCTTGGGCAGCTGGTCGACGCTGGAGGAGGAGAAGGTCCGGGCGAAGCGCGCCTGCTTGAGCAGCAGCATCATGTAGCGGGCGCTCGCAAAGCCCTTGCCGGACATGTTGCCGCCGAAAAAGCCAAAGGCATCGGATCCGTACTTGGCGCGCACCGCGGCCACCAGCTTTTCGATATGGGCGAAGGCTTCCTCCCAGCCGGCCTCCCGCCAGTCATCGCCGTCCCGGATCATGGGTCGGGTGAGGCGGTCGGGGTCGTGGTGGAGGGCGCCGAGCTGGGTGCCCTTGGGACAGACGTGGCCCTGACTCCAGACGTTGTCGTGGTCGGGGCGAATATTCAGTACCTGGTCGCCCTTCACGGTGAGGCTGATGCCGCACATGCCCTCGCACAGGGGGCAGACACGGCGGTGGACACTGGTGGCGGACGTTTGGCTGTCGCTGCTCATGGCTCGAAATCCGTTGTGATTATCCCGTCGATCATCCGTCCGCCGCCGGTTGGGGTCAATGGCGGTCGGTATTGCTGGAATGCAAAGCCCTATTTCCGGATGGCGGCGGCTCCGCGCCTTGGTGTCGGGGCGGGGGCTCGGGCACAATGGCCGTCAATCGAGAGGCGGTGTCATAGGGAGCAATCATGGATATCGGTGTACCCCGGGAATGCAAAACACAGGAGTATCGGGTCGGGCTCATCCCGACGGTGGTGCGCGCGCTGGTTGCGGCGGGTCACCGGGTGTGGGTGGAGCAGGGTTGTGGCCTCGGCGCGGGCTTTGGCGACGACGACTATCGCGCCGCCGGAGCAAGGGTAGTGGCGACCGCGGAGGAGGTCTGGGGCGGCGCCGGCCTGATCGTCAAGGTCAAGGAGCCCCAGCGCCATGAATGCGCGTTGTTGCGCCCGGGCCAGGTGATCTTCACCTATCTCCACCTGGCGGCGGACCCGGGCCTGGTGGACCTGCTGCTCGCCAGCGGCTGCATCGCCATCGCCTACGAGACCGTCACCAACGCCGAAGGCCGCCTGCCCCTGTTGACCCCCATGAGCCAGATCGCCGGGCGCATCGCGGTGCAGGCCGGCGCCCATTACCTGGAGAAATCCGCCGGCGGACGGGGCGTGCTGCTCAGCGGTCTCGACGGCGCCCCTCCGGGCAAGGTGGTGATCCTCGGCGGTGGCAACGTGGGGGGCAACGCGGCGCGGATTGCCCTCGGCATGGGGGCGGAGGTGACCGTGTTCGACGCCTTGCCGGCTCGCCTCGAGCAGCTGGGGCGCCAGTTTGGCCCCGCCCTTGCGTGCCTCCCGGCGGAGCCGGCGCGGGTCGAGGAGGCGGTGCTGGGTGCCGATCTGGTGATTGGCTCGGTGCTGATCCCCGGCGCCGCCGCCCCCAAGGTGGTGAGCGCCGAGGTGGTGGAGGCCATGGCCGCGGGCACCGTGCTGGTGGACGTGGCCATCGATCAGGGGGGCTGTTTTGCCACCTCCCGGCCCACCAGCCTCGATGATCCGGTGTACCTGGAGCACGGGGTGATCCACTACTGCGTCACCAACATGCCGAGCACCGTGGCGCGCACCGCCACCCTCGCCCTCAATCACATCACCGGCCCGGCGGTGCTCGCCATGGCCGAGCAGGGGGTGGACGCCGCCCTGAAGGCCAACCCCCACCTGCGGGACGGGGTGAACCTGTACCGGGGCGAGCTGACCCACCGGGCGGTGGCCGAGTCCCTCGGCAGGCCCTGGCGGGGGGTGGAATCCCTGTTGGGCTGAGCTCGTCGCTCCCTAAGTGGCGGGGACGCGGGCGAGGAAGATGCCCCGCCGGGGGGCCGGGTGGCCCTCCAGGGTGCGGGAGGAATCCGCCGGGTCGAGGAAATCCGCCAGGGACTCAAACGTCATCCAGGGGGTGCGCCGCTGTTCCTCCGTGGTGGTCAAGCCGCAGTCCACCAGGCGGGCGCCTTCGAGCCCCGAGTCCCCGAGCCAGCCAAGCACCGTGTCGGGGGATGGCACGCACCAGACATTGCGCATCTTCGCATAACGCCCCTCCGGTATGAGCGCCGGGCCCTGGTCCTCCGGCACGATCAGGGTTTCCAGCACCAGCAGGCCCCCGGGGCGCAGGCACCCCATGAGTTCGCGGATATGGGCCAAGGGGTCGCGGCGATGGTAGATCACCCCCATGGACAACACCGTGTCGAAGGCGTGGAGGTCGGCGGGCATGTGCTCGATACCGAGGGGCAGGACATCCACCGGAATCCCGGGACAGTAGTGTTTCAGGGCGTAAAACTGGTGGACGAAGCGGGGCGAGGGGTCGATGCCGATCACCCGCTCGGCGCCGGCGCCGAACAGGCGCAGGCAGTGGTAGCCGTTGCCGCAGCCCACGTCGAGAATCCGTTGTCCCGCCAGGTCCGGGAGGTGGGGCTTGAGCCGATCCCACTTCCAGTCGGAGCGCCATTCGGTGTCGATGGTGATGCCGAACAGCTCGAAGGGCCCCTTGCGCCAGGGGTGCAGGCCCATCAGGGTCGTGGCCAGGCTGTCGCGGGCGGCCCCGTCGCAGTCGCCGGGCTCACCGATGCGCACCGCTCCGGCAAAATCCACCGAGGAGGGTTGCAGCGCCGGCAGCGCCCGCAATACCGCCTGCCAGTCCGCCAGGTCGCCCCAGCGCTCGGGGCTGAGGCCCCGGGCGATGTGCGCCGCCAGCTCCGGTGCCCAACGGGCGAAGGGCGGGTTGCTGTCGAGCCAATGGAGAAGGGGCTGGTAATCGGGCATGGTGTCGTGGCCTGGCGGCGGGGGCGGCAATGTAGCGCCCGCCGCCGGCCGGGGCAATAGCGGGGCGGCGCGCGTCCCGGTCTCGTCGTTTCAGCGGTTGCCGGGCACCAGCATCCTGCGGAGGGTGCCGTCGCGGTCGATCACCAGGTGCTTGAGGCCGCCGAGGACATGGATGATCACGCCGAAGTAGAGCAGGTTGGCCCCCAGCTCGTGAACCTCTTCCATCCATTCATGGAGATCCTCCGACTCGCCGATGGGGGAGGGCAGCGCCACCAGGTCGAAGATGTTGATGGGGTTGCCGCTCGACCACACCAGCATCGGGCCACTCACCAGCATGAGGGCGATGCCGGCGAGCAGTACCACCGGCACCCAGGTGGCGAGAAGGCCCAGCAGGCGGTGTTGCGGCGCGGCGGTCGGGCGCCTGTTGAAGGCGCGCCACAGAATACGGGCCCAGAGCACCAGGTAGAGACTCATGGCGATGGAAATGTGCAGCCCCATGAGGCGGTAGCCCTCCTCCTTGGGGGCGTCGTGGGCGATCTCGGCGATCAGCCACAGGCTGATGACGGTGACGGCGGTGAGCCAGTGAAAGAGGATGGAGAGCCAGCTGTAGCCTTGCGCGGTGTCCTTGAGTGTCATGGTGTCGGTCCGGTGGTGGTTTCGGGTAGTCAAGTAGACAGGCCAAATGTTAACCCAGTGTTAACGGCGAGGGAGAGAGGCCATTCACTCGGGTTTGATGGCGATCAAGGAGGCAAAGTTGAAGCACTGGAACCACACATCCACGCTGCCAAAGCCCACCCGGCGCAGGCGCTCCCGGTGAATTGCCAGGGTTTCCGGGATCAGGACGTTTTCGAGGGCGGAACGCTTCTGGCTGATTTCCAGCTCGCTGTAGCCGTTGGCGCGCTTGAAGCTGTGGTGCAGATCGATCATCAGGGCGTTGTGGTGGGCATCCTCGAACGCCACTTTCTCCGAGAGCACCACGATGCCGCCCGGATTGAGCCCGGCCCATATGCGGGCGAGCAGGGCTTCCCGGTCCCCGGGGGGCACGAACTGCAGGGTGAAGTTCAAGGCCACCATGCTGGCGTCGGCGATGGGGGTATCGCGGATATCGCCACAGCGCAGCTCCACGTCGTCGAGGCGCTCCCTGGCGAGCAGCTCCCGGCAGCGATCCACCATGGCCTTGGCGTTGTCGACGCCGATCAGCCGGCGGGGCCGGTCGGCGGTGGCGCTGCCCATGGCCAGCAGGGAGGCGCCGAGGGAACAGCCGAGGTCGTAGACGGCGGTGCCGGGGCGCACATAGCGCTCCGCCAGGGTACCGGTCATGGCGATGATGGTTTCGTAGCCGGGCACGGAGCGCTTGATCATGTCGGGAAAGACCGCCACCACCTCCCGGTCGAAGGTGAAGCCGGCGATGGTGAGGCGCGGGCTGGCGTAGATCCGGTCGCTGACCGGGGTTCCCGTGTCGGGGTGCTGGTGGTCGCCGGTCACGGCCGTCCCTCGCCGGGTGTCAGCAGCAGGTCGGCGAGCCGCGCCCGCATTTCCTCGCCCATGGGTTGGGGCCGTTGGGCGGCGTAGTCGAAGTGGACCAGCACGGTGCGGCCCGTGGCGGCCAGCTCGCCGTGCTGCCAGGCCTCCTGGTACACCCGCAGGGAGCTGTTGCCCAGGTGCTCGATGCCGGTGCGCACCGCGACGGGCGTGCCGAGGAACAGCTGCCGTTTCAGGTCCACCTCATAGCGGGCCAGGATCATCGGCCAGCCCGCCAGGGAGAGGGAGGGGTGGAGGCGGCGAAACAACCCCTCCCGGGCGGCCTCGAACCACACCGGCAGGGTGGTGTTGCTGATATGGCCGAGGGCGTCGGTCTCGGAGAAGCGGGGGGTGATCAGCAGTTCGTCCATGGCATTCCGGACCTGGTGACAGTGCAGTTGGCGATCATAGCGACTTGATCTCGAAGCCCTGGACGTCCAGCTCCGCCGCCCGGCTCGGGTTGGTGATCACCGCGGTACTGCGACGCTCCGGGACTAGATAGCTGTTGGCCACCCGCTGCAGGTCCGCCAGGGTCACCGCCACCACCCGGCTGCGAAAGGCTTCCCGCAGCTCCCGGGTGGCGCCGTAGAGCTCGGCGTGGAAGGTCTGCTTGGCCTCCCCGGCGGGGGAGCCGGGTTTGTCGAGGGCGCCGATGACCCCGAGGATGGCCTCCTCCACCGGTTGCCAGCCGTGGTCGTCCCGCTGCAGCCAGTCGAGGGCGGCGTCGAAATCCGCCAGGGTGTCGGCGAGGCGCGGGTCGCGGTAGGAGAAGAAGCGGAAGGCCGCGCCGTGGTTGTCCTGGCTGGCGCCACCGCCGTAGGCGCCGCCCTGTTCGCGGATGGCGGTGTGCAGGTAGCCGTTGCGCAGGAAGCCGCCGAGCACGGTGAGGGCCGCCGCGTCCGGGTGGGCGCTCGGCACCGTGGGGTAGGCGGCGGCGCAGAAGTTCACCTGGGTGCTGGTTTTCCACAGCTCCCGGACCTGGCGGCGCTCGCCAGTCACGGCAAAGGGCGCGAAATCCTCGCCGCCGGGCGGGGCCCGGAAGCTGTCGGCGATCACCGCCTTGTAGTCGGCAAGGCGCGCCGGCTCCCCCACCGTCAGGTAATGGCGGGGCGCGGCGAGCATGCGCTGGTGAATGGACCCGAGGCGCGCGGCGAGCTCGCCGAGGGCGGCGCGGTCGTCGAGGCCCTTGTCGAGGGCCTTGATGGCGCGGATGGCGGCAAGCCCCCCCCAGCGGTGGGCGAGCCCACAGCCGGGGCCGATGCCGCTCGCCGCGGCCACCATGGCGAGGGAATGGCCGCTGCCGGTGATCGACGATTCCCGTCGCGCGCGGCTCTGGGCCACCAGGTCGCGGATGCGATCCAGTTCGTCGAAGCGCACCCCGTCGAGGGTCTCGGCCATCAGGCGGGTCAGCTCCCGCTGGTTGCGGGCGAGGCCCTTGGCGGAGAGCACCAGGTGGCCGCGCAGGGCACCGGCATCGACGGGGGTGCCGCGGGCCCCCACGGCGGCGTTGAACGAACCACTCACCCGGGCCTGCCACAACTGGGTTTCCAGGTAGTCCCGGTCGCCGACCCCCAGTTCGGTGAGGACATTGGCGTAGAGGGGCAGCAGGTCGACGAGTTCGTCCTCCAGGGCCGGCAGGCGGATCACCAGCTGCTGGTAGACCAGGCCGTTGGTGCCGGCGCCGTAGGTGGTGAGGGGCAGGGGGCTGTCGAGGCGCTCGGCGGGGGCCACGTAGGCCATTTCCCGGGGAATATCCTCCAGGCCCACCTTGGGGAGTATGGATTCGTCGTCCCTGCGGGCCTGGCGGGCCTTGAGTTCCTCCGCCTGGCGGAGGATGGCGGCGGCCTCGTCGGCCCCGAGGCGGGCCTTGATGGCGGCGAGGCGCTCCACCTCGGCCTGCACCTGGCGGGCGGACAGGCCCTCGTCGGGGCGCAGGGTCAGGGTTACCCGGTGCGGGTTGTCCAGCAGCTTGCGGGCCAGGGACTTGATGTAGTCGGGGTCGGCGATGCGTGCCCTGAGGGTGTCGAGCACCGGGTCGAGGTCGAGGAGGGCGATGGGGTCGCCCCGGTGGGTGGCGCCGGTGAGGGCGGTCATCAGCAATTGCAGGCCGTAGGGGTAGCCGTCGCCGGTGATCTCCCGCTGCTGGAGTTCGAGTTGGTGGAGGCTGGCCGCCACCTGGTCCTCGGGGATCCCGTTGTCCGCCACGTCCCGGAGCACGTCCAGCACCAGCTGTTCGAAGGCGCGGCCGTGCTCCACCTCGCTGCCTTCGATCCCGCACAGGAAGCACAGCTCCTTCTGGGAGTCGTCGAGGCCGCACAGGGGCGAGGGGGCGCTGCCCAGCTCGGTGGTCTCCAGTGCCCTGAGCAGCGGGGAGGCGCTATTGTCCAGCAACACGCTGGAAAGCAGGTGGGCCTCCATGGATTCCAGCAGGTTGGTGGCCGAGCCCAGCAACCACCCCAGCACGATATGGGTCTTGCGCTCGGGGGGCGCCTCCTCGTCGAAGGCGTAGGCCTCTTCCACCCGCACCGGCGCCAGGTAGCGCTTCTCGTCGGGCACGGCGATCTCGACGTCGAGGCGCTCGAAGCGCGCCAGGGCCTGTTCTTCGACCCGGGCCTGGACCTCGGCGGCGGGGATATCGCCAAAGGTCATGAAAATGGCGTTGCTGGGGTGGTAGTGGGTCTCGTAGAAGTGGCGCAACTGCGGGTAGCTCAGGTCAGGGATGCAGGCCGGGTCGCCGCCGCTGTTGTGGTGGTAGGTGGTGGTGGGGTAGAGGTACTTGCCGAGGGTGTGCCACAGGGTCGAGGTCACCGAGCTCATGGCGCCCTTCATCTCGTTGTACACCACCCCCTTGTAGACCAGCGGCGAGTCCGGGTTGCCGGGTTCGGCGAATTCGAGGCGGTGGCCCTCCTGGGCGAAATCGAGGGGATCGAGGCGGGAGAAGAACACCGCGTCCAGGTAGACGTCCAGCAGGTTGAAGTAGTCCTTGCGGTTCTGGCTGGCAAAGGGGTAGGCGGTCCAGTCGGAACTGGTCATGGCGTTCATGAAGGTGTTGAGGGAGCGCCGGATCATCATGAAGAAGGGATCCCGCACCGGGTACTTCTCGCTGCCGCACAGGGCCGTGTGCTCGAGAATATGGGCGACGCCGGTGGAATCCTCGGGCACCGTGCGCAGGGCCACCAGAAAGACGTTCTCCGGGGAATCGCTGGCCAGGTGGATATGCTGGGCACCGGTGGCCCGGTGGCGGTATTCCTCCACCACCAGGTTGAGGGAGGCCACCGGCTGGCGGCGCAGGCATTCAAAGGCGGGATGGGTTGCCGTTTCGCTCATATCTGTCCACTGTGCTGATTGCGGTGAGGGGCCATTGTAGTGCATCTCGGCGGGACTGACTGCGGCGCGGGGCCGGATTGCCGACCGCCCAAATCCGTGGCACTCTTCGCGGGCAATTCCTGCTCCAGCTCAACGACCGATAACAGATGGGGGATATATGTCCAGCGTTACCCGAATCAAGCAAGTTCTTGTCCTTGGCGCGGCCCTCTCCATGGGCGGCCTGGCCTACGCCAATGACTGTGGCGAGGCGCCCGTTGCCCCGCAACTGGTGGATGGCGCGTCCGTCACCATGGAGGAAATCGTCGCCAACAGCGAGCAGGTGAAAGCCTACATCGCCGAGGCCGACAAATACCTGGATTGCCGCGAGGCCATCATCCCCACCGAGGCCTTCACCGCCCTCGACGAGGCCGCCCAGGCGGAGTACCGGGCCGCCAACAAGGTGGTGCTGGATGCCCGCAACGGCATCGGCGAGGCGTTCAATGCCGAGGTTGCCGACTTCAAGAAAGCCAATCCCTGATACGGCCTCCGGAGCACGGGCCGTACCGGCTCGTGCTCCGGCTCCGCCCCTCTCCCCAGCCGATGATCGACCCCGTCATCACCCTCTACGGCGGCGAAGGCTGCCACCTCTGCCACCAGGCCCGCGACTTGATTCTGCCCCTGCTGCCACCCGGCTGGCGCCTGCGGGAGGTGGACGTGCGCGCCGATGCCGAGCTGCAGGCCCGCTACGGCCTGCGGATTCCCGTGATGGCAGTGGGGGAACGGGAGAAGGGTTGGCCCTTCACGGCGGGGCAGGTGCGGCGGTTGCTGGAGGGAAATGAGGGTTGACCCGCCTCGGTGGATATTTCGGCCGATGACGCCTGCGGCTTTTCGGCCCTACGGGGCGGTGGCGTAGGGCGGAAGAGCGCAGCGTCATCCGCTGTGGCTGCGGGGCTCTAACGGGCATCTGGCCCATGACGCCTGCGGCTTTTCGGCCCTACGGGGCGGTGGTGTAGGGCGGAAGAGCACAGCGTCATCCGCCGTGGCTGCGGGGCTCTAATGGGCATCTGGCCGATGACGCCTGCGGCTTTTCGGCCCTACGAGCGGTGGTGTAGGGCG
>JAYELS010000013.1:0-50243 GCA_034717695.1 Pseudomonadota bacterium
GGAATGACCGGCCTGATGGAGAAAAGGGCTTCGACAGGAGCCGAAAATCAACGAAAACGGAGAAGGTCCTGACGAATTGAATGATTGCATCGCTGTATGCATCAATTGATCAGACCTTCCTTAATTTACAGGCTCGACCCTTCTCCCCCATATTGGGTGATAGGGTGAGACTTGCGGGGGAGAATACATAACAAAAGACCATGAAGCCTCAACACCCAAGAGGTTATATTCATGGCTGCGAAAACTCTTCAACTTACCCCCCTGGAACAGGAAACCCGTTCCGCCCTCCCTACCGCCGAAGCTGCCCGCCACCTGAACAGGGCGGAGCAGACCCTAAGGCTTTGGGCTTGTTTTGAAAACGGCCCAATTAAACCCCGCCGTATAAATGGCCGCCTTGCGTGGCCTGTGGCGGATTTGCGTTCCGTGCTGGGGGTGTGAAATGAAAAACGCCCAACCCCCTGTAAAAGCAGAATTGAGCGCCCTCGACAGCGCAAAGTTTACCGGAATAGACACCCCCCGCCAATGGCGTGTAATTCGCGCCCTGCTGACTGGCCCGCAATCGCGGGAAACCATAGACCGGGTGGCCGGTGCCAGTAATGGCCCTGAGGTTATCCGCCAATTGCGGGTAAATGGCCTGATTATTCCTTGTGAGCTTGTGCCCCATACAGACCGGGACGGAAGGCCCGGCAAGCATGGCGTTTACCACCTGAGCGAAAGTGACCGCCGGAGAATCTACCAATGGCAAGCCGCAATGACGGCAAGGGGTTTGTTATGAGCTGCCCCCGCTTTGAGTCCTGCAATGCGCCTATCTGTCCCTTGGATGCGGATTACCACCAGAGAAGCTACTTGGACGGGGAACCCGTTTGCGCCTTCATGCTGGAAACTGTGAAACCGCTAGGCCGCCTGAAAATACAGGGGGCCATAGGGGGGGAAGGTGCCGGGCTGGTAGGTGAAGCCGTCGAATGGGCATTCTTGGCCTATGGCCCTATGCGGAAACGGTTACAGAGGGCTTCCCGCACCCCATCTAGGCTTGGGGGTGGCAATGGCGAGAGGGAATAGCCGGAAAATGAAGCCAAACGGACGGGGGAAATCGCCACCCCCATTCTTCAAGGCATTACATGCCATTTTTGACCACCCCGACTATTTGACCCTGAGTAAAACGGCAAGGGCATTCCTTTGGGATTTCTCCCGCCAGTACAACGGACACAACAACGGAAACCTTTCCGCCGCGCCAGGAATCATGGGACCGATGGGGTGGGACAAAAAGACAGCGACACGGTGCCGCCAAGAGTTAGAGCGTTTGGACTGGATAAGAGTTACTCGACTTCCCAGGGCCAAGCGGGAGCCGGTGCTTTACTGCCTGTCATGGGTGGATTTAGACAAGTGGGAGGGCAAGCCCCACCTCGACCCGGAAGTGTTCAAAATGCCCCGCCGTTCTCTGAGGCTAACACCATGATTTCAATTTCTATGGGGTATGAGAGACCCCTTAAACCGATTTTAAGGGGTGCGAGAGACCCCTTAAAGCTAAGGGAAAGGTGGTTTAAGGGGTGCGAGAGACCCCATAAACAGGCATTTCCCACAAATTTAAGGGGTATATCTGCCCCCCCTTTATAGATATTTACCACAGGGTACACCCTGAAAGAATCAGCGAGGTAACAGCATGGCGAGGTTCAAGCCGGGACAATCCGGCAATCCCAAGGGCAAACCAGTCGGAGCCAAGAGCCGATACACCGAAATGCGGGAGGCATTGGCCGATGACCTGCCCGCCCTGGTGGAGAGAACCAAGGCCGCCGCCCTGGAAGGGGATATGACGGCAATGCGCCTGTTGCTTGAACGCACGTTGCCACCTGTGAAAGCGGGAGCCGCTGCAATACTGTTGCCGGAACTTGAAGATGCCGCCACGTTGACGGATAAGGCCCGCGCCGTGGTTTCCGCCATTGGCCGGGGAGACATACCGCCGGACATTGGGGCAAACCTGATGCAATCGTTAGGCGGGCTGGCAAAACTGGTGGAGGTGGACGAACTGACCCGCCGGGTTGAAGCATTGGAGGGCAAAGCGAATGGGCAAGCTGAGTAGCCGGGTTGCCAAGCTGGAAGGAGCAGGAGCGCCGGAACCGTTGGTTATCCTGGTCAACTATCCAGAGAGGGAAGGCAAGCCCTTTACCGGGTTCGTTGCCAGTTGGCAGGGTGGAGGTGTAGAGACTTATCGAGGCAGTGACCGGGAGGCCGTGAAGAGTGAAATCCGGCGGGAAGCCCAACGCCGCAATCCCCAGGGAATCACCGTTATCCGTTTGGAGCCACTGGCAGAGTTTTGCCAGCCCTAAAAAGGCGCTGAGGCGTCCAAAACCCTGCACTGGTGGCTACATGGCGGCTACATGACCAAAGTACACCCCCAGCAAAAAGGGGCTACATATCTGTAACCCCTTGTTTTTGTTGGTGCCGCAAGGCGGAATCGAACCGTCGACCTACTGATTACGAATCAGTTGCTCTACCGACTGAGCTATTGCGGCAAAACTGTTACTGCCCGGCGCGGATCTTGTTGACCAGGAAGTCGGTGACATCCAGCATGCCCTGGTGGCTGCCGGCCATGCGGCTGCTGACCCGGTAGGTGCCGTTGACCACGATTTCAGGGGTGCCCTGGGTGCGGTAGCCCCGCAGGCGCGACTCCGCCTGCTTCACCGCGCTGGTGACGCCGAAGGAGTTGAAGGTCTTGGCGAAGTCCTCCCCGCTGACGCCGTTGTCCTCGAACAACTTGGCAATGGACTTCTCGCTATCCAGGGGGTTCTTGTGGAGATTCATGGCCTCGAAAGTGGCCCTGTGAAGCTCGTCGAGCACGCCGAGGGCGCGGGCGGTGTAGTAGATGCGGGCGTGACGTTCCATCACCCCCTGCTGGTCCCACATGGCGGGATTGCGCACCAGTACCACATCGGCGGGGAGGGACTTGGACCAGGTTTCGAGCATGGGCTCGAAATCGAAGCAGTGGCCGCAGCCGTACCAGAACACCTCGGTGACTTCGATCCGGTTGGGATCGGCGGTGGGCACAGGCTGGGGCAGCACTTCGTAGTGGGTGCCGGCCACGTAGTTCGCCGCGGCGGGTTTGGGCATGGCCGGTGCGGGCTCGGCCTGGGTCGCTTCGGAGGCGGGGCTGGCGGGGGCGGGTGCCGGCGCATCTTGTTCCGCCTGGCATCCCAGGGTGACGACGATCAGCAGGCCCAGAATCCACTTGCTCAGGTTGCGCATGTTAGCTCCAGTGGGTCGGTTGGATGAGTAGGCCACTATTATTCAGCTTATCCAGGAGCTGGCAAGGGCGAGGGGGGCAACAAAAAGGCGGCCCGAAGCCGCCTTTGTGCCGGGGGGGCGGGCTCAGTTGCCCTTGAGCCCGGCGATGTAGTTGGCCACCGCGTCGATTTCCTGGTCGGTCATGCGGGCGGCGACGCCGCGCATCGGCTGGGCTTCGCCGTCGTTGTCGCGGCCGGCCGGATCCTCAGGGTCGTGGGCGGCGGTGCGGAAGGCCCGCAGCTGCTTGGCGATGTAGTCGGCGAACTGGCCGCCGAGGGCGGGGTAGCCGGCGGGGTCGTTGCCGTTGCCACTCGGCGCGTGGCAGCCGATGCAGGCGGGCACGCCGGTGTGGATATTACCGCCGCGATAGATCTTCTCGCCGAGGTCGAGCTTGGCTTCCTTGGCGCCGGAGAGCTGGCGTGCCTGGGCGTCGTAGTAGGCGGCGATGTCGGCCAGGTCCTGGTCGGTCATGGCGTCGAGCTGGCCGGTCATCTCGGGAATCGGGCGGGCGCCGGATTTGATGTCCTGAAGCTGCTTGAGCAGGTATTTCTCACCGAGCCCAGCGAGCTTGGGGAAGGTGGGGGCTGGGCTGTTGCCGTCGGCCGCGTGACAGGCCGCGCAGGCGGCGGTCTTGCCCTGGCCCGCCGTTGCATCGCCCGCTGCCATGGCGAAGGGGGCAATCAACAGGGAGAGGACAAGGGCTAAACCACGTACAGTTTTCATCATGGGTATTCCGTTCTCGGCTACGCTACAGGATTCAAGGCCCGGCAGGCCTTTACAGGCGGCGGGATTATATACCATTCCTTCCTTAAGCTTAAACGCTATACTGCCGGCCTATGAACGAGCCCATCCATTTCGCCAGCGCCCGCTTTCTGCAAAGCGCGCCAAGCCTGCGCCAGTGCCCCGGGGACAGCGGCAGCGAAGTGGCCTTCGCCGGTCGCTCCAATGCCGGAAAATCCAGCGCCATCAATACCCTGACCCGCCAGGGCAAGCTGGCCCGCACCAGCAAGACCCCGGGGCGCACCCAGCTGATCAATTTCTTCTCCCTGGGGCCCGATCGCCGCCTGGTGGACTTGCCGGGCTACGGCTTCGCCAAGGTATCCAAGACCACCAAGGCGGACTGGGACCAGCACCTGGCCGAGTACCTGCAGCAGCGCCAGTCCCTGAAGGCCCTGGTGCTGCTGATGGATATCCGCCATCCGCTGCAGGAGTACGACTGGCAGATGATCCGCTGGGCGGCCGCCGGGCACCTGCCGCTGCACATCCTGCTCACCAAGGCGGACAAGCTGAACCACGGCCCGGCCAGCAATCTGCTTCTCAAGGTGCGCAACGAGCTGATCCGCGAGGGGGTCGAGAACCTCTCCATCCAGCTTTTCTCGTCCCTCAAGAAGACGGGGCTTGAGGAGCTTGAAGCCTTTTTGAATCAATGGCTTGCAAGCGATTGACAGGGCCTGCCAAACAGCGGACAAAAAAAACCGGCGCGGGTGCGCCGGCAACCTAAAAACCGGGAATAGCCAAGAGGGGAGAGGGTTCCCGGTATGCTCACAACGAAGAGGGAGACATTAACCGGTAACTGAGACCGGGTCCGAAAAGCAAAGTTCAGCGGTTTCGCAAAAAAGTTGAAAATTTTTTCCACCACCCCGAAACCTGCCTTGCGGGCAAAAAAAACCCTGGCCCAAGAGTGAGGGGAGAGGCCAGGGTGTATGTGCTTTAACAAAGGGGAACAAGCTAATCGCAAGCCGCAAATGGGAGAACTTCACTCACTGCCTGCGACGACTGAGACCCGGCCCGCGCCCCGAAGTTCCAGCCGCCCTGCATTTTGTTCCGAAGCCCGTCAGTGGGCTTCGTCCCAGTTGGCCCCGACTCCGGCATCCACCACCAGCGGCACATCGAGGGTCGCGGCCTCCGCCATAAGCCGCACCACGGTGTCCCGCACCTCATCGAGTTCCCCCTCCGGGACCTCGAATACCAGTTCGTCGTGCACCTGCATGATCATCCGGGTGTCCAACGCCCTGTCGGTCAACCACCGGTCCACCGCGATCATTGCCCGTTTGATGATGTCCGCCGCGGTGCCCTGCATGGGGGCATTGATGGCGGTGCGCTCCGCCGCCTGGCGCAGCTGCCCGTTGCCGGCCTTGATGTCCGGCAGATGGAGGCGGCGCCCGAACAGGGTCTCCACATAGCCCTGGTCCCGGGCCTGCTGGCGGGTGCGCTCCATGTAGGCGGCGACCCCGGGGTAGCGGGCGAAGTACAGGTCGATATATTCCTGGGCCTGGTTGCGGCCGAGGTGTAGCTGGCGCGCGAGGCCGAAGGCGGACATGCCGTAGATCAGGCCAAAGTTGATGGCCTTGGCACTGCGTCGCTGCTCCTGGGTAACCCTGTCGAGGGGGGTGTCGAACACCTCCGCCGCCGTCGCCCGGTGGATGTCGAGTCCCTCCTTGAACGCCTGCACCAGGCTGGCGTCGCCGGACAGGTGAGCCATGATGCGCAGTTCGATCTGGGAGTAGTCGGCGGCGAGGATGCGGTTGCCCCTGTCCGCCACGAAGGCCTGGCGGATGCGCCGCCCCTCGCTGCTGCGCACCGGGATGTTCTGCAGGTTGGGGTCGGTGGACGACAGCCGCCCGGTGGCGGTGCCCGCCTGGTGGTAGGAGGTGTGCACCCGCCCGGTGCGGGCATTGATCATGCGCGGCAGCTTGTCGATGTAGGTGGACTGCAGCTTGGCCAGGCCCCGGTGTTCGAGGAGAACCCGGGGCAGGGGGTAGTCGAGGGCCAGCTCCTGCAGCACCTCCTCCTTGGTGGAGGGGGCGCCGGTGGCGGTTTTCTTCACCACCGGGATCTTGAGCTTGTCGAACAGGATCTCCCCCAGCTGCTTGGGGGAGGCGAGATTGAAGGCCTGGCCCGCCAGCTCGTGGGCCTCCCGCTCCAGTTCGTCGAGGCGCAGGGCGATTTCCTTGCCCTGGGCCTTGAGCAGGGCGGCATCCACCCGGGCGCCGTTGCGCTCGATGCGGGACAGCACCGGCACCAGGGGCATTTCGATGTCCTCGAACACCGCCCGCAGTGAAGGCACCTCGCACACCCGGGGCCACAGCGCGCGGTGCAGGCGCAGGGTGACGTCGGCGTCCTCGGCGGCGTAGGGGCCGGCCTCTTCGAGGGCGATCTGGTTGAAGCGGAGCTGTCCGGCGCCCTTGCCGGCGATATCCTCGAAGTGGATGGTCTTTTCACCCAGGTACTTGAGGGCCAGGCTGTCCATGTCGTGGCGGGAGCCGGTGGAATCGAGCACATAGGATTCCAGCATGGTGTCGAAGGCGACGCCCCGCAGACTGATGCCATGGCGTGCCAGCACGCTCATGTCGTACTTGAGGTTCTGCCCCACCTTGGGCCTGTTCGGGTCTTCCAGCAAGGGCTTCAACCGGTCCAGCACCCACTGGCGGTCGAGCTGGGCGGGGGCACCGAGGTAGTCATGGGCGAGGGGCACGTAGGCGGCCTCGTGGGGTTCCACGGCGAAGGACACCCCCACCAGGTCGGCATCCATGTAGTCGAGGCTGGTGGTCTCGGTATCGAAGGCGAACAGCTCGGCCTCGACCAGCCGGGCGAGCCAGGCTTCGAAGTCCTCCCGGTCGAGCACTGTGTGCCAGGTTTTGTCCACCGCCGGCTGCTCGGCCGCCACCTCGTCGTCATTGAGCAACTCGTCGCTCCAGGCCTTGAATTCCAGGTCCAGGAACAGCGCCAGCAGTTGCGATTTATCGGCCTCACGGGGGGCGAGAAGATCCGCGTCTGGGGCCAGTTCCACGTCGGTCTTGATGGTGGCCAGCTGATGGGACAGGTAGGCCTGGTCCCGGTGCTCGGCGAATTTCTCCGGCATTTTTTTCGCGCCGCGAAAATCCAGTTCGCGGATTGCCTCCAGATCGCCGTAGATGGCGTCGAGGCCGCCGACATTCTGCAGCAGGGCAAGGGCGGTCTTTTCACCCACCCCCGGCACGCCGGGAATGTTGTCCGCCTTGTCCCCCACCAGCGCCAGATAGTCGATGATCAGCTCGGGGCCCACGCCGAACTTGTCCCGCACCCCGTCGGCATCGAGCCGGGTGTCGGTCATGGTGTTGACCAGGGTGATGTGCCCGTCCACCAGTTGCGCCATGTCCTTGTCGCCGGTGGAGATCACCACCGGCTTGCCCTCGGCGGCGCGGCGCCGGGCCAGGGTGCCGATGACGTCGTCCGCCTCGACGCCGTCGACGATCAGCAGCGGCAGGCCCATGGCCCGCACGATGGCGTGGATCGGCTCGATCTGGCGGCGCAGATCGTCGGGCATGGGCGGGCGATGGGACTTGTACTGCTCGAACATCTCGTCCCGGAAGGTCTTGCCCTTGGCATCGAACACCACCACCAACTCGCTGCCGGGGTAGTCCTTGCCCAGCCGCTTGAGCATGGCGATCACCCCCTTGATGGCACCGGTGGGCTGACCGCTGGAGTTGGTGAGGGGCGGCAGGGCGTGAAAGGCTCGGTAAAGGTAAGAGGAGCCGTCAACCAGCACCAGGGGAGTCTGTTCAGTCATCGCAATGTCCTTGATCCGGTGGCGGAAGGATACACTATGGCTTTGCACGGAAAGACCGCCATGGCCGTCCACACCCCCGTCAGCGCCGATCTGCTGCGCCCCCTGGCCCGCGACCTAGGGCTGATCCTCGACGGGGAGCCGCTACCGGTGGCGGCGGGCATCGAGAACAGCACCTTCTTTTTCACTGCCACCGCGGGGGGTGCGATCCGGCCCTATGTGCTCAGCCTGGTGGAAATGGCCGACGCCGGGCAGGCGCGCTTTGCCGCCCGGCTCAGCAGCCACCTGGCGGAGCGGGGGCTGCCGGTGCCCGCACCCCTGCCCGATGCCCGGGGGCTCAGGGTCCATCAGCTGGCGGGCAAACCGGCGCTGGTGTTTCCCCGGGTTCCCGGGCATCACCCGGCGCCGCCCACCGCCGGGCACTGCGCCACCATCGGGCGCTTCCTCGGCCGCGCCCACCGGGCCGCGGCGGACCTCGCCGACCCGCCGGCCAACCGGCGCGGCCTTGCCTGGCTGGCGGAGTCTGCACGGGATCTGGAACCCCTGCTCGACGGCGCCGACCGTCGTCTGCTCGCCGTCCAGCTGAGTCGCTACCGCCAGCTGGCGGCGAGGGAGGCCGACCTGCCCCGGGGTGCCATCCACGGCGACCTGTTCCAAGACAACAGCCTGTTCGAGGGCGACGAGTTGCGCGGGGTGATCGACTTCTACAACGCCTGCCACGACTGGCTGCTGCTGGACCTGGCGATCGTCGCCAACGATTGGTGTGCGGCGGACGGCGGCGGGCTGGATGTTTCCCGCTTGGCGGCCCTGGTGAATGCCTACCGTGCCGTGCGCCCATTGACGGCGGCGGAGGTGGCCCACTGGCCGGGGATGCTCGCCATTGCCGCCACCCGCTTCTGGGTGTCGCGGCTGCTGGGGCGTGCGGGGATGTTCGGGGGCGCCGGTTACGGCGCCGACAAGGATCCGGCGGAATACCGGGACAAGCTGCTGGCGATCACCGCCACGCCCCCGTCACTGCCCTGAATCGAGGCACTCCTCGAAACCCGCCGCCATGCCCCCGAGCAATCCGGCATAGCCCCGCGCCAGGGGCACGTCGAGGCCCAGGGGGTCGATCACCACCACCGGCACCCCCAGTTGCGCCGCCAGCTGTCGGGCGAGTCGGGAACCCGGCGCCCGCTCCACCGCGACACAGGCCACATCGTCGCGGCCTTTCAATCCCCAGAGGTTGCGGGCACCGAGGGCCACCCCTGACGGGTCGCTGAGGCTACCGGCCAGCTGAAGGCCGTAATGGGCGAGGAACGGTCCGTAGGCGGCGTGTTCGGCGACGAACACCCGATCCCCCAACGGCGCCAGGCGTCCGGCGATGCCCCCATCGACTGCGTCGAGCCGCGCCTCGAAGTCCGCCAGCCGCGACCGGAAGCCGGCGGCCCCGGAAGGCTCAAGCCGCGCCAGCCGCCCGGCGAGGGCGCGGGCGAAACGCACCGTGGCCGCCGGGTCGAGCCAGACATGGGGGTCCCCGGCGGTACCCTGGAGGTGACCGTGATCACCGCCATGATCCGCCCCCCCCGGCAGCCAGGTCAGTACCCGCTCGGCGTCGAGACCGGCAAGCGGCTTCGCCAGGAAGGCTTCGAGCCCCGGGCCAACCCATACCACCAGGTCGGCGCGGGCCAGGAGTCGCCGCCGGGACGGGCTCAGGGCAACGTGGTGGGGATCCTCGCCCGCGGTGAGCAACTCGCGAACCTCGGCGTCGCCGCCCGCCAGCTCCCGGGCGATCAGGGTCAGGGGGCGAATGCTGGTCACCACCAGGGGCCTTTCCGCGGGATCGGCAGCGGCGAGCGCGAGGGGGAGCAGCGGGGCCATAACGGCGAGCAATACCCCAAGGCCCTGTCGCCAGGGGCTCGCCACTGATTTTTTGATATGTTGTTTCATTTCATCCCCGTTGCTGGCTGTCCGAGCCGGCTTGCCACACCCTTCGGCGCCAGAAGCCCGCTTGGCGCGGCCCTTGAATTGGTACATTATACCGTCATATTCCCCGAGGCCCGCCATGCTCAGTAATTCCCGTTCGGCCTACCAGCACCACGATCACCAGCGCTGTATCGCCGCCGCCCTGAGCCGCGCCGAGGAGCGCTGCGCCGCCGCTCGCGCTCGCCTCACCCCGATACGCAGGGCGGTTCTGCAACTGATCTGGCAGAACCACAGACCCCTCGGAGCCTACAGCATCGTCGAGCAGCTGCCCTCCGTCATCGGCAGCCCGATCCGCGCCCCCAGTGTCTACCGGGCCATCGAGTTCCTGCTGGAGTTGGGCCTGATCCACCGCCTGCCATCGCGCAATGCCTTCATCGGCTGCCCTTTCCCCGGCAGCGAGCACAGCGATGTCTTCATGGTGTGCCGCCACTGTGGCAGTGCCGCCGAATTGAGCGCCGACCACCTCAACCAGGTGATCGCCGAGACCTCGGAACGGGCCGGCTTTCGCCTCGAATCCCAGACCGTGGAGCTGTCCGGCCTGTGCGCCAGTTGCCGCGACGGGGGTGGCGGACCATGAGCACCCTGCTGGATGTGCGCAACCTCTGTCTCAGCCTCGGCGGCCGGTCAATTCTCGACAATGTCAGCTTCACCCTGCCGGCAGGGCAGATCCTCACCCTGATCGGCCCCAACGGCGCCGGCAAGACCTCGCTGATCCGCGTCATCCTCGGCCTGCAGCGGCCGGACAGCGGCTCGGTGGCCAGCCCGCGCCCGCTGCGCATCGGCTACATGCCGCAAAAACTCCACATCGACGCCACCCTGCCCCTCACCGTGGGCGGCTTTCTCGCCCTCGCCGACCGGGACAGGGGGCGCTGCCGGGACGCCCTTGCCCGGGTCGAGATACCCCGGCTGCTGGACCAGCCGGTGAGCGCCCTGTCGGGGGGAGAAACCCAGCGGGTGCTGTTGGCCCGCGCCCTGCTGCGCAAGCCTGAACTGCTGGTGCTCGACGAGCCGGTGCAGGGGGTGGATGTCAACGGCCAGGAGGCCCTGTACCGCCTCATCACCCGCATCCGCGCCGAGACCGGCTGCGCCATCCTCATGGTGTCCCACGATCTGCACCTGGTGATGGCCGCCACCGACCAGGTGATCTGCCTGAACCGCCATGTGTGCTGCCACGGCACCCCGGAGGCGGTGTCCGCGAGCGCCGCCTACACCGAGCTGTTCGGCGCCCGCACGGCCCTCTACACCCACCACCACGACCACGAGCACGGCCTGCACGGCGACGTGGCGCGGTGCGCAGACCACCGCCATGACTGACTTCCTGCTGCTGGCGCTGCTGGCGGGGCTGGGCGTCGCCCTGGTGAGCGGCCCCCTCGGGGCCTTTGTGGTGTGGCGGCGGATGGCCTACTTCGGCGACACCCTGGCCCACGCCGCGCTGCTCGGTGTCGCCGCCGGGCTCTGGCTCGCCATCGCCCCGGGGCTCGCGGTGACCTTGGTGTGCATGCTGATGGCCCTGGGCCTGCTGGCCCTGCAACGGCAGCACAGCCTCGCCACCGACACTCTGCTCGGGATTCTCTCCCACAGCTCCCTGGCCCTCGGCCTCATCGCCATGTATCTGATCCCCGGCGCCCGCATGGATCTGGAGGCCCTGCTGTTCGGCGACCTGCTGGCGGTGACACAGGGAGAGACCCTCGGGATCTGGATCACCGCCGTGGTCGTCCTGGCGCTGCTCCACCGGCTGTGGACGCCGCTGCTGGCCATTACGGTCCACGAGGATCTGGCGCGGGTGGAAGGGGTGAAGGTGGGCTGGGTGAAGACCGCGCTGATGCTCACCCTCGCCCTGGTGATCGCCAGCGCCATGAAGGTGGTGGGCGTGCTGCTGATCACCGCACTGCTGGTGATACCCGCCGCCACCGCCCGGCGCTTCGCCACCGGACCGGGGCAGATGGCGATGCTCGGCAGCCTGGCGGGGATGACGGCGGTGTGCCTCGGTATCGCCGCTTCCTGGTGGTGGGACACCCCCATGGGGCCGTCCATCGTGCTCGGTGCCGGGCTGCTGTTCGTGCTGTCACTGGCCTGGCCCCGGCGCCACAGCTGAATCAGCCCTTGAAGGTGCGCACCAGGGAGCGCCAGGCCACCCGCATGGCGCCTTCCTCGAAGGGCGGGCGGAAGAAGCCGTGGTAGTCCCCCCGGGGGTTGATGATCACCACGTTGCCGCTGTGGTCCATGGTGTAGCCGTCCCCGCCGGTGGGCACCTTGGCGTAGACCACGCTGAGCTGGGTGGCGAGGTTGAGAATCTGGTACGGATTGCCGGTGACGCCGATGAAGTCCGGGTTGAAGTAGGGCACGTAGGCAGCCAGCTTTTCCTCGGTGTCGCGCTCCGGATCCACCGTCAACATCACCACCTGGACGTCCTTTTTCTCATCCTCGTCGAGTACGTCCACTAGGCGGTGGAGCGTCGCCAGGGTCGTGGGGCAGATGTCGGGGCACTGGGTAAAGCCCGGGAACAGCAGGGTCCACTTGCCCACCAGTGATTCACGGGTGAAGGGCTCGCCGCCGTGGGTCACCAGCTCGAAATCACTGAAGCGGCGGGGCTTGTCGAGCACCATGGCGCCGTACTCCCGCAGCTCGTACTCGGTGAGAATGCGGGGCTGGCTGAGCTTGTTCATCAGCCCCGCCAGCATCAGCAGGGCAAAGCCGACGCACAGGGCGACGGTCACCCAGATCTTGCGGTTGGTATTCACGGCATCACTCCAGTTTCAGAAAGGGCGGCACGGTCACCAGGTAGTGATCCGCCAGCATCACGATGAACAGCGCCATCAGGTAGACGATGGAATACTTGAAGGTGTCCATGCCGGCATCGGGGTTCTTGCCGATCATCAACACGATGGCCCAGTAGAGGAAACCGGCCCCCAGCACCAGCGCCCCCAGCAGGTACAGCCAGCCGCTCATGCCGGTGACGAACGGCAGCACGGTGACCACCACCATGATGATGGTGTAGAGCAGGATGTGCAGGCGGGTATAGCGGTCGCCATGGGTGACCGGGAGCATCGGCACCTCGGCCTTGGCGTACTCCTCGCGGCGGTGCACCGCCAGGGCCCAGAAGTGGGGCGGGGTCCAGGCAAAGATGATCAGCACCAGCAACAGCGCGTAGCCGTGGATCTCGCCGGTCACCGCCGTCCAGCCGAGCAGCGGCGGGGCGGCGCCGGCGAGGCCGCCGATGACGATGTTCTGGGGCGTGGCGCGCTTGAGGAAAAGGGTATAGATCACCGCGTAACCCACCAGGGAGGCCAGGGTGAGCCAGGCGGTGAGGGCATTGATGAACACCAGCAGGATGGCCATGCCAGCGACGCCGAGGACGGCGGCGAAGACCATGGCATTGACCGGTTCCACCCGCCCGGTGGCCACCGGGCGGTTGAAGGTGCGGGCCATCTTGGTGTCCACCACCCGGTCCACCAGGTGGTTGACGGTGGCGGCGGAGCCGGCGCACAGGGCGATCCCCAGGTTGCCCCAGATCAGTACGTCGAGGGGCACCATGCCCGGCACGGCGAGAAACATGCCGATCAGGGCGGTGAGAATCATCAGCGCCACCACGTTGGGCTTGGTGAGCTCCAGGTAGTCCCGCCAGCTGGCCTTGGCTTGGGTCAGTTCCGTCACGCCGGGTGCTCCTCGGGTTCGGCCATCCACAGCCTGGCGGCCAGGGTGATGAGTGTCAAAAGCAGCAGCGCCCCGCCGGCGTTGTGCATCACCGCCAGGGACAGCGGGATATGGAACAGCACGTTGGAGATACCGAGGGCCACCTGCAGGGCCAGCGCCCCCAGCACCACCCAGGCCATGGATTTCAGGCGCCGATCCCCGAGGGTGGCAAGGCGCAGACAGAGGGCCAGCAGGTAGAGGGTGACCGCGATGGCGCCGAGGCGGTGGGTGAAGTGAATGGCCACCCGGGCGTCGCTTTCCAGCTGGCCACCGAGGTAATTGGGGCCGATGGTCTGGAAGATATCAAAACCCCGGGCCACATCCATGGGCGGCCACCACTCCCCGTGGCAGGTGGGAAAGTCGTGGCAGGCGTAGGCCGCGTAGTTGGAGCTGGTCCAGCCGCCCAGCATGATCTGGCACACCACGATGACAATGGCCCCCAGCACCCAGGGCTTGAGCCCGGTGGCACCGGCGTGAACCCGAGATGGCAGGCGCCACACCTGGTTGTCGAGCCGCGTCACCAGCAGCCACAGCAGGGACAGTACCGTCATGCCCCCCAGCAGGTGCAGGGTCACGATCTGCGGCCACAGTTTGAGGGTCACCGTCCACATGCCGAACAGCGCCTGCCATACCACCATGAACAGCAGGAAGAGGGGCAGGCGGAACGGGTAGCCGGCGTCCTCCCGCCGTTTCCAGGCGACGGCGACGATGGCGACGATGAAAAGCCCCAGGGTGCCGGCGAAGTAGCGGTGGACCATTTCAGGCCAGGTCTTGGCGTGATCGACGGGCATGTCCGGCCAGGCCTCGTTGGCGCGCTCGACGTGGTGATCCTGCACCGGCCACAGCAGATGGCCGTAACAGCCCGGCCAGTCCGGGCAGCCGAGGCCGGCGTCCACCAACCGGGTGAACGCCCCCAGCACCACCACCACGATGGCGAGGCAGAAGGCCGCGAGTACCAGCTTGAAACCGGGTTTGCGCAGCGTTGGAGTATTGAACAGCGCCATGGCGTGGTCTCCCTAAAGGGTCTTGACGAAAACTGTGCGCCGGCCAGGCAGATCCGCTGCTGCCCGCCCGGCCCGGCAATCAGTCCGGGGAATACTTGAGCAGGTGGTTGAGGTCTTCCAGCATGTGGTTGCCGGAGATGTCGGCGGTGTAGAACATCATCGCCAGCCCCGCCGGGTCCACCAGAATGGCCGCCATTGTACCCTGCCCCCGGGGCAGATTGCTGCCGGCGATCCAACCCTCGAACGCCGCCGGGTCGACGGACATCACCTTCACGAAGTGGTGCTCCTGCTCCAGGTACTGGGCGGTATCCGCCCCCAGGTCGCCCTCCAGATTGACGTAGAAGCGCTCGAAGCGCCCGGTGTACTTGCCGAGCAACAGGTGGACCTGGCGGCTCAGGTAAAGCAGCTCGCGGCAGTCCTCGCCACAGGCGCTGCCCGCCGGGAGCAGCAATCGCCACTTGGGCTTGTGCTCCCCCCAGGACCAGGGATTGCCCTCGGCATCGCGCAGAGGCAGATCGGCGATGGGCAGCGCCGGTTGCAGCAGGGTGCCGTGGTTGGTGGTGCCGAGCTTGCTGAGCAGGGCGTCCCGCTCCTCCTGGCTGTCGGGCATCATCACAAAGCCGGCGATGATGGTGGCGACGATGATCGCCACCATCAGCACCAGTTGCAGGGGCGCGGTGAAACGGGAGGGGGTATCGGTCATGGTTCAGCTCCGACGGCGCACCAGGGCGCCCAGGTTGGAATTGGCGAAGAGGGCGAGCACCACCAGGGCGGCGGCGAGGGCAAACCACTGTACCGCGTAGGCGGTGTGCTTCTCCGGCTGGACGTTGATCACTTCCCAACCCACCGCGAGGGCGCCGGGGGAGGAAGCGTCGAGGCGCAGGGTCCAGGGGGACAGCTCCACCTCCAGCAAGGTGGCAACGCCGGCGATATCCAGGTTCTGCAGCACCTGGGGCCAGCGCTCCCGCCACTGCTCGGCGCCGAGGGTGAAGGGCTCCCCGGGGGACTGGTACAGATACCCCGAGAGGGTCACATCCCCCGGGACCTCCGCCACCGCGGGCAGCTGGTCGCGGCTCGCTGCCGCCCCGATCCAGCCGCGATTGACCAGCAGCCAGCGCCCGCTGGCCGCCAGCTGGAAGGGCACCACCACCTCATAGCCGGGGCGCCCCTGGCGCACCCGGTTATCGAGCAGAATGGCGTGGTCGGGGTCGAAACGACCGGTGGCGGTGACCCGGCGGTACTGGTGGTCACCACCGGTTTCGAGATCGTCCAAATTCACCTTTGCGGCCACCTCGCGGCCCTGGAACTCCGCCGCGAGCATGCGTTTTTCCTCGGCGCGATCGAGCTGCCAGAAGCCGAGGGACAGGGTCACCGGCAGGAACAGCAGGGTGAACAGCAGGATCCCGCGATTGGGTTGCCAGCGAAAGCCGGGGCCGGCGGGTTGCTTCGTTGCATCAGCCATCTGTGCTTAAATCACCGCTTTTGGAAGGGTTAGCCGCCATGCTGTTGAAGATCATCATCGTCATCCTGTTCATCGCCGTGCTGGCCAGCCTCACCAGCGGCCTGTACTTTCTCATGAAGGATGTGGGGAATTCCCGACGGCGGACCCTCTATGCCCTCGGGGTGCGGGTGACGCTGGCGGCGCTGCTGGTGGGCACCATCGTCTACGGCTTCGCCTCCGGCAAGCTGCACAGCACCGCCCCCTGGGACCGCCAGCTCCACCCCGGCCATGTGGCGCCGGTCGGCCCCGACAACAACTGAGGGGCCATTCACGACATGGCCAGGAACCTGTCCTGGCCATGTCGCGGGAATCCCTCGCCCCGGTGGGGCGGGAAATCAGGAACCGAGTACGTAAACGAAGATAAACAGGCCCACCCAGACCACGTCCACGAAGTGCCAGTACCAGGAGGAGGCCTCGAAGCCGAAGGCATCGTCGTGGGTGAAGTGGCCCTTCAGGCCCCGCAGCAGCTGGATCAGCAGCATGAAGGTACCGAGGGTCACGTGGGCGCCGTGGAAGCCGGTGAGCATGAAGAAGGTGGTGCCGAAGATGCCGGATTCCAGGGTCAGGCCCAGTTCGGTGTAGGCCTCGACGTATTCCTCCACCTGGAAGAACAGGAACACGATGCCGAGCAGCACGGTGATCGCCAACCACAGATTGAAACCCTTGCGGTTGTCCTTCTTGAGGGCGGTGTGGGCAAAGTGAACGGTGACACTGGAGGTCAGCAGGATGATGGTGTTGATCAAGGGCAGGTGCCAGGGATCAATGATGCCCTCGGGGCCCTTGAACTTGGCGGCCTCGCCGGCCACGGCCATGTCGGGGGTGGTCATCAGCGGCCAGGCGAACTCGAAACCGTTCCACAGCAGGTCGGCGCTGGCCTCCAGGTGGCTGGAGGAGACGAACCGCACGTAGAAGAGCGCACCGAAGAAGGCGGCGAAGAACATCACCTCGGAGAAGATGAACCAGCTCATGCCCCACACATAGGAGCGCTTGAGCTGCTCGCTGTTCATGCCCGCCATGTTCTCGCGGATCACGGTGCTGAACCAGGTATAGAAGGTGAACGCCAGCACCAGGGCCCCGGCGAGGAACACCATCGCCGACCCGCCGCCGATCCAGCTGGCGGCGCCCGCGGCGATGAGGCCGAGGCCAAGAGCCATGATCAGCGGCAGCTTGCTCTGCTCGGGAACGTAATAATTGCTATCAGTTGCCATTGTGTTTCTCCGCAATGTCGCCCGGGGGGCGCACGACTTATTAATCCAGTTTGGCCACGGCGCCCGGGGCGACGCGATCCGTTACATCAAAGAGCGTGTAGGACAGGGTAATGGTGTGCACCGCCGGGGGCAGGTCCCGGTCGACGATGAACACCAGGGGAAGCTCGGCCTCCTCCCCGGCCGCCAGAGGCTGGCTGTTGAAGCAGAAGCACTCGGTCTTGAGAAAATGCTGCGCGGCGTTGTTGGGCACCACGTTGGGGATGGCCTGGCCGACCATGTCCCTGTCGGTGGTGTTCTTGGCGTAGAACGTCACCGGCGTGGGCTCCCCCGGGTGCACCTTGACCTCATACACGGTGGGCTTGAAGACCCAGTCCATCTCGCCATTGTTGGTGGCGACGAACTGCACCTTCACCGTCCGCGAGGTGTCGACACCCGCCACCGCCACATCCTCCTCGTAGCGGCCACCGGTCTTGCCACCGATCCCCGTGACCTCGCAGAAGACGTCATAGAGAGGCGGCATGACGAAGATGGCGAAGAGGAACATGGCCGCCGCGCCAAGCAACGACTTTACCAAGGTAAGGGTGACTGGTTTGTTCGCCATGTTCCTGTCCTCGTCCGCGCGCTATCCGCTTACTTGACCTCGGGTGGAGTGGAGAAGGTGTGGTAGGGGGCGGGGGTTGCCACCGTCCACTCCAGGCCTTCCGCGCCCTCCCAGGTCTTCGGCTCGCTGACCTTCTCGCCCGCCACAATGGTCGCGATCACATTGTAGAGGAACAGCAGCTGGGCCGCACCGTAGATGAAGGCGCCGATGCTGGACACCATGTTCCAGTCCGCGAACTGCAGGGAGTAGTCGGCATAGCGACGGGGCATGCCGGCCAGACCCAGGAAGTGCTGCGGGAAGAAGGTGATGTTGAAGCCGATGAAGGCGATCCAGAACTGCAGCTTGCCCATGGTCTCGTTGTACATGCGACCGCACCACTTGGGCAGCCAGTAGTACACCGCCGCGGTGCCGGAGAACACCGCGCCCGCCACCATCACGTAGTGGAAGTGGGCCACCACGAAGTAGGTGTCGTGGTACTGGATGTCGGAGGGCGCGATGGACAGCATCAGGCCGGTGAAGCCGCCGATGGTGAACAGGATCACGAAGGCAATGGAGAACAGCATCGGGGTTTCAAAGGACATGGCGCCCTTGAACATGGTGCTGATCCAGTTGAACACCTTCACGCCGGTGGGCACCGCGATCAGCATGGTGGCGTACATGAAGTACAGCTCGCCAGTGAGCGGCATCCCCACGGTGAACATGTGGTGAGCCCAGACGATGAACGACAGGAAGGCGATCGCCGCGGTGGCGTACACCATCGACGAATAGCCGAACAGCGGCTTGCGGCTGAAGGTGGGGATGATCGCGGAGATCACACCGAAGGCCGGCAGGATGATGATGTACACCTCGGGGTGGCCGAAGAACCAGAACACGTGCTGGAACAGCACCGGGTCACCGCCGCCCGCGGCGTCGAAGAAGCTGGTGCCGAAGTTGATATCCATCAGCATCATGGTGACGGCACCGGCGAGTACCGGCATCACGGCAATCAGCAGGAAGGCGGTGATCAGCCAGGTCCACACGAACAGCGGCATTTTCATCAGGGTCATGCCGGGGGCGCGCATGTTGAGCACGGTGGCGATGATGTTGATGGAACCCATGATCGAGGACGCACCCATGATGTGCACCGCGAAGATGAAGTAGTTCACCGACGGTGGCGCATAGGTGGTGGACAGGGGCGCGTAGAAGGTCCAGCCGAAATTGGGGGCGCCGCCTTCCATGAACAGGGTGCCCGCCATGATCGCGAAGGCGAACGGCAGGATCCAGAAGCTCAGGTTGTTCATGCGGGGCAGTGCCATGTCCGGCGCGCCGATCTGCAGCGGAATCATCCAGTTGGCGAGACCCACGAACGCCGGCATGATGGCGCCGAACACCATCACCAGGCCGTGCATGGTGGTCATCTGGTTGAAGAACTCGGGGCGGACGATCTGCATGCCGGGCGAGAACAGCTCGGCGCGAATCACCATGGCGAAGAAGCCACCCAAGAGGAACATCGCAAAACTGAACCACAGGTACATCGTGCCGATGTCCTTGTGGTTGGTGGTAAAGAGCCAGCGGCCAATACCTTTAGCGGGACCGTGTGCCATTGCTTAACCCTCCCTCATTGGCCTTGCTTGAATGTGAGTACATCGACGGGTTGCACCACGTCGCCGAGATTGTTGCCCCAGGCATTGCGCTCGTAGGTGATCACGGCGGCGAGATCCACCTCGGAGAGCTGGGCGCCAAAGGCCTGCATGGCGGTGCCGGCCTTGCCGTTGACCACGATGTCGAGATGGCCTTCGAGGGGGCCGGTGGTGATGGCGCCGCCCTTCATGGCGGGGAACACGCCGGGGATGCCTTCGCCGTTGGCCTGGTGGCAGGAGGCGCAGGACTGGTTGTACACGGCTTCGCCGCGCTCCATCAGTTCGTCCAGGGTAAAGGTCTTGGACGCCAGCTCACGCATGGCGGCGGCCGCCTCCTTCTTCTCGGCGATCCACTGGGCGTACTCGTCCTTCTCGACGACGTTCACCACGATGGGCATGAAGGCGTGGCCCTGGCCGCACAGCTCGGCGCAGTAACCGCGATAGACGCCGGTCTTTTCCACCTTGGCCCAGGTTTCGTTGATGAAACCGGGGATGGCATCCTTCTTGACGCCGAAATCGGTCATCCACCAGGAGTGGATCACGTCCTTGGCGGTGATCAGGAAGCGCACCTTGGTGTCCACGGGGATCACCAGGGGGTTGTTAACCTGGGCCAGGTAGAACTCGCCCTTGGCTTCCTTGTTGTAGATCTCGGCCTCGGGGGTGGAGAGTTCACTCATGAACTGCACGTCCTGGCCCAGGTACTCGTACTGCCACTTCCACTGGTAGCCGGTGACCTTGATGTCGATCTCGGCGTCGGAGGTGTCGTAGAGATTGATCAGAGCCTTGGTGGCGGGCACGGCCATGACGATGAGGATAAGGGCGGGAACCACGGTCCAGGCGATCTCCACGGCGGTGCTCTCGTGGAAGTTGGCGGCCTTGTAGCCCTTCGACTTGCGGTGGACGATCATGCTGTAGAACATGACCGCGAACACCACCACGCCAATCACCACGCAGATCCAGAAGATGATCATGTGCAGCTCGTGGATTTGCCGGCTCACTTCCGTGACACCGGGGGTCATGTTTAGCACTTCCCGCCATGATCCCCCTTGCTCCGCCTGGGCGGCGACAGCGAGAGGGGATAGCAGAAAAAGAGCAAGCACGCGCAGGAAAAGCTGCTTGACGTTAGGTAGCATCGCCCGTTTTCTCCGTGTTGAGTTCTCGAGATTTCTTGTTCCCCGTGCAGAAAATGCGCGCGCAAGGGCGCTGCCTACCCGGGCAGGGCGGCGAGTATAGCAGAACGATTCCGCGCCAGTCACGACAACATCCCGCCCGAGCCGGGCTTTTGCGCGCAAAGCCGCGGACGCCGTAGTGCGGCGGCGCGGGCGGCGGGGAAACCGTTATGACCATTGGTTCTTTGCAATCCCCCGGGCAGGGTCTAGCTTTCATCCATGGACACCGTCACCCTGCGCGCGGCCATCGCCGACGCCCTCGACCACGAACAGCGCACCGGCGAGCTCGCCTACCTGCTCCACGGGCGGCTCCACCGGCTGCACTGCACCATCCAGGTCAACGCCCGGGACCCGACCGCCAACCTGCTGGCGTTCGTGCGGGACTACGTCCAGCGGGTACCGGATCTGCTGGACGCTCTCAGGGATATCGCCGAACCGCAGGGCAACGGGGAGGACGTCGAGGCCATCATCGATCGCTGCGTGGAGTTCTTCGCCAGCCCGCCGCGCCTGGTGGTGGGGCACCACGGGCTCAACGGCGCCATGAACACCGCCTACATGGCCCACCGCCTGATCGAGGAGATGAACGACCACCACCTGGTGTCCCGGGGCCGGGCCCTGGCGCCCATCGACACCACCCGCTCCAACCTGATCATCCACCAGCTGATCGGCGAGAGCTACGCCAACCAGCTCGACGACGCCGTGCACCTGATCGCCACGGAGCTGATCCACGGCTGGCGCGGTGACCGCGCACCGACGGCATCACCGGCGGGCAAGCCCGAACCGCTGCCGGAGCTGCTGCGCCGCTGGCCGTGCCTCAAGGACAGCCTCGGCAGCGACCTGCTGCACCTGCCGGCCTACGGGGCCACCTCGATCCACTGAGACGCGATTCAGTCCTTGCCCGGGTCGATGAGCCGCACCGGCTGCACCGCCGCGCGGCGCTCCTCCTCGCTGCGATTGACCCGGGTATCCAGTTCCCGGGGGGCGGTGTTGAAGCGCATCTCGTCGAGGTAGCCACAGCTCACGCACTCCCGGAACTGCTTGCCGTTGTCGGTGTACATCACGATGCGGTCCATGGCCGCGCACTTCGGGCACACCGCCCCGGCGATGAAGCGTTTGACGATGGTCATGGCTGGCGCCCTTGATTCAGACTTGAGGGGGACTATTATAGCCGTCCCGCCCGGCAACCCAGGAACCCACCATGACCCACCCGTCCATTCGCCCCTTTCGCGGCAAGGCTCCCCAACTCGGCCAGCGGGTCTACGTGGACGTGGCCGCCACGGTGATCGGCGACGTGGTTCTCGGCGACGATGTCTCGGTGTGGCCGGGCGCCGTGGTGCGCGGCGACATGCACAGTATCCGCATCGGCAACCGCTCCAACGTCCAGGACAACGCCGTGCTGCACATCACCCACGCCAGCGACTTCAACCCCGGCGGCTGGCCCCTCACCATCGGCGACGACGTGGTGATCGGCCACCGCGCACTGCTCCACGGCTGCACCCTGGGTAACCGCATCCTGGTGGGCAACGGCGCCATCATCAACGACGGCGCGGTGGTGGAGGACGAGGTGATCATCGGCGCCGGCTGCGTGGTGCCACCCGGCAAGCGGCTGGAAAGCGGCTTTGTCTATGTCGGCAACCCCTGCAAGCAGGGCCGCCCCCTGAAGGATTCGGAGCGCAAATTCTTTACCTACTCGCCGGCCAACTATGTGAAGTTGAAGGATCAGTATCTGGAGGAGGGGCATGTCAGGTCTGACGCTTGACGTCTGACGTCTGACGCTGGAGTACTGGCTCCGCTGGCGGGATTGTCCCGATGCCCTCAGCAGGAGGGGCGGCATTGGTCCCCACGCCCAGCGTCAAGCGTCAGACGTCAGACCTGCACGCAACCAAGCCACCACCGGCGCCGTCTCCGGCCGCACGCCCCGCCACAGCAGGAAGGCCTCCGCCGCCTGCTCCACCAGCATGCCGAGGCCATCCGCCACCACCGCGCCCCGGTCGGCGGCCCAGGCCATGAACACCGTGGGCGCCTTGCCGTACATCATGTCGTAACACCGGGCGCCCGGCGCCAGGAGGCCCTCGGGCAGGGGTGGCAGGTCGCCGGCGAGGCTGGCGCTGGTGCCGTTGATCACCAGGTCGAACGTCTGGCCATCAAGTTCAGCGAAGCCGCCACCGGCGACGGGCCCCAGGTCGGCGAAGGCGGTGGCCAGCTCGGCGGCCCTGGCCACCGTGCGGTTGGCGATCACCAGCCGCGCCGGGCCCTCCGCCAGCAGCGGCGCCAGCACACCCCTTACCGCGCCCCCGGCGCCCAGCACCAGCACCCGCCGGCCGGCAAGCTCCCAGCCCAGGTTGGCGCGGATATCCCGCACCAGCCCCGCGCCGTCGGTGTTGTCCCCCAGCACGGCCTCGCCCCGCAGCGCCAGGGTATTCACCGCCCCGGCGCGCCGGGCCCGGGGGCTCAGGGTGTCGGCGAAGGCGAAGGCGTCTTCCTTGAAGGGCAGGGTGACGTTGAGCCCCTTGCCGCCGGCGGTGAAAAAGGCCCGGGCGGCCGAGGCAAAGCCGCCCAGCGCCACCAGCTGGCGGTCGTAGACCAGGTCCTGCCCGGTGGCGGCGGCGAAGCGGGCGTGAATGTCCGGGGATCGGGAGTGGGCGACGGGGTTGCCGAACACGGCGTAGCGATCGGTCATGGCCCTCACACCCAGTCGCGGGGTTTCAGGTAATTGTCGTAGAGGTCGGCCTCGGGGCTGCCGGGCTCCGGGTGCCAGTCGTATTCCCAGCGCGCCAGGGGCGGCAGCGACATGAGGATCGACTCGGTGCGCCCGCCGGTCTGCAGGCCGAACAGGGTGCCCCGGTCGTAGACCAGGTTGAATTCCACGTAGCGACCGCGGCGGTAGAGCTGGAAGTTCCGCTCCCGCTCCCCCCAGGGCAGAGCCTTGCGACGGGCGACGATGGGCCGGTAGGCGGGCACGTAGCTGTCCCCCACGGCGCGCAGGAAGGCGAAGCTCTCCTCGAAGCCCAGCTCGCTGAAATCATCGAAGAAGAGCCCCCCCACGCCCCGGGTCTCGGCGCGGTGCCTGAGGTAGAAATACTCGTCGCACCAGCGCTTGAAGCGGGGGTAGAGGCCGGCGCCGAACGGGTCGCAGGCGGCCTTCGCCGTCCGGTGCCAGTGCTCGCAGTCCTCGGCGAAGGGGTAGTAGGGGGTGAGGTCATAACCGCCGCCAAACCACCACACCGGGGCTTCGCCATCCTTTTCGGCGATGAAGAAGCGCACGTTGGCGTGGGAGGTGGGCACATGGGGGTTCTCCGGATGGATCACCAGGGAGACCCCCATGGCCTCGAAGGAGCGCCCCGCCAGCTCCGGCCGCGCCGCCGTGGCGGAGGGGGGCAGGTGGGTGCCGTGGACGTGGGAGAAGTTCACCCCGCCCTTCTCGAACACCGCGCCGCCGGTGAGCACCCGGGAGCGACCGCCGCCGCCCTCGACCCGGGTCCAGCTGTCCTCGCGGAAATCGGCGCCGCCGTCCTCGGCGGCGAGTTCCCCGCAGATGCGGTCCTGGAGGTCGAGCAGGTAGGTTTTGACAGCGTCTTTGTTCATGGCTTTCAGCCTCCGGGCCTCAGTATTGCGCCTGTGCGGATGTCGCGGATCTCGCTGGGTTTGGCCGCCCGGCCCACGGCGCCGGGGGCGATGTCCGCCAGGCGGTCGGCGAAGTAGCAGCGCACCTTCATGGCCGTTCTCGCCGGCGGCAGCCCCTGGGGATTGGCGGAGGTGGATACCAGGGGTGTACCCGCCAGCCGACACAGGGCCGCCGCCACCGGGTGCCCGGTGATACGCAGCGCCAGGGTATCGCGGCCGCCGGTGATCCACACGGGCGCCAGGGCACTGGCGGGGACCACCCAGGTCACCGGCGACGCCCCGGGCTGCGCCAGGCGCTCCCGCTGGGCTGGGGTCAGCTCCCCGACAAAGGGCAGCGCCTGGGCCAGGTCGGCGGCGATGAGGATCACGCCCTTGGTCATCTTGCGGCCCTTGAGATCGAGAATGGCGTCCACCGCCCCGCCATCGAGGGGATCGCAGCCGAGCCCCCACACCGCTTCGGTGGGATAGGCCACCACGCCGCCCGCGCGAATCGCGCGGGCGGCGCGGCGCAGGCGCGGGTGGTTGAGCCAGTGACGGGCCATGGAATAGGTCATCGGTGGACGGGTGCGAAATGGGCGGCTGAGGCTACCGCAAATGCCGGGGCGCGGCAATTGCCAGGGGAGACGGCGGCGCCTCAGCGTACCCGCATGTAGAGGCCGCCGAGGTTGTCGACCCAGCCCTGCAGCTCCAGGGTCGCCAGTGCCGCGAGCAGGCCGGGGATGGCCATGCCGGTGCGCTCCGCGAGGGTATCGGGGTCGAGGGGATCGAAACCCAGCGCCGCGAGCACCCGGGCCTCGTCCGCCGCCGGGGCGGGGGGCGGTGCCCGCCGCAGCCCCGCCTCCTCGGCCTTGTAGGCGAGCATGCCGCCCAACTGTGTGATGACATCATCTAGGGTCTCGGTGAGGGTGGCCCCCTCGCGGATGAGTTGATGGCAACCCCGCACCTGGGGATTGTGCACCGACCCGGGAATGGCAAAGACCTCCCGGCCCTGCTCCATGGCGAGCCGCGCGGTGATGAGCGAGCCGCTCTTGACGGCCGCCTCCACCACCAGCACCCCCATGGCCAGCCCGCTGATGATGCGGTTGCGCTGGGGGAAGCTCTCCCGCCGCACGGGAAACCCCGGGGGGAATTCACTCACCAGGGCGCCGCCGGCGGCGAGGATCTCCGCCGCGAGGCCAGCGTGCTGGCGGGGATAGACGACATCGACCCCGGTACCGAGCACGGCGATGGTCCTGCCGGTGGCGAGGGCACCCCGGTGGGCGGCGCCGTCGATACCGAGGGCAAGGCCGCTGGTGATCACCAGTCCGCCGCCGGCGAGCTGGGCGGCAAAGGCGCGGGCATCCTCGAGGGCGCCGCGACTGGCGCGGCGGCTGCCGACGATGGCCAGCTGGGGCAGCGACAGCAGGTCCACCGCGCCGCGCACATAGAGCAGGGGCGGGGGACGATCGATTTCACGGAGCAGCGCCGGGTAGCGGGTGTCGCTCAAGGGCAGCAGGTCGATGGCCAGGGACGCCAGCCGGGCGGCGGCGACATCGGCCCCGCGCTCGCAGCTAGCGCGCTGGCGCCGGTAGTGGCGCAGGGGCTCATCGAGGGGCGGCGGGCAGTCCCCCGGGGTGGCCGCGAGGTAGGCCGCGAAGCTGGCGAAGCGCCCGGCGGCCTGGCGCATCAGCGCCGGCGTCATGCCCGGCAGTGCGCTGACCAGCAGCGCGGCGCGGATTTCCGCTGACATATTCCCTCCCTGGAATGGAAACCCCGGCGGGGCCGGGGTCCTGAACAATCGGTGAAAAGCGCGCCGGCGGGCGCCTGGCGCCTCAGGGGTTGGCGATCTCGTCGGACACCGCCAGCGGACGGTCGGCGTGGAGCACGAGGCCAAAGCTCATTTTTTCGTAGCTGCGGAACACCATCAACAGCCCGGCGCGCTCCGAGGGCAGCACCACCTCGTCGCCGGCGACCCGGTCGCGGATGCGCTCGCCGGCCTTGAAGATACCGAGGACATTGCCCACTTCGAGGCCGTCCCGCTCGCCACGGTTGATGGCCACCACGTCCAGATGGCCCACCTGGCTGACACCCCCTTCGACGGAAATGATCTTGCCCTTGATCTCGGTGGCCGGCGCCACGGGGAAAAAGCTCGGGTCGAGGCGGCGCTCCTCGTGGGGCAACAGGCGATCGCCGACGCGAATTTCCCGGACGCTGCGGGTGGTCACCAGGGTGGACACCTCGCCGTCGATCTTCTTCAACTGGGCCGAGCCGATATCCTCGGCCTTGAGACCCAGCAGCTCCTGGGTGTCGGGGTCGATGTAGGGGTCGCCCTTGCGGTAGATGCCGAGGAAATCCACCCCGGCGGGCAGGGCGCCACGGGCGAAGAAGCTGTCGCCCATGCCGGAGATCAGCCGCTTCTCATGGCCGGCGAGTACATAGGGCGCGCCCTCCAGCTCCCCCGCCGCCACCACCCGGGTGCGGGTCATGAAGTTGTTGACGATGTCGAGGGGAATGGCGGGTATGGCGTCGTCGTGGCGTGTTTCGCGGACCTTCGGGGTCAGCACCAGGGTGCGGCCATCGGCGCCGGTGCGGGGGGCGGCGGCGGAAACACCGTTGCGCTCCAGGGTCAGGCGCGGCTTGCCGTCCACATAGGTGAGGGCGATCACATCCCCGGGGTAGATCAGGTGAGGGTTGGGAATCTGCGGGTTGGCCTGCCAGATTTCCGGCCACAGCCAGGGATCGCGCAGAAACATCCCGGAAATATCCCAGAGGGTGTCGCCGGTCTTGACCGTGTAGCGCTCGGGGACGTCGTCCCTGAGCACCACATCGTCCGCCAGCGCGGCCATCTGCAACCATGCCGCCATCAGCGTTATGAGGATTTTTTTCATGGTGACTCGTCCTGTCTGCTGTTCCCCGATGATGTATACTTTCCGCCGCCCGACGCGCCGCTGAAGCCGGACGGCCACCCCCTCGGGGTGCCGTAAATCCTTATGGAATCCAATGTTAGCAGTGGCTCGTGCCATTTTGCTAGAAATCTGTTGCAAACACTATGGCCATTCTCCCCATCCTCGAATTTCCCGATCCCCGCCTGCGCACCCGGGCCCAGCCAGTGGCCGCCGTGGACGACCGCATCCGCCAGCTGGTGGACGACATGTTCGAGACCATGTACGCCGCACCGGGGATCGGCCTCGCCGCCACCCAGGTGAATGTCCACGAGCGGGTGGTGGTGATGGATATCTCCGAGGACGGCGACCAACCCCTGGTGTTCATCAACCCCGAGGTGGAGGTGATCGGCCCGGACAGCCGCGACTACCAGGAGGGCTGCCTGTCGGTGCCGGGCTTCTACGAGAGCGTCGCCCGCCCCGCCAACATCCGGGTGCGGGCCCTCGACCGGGATGGCAAGCCCTTCGAACTGGAGCCCGACGGCCTGCTCGCGGTGTGCATCCAGCACGAGCTGGATCACCTGGAGGGCAAACTGTTCGTCGACTACCTGTCCCCGGTGAAGCGCCAGCGCATCCGCCAGAAACTCGAAAAACTGCAACGTCAGCAGGCCTGAGGACTCCCCGCCCATGGCACCCAGCACGCCTGCCGCCCGCGACCTGCGGGTGGTGTTCGGGGGCACCCCGGACTTCGCCGCCCACCACCTCGACGCCCTGATCGCCGCCGGCTGCCAGCTGGTGGGGGTTTTCACCCAGCCCGACCGGCCCGCCGGCCGGGGCAAGAAGCTGACCCCAAGCCCCGTCAAGGAACTGGCCCAGGGCCACGGCTTGCCGGTATTCCAGCCGGCGAGCCTCAAGGACCCGGACGCCCAGCGCCTGCTCACGGACCTCGCCCCCGACCTGTTCGTGGTGGTGGCCTACGGCCTGCTGCTGCCCAGGGCAGTGCTCGACATTCCCCGCCACGGCTGCATCAATGTCCACGCCTCCCTGCTGCCCCGCTGGCGCGGCGCGGCGCCCATCCAGCGGGCCATCGAGGCCGGTGACAGCCTCACCGGCATCACCATCATGGGGATGGACGTGGGCCTCGACACCGGCGACATGCTGCGCAAGGTGTCCTGCCCCATCGCCGCCGACGACACCGGCGGATCGCTCCACGACAAACTGGCCGCCCTCGGCCCCCCCGCCCTGCTCGCAACCATCGCCGACATCGCCCGGGGCGAGACCCACCCGGAGAAGCAGGACGACAGCCTCGCCACCTACGCCGCCAAGATCAGCAAGCAGGAGGCGGAGATCGACTGGCGCGGGGACGCCATTGTCATCGACCGGCGGATTCGCGCCTTCAACCCCTTTCCCGTGGCCTACACCCTCCTCGCCGGCGAACCCCTGCGCATCTGGCGCGCGGCGCCGGTGACCACCGACCACAGCGCGGCCCCCGGCACCCTGCTCGCGGTGAACGACGACAGCGTCACCCTGGCCTGCGGGCACGGCGCCCTGCGCCTCCTGGAAGTCCAGCTGCCCGGCAAGAAGCGCATGCCCATGGCGGAGCTGCTGCGGGGCAACCCCCGGCTGTTCGCCCAGGGACAGCGCCTCGGGCCCAACGCCCCATGAGCGGGCGCGCCCCGCGGGGAACCCGATCTTGAAGGCCCGGGAAGCCTGCGCCCGGGTGCTCGGCGCCGTGCTGCGCAACGAGGCCTCCCTCAACAGCCTGCTGCCCCTTTACCTGGCGAAGGTGCCCGTGGCGGAACGCGCCCTCGCCCAGGAGCTGTGCTACGGCACCCTGCGCTGGTACCCCGCCCTGGAGCTGCTGCTCGCCGCCCTGATCGACAAACCCCTGAAGCCCAAGGACGCGGAGATCACCGGCCTGCTCGCCGCCGGTCTCTACCAGCTGCGGGCCATGCGCACCCCCGACCACGCCGCCGTCAACGAGACCGTCGCCGCCTGCCAGGCCCTCAAGCGTCCCTGGGCCCGGGGCCTCGCCAACGGCGTGCTGCGCCGCTTCCTCAGGGAGCGGGGCGAACTGGAGCAGGCACTCGCCGCCAACCCCCAGTTCACCAGCGCCCACCCGGCCTGGCTGCGGGAGGCCCTGGCCGCGGCCTGGCCCGCCGAGGCCCCGGCGCTGTTCGCCGCCAACAACAGCCGCCCGCCCATGACCCTCCGGGTCAATACCCGCCACCAGACCCGGGAGGCCTACCTCGCCCTGCTGGCCGAAGGGGGCATCGAGGCCCGGCCGGCGCCCTTTGCCAGCACTGGCATCTACCTCGCCGAACCCACCGCCGTCGAGCGGCTGCCGGGGTTCGACCGGGGCTGGGCCAGCGTCCAGGACGAGGCGGCGCAACTGTGCGCCGGGCTGCTCGCCCCGGCCCCCGGCGAGCGGGTCCTGGACGCCTGCAGCGCCCCGGGCGGCAAGGCCTGCCATCTGCTGGAATCCCAGCCGGCCCTGGGGGAACTGGTGGCCCTCGACGTCGACCCCGAGCGCCTGCGCCGGGTGGCGGACAACCTCGCGCGCCTCGGGCTCCACGCCACCCTCGAGGCCGCCGATGGGGCCGACATCGACAGCTGGTGGGATGGCAAGCCCTTCGACCGCATCCTCCTCGACGCCCCCTGCTCCGCCAGCGGCGTGATTCGCCGCCACCCGGACATCAAACAGTTGCGCCAGCCCGCCGACATTGGCAGGCTGGCGCAAACCCAGGGCCGCCTGCTGGCCGCCCTGTGGACTACCCTCAAGCCCGGCGGGCGGCTGCTCTACGCCACCTGCTCGGTGCTGCCGGCGGAGAACGACGGGGTGATCGCCGCCTTCCTCGCCCGCCAGGAGGACGCCACGGCAGTGGCTCTGGACGCGCCCTGGGGACTCGCCACCGCCCGCGGCCGCCAGCTGCTGCCGGCGGCGGACGGCCCCGACGGCTTTTACTACGCACTGTTGGAAAAACGGGCGCCGGCGACAACCGCCGGGCACTCACCGGGAACCCCGCAACCATGAAGATCATCATCGTCGGCGCCGGCCAGGTGGGCGGCACTTTGGCGGAACACCTGGCCAGCGAGGCCAACGACATCACCGTGGTGGATGTGGACGGCAATCGCCTGCGGGAACTGCAGGACCGCCTCGACATCCGCACCGTGGAGGGCATGGGCTGCCACCCGGACGTGCTGATGCGGGCCAGCATCGAGGACGCCGACATGCTGGTCGCGGTCACCAGCAGCGACGAAATCAACATGCTCGCCTGCCAGGTGGCCTACTCCCTGTTCCGCACCCCCACCAAGATCGCCCGGGTACGGGCCCAGAGCTACGTGTTGCCCCGCTACCGGGACAAGCTGTTCAGCGCCGACCACCTGCCGGTGGACGTGCTGATCACCCCCGAACAGGTGGTGACCGACTATATCCACCGCCTGGTGGAGCAACCCGGCTCCCTCCAGGTGCTGGATTTCGCCGACGGCATCATGCAGCTGGTGGCGGTGCGGGCCTACAGCGACGGCCCCCTGGTGGGCAACCAGCTGCGCTCCCTGCGGGAACACATGCCCAACGTAGACTGCCGGGTGGCGGCCATCTTCCGCCGGGACCGCTCCATCGTCCCGGAGGGGGACACGGTGATCGAGGCCGGCGACGAGGTGTTCTTCATCGCCGCCAAGAAGAACATCCGCGCGGTGATGGGGGAATTGCGCCAGCTGGAGAATCCCTACCGGCGCCTGATCATCGCCGGCGGCGGCAACATCGGCTACCGCCTCGCCCAGGCCCTGGCCCGGGACTACAACGTCAAGATCATCGAGTTCTCCAAGAAGCGCTGCGAGTTTCTCGCCGAGCACCTGGAGAACATCACCGTGCTCAACGGCTCGGCCACCGACCAGGAGCTGCTGCTGGAGGAGAGCATCGACAAGACCGACCTGTTCCTCGCCCTCACCAACGACGACGAGGTCAACATCATGGCCTCCCTGCTCGCCAAGCGCCTCGGCGCCCGCAAGGTGATGACCCTGATCCAGAACCAGGTGTACGCCAACCTGATGCAGGGGGGCGAGATCGACATCGCCATCTCCCCCCAGCAGGCCACCACCAGCCTGCTGCTCACCCATGTGCGCAAGAGCGGCGCGGTCAACGTCCACTCCCTGCGGCGCGGCGCCGCCGAGGCCCTGGAGATCATCGTCCACGGCGATGCCAAGAGCTCCAAGGTGGTGGGCCGGCGCATCGAGGAGATCAAGTCCCCCCCCGGGGCCACCCTGGCGGCCCTGGAGCGCAACGGCGAGGTGATCATCGCCCACCGGGATACGGTGATCGAAAGCGGCGACCATGTGATCGTCTTTGTGGTGGACAAGAAGCGCGTCAAGGACATCGAGAAGCTGTTCCAGGTCGGCTTCACGTTCTTCTAACCTTTCAGGGACAGCGCCATGCATCCGACGGTCGTATCACGCATCCTGGGTCTGTTCTTGATGGTGTTCAGCATCACCCTGCTGGCCCCCATCGTGGTGGCGGTGATCTACCAGGAGAACACCGCCCAGGATTACTTCCTGTCCTTCGCCATCACCTTTTCCCTCGGCATGATGATGTGGCTGCCCTTCAGCCGCAGCCCCATCGAGCTGCGCACCCGGGACGGCTTCATCATCACCGTGCTGTTCTGGGTGGTGCTGGGGCTCACCGGCACCCTGCCGCTGATGCTGGTGGACGAGGTGCACCTGTCCTTCAGCGATGCCCTGTTCGAATCCGTGTCGGGCATCACCACCTCCGGGGGCACGGTGATCTCCGGCCTCGACCACCTGCCCAAGTCGATCCTCTACTACCGCCAGCAGCTGCATTTTCTCGGCGGCATCGGCATCGTGGTGATTGCGGTGGCGATCATGCCCATGCTCGGCATCGGCGGCATGCAGCTGTACAAGGCGGAGAACGTGGGGCCCTCCAAGGAAACCAAGATTACGCCGCGGATCGCCGAAACCGCCAAGGCGCTGTTCATCATTTATCTTTTCCTGAATGCGGTGTGCACCCTGGCCTACTGGATCGCGGGCATGAACTTCTTCGACGCCCTGACCCACAGTTTCTCGACCATTTCCACCGGCGGGTTCGCCAACTACGACGCCAGCATGGGCTACTTCGACAACCACGCCCTGTACGCCATCTGCGTCTTTTTCATGATCGTCTCGTCCCTGAGTTTTGGCCTCCACTACTACGCCTGGGTGCGGGGCACGGTGTTCCATTACTGGCGCAACCCCGAAGCCAGGATGTTCCTCCTGATCCTCCTCGCCGGGTGCGTCATCGCCAGTGCCTACCTGTATTTTTCCAGGGTGTACGGGTGGCAGGACAGCCTGATGCACGGCATCTTCCAGCTGGTGTCCATCACCACCTCCACCGGCTTCATCACCACGGATTTCAGTGTGTGGCCGAGCTTTCTGCCGTTCTTCCTGCTGGTGCTGTCGTTCTTCGGGGGCTGCGTGGGCTCCACCACCGGGGGGGTGAAGATGGGCAGGATGCTGATCATGACCAAGCAGGTGATGCGGGAGATCTCAAGGCTGGTGCACCCAAGCGGCGTGTTCTCCATGAAGGTCCGCAACTGGGCGGTGCCCACCCGGGTCACCGACGCGGTCTGGGCGTTCTTTGGCGTGTACCTCGCGGTGTACTACCTGATCGTGCTGTTGCTGCTGGCGTCGGGGCTCGACTATGTCACCGCCTGGTCCGCCACCGCCGCCAGCATCAACAACATGGGCCCGGGCCTCGGCGCCGTGGCCGCCCACTTCGGCGACATCAACACCTTCGCCAAGTGGGTGCTGTCCGCCGCCATGATCCTCGGGCGACTGGAGATCTTCACCGTGCTGGTGCTGTTCTCCCCCATGTTCTGGCGGCGCTGAGGGCGCCGGGGTTTCAGCCCTTCGGCTGGGGGACGATGCGCAGGTAGGGGCGGGGGGCCTTCCAGCCCTCGGGGTAGAGCGTCCTCGCCTCGTCGTCGGACACCGCCGGCACGATGATCACATCCTCCCCCTGCTGCCAGTTCACCGGGGTCGCCACCCGGTGCTTCGCGGTGAGCTGGCAGGAGTCGAGCAGGCGCAGCACCTCGTCGAAGTTGCGACCGCTGCTCATGGGATAGACGAACATCGCCTTGATCTTCTTGTCCGGCCCGATCACGAACACCGCGCGCACCGTGGCGTTGTCGGCGGCGGTGCGGCCCTCGGCGCTGCCCGGCTCGCTCTCCGGCAGCATGTCGTAGAGCTTCGCCACCCTCAGGTCGGTGTCGCCGATCATCGGGTAGTTGGGGGCCTGGCCCTGGGTGGCGGCGATGTCTTCCGCCCAGCGGTGGTGGTTGTCCACCGGGTCGACGCTGAGGCCGATGATCCTGCAGTTGCGCTTGTCGAACTCGGGCTTCAGGCGCGCCATGTAGCCGAGCTCGGTGGTGCACACCGGGGTGAAATCCTTGGGGTGGGAGAACAGAATCGCCCAGTGGTCGCCGATCCATTGATGGAAGTCGATGACGCCCTCGGTGGTCTGGGCGGTGAAATTGGGGGCTTCGCTGCCGATGCGCAGGCTCATGGGTCACCTCCTGGTGGTCGTGGGTTGTTCCGGAATCCGGCCTGGAGAGTATAGTCAGCCATGCCCCGGCCGCGGGCGCCGGAGCCCGGAGAACTGCCCATGCCCCACGACGACTTCTGGTCCTTCGCCAACCGGCTCTACCGCCAGCCGGGGGTGGCGCCGGCCTGCCTCTGGCTGCAGGACAACCGGGGAGCGGATGTGATGCTGGTGCTGTTCTGCCTGTGGCGGGGACTGCGCCAGGGGCCCCTGAGCGGGGAAGCCGTCGCCGCCCTGGACGGCGCGGTGGCGCCCTGGCGCGACCAGGTGGTCAGGCCGCTGCGGGGGGCGCGGCGCTGGCTGAAGGAACAAACGGATGCTGACGGCGACGGGTTGCGCGCCGCCATCGCCGCCGCCGAGCTGCGCGCCGAGCAGGCCCAGGGTCGCCTGCTGGTGAACGCCCTGGAGGCGCTACCCCTCCCCGCAGCGCCACCGGGCATCGACGCCGCCCGCGCCAATCTCGAGCACTACCGCACCCTGATCGCCGCGCCCGGCGCGGACCGGGAACTGAGCGCCCGCCTGCAGTGGCTGCTGGACAGCGCCGCCCAGGGCGGCGAATAGCACAACGGCCCGCGAGGGGCCGTTGTGCGACAGGGCTGAACCAGACGCGGCTTACTTGCGCGCCTCGGCGTAGGCCTCCTCGGTGATGCGCTGGTAACCGCTCACCTCCGCCATGAAGGCCCGCTGGGAGTCGTACACCCGCCGCGCCATCGGGTCGCTGGCGGCGATATCCTCGAGCACCTGGTGGGAAATCGTCTTGAGCTCCGCCAGCACCGGCGCCGGCAGGGGTTTCACCTCCACCCCGTGCTTCTCCACCATGTCCTTGAGGCTCGACGCGTTGCGGGCGGTGTACTCGTCCTGCATGGACTGATTGAGGGCCCGGGCCGCCACCTCGACGATGGCCTTGAGGTCCGCCGGCAGGGACTCATAGGCCTGCTTGTTGACCATCAGCTCCAGGGCCGGGCCCGGCTCCTGCCAGCCGGGGTAGTAGTAGTAACGGGCCACCTGGTGAAAACCGAAGGCCATGTCGTTGTAGGGGCTGACCCACTCCGCCGCGTCGATCACCTTGGTCTGCATGGCGGTGTAGAGCTCGCCGCCGGGAATATTGATGGACTGGCCGCCGGCGCGGTGGATCACCTCGCCGCCGATGCCGGGGATGCGCATCTTGAGGCCCTTGAAGTCGTCGAGGCTGTTGATCTCCTTGTTGAACCAGCCGGCCATCTGCACCCCGGTGTTGCCGGCAGCGAAGGGTACGATGTTGAACGGGGCGTAGGCCTCCCGCCACAGGTCCATGCCGCCGCCGTTGTGGAGCCAGGCGTTCATCTCGGTGGCGGTCATGCCGAAGGGCACGGTGGAGAAGAACGGCGCGGCGGGGATCTTGCCCTTCCAGTAGTAGGGGGCGGCGTGGCCCATCTCGGCGGTGCCCTGGGACACGGCGTCGAACACCTCCAGGGCGGGCACCAGCTCACCGGCGCCGTAGATGTGGATCTTGAGGCGGCCGGCGCTCATGCGCTCCACGTTGCGGGCGAAATCCTCGGGGCCGGTACCCACGCCGGGGTAGTTCTTCGGCCAGGTCATCACCATCTTCCAGCGGAAGGTCTGGCTCTTGTCGACGGCGGCGGCGCCATCGCCGGATCCGCCACCGCCGCAGGCGGCGAGCAGCAGGGCGGCGAGGGCCAGCCAGATCAGGGGTGTTGTTTTCACGGTGTTCTCCTCGTTATGTTTTGTGAGTTTCGCGTTGCACTTGGCACGCAAGCGGCGCGCAACGCAGCGCTACAGCGTCTGCAGGTTGGCGTACTGCAACACCAGCCACTTGGCGCCCTCGTCGAAATTGACCTGCACCCGGGCCTGGGCGCCGCTGCCCTCCAGATTGAGCACCACGCCTTCGCCAAAGACCCTGTGCTGCACCCGCTGGCCGAGGCGCAGCCCGGTGCCCTCGCCGTCGGCGGCCACGCTGAACGGCCCCTTGGCGGCGTAGCTGGTGGGGCGGGTGACGGCGCTGCCGAGGCGCACTTCCTCCACCAGTTCGGCGGGAATGTCCCGCACGAAGCGCGACACCGCGTTCCACGACTCGCTGCCGTGGAGCTGGCGGGATTCGGCAAAGCTCAGGTAGAGCTTTTCCATCGCCCGGGTGATGCCCACGTAGGCGAGGCGGCGCTCCTCCTCCAGGCGCTCGGGATCATCGGCGGACATCTTGTGGGGAAAGAGGTTTTCCTCCATGCCGGCGATGAACACCAGGGGAAACTCCAGGCCCTTGGCGGAGTGCAGGGTCATCAGCTGCACCGCGTCCTCGTGGCTCTCGGCCTGCTGCTCGCCAGCGTCCAGGGCCGCCTCGGCGAGAAACTGGGGGAGGGCGGGCAGGTCGCGATCCTCGGGCTCATAGGCGCGGCAGGCGCTCACCAGCTCCTCGAGGTTCTCCACCCGGGTCTGGCCCCGCTCGCCCTTTTCCTTGCGGTGGAACTCGATCAGGCCGCTGCGGGCGAGGACGTGGTCCACCTGCTCGTGGAGGGGGAGCTCTTCCAGCGCGGCGGCGAGGCCGTCGATCAGTTCGAGAAACCCCCGCAGGGCATTGGCGGCGCGGCCGGGCAACTGGGGTATCACCCTGAGGGTGGCATCCCACAGGGCGAGGCCCTCGGCGCGGGCCAACTGGCGCAGCTCGTCGAGGGTCCTGTCGCCGATGCCCCGGGTGGGGGTGTTGACCACCCGCTCGAAGGCGGCGTCGTCCCGGCGGTTCACCACCAGGCGCAGGTAGGCGAGGGCGTTGCGGATTTCGAGGCGCTCGTAGAAGCGCTGGCCGCCGTAGATGCGGTAGGGGATCTGCTCCCGCAAAAGCGCCTCCTCCAGCACCCGGGACTGGGCATTGGAGCGGTAGAGGATGGCGCAGTCGCCCCGCAGATTGCCCTTGGCCACCCAGTCCTGGATGCGCCCGGCGATGAAGCGCGCCTCGTCGTGCTCGTTGAAGGCGGCGTAGAGGGCGATGGCCTCGCCGTCGTGGGCCTCGGTCCACAGCTGCTTGCCGAGGCGCTCGCTGTTGCGGGCGATCACCGCGTTGGCGGCCTTGAGGATGGTGCCGGTGGAGCGGTAGTTCTGCTCCAGGCGCACCACCCTGGCGGAGGGGAAGTGGCCGGTGAAATTCTGGATATTCTCGATGCGGGCGCCGCGCCAGCCGTAGATGGACTGGTCGTCGTCACCGACGGCGGTGACGATGGCCCTGTCCCCCGCCAGCATCCGCAGCCAGGCGTACTGGATGGCGTTGGTGTCCTGGAACTCGTCCACCAGGATATGGGCGAAGCGGCGCTGGTAGTGGGCGAGCAGCTCGGGCTTTTCCAGCCACAGCTCATGGGCGCGCAGCAACAGCTCGGCAAAATCCACCAGGCCGCCCCGCTGGCAGGCCTCCTCGTAGGCGCTGTACACCTGGATCATGGTGGTGGTGAAGGGATCGCCGCCGCGCTCGATGTGGCGGGCCCTAAGGCCCTCGTCCTTCTGGCCGTTGATGAACCACTGGGCCTGGCGCACCGGGAAGCGGCCATCGTCGATATCGAGGCTGGCGTAGACCCGCTTGATGAGCCGCAGCTGGTCGTCGGAATCGAGGATCTGGAAGTTCTCCGGCAACCCCGCGTCGTGCCAATGGGCCTTGAGGAGGCGGTGGGCGAGGCCGTGGAAGGTGCCCACCCACATGCCCTGGGGGGCCATACCCAGCAATTCGTGGATGCGCTCGCGCATCTCCCGGGCCGCCTTGTTGGTGAAGGTCACCGCGAGGATGGCGTGGGGCGAGATGCCCTCCACCCGCGCCAGCCAGGCGATGCGGTGCACCAGCACCCGGGTCTTGCCGCTGCCGGCGCCGGCCAGCACCAGCAGGTGGGAGTCAGTACTGGTCACCGCTTCGCGCTGGGCGGGATTGAGGGAGTCGATCAGGGTGGTTACATCCATGGGGGCGGATTCTAGCAGATAGGGGCGGGGGGCGGGCCGATGGCAGGGCGGGCAAGGCACTGTCTGAAGCTCTGCCAGCTGTGCTAAGGTCTACCCAGTCCGCGACGCTACACTCCGTCGACGGGCACGACCATCATGACTGACCAGGGAAGGCAGCATCAGAATCAGCCCCCAACCCTCGTCCGCATCGGGCACTCGCCCCCTGATATCCCGTGCCCGTCGCCCTTCGCGAGACCAAGAACCCCATAATTACCGCGCTGATACGGATGGTTAGCCCATGCACAAACGCCTCTACACCGCCACCGGCGGAGCCCGCCAACGGCCATCAACCTGCCTGTCGACTCTCTGCGCGCTGGCCCTCACCCTGCTGATCGCCGGCTGTGCCACCCCCACCCATGTGAAGAAAGTGGACTCCCTGAAGGGTGACCTGTCATCGGCCCGGATCCTCCTGATGCCGATGGATGTGGAGCTGTCCATCCTCACCGCAGCCGGCTTGCTGGAACCCCAGGCGGAGTGGACCGGCAACGCCATGGGGTATATGACCAAGTCCCTTGAGGGCAATTTCTCCCGCGCCGGTTACGACATCCGCGTCCACGACAACAATGACGAGGATCCCGCCTCGGACCTCGCGCAGCTGCGCAAGCTCCACGAAGCGGTCGGCCTCTCGGTACTCACCCACCACATCGGCCCCCTGAAGCTGCCCACCAAGAAAGGCGGCGTTTTCGACTGGACACTGGGCACACCCGCCCAGCAGCTCAAGGCCGCGGGCGCCGCCGACTACGCCCTGTTCGTTTTCGTCAGGGACAGCTATTCCAGCGGTGGCAGGGTCGCCCTGCAGATTGGCATGGCCATCCTCGGCGCCCATGTACCCGGCGGCCAGCAGCTGGGGTTTGCCTCCCTGGTGGATCTCAACACCGGCAATGTCGTCTGGTTCAATTACCTTGGCAGGGGCACCGGGGATCTGCGCAACCAGGCCGCCGCCGACAAAACGGTGGCGGCGCTGCTGGACGAGTTCCCCGGCATACATCCCGCCATCGACTAGGGGGAGCCATGCCTGTGCAGATTCGTTACCTCGCCATCACCGCGCTGATGCTGGGAGCGCTCGGGGCCATGGGCGCCGACTACGCTCCGGACTTCGACCCGGACTACCGCCCCGTCCCGTCCTCCGACGAGGGCGGCCTCTGGTACAGGGTGGACAAGCTGGAAGCCGATGTGCGGAATTCCCCCCACCGGGTACGGGATACCGAGCTCAACGATTACCTGGCGGCCATGGTTTGCGCCCTTGCCGGGGATTTCTGCTCCAGCATCCGCGTGTACCTGATCGATAACCCCCACTTCAACGCCAGCATGGCGCCCAACGGAATGATGTTGGTGCACACCGGTCTGTTGCTGCGGGTGGAAGACGAGGCCGAGCTGGCGGCGGTGCTGGGCCACGAGATCGCTCACTTCCTGCGCTCCCACCAGATCAAGCAGTGGCGAAATCTGCGGGATTCCGCCGCTTCCGCCGTCTGGATCGACGTGGGCCTGGTGATGTTCACCGGCATCTACGGCCTTGCCCAGATGAGCACGGTGGGCGCCGCCCTGTCCTACAACAGAGACCAGGAGCGGGAGGCGGATCTGTACGGCCTTCAGCTGCTGGCCGCCAGCGGCTACGACCCCGGGGCCGCCCCCAGGCTGTGGACCGCCATCGCCGAGGAGCGGGCACTCGACGCCAGCAAGGAATCGCGGAATCCGTTTTTCGCCACCCACCCCACTGCGGAAGACCGCCAGCAGACGCTCCATCGTGCGGCGCTGGCCTACGGCGACCACCGCCCTGACGGCGCCGCTGGCGAGCTGCGGGCGATGCTGGCCCCGCACTACTTTGCGTTCATGCGCGGCCATCTCCAGCTGCAGGAGTACGAGCAGACGGAATACCTGCTCGGCAAGCATCGACGGCTGGGATACCCCGAGGCCCAGGTCGCCTTTTTTACCGGCGAGTTGCACCGCCTGCGCAAGGCGGAGGGCGACGTCGACAAGGCCATCGCCGCCTACAGCCGCGCCCTGCAGCTGCCCGATCCGCCCCCCGATGCCTATCGGGAACTCGCCTACCTGAAGCTCAAGGACGACGCCGCCCCGGAAGCACTGCAGCTGTTCCAGCGCTACCTGGCAGCTCATCCCGACGCCACCGACAAGGCAATGATCGACTACTACATTGAATCACTGGGAACCCAAATCCATGAATAACCCTGTCGCGGTACTGTTGCTAATGCTGCTCCTGGCCGGCTGCGCGCCTCACTACTCACTGGTGGCCCCCGGCGAGGTATCCGCCCAGGGCCTGACCCTCGAGCTGTCAAAGCCCTGGAACAAAAGCCCCTTCAGCCCAGGACCCCGGGTGGCGCTCTGGACTCGCGACGGCGAGGTGCTGAACCAGCTGTTCGTGATCGGCGACCTGAACGAGGGCGAGAGCCTGTTCAAGAGCCCGAGCAAGGAGGTGGCGATGCCCACCTTTTCGGCGGACATGCTGCCCAATGAACTGGTGGATCTCACGGTGACGTCCCTCAAATTGCTTTATGGCGGCGAGCTCACCGTCACGGCGTCGAACCTGAGGCCGCAGACGGTTTCCGGCGGCATGGGATTTCGCTTTAAGCTGGCCCACTACACCAGGGAGGGCCTCTACCGCGAAGGGGACGTGCTGGCCAGGGTGGATGGCGACCGTCTTTACATGGTGATCTTCGTGGCCGCGAAAACCCATTACTACCCCAGCCAACTGGCCGAGATCGAGAGACTGTTCGAGACAGCCCGGATCACACCGACCAAGGGGAAAGGCTGATCGAGCCACCCCGCGCCAAGGGAGTGTGAGGGGCGGACCAGCGCCTTGGCACAAGCTGCTCCCGGTGTCCCTGGGGACCGGGATTGCGCACCCCGCGGCTTGCTGCCCTTGCTGCACCGACCGCGAGCACAGGCCCGGGGCGCAACCACCGACAGGTTTCCCGGGCAGGGGGACCTTCGCTGATGACCCGCCTGTCGCGGGGTTGGCGGCACCCGGGGGATGGCCGACAATCCCGACCCGAGCCATCACCCCCGTTCCCGCCGGAGCCCCCGTGACCGACCCCAGCCTCCACCAGCGCCTGCGCCAGACCCTTCCCCGCGGCCGCCTCGCCGTCACCCGCCCCGCCGGCTGCCCGGCCATCGCCCTGCAGCTGTTCGACCCGGCCGCTTTGGAAGGCCCCCTGAGCCACGACGAAGCCCAGGCGGTGCAGGCGGAGCCGGCCTACTGGTCGTTCTGCTGGGCCAGCGGACAGGTGCTGGCCCAGTACCTCTTGGGCAACCCCGCCTGGGTGGCTGGCAAGCGGGTGATCGACGTCGGTTGCGGCTCCGGCGTGGTGGCCATAGCGGCGGCCCTGGCGGGGGCGCGGGAGGTGGTGGCCTGCGATCTGGACGACGGTGCCCTGGCGGCGACGGCCGCCAATGCGGCCCTGAACGGGGTGCAGCTCCACCTGTGTGACGACTGGCGCGCAAGGCCCGGCGCCTTCGACCTGGTGACCGCCGCCGATGTGCTCTACGACCGGGACAACCTCGCCCTTCTCGACGGGTTTGCCGATGCCGCGCCGGCGGTGCTGCTGGCGGATTCCCGCATTCGCGACCTGGCGCACCCCCGCTATGCACTGATGACCGAGGGGGAGGCGCGCACCTGGCCCGACCTCCACGAATTCGAGGAATTCAACCGGGTGCGGATTTACCGGGCCGGCGTCGGCGCCCTATGATGGCCCGCCCCCAACCGGAGTCATCTCCATGACCGACCTCGAACAACTCCTCGCCCGGGAGGCCATCAAGGAGACCAAGGCGCGCTACTGCCGGCTGCTGGACACCAAGCAGTGGGACGATTGGGGCCAGGTGTTCACCGCCGATGTGGAGCTGGACGTCAGCGACGACGTCAAGCACATCCCCGGCGCCCTCACCCTGGTGAAGGGGCGCGCGCGGGTGGTGGAGCAGACCCGCACGATCATCGATCCCGGTACCTGCATGCACCAGGTCCACAGCCCGGAGATCCGCTTCGTCTCCGCCACGGAGGCGGCGGTGATCTGGACCATGGAGGACTGGATCACCTTCCCCGACGAGGTCCCCGCCCCGTTCCGCACCCAGCACGCCTTTGGCCACTACCACGAGACCTACCGCCTCGACGAAGGCGTCTGGCGCATCGCCCGACTGCGGCTCGCTCGGCTGCACAAACGCATCACCCCAAGGGACTGAAGGCTCAGAACCCCACCTCCGGATGGCGCGACACCCGCGCCTCGGATTGCTTGAAGAACCAGATGGCGAGAAAGCCCGCCGACAGGTTGCCCTGGCTGCGCACCAAGGGGCTGTCGTCGTTGGCGGCGCCGTGGAGGCTGTGGTAGCGCAGGTAACCCCCCAGGTACCAATGCCGGTAGTGACGGGTGGCGGACAGCGTCACCCGGGACGCGGTGTAGCCGGCGCTCGCCCGGTAGGCGGGGCGCCAGGCGGTGGCATCGGCGACTTCCACATCGTAGACATAGCCGTGGTAGCGCCGGTCGCCAAACAGCGCCGCGTATGAGGCCGCCCAGCGCCACTCCCCGAGGGCGCCGAAGTAGGTCACCCCGGGGCTCGACGCCAGGCCCTGGTAGTCCAGGTCGAGCCCGTCGGCGGAGAAGGCGCCCCGCAGGGGCAGGTCGAGCCGCAACTGGCGCGCCCCGTCGGCGCTTTGCCAGGGGGTGTAGCGCAGGGTGGGGCCGATTTCCAGCAACAGGTCGAGATCGTCCATGCCCCGCCGCGCCCGGTTGTCGTCGCTATCCACCGGCAGGCTGGCGCCGGCGCTGATGTTGAGGTCGAAGCGCTCCTCGTCCACCAGGAAGGTCTTGACCCCGGAGCGGTCGATGCGCAGGTGCTCGCCGCGATACACCAGGTAGGGGATGGGCCCCAGCAGGTTGTGGTTCTGGTTGGCGCCGAGGTAATGGGGCGTGCTGATGCCGGCGGGGCCGATACCCAGTTCATACAGGGGCAGCTCGTCGCCCCAGGCGACCCCGTGGCCCGCAACCACCAGGGCCAGCAGAACCAACAACCGGCTAGCGCCCGTGGCGGCGGGCCCGGGTCGGGGCGTCCTGGAACACGGGAGCCCAGGGCTTGAGCGGACGGAAAGGTTCATGGCTTCCTCCTCTGGGTGTGACGGCCAGCTCCGGTGGCTGATAGCCCAGGGCTCTCAACCGGAGAGCAGCGACGCCAGCATAATCCCGACCACCAGGATCCCGCCAACCCACCATAGCAGGGTGCGGCGCCGCTCCGCCCGAACGCTGTTGATTTTTCCGTCAAGGGCGGGGTGGCGGGCCAGATAGGCATCGACAGCCTCGCGGGACGCCTTGAGGCCGAGCCCCGTGGCATTCCGGCTGAGCTTCACGGCATCGAGAAAACGGCCGCGATGGAGGGCGGCGACGGCATCCAGTGGCAGATCCCCCTCGGCCAGCGGGGCCACCCGGCCGGCTGGCGAGCGGCCCCGCACATGGGCCTCCACCGCGTCTTTGGCCTCCCTGAGACCGAGGCCGCGGGCCTCCCGGGCAAGCTTGATGGCGGTCACAAGGTCGCCGCGATCGGCGGCTTGCCGGGCCGCCTCCGGCAAGGGACTGTCGTTGTTCATGGCCCGAGCCTCCGGGTGGTTGTTCAATCCGACTCTGCCACAGCCTTACCGGGCGAGCAGTGTTCCGTTGCGATCGAGATGCACCACCGGCCCCAGACCGGGCCCCCGATCGTAACGGGCATCGCCAAACTCGATGCGGTATCCAGTACCCGTTTCCAGCACCCGCGCCACCGGAAACCGCGCCCAGGTGAGGAAGCGGCGGGCGTGGAGGCTGCGGGCCGCGGCGATCACCAGGGGATCGTCCATATTGGCCGGAATGGCTCTCGGAGCGGCCACGAAGCGAGGGCGCCCGAGCCAGTGCCAATGCCAATGCCCGGTGTAGTAGCCCCCCGGCGTCGCCGCCACCACCAGGCCGCGCCAGGGATTGGCCGGCACCGGGCTCACCATGACCTGGGTCACGGGGCCAAGACCCTGGGCTGTAAGCGCCGCGCGCACCTCCGCCCTGGCGGGAATATTGGCGGCCAGGTTGGCGAGCATGTACACACCGGTCAGCGCCAGAGCCAGGGCCGCGACGGTCTCCCCGGGCCAGCGGGGAAGGCGTCCGGTGCCCGCCAGCCAACGCACCGCCAGCAAACCCGCCAGCGCGAAGATCCACCACAGGCGTGCGGTATCGGGCACCCGCTCGTCGGTCATCATCAGCCAGCTGGCGGCGCTCCAGAACAGCCCCCAGGCCGCCAGTGCCGCCGGGCGGCGCGACCAGGTGAGGAAGGCGACGCCCCCCAGCACCAGCCACACCACCGGGTCGATGATGAACAGCGCATCGCCGTAAAACCAGCGACCGTCGAAAGGCATCAAAAAGCGCATGCCGTAGTTGTTGAGCCAATCCAGCAGGGGGTGGCTGGCCACCGCCAGGATGGCGAGCCCGAGCAACACCCAGGGCCTGACTGGAACGCGATCGGGTTGCCAGCGCCGCCGGAAATGGCGATCCCACTGCAACAGGGCGGCGGTGATCAGCAGGGGCAACACCAGCACGGCCAGAATCCCGTGGGTCCAGCCCCGGCGGTGGGCCACCGACAGGTAATCTCCGCTGAACATCAGCACCGCATCCACATCCGGGGCGTTGGCGCCAATGAGCAGGGCCGCGGTGGCGAGGGGCGTGGCCCGGCGCAGGCCGGTGGCGGCCAGTGCCGCGCCAGCGAAGGTGTGGGCGAAGGGATCCATGGGGGCTCCAGGGGCGTCCGAGCGGTTCGACGGGCCAAGCTTAACGGAGGGATGAGCGGGGGACCACAACGGGCGGCGAGCGGACAGGGCAAAAAATGCACAAAAAAACGGCAGGCCAGGGCCTGCCGTTGTTCCGTCGCGTTGGGGCGAATGGAGCCGGGCTCCACCCACCCGCGGTCGACCAGACTTACACAGTCACCACAACCTTGCCGAACTGGTGGTCGTTCTGCAGATAGAGCAGTGCCTCCCGGGCCTCGGCCAGGGGGAAGGTGCGCTCGATCACCGGCTTGAGCTTGTGCTGGTCGATAAAGGCCAGCATCTCGCGGAAGTCCTGGGGGTCGCCCACCTGGCTGCCCAGCACGGTGGCGCTGCGCAGGAAGATGTCGGTGGCGTTGACCTTGAACTCGTTGCCGGCGGTGGATCCGTAGATCACGATGCGGGCGCCGGGGTTGATGCTGCGCACGTAGTTGGCAAAGCTCGGGCTCGGGGCGCCGTCGATCACCACGTCCACGCCGCCGGTCATGGGCATGACCTTCTTGCGCCACTCGGGGTCGTTGAAGTTGAGGCCGGCCTTGGCGCCCATCTTGATGGCGTTCTCGATGACCTGCTCGTTCTCGCCGGTGACGTAGACGTTGGCGCCCTTGGCCACGGCAAAGGCCAGGCCCCAGGTAGCCACGCCGCCGCCGATGCCGATGATCAGCACGGTCTCGCCGGCCTGCAGCTCACCCTTGAACATCAGCGCGCGCCAGGAGGTAAGGCCGGTGAGGGGCACGGCGGCGGCCTCTTCCCAGGTCATGAAGGAGGGCTTCGGGGCGAGGTTCTCGGCGGGCACGCAGATGTACTCGGCGATGGTGCCGGGGCCGGGCATGCCCAAAAGGCCAAATTCCTTGGAGGGGGTGCGACGGCTCGGACCCCAGTTGAGGCCGGGGTAGATCACCACTTCGTCACCGACCTTGGCGCCGGAGACACCGTCGCCCACCATGTCGATCACGCCGGCGGCATCGCAGCCGAGGGTGGCGGGCAGCACCATGCCGGGGTACTGGCCGCGGGGGATCCACAGTTCACGGTGATTGAGGGAGGCGGCCTTGACGGCGACCCGCACTTCCCCCGCCTTGGGGGTAGGGGTTTCCACGTCGGTGACTTTGACGCTTTCCGGACCGTCGGCGGTGGCCAGATAGAGTGCTTTCATAATGGGTATCTCTTTTGGGTGAGTGGGTTTGGTCGATCCGCGGCGCGAATGCCGCGATCACCTGGCGACGGGCACCCAGCGGGACTGTCTCCGGCTGGGGGCGCGAGGCTCGCGGGCAGGATTTGAACAGATTGCACAGCGGTTGTGCAACATGGCCACGGAGAACTACCCGTGAATTGAACGTCAAAAGGCCCCGCCATTCAAGCCCGGCGGGCCGGGCCGCGCCCCTCGCCAGCCAAACCCAGGCGCACCCTGGGAGTGCGCCACGGCATCCCGCGCACCATCGGCGCGCGGCGGGGCGGCGGCGTCGCCCCCGCCGTGCCGGACTTTTTCTCCGCCATCCGTGTGGCGCGCTGTGCACCCGCGGGATGTACTGCTATATTCCAACGAGTGCTACACCAAACTGTCACACAGGCCCCTTAGAGTGGGGTGGAGGGTTAGATAGACCAAAGAACTGGCGCAATAATTGCGACAACGGGTACGGAAAGTCACCGATACACACCGGCTTATAACGTCCACCAAAGAGGAACCGTGAGCATGGCGAAGAAATCGTTTTCCAGACGATCCCTGCAACATCCCAAGCACCTCGACAGCAAAGCCAGCGACTCCCGAAGACACAAAGCCAGCAAGCACGACGACCCCTCCAACATCTACCCCTTGAACACCCGACCTCACCACACCGATACCGCCTACGCGCCCCCCTGCGCCGACCGCCCCCTCGCCGCCAAGACCCCCGCCCAGCAGCAATACATCAACGCCATCAAGCGCCACTGCCTCACCTTCGGCATCGGCCCCGCCGGCACCGGCAAGAGCTACTGCGCGGGCGCCCTGGCGGCGGAGGCGCTGAAATCCGGCCGCATCGAGCGCATCATCCTCACCCGCCCGGCGGTGGAGGCGGGGGAGCAACTGGGCTTTCTGCCCGGGGATATCGACGAGAAATTCGCGGTGTACATCGAGGCCTTCCGCGACATCCTCAACGAACGCCTCGGCGCCGGCACCGTCAACTACAACCTGCGCCACGGGCGGATCGTCGCCGCGCCCCTCGCCTTCATGCGGGGCAAGACCTTCGGCCCCGACACCTTCGTGGTGCTCGACGAGGCCCAGAACACCTCCATCGCCCAGATGAAGATGTTCCTCACCCGCATCGGCGAGGACTGCAAGGTGGTGATCAACGGCGACGTGAACCAGAGCGACATCCGCGGCCCCAACGGCCTCGCCGACGCCATCCGGCGGGTAGAAGGCCTGCCCGGGGTGCATATCCACCGCTTCGAACGGGACGACATCGTGCGCAGCGGCCTGGTGCGGGCGCTGATCGATCGCTACGAAATGGACGAGCTGGAAATGGCCTGATTGCCCCACGGCCTGTCGGGGCGCCGGGATGCGCCTCGCCAGGCTCGCGGGATGGCTGGCGGGACGGTAAGCCCCGGGAACGTCGAGAGCCCCGGTTTCTTCCGCCCGACTTCCTATCCATCAAAATGACAGCTCGCCTCGCTGCCTGCTTCGCGCGATGACAATCAGTCAACGCTTCCCTACACTCCGCCGCAGGACGCCCCTGTGCCGGACCCACAGATGACCCGCCCCCTCACCAACCGATATAACCAGCTGCTTGTGGCGGCAATTTTCGTCGCCCTCGGCACAATGCTGTGGGCCATATCCCATGGGTTGAATACCCGCATCGTGGAATACAGGGTGGATGCGGAATCCCACCCCGCCCTGCAAGGCCTTGCAGGATACCGCCTCGCGGTGGTGAGCGACCTGCACCTGCAAGACGACGACAGCGCCTTTGCCAACTGGCGCGGGCTGATCGACGACATCAATCGCGCCGCCCCCGACCACGTCCTGCTGTTGGGGGACTATTCAAAGGCCAGCAGCGCGCACCCCAACCTTCACCCCTTTATCGACAGATTTGCCCGATCGCTGGACAGCTTCGAATCACCCATCGCCCTGGTGCTCGGCAACTACGAAACATGGACCGACCGCCAGGCCTGGCTCACCGCACTGTCGACAAGGCGGATCAATGTGCTGGAAAATCAAGTGCTGCGCCTCGGCCCGCCGTCGAAACCCCTTTGCGTGCGGGGGATAGGGGACCACTACACGGACAAGGACAGATACCTCGACTTCCCCCCGGATTGCGCCGAACGTGCAAAGGTGACCATCACACACGACCCGGCCGGGGTATTCGCGTGGGACCGGAACGGGTTGTTCCTCGCCGGTCACACCCATTGCGGCCAGGTACAGATTCCCTTCCTCGGCATGGTCTGGGCACCCACCGACGCCCCGCCCGAGGGCCGGTGCGGCCTGCATCTCGACGGCGGGAAAGTCATCTTTACCTCCAGCGGTGTCGGAACCAGCATCCTGCCGGTCCGGCTTCTCGCCCGCAGCCAGGTTGAAATCCTTGCTTTTGAATAGGCGAGAAGCGCCAGTGAACAATGGATTATCAACCGGGGATGGGCCCTTCCCCTTCAACGCCAGGGTTCTGGCCGATTCCACCCGAGCTGCGATTTTCCGCTCTCAGACTGGCGCACGCCCGTGAAACCCTGTGTATAGCGCCTTGAGCGAGGCGGGCAGCCTGGCCCAGTAGGGCTCCGCCTTGTCACCGGGTACCCGCCAAAAGAGATTCTCGACAAACGACACGTCGATGCATTCTTTCACCTCCGGGCTGCAACCCTGCAACGCGTGGCTGAAAAAGGAGAACAGCTTGAGGTATTTTCCCGGGTCGACACCTTTGTTCATCTCGCCATTCAACGCATTGGCGAGGCTCTCGAACCAGGAATAAGCAAACTCAGGAGCAGGCTCGCCCCAGGTCCTTCCGTGAACTCTATCGGCTGCTACGGTGATCTCAGGGTATCGCTCCCTGACTACCCTGTATAAATCGGAAATGGCATCCATCTTTCTATCGGCCTATCTTGAAACCGGAGTAGGCGACACGGGGCAGAGCGAAGTGATATGTAGTTGTTGCCTCGGAGGGCTGGGGCTTCTCGCTTTTGCTACTCCAATCCGCAGTTGGGTTTGAAGACTATCTTGTGGACTAACCACATGTCACACAATTGGTACTCTGACCCGAATGGCACTTACTTAAGCCCAAGCCTATGAATTAAAAAGAAAAGATCGGAAGTGTAGTAAGATGTAAATCGCCAAACCTACAACTCACTTCACAACCGATCTTTGTCATGCATCCTACCCGCACCTCTTCTCATCATCAACAGCGCCGAGTCCAGCATCTCCAATCGACAAGTGACAGCTACCGGTTCTTCAATCTGCTAACCAGTGACGAGCTGCTGGGCAAAGTGGAGGATCTCCTGCCGCCACACCGGGAACGCCGTTATCCACCGACAGAAACGCTTTCCATGTTCCTGGCCCAAGGGATGAATGCGGATCGCTCTTGCCAGCACATCGTAAACCAAGGAGCCGTTAGGCGGCTTACCAGTGGCTTCTCAGCCACCAGCACCCATACCGGAGGCTACTGCCGGGCACGACAACGACTGCCGTTGACGATGGTAAGCAACCTGACGACCTTCGTGGGCCAGTTGATTGACCGCGCAGTACCGAGCCACTGGCGTTGGCAAAACCGTCGCGTCCGAATCGTCGATGGTACTACCGTCACGATGCCTGACACGCCAGCCAACCAAGCGGCATTTCCTCAGCAGGGGGGACAGAAACCCGGCCTTGGATTTCCGATTTGCCGTATTGTGGGCATTACCTGCCTTTCAAGCGGTGCTCTCCTCAACGCTGCTGTGGGGCGCTTCAACGGTAAGGGCGGCGATGAGCAGACGCTGCTGCGCTCCCTTCACGACACCTTTGAGCGCGGTGATGTGGTGATGGGTGATGCGCTCTTCGCCACCTATTTTTTCATCGCCGAGATGCAGGGAAAAGGCATTGACCTGGTCATGGAACAACAGGGTGCCAGGCGACGATCAACCGATTTTCGCAAAGGCAAAAAGCTGGGAGCCAAAGACCATGTGATTGTCCTGAGCAAACCGAAGGCACGACCGTATTGGATGGATGAGATCCAGTACCACGAGGCCCCGGAATCGCTTCAGATTCGAGAGTTGCAGGTCGGCAACAAGATACTGGTTACCACGCTGGTGTGCCCTGCCGACCATCCCAAGCAGGCACTAAAAGAATTGTACAAGCAACGGTGGCAAGTGGAGTTGGATATCCGCAATATCAAGCAAACCATGGGGATGGACAAGCTCAGTTGCAAGACGCCCGACATGGCGGTGAAGGAAATATGGGTATATCTGCTGGCTTACAACTTGATTCGCTTGATGATGGCACAATCCGCCTTGCTGGCCGATGTTGTGCCACGAACATTGAGTTTCAAGCATTGCCTACAGTTGTGGACGCTGTGGTTACAGGCTGACTCGGCATTGGATGAGGAGCATTTGCGGACGCTTTTCCTGCTGATGGCGCAGCAGGTGGTCGGTAACCGCCCTGGAAGAATTGAACCCCGAGCGGTAAAACGAAGACCAAAACCCTACCCGCTTATGGTCAAACCAAGAGCTGAAGCGAGAGCCGACGTGAGGAAATATGGACATCCCAAAAAGGTTAAGGCATCTCTGATTTATTCACGATCTCGGCGATAATACGGTATCACGTTGACCACAGCGAAGTTTTCCAAACATGAAGCAGCAATCCCTGACCGATGGCTTTGAGAAATTCCGAAAGAAGACCC
>JAYELS010000014.1:0-49504 GCA_034717695.1 Pseudomonadota bacterium
GGCACCGAGGGGGATCGCCGGGTCAGCGCACTTTGGCGAAGCAGGCCCGCACTTCGCCGACGAACAGTTGCGGCTGCTCGAACGCGGCGAAGTGGCCGCCCTTGTCCAGGTCGTTCCAGTGGATCAGGTTCAGGTACACCCGCTCCGCCCAGCGGCGGGATGGGCGGAACAGCTCCCGGGGGAAGATCGACACGCCCACGGGGATGTCCATGGGGGTGGTGAACATGTCCCGGAAACTCTCCCAGTACAGCCGCCCGGAGGAGGCGCCGCTGGCGTTGAGCCAGTAGAGCATGATGTTGTCGAGCATCTTGTCGTAGCTGAGGGCGTCCTCGGGGTTGCCCCGGTTGTCGGTCCAGCCGTGGAATTTCTCGTAGATCCACGCCGCCTGGCCCACCGGCGAGTCCACCAGGGCGTAGCCCAGGGTCTGCGGGCGGGTGGCCTGCTGCTTGGAGTAGCCCGATTCCCAGTCCTGGTAGTGCTGCATGTCGCCGAGGGCCTTCTGCTCGGCCTCGGTGAGATCCGCCATGTCCTCGGGCTTGGGCTGCACGAGGGGCATGTTGAGGTGGATGGCCCGGCAGCCCTCGGGCTTCAAGGTGCCGATGGCGGTGGTGACCCCCGCGCCCCAGTCGCCCCCCTGGGCCACCCACTCACTGTAGCCGAGGCGCCCCATCAATTCGGCCCAGGCCCCAGCGATGCGGTGGATGCCCCAGCCGGTGCCGGTGGGCTTGGCGGAGAAGCCAAAGCCCGGCAGGGAGGGGATCACCAGGTGAAAGGCGTCCTTCGCCTCGCCGCCGTGGGCGGTGGGATTGGTGAGGGGGTCGATTACGTCCATGAACTCGATCACCGAGCCCGGCCAGCCGTGGGTCATGATCATCGGCAGGGCGTCGGCGTGGGGGGAGCGGATATGGAGAAAGTGGATCTCGAGGCCGTCGATCTCCGTGGTGAACTGCCCGTAACCGTTCAAGCGGGCCTCGCAGCGGCGCCAGTCGTAGTGGTTCTGCCAGTAATCGCACAGCTTCTGGACGGAGGCGAGGGGCGCGCCCTGGCTCCAGTCGTCGACAGTTTCCCGCTCCGGCCAGCGGGTGTTGGCGAGGCGGGCCCTGAGGTCGTCCAGTTGCTCCCGGGGGATGTTCAGGTGAAAGGGTTTGATGGCATCGGTCACGGTGGTTGTCCTTGTTGGTTGCCGGGTGGTGACGGGTGGCGGAACCTTAGCAGCGCGGCGGCAAAAAATAAATCATCGTCAGTTATCGTCCTCGTCGCCGCGCGCCCGGGCGCCAACCTTAGCAAGGCGGGCAGCGGTGATAAAGCCCGGGATGGCGGGCACGGCCATGGTTGCCCGGCGCGGGGATGGAGTACACTCACCGCGGGCCTGGGAGTGCTCTGCTCCGGCGCCGAATCATCCGTCGAGACAATAATAAGGAAACCCCCATGACCGACCCCAAGACCCCCTGGGATACCCGCTACGAATGGCGCGCGGTGGCGCTCTTGTCCATCGGCTTTGGCCTTGTCGGCCTCGATCGCTTCATGATCCAGCCGCTCTTTCCGGTGATGATGAAGGATCTCAACCTGGACTATCAGGACATCGGCCTGATCTCCGGCATCCTCGCCCTCACCTGGGGCATCTCCGCCATGTTCTGCGGGCGCCTCGCCGACCGGGTGGGGCACCGCATCGTGCTGATCCCGGCGGTGGTGATGTTCTCCCTGATGGCGGGCCTGAGCGGCCTTGCCACCGGCCTTGTCAGCCTGCTCGTCATCCGCGCCCTGATGGGCTTCGCCGAGGGGGCCTTCACCCCCACCAGCATCGTCGCCACCCTGGAGGCCAGCAAGCCCAGTCGCCACGGTCTGAACCTCGGCATCCAGCAGAACATGGTGGCCCTGGTTGGCCTGGGCCTGGCCCCCCTGATCGTCACCCAGCTGCTGACGGTGGTGCCCTCCTGGCGCTGGGTGTTCGTGCTGGTGTCCCTGCCGGGCTTCATCGTCGCCTGGCTGATGTTCCGGGTAATCCGCAATCCGAGCCCCCGGGCAGCGGCGGAGCATACCCTCACCCACGACGCCAAACCCCACCGCTGGCAGGAGGTTTTCCGGTACCGCAACGTGCCCCTCAATATCTGCGGCATGTTCTGCTGGCTGACGGTGGTGACGGTGATGGGTGCCTTCATGCCCAGCTATTTGATGGATCACCTGGGGCTCGGCCTTGCGGAGATGGGCTTCGTGATGTCCGCCATCGGCTTTGGTGGCAGTGCCGGCAACCTGGTGTTGCCGGGGTTGTCCGATCGGTTCGGCCGCAAGCCGGTGCTGGCCTTCGGAGTGATCGTCGCGGTGTGCGCCCTGGTGAGCCTGCGCTACGTGGGTGCCAACCCGGCGCTGCTGTTCGGGCTGGTGTTCACGGTGATGTTCTGCGTCTTTTCCAACGTCACCCTCACCGTGGGGCCCCTCACGGTGGAATCGGTGCCGGCCACCCTGATGGCCACCGCCTCGGGCCTGGTGGTGGGCATCGGCGAGGTGTTCGGCGGCGGGGTGGTGCCGGCGCTGGCGGGCTTTGTCGCCAAGAATTACGGCATCGAGCACATTCCCACCATGGCGGCCCTGGGCATGAGCCTCGGTCTTATCGTGGTGGTGTTCCTGCGGGAGACGGCGCCGGTCAAGGTGGCGGGCAGGGCCTGAGGGCGGCCCGTTCCCACCCGGCGCCGGAACGGGGGGGTGCCGGCCGTCAGCTGAACAGGTCTTGATAGCGCTCCCGGAGGACGTTCTTCTGCACCTTGCCCATGGTGTTGCGGGGTAAATCCGCCACCACCATGACGCGCTTGGGAATCTTGAAGTTGGCCAGTTGCTCCCGGGTGGCGGCGATGATCGCGGCTTCGCCGAGGCTCTCCCCCCCCGCCCCGGCCACCACCACCGCCACCACCGCCTCGCCAAAATCCGGGTGGGGCACGCCGATCACCGCCGATTCGGCAACCCCCGCTATCCCGTCGATCACCAGCTCCACTTCCTTGGGGTACACATTGAGGCCGCCGCAAATCACCATGTCCTTGGCGCGGCCGACGATGCTGTAGTAGCCGTCGCTGTCCACCAGGGCCTTGTCGCCGGTGTTGAAGAAGCCGTCAGCGGTGAAATCCTCCGCTGTTTTCTCCGGCATTCGCCAGTAGCCGCTGAATACGTTGGGGCCCTTCACCTGGAGATTGCCCACCTCGCCGGCGGGTACCTCGCCGCCGTTGTCGTCGACGATGCGGGCGCTGACCCCCGGCAGGGGAAAGCCCACGGTGCCCGCGCGGCGCTCGCCGTGGAGCGGGTTCGAGGTGTTCATGCCGGTCTCGGTCATGCCGTAGCGCTCGAGGATACGGTGGCCGGTGCGGGCCTCGAAGGCTGTGAAGGTCTCCGCCAGCAGCGGCGCCGAGCCGGAAATGAAGAGGCGCATGTTGGCGCAGCTCTCCCGGGTGAAGCGGTCGCTGGCCAGCAGCCGGGTGTAGTAGGTGGGCACCCCCATCATCACCGTCGAGCGGGGCAATGCCGCCAATACGGCGTCGACGTTGAACCCGGGCAGCCAGGCCATGGCGGCGCCACTCATCAGCACGCAGCTGATGGCGACGAAGAGGCCGTGGACGTGAAAGATCGGCAGGGCGTGGAGCAACACGTCGTCGGCGCTGAAACCCCAGTAATCCACCAGGGTCAGGGCGTTGCTGGCCAGGTTGCCGTGGCTGAGCATGATGCCCTTGGGGCGTCCGGTGGTGCCGCTGGAGTAGAGCAGGGCGGCGAGGTCGTCGGCGCGGGACTCCGCGCAGGGGAAATCGGCGCTGCAGGCCCTTACCCTGTCCATCAGGGTGCCGTCCCCGGCGGTGCCGAGGGTCAGCACCGGGATGCCGCCGAGGCGGCCAGCGAGGCCCGCCAGGGTGGCCTCGCCCCGGGGATCGCACACCACCAGGCCCGGCTCGGCGTTGGTGAGGAAGTAATCGAGCTCCGCCGGCGAGTAGGCGGTGTTGAGGGGGTGGAACACCAGCCCGGCCCGCAGGCAGCCCAGGTACAGCCACAGCATCTCCACGGACTTTTCCACCTGCACCGTGACCCTGTCGCCGGGTTGGAGGCCGAGGCCGGCAAGGCAGGCGGCAAAGCGGGCGGACTCCCGCTCGGCGTCGGCGTAGCTGTAGCGCTCCCCCCCGGCGGCGATCAGCAGTGGGCGGTCGAGGTCGGCGGGGAAGTGGCGGCGGAAGGTGGCGTAGAGATTGGCGTTGGGCATGGCGATCAATCAAATCCTCTGCTGTTGATAGGGGTGAACCTTGCCGTGGCGTCACGGCCGGCCCGCGAAGGGTCGTGCTCAGCTGCCGGTGGCGGACTGGCCCGAGAGGTCGATAAGCATGTTCAGCAACAGGTTGCGCGCCTGCTCGCTGCAGCGGGCGAGGGAACCCTCGACCGCCTGCAGGATTGTCCTGAAGGATTCGGCGCTGACCGTCTTGCCAAGGGGCGTGAGGCTCAGGGTGGCGCGGCGCTTGTCGCCGGCGGACTCCTCCCGGGCCACGAGGCCCGCGGCCAGCAGCCGGTTGATCTCCGCGGTGATCAGGCTTCTGGCCACCCCAGTCTCGGCAAGTTCCGCCGGGTGCACCGAGCCGTGGTCGATCAGGGTCAGCATCGACGCGCCCCTTGGCCCCAGGGAGTACCGCTGGTTGGTGGGTTCCATGATGGCGAGCATCCGCCGCGCCGTCGCCCCGACAGTGTGGAGCAGATAGGCGGTGTACTCGGGTGTCACCGATCTGCGGCTTTTGCGCGCACTAACCATGGGGGCCTCGGGTCTGGCAATAGCCCCGATTGAATGACGCCCGGGGGGCTGAATTCAAGTGGTGTCGCGGGATTTAGCTCCAGCAGGCCTGGGGGTTGTCGGCAAGGGGGCTATTGGCTGTAGGAGTGCCGGCCCGAGCCGCTGGCGGAGGGCCGCGGCAAATGAGCCGAGCGATGGGCTGGGGTGGAGCCGATAGGGATAAACCCCTTGGTTCCAAAACTGCAACCCACGTCCTCGGACTAATCTGTTGCCTATGTCTCCGGAGCAGACCCCTATTGAAAAATGGTGGGCCCAGTAGGACTTGAACCTACGACCAAGCGATTATGAGTCGCCTGCTCTGACCAACTGAGCTATGGGCCCGGAGGGGAGGGGTGCGTCGGCGGGCATTATAGGTGCCCGCCGACAGGTGGGCCAATCAGTCCTCGATGAAACTGCGCAGGTGATCGGAGCGGCTGGGATGGCGCAGCTTGCGCAGTGCCTTGGCTTCGATCTGGCGGATGCGCTCGCGGGTGACGTCGAACTGCTTGCCCACTTCCTCGAGGGTGTGGTCGGTGTTCATGTCGATGCCAAAGCGCATGCGCAGCACCTTGGCTTCGCGGGCGGTGAGGCCGTTGAGCACTTCCCGGGTGGCCTCGGTAAGGCTCTCGGTGGTGGCGGAGTCGATCGGGGACATGATGTTGGTGTCCTCGATGAAATCCCCCAGGTGGGAGTCCTCGTCGTCGCCGATGGGGGTCTCCATGGAGATGGGCTCCTTGGCGATCTTGAGCACCTTGCGGATCTTGTCCTCGGGCATCTCCATGCGCTCGCCCAGTTCCTCGGGGGTGGGTTCGCGGCCCATTTCCTGAAGCATCTGGCGGCTGATGCGGTTGAGCTTGTTGATGGTCTCGATCATGTGCACCGGGATGCGGATGGTGCGCGCCTGGTCGGCGATGGAGCGGGTGATGGCCTGGCGAATCCACCAGGTGGCGTAGGTGGAGAACTTGTAGCCGCGGCGGTATTCGAACTTGTCCACCGCCTTCATCAGGCCGATATTGCCCTCCTGGATGAGGTCGAGGAACTGCAGGCCCCGGTTGGTGTACTTCTTGGCGATGGAGATGACGAGACGCAGGTTGGCCTCGACCATTTCCTTCTTGGCGCGACGGGCCTTGGCTTCGCCGATGGACATGCGGCGGTTGATGTCCTTGATCTGGGGCACGGCGATGCCGTAGGTCTCCTCGATGTGGAGGAGCTTGCGCTGGGCGCGGACGATGTCTTCCTCGACCTTTTTGAGGCGCTCGGCGTAGGGCTGCTTCTTCTTGACGATGCTCGCGACCCACTTTTCGTTGGTCTCGTTGCCGGGGAACAGCTCGATGAAGTCCGGGCGCGGCATTTTGCCGCTGCGCACGCACAGGGACATGATGTTGCGCTCCTCGCGGCGGATCTGTTCGAGGATGTCGCGGACTTCGGCGATCATCGGGTCGAACTGGCGCGGGGTGAGTTTCAGGTACTTGAACAGCTCCCCCAGTTCCTCGAGGTTTTTCTTGGCGGCGGGGCTGTTGCGGCCGTTGCGGGCGAGGGAGCGCTTGGTCTTGTCGTTCTGCTTGCGCAGAGCTTCGAAGCGCTGGCGGGCCTCTTCCAGGTCGAGGCCGTCCTCGTCCTGGTTGGTGTCCTCCTCGTCGGATTCCTCGGCGGCCGCTGCCGCGGCGGCGCTTTGCTCCATGGCGGAGGGCACGTACTCCATGGGGTCCAGGTAGCCGCTGATGATGTCGCCGAGCTTGCGCTCGCCGGCGGCCACCAGGTCGTATTCGGCGATGATGTGGTCCACCGCCTTGGGCCATTCGGCAAGGCTCGACATCAGCTCGCGGATGCCCTCCTCGATGCGCTTGGCTATCTCGATTTCCCCTTCCCGGGTCAGCAGTTCCACGGAGCCCATTTCGCGCATGTACATGCGCACCGGGTCGGTGGTGCGGTGCTGTTCGGTCTCCACGGCGGCCAGGGCGGCGGCAGCCTCGGCGGCGGCGATCTCGTCGGCGGCGGTATCGCCGGTGGTCATCAGCAGGGTGTCCGCGTCAGGGGCGGTCTCGAAGACGCTGATGCCCATGTCGTTGATCATCTGGATGATGTCTTCCACCTGATCGGGATCGGAGATGTCCTCCGGCAGGTGGTCGTTCACCTCCGCATAGGTCAGGTAACCCTGTTCACGACCTTTGGCGATAAGTTCCTTGAGACGGGATTGCTGCTGGGGAGATTCGCTCATAACAGTCCAGTGGTTGGTGTGGGGCCGAAAATAAACGCGGGATTATAGTCCATTGATGGGTGCTTGTCCCGGGATTGCAAGTGAACGGTCCAAAAAGGGGGTGACCGGTTGGCGGCCCCGGGACGGCTCCCGGGCCACCCTGGCAACCCCCCGGTGGGGCGTTGTTTCTCTGTGCCGGGTGGTTAGCTGGAAGCGTAGTCAACTATTTCGCGCGTTGGCCAGATCGCTTGGCAAGTGCTTGTTTTATCTTTGAATTTAGTTCTTCGGTGCGATCCGTGTCGGGGATCTGGTGATGCCAGATGTCGAGCAGGCGCTTGCGGTCGTCGGTGTCCAGGCTGTCGCGGGCCAGCAGCGCCTCCAGCTGGGCCATGGCCGGGCGTTCCCGGTGGATGCGCTTTTCCAGGTGCCGGCAGATGTCGCGAAATTCCGCGAGGTGATCCCGGGGGGCGTGGTCTGGCGGGCGGGCCAGGTCGCAGGCGGCGATGCGGGCCAGCAATTCCCCCTGGCCTGGGCCGTGGATGCCGCGCCAGAAGCCGAGGATGTGGTTGAGGCTGTAGTCGGGGTGCTCCCGCAGCAGGGCGGCGAGGTTGATCAGAATCTCCGTGTCGGGGTCGTCGAGGCTGTCGAGATCGCCGAGCTGTGCCAGCTCCGCGCCGAGCTCGGGGCTGTGGAGCAGCAGCAGGATGAGGCGTTGCACCGCCGACAGTTTGAGGCGCCGCGCGGGGGCCAGCGGGGGCGAGGGTTGGTGATCGTAGTCGTGCCCGGGGTGGTGGCTTCGATCCGCGAGGTGGGCGTAATCGGCGTACTCGTCGGTCTGTTCCTCGGCGGGAGGCGCGGGGTTCTCGGCGCCCTCGGCCACTGTCTCCGCCGCGGGCTCTGGCTCGCTGATGATGGCCTTCAGGGCTTCCAGGTCCATGTCGGTGAGCCGCGCCAGTTGTTTCAGCATCAGCTGGCGGTAGACCCCCTCGGGAATGCGGTGGATCAGCGGCGCGGCGAGCTTGCTGAGCCGCGCCTTGCCGTCGACGGTGGCGAGGTTGAGGCTCTCGCCGAGGGTGTGGAAGAGGAATTCCGACAGGGGCTGGGCGTCGGCGAGCAGCCTGGTGAAGCCCTCCGCCCCCAGCTTGCGCACCAGGGTGTCCGGATCCTCCCCTTCCGGCAAAAACAGGAAGCGGGCACTGCGCCCATCGGTCATCGCCGGCAGGCAGGTTTCCAGGGCGCGGCGCGCCGCCTGGCGGCCGGCGTTGTCGCCGTCGAAACAGAAAATCACCTCCGCCGTGTAGCGGAAGAGCTTGGCCAGGTGCTCGGCGGTGGCGGCGGTGCCGAGGGTGGCGACGGCGTTGTGGATGCCGTGCTGGGCAAGGGCCACCACGTCCATGTAGCCCTCCACCACCAGCAGGTTGGGGATTTCCCGCAGGGTGGTGTGGGCCTCGTAGAGGCCGTAGAGCTCGCTGCCCTTGTGGAACACCGGGGTTTCCGGCGAGTTCAGGTACTTGGGTTTGTCGTTTCCCAGTACCCGCCCGCCAAAGCCGATGGTGCGGCCCCGGGTGTCGCGGATGGGGAACATGATGCGCTGGCGGAAGCGGTCGTAGACTCGGCCGGGGCTGTCTTCCTTCTGGATCACCAGGCCCGCTTCGAGCAGCAGGCGCACCCGCTGGTCGTCGTGGCCGAGGTGGCCGATCAGGTTGTCCCAGCCGGGAGGCGCGAAGCCGATGGCGAATTGGCCGGCGATGGCGCCGGTGAGGCCGCGCTTTTTCAGGTAGTCGGTGGCGAGTTTGGCGTCGGGGTGTTGGCGCAGCTGGGCGCGGTAGTATTTCTCGGCCTCGGCCAGGAGGCTGTAGAGCTGCTTGCGGCGGCTGTCCGCCGGGTCCCGCTCGCGGCTTTCCCGGGGTACTTCGAGGCCGGCGTGACGGGCCAGTTGTTCCACCGCCTGGGGGAAGTCCGTGCGGTCGTAGTCCATGACGAAGCCGATGGCGTTGCCCCCGGCGCCGCAGCCAAAGCAGTAGTAGAACTGCTTATCGGGGCTGACGGTGAAGGAGGGTGTTTTCTCGTCGTGGAACGGGCAGCGGGCGGAGTAGTTCTTGCCGGATTTGCGCAGGCTGATGCGCGATCCCACCACATCGACGATGTCGACCTTGTCGAGCAGGTCGTCGATAAAGCGTTGGGGGATTAGCGCCATTCCTTATTTCTCTGGGTTGCACGTTGCAGGTTTCACGTTGCTGCAGGCTGCGAGAGCCATGTCATCCCGGCCATCCTGAAGGGGTCTGGTATCCGGAGGTTATCAACTCTGGACAGGCGAGTTAAATCGCGCCGGCGCCGACCCTGCGCGCACCGTGAAGCCTGTAACGTGCAACTCAGCCCTGGCCGAGACGTTTTTTTACCGCCTGACTCACCGCGCCCACATCGGCGCGGCCCTGGACCTGGGGCTTTAACACCGCCATCACCTTGCCCATGTCCTTCATGGATTCTGCGCCGCTCGCGGCGATGGCGGCGACGATCAGCTGATCCAGTTCCGCCTCGGTCAGCTGGGCGGGGAGAAACTCCTGGATCACCTCGATCTCGGCCTGCTCCCGGTCGGCCAGCTCCTGGCGGCCGGCGGCCTCGTACTGGCTGATGGAATCGCGGCGCTGTTTGATCATCTTGTCGAGCACGGCGAGCATGCGCTCGTCGTCCACCTCGATGCGCTCGTCCACTTCGATGCGCTTGACGTCCGCCTGGATCAGGCGGATGGCGCCGAGGCGCTCCTTGTCCTTGGCGCGCATGGCATCCTTCATTGCGTCGGTGATGCGGGCCTTGATGTTGTAGTCTGCCATGGTGCTCTCCGTCGTAGCGTTTTGCTCGGTCCAGAACGTAAAAACGCCGAGCGGGTCGGCGTTTTTGGCAAGCGGTCGCGCGGGGCGATCAGTACATGCGGACGAACTTGCGGGACTCGCGCTGCACCTTCTTGGCGTGGCGCTTGACGGCCGCGGCGGCCTTGCGCTTGCGGGCCCAGGTGGGCTTTTCGTAAAACTCGCGGCGGCGGACTTCGGCGAGGACGCCGGCCTTTTCGCAGGAGCGCTTGAAGCGGCGCAGGGCAACGTCGAAAGGTTCGTTTTCTTTAATGCGTACTGAAGGCATCTATCCTTTTTCCCGTTCTAAGTTAAGGGGTTGATGGCGGCCAACAGCTTTGGCCGGTCTTAAGGGCGCACATTCTATACCTCCGTGGCGCCGGATGCAAAGCTTTTACCCCTCTCTTTTTTGGGGGTTAAGCCCATGAATTCGGGGTGGTTTTGGCTGGGGCGGCACTTTATCATGGCGCCCTTGCCGAACGACCCCGGGGAAACCGACCGACATGCGAGTGCTGGGTATCGAAACCTCCTGCGACGAGACCGGGGTGGCTGTCTACGACAGCGACCGGGGTCTGCTCGCCCATCTGCTCTACAGCCAGGTGAAAGTCCACGCCGAATACGGTGGCGTGGTGCCGGAGCTGGCCTCCCGGGACCATGTGCGCAAGATTCTCCCCCTTATCAAGCAAGTGCTCGCCGACGCCGGCTCGGGGCGCGGCGACATCGACGGCGTCGCCTACACGGCGGGCCCGGGCCTGGTGGGCGCGCTGATGGTGGGGGGCTCCGTGGGGCGGGCCCTCGCCTACGCCTGGAACGTGCCGGCGGTGGGGGTTCACCACATGGAGGGCCACCTGCTGGCGCCGATGCTGGAGGCCAACCCCCCGGCCTTTCCCTTCGTGGCGCTGCTGGTGTCCGGGGGCCATACCCAGCTGGTGGAGGTGAAGGGTATCGGCCGCTACCGGATCCTCGGCGAATCGGTGGACGATGCCGCCGGGGAGGCCTTCGACAAGACCGCCAAGATGCTCGACCTGGACTACCCCGGTGGCCCGGAGGTGGCGCGGCTCGCGGAGCGGGGCAATCCCGAGCGCTTCCACTTCCCGCGGCCGATGACCGACCGGCCCGGCCTCGATTTCAGTTTCTCGGGGCTCAAGACCTTCACCCTCAACACCATCACCGAGCACCGGCGGGCGGACGGCCTGCCCGATGATCAGACCATGGCGGACATCGCCTGCGCCTTCCAGGCCGCGGTGGTGGATACCCTGGTGATCAAGTGCCGCCGGGCCCTGGAGCACACCGGTCTCAAGACCCTGGTGATCGCCGGGGGCGTGTCCGCCAACCGGCTGCTGCGCCAGCGCCTTGAGGCGGCCCTTGAAAAAATCGGGGCCGGGGTGTTCCATGCCCGCAACGAGTTCTGTACCGACAACGGCGCCATGATCGCCTACGCCGGCTGCCAGCGCCTGCTGGCGGGGCAGCGGGACGACCTCGCCATCCGCGCCGTGCCGCGCTGGCCCATGGATACCCTGGAGACCGTGAATCCCTGATGGACATCGTCTATATCCGCGACCTTCGGGTCGACACCATCATCGGCATCTTCGACTGGGAGCGAGAGGTGCGCCAGACGGTCAGCCTCGACCTGGAGATGGCCGCCGACATCCGCCGTGCCGCCGAGACCGACGATATCCAGTACGCCCTCAACTACAAGGCGGTGGCCAAGCGTCTGATCGCCTTTATCGAGGCGAGCCAGTTCCTGCTGGTGGAGCGCCTGGCGGAGGAGGTGGCCAACATCGTTATCCGCGAATTCAACGTGCCCTGGCTGCGGCTGCGCCTCAGCAAGCCCGGCGCCCTGCGGGGAGCCTTCGATGTGGGCCTGGTCATCGAGCGGGGAGAGCGCCCCTGATGGCGAGGGTGTACCTCAGCATCGGCAGCAACATTGACCAGCGGCGGCACATACTCGCCTGCCTGGACGCGCTGGCGGCGCACTTTGGCGAGCTGATCCTGTCGTCGGTGTACGAGAGCGAGGCGGTGGGTTTTGGCGGCGACAATTTCTACAACCTGGTGGCGGGGGTGGATACCGAGCTGCCGGTGGCGGCCCTCGCGCCGCTGCTGCGCCGGATCGAGAACGACAATGGCCGGCGCCGGGACGGGCCGCGCTTCAGTTCCCGGACCCTGGATATCGACATCCTCACCTGGGACGACCTGGCGGGGGAGGTGGACGGCGTCGTGCTGCCCCGGGAGGAAGTCCTCGACAACGCCTTCGTGCTCTGGCCCCTGGCGGAGATCGCCGCCGGCGAACGCCATCCGGTGGTGGGTAAAACCTACGGGGAGCTGTGGACGGCCTACGACAAGGCCGGTCAGCGCCTGTGGCCCATCGATTTCAGCTGGCGCGGGCGGGTGATTTCGGTGGCGGCGCCACCGGCCCCCTGAGCCCCGATCAGCGCGACGCGCAGCGAATGCACAGGTCCGTGTAGGGCACCGCGTCGAGCCGCTTGAGGTCGATGTCCTCGCCGCAGCTGGCGCATTGGGTGTACTGGCCCGCGGCGATGCGTTCCAGGGCGCGGGTCACCTTGCGCAGCTCCCCCCGGGATTCGTTGCCGATGGCTTCCACCACCTCGTCGTTCTGGCGCTCCTGGGCCTGTTCCGACCAGTCGGCGGAGTGTTCCGAGGTCACGTCCTTCTTGACCTGCTCGATGCGGGTCATCAACTGCTGCTGGCGCGCCCGCAAACGGGCCTCGATATCCTGGAGAGGGGCTGCTGTCATGGGGGTATCCGCTGGGGTGAGGGGTGACCGGCGGGGCCGGCCACCCGGGGACGCTATCTGACTTCGATGCGCCGCTGCTGGGGTATGGTTTCTGGGACCTTGGGTGCCTTGATGGTGAGGATACCATTGTCAAAAGCGGCGCTGATATCCTCTTCGTGGACGTTGCCCCCCAGGTTGAAGCTGCGGCTGAACTTGCCGTAGCGGCGCTCCTGGCGGATCACCCGCCCTTCCTTCTCTTCCTTGCTCTCCTGGCGGGTTTCGGCATCGATGGTGAGAATGCCTTCCTCCAGGGTGATGTTCAGGTCCTCCTTCTTCACGCCGGGCAGTTCGGCGGTGATCTCGTAGTGGTCGTCCAGCTCCTTGATATCCACCCGGGGGGTGAAGAAGGCGCCGATGTTGTTGCCGCTGTGCCGGGCGGGCGACCAGAAATCGTCGAAGAACTTGTCCACGTCAAAGAAACTGCCTCTGGGTATCAGTGTCATGGTGTGCCTCCTCGAAAGTTGCCGGGGTTCGAACGAGTGCGGCTGCAGACTCTCGCCGCGCCGGGGGGCGGACGCCGTCGCGCCAGCCCGGTTCAGCTACAAAGATATGAGCGAAACAGGCTATTTCAAGGGGTAGGTGCCGCCACCGGCAGGGGCGCTTGACACAGGTCAAGGAAGGCTCAGTCGTAGCCCCCGGCGAGGGACAGGCCGCCATCCACGGCAATGGTCTGGCCGCTCAGGTAACCGGGCCGGGTGGCCAGCAGCAGGGCCAGGGCGGCGATGTCCGCCGGGTCCCCGGGGCGGCCCAGGGGGATCCTGTCCAGCAGTCGCCGGCGTGCTGCCTCGCCCATCTCCGCAGCCCCCTCGGCCCAGAGGATGGCCCCCGGGGCGATGCCGTTGACCCGCACGGCGGGGGCCAGCTCCCGGGCCAGTACCCGGGTGAGCATCAGGGTGCCGGCCTTGGCGATGCTGTAGGCCGGGTAGCCCTTGAGGGCGATGCGGCCGTTGATATCCGCCAGGTTGACGATGGTGCCCCCCGCGGCGCTGAGATCCGCCGCCAGGGCGCGGCTGAGGAAGAACGGCCCCTTGAGGTTGCTGGCCAGCAGATCGTCCCACTGGCTTTCGGTAACCTCGGCGAGGGGTGTGGGGTAGAAGGCGGACGCGTTGTTCACCAGGCAGTCGATGCGACCCCAGTGTGCCCGCGCGCCCTCGGCGAGTTCCGCCACCTCGGCAAGATTCGCCAGATTGGCGCCGAGGGCAATGGCGGAGCCGGGTCGCCGCTGATCGAGGGCGTCCGCCAGCGTTCGGGCGGCGTCGGCGGAGCGACCGTAATGGATCACCAGGTTGTGGCCGGCGTCGTGCAGGGCGGTGGCAATGGCGGCGCCCAGGCGACGGGCGGCACCGGTGACCAGGGCGACGGGGCGGCCCGCCGCCTCAGTTGCCGTGGTTGTCGCGCACATCGAAATGGGCGGGCTGGGACTCCCTCAGGCGGCGGATTTCCCCTTCCCGGCGGCGGTCCAGGGCCTCGCCGATGGCGGCGCCCTTGAGCCCCTGCGCGACGAAATCCCGGGGGGAGAGGGCGCCGAGGTGGCGGTGCAGCTCCCGCAGCCAGCGGCCCTGGGCGTAATCCATGTCCTCGTAGCCGAGGCGCCCCCGGGCATCGGCCTCCACCGCCAGCAGGAACGCCTCGAAGCGCTCCGGTTTGCGGAAGGCATCCGCCGCCTTGAAGATGCGCAGCACCGTGACCGGGCGCAGCTCGAACACCTTGTGACAGAGCAGGTGCAGGCGGGTGACGGGGATCGCCAGCTCGCGGAAGTCGTTGGGGATGCGCCAGCGGTCGCAGAGGGCGTTCACCAGGGGAATGCCCCGCTCCTCGTGGCCGATGTGGCGGGGCAGGATATCCGCCGAGGTGGTGCCCTTGCCGAGGTCGTGGACCAGTGCCGCGAAACGCACCCGGGGGTCGGCGGAGAGCCGCGCCGCCTGCTCCAGGGTCATCAGGGTGTGGATGCCGGTGTCCACCTCCGGGTGGTAATCGGCCCGCTGGGGGATGCCGAACAGGCGCTCCACCTCCGGCAGCAGCACCGCCAGCGCTCCACACTGACGCAGTACCTCGATGTAGATCCAGGGGGACGCTTCGCCAAGGGCCTTGTGGGTTTCTGCCCACACCCGCTCCGGGGTCAGGTGGGAAAGCTCATCGCTGGCGGCGAGCTGGCCCATCAGCGCCAGGGTTTCCGGCGCGATGGTAAAGCCGAGGTGATGGTAGCGGGCGGCGAAGCGGGCCACCCGCAGCACCCGCAGCGGGTCCTCGGCGAAGGCGTCGGACACATGGCGCAGCACCCGGGCGTCGAGATCCCGCTGGCCGCCGTGGGGGTCGATCAGGGTGCCGTCCGCGGCGCGGGCCATGGCGTTGATGGTGAGGTCGCGGCGGATCAGGTCGTCCTCGAGGCTGACCTCGGGCCCGGCGAAAAAGCTGAACCCCTTGTAACCCTTGCCGGTCTTGCGCTCGGTGCGGGCGAGGGCGTACTCCTCGCCGGTGTCCGGATGGATGAATACCGGGAAATCCCGCCCCACCGGGCGAAAGCCCCGGGCGCCCATCTGTTCCGGCGTGGCGCCCACCACCACCCAGTCCCGCTCCGAGTGGGGAAAACCGAGCAACCCATCGCGGACAGCGCCGCCAACCAGATAGATTTCCATGGCGCGATGATAGCAGCGGCGGCGCCGGAAGGATAAGGCCGGCAGCGTACACGACGGCCATTTTGCGGGGTTTTTCCCGCGGCCGGCGCCGCCTCGCTACCCACCTTCGCCCCGATCCGCTACAGTCGGCCGGCAACCGACAACCCGAGGATTGGCAGTGGGCGGCATCGACGGTGTTTTGATTCGTGGCGACGGCAGCCTGCGGCGGGGCGGTGCCGAGCTGGTGGGGGAATGGCGCGAGGATCCCGCCAGCCACCTGTGGATCGATCTCCACGATGTCCCGGAGGAGCAGGAGGAGCCGCTGCTGGTGGCCTTTGGCCTTCATCCCCTCGCCATCCGCGATGCCCGCCGGCAGCGCCATCCGCCAAAGATCGAGCTGTTCGAGGACCATCTGTTCATTCTGCTCAGCGAGCTGGACGGCCATTCCCCTGAGCTGGATTTCGCCGTGGTCCAGCTGGCCCTGTTCGCCGGCCCGCGCTTTCTGCTGACCCGCCACAATGCCCCCTCGGCGAGCTGCGCCCAGTGGCTGTTGTCCGCCGAGATGCCCGCCACCCTGGGGGGTGGGGGCATTCGCCTCGCCCTGGAGATCGCCATCAGCGCCGCGCGGCGCTACGTGGATATGCTGCTGGAGTTCGAGCCGCGCCTGACGGAACTGGAGGATCAGTTGCAGGATCGCCCCGACGACGGCGCCATGCGCGAGCTCACCCAGTACCGCACCCGCCTGCGCAAGCTGCGCCGGGTGTTCAATTACCACGCCCGGGCCATCGAGAGCCTCCGGGGTGTGAAGGTGGAGTTCTTCAACGCCACCTCCCACGACAACCGTCACCTGGTGCTCGACGTCTACGAAAAGTACGAGCGCCTGCTGTCCCTCAGCACCCTCTACTATGAACTGGCGGGGGATCTGGTGGACGGCTATATCTCCCTCAGTTCCCACGAGCTCAACCGCACCATGCGCATCCTCACCGTGCTCACCGCCATTTTCGTGCCCCTGAGTTTTCTCGCCGGGCTCTACGGCATGAACTTCGAGTACATGCCGGAACTCGGCTGGCGCTGGGGGTATTTCATCCTGCTGGGGGTGATGGGCTCGGTGATCCTGGTGCTGCTGGCGGTGTTTCGCCGCAACCGCTGGCTTTAGGGAACCACCCGCACGGGCACCGACTTGAACGCCGGGGTGTGGCTGCGGGGGTCGCGCCCGGTGCCGATCAGCACGTTGGCCTCCGGGTAGTAGGCGAGCACATTGCCCGGCGGCAGGTCGAAGGGTTGCACTTCCACATCCGGCATCTCCCCGTGGGCGGAGGCGAGGGTGGCGCGGTCCCCGGGATTCAACCCCAGGCGCGCCATGTCGTCGCGGTTCATCAGAATGCTCTGGCGGTTTTTGGTGCCCCTGTAGCTGTCCACTTCCTCGTAGATGATGCTGTTGAACTGGCCCTCGCTGCGGATCGAGGCGAGGGTGAGGGGGAATTCGCCGCGCCCGGCGGGTTGGCCGAGGTCGTGGGGGATAAAGCGGCCCCGGCCGCTCGGGGTGCGAAATTCCGGGCTGTGGAGGATGCGACCGCGCACATGGAATTCCCGCCTGGCGACATCGATGTCGGCGAGATCCTCGAGCCCCGGCACCGTGGCGGCGATGGCCTCGCGGATCTTGCCGTGGGACTTGAACGCCGTGAAATCCACCGGGCAATCCGCCAGCAGGCGGGTGGCGATGTCACAGAGGATGGTCACCTCGGGGCGCACGTTGTGAAGGCGGGTGATGCCCCCGTCGGAGAGGCGCACGAAGTTGAACATGGATTCCTGGGTGGTGCTCTGCCACTCCTCGTCCCGGGCGGTGACCGGCAGGATCAGGGCCTCGCCGTGGTCGTGGCCGACCACGTGGCCGCGGTTGAGGGTGGTGGTGAGAAACAGCTTGAAGGGAATCTTGCTCAGGGCGCCGGCGGCCCAGGCGGAATGGGGCGTGGCCTCGTAGAGGTTGCCGCCCATCACCAGGGCCGCGTCGATCTCGCCCCGGTCCGCCGCCTCCAGGCAGGCGAGGGTGTCCATGCCCTTGGCGGTGGGCAGGCGCAGGTTGAAGGCCGCCTCCATCCGCGCCAGCACCTCCGCCGGCAGCACTGGCTTGACGCCGATGGTGCCGATGCCCTGCACATTGCTGTGGCCCCGGAGGGGCAGCAGTCCTGCATGGCGGCGCCCCAGCATTCCCCGCAGCAGCGCCAGGTTGGCGATGGCCTCCACCTTGTCGACCCCGTCGAGGTGGTGGGTGATGCCCATGCCCCAGGCGAACACGGCGTTTTGCGCGTTGGCGTAGAGATGGGCGATGCGTTCCATCTCCCCCCGGTCGACGCCACAGTGGGCGATGAGGCTGTCCCAGTCGGTGCTTTGCAGTGTCGCCCGGTAGGCGTCGAAGCCCTCGGTGTGAGCGGCGATGAAGTCGCCGTCCTCCGCGCCGCGCTCCAGCACCGCCTTGGCGATGCCGGTGAGCAGGGCCAGGTCGGAGCCGATATGGGGCTGCACATAGTCAGTGGCGATCTGGCTGCCCCCGGCGATCAGGGACTTGGCGCTCTTCGGCAGGGCAAAGCGCACCAGGCCTGGCTCCCGGGCGGGATTGATCACCACCACCCGACCGCCCCGCTCGGTGCAGTTTTTCAGCTTGTAGATGAAGCGGGGGTGGTTGGAGGCGGGGTTGGCGCCGATCACGAAGATCAAATCGCAGCCGTTGAGATCCTCCAGCTCCACCGTGGCGGTGCCGGTGCCGATGCTGTTGTCGAGGCCCACCCCGGTGGCCTGGTGGCAGTAGTAGGAGCAGTTGTTGACGTTGTTGGTGCCGTACAGCCGGGCCAGCAGTTGCAGCACAAAGCCCGCCTCGTTGGAGGAGCGCCCCGAGCTGTAGAAGAAGCTGCGCGCCGGCGCCACGGTTGCAAAGCGCGCGGCCGCGAGGGCGATGGCCTCGTCCCAGCCCATGGGTCGAAAGTGGTTGCTGTCCGCCGGCTTGTACAGGGGCGTATCGAGGCGCCCCAGGTGCTCCAGCTCGCGGCCCGACAGCTCACGAAATTCCGCAAGGCTGTGACGGAAAACCTCCACCGGGATCGGCGCCTGGATATCCGTGGACTGGGCCTGGATGCTCTTGTTGCACACCGAGGGAAAGTCGCCGGCCTCGTCCGTCATGCCCCCCAGCTGGCCACCCATCCCCAGGCCGCAGGCCTTGCAGGTGTTCTTGCTGTTGAGGGCCTTGGCGGAGTTCCGCAGCCCCATGCGGCGCACGTTGGCCAGGGTGTGGAGGATTTTCTTGGCGCCGCCGCCGACGATAGTACTGGTCATGGTCAGTCCGCTGCTGGCGGTGAGTTCCGGGCTAGGGTATCCCAGGCGGCGGCGGGACTGTCAAGCTGTTGCTTCGCCGGGTTTTCCTTCACTATACGGGGGTCTGATAACACACCAATCAAGGAGAACCGCATGCGCAGGCTCGTGGTCTTGCTGGGGGTTGCCCTGGCCATGGTGGCGGGGTGTTCCCCTCAGCCATCGGAGGATGTCATCCGGGTGGCGGTGTCCCCCGCCTCGCCCCCCAACCTCTATGAGGACAATGGCAAGATCACCGGCCTCGACCTGGAAATTTTCGAGGGCTACTGCAAGGCCCGGGGCTGCACCCTCGCCATCACCACCTACGACTGGCAGGGCATGCTCGGCGCCATCGTCAGCCGCCAGGCGGACGTGGCGTTTTCCGGCATCTCCATCACCGACGAGCGCAAGAAAGTGATGGACTTCTCCGCCCCCTACATGGAAAACACCTGGAACCTGATGAGTCTCGACAGCCGCGATATCCGCATCGACGACCTGGCGCAGCTCGGCCAGTACACCATCGGCTATCCCCGGGGCATGGCCTACAGCGACTTCATCCGCAACGACCTGGAGCCCAAGGGCTTCTACCGCCTCGACAAGGTCAAGCTCTACCCCTCCTACAACGAGGTGCTGTCGGACCTTCAGAACGGCAATCTCGACCTTGCCTTTCTCGATGGCACCGTGGCGTCGGTCTACCGCAAGACCCTGCCCATTCGCGACAGCTATGTGTTCACCGGCTTCGATCGCTTCGGCTACGCCTTCCCCAAGGATTCGCCCCTGCGGGAGGATTTCGACCGCTACATGAAGGAGGATCTCGGCGAGCAGCGCTTGCAGGCCATCATCGCCAAGTGGCTCGACTGACGGATCGCCGGCGATGAGTTTTGTCGACATCCTCGCCCTGCTCGCCAGCGGCGCCGGCTACACCATCCTGGTCACCCTGATGTGCAGCGCCACGGGCATGGCGGTGGGCCTCGCCATTGCCATTCTCCACCGCCTGGGCTCCAGGCCCGTCAGCGCCTGCCTCGCGGTGTTCACCTATGTGTTTCGGGGTATCCCGGTACTGGTGCTCCTTTTCATCGTGTTCTTCGGCCTGCCCGGTATCGGCATCGGCGTGCCGCCCCTGGTGTCGATGATGCTGAGCCTCGGGCTGATCGCCGGGGCCTATCTCGGGGAAGTGTTTCGCGGCGCCCTCGATTCGGTGGATGCCGGCGAGATCGTCGCCGCCGAGGCCATGGGCATGGGCCGCCTGCAGGTGCTCTTCTACATCGAGCTGCCGCAGATGCTGCGTTTTTCCGTGCCGGGCATGGTCAACGAGTTCACCACGGTGCTCAAGTATTCCCCCTTCGCCTATACGGTGGGCATCCCCGAGGTGATGAAGCAGGCCATGGCCCTGTCCGCCGCGACCCTGCGGGGGGTGGAGATCTACCTGGCTGTGGGGCTCGTCTATTTCGCCATCTACCGGGTGCTGGTGACCTTTGTGTGGGCGCTGGAAAAGCGCTACCGGGTGCCGGGCCTGACGGAACACCGAGGATAAACGTCGTGGCGCTGCTGCAAGTCCGCAATCTGTTCATGGAGTACGAGGGCAGGCCCGTGCTCCGGGGTATCGACCTCGACCTCGACGAGGGCGAATTGAAGGTGGTGATGGGCCCCTCGGGGTGCGGCAAGTCCACCCTGCTGCGCTGCCTCAACCGCCTGGAGACGCCCACCGGCGGGCAGATCATTTTTCGCGGCGAGGACGTCACCCGCCCCGATACCGACGTGCGCGCCCTGCGCCAGCGCATCGGCTTCGTGTTCCAGAACTTTGCCCTGTACCGTCACCTATCGGTGCTCGACAACGTCACCCTCGGGCTTCGCAAGCTGCGGGGCATGGCCGCCGGGGAGGCGGTGGAGCGGGCCAAGCACGAGCTGCGCCGCATGGACATGGTGGAGCACCACCACAAATACCCCGCCCAGCTATCCGGCGGCCAGAAGCAGCGGGTGGCCATCGCCCGGGCACTGGCCATGGACCCGGCGGTGCTGTTCTTCGACGAGCCCACCTCGGCCCTTGATCCACTCATGTCCCGGGAGATCATCAACGTCATCCACCAGCTGCGCCGGGACAACGTCAGCATGCTGTGCGTCACCCACGACCTGTTCCTGGCCCGCTCCGTGGGCGGCCGGGTGCTGTTTCTCGACCAGGGGGTGATCCACGCCGAGGGCGACGCCGCCCAGCTGTTCGACAACCACGCCGATCCCCGCATCCGCGCCTTCTTCAGCCAGGAGGCGGGCAATCCGTGAGTGACTGGCTGGTATTTTTCCAGGCGGTGACCGAGTTTGGCCCGGGGATTGTCGCGGGCCTGGGAAACACCCTGCTGCTCGCCGCCATCATCACTGTCACAGGGCTGGCGGGCGGTATCCTGGTGTTCTACCTGTCCCTCAGCCAGAATCGCCTGTGTCGCAAGCTCACCGAGGGTTACATCTCGTTCTTTATCGGCACGCCGCTGATCGCCCTGTTGTTCCTGATGTATTACGGGCTGCCCCAGTGGGGCCTGCGCCTCTCGCCCCTGGCGGTGGCGGTGATCGGCTTTACCTTCAATGTCGCGGCCTACAACGCCCGCTACCTCAGCACCGCCTACCGGGGGCTGGACCAGGACGAACTGGAGGCCGCCCGCGCCCAGGGTTTCAGCAGCCTGCAGGTATTTCGCCTTGTCACCCTGCCCCAGGTGCTGCGCCTCTCGGTGCCCGCCCTGTCGAACCAGGTGATCCTCAATCTCAAGGACAGCTCGGTGGCCTTCCTGATCCAGTACACGGAATTCTTCGCCCAGGTGCAGGATTTCGCGGTGCGCAATTTCCAGTTCTTCAAGGCGTATCTGATGGCCGGGCTCGTTTATCTGGCGCTGGTGTCGGTGATCGTGGTCGCCTCGCGGTGGCTGGAGCGCAGATTGATTCTGCCGGGGGTGCGGCCGTTGTAGGCGGTTCCATCAAACCCGTTGCACCCGCTAAACCATAACGAAGTCAGGCTATCGTCGTTTTCGATAAGTGGGTGCCAATGGTACAAGTGGCTTTCGCCCCTGCAACCATCGGCTTCACTGGTCAGGTGCAGTGTCTGACAGGGCAGGTGTCACTCTCTTCGCACAGGTCTATTTTTTGGCAGGCTTGCGCCCGCGTTTGGCAATGGGCGCGCCCGCCTTCTCCAGTATCGGCTTGAGAAACCGCCCGGTGTGGGAGGCCTTTTGCCCGGCGATATCCTCCGGGGTGCCGGTGGCGATGATCATGCCGCCGCCGGAGCCGCCCTCGGGGCCGAGGTCGACGATCCAGTCCGCCGTTTTGATCACGTCGAGGTTGTGCTCGATCACCACCACGGTGTTGCCGTGGTCGGCGAGGCGGTGGAGCACGGTGAGCAGTTGCTGGATGTCGTGGAAGTGCAGGCCCGTGGTGGGTTCGTCGAGGATGTAGAGGGTGTTGCCGGTGTCCCGCTTCGACAGTTCCCGGGAGAGCTTGACCCGCTGGGCCTCGCCGCCGGAGAGGGTGGTGGCGGCCTGGCCGAGGCGGATGTAGGACAGGCCCACGTCCATCAGGGTTTGCAGTTTGTTGGCGATGCTGGGAATGGCGGCGAAGAATTCGTGGGCGTCCTCCACGGTCATTTCCAGCACCTGGTGGATGTTCTTGCCCTTGTAGCGGATCTCGAGGGTCTCCCGGTTGTAGCGCTGGCCCTTGCAGACGTCGCAGGACACGTAGATATCCGGCAGGAAGTGCATTTCCACCTTGGTGACCCCGTCCCCCTGGCAGGCCTCGCAGCGCCCGCCCTTGACGTTGAAGGAGAAGCGCCCGGGCTGGTAGCCCCGGGAGCGGGATTCCTGGGTGCCGGCGAACAGCTCGCGGATGGGGGTGAAGATCCCGGTGTAGGTGGCGGGGTTGGAGCGGGGCGTGCGGCCGATGGGGCTCTGGTCGATATCCACGCATTTGTCGAGGTGTTCCAGCCCGCTGATGGCGCTGTGGGGCGCGGCCTTGAGTGTGGTGGCCTTGTTGAGGGCGGTGGCGGCGAGGGGGAACAGGGTCTCGTTGATCAGGGTGGATTTGCCCGAGCCGGACACGCCGGTGATGCAGGTGAATACGCCGATGGGAATGTCGAGGTCGACATTGCGCAGATTGTTGCCGCTGGCGCCGCTGATGGTCAGGCGTTTTTTCGTGTCCCCCGGGCGGCGTTTGGCGGGGATGGCGATGGCCTTTTTGCCGGACAGATACTGGCCGGTGATCGAGGCGGGGGCCTTGATGATGTCCGCCACCTTGCCCTGGGCGATGATCTGGCCGCCGTGGACGCCGGCGCCGGGGCCGATATCCACCACGTGGTCGGCGGCGCGGATGGCGTCCTCGTCGTGTTCCACCACGATCACGGTGTTGCCCAGGTTGCGCAGCCGGGTGAGGGTGCCGAGCAGCCGCTCGTTGTCCCGCTGGTGGAGGCCGATGCTCGGTTCGTCGAGGATGTACATCACGCCCACGAGGCCGGCGCCGATCTGGCTGGCGAGGCGGATGCGCTGGGCTTCGCCCCCGGAGAGGGTCTCGGCGCTGCGGTCGAGGGTCAGGTAGTTGAGGCCCACGTCCACCAGAAAGTGCAGGCGGTCGCGGATCTCCTTGAGGATCTTGTCGGCGATTTTCCCCTTGCGGCCGGGGAGCTTGAGGTTGGCGTAGTAGTCCGACAGGGCACCCACCGGGTTGGCGGTGATCTCCGACAGGTTCCTTTCGTCGACGAACACGTGGCGGGCGGCCTTTTTCAGGCGCGCGCCGTCGCACTCGGGGCAGTGCTGGGTGCTGATGTACTTGGTGAGGTCTTCCCGCACCGACTGGGATTCGGTCTCCCGGTAGCGGCGCTCCATGTTGGGGATGATGCCCTCGAAGCGGTGGCGGCGCTTGAATACCGTGCCCCGGTCGTTGACGTAGTTGAACTCGATCTCCTGGTCGCCGGTGCCGAACAGGATGGCCTGCTGGTGGGCGGCCTTGAGCTTCTTGAAGGGGGTGTCGATGTCGAAGCCGTAGTGGTCCGCCAGGGAGCTGAGCATATTGAAGTAGAACAGGTTGCGGGGGTCCCAGCCGCGGATGGCGCCCTCGGCGAGGCTCGCCTCGGGGTGCTGGATCACCCGATCCACGTCGAAGAACTGCTTGACCCCGAGGCCGTCGCAGGACGGGCAGGCGCCGGCGGGGTTGTTGAACGAGAACAGCCGGGGCTCCAGTTCGCTGATGCTGTAGTCGCACACCGGGCAGGCGAAGCGGGACGAGAACAGGTGTTCCTTCATGGGTGACTTGTCATCCATCGGCGCCACGATGGCAATGCCGGCGGAAAGATTGAGGGCGGTCTCGAAGGATTCGGCGATGCGCAGGGCGATGTCCGGGCGCACCTTGAAGCGGTCCACCACCGCCTCGATGCTGTGCTTTTTGTTCTTTTCGAGCTTCGGTACCTCGTCCAGCTCGTACACCCGGCCGTTGACCCGCACCCGCACGAAGCCCTGGGCCTTCAGCTGGTCGAAGACGTGGAGGTGCTCCCCCTTGCGGTCGCGGATCATGGGGGCGAGCAGCAGCAGGCGGCTGTCCTCCGGCAGCGCCAGCACCGAATCCACCATCTGGCTCACCGTCTGGGCGGCGAGGGGCTCGCCGTGGTCCGGGCAGCGGGGTTCCCCCACCCGAGCGTAGAGCAGGCGCAGGTAGTCGTAGATCTCGGTGATGGTGCCCACCGTGGAGCGGGGGTTGTGGGAGGTGGACTTCTGCTCGATGGAGATGGCGGGGGAGAGCCCCTCGATGTGCTCCACGTCGGGCTTTTCCATCATCGACAAAAATTGCCGGGCGTAGGCGGAGAGGGACTCCACATAGCGGCGCTGGCCCTCCGCATAGAGGGTGTCGAAGGCGAGGGACGATTTGCCGGAGCCCGACAGCCCGGTGATGACGATGAGCTTGTCCCGGGGCAGGTCGAGGTCGACGTTCTTGAGGTTGTGGGTTTTGGCGCCCCTGATGCTGATGGTATCCATGGTCTCCACGGGGTTGGTGAGCAAACGGCCAATGATGGGCAAGGGGGCAGGGGAAAGCAACTGACCAGAACCTCTACGGCTTGGCGCATTGCCATTCTCAACGCCCGCGCTCAACAAGGGCCCCGCCGCTGACACCGGGGAGTCCGCCGGGCTTGCGGTTCCCTGCCGAGCTGGCATGTCCCGCGGAACCCGCCGTTTGGTTCCTGTGGTAGCATCGCGGTTCTTTTTTTGGGGACCCAAGCGACGGTGACGACAACGGTTCTGGTCACGGGCGGCGCCGGCTATATCGGCAGCCATACGGTGGTGGCCTTGCAGCAGGCGGGCCATCGTGTGCTGGTGCTCGACAATTTCAGCAACAGCAGCCCCCGGGTGTTCGAGCGCATTGCCCGTATTACCGGCACGGCGCCCCCCTGGGTAGCGGGGGATATCCGCGACGGCGCGGTGCTGGACCGGGTATTTGGCGAGCATGACATCGACGGGGTGATCCACTTCGCCGGCCTCAAGGCGGTGGGGGAGTCGGTGGCGGAGCCCCTGCGCTACTACCGCAACAACCTGGCGGGCACCCTGTCCCTGCTCGACGCCATGGCCCGCCACCGCTGCCGGCGGCTGGTGTTCAGTTCCTCCGCCACGGTGTACGGCGATCCGGCGTCGGTGCCGATCCGCGAGGATTTCCCCCTATCCGCCACCAATCCCTACGGCCGCTCCAAGTTGATGATCGAGGATGTGCTGCGGGATCTGGCGGTCAGCGACCCGGCTTGGCAGGTCTTCATCCTGCGCTATTTCAACCCGGTGGGGGCCCACCCCAGCGGCCTGATCGGCGAGGATCCGGCGGGGATTCCCAACAACCTTTTGCCCTTCGTGGCCCAGGTGGCCATCGGCAAGTTGCCGCGCCTTAAAGTATTCGGCGGCGACTACCCCACCCGGGACGGCACCGGGGTGCGGGACTACCTGCACGTGGTGGACCTCGCCCGGGGCCATCTGGCGGCCCTCGAAAGGCTCGCCCCCGGTTGCGGGGTATGCAACCTGGGCACCGGCCGTGGCTATTCGGTGCTGGAGGTGGTGAACGCCTTTGCCCGCGCATCGGGCCGCGACATTCCCTATGATATCGTCGCCCGCCGCCCCGGGGACATTGCCGAGTGCTACGCGGATACCCGCCAGAGCGAGGCCCTGCTGGGCTGGGTGGCGGAGCGGGATCTGGACGCCATGGTCCGCGACCACTGGCGCTGGCAGCAGGCCAACCCGGACGGCTACGGCGCCGGAGACCTGGCGCCACCCCCTGAACAGACTTCTTGAACGGGACACAGGCAACCGATGCAGACCTTTTCCAGTTCCACCTCCATCGCGGTGATCGGCCTCGGCTACGTGGGCCTGCCCCTGGCGGTGGCGTTCGGCCAGCGCAATCCCACCCTCGGTTTTGACATCAATGCCGCCCGGGTCGACGCCCTGCGCCGGGGTGTTGACGACACCCTCGAGGTGACCGGCGACGAACTGCGCGCCGCCGGGCAGCTGCGCTTCAGCGCCGACGTGGAGGACCTGCGGGCCGCCACCGTCTACATCGTCACCGTGCCGACCCCGGTGGATGACCACCGCCAGCCGGACCTGACACCCCTGCGCCGGGCCTCGGACACCGTGGGCCGGGTGATCAAGCCTGGAGACGTGGTGATCTTCGAATCCACCGTGTACCCGGGCGCCACCGAGGAGGAGTGCGTGCCGGTGATCGAGGGGGTGTCGGGCCTGGTGTTCAACCGGGATTTTCATGTGGGCTACAGCCCCGAGCGCATCAACCCGGGGGATCGGGAGCACCGCCTGCCCACCATCGTCAAGGTCACCGCGGGTTCAACCCCGGAAGCCGCCGGCTTCGTCGACGACCTCTACCGCGCCATCGTCACCGCCGGCACCCACCGCGCCCCCTCGATCCGGGTGGCGGAGGCCGCCAAGGTGATCGAGAACACCCAGCGTGACCTGAATATCGCCCTCATCAACGAGCTGGCGGTGATCTTCAATCGCCTCGGCATCGACACCGAGGCGGTCCTCAAGGCCGCCGGCACCAAATGGAATTTTCTGCCCTTCCGCCCGGGGCTGGTGGGGGGCCACTGCATCGGCGTCGACCCCTACTACCTCACCTACAAGGCCCAGGCCATCGGCTACCACCCGGAGGTGATCCTCGCCGGGCGGCGCATCAACGACGGCATGGGGCGCTTCGTGGTGTCCCAGCTGGTCAAGGGCATGCTGCGCCAGCGCATCCAGGTGGACGGCGCCCGGGTGCTGGTGATGGGGCTCACCTTCAAGGAGAACTGCCCGGATATCCGCAATACCAAGGTGGTGGACGTGGTGGCCGAACTGCGGGACTACGGGGTGGCGGTGGATGTCCACGACCCCTGGGCCAAGGCCGACGAGGCCCGCCACGAGTACGACCTCGAACTGGTGGACGCCCCGGCCCCCGCCACCTACGACGGGGTTATCCTCGCCGTGGCCCACGACGCCTTCCGCGCCATGGGGCCGGCGGGGGTGCGCGCCCTGCTGAAGCCGGGCGGGGTGCTCTACGACCTCAAGTATGTGTTCGCGGCGGATGAGGCGGATTTGCGGCTTTGAGGGCGGGGTCTGACGTCTGACGCTGGACGTCCGACGCCGAGACGATCGCGGGGTCTGGGATGGCTGCTCTCTGCTCGAGCCATCGATTCATCGAACCCCGATGCTCCCGCAGGACCACACCGGCGGCACCCTATAAGCGTCAGACGTCAGACGTCAGACGTCAGACGTCAGACACCAGACCCAACAAGGACCTGAACAGTGACCCCCTATCAGCAAGCCCTCGCCACCCTCCAGGCGGCGCCAAAAACCTGGCTCATCACCGGTGTCGCCGGCTTCATCGGCTCCAATCTGCTGGAGACCCTGTTGAAGGCCGATCAGCGGGTGGTGGGGCTCGACAGCTTCGCCACCGGGCACCGGGGCAATCTCGACGAGGTGCGGGGGCTGGTGAATGGCGAGCAGTGGGCGCGTTTCACCTTTATCGAGGGGGATATCCGCGATCTCGATGACTGCCGCCGGGCAGTGGCGGGCGCCGACCATGTGCTCCACCAGGCGGCCCTCGGCTCGGTGCCGCGCTCCATCGTCGATCCCATCGCCACCAACGAGGCCAATATCAGCGGTTTTCTCAACATGCTGGTGGCGGCCCGGGACGCGGGGGTGGCGAGCTTCACCTATGCGGCGTCCAGCTCCACCTACGGGGACCACCCGGGCCTGCCCAAGGTGGAGGACGCCATCGGCAAGCCCCTGTCCCCCTACGCGGTCACCAAGTACGTCAACGAGCTGTACGCCGAGGTGTTCTCCCGCAGCTACGGCTTCCACGCCACAGGGCTGCGCTACTTCAACGTGTTCGGCCCCCGCCAGGACCCCAACGGCGCCTACGCGGCGGTGATCCCCCGCTGGGCGGCGGCGATGATCGCCGGCGAGGAGGTGCGCATCAATGGCGATGGCGAGACCAGCCGGGACTTCTGCTACATCGCCAACGCCGTGCAGGCCAATATCCTCGCCGCCACCACGCCCGCTGACGCCAGCCGGGTGTTCAACGTGGCGGTGGGGGGCCGCACCAGCCTCAACCAGCTGTTCGCGGCGATTCGCGATGCCCTCGGCGAGTGCGGTGTTCACTACAGCCGCGTTCCGGTCCACGGTGATTTCCGCCCCGGGGACGTGCGCCATTCCCAGGCGGACATCAGCCGTATCCGCGATGCCCTGGGCTACCGGCCGAGCCACGCCATCGGCGCCGGTATCCGCGAGGCCATGCCCTGGTACCTGGGGCGGCATTGAGCCCGGGGGGGCGCCGGCCATGGCCGGAACCGCCGCCACCCCGTATAATGCCGGCTCATTCGCGCACGCTTCCCACAATCCCCCGATGAATCCACTGGAAATCCGCAGCCTGGTCGGCCTGGTGTCCCTCTATGCCACGCGCATGCTGGGGCTGTTCATGGTGCTGCCGGTGCTGAGCCTCCATGGGTCCGACTACGCCGGCAGCACCACCGTGCTGATCGGGGTGGCCCTCGGCATCTACGGGTTGACCCAGGGGCTGTTGCAGATTCCCCTCGGCATGCTCTCGGACCGTATCGGCCGCAAGACGGTGATTCTCGCCGGCACCGCCATGTTCCTCGCCGGCAGCGTGGTGGCCGCCACCGCCGACAGCGTCTACGGCCTGATCGCCGGGCGCGCCCTGCAGGGGGCCGGGGCGGTGTCGAGCACGGTGATGGCACTGCTCGCCGATCTCACCACCGAGCAGAACCGCACCAAGGCCATGGCCGCGGTGGGCGGCAGCATCGGCCTGTCCTTCGCCGTGGCGATGATCGCCGGGCCCGCCATCGCCGCGACCTTCGGTATGGGGGCTATCTTCTGGTTCACCGCCGCCCTCGGGGCCGCCGGCATCCTGGTGGTGCTGTACGGCATTCCCGATCCGGTGGCGATGAGCAACCTCAGCTCCCGGGAGGCCCTCGCCATGCCGGAGCTGCTCGGTTCGACCCTCGCCAACCGGGAGCTGTTGCGCCTTGATATCGGCATCTTCCTGCTCCACATGATCCAGATGGCGAGCTGGGTGGCGGTGCCCTTCGTGCTCAGCGGGGTGCTGGATTTCGAGCTCTCCCGCCATTGGTGGCTGTACCTGATCACCATGGGCTTTGGTTTCGTCGCCATGCTGCCGTTCATGATCGTCGCCGAGCGCCGCCGCATCCTCAAGTGGGTGTTCGTCGGCGCGGTGGCGCTGCTGGCAGTGGCGGAGCTGTTGATGTACCTGTCGGGGCAGAGTTTCGGGATCTTTGTCGCCGGCCTGTTCCTGTTCTTCATGGCCTTCAACCTGCTGGAGGCGAGCCTGCCCTCCCTGGTGAGCAAGGTGGCGCCGAGCGGCACCCGGGGCACCGCCATGGGCATCTATTCCAGCAGCCAGTTTCTCGGCGCCTTTGCCGGCGGTATCGCCGGCGGCGCCCTCGCCCAGGCCTTTGGCCACCACGGGGTGTTCCTGTTCTCGGCGCTCCTGGCGCTGCTGTGGGCGGGGGTTGCCCTCACCATGCCAAGGCCCCGCCATTGGGCCAGCGTGGTGGTGCAGCTGCGGGACGGGGAGCAGCCCCCGGACGGCGCCAGTATCCGCGACCTGGTGGCGGGGGTGGAGGAGGTGCTGCTGATCCCGGACCAGCGCCTGGTCTACCTCAAGGTGGACAAGAGCCTGTTCGATCCGCTGGCCCTGGAGAAGTTGCTCGGCCGCCCCCTGGCGGCCTGAACCGGCACCGGGCGGGGCCTGACAGGGCGGGGTCGAGGGAGTAAACTCGGCCCCGTCACCCATTTCGATAACCATTCACGGGAGTGTTCCATGGCAAGGGGAATCAACAAAGTCATCCTGGTGGGCAATCTGGGCCAGGACCCGGAAACCCGCTACATGCCGAGCGGTGGCGCCGTCACCAACGTCAGCATCGCCACCAGCGAAACCTGGAAGGACAAGAACACCGGGCAGGCCCAGGAGCGCACCGAGTGGCACCGGGTGGTGTTCTTCAACCGCCTGGCGGAGATCGCCCAGCAGTATTTGAAAAAGGGCTCCAAGGTCTATGTGGAAGGGAGCCTGCGCACCCGCAAATGGCAGGGGCAGGACGGCCAGGACCGCTACACCACCGAGATCGTCGCCAGCGACATGCAGATGCTCGACGGCCGTCCCGGCGGCGGTGGCGGCGGCGATTACGCACCCCCCTACGACGACAGCTACCAGCCCCAGGGCCGCGCCGCCCAGCCTTCGTCGGCCCCCGCCCAGAAAGCCGCGCCGGCGGCGGATTCCGGCGGCTTCGGCGATTTCGACGACGATATTCCGTTCTGATATTCGCGCTTCAGTGGACCGAAAACCCCGACGGCGGTGCCTCGGGGTTTTTTTGGCCCTTCCCGGGGCAGGTCTTGCCCAGCGACGAAAGGTAGACACTGTTTTGCACGCGGCTTCGCCGCACCCCCGGGGGCGTACCGCTGTGTCGCCGGTGGGGGCTTTGGCTTAAGATAGCCGCCACTGGGCAACCCCAACCCCGCAGGGCTTGTATGGCCGACGTCGCCAATCCGATCCGCTCCTTCAACAGTCTGTTCCACATCATTTTTGTCGTTTTCAGCCTGTCCGCCATCACCCTGGGGGGCTGGGGACTGCTCAACCGCCCTGAGAAACTGCCCGCCGTCCCGGATGACATCGGCGGCTTTGCCTATTCCCCCTACCGCAACGGCCAGAGCCCCCTCGATGGCACCTACCCGACGGTGGCGCAGATCGAGGAGGACATGGCCCTGCTCGCCCGCCACACCCGGCGCATCCGCACCTATTCGGTGGCGGGGGTGCTCGGGGAGATTCCCGCCATTGCCGCGCGCCACGGCCTTCAGGTCACCGTCGGCGCCTGGCTCAGCGACGACCTCGCCGCCAACCGCGCCGAGCTCGATCGCCTGGTGGAGGTGGTCAATCGCAGCGACAACATCGAGCGGATCATCATCGGCAACGAAACCCTGCTGCGCCAGGAGCTGACCGGCGAGGAGCTGATCGCCTACATCGCCGAGACGCGCGCCCGCATCGACCGGCCCATTCCCATGTCGACCGCCGATTCCTGGGATTTCTGGCTGGAGGAGGAGGCGCTCGCCGCGGCGGTGGACTTTCTCGGCGCCCACTTTCTGCCCTACTGGCTGGGTCGGCCGGTGGAGTATGCGGTGGATGATGTGGAAGCTTCCCACGGGAGGCTCCAGTCCCTCTACCCCGGCAAGCCGATCCTGATCGCCGAGGTGGGCTGGCCGAGCCGTGGCCGGGAGGTGGGGGAGGCCAACGCCTCGGAGGCCAACGAGGGCAAGTTCCTGCGGCGCTTTTTCCAGCTGGCGGAGCGGAACGGTTACGACTACTTCGTGATGGAGGCCTTCGATCAGCCCTGGAAGATGGCCCAGGAGGGGGCGGTGGGTGCCTACTGGGGGGTGTTCGACGCCGACCGCAACGCCAAGTTCGCCTTCAAGGGGCCGTTGCAGCCGATCCCGGAGTGGCGCACCCTGGTGGCGATCACCATTGCCCTCAGCATCTTCACCCTGCTGATGTTCCTGGTGGACGCCCGCCACATGCGCCGCCGGGCGGTGAGCTTTCTCGCCACCGTGGCCTTCGTGACCACCTCCACCCTGGTGTACATGGCCTACCAGATCCTCGACCCCTACGCCTCCCTCGGCACCATCGTGCTGGGGGTGATGCTCTCCATCAGCGCCATTGGCGTGGCCACCGTGCTGTTCGTGGAGGCCCACGAGTGGGCGGAGGCGATGTGGGTGAAGGGCCGCAAGCGCAGCTTCGCCCCGGCGCTGGCGGTTGAGGCGGGCAGCTGCCCCAAGGTGTCGATCCACGTGCCCTGCTACAACGAGCCCCCCGAGATGGTGATAGACACCATCAACGCCCTCGCCCGGCTGCGCTACGACCACTTCGAGGTGCTGATCATCGACAACAACACCCGTGACGAGGCGGTGTGGCGCCCCGTGGAGGAGTACTGCGCGCGCCTCGGCGACCCCCGCTTCCGCTTCTTCCACGTTGCGCCGCTATCGGGCTTCAAGGGCGGGGCACTGAACTTCGCCCTTCGCCATACCGCGCCGGACGCGGGGATCATCGCGGTGATCGACAGCGATTATCAGGTGAGCCCCGACTGGCTGCGGGATCTGGTGCCCCACTTCCACAACCCCCGCATCGCCATCGTCCAGGCACCCCAGGACTACCGGGACGGCGACGAGACCCTGTTCAAGAGGATGTGCTACGCCGAGTACAAGGGGTTCTTCCATATCGGCATGGTGACCCGCAACGACCGCAACGCCATCATCCAGCACGGCACCATGACCATGGTGCGCCGCGACGTGCTGGAAGATCTCGGTGGCTGGGGCGAGGACACCATCACCGAGGACGCCGAGCTTGGCCTGCGGGTGTTCCACAACGGCTACGAGGCGGCCTATATCGAGCGCAGTTATGGTCGCGGCCTGATCCCCGACAACTTCATCGACTACCGCAAGCAGCGCTTCCGCTGGGCCTACGGCGCGGTGCAGATCATGCGCAAGTACGCAAGGCCCCTGTTTCTCGGCGGCGAGACCCGCCTCACCCGGGGTCAGCGCTACCACTTCGTGGCGGGCTGGCTGCCCTGGATCGCCGATGGCATCAACCTGTTCTTTACCCTCGGGGCGCTTCTCTGGTCGGGGGCGATGCTGCTCTCCATCCGGGTGGATCCCCCCATGGCGATCTACGCCATCCCGCCCCTGGCGCTGTTCTTCTTCAAGGTGCTGAAGCTCTACTACCTGTACCGCAGGCGCGTCGGCGCCGACCCGGTCACCAGCATGCAGGCGGCCATGGCGGGGCTGGCCCTCAGCTTCGTGATTTCCAAGGCCATGCTCTACGGCATCTTCACCCGCAAGGTGCCCTTTTTGCGCACCCCCAAGATGCAGGATCGGGAGTCCCTCTGGTTTGCCCTGCTGCTGGTCTCGGAGGAGGCCATTCTCGCCCTGCTGTTGCTGGGCGCCGCCGTCGGCATTGCCCTGACCCGCCACGACAATCTCGCCGCCAGCGACCTGCAGCTGTGGATCCTGGCACTGTGCATCCAGTCGCTGCCCTACCTGGCGGCCATCGTCATGTCGATCATCAGCAGCGCCAGGCCCTTCGCCCACCGCAGTGGCGCCACCCCGGCGTCCCACCCGGGCTGATCCCGACGCCAGAAACGACAAAGGGCACCGAGGTGCCCTTTGTCGTGGATGCGCCGCGCCGGCTCAGCCGCGGAATTTCTCCATCACCAGGGTGGCGTTGGTGCCGCCGAAGCCGAAGCTGTTGGACAGGATGCGCTCGAGCTTCACGTTGTCCCGCAGCGCGGTGACGATGGGCATGTCCGCCACCGCCTCGTCGAGGTTGGCGATGTTGATGGACGGGGCGATGAAGTCGTTTTCCATCATCAGCAGGCTGAAGATCGCTTCATGGACACCGGCGGCCCCCAGGGAGTGGCCGGTGAGGGACTTGGTGGAGGCGAGGGGCGGGCAGTTGTCGCCGAACACCTCGCGGATGCCCTTCAGTTCCTGCACGTCCCCCACCGGGGTGCTGGTGCCGTGGGTGTTGATGTAATCGATGGGCCCGTTGACGGTGGCGAGGGCCTGCTGCATGCAGCGCACCGCACCCTCCCCGGAGGGGGCGACCATGTCGTAGCCGTCGGAGGAGGCGCCGTAGCCGACGATCTCGGCGTAGATGTGGGCGCCCCGGGCGAGGGCGTGTTCCAGCTCCTCCACCACCACGCAGCCGGCGCCGCAGGACATCACGAAGCCATCGCGGTCGGCGTCGTAGGTGCGGGAGGCCAGTTCCGGCGTGTCGTTGTACTTGGAGGACAGGGCGCCCATGGCGTCGAACATGCAGGCCATGGACCAGTGCTCCTCCTCGGAGCCGCCGGCGAAGAGGATGTCCTGCTTGCCGAGCTGGATCTGCTCCACCGCGGCGCCGATGCAGTGGGCGCTGGTGGCGCAGGCGGAGGCGATGGAAAAATTGAGACCCTTGATCTGGAAGGGGGTGGCGAGACAGGCGGAGACGGTGCTCGCCATGATCTGGGTGACCCGGTAGGGGCCGGCGCGCTTGACGCCCTTCTCCCGTACCACGTCGATGGTTTCGACGAATTTCTCCCCGGATACGCCGCCGGAGCCCATGATGATGCCGGTGCGGGGGTTGGATACCTGCTCGGGCTTCAGGGCCGAGTCCTCGATGGCCCGCTGCATGGCGATGTAGGCGTAGGCGGCGGCATTGCCCATGAAGCGCAGGTGCTTGCGGTCGATGAGCTCGGCGGGGTCCAGGTCGATCTGGCCGGCGATGTTGCTGCGCAGGCCCATTTCCCGGTAGGCCTCCTTGAAGCGGATGCCGGAACGCCCGGCGCGCAGTGCCTCGGTGACGGTTTGCTTGTCATGGCCTATGCAGGAAACCATGCCCATTCCAGTGATAACGGCACGTCTCATGGGGGACTCCTCGAAATGGCGGGCGCTGTCGCGCTGGCTTGTGAGTGTACTCAATACGTTCAGAAATTGTCAGTCGAGGTGAACAGCCCGACCCGCAGGTCCTTGGCGCTGTAGATCTCGCGGCCGTCGACTTCCACCGAGCCGTCGGAGATGGCCATCACCAGCTTGCGCTCGATGATGCGGGAGATGTCGAGGCGGTAGGTGACCACCTTGGCACTCGGCAGCACCTGGCCGAAGAACTTCACCTCACCTGCGCCGAGGGCGCGGCCGCGGCCCTTGTTGCCGCGCCACGCCAGGAAGAAGCCGGTGAGCTGCCAGAGGGCGTCGAGGCCGAGGCAGCCGGGCATCACCGGGTCGCCGGGGAAGTGGCAGTCGAAGAACCACAGGTCGGGGTGGATGTCGAGTTCCGCCACCAGCTGGCCCTTGCCGTACTTGCCGCCCTGGTCGCTGATCAGGGTGATGCGATCGAGCATCAGCATGTTGGGGGAGGGGAGGCGGGCGCGCTCGGGGCCAAACAGTTCGCCGCGGCTCGAAGCCAGGATTTCTTCTTTTGAAAAGGCGTTTTGACGGCTTGAATTATCCATTCAGGACCAGTTCCTCGGTGGCCAGCAACCAGCCGCGCTGGCGGACAAAATGACGCGACATTCTAGCGGAATCGACCGTCATGTCCAGTCGCGGGCCGGCGCCGGGCCACGCCGTACCTGGCTGGCCGGGATTCATCCCGCTGGCATATAATCGCGCCGGCCTCCGCCGCCCCGGCGATCCGCCCGGCCCAGAATGCCACAGCCAACCCCAGGATATCCCATGATTCGCAAATGCCTGTTCCCCGTTGCCGGCTACGGCACAAGGTTCCTGCCCGCCACCAAGGCGATGCCCAAGGAAATGCTGCCCATCGTCAACAAACCCCTGGTGCAGTACGGGGTGGAGGAGGCCATATCCGCCGGTCTCACCCAGATCGGCTTCGTCACCGGGCGGGGCAAGCGCGCCATCAACGATCACTTCGACGTCAGCTACGAGCTGGAACACCAGATCGCCGGCACCGACAAGGAGCAGTACCTGGAGTGCATCCGCGACGTGATCCAGAAGGCCACCTTCACCGCCACCCGCCAGCCGGAGATGAAGGGCCTCGGCCACGCCATTCTGGTGGGGGAGCTGCTGGTGGGTTTCGAGCCCTTCGGGGTGATCCTCGCCGACGACCTCTGCCTGGTGGACGAGGGAGAGGACTCGGTGATGCTCCAGCTGGTGAAGATCTACCGCCGCTTCGGCAAGGCGGTGGTGGCCATCACCGAGGTGCCCGACGACCAGGTGTCCAAGTTCGGGGTGATCGCCGGGGAGGAGATCGAGCCCGGTATCTTCGCCGTCAGCGACATGGTGGAGAAGCCCCGGCCCGCCGAGGCCCCCTCCAATCTCGCCATCATCGGCCGCTATGTGCTGACCCCCGACATCTTCGAGGTGCTGCGCCACACCCGCCCGGGCAAGAACGGCGAGATCCAGATCACCGACGCCCTGTGCGAACTGGCCAAGCAGGGCAAGGTGCTGGCGCTGCGCTTCAAGGGGCTGCGCTTTGATTGCGGCAGTGTCGACGGCTATGTCGAGGCCACCAACCACGTGTACCAGAACATCTACCGCAAGGCCGTCCAATGACCCTTTCCCTCAGCTGCTTCAAGGCCTACGACATCCGCGGTCGGGTGCCCGATCAACTCAACGCCGAGATCGCCTACCGCATCGGCCGCGCCTTTGCCGAGGTGCTCGACGCCCGCCACATCGTGGTGGGCCACGACATCCGCCTCACCAGCCCCGGTTTTTGCGATGCGGTGGCCAACGGCATCCGCGACGCCGGCTGCGACGTCACCTGGATCGGCCAGTGCGGCACCGAGGAGGTCTACTTCGCCACCTTCGACGGCGGCTTCGACGGCGGCCTGGTGGTCACCGCCAGCCACAACCCCATCGACTACAACGGCATCAAGTTCGTCCGCGAGGGCGCCCGCCCGGTGAGCGGCGACGACGGCCTGCCGGAGATTCGTGCCCTGGCGGAATCCGGGGCCTTTCGCGAGGTGTCGCGGCGGGGCAGCCTGGTGGAGACGGGGGACAAGAGCCGCTATATCAACCACCTGCTGGGCTACGTGGACCGCGCCGGCCTCAAGCCCCTGAAACTGGTGGTGAACGCCGGCAACGGCGGCGCCGGGGCTGTCGTCGATCTGCTCGAGCCACACCTGCCCTTCGAGTTCGTGCGGGTCCACCATGAGCCGGATGGCACCTTTCCCAACGGTATCCCCAATCCCCTGCTGCCGGAGAACCGCGAGGCCACGGCGCGGGCGGTGATCGCCAGCGGCGCCGACTTCGGTATCGCCTGGGACGGGGATTTCGACCGCTGCTTCTTCTTCGACGAGCGGGGCGATTTCGTCGAGGGTTACTATCTGGTGGGGCTGCTCGCCGAGGCCTTCCTGCTCAAGTCCCCCGGCCGGGCCATCGTCCACGATCCACGCCTCACCTGGAACACCCTCGACATGGTCCGGGAACTGGGCGGTCGCGCCATCCAGAGCAAGACCGGCCACTCCTTCATCAAGCATACGATGCGCCAGCACGACGCCCTCTACGGCGGCGAGATGAGCGCCCACCACTATTTCCGGGACTTCGCCTACTGCGACAGCGGCATGATCCCCTGGCTGCTGGTGGCGGAGCTGGTGTCGGTGTCCGGCAAATCCCTGTCCCAGTGGGTAGCCGAGCGCATCGCCGCCTATCCCTGCTCCGGGGAGATCAACAGCGAGGTGGCCGACCCGGCGGCGGTTCTGGCGGCCATCGAGGGTCACTACCGCGATCGGGGAGCCGAGGTGGATCGCACCGACGGCCTCGCCATGGCCTTCGCCGACTGGCGCTTCAACGTGCGCCTGTCCAACACCGAGCCGGTGGTGCGCCTCAATGTGGAGACCCGCGGGAACCCGGCGCTGTTGAGGGAGAAGACGGATGAGTTGTTGGGGTTGATGCGGGGGGACGTTTGACGTGGAGGGGCTGGTCTGACGTCTGATGCTGGACGTCTGACGCTAAAGCTAAAGCTAAAGCAAGAGCGGCAACATCTATCGGGGCGCCATGCCCGTTCCAAAAAAAAGCCCCGCCATCGATGGCGGGGCTTTTTGCTTCAGGCGTCAGACGTCCAGCGTCAGACCTCAAACGCCACCCATCACGCCGACCCCAACGCCGTGGTCATCTCGATGATGGCCTTCTTGCCGTCCCCGTACACCATGTAGGTGTGGTCCATGGCGAACAGCGGGTTGGGCAGGCCGGCGAAGCCGGGGGAGAGGCTGCGCTTGACCACGATCACGGTCTTGGCCTTGTCCACGTTGAGGATCGGCATGCCGTAGATGGGGCTGCCCTTGTCCTCCCGGGCCATGGGGTTGGTGACGTCGTTGGCGCCGATCACGATGGCGATGTCGGTCTCCTCGAAGGTGGGGTTGATGCGCTCCATCTCGATGAGCTTCTCGTAGGGCACCTCGGCTTCCGCCAAGAGGACGTTCATATGGCCGGGCATGCGACCGGCCACCGGGTGAATGGCGAACTCCACCTCGGTGCCCCGCGCTTCCAGCACGTCCATCAGTTCCCGCACCGCGTGCTGGGCCTGGGCCATGGCCATGCCGAAGCCGGGCACGATCACCACCCGCTTGGCGGTTTCCAGCATCATCGCCACTTCATCCGCCTGGGCGCTCTTGACCTTGCCGCCGTAGACCTCATCGGCGCTGACGGTCACACCGCCGCCGGCCATCTTGCCGAACAGCACATTGGCGAGGGAGCGGTTCATGGCCACGCACATGATCTTGGTGAGAATCAGGCCGGAGGTGCCCACCAGGGAGCCCGCCACGATCAGCACGGTGTTGCCGAGAATGAAACCGGCGAAGGCGCCGGCGATACCGGAGTAGGAGTTCAAGAGGGCGATCACCACCGGCATGTCGGCGCCGCCGATGGGCAGCACCAGGAACAGGCCGAGGAGCAGGGCGGCGATCACGATCACGGTGATCAGGGTGGCGTTGGTGGGCTCGACGCACAGGGCGCCCACCGCCACCAGGGCCACCAGCAGCAGCAGGCCGTTGCCGACCGGGCCGCCGGGCAGGCCGTAGTCCTTTTTCATCAGCTCCTGGAGCTTGGCGAAGGCCACGAAGCTGCCTGTGAGGGTCACCGCGCCGATCAGGATGGTGAGGCTGATGGCCAGTACCGCGATCAGGCCCATGATGCCGTCGCCAAAGGGCGCGGCCATCAGCTCCGCGGCGGCGCCGGCGGGGATATGGGTCTTGGCGTAGTACTCGGCTAGGGCGATGGCCAGGGAGGAGCCGCCGCCAAAGCCGTTGAGGATCGCCACCATCTGGGGCATGGAGGTCATCTGCACCTTGACGGCGATGATGGCGCCCACCAGGGAGCCGATGACGACACCGGCGATGATGTACTCGTAGCTCACGATGCTGCGATCGAACAGGGTGACCACCACCGCGATGAACATGCCCGCGGCGGACATCAGGTTGCCCCGCACCGCGGTCTTGGGCTTGCCGAGGCCCTTGATGCCGAGGATGAAGAGGACGGCGGCGGCCAGGTAGATCAGGTTAACAACCGTAATGTTCATTCTTTACTTCCTCTTGAACATGGCGAGCATGCGGTTGGTGACCAGGTAACCGCCCACCACGTTGAGGGTGGCGAGCACCACCGCCACGAAGCCGAGGATATTGTTGACAGCGGTGGAGGAGGAGTCGGAACCCGCCGCCAGCAGGGCGCCCACCAGGGTGATCCCGGAAATGGCGTTGGTGCCGGACATCAGCGGGGTGTGCAGGGTCGGCGGCACCTTGGTGATCAGCTCGACGCCGAGAAACAGTGACAGCACGAACAGTGCCAGCAACATCACAAGTGTGTTCATATCCATAGGGAGTTCCCCTTAGTTGGTTTGCGCGCCGGCCGCTTCGGGAGCGGCGGCCTTGACGATGGGCTCGAGGCCCAGCATGGAGCGCATGCGGGCGTGGGGCACATCGCCGCCGTGGGCGATGACGGTTTCGTAGATGATCTCGTCGTCGAAATCGAGGTTGAGGTTGCCCTCTTCATCCAGCAGGTGGCCGAGCAGTACTTCCATGTTCTTGCCGTACATCTGGCTGGCGTGGTTGGGCACGGTGGACGGCAGGTTCTCGGGGCCGATGATGGTGACGCCGTGGGCCACCACGGTCTTGCCCAGCTGGGTCAGCTCGCAGTTGCCACCCCGCTCGGCGGCGAGGTCGACCACCACGGAGCCGGGCTTCATGGCCTTGAGCATGTCCTCGGTCACCAGGATCGGTGACTTGGCGCCAGGGACGGCGGCGGTGGTGATGATAATGTCCTGCTGGGCCATCACCGCGGTCATCAGCTCCCGCTGGCGGCGCAGGAAGTCCTCGCCCTGGGCCTTGGCGTAACCGCCCTTGTCCTCGGCGGCCTCGGTTTCGAGCTCCGGGAACTCCACGGGCTTGGCGCCCACGGAGAGGATCTGCTCGCGAGCGGCGGGGCGCACATCGTAGGCCTCCACCACGGCGCCGAGGCGCTTGGCGGTGGCGCAGGCCTGGAGGCCCGCCACGCCCACACCCATGATGAACACCCGGGCCGGCTGCAGGGTGCCGGCGGCGGTCATCAGCATGGGCAGGATGCGGGGCAGGGCGGCGGCGCCGAGCAGCACGGCCTTGTAGCCGGCCAGGGTCGCCATGGACGAGAGCACGTCCATGGACTGGGCGCGGCTGATGCGCGGCACCAGTTCCATGGCGAAGGCGGTGACCTTGCGCTCGGCGAGGGTTTGGGCCACGGTGGCGGAGGCCAGCGGGTCCATCATGCCGGCGATCACCTGGCCTTCCCGGAGCAGGGCGAGGTCGCCGGCGCTGTTCTCGCCGTTGGCACCGAAGGACTGCACCTGGAGCACGATGTCCGCCTGGGCGAAGACTTCCTCGCGACTTCCGACGATTCGTGCGCCAGCCTGTTCATAGTCACTGTCCAGAAAGCCCGCCGCCTTGCCGGCGTTGGTCTGGATCAGTACCGTGGCACCTTTCTTGGTGCAGGCGGAGACGTTGCCGGGGGTGAGGGCAACGCGCTGTTCGCCGGTTTTAAGTTCCAGTGGTACACCAATAATCACGAAGTATCTCCGTCAATCGATGGTTGTTTTTGGGGCGGGTACTCTAACTGATCGCGTACCCCAAGCATAGAAGCGATGGTGGCTAATGGTACGCAATGGTCAAATATCGGCAACAAAAGGATATAAAAAAACAGTATCTTGAGACGATCCTGCCATTTTGGGGAGGTTACGAGGAGCGCGCCACGGCGAAGCGGGCGAGCTCCTCCAGGGCGGTGCGGGTCGTCGAGGCGGGCAGGGTGTCGAGGGCGTCGAGGGCCCGGGCGACATGGTCCCGGGCCATGGCGAGGGTGTAATCGAGGGCGCCGGTGGCGGCGATGGCGGCGAGCACCGCCTCCAGGTGGTCGAGGCCGCCGCCGCGAATGGCGTCCCTGACCAGGGCAGCCTGCTCGTTGCTTCCTTTATTAAGGACATGGATCAGCGGCAGGGTCGGTTTGCCCTCCGCCAGGTCGTCGCCGATGTTCTTGCCCAGCTGGCCGCTGTCGCTGCTGTAGTCGAGGGCGTCGTCCACCAGCTGGAACGCCATGCCGAGGTGGTGGCCGTAGCGGGCCAGGGCCGCCACCCGCTCCGCTGGCGCGTCCGCCGCCACGGCGCCGCAGCGGGCGGCGGCTTCGAACAACTGGGCAGTCTTCTTGTGAATCACCGCCAGGTAGTCCGCTTCGCTGGCCTCTACATTGCGGGCATTGAGCAGTTGCTGGACCTCCCCCTCGGAGATGATGTTGGTGGTGTCGGCGAGGATCGCCATGATCTCCATGTTGCCGATGGCCACCATCATCTGGAAGGCGCGGGAGTAGAGAAAGTCCCCCACCAGCACGCTCGGGGCATTGCCCCAGCGGGCGTTGGCGGTGAGCCGTCCGCGGCGCAGGTCGGAGGTGTCCACCACATCGTCGTGGAGCAGGGTGGCGGTGTGGATGAACTCGATGATGGCGGCGAGGGTCACGTGACGGTCGCCGCTGTAGCCGCAGGCCTTGGCGCTCAGCAGCACCAGCAGCGGGCGCAGGCGCTTGCCGCCGGCGTCGATGAGGTAGTGGCCGATGTTTTCCACCAGGGGGACTTCGGAGTGCAGTTCGGTGAGGATACGCTGGTTGACAGCCTCGAACTCGTCCTTCACGGCGTGGTGGAAAGGCAGCATCGGCGGGCTTGGGGTAGTGAATGTTGGCCGGCATCCTAGGGTTGCGGTCTATGGGTGTCAAGAACGGTGGCGAGCCCCACCCCTCGCCGGCACCCGGCGGAAAACCCCGAGGTTACGCTTGCGGCGTGGGGGTCGATTGGCATAGAATGCGCGCCCTTATAACAAGGTCCCGGTCATGGTGGCACGGGACGAGTAGAACAGCCGTCAATCCGGAGCAGAACTATGTACGCAGTAATTGTCAGCGGTGGCAAGCAGCACCGCGTAGTGGAGGGCGAAGTCCTCCGACTCGAAAAGCTTGAAGTCGCCACCGGCGAGTCCATCAATTTTGACCAGGTGCTGATGGTCGCCGACGGCGACAGCATCAAGGTCGGCGCCCCCTACGTGGACGGTGGCAGCGTCACCGCCGAGGTGGTCAGCCACGGTCGTGGCGACAAGGTGCGGATCATCAAATTCCGCCGCCGCAAGCACTTCCGCAAGCAGCAGGGCCACCGCCAGTGGTTCACTGAAGTCAAAATCACCGGTATCAAGGCTGGCTGAGGCCGGTCCGGACATCTTTAGGAGTAAAGACTCATGGCACACAAGAAAGCTGGTGGCAGCACCCGTAACGGACGCGACTCCGAAAGCAAACGCCTTGGCGTCAAGCGCTTTGGCGGCGAGCAGGTTCTGGCGGGCAACATCATCATCCGTCAGCGCGGCACCCGCGTTCACCCCGGCGTCAACGTCGGCATGGGCCGCGATCACACCCTCTTCGCCACCGCCGACGGCCAGGTGAAGTTCGTGACCCGGGGCCCGAACAACCGCAAGTACATCGACATCGTCCCCGCCTGAGGCGGCGACTGATCGCGAAGAAGCCCCGCTTGCGGGGCTTTTTTCGTTGGGCGGGTCGGCGGACGCGGGACGTCCACGCGGCCCCCCTTGGCAACTGACGCTACACTAGGCGGAGACTTCCGCGAGGATATACCCGTGAAATTTGTTGATGAGGCCCCCATTGCTGTCCACGCCGGCAAAGGCGGCAACGGCTGCCTGAGCTTTCGCCGGGAAAAATACATTCCCATGGGCGGCCCCGATGGCGGCGACGGCGGCGACGGCGGCAGCGTCTTCCTGGAGGCGGACGATGGCGTCAATACCCTGGTGGACTACCGCTACCAGCGGCGCTTTCGCGCCGAGAACGGCGAATCCGGGCGGGGGGGCAACTGCACCGGCAAGAGCGGTGCCGACCTCGTCCTGCAGGTGCCGGTCGGCACCACGGTGATCGACGAGGATACCCAGGAAATCCTCGGCGACCTGACCGTCAAGGGGCAGCGCCTGCTGGTGGCCCAGGGCGGCTTCCACGGCCTTGGCAATACCCGCTACAAGTCCAGCGTCAACCGCGCGCCGCGCCAGACCTCGCCGGGCAGCGAAGGGGAGTCCCGCAACCTGCGCCTGGAACTCAAGGTGCTGGCGGACGTGGGCTTGCTGGGGCTGCCCAATGCCGGCAAGTCCACCTTTATCCGCGCCGTGTCCTCCGCCAAGCCCAAGGTGGCGGACTACCCCTTCACCACCCTGGTGCCCAATCTCGGGGTGGTGCGGGTCGACCGCCTGCGCAGCTTCGTGATCGCCGACATTCCCGGGCTGATCGAGGGAGCCTCCGAGGGGGCCGGCCTCGGTATCCGTTTTCTCAAGCATCTGACCCGCACCCGCCTGCTGTTGCATCTGGTGGACATGCTGCCCCCGGACGGCAGTGACCCCGCGGACAACGCCGCCGCCATCGAGCGGGAATTGCAGCGTTTCAGCCCGACCCTGGCGGAGCGGGAGCGCTGGCTGGTGCTCAACAAGACCGACCTGTTGCCCGCCGACGAAGTGGCGGAGCGCTGCCGGGCGGTGGTGGATGCCCTCGGCTGGACCGGCCCGGTACACGCCATCGCCGCCATCAACCAGACCGGCACCCAGGGCCTGTGCGGCGCCATCATGGCCCATATCGAGGCGATCCGCGACCGCGAGGCCCACGATCCGGACTTCGCCGACGAGGAGCAGGACCTCCAGCGCCGCATGCAGCGGGAGGCCCGGGAGAAAATCGAGGCCCTGCGCCTGTCCCGCCAGCAGCGGGACGATGATGGGGTCGATGACGACGATGATCTCGATGACGATGACGACGTGGAAGTTGTCTACGCCCCCTGACAGGCATTACCCTTCGCAGCCTCCAACACCTCACCATCAGGGCAGGTAGACACATATCCATGTCAGGGCAAACATCGCGGGAAAGAATCGCCGGCACCCGGCGCTGGGTGGTCAAGATCGGCAGTGCCCTGCTCACCGGCGACGGCAAGGGTCTCGACCGCGATGCCATGGCCGCCTGGGTGGCCCAGATCGCCCGCCTGCTGGACGAGGGCGTGGAGGTGGTGCTGGTGTCCTCCGGCGCGGTGGCGGAGGGCATGTCGCGCCTTGGCTGGAAGGCGCGGCCCAAGGCCATCCACGACCTGCAGGCGGCGGCCGCGGTGGGCCAGATGGGCCTGGTGCAGGCCTATGAATCCCACTTCATGGCCCATGGTCGCCACACCGCCCAGATCCTCCTCGACCACGACGACCTGTCGAACCGCCAGCGCTACCTCAACGCCCGGCGCACCCTCCAGGCCCTCATCAGGCTCGGCGTGGTGCCGGTGGTCAACGAGAACGACACCGTGGTCACCGATGAAATCCGCTTCGGCGACAACGATACCCTGGGGGCCCTGGTGGCCAACCTGATCGATGCCGAGGTGCTGGTGATCCTCACCGACCAGCAGGGGCTGTTCGACAAGGACCCCCGCGCCAATCCCGACGCGGTTCTGGTCGGCGAGGGGCGCGCCGGGGACCCGGCCCTCGACGCCATGGCGGGCGGCAGCGCCGGCAGCCTCGGCCGCGGCGGCATGGCCACCAAGCTGCGGGCGGCGAAGCTCGCGGCCCGCTCCGGCGCCACTACCCTCATCGCCAGTGGCCGCGAGCCGGATGTTCTCGTCCGCCTGCGGCGCGGCGACGCCCTCGGCACCCTGCTGGTGGCCGCCCAGGAACCCATCGCCGCCCGCAAGCAGTGGCTGGCGGGCCAGCTCCAGGTGCGCGGCCGCCTGACCCTTGACGCCGGCGCCGTGGACGTGCTCCGCCAGCAGGGCCGCAGCCTGCTGCCGGTGGGGGTCAAGGCCGTCAGCGGCCACTTCACCCGGGGCGAACTGGTGACCTGCTGCGACGAAGACGGCCGCGAGATCGCCCGGGGCCTGGTCAACTACAGCGCCGAGGAAACCACCCGGATCCTGGGCCAGAGCAGCGCCCGCATCGCCGAGATCCTCGGCTATCGGGACGATGACGAGTTGATCCACCGGGATAATCTGGTGTTGGTCTGAGTTGCAGGTTGCAGGTTGCATGTGACGAGATTGCCTCCCTTGCAGGTCAAGGCTTACCGCTTCGCGGCGCGGGGCGCGCTCGCGTCCCGCCGCGTGTAACCTGAAACCTGTAACGTGCAACTCACACAGAAAGCTTGAACATACCCGCCAATCAGTGACAATGACCCACCAGCCACCCCCTGAGCGACAGCCCCCATGCCCGTGATACTGGGAATCGACCCCGGCTCCCTCAAGACCGGCTTCGGCGTGATCGATGCCCGCGGTGGCAAGCTCAGCTATGTCGCCAGTGGCATCATCAAGCTCCCGGCGGCGTCGCTGCCGGAGAAACTGCGCATCATCGCCGCCGGCGTGGCGGAGATCATCGCGGCCCACCGACCCGTCGAGATGGCGGTGGAGGAGGTGTTCTTCGCCCGCGACCCCCGCGCCGCCCTCAAGCTGGGCCAGGCCCGGGGGGCGGCCATCGTCGCCGGGGTGCAGGCGGGCCTCGCGGTGGCGGAGTACAGTGCCAAGACCGTCAAGTTGTCGGTGGTGGGCACCGGCGCCGCCACCAAGGAACAGGTGTCCCACATGGTGGTGCGGCTGCTCAATCTCGACGCCGCGCCCCGGGAGGATGCGGCGGACGCCCTGGCCGTGGCCCTCTGTCACGCCCACAGCCTGCGCACTGCCATCAGCCTCGCCACCAAGGTGGCGGGGGTCGGCCAGGGGGTGGCCAAATCCCGCTATGCGCGGGGGAGACTCAAGGAGATTCAGCACAGATGATCGGCCGCATCAGGGGGACCCTGCTCGAGAAGCAGGCGCCGGAACTGCTGGTGGACGTCCAGGGGGTCGGCTACGAGGTCCAGGTGTCCCTCACCACCTACTTCAGCCTCCCCGCCCTCGGCGAGGTGGTGACCCTTCACACCCATTTCGTGGTGCGGGAGGACGCCCAGCAACTGTTCGGCTTCGCCACCCTGGCGGAGCGGGGCCTGTTCCGCGCCCTGGTCAGGGTCAGTGGTGTCGGCCCCAAGATGGCCCTCGCCATCCTGTCGGGCATGACCCCGGAGGAATTCGCCCGCTGCGTGCGGGGCAACGACGTCAACACCCTGGTGCGTCTGCCCGGTGTCGGGCGCAAGACCGCCGAGCGCCTCGTTGTGGAGATGAAGGATCGCCTCGACGCCTGGCCCGGTGAAAGCGCCCCCGCTTCCGGGGCGCGGCCGTCCAGCGCCGCCAGTGATGTTCTCGCGGAGGCGGAGAGCGCCCTCATTGCCCTCGGTTACAAACCCCAGGACGCGACCAAAATGATCAGCGCCGCCGCCCGGGAGGCGGGCGAGGGCGCCGCCAGTGAAACCCTGATTCGCCAGGCGCTGAAAAGCGCGGTAACCAAATGACCCGGGGCGGATAGCGCCCCCGAGAACCGGCCATGATCGAGAACGACCGCCTGATTTCCCCCGCCGCCGGCGACAGCGAGGAGCGTTTCGACCGCGCCATCCGGCCCCTGAGCCTCGCCGATTACGTGGGCCAGCGGGCCGTGCGGGAGCAGATGGAAATCTTCATCAGCGCCGCCCGGGGCCGCAACGAGCCCCTCGACCACACCCTGGTGTTCGGCCCCCCGGGCCTCGGCAAGACCACCCTCGCCAACATCATCGCCAACGAGATGGGTGTCGACCTCAAGTCCACCTCCGGCCCGGTGCTGGAAAAGGCCGGCGACCTCGCCGCGCTGATGACCAACCTGGAGCCCGGCGATGTGCTCTTCATCGACGAGATTCACCGCCTGAGCCCGGTGGTGGAGGAAATCCTCTATCCCGCCATGGAGGACTACCAGCTCGATATCATGATCGGCGAGGGCCCCGCGGCGCGCTCCATCAAGCTCGACCTGCCGCCCTTCACCCTGGTGGGGGCCACCACCCGGGCGGGGCTGCTCACCTCGCCCCTCAGGGACCGCTTCGGCATCGTCCAGCGGCTGGAATTCTATTCGGTGGAGGAGCTGGCCAGCATCGTCACCCGCTCCGCGCGCATCCTGGGCGTGGAGATGGCGCCGAGCGGCGCCGCCGAGATCGCCCGCCGCGCCCGGGGCACGCCGCGCATCGCCAATCGCCTGTTGCGCCGGGTGCGGGACTACGCCGAGGTCAAGGCCGATGGCCAGGTGTCCGCCGCCATCGCCGATCAGGCCCTCAACATGCTCAACGTGGACCAGCGGGGTTTCGATCACATGGATCGCCGCCTGCTGCTCGCCATCATCGAGAAATTCGACGGCGGACCGGTCGGGGTGGACAGCCTCGCCGCCGCCATCAGCGAGGAGCGCGGCACCATCGAGGATGTGCTGGAGCCCTATCTCATCCAGCAGGGTTACCTGCTGCGCACTTCCCGGGGGCGCATGGCCACCCGGCTTGCCTATCAACATTTTGGCCTCAGGGCGCCGGCGGGGCAGGGCGAGCAACTTGGCCTTGGCGCCGGCGACGATCCGCTGAACCCCTGAGTCACCGCCGTTGTCCCATTCCCCGTCGCCAGGGAATCCAGCCACCAGGAATTGAACCGTGAGTGAATTTCAGTTGCCCGTGCGGGTGTATGTCGAGGATACCGATGCCGGCGGCATCGTCTATTACGTCAATTACCTGAAATTCCTCGAGCGGGCCCGCACCGAGTGGTTCCGCCATCGGGGCTTTGAAAAACCCGCGCTGTTTCGCGACAACCTGATGTTCGTGGTGCACTCCCTCAACATCGATTATCGCCGCCCGGCGCGCCTCGATGACCTGCTCCTGGCCACCGCCCGGGTGGTGCGCGGAGGGCGAACTTTTTTTGTGATGGAGCAGCGCGTCCTGCGCGGAGATGAATTAATATGCGCGGCTGAAGTCAAGGTGGCCTGCGTGAACCGCGACAGCATGCGCCCCGCCGCCATTCCCGACGACGTCAGGCGCGCCGCCCTGGCCGTGACCGCTATATAGGAGATGTCTGTGACAGAAGATCTTTCAATATGGGCATTGATCGTCGGGGCATCCATCCCCGTTCAGATCGTGATGTTCATCCTTTTCATGTCATCGGTGATTTCCTGGGTGATGATCATCCAGCGGGGGCGCTACCTGCGCCACGCCCAGGAGAGTTACCGGGATTTCGAGCAGACCTTCTGGTCCGGAGTCGATCTCAACCAGCTGTTCAACGATATCACCGCCAAGCTCCACGAGAACGCCAATATCGACGGTCTCGAGAGTGTGTTTCGCAGCGGTTTCCGGGAGTTCAACCGTCTGATCCAGCAAAAATCCGTCGACCCGGATGTGGTCATGGAGGGCACAGAGCGCGCCATGCGGGTGGCCCTCTCCCGGGAAGAGGAAAAACTCAACGTCAACCTGCCGTTTCTCGCCAGCGTCGCCTCGGTGAGCCCCTATATCGGCCTGCTCGGCACTGTGTGGGGGATCATGCAGTCGTTCCGGGGCCTTGCCAATGTTCAGCAGGCTACCCTGGCCACCGTGGCACCGGGCATCGCCGAGGCGCTGATTGCCACCGCCATGGGCCTCTTCGCCGCCATTCCCGCGGTCATGGCCTTCAACCGTTACTCGTCGGTGGCGGACAACCTCAACAGCAACTACCAGACCTTCGCCGAGGAATTCTCCAGCATTCTCCATCGCCGCGTTCACAGTGGTAACTGAGCCATGGCTGTCGTCAAGACCAAGAACAAGCGCAAGCTGGTGGCGGAGATCAACGTGGTGCCCTACATCGATGTGATGCTGGTGCTGCTGATCGTGTTCATGATCACCGCCCCGCTGCTGATGCAGGGCGTCAAGGTCGAACTGCCCCAGGCGCCCTCCACACCCCTGGAGGAAACCGACAAGGAGCCGCTGATCGTGTCCATCAAGGCCGACGGCAGCTACTACATGGATCTTGGCAACGGAGAGAACCAGCAGGAGGAGCTCGAGGTCATCAAGGACAAGGTGGCCAAGGTGCTCGCCGTGCAACCCAAGACCCCGGTGCTGGTGTGGGGCGATACCAACGTTCCCTACGGCACCGTGGTGGAGCTGATGACGGTGCTGCAAAGCGCCGGCGCGCCCAACGTGGGATTGGTCACCGAGCCGCCGAGCGGCAAGAAATAGTGGTCCCCGGCCGCCGATGAAAAGCGCTTCCACCAGTTATGCCTGGCCGATCATCGCCAGTGTGCTGCTCCACGGCGCCCTGGTGGCGTTCATCGCCATCGGCTGGACACCCTCCGAAAAGCCCCGCAAGGTGGTGACTCCCCAGTACGTCGAGGCCAAGCTGCTGGTGATGGCGCCGGTCACCGCCCAGGCCCAGGCCAAACCCAAGGCGGAGCCGCAGCCCAAGCCCGCGCCACCACCCCCGCCGCCGAAGGACGATTCCGCCGAGCGCGAACGCCAGCGCCAGGAGGCG
>JAYELS010000015.1:0-48265 GCA_034717695.1 Pseudomonadota bacterium
TGGCCGATGACGCCTGCGGCTTTTCGGCCCTACGAGCGGTGGTGTAGGGCGGAAGAGCACAGCGTCATCCGCCGTGGCTGCGGGGCTCTAACGGGCATCTGGCCGATGACGCCTGCGGCTTTTCGGCCCTACGAGCGGTGGTGTAGGGCGGAAGAGCACAGCGTCATCCGCCGTGGCTGCGGGGCTCTAATGGGCATCTGGCCGATGACGCCTGCGGCTTTTCGACCCTACGGGGGGGGTAGTGTGCGGCGGCATGGCGCTTATCCGGCGTTGGGCAAGGCAAAGAAGGCCCGGGCATTGTCCCGGGTCGCGACGGCGATCGCTTCGCTCTCCTCGGGGCGGTGCGCTGCGACGCCGGCGAGGACTTCGGGGAGGAATGCCGGCTCGTTGCGACCGTCCCGGGGTTTGGGTTTCAGCGTTCTCGGGGTCAGGTAGGGGGCGTCGGTTTCGATCATCAGCCGGTCGAGGGGGATGTCCTTCACCAGGCCCTGCAGTTCCAGGCCGCGGCGCTCGTCGCAGATCCAGCCGGTGATGCCGATGTGCAGGTCCAGGTCGAGATAGCGGTAGAGGCTCTTGCGATCGCCGGTGAAGCAGTGGATCACCCCCCGGGGGATGCTGTCCCGCCAGGCGCGCAGGATCTGCTGCTGGCGCTCCGCGGCGTCCCGCTCGTGGAGAAACAGCGGCAGGCCCAGTTCCGCCGCCAGTTCCAGTTGCGCCTCGAAGGCCCTTTCCTGCGCGGCCGGCGGGGAGAAGTTGCGGTTGAAATCGAGCCCCGTCTCGCCGATCGCCACCACCACGCCGGGGTTTTCCCGGGCCATGGCCAGCAGTTCCCGGTGGCTTTCGGGGCTGTGACTGTCCGCTTCGTGGGGGTGGATGCCGACGGTGCAGCTCAGCATCCCGGAAAATTCCTCGCCGAGCCGCTGGCACATCAGCACCGCGTCGAGACTGCTGCGCAGGCTGGTGCCGGTGATCACGCAGTGCTCGACACCGGCGTCCCGGGCGCGGCGCAATACCTCCTCGCGGTCGCCATCGAAGCGGGGGCTGGTGAGGTTGACGCCGATATCCACCAGGGTCGATTCCATTACAACGTCCTCCGGCGTTCGGCATCACTCAGCAGGGTGGCCGGGTTTTTCAGGTGATGGGCGAAGATCAGGGAGAAAGCCAGCACATTCTGCACGTAGTTGCGGGTCTCGGCGAAGGGAATCGTCTCTATCCAGGCGTCGAAGGGCAGGGTGCCGGCGCTCTGGCGCAGCCAGCCATCCACCCGCCCGGGGCCGGCGTTGTAGGCGGCGGTGGCGAGGATGCGGTTGTTGCCGAAGCGGTCGAGCATCTGGCGGTAGTAGCGGCTGCCGAGCTGGATGTTGCGCGCCGGGTCGTCGAGGTCCGCCGGGCCGCTGTAGGGGATGCCGTGGCGGCGCGCCGTCTCCCGGGCGGTAGCGGGCATCAGTTGCATCAGGCCCCGGGCGCCCGCGGGGGAGACGATGGTGGGCTCGAAGGAGCTCTCCTGGCGGGATACCGCGAACAGCAGATGCAGGGGGATGCCGGTGTCACTGGCGTTGCGCTCGAAATAGGCCCGGAAGGCGAGGGGGAAGCGGATCTCCACATCATCCCAGTAGTCCGCCTGGATCATGGTGGTGATGGCCTGGTGGTGCCACGCCCAGCGCTGGGCGAGGCGCGCCGCCGCCAGCCAGTTGTCCTCGGGGGCGTCCCTCAGCTGGAATTGCCACTCGCGGCGGGCGTTGGGCAGGTCGTTGTGGTGGCGCAGTTCGGCGATGCGCAGGAACGGCGGGCTGATGGCGAGGTCGTCCACCAGGGCCTCGGCGATGGCCACCGGCCGGTGGGCCATGGCGGGGGGCCGCCCGAGCCTTTCGGCGGCGAGAAAGCCGTGGAAGGTACGCTCCTTCGCGAGGGACTCGTAAAGGCCCCGAATCTCGTCCCCATGGCGGTCGCCCTGGCCGCTCAGCTCCAGGCTCCGCGCACGCCAGTAACGCCAGCGGGGGTTGTCGGCGAGGGCCGGGGGGCGCAGGGCCGTCCACTCCGAGAGGCTCTGCCACTGACCGTTCCTGATGGCCTGCTGGAGGCGCCAGTCGAGCACCGCGGGGTCCACCCGGGCGATGGCTTCCCGCAACAGGGTATCGGCGGCAAGGCCGTTGCCCTGGCTGTGCAGCTGGCGCACCAGGGCCGATAGCGCCCGCGTTTCGGCGTCGGGGGGAAAGCTGTGGGCCGCCCGGTAGCGTTTCCAGTGGGCGAGTGCGAGGGGCGCGTCCCGCTGTGCCAGGTGGCTGATGCCGTGGGCGATCACCGCGAGGGTGTCACCGTCGTGCTCCCGGAACAGCGGGTAGTCGGCGAGCACCCTGGGATCTTGGTCCACCGCCAGCAGGGTGCGGGCCCGCTGGCGCAGGGCGTCGCCGGTGAAAAAGCGGGTGACGTAGTTGGCGAGGCGGTACTCGTGGTTGAGCACCGCATCCACGAAGCGGCGCCAGGCCACCGCCTCGCTGACGTGGCCGTCGGCGATCAGCCGGTCGAACAGCGGGTCGCAGCCCGCGGGCTGGGACTTGCCCACTTGCCAGAGGGCGAGGCCCTCGGCCACCGCACCGATCTGATCCCCGCGCCGGTAGTTGAGCAGGTGGAAGTGGCAGCGCTGTTCGACGCTGGCGATGGCGGGGTCGTAAAAGGCCAGGAAGCCGTCGTCGTTGCCCTGGCGCCGCAGCCGATCGAGCCACTGGCCGAGCAGCCGGCCGGCGAGGGGGGAGTCACCGTAGGCGGTGACGAAGGCCCTCACCCGGTCGGCGTCGAGGCGCTCCGGGTGGCGGCGGTACTCGGCGTATTCCAGGTAGGGGTAGAGGGGGTAGTCCCGCAGGCGGTTCTTGAGGGCGTGGAATTCGTCGCCCCGGCCCTGTGCCAGGGCATCCAGGGCCCGGGTGTAGAGTTGGCGCTGCTCAGGGAAGTCCTCTCCCGCCTCAAGGGGGATGAGCCACAGGCAGAGTAAAAAAAAGGCCGCGAGGGCGGCGACGGGGTGCGCTTTTCGGTACGGCATGGGGCGCGGTGTCCGGATGTTGCGATCGGCCGCGCCCGGCACCCGGGCGCGGCGGGGTGTTTCAGGCTTTGTCCTTGCTTTCCTTGATGCGCACAGCCAGTACGTCGCAGGTGGCGCCGTGGAGGATGCCGTTGGCGGTGGAGCCGAAGATCAGGGCGAGGCCGTGGCGACCGTGGGTGCCCACCACGATCAGATCGACGCCGTGCTCCCGGGCGAAGCGGTGCATCTCGCTCGCCGGCTGGCCGATGATCACGTGGGTGTCCACCTCGAAATCCGCCAGCTGGCCGCGCAGCTCGGCGAGGCGCTGGGTGGCCTGGGTCTCGAGCTGGTTCTGGATTTCGCTGAGGTCCATGGGGATATCCCCACCGTAGGCGAAGGACAGTGGCTCCTGTACGTGGACGAGGCTGATTTTGCTATCCTTCCCGGCGAACAACGCCTTGACGTGGTCGATGACCTGCTGGGATTCCGCCGAGAGGTCGAGTCCGACCAGAATGCGCTTGTAGTGGGACATGCCCTTACTCCTGCTTATCGTTAGCTTCGCCACGAAAACAGACCCCCCGACCAAGCAACCCGCACTGGAATTGTCGATTGATCAAGTATCTGCTCATAGCCCTGGTGGTATTGATGGTGGTCTCGCCGCTGCTCTGGCTGCGCCAGACGCCGGGCCAGGCAAGGATAACCGCATTTCGCAACCGGGCGCTACAGCTCGGCCTCAAGGTGCAGATGGTGCCCCGGGCCGACGCCGACCCGGCGGATCGCCAGCCCGACGCGGTGCGCTATCTAAAGCCCCTGGTGCCGGATTCCCGGGGGGCCATGCCGGTGATGGACCACAGCTGGATCCTGCTGCGGGACCCGCGGCGCGGGCGGGAATCCCCCTTCCCCGGCTGGCGCTGGTTTCGCGACGAGGCGCCGGCGGCCATTCACCCGGCCATCGCGGCCTGCCTCCGGGAGTTGCCGGAGAGTGTCGGCGCCCTCCGGGCAGACGGCCAGGGGTTGTCCGCCTACTGGCGGGAAACCGGCACCCTGGACGACGTGGCGCGCCTGGCCCGGGCCCTCGACGGCCTGTTCCCGCAGCTCGGCCCGCGGGGGATGCTGGCGGCCCCGGACGCGCCCCACTGACCCGCCCCGGCGGGCATTGCCACTGTCCGGCAAATATGCTCTTAATAAAAAAGACATCACTGGCGCCATTCGCCCCCGCCCGCTCTTCACGAGGGAAGACTCACGCACATGGGTAAGACTCTGGTCATCGTGGAATCGCCCGCCAAGGCGAAAACCATCAACAAATACCTGGGCAAGGATTTCATCGTCAAATCCAGCATCGGCCATATCCGCGATCTGCCCACCGGCAAGTCATCCCCGGTGGACCCCAAGGCCCGCGCCCGCCTCGCCGCCGAGACCCGCAAGCTCAGCGCCGAGGACAAGGCCAGGCACAAGGCCCGCAAGTCCCAGGAGCAGTTGGTGGCGCGCATGGGCATCGACCCGGAACACGGCTGGAAGGCCCGCTACGAGATTCTGCCCGGCAAGGAAAAGGTGGTCAGCGAGCTGAAGAAACTCGCCCGGGACGCCGATGCCATCTACCTCGCCACCGACTTGGACAGGGAGGGGGAGGCCATCGCCTGGCACCTGCGGGAATCCATCGGCGGCGATGCCTCCCGCTACAAGCGGGTGGTGTTCAACGAAATCACCAAGAAGGCCATCGCGGAGGCATTCCAGCATCCCGGGGAGCTCGACACCAACAGGGTCAACGCCCAGCAGGCCCGGCGCTTCCTCGACCGGGTGGTGGGTTTCATGGTCTCGCCCCTGCTGTGGGAAAAGGTCGCCAGGGGCCTTTCCGCCGGCCGCGTCCAGTCGGTGGCGGTGCGCCTCATCGTCGAACGGGAGCGGGAGATCCGCGCCTTCATCCCCGAGGAATTCTGGACCGTCCACGCCGATACGGAGACCGCCCTGGAGGATAAGATCCGCTTCGAGGTGAAGAAGTACCAGGAGCAGAATTTCCGTCCGGTCAACAAGGCGGAGGCGGACAGGGCCCTCGCCGATCTCAAGGGCGGCGACTATGTCATCAGCGCCCGGGAGGACACCCCTACCCAGTCCAAGCCCACCGCGCCCTTCATCACCTCGACCCTCCAGCAGGCCGCCAGCACCCGCCTCGGCTTTGGCGTCAAGAAAACCATGATGATGGCCCAGCGTCTCTATGAGGCCGGCTACATCACCTACATGCGCACCGACTCCACCAACCTCAGCGAGGAGGCGGTGGCGGCCTGCCGGGAGTTCATCGCCTCCCGTTTCGGCAAGGCCTACCTGCCGGCGGAGCCCAACCGCTACTCCAGCAAATCCGGCGCCCAGGAGGCCCACGAAGCCATTCGCCCCTCCAACGTGGACATCGCCCCGGGGGATCTTGAAGGCATGGAGGAGGACGCCCGCCGCCTCTACCAACTGGTGTGGCAGCAGTTCGTCGCCTGCCAGATGACGCCGGCGCAGTTCACCAGCACCACCCTCACCATCGACAAGAACGGTTACCAGCTGAAGGCCAAGGGGCGCGTGGTGCGCTTTGACGGCTATCTGAAAGCCATGCCGCAAGCCCGCAAGAAGGACGACGACGAGGAACTGCCGGACGTCAAGGTGGGGGATGCGGTGCGCCTTCTCGCCCTCGTGCCCCAGCAGCATTTCACCAAGCCCCCGGCCCGCTACAGCGAGGCGGCGCTGGTGAAGGAGCTGGAAAAGCGCGGCATCGGCCGCCCCTCCACCTACGCCGCGATCATTTCCACCATCCAGGAGCGCGGCTACGTGCGGGTGGAGAACAAGCGCTTCTACGCCGAGAAGATCGGCGACATCGTCACCGACCGGCTGGTGGAGAATTTCGCCGACCTGATGGACTATGGCTTCACCGCCAGCATGGAGGAATACCTCGACGACATCGCCGAGGGCGAACTCCCCTGGAAGCAGGTGCTCGACAATTTCTACCGGGATTTCTCCGCCAAGCTCGCCGCCGCCCAGGCGGACGGCAAGGGGATGCGCCCCAACAGCCCCACCGAGACCAACATCCCCTGCGACCTGTGCGGCCGGCCGATGATGATCCGCACCGGCACCACCGGAGTGTTCCTCGGCTGCTCCGGCTATGCGCTGCCCCCGGCGGAGCGCTGCAAGGGCACCCGCAACCTCATCCCCGGGGACGAGGCGGTGAACGTCGAGGACGACGAGGAGGCCGAATCCCGCCAGCTGCTCCACAAGCACCGCTGCACCCTGTGCGGCACCGCCATGGACGGCTACCTGCTGGACGACAACCGCAAGCTCCACATCTGTGGCAACAACCCCGACTGCGCCGGCTACGAGCTGGAGATGGGGAGTTTCCGCCTCAAGGGCTACGAGGGTCCGGTGATCGAATGCGACAAGTGCGGCAGCGAGATGCAGCTGAAATCCGGCCGCTTCGGCAAGTATTTCGGCTGCACCAACGACCAGTGCAAGAACACCCGCAAGCTGTTGCGCAACGGCCAGCCGGCGCCGCCGAAGAGCGACCCCATCCCGATGCCGGAACTGCGCTGCGACAAGGTGGACGACCACTACGTGCTGCGGGACGGCGCCTCGGGCCTGTTCCTCGCCGCCAGCAAGTTTCCCAAGCACCGGGAGACCCGGGCGCCCCTGGTGAGGGAACTGCTTCCCCACCGGGCCGCCCTCGACCCCAAGCACCACTATCTGCTGGACGCGCCGCAACAGGATCCCGACGGCAACCCGACGGTGATCCGCTTCAGTCGCAAGGCGGCGGAGCAATACGTGCAGACGGAGATCGACGGCAAGCCCACCGGCTGGCGGGCGTTCTACCGCAAGGGTCGCTGGCAGGTGGCCGAGAAGTAGATGTCCGCGCAGCTGTCACGGGTCAACCAGAAGCTCTACTTTGCCCGGCTGTTGCTGGCGGACATGGCGGCGGACGGCGATCCGCGCCGCCAGCAGCTGGCCGGGGAATCCCTGCTGTTCCAGTTGCGCCTCGCCTATCACTTCCACCTGCGGGACATCGCCGCCAGTTACCAGTGCCGGGATGTCTCCGGGGTCAACGATGCCGCTTCCCTGGCCCGCGCTCTCGAGGCGATCGACAAGTCCCCCGCCGAGGCCCGGGAGATCGACACCCTCGCCAGCTCCCCGGGAAGCTGGTTGAATCGCCTGCTGGTGGCCTGGGAGCAGGCCTTTGCTCCCCCTGAAATGGGCTCCAGCGCAATCCAGGAGGGCCTGATCCCGGTTGCCCGGGTGGAGATGGAGGTGCTGGACGCGGCCACCCTGGGCGCCTGGCACCGGGCCCTCACCGAGCTGGTGGAGCGCCATCGGGAAGTGATGGTGGAGTGCTGAAGGCCGCTGCCGAGGGCCTGCCAGGCCCCGCCATCGCTGCTATACTGCCCCCTCATTCCGCGTATCCAGGCACCATGTCCACCGCTTTCTACGAAATTGTTCTGCTCCCCGACGGGGACTTCGCCCTGCAACGCACCGATCAGGACGCCGAGCCGCTGGTGCGCATCCGCTTCTCGGAGGAGGCCCTGGGTTTTCTCGGGGATGCCGGCCTCGACGTGGCCCAGGCCATGATCGACGCCGGTATCGAGGCGGTGGAACTGCTCGGCATGGGCGGGGAGGGCGCCGACATGGACGACGAGGAGCAGGGCGTTCCCGCCGATCGGGTACTGCACTGATCCTTGCCGTCAGGGCCCTCAGGCGCCCTGGCAGCGGGGCCGAATCACTCCCACCCCGAGGCCCTCGATCGCGAACGCCGATTTGCGCAGGTCCACCACAATCGGTTCATAGGCCGGGTTCTGGGGCAGCAGCTGGATCTGGGTGCGATTGCCCGTCTTCTTGAAAATCTTCACGGTGACTTCGTCGTCGATGCGCGCCACCACCAGCTGGCCGTCCCGGGCCTCTGGGGTGCCGTGCACCGCCAGCAGGTCGCCGTCGAGAATGCCGCCGTCCCGCATGCTGTCCCCCCGCACCCGCAGCAGGTAGTCCGCGGCGGGGTGGAAGAGGCTGGCGGGCACCTCCAGGTAATCCTCGATATGTTGTTCGGCGAGGATGGGCTCCCCCGCCGCGACCCGCCCCACCAGGGGCAGGCCGCTCTGCCCCGGGGCGAGGCGAATGCCCCGGGACGTGCCGGGCACCAGGGTGATGGCGCCCTTTTCCGCCAGGGCGCGGAGGTGGTCCTCGGCGGCATTGGGGGACTTGAAGCCAAAGCGCCGGGCGATCTCGACCCGGGTGGGGGGATAGCCGGTGGCGTCGATGGATTCGCGAATCAGGTCGAGGATCTGCTGCTGGCGGGGGGTGAGTTTCATGGCGGTCTCCGGCGAAATACTGTAAGTGTATACAGTGCCTGGCATCCTGCAAAGCCGGGTCTGTATCCAGGCCCCCGTTGCGGTAGAATGGCCGCCCGTTTCGCCGAGGGTGAGGGAGCCACCCGGCTTCCCGTCCGTACCCCCATGACCGATATCAAGGTAATCACCTACAACATCCACAAGGGCTTCAACACCGGCAACCAGCGTTTCGTGCTGGCCCGGATGCGGGAGCTGCTGGAGGAAGAGCACGCCGACATCGTGTTTTTGCAGGAAATCCACGGGGAGACCCGGCGCTACAAGCGCAAGCGCGGCGGCTTTCCCGACATTCCCCACTTCGAGTACCTGGCGGACCGGCTCTGGCCCCACTATGCCTATGGCAAGAACGCCATCTACAAGAAGGGCCACCACGGCAACGCCATCCTCAGCAAATACCCGTTCACCTTCTGGGAGAACATCGATATCTCCAACCAGACCTACGCCAGTCGCAGCATCCTCCACGGCATCATCGAGCTGCCGGGGCGCGGGCCGCTGCACACCCTGTGCGTGCACATGGGGCTGCTGGAATCGGAGCGGCGCCGCCAGGTGGATACCCTGATGGAGCGCATCCAGTCCCACATCCCCCGGGACGAGCCGCTCCTGATCGCCGGGGATTTCAACGACTGGAAGCTCCGCGTCGAGAGCCGGTTCGAGGCGGACCTCGGCCTACGCGAGCTGTTCGTCGAGCTGACCGGGCGCCACGCCCGCACCTTTCCGGTGTGGATGCCGATCCTGCCCATGGATCGGATCTACTACCGCGGCATTACCCCCACCGGCTGCGCGTGCCTCCACAGCGGCCCCTGGCGCAACCTGTCGGACCACGCCGCGCTCACCGGCACCTACGCCTTCTGACTGGGGCAGCCTTGACCGCCGTCAACACCCGGCGCCGGGGCCATGATATTCTCCGCCCTTCCAATTCCGATGTCCGCGTACCCATTGCCATGAACACTCCCTACCAGCTGCTCGGCGGCGAAGCCGGCGTCCGCGCCCTCGCCAACGCCTTTTACGACGCCATGGATCGCCTGCCGGAGGCGGCGGAGATCCGCGCCATGCACGGCGCCAATCTCGACGAGATCAAGGAAAAACTGTTCGAATTCCTGTCCGGCTGGATGGGCGGCCCGCCCCTTTACTTCCAGCGCAAGGGCACCATCTGCCTGACCTCGCCCCACAAGCCCTTCGCCATCAACGCCGCCCATCGCGACCAGTGGCTCCGCTGCATGGACGAGGCCCTGGAGGCGGTGGGCGCCTCCGCCGAGGTCAAGGCCATGCTCAAGGAACCGATGTTCCAGCTGGCGGATATCGTCCGCAACGTCGGCGACGGAGAGAGGCCCCAGGGTCGCGGATGAGGGGCCAGAACACCTCGGTGGAGTTCCGCGAGGTCAACTGGGCCGCCCTCGGCAAGCTGTGGCACTACCTGCTGGAATTCCGCGGCCGCATCCTGCTGGCGGTGCTGTGCCTGATCGGCGCCAAGGTGGCCAGCGTCGGCCTGCCCTTTATCCTCAAGCATGTGGTGGACGACCTCAACGGCGCCGTGGGGGGCGAGTCGGCGCCCCTGGTGCTGATGCCCCTCGGCCTGCTGCTGGCCTACGGGGCGGTACGCTTTGCCAGCGTCATTTTTGGTGAGATCCGGGACACCCTGTTTGGCCGGGTCACCGAGCGGGCCATGCGCCGGGTGGGCCTGCGGGTGTTCGAGCATCTCCACTCCCTCGACCTGGACTTCCACCTCAACCGCCGCACCGGCGGCCTCTCCCGGGACATCGAGCGGGGCACCAACGGCATCAGCTTCCTGTTGCGCTTCATGGTGTTCAACATCGTCCCCACCTTTGTCGAGATTGGCCTGGTGATCGTCCTGCTGTGGCTCAACTACAGCGGCCTGTTCGCCCTGATCGTGTTTGTCGCGGTGCTGGTGTACGTGGCGTTCTCGGTGCTCGCCACCGAGTGGCGGACCCGCTTCGTGCGGGAGGTGAACAGCGCCGAGTCCCGCTCCAGCAGCCGCTCGGTGGACAGCCTGCTCAACTACGAGACCGTCAAGTACTTCACCAACGAGGCCCACGAGGCGGCCCACTACGACCGGGAACTGGAACAGTGGGAGAGCGCCCGGCGCATGAACCGCCTGACCCTGTTCGCCCTCAACGGCGGCCAGGCGCTCATCATCGCCCTCGCCATGACCGCCGCCATGGTGCTCGCCGCCTGGGGCGTGGTGGACAGGACCATGACCATCGGCGACTTCGTGCTGATCAACGCCTTCATGATGCAGATCTTCATGCCCCTGAATTTTCTCGGCTTCGTGTACCGGGAGATGAAGGGTGCCATGGCCAATATCGAGAGCATGTTCGCCTTGCTCGACCAGCAGCCCAGGGTGGTGAATGCCCCGGACGCCACCCCCCTGGTGGTGACCCGGGGCGAGGTGCGTTTCGAGGATGTGACCTTTGGCTACGGCCCGGAGCGGGGCATTCTCCACGGGGTGAGTTTCACCGTGCCGGCGCGCCACAAGGTGGCCATCGTCGGCAGCAGTGGCGCCGGCAAGTCCACCCTCCTCAAGATCCTGTTCCGCTTCCACGACCCGGACGCGGGGCGGGTGATCGTCGACGGCCAGGATATCCGTCAGGTGACCCTCGACTCCCTGCGCCGCGCCATCGGCGTGGTGCCCCAGGACACGGTGCTGTTCAACACCAGCCTGTTCGAAAACATCCGCTACGGGCGGGTGGAGGCCAGCGACGCCGAGGTGGAGGAGGCGATCCGCATGGCCCATCTCGACGACTTCATCCGCCAGCTGCCCAAGGGGGCCGACACCCTGGTGGGGGAGCGGGGCCTCAAGCTCTCCGGGGGCGAGAAGCAGCGGGTGGCCATCGCCCGGGCGATCCTCAAGCGCCCGCCCATCATGGTGTTCGACGAGGCCACCTCGTCCCTCGACAGCCGCTCGGAGCAGAGCATCCTCAACGCCATCCGCGAGATCGCCGCCGACCACACGGCCCTGGTGATCGCCCACCGGCTGTCCACCATCGTCGACGCCGACAGCATCCTGGTGCTCGACCGGGGGCGGGTGGTGGAGCAGGGCAGTCACGGCGAGCTCTTGGCGCGGCGCGGCCGCTATGCTGAAATGTGGGCCGCCCAGCAACAGGACAGGGGCAGGGGCGGGGAACCCGCCGACGCCCTGGCTGTCCAGTCCTGAGCCGGCAATCCGCCGATGCACCATCCCCACACAAGGAGTCCTGCCGTGTCCCATTCAATACCCTCACCCCTCGCCAAATTCCTGCTGGCCCTTGCGCTGCTGGGGCCTTCCGTCGCCGTCCAGGCCCAGCAGGGCATGAGCGAGGAACAACTGCGCCTGATGATGCAGGGCGCCGCCCAGATGCAGGCCTGTTTCGCCAACCTGGATCAGGCCGAGCTGGAGGCCATGGGCACCCAGGCGGAGGCGGTGCAGGGGGAACTCAAGGCCCTCTGTGCCGCCGGCGAGCGGGACCAGGCCCAGACCCGGGCGGTGGATTTCGCCCGGGAGTTCGCCGATTCCGAGACACTGAAACAGATGCGCGAGTGCGGCGACATCGCCCGGGCGATGATTCCCCAGGTACTCAATTATGTCGATGAAAACGTCGACAACAGCGAGGGCAGCACCCACGTGTGCGACAACCTTTGAGGGGTGAATCTGTACTACTCTTCAAGGCGCGTCTGCGCTATAAACCCCTTAGCGGGGCCTGTGGGTGGCTTGTCCCCCGCCCCAACCTTCATCGTCTCCAAGCCAATTGCCAGGGAAATTCCATGAAAACACGAGGTATCGCTACACAGGCTTTGAAACTTTCCGCCCTCGGTCTCGCCTTGCTGTGCGCCGGGGCCTTCGCCTCCACCACGCCGGAGCAGGGCGGCGCCACGGGCATGTCGGCCTCCGGCGCCGCCGGTGGCGCCAATGCCCAGGGGGCCAACAGCCAGCTGGAATACTGCCCGGAATCCCTCGGCACCCTGGCGGTGGTGGAGGACACCGGGTCGCCCTGGTGGGGCGACTACATCGGCCGCTATCCCCGCCTCGGCAGCACCGTGCCGGTGTTGCGCATGATGATCCAGCAGTCCAACTGCTTCGTGGTGGTGGAGCGGGGCCAGGCCATGGGCAACGTGATGCAGGAGCGCGCCCTGGAGGATTCCGGTGAACTGCGCGGTGGCAGCAACTTCGGTCGCGGCCAGATGGTGGCCGCCGACTACACCATGAGCCCCAGCATCCAGTTCGCCGAGAAGGGCACCGGCGGCGTCGGAGGCGCCCTCGGCGGCCTGATCGGCGGCTCCGGCGGGCGGGTGTTCGGCGCCATCGCCGGGGGGCTCAAATCCAACGAGGCGGCCACCACCCTGCTGCTGATCGACAACCGCTCCTCGGTGCAGATCTCCTCCTCCGTGGGCAGCGCCAAGAACATGGATTTCAGCCTGTTCGGCGGTGCCTTTGGCGGCAGCGCCGGGGGCGGCGCCGGGGCTTTCACCAATACCCCGGAGGGCAAGGTGATCACCGCCGCCTTCGCCGACTCCTACAACCAGATGGTGCGCGCCCTGCGCAACTACCGCGCCCAGACCGTCGAGGGCGGCCTCGGCAAGGGCGGGCGTCTCGGCGTCGGGGAGTAACACCGCCTTCCACGGCAACGCCCGGGGCCCGGATCATCCGGGCCCTTTTTTGTCCCGCACCTCACCGGCGATCGTGCCGGGTATCCGGCTCCTGGCGTAGAATGCCGCCCTTCGCGGCGCCCATGGCGGGCACCGCCGCCGGGAATCAAGGAGGTCAGGTGCAACCCATCGTATCCATCAGCCAGCTCGGCAAAACCTACGGGTCCGGTTTTCGGGCCCTTCACGACGTCAGTCTCGATATCCAGCGGGGCGAGATCTTCGCCCTGCTCGGCCCAAACGGCGCCGGCAAGACCACCCTGATCAGTATCATCTGCGGCATCGTCAACCCCGGGGAGGGCCGGGTGACGGTGGATGGCCACGATATCGTGCGGGATTTTCGCCAGTCCCGGGCGGCCATCGGCCTGGTGCCCCAGGAGCTCTTCAACGAGGGTTTCGAAACGGTGTGGGCCACGGTGAGTTTCAGCCGGGGCCTGTTTGGCCTTGCGCCCAACCCGACCCATATCGAGAAGGTGCTGCGGGATCTGTCCCTGTGGGACAAGCGCGACACCCGCATGCTCGCCCTGTCGGGGGGCATGAAACGCCGGGTGCTGATCGCCAAGGCCCTGGCCCACGAGCCCCGGGTACTGTTCCTCGACGAGCCCACCGCCGGCGTCGACGTGGAGCTGCGCCGGGAGATGTGGGCCATGGTGCGAAACCTCAGGGACAGCGGCGTCACCATCATTCTTACGACCCACTACATCGAGGAGGCGGAGGAGATGGCCGACCGCATCGGCATCATCAACCGGGGCCGGATCGTGCTGGTGGAGGACAAGGTGGCGCTGATGAAGAAGCTCGGCAAGCGCCAGCTGCGCCTGACCCTGCAGCAGCCCCTGGCCGCCCTGCCGGCGGGGCTTGAGGACTTTGACCTCAGCCTCGCCGCCGAGGGCGGCGAGCTGGTCTACAGCTTCGATGCCCAGCACGAACACACCGGCATCGCCCAGCTGTTGCGCAAGCTCGACGGCCACGGCATCGACTACCGGGACCTCCAGTCCCGGGAGAGTTCCCTGGAGGAGATTTTCGTCAACCTGGTGAGGGCCGAGTCATGAACATCCACGCGGTCCGCGCCATCTACCGCTTCGAAATGGCCCGCACCTGGCGGACCCTGCTGCAGAGCATCGCCTCGCCGGTGATTTCCACGTCCCTCTACTTCGTGGTGTTCGGCGCCGCCATCGGCTCCCGGATGATGGCGGTGGACGGGGTGAGCTACGGGGCCTTCATCGTCCCGGGCCTGATCATGCTGTTGCTGCTCACCGAGAGCATCGCCAACGCCTCCTTCGGCATCTACATGCCGCGCTACTCCGGCACCATCTACGAACTGCTGTCGGCACCGGTGTCGGTGGTGGAGGTGCTCCTCGGCTACGTCGGGGCGGCGGCCACCAAGTCGGTGATCCTCGGCCTGCTGGTACTTGCCACCGCGCGGGTGTTTGTCGATTTCGATATCGCCCATCCCCTGTGGATGGCGGGGTTTCTGGTGTTGACCGCTGTCACTTTCAGTCTCTTCGGCTTCATCGTCGGGGTCTGGGCGGAGAGTTTCGAGCAGTTGCAGATCATCCCCATGATGATCGTCATGCCGCTGACCTTCCTCGGCGGCACCTTCTACTCGGTGAGCATGCTGCCCCCCGCCTGGCAGACGGTGATCCTGTTCAACCCGGTGGTGTACCTGGTGAGCGGCTTTCGCTGGAGCTTCTACGGGGTGTCGGATGTCAGTGTGGGGTTGAGCCTCGCCATGACATTGGGATTCATGGCCGCCTGCCTTGCGGTGATCGCCTGGATCTTCAAGAGCGGCTACCGCCTCAAGCGCTGATCACTCCCCCACCAGTTCCAGGGATCGCCAGCTGCCCCGGCCGTCCTCGCCGAGTACCCTGGCGAGCCAGGGGAGGGTGGCGGCGAGCTCTTCCCGCAGCCGCCAGGGCGGGTTGATCACCACCATGCCGCTGCCGTTCATCCCCGCCTGGCGCTGCTCGCCATCGCGGTAGAGCTCGTGGACGTCGATACGGCGGATGCCACTGCGGGCCAGCTGCTGGTGGAGGCGCTGGATCCGCGCAGGCTCCACCACCGGATACCAGAGGGCGAAAACGCCGGTAGCGAAGCGGCGATGGAGCGCCTGGAGATGCTCGACCACCTTCTGGTAATCCTGCTTTTGCTCGTAGGACGGGTCGATCAGCACCAGGCCGCGCTTCTCGATAGGGGGCATCAGGGCGAGGCTCTGGGCAAACCCATCGCTGTCGTGGCAGTGGACCCGGGGCTCGCCGGCAAACAGCTTGCGCAGGCGGGGGAAGTCCGCCGGGTGCAGTTCGCACAGCTCCAGGCGGTCCCCGGGGCGCAGCAACTGGCGCGCCAGCCAGGGGGAGCCCGGGTACCAGCGGAGGTGGTCGCCGCCCCGGTTGAAACGCTTTACCAGGGCCAGGTAGTCGGCGAGGGGCGGCGGCAGGTCGTCGCGGCCCCAGAGGGCGCCGATGCCGTGGCGGAATTCCCCCACCTTGAGGGCGAGGGGGCTGTCGAGGCGGTAGCCGCCGGCGCCGGCGTGGGTGTCCACATAGAGCAGGGGCGCGGGCTTCTGGGTGAGGTAGCCGAGTATTCGGGTCAGCACCAGGTGCTTGAGCACATCCCCGTGGTTGCCGGCGTGGTAGGCGTGTTGGTAGCTGAGCACGGGGTTCTCCAGGGGCAATGGGGCGGGGGATTCTTCATGATCCCCGTCGCCAAGACAAGGGCGGGCCACTTTATCCCGCCGGTCCAACTGGGCACAATAGCGGCCCTCGCCGGCCAGGGGTCGGCTACCTAAACCCGTCATTCAGGTCCGAAGCCCATGAACATCACCGACAACAAGGTCGTCTACTTTCACTATCGCCTGAGCGAGGTGGGCCAGGAGCCCCTCGAAACCTCCGACAGCGACGCCCCCGCCGCCTACCTCCACGGCCACGGCAACATCCTGCCGGCCCTCGAGGCCGCCATGGCGGGCAAGCAGGCGGGGGATGAGGTGACCGTGACCCTGAGCCCCGAAGAGGCCTACGGCCAGCGGGAGGAGGGCCGCCAGCAGCGGGTGCCCATCAAGCACCTGGTCACCCGGGGCAAGCTGCGTCCCGGCATGGCGGTCAAGGTCAACACCGCCGACGGCCCGGTGGATGCCCGCATCATCAAGGTGGGCAAGTTCAACGTCGACCTGGATCTCAACCACCCCCTGGCCGGCATGAGCCTGACCTTCGATATCCGCATCACCGAGGTGCGGGACGGGAGTGAGGAGGAGATCGCCCACGGCCACGTCCACGGCGCCGGCGGCCACCACCACTGACAGCTGTCCAGGTTCCCTGGATGGTTGCCGTGGAGGCGACAGGGGAGTATGGTTGCCGCTGATTGATAAGACCGATTGGTACCCCCATGTTTATTCGACAAAAAGGTTCCCGTGACAAAGACGCGGAGGCGAGGGACAACGCCACCGCCCACCAGCCCCAGCCGGCCCCGGACGCCGGCAAGGCCCAGGACGAGCGCAGGGCAAACCCGTCGACAACTTCAGCCGTGAGAACCACCGCCATGATTGGAATGACCGTCAAGATCCAGGGTGACATCAGCAGCGACGAAAACCTGGTCATCGAAGGCCAGGTGGATGGCACCATCACCCTCAACAGCCACGAGCTGACCATCGGCCAATCGGGCCGGGTCAACGCCAATGTCACCGCCAAGATCATCAAGATCGACGGCCAGGTGAACGGCGATCTGGTAGGCAAGGAAAAGATCATCATCAGCAAGACCGGCACCGTGCGCGGCAACCTGGTGGCCCCCACGGTGATCCTCGAGGAAGGCGGCAAGTTCAAGGGCACCATCGATATGGGCAGCGCCGTGGGCAGCAGTGCCGAGCCGCCCATCGCCGACTTCGCCAACGCCGCCCGCGCCCAGCGCAGCGTGGTGGAGGCCAAGGGCGAAGGCTCCACCGTCATCAAGCACGGCTGATCCCGAGGCTCCCGGGGGCCGGCGCCGTCGCGGTTGCCGGCCCTTTCCGTTTCAACGCCCCGGCCCCGCCCATGACCATCAAACCCGTGATCCCCAACGGTTTTGCCAGCCAGCTGTTCCCGACCCTGGTGACGGCCTTCGCGCCCTCCGACCACAGGCCCCTCCGGGTGCTGGACCTCGGCCCGGCGAGCGCCGCCACCGTGGCATTCTTCAGCCAGTACCGCTGCACCCTGCGCTTTGCCGACCTGAACCCGGGGGAGCTGATGCCGCCGCCGGGGGACGACGGCGAGGTGCCGGACAGGGACGCCCACCTGCGCCGCCTGCTGGAACTGCCCCTCGGCAGCAAGTTCGATATCTGTCTGTTCTGGGATTACCTCAACCACCTGGACGACGAGGCGGTGCGGGCCCTGGCGCGGGTGTTGCGCCCCCATCTGCACAGCGCCAGCCGCGGCCACGGCTTCGCGGTGCTCAACCGGGGCAACGCCTTGCACCACCAGAACTACGGGGTGATGGCCGCCGACCTGCTCATGGTCACCGGCGAATCCCGCCGCCAGCCCCTCGCCCATCCCCACAGCCAGGCGGGGCTGAACGGCCTGCTGGGGGGCTTCGAAGTGACCCGCGGCGTGTTGCGCGCCGATGGCCGTCTCGAAATCCTGCTGCGCACCCTCTGAGGGGCCTCAGCCCGCCGCCCCGTCCCCCGGGGGGAAATCATCCACATCGATCACCTCCCGCACCAGTGCCATGGTGGTGCGAATCGCCTCGGCGTCCGCTTCGCTGATCAATCCAGCCGCCAGCCCCCGCGCTGCGATGTCCTCGTAATTGGTGATCGACAGCGACTCGCCGAGCTGCTTGCGCAGGGCCTTTTCCAGGGGCGCGATGGCCAGCACACCCTTGAAGGCGCGGCCGAGAATGGCGGTCACGTCGTCCCCCTCCGAGAGAAAAATCCCCGCCGTGAGACGCTCCCGGGCGGCGCAATCGGTGATGACCAGGCGGGCGGCGTGCTTGCCGAGGTTGTCCGAGGGCTCCTTGTAGGGGCGGCCAAGGGGAAAGATCAGCCACTGGATCACCAGGCCCAGGGGCCGGATGGGGAAGTTGCGCAGGGTGTTGACCAGGGCATTCTGGATCTGGAACAGGCTGTCCCGCACCGCCCAGTGCACCAGTGGGTGATCTTCCTTCGGGCAGCCGTTGTCCTCGTGGTACTTGAGCACCGCCGAGGCCAGGTAGAGATGGGTGAGCACGTCGGCGAGGCGCCCGGAGATCTTCTCCCGGAACTTGAAGGCGCCCCCCAGGGACAGCAGCACCATGTCGGCGACAAAGGCAAAGGCGGCGGACAGGCGGGTCAGCTGGCGGTAGTAGTGGGCGGTGCGGCCCGCCACCGGCGCCTTCACCAGCCGCGCCCCTGTGATGCCGAGCACGAAGGCCCGCGCCAGGTTGCGCAGGGTGAAACCCACATGGCGGAACAGGGTGCTGTCGAAGGTGGCCCGCACCTGCTCGTTTTCCTCCGCCCGGGCCAGGGCCATCTCCTTCAACAGAAAGGGGTGATTGCGCACCGCCCCCTGGCCGAAAATGATCAGGCTGCGGGTGAGGATGTTGGCCCCCTCCACCGTGATGGCGATGGGCAGTGCCTGGTAGAACCCCGCCAGGTAGTTGCGGGGGCCGGTGATGATGCCCTTGCCGCCGTGGATGTCCATGGCGTCGTTGACGCAGCGGCGGTTGGCCTCGGTGGCATGCCATTTGAGGATCGCCGACAGCACCGAGGGCTTTTCCCCAAGGGCGAGGGCGCTGAGGGTGAGGTGGCGGGCGGCGTCGATGCGGTAGGCCTCGCCGGCGATCCGCGCCAGTACCTCCTCGACCCCTTCGAAATAGGCGATGGGCATGCCGAACTGCTTGCGGATGCGGGCGTATTCGCCGCTGTAGCGGGCGCTCAGCTTGGCGCCGGCGGTGCCGAGGGCGGGAAGGGAGATGGCGCGCCCCGCGGCCAGGCAGTGCATCAGCATGCGCCAGCCCTGGCCGATGCGCTCGCGGCCGCCGATCACCTGGTCGAGGGGGATGAAGACATTCTCCCCCCGGGTGGGGCCGTTCATGAAGGCGCTGCCCACCGGGCGGTGGCGGTTGCCGGTCCAGACCCCCGGGGCACTGGCCGGGATCAGGGCGCAGCTGATGCCGAGATCCACCTCGCCCCCCAGCAGGCCGTCCGGGTCGCGGGTCTTGAAGGCAAGGCCGATCAGGGTGGCCACCGGGGCCAGGGTGATGTAGCGCTTGTTCCAGTTGAGGCGAAGGCCGAGCACCCGCTCCCCCTGCCAGTCGCCGTAACAGACGACCCCTTCGTCGGGCATGGCGGCGGCATCGGAGCCGGCGGCGGGGGCGGTGAGGGCAAAGCAGGGGATGTCCTCGCCGCGGGCCAGGCGCGGCAGGTAGTGATCCCGCTGGGCCTCGGTGCCGAAATGGCTGAGCAGTTCCCCGGGCCCCAGGGAGTTGGGCACCATCACGGTGATCGCCGCCGCCAGGTTGCGGCTCGCCAGCTTCATCACCACGGCGGAATTGCCAAAGGCGCTGAAATCCCGCCCGCCATATTGCTTGTCGATGATCAGGCTGAAAAAACGCTGATCCTTCAGGTATTGCCAGACGGCGGGGGGCAGGTCGCCGTCCCGGTGGATCTGCCAGTCGTCCAGCATCCGGCAGAGATCTTCCACGGGGCCGTCGAGAAAGGCCTGTTCGTCATCCCGCAGGCGGGGTTTGGGGGTGGTGAGCAGGCGATTCCAGTTCGGCTGGCCGGAGAACAGCTCCGCGTCCCACCAGACGGTGCCCGCATCGAGGGCCTCCTGCTCGGTGTCCGACACCTTCGGCAAGACCTTGCGAAACCAGCCGAGGGCCGGGTCGCTGATGACGCGGCGGCGCAACGGCGCCGCAGCCAGCAGGCCGAGAACCAGCGCCGACAAGCATCCCGCGGCGAGCACCCACCCGCCCCCCAGCTTGAAGGCGCCGACAGCGAGGGTCGCCAGCAACATCGCCCCGGCGGCCACCACCAGGTTGGCCCCGAGGAAGGCGAGGGCGATAAGGGCGACGATCAGCAGGATCAATCCGGTCATGGTTCACTCCAGGGTCGGTGGGGAACGGAAAACAGCGGTGTCAGTCGTCCAGGTGCTCGGTGCGGTTGAAGAACACCAGCTCGCCCCTGTCCGGGGCCAGCTCCGACACGGCGGTGTTGTGCTTGATGTAGTCGAGCCAGCGGGTGGTGTCGTTGTGCAGGTAGTGGGCGATGGCGATGCCGAGGGCGGTGCCGTGGGACACCAGCACCACGTTCTGGTCCGGGTGGCGGTGGAGAATCTCGTCGATGGCCGCCACCATGCGGTTGCGCACCATGCGCTGGGATTCGCCCCCGGGGGCGGCGAAATCCGGGTTGCCGTAGAGCTGCCCGGTGGCGCCGTGGAGAATCTCGATATCGTCGAACTTGATGCCCTCCCAGTCGCCGAGGGAAAACTCCATCAGCCGGGGATCGAGGTTGAGGTCGAGACCATGGCTGTCGGCGATGGCCCGAGCGGTATCCCGGGCCCGCTGCAGGGGGCTGGCGTAGACCACGTCGGGGACCGCAATGCGGTGGAAATGGGCGCCGAGGCGGCGGGCCTGCTCGCGGCCGTGATCCGTCAGGGCGGTATCGGTGCTGCCGTGCCAGACCTTGTCGATATTGGCGGACGTCTGGCCGTGGCGGACCATCAACAACCTGCCCTTGCGTCCCGTCATGGTGCTACCCCCTTTGCGCTGTCAGTCTGGCCTTGGATTATGACCGATTTGACGTTGGAGGGGCGGGTCGGTGTGTGCCGTCAAGGCCGATCGGGTGTTTTCCTACGGTTTTGGCGCTGGCCTTTGGTGCTGTTTTGGCCTCTACAAAAACTCGACAAGTTAATGACTTTACTTGTTTTTCAGGTGGACTAAGATCGAGGGGAAGCGCCAGGGACAGACATCGCTGCCCTGGCTTGCCAGTAGCCCCCATGCCCACCAGAGGAATTCCCATGACCCTTGCCAGACTGGCCCTACTTATCCCGCTGCTGCTTGTGCCCTTGCTCGCCGTCGCGGCGGAATGCCCGGAGCATCTCGATGTCACCCTCAAGAAGCTGCGCTCCAGTGACAGTCTCAACCTTTGCGAGGCGTTCGCGGGCAGGCCCCTGTTGATTGTCAACACCGCGAGCCACTGTGGCTTTACGCCCCAGTTCAAGTCCCTGGAGGCCATTCACAGGGCGTATGCCGAGAGGGGGCTGGTGGTGCTGGGCTTTCCCAGCGACGATTTTCGCCAGGAGGCGGACAGCGAGGAAAAGACCGCGGAGATCTGTTACATCAACTACGGGGTGACCTTCACCATGTTCGCGCCCCTGTCGGTGAAGGGGGAGGACGCCCACCCCCTGTTCAGGGAACTGGCGCGCCAGTCCCGGGCGCCGGGCTGGAATTTCACCAAGTACCTGGTGGATGGGGACGGGCGGGTGGTGCAACATTTCCCTAGCCGGGTGGCGCCGGATTCGGCGGAATTCACCGCCGCGGTGGAGGCCCTGGTGGCCGCCGGCGAATGATCGTCCCCGGCGGACGCACAACGGGTCGCATCGTAGGGCCGAAGAGCCGCAGGCGTAATCGGCCGCAACCGCTGCGCTCGGGCATCGCTGGCGGATGACGCTTCGCTTTTCCGCCCTACGATTCGACACGTGGGGCCGAAGAGCCGCGGGCGTAATCGGCCGCAACCGCTGCGCTCGGGCATCGCTGGCGGATGACGCTTCGCTTTTCCGCCCTACCACGGCACCCGTAGGGCCGAAGAGCCGCAGGCGTAATCGGCCGTAACCGCTGCGCTCGGGTATCGCTGGCGGATGACGCTTCACTCTTCCGCCCTACCACGGCACCCGTAGGGCCGAAGAGCGAAGCGTCATCGGCCGGGAAAAGAGGGCGCGCCGCCCCTCAGGCAATAAACAACGCGGCGACGATCAATCCCGCCATGACGGCGAAACCAAGGACGAAAACCATTCCAACGCTTGCCAGTGTCTGCCTGTCTTCGCTGATCATTTGTCGAACCTCCGCTGATGAAGGCTTGACTGTATACCCCTTGAGTTCCTGTGGACTTGACGGAAATCAACCAATCCACGGCGCCGGAGGCCTCAACGGTGGGCGCGGTTGCGAAACTGGCGGGGGGTGAGCCCGGTGGCCTTGCGGAACGCCTGGGCAAAGGCCGACTGGCTCTGGAAGCCGCACTCGTAGGCAATCTCCTTGATCAACCGCTCCCCCGTGGTCAGTTCCATCCGCGCCCTGTTGATGCGCACCTCGGTGATGTACTCGGTGATGGTCTTGCCGGTGGTGCGCTTGAACATCCGCGCCAGGTGGCGGTTGCTGACGCCGCATTCCCGGGCGAGCCAGGAGGTCTGGGGGAACTCGCCGCTGGTCTCGGCGATACGGCTCTCGATCAGCCGCAGTTGCTGGGGGGAGAGCTTGCCAAAGGGTTCCCGGGCGACGATGCGGGTGGAGCGGATATGGCGGGCGAGTTCCACCAGCAGGGAGTCGAACAGGGCATCCACCAGGCGCTCGGAGCCGTGGTCGGGGCTCATCGCCTCCTGGGCAAGCCGCACCAGGGTGGCGCGGATATTGATGTTGTTGATGTTGAAGCAGGCGGCCAGTTCGAGGGGTGTCCACTGCCAGTCCACCAGGGGTGCGAGAACGTCCATCTCGAACAGGCAACCCACCACTTCCTGTTCCCCCTTGGGGATACGCATCATCGCCTCGTGGCCGGCGGGGATGAAGGCGCAGTTGCCGGTGGCCACGTAGGCATCGGGATGGGTGCCGCCGAGGTAATCCACCTCGGACCCCGGGGGGCGCGGGTGCAGGGCCAGTTCCAGGTAGCAGATATCGGCGCGGAAGGGGGTGGGTTCGAGGGCGGTTTCCCAGCGGTAGCGCCGCACCTCCACCTGGAAGTGGGGGCGGGCTATCAGCGCCTGCACCTCGCACAGGGAGGTGGTGCGGGGGCGGCAGCGGGCGAATTTTTCCCGGGTGGCGAGCTGTTGCGCCGGCGGCTTGGCGGGTGAGATCTCGGATACGGTGTACACGTTTTCGTTACCCCCGACATGGGTCTTGATCGTTATGGCGCCCGGCTTGGCCGGGTCGTGAATCCCATCATAGGGATGGGGAAGTGTTTGGTAAAGGACACCAGCACCGCCCCGGTCACCGGCTCCCGCCCCGTGTTCCGGGGCCCTGGCGGGCCTGCAGCCCAGCCCTCAGGTCCTGCTGTCAACACTTTACCCCCCTGGCAATACAGTTGGCTGTTGTCGCCCGGGTGCTCGGGGACTAGTCTGACAGTCACCCTGAACATCCCCTGCGAGAGACCATAATGAGCGCCATTGACGAAATCAAAGCACTGGTCGACAAGGCCGACCCCTACCGCGAAGCGCCCGCCAACCTGCGGGAGCTGCAACTCGAGGCCGTCCGCGAGCGCTTCGCCGAGAAGCGCCAGCAACTCAAGATCCTCGACCGTCGCGCCGGGGAGGCGGGCATCGACGAGATCAGGACCCTCCAGGACCTGGTGCCGCTGCTGTTCACCCACACCAATTACAAGAGCTATCCCGAGACCTTCGTCGACAAGGGCCAGTGGGGCAACATGAACCTGTGGCTGCAGACCCTCACCAGCAAGCCGGTGACGGGAGTGAACATGGACGGCATCAAGGACGCCGACGACTGGGTCGATCGCCTGCGGGATGCCGGGCACCACCTCTTCGCCTCCAGCGGCACCTCGGGCAAGTGCTCGTTCCTGGATCAGACCGAAGCCGATGTCGCCCTGGCCAGCAAGGCCTACATGCAGGGCTTTCTCGGCCAGTGGGCGCCCCGCAAGCCCGGCCGCGATCGCTCCAGCTTCGTGTTTTTCCCGCCCACCGGTGTGCACCGCCTGTGCATCCACAACCACCAGTTCTTCAGCCAGTACGTGTCCCCCGAGGGTGAGACCCATTTCATCTCCACCGATCCGCTGCGGGCGACCCCGGGGATTCGCGCCGGCCAGCTGCGCCGCGCCCTCGCCGCCGGCACCGCCCTGCCGGAGGAGATCGCCGCCTTCGAGGAGGAAAACAGAAAGAACGGTGAGCTGGCCACCGCCCGTTTCAATGCCTTCGTGGACAAGATCGACAGCAAGCGCCATGAACCCATCGTCATGGGTGTGATGTGGCCCGCGGCCTTCCAGCTGATGGAAGCCCTGAAGGCCCGGGGCGTGAAGGACGGCGCCTTCCACCCCGACAGCATTTTCCAGATGGGTGGCGGCATCAAGGGGGTGAAACTCCCCGACGATTTCAAGGAGCAGATCCAGCGCTTCTACGGCGTTCCCCCGGAGAACTACCTGAACAGCTACGCCATGGTGGAAATGACGGGCTTGAGCCCCTTTGTCCAGCACCTGGGCGCCTACGCGCTGCCGCCCTGGATCGTGCCCCTGATCCTCGACAAATCCGCCGAGACGCTGCTCAACCCCGCCGATGGCAACGGGGTGGTGGAAGGCCGCATGGCCCTGTTCGATCTGCTCACCGACGCCCGCTGGGGTGGCCTTATTTCCGGTGACAAGGTGGTGATGGACTTCGACTCCGCCGATGGCCTCGCCGGGCCCCTGGTGCGCTCCGTGGCCCGCTACCAGGACCTGGAGGAGGGCGAGGACAAGCTCACCTGCGCCGGCACCATCGATTCCTATGTGCGCGGCGCCATCAACCTCTGATCACCCCATGCGACAGTGAAATCCCTGGAGGATTCGCCCATGACCAGCACAGCCCAGACCGACAGCCTGCACAACCGCCTCGAAGTGCCCCACTTCATCAAGGGCATCGTCCAGCACGGCGCCGAGGTGGAGCAGCGCTCCCGCGCCCAGTCCACCCCAGTGTTCACCCCGAAAATCAGCATGGACGAGCTGGTGTGGCGCCGCCACCAGCCGGTGCCGGCCTTCGACACCCCCATCAACGACATCATCGACTTCCTGGTGGAGGTGGGGGAGCGCCTCGACTTCGACAGCAACAGCTACCTGCAGGAAGCGGTGGAGAAGATGGGCCATTTCAGCCCCCTCGACCCCCGGGTGCTGGAAAACAGCTACCGCGACATTCGCTACATGTTCCGCCGCGGCGGCCTGGTGGCGGAGGTGGAGCAGACCCTCGGCTCCCTCGACGTGCTCGACGGCTGGGTGGCCCGCAATCCCTGGCAGCCCAATAGCCGGGTGCGGGCGGTGCCGCCCCGCATGGTCCATATTCTCGCCGGCAATGCGCCGGTGGTGCCCCCCATTACCATCATTCGCGGCGCCCTCACCAAGGGCGTGCATCTGCTCAAGCTGCCCTCCAACGACATGTTCACCACTACTGCCATCCTGCGCACCATGGCCGACGTGGACCCCAATCACCCCACCACCCGATCCTTCAGCGCGGCCTACTGGCGCGGTGGCGACGAGCGCATCGAATCCGGCATCTACCGCTCCCAGTACTTCGACAAGATCGTGGTGTGGGGCGGCGAGGCGGCGGTGCGCCACGTGGTCAAGTACGTGGGCCCGGGGCTCGAGATGGTGTCCTTCGACCCCAAGGTGTCGGTGTCCCTGATCGGCAACGCCGCGTTTTCCTCCGCCGAGACGGTGAAGGAGGTCGCCGCCCGCGCCGCCGCCGATGTCATCGGCTGGAACCAGGATGCCTGCTCCGCTTCCCGCTTCCACTATGTGGAGGGTACCACCGAGCAGGTGGACGCCTACTGCGAGGAACTGGTCAAGGCCATGGGGGTGGATACCCGCTACGGCCCGGGCAAGAGCGGCCTGGTGCCCCCCCCGGACATCCGCGAACAGCTCGACATGCTCCAGAACCTCGAGCCCATCTACCGGGTATTCGGCAAGTACGACGGCAACGGCATGGCGATCCGCTCCGACGAGCCGGTGGCCTTCAGCCCCACCGGCAAGCTGGTCAACGTGGTGCGGGTGGACAACCTCGCCGACGCCGTCCAGCACGTCACCGTGGCCACCCAGACGGTGGGCATCTATCCCCCCGCGGCGCGGATTGCCCTGCGGGACAGCCTGTCCAGCTGCGGCGCCCAGCGCCTGGTGGACCTCGGCGAGGTGAACGGCGGCGAGGGCTTTGGCGGCACCCCCCACGATGCCGGCATGCCGTTGAACCGGTTCATGCGCTGGGTGCTCGATTCCGGCCAGCAGGACTGAGTATCGGGCTGTGACCGCTGTCCCTTGGTGGGCGGTGGAGCCCCCCCCGGGGCGGTTTTGAAAGCCATAACCATAATCAAGCACAGAGAAAGGCCATGACGCGAGCAAACGCGGTAAAACTGATGCTGGGCCTGTTGTCGGCGGAGGTGCTGTCGGCCTTCGAGCTGTCGATGCTCTACGCCGCGTTGAAGGCCATGATCGCCGACTTCGGCAATCCCGAGGCGGTGGGCTGGGTGATGACCAGTTTCTTCCTCGCCAGCGCGGTGTCCGCCGCCATCTGCGGTCGGCTCGGGGACATCTTTGGTCGCAAGCGGGTGCTGATGGTGGTGATCGCCCTGAGCATTGTCGGCTCCCTGATCGCGGCGTTCTCCTCCACCCTCGAATGGGTGATCGTCGGGCGGGTGGTGCAGGGCACGGCGGGGGCGGTGTTTCCCCTCTGCATCGGCCTGGTGCGGGAGAACGTCAAGGCCGAATCGGCGCCGATCTTCATCGGCATCCTCGCCGCCACCCTCACCGTGACCATGGGCATGGGCACCTTTCTCGGCGGGGTGATCGTCGACAACCTCAGCTGGCACTGGGTGTTCTTCGCCGGGGCCGCCGCCGGGGTGGTGGCCTTTTTCACCATCGGCCTGTGGATGCCCCGCTCGCCGGGCCGCCCCTTCGATCGGCGCACCAACCTGGTGGGCGGCGTGCTGTTCGCCCCGGGGGTGGTGCTGGTACTGCTCGGCATCAGCGAGGCGCCCCACTGGGGCTGGACATCCGTCAATACCCTGCTGTGCCTTTCGGGCGGTGCCGCCTTCCTCGCCGCCTGGGCGGCGAGCGAGCTGCGCGCGGCGGTGCCCCTCCTGGATGTGCGCCTGCTGGCCCACCGCCAGGTGCTGCTGGTCAACCTCGGCAGCGCGGTGCTCGGCCTCACGGCGTTTCAGTCCATGCAGCTGTGGTCCATCGTGCTCCAGCAACCCACCGCCACCGGCGTCGGGCTCGGCTTGTCCGCCACCCTGGCGGGCGTCGTGCTGTTGCCCAAGACCCTCATCGCCCTCGCCAGCGGCCCCTCCGCCGGCTGGCTCATTTCCCATTACAGCGGTCGGGTGGCGATGATGGCGGGGGCGGGGATCATGCTGCTCGGCTGGGTGATGCTCGGCTTCAAGCATGACTCCCTGTGGTTCATTGCCCCCATGCTGTTGCTGCTCGGCTTTGGCATGTCGATGTTCTATTCCAGTATTCCCATCGTCATCGCCCAGTCGGTGCCCCTCGACCGCACCAGCGAGGCCAGCGGCATGATGTTGGTGATCCGCTCCACCGCCATGGGCATCGGCGCCCAGGTGGTGGCGTACATCTCCGACAGTTCCACCATCGCCGTGGACGGGGCCAGCTACCCCGACCAGACCGCTGTCTACCGGGTCATCGGTTATGTGGTGGCCGGCTGCGTGGTGATGATCCTGATCGCTTCGCGGCTGTCCCGGGCGCGGGCCAGCGCGCCGGTCGACCATCACGGCGCCGCCATTTTGACGGGCAAGTAGCCCGTCGAACCCAACGACAACCCCAGCAGGACAGAGCCATGGACACTTACGATCTGATCATCCGCAATGGCACCGTGGTGGACGGCAGTGGCGGGCCGACCACCGAGGCCGACGTGGCCGTCCGCGACGGTGTCATCGCCGCCGTGGCACCCCGCATCGCCGGTCGCGGCCGGGAGGAAATCGACGCCAGCGGCAAGCTGGTGACCCCGGGGTTCGTGGATGTCCACACCCACTACGACGGCCAGGTGACCTGGTCGGAGGACTTGCTGCAATCCTCCAACCACGGGGTGACTACGGTGGTGGTGGGTAACTGTGGTGTGGGGTTTGCCCCGTGCCGCCCGGGGGACCGGCAGGCCCTCGTGAACGTGATGGAAGGGGTCGAGGATATCCCCGAGGCGGTGATGGCCGAGGGCCTGCCCTGGAACTGGGAGACCTTTCCCCAGTATCTGGATGCCCTCGACGCCCGCCACTGGGATATCGACGTGGCCGCCTATCTGCCCCATTCCCCCTTGAGGGTCTACGTGATGGGCCAGCGGGGTCTCGACCGTGAGCCCGCCACCGCCGAGGATATCGCCCGCATGCAGGCCCTGGCGGAGGAGGCCATGGCCGCCGGGGCGGTGGGCTTTTCCACCTCCCGCACCATGGTGCACCGGCGGGGGGACGGGGAATTCATCCCCAGCTTCCACGCCGCCACCGAGGAGCTGGTGGCCATCGCCAGTGCCGTGGGCGGCACCGGCCGGGGTGTCGTCCAGATGATTCCCAACCTCGATACCGAGGATTACGACCTCGATGTGGATCTGCTTAAGCGCCTCGCCAAGGGTTCGGGGCGGCCGGTGACCTATTCCCTCGCCCAGTGGCTCGCCGATTCCACCGGCTGGCGCAAGACCCTCGACGCCATGGGCCGCTTCAACGCCGAGGAGGGCACCCGGCTGGTGGCCCAGGTATTTCCCCGCCCCATGGGTGTGATCGGCGGGCTGGAAACCTCCGTCAACCCCTTCAGCCTCTGCCCCAGCTACCAGCCCATCGCCGATCTGCCCCTGGTGGAGCGGGTGCGGGCCCTGCGGGACCCGGATCTCAAGCGCCGCCTCCTCGGCGAACAACCCGCCGATCCGCGCAATGCCATGTACCTGCTGTTGCGCAACTTCGACAATATCTACCGCATGGATGAAGTACCGGATTACGAGCCGGACGACACCAAGAGCATCGCCGCCATGGCCCGGGCGCGGGGCATCAGCGCCATCGAGATGGCCTACGACCTGCTGCTGGAGGACGACGGCCATGCGCTCCTGTTCGTCCCCTTTGCCAATTACGTCGACCGCAACCTGGACGCCACCCTGGGCATGATCCGCGACCCCAACAGTGTCGTCGGCCTTGGCGACGGCGGCGCCCATTACGGCCTGATCGCCGATTCCAGCTACACCACCACCCTGTTGACCCACTGGACCCGGGACCGCCCCGGGGAGCGCATCGGCATCCCCGAGGCCGTCAAGATCCTCGCCGCCGACACGGCGGACCTGATGGGCTTCCGGGATCGCGGACGCATCGCGGTGGGCAAGAAGGCGGATATCAATGTCATCGACCACGGCGCCCTGCGCCTGCACCGACCCCGGGTGGTCAACGACCTGCCCGGCGGTGGGCGGCGCATGATCCAGGACGCCGACGGCTACCTCGCCACCATCGTCAGCGGCCAGATCGTTCACCGGGCGGGGGTCGCCACCGGGGCCCGCCCCGGGCGCCTGGTGCGACAGTCCCAATAGGCCCCGGCGCCGGAACATCAACCAAGTCCCATGGAACCACGAGAACTCTCTATGTCGGATTTATATCAAGCGCTGCTGCAAGACCCGCTGAATTTCCACGACGCCTGCTACGACGACGGCTTTCGGCTGACCGCCGACCAGCTTCATGACGTTCAGCTCGCCGGCATCCGCAAGCGCTTTGGCGAACTGCGGCCGAAACTCTCGGTGCTCGACAAGCTGGCCAGCGAGCAGGGGGTCGACAATATCAACGCCATCGACGATATCGCGCCGTTGATGTTTCCCCACACCATCTACAAGTCGTACCCCATGTCCTACCTGGAGCGGGCCCGCTTCGACAAGCTGACCCGCTGGCTCGGCGGCCTCACCACCGTGGATCTCGACCAGGTGGATGCCAGTGGCATCGACTCCATCGACGGCTGGCTCGACCTGCTGGACGCGCAGACCGACCTGCTGGTCTCCCACTCCTCCGGCACCACCGGCAAGCTCTCCTTCGTGCCCCGCACCAAGGCCCAGTGGCGCCAGACGGTGATCCACTCCGGCCACATGTTGCGCCACTGGTGGGGGCCCCATTCCGGCCCCGATCTGTTCAACGAGAACTGGCCGGTGATCGTGCCCGGCTACCGCCGTGGCTACCAGGCGGCCCAGCGCGCCAACGACTACATGATCGAGCTGTTTGCCGGCAGCGAGGACAACGCCCTGTTCCTCTACCCGGAGGGCAAGTTCTCCGCGGATATTGCCTCCCTGGCCGGGCGCCTCAAGTCCGCCGAGGCCCGGGGGGAGCTCGGTTCCCTGCAGGTGTCCGACACCCTGATGCAACAGCGCGAGCACCTGCTCGCCATGGAGGCGCGGCGCGGGCAGGACCTGCAGGATTTCTTCGATCGCGCCATCAGCCAGTTTGGCGGCAAGAACGTCTATATCGCCGGGGTCTGGACCCTGCTGTTCAACTGGGCGGACCAGGGCAGCAAGCGCGGCCTGTCCAACGTGTTCAGCAAGGACAGCATCCTGTTTTCCGGCGGTGGCAAGAAGGGCCAGGCGCTTCCCGAGAACTACCGGGAGGTGATCAAGGGCTTCCTCGGTTTCGACAATGTGTACGAGATGTACGCCACCAGCGAACTGATGGCGGTGTCGATGCAGTGCGAGGCCGGCCACTACCACTTCCCGCCGGTGCTGGTGCCCTTCCTCCTGGACCCGGACAGCGGAGCGACCTTGCCCCGCAAGGACGATGTCACCGGTCGTCTGGCAATGCTCGACCTGATGCCCAACACCTACTGGGCGGGGCTTGTCACCGGCGACGAGGTCACCTGGGCGGGTTTCGACAAGCCCTGCGAGTGCGGCCGCCACGGCCCCTTCATCTACGACAGGATCAGCCGCTACAGCGAAAAACAGGGGGGCGACGACAAGATCCTCTGCGCCGGCGCCCCGGAGGCCCACGACCGCGCCCTGGATTTCCTCGCCGAGCTGTCCCAATAACCCTCGGAATTTCCAAATCCACACACTATTTTTGATTCACCGACAGGTAACCGATTCATGTCCGACAAAACCTACACAGTGCCGCTGATCATCCGCGGCCAGGTCATCGAGGATGACTGCATCCCCTTCGGCGGCCGGCGGGGCGGCGTCAAGTTCCAGGCGCCGGACCTCGGCAAGCACCTCAACAACATCTGCCTGAGTGCCCCGTCGAAAATGGGGGATCTCTATTCCATTAGTCTCGACGACATCATCGATTACCTGGTGGAACTGGGTGCTCGCCTGGATTTTGCCCGCAACCCCTACCTGCGGGAGGCCTTCGAGCTGTCGTCATTCACCTCGGGCCTGTCCGACAGCATTCTCCGCTACCAGTACGAGCACATTCCCCATTTTTTCCGCCGCGATGAGATCGAGATGATGATCGAGCGGGCCTGCGGGCGGGACTACCTGGAGGGCTGGGTGGAGCAGCCCGGCACCTTCCCTGCCCTCAAGTGCCAGGTGCGGGCCTTCGGCGCCCGCGCCGTCCACGTGATCGCCGGCAATGCGCCCATCGTCAGTATCCTCACGGTGATCCGCAACGCCTTCACCCGCTCCGACGCCATCATCAAGACCCCGTCAAACGATCCCCTCACCGCCGCCGCCCTGGCCCGCACCATGGTGGACATGGCGCCGGATCACCCCGTCACCCGGCACCTGTCGGTGGCCTACTGGAAGGGGGGCGACGACAGGGTCGAAAGCGCCATCTACGACCCCCGCAAGATCGAAAAGCTGGTTGCCTGGGGCGGCTTCGATTCCATCAGCCACATCACCAAGTACCTGCAACCCGGCATCGACCTCATCACCCAGGATCCGAAGCTGAGCGGCACCCTGATCGGCAAGGAGGCCTTCAAGGACGAGGAGACATTGCACGCCGTGGCCAAGCGCCTCGCCCTCGACGTGGGGGCGCAAAACCAGGAGGGGTGTGTCAGCGCCCGGGTGATCTACGTGGAATCGGGCACCGACGAAGAGGGCGTGGCAAGGGCCAACCGCCTCGGTGAGCTGACCTTTGCCGCCATGCAGAAGCTGCCGCCCCACCTGAGCACGCCCCACAAGGATTTCAATCGGGAGCTGAAGGAGGAGATCGACGGCGCCCGGGTGATGGCGGAGGATTACCGCATCTTCGGCGGCCAGGACAACGAAGGCGCCATCATCGTCTCCCAGGAGGACTACCCGGTGGATTTCTCGCGCATTCTCGGCTGCCGGGTCGGTAATATCGTCCCGGTGGATTCCTTCGAAACCGCGGTGCGCTCGGTAAATGCCTACACCCAGACCATCGGCATCTATCCCGAGTCCCTTAAGAAGGCATTGCGGGACCGGCTCGCCTTCCAGGGCGGCCAGCGCCTGGTGTCCCTGGGGGGCGCCTCCACCATGCAGCACAACATGGAAAAGCAGGACGCCATCGAGCCGGTGCGCCGCATGCTGAAATGGGTGTCGGAGGAAACCGCCGACGGCGCGCTGTTCGAGGCCATCGCCGACAACAGTGCCGCCGAGGCCCCGGTGGCGATAGGATAGCCACCGAGCCCAGGTCCGGCCGTGGCACTTTTCCATGACTTTCATCTAATCACTAATCGGAGAACAGCATGTCCAATCTCGACAACCAGGTGATCATCATCACCGGCGCCAGCAGCGGTATCGGCGAAGCCACCGCCCGCCACCTGGCCTCCCTCGGCGCCAGGGTGGTGCTGGGCGCGCGCCGCGCCGACCGCCTGGCCAGGCTCGCCGACAGCATCGGGCCCAACGCCAGCTGGCAGGTGACCGACGTCACTCGGCGGGAGGACCTCAAGGCCCTCGCCGCCCACGCCCTGGAAAAATTCGGCCGCATCGACGGCCTCATCAACAACGCCGGCATCATGCCCGTGTCGATGATCGCCAGCGGCATGGTGGAGGACTGGGACAGGGTCATCGATATCAATATCAAGGGCGTGCTGTGGGGCATCCACGCGGTGGTGGACACCATGCTGGCCCAGGGCAGCGGCTCCATCATCAACATCGCCTCCACCGCCGCCCACGACGTGGGCCCCGGCGGCACCGTCTACTCCGCCACCAAGACGGCGGTGCGGGTGATCTCCGAGGGGCTGCGCAAGGAGCTCACCGGCAAGGTGCGGGTGTGCACCATCTGCCCGGGTTTCACCCAGTCGGAGCTGTCGGAGAGCGTCAATGACGAGGCCTTCAAGCCCATGGTGGGGCAGCTGTTCGAGCAGATGGCCATGCCCGCCCAGGCCATTGCCGAGGCGGTGGCCTACGCCCTGACCCAGCCCGCCAACGTGGCGGTCAACGAGATCATCGTGCGGCCCCTGGCCGCCCAGGCCCACTGACCTGGCGGAGCCTCGATACGGCCGATGACGCTTCGCTCTTCGGCCCTACGGGCCGGTGTGCAGAGCCGTAGGGCGGAAAAGGCGCAGCCGTCATCCGCCGGGGGATGCCCGAACCTAGGGGTCGCGGCCGATGACGCTTCGCTCTTCGGCCCTACGGGCCGGTGCGGAGGGCCGTAGGGCGGAAAAGGCGCAGCCGTCATCCGCCGCAAACCGCTTCTCCCCGGGCGCCGGGGTGCAGTAACATGCCGCACCCTCGCCGTCCCGGTGTCTCCTTGAATCCACTGCCCGATCCCGCTGCGTTTCTCGATCCGCGCCTCGATGCCGTCGCCGACGCACTGGCCGGGGAGGGTTGGCTGCTGATCGAGGATTTCGTTCCGGAGGCCCTCTGGCGGCCCCTGGCGGCGCGGGCGGTGGCCATCGACGACTACACCCCCGCCGGCGTCGGCCGTGGGGATGACTGGCGGCGAGCCGCGGGGATACGCACCGATCGCATCCGCTGGCTCGATGCCGCCCACCCCGATGATGCCTCCTGGCTCGATGCCATGGAGCAACTGCGCCTCGCCATCAACGGCGCGCTGTTCATGGGTCTGTTCGAGTACGAGGCCCATTTCGCCAGCTATGCCCCGGGAGCCTATTACCGCCGCCACCTGGATGCCTTTCGCGGCGGTGGCGATCGTCTGGTGTCGACGGTGCTGTACCTCAACGACGACTGGCGGGCCGGCCGGGGGGGAGAGCTGGTGCTCTACCCAGCGGAGTGTCCAGAGGGCATCTTGGTGGCGCCCCGGGGAGGCACCCTGGCGGTGTTCCTTAGCGAGGAAATCCCCCACGAGGTTCTCCCCACCCGGGCGCCGCGCCACAGCATCGCCGGCTGGTTCCGGCGCAACCGCACCGATTCCACCCATCTCGATCCCGCGAACTGAGGGGACCAACCCATGGCCGACATCTTGCCCTTCAAAAAGCCCGTGGCGAAACGCCGGGGCCTGTGCCAGCACGGCTTCCACAAATGGGTAATCTGGCAGGACAAGCAATTCGACGTGAAACAGGGCAAGCTGGTGACGGTCCATCGCTGCGCCCGTTGCAACGCGGAGAAGGTCACCACCCTCTAGGGGATGGCTCCACCTCGGGCAACATCAGCCGGGCGGTATCGGCCCTTGGCTGGCGGCGACCGAGCACCGTTTCGAGTCGCGCCATCACCTTCAAGGCGGTGGCCCTGTAGCCGGTGAGCTTGCCGCCGAGGATGGCGAGATATCCGCCGCCGTCGCTGAACCGCTCCACGAAACGCACTTCGCGACTGCGCTGGAAGGGGCTGTTATCCCCCGTCGGCAATACCCGCAGCCCCGCCATGCGCGCCACCACCCGGGGGGCGATGTGGGGAAAATAGCGGGCGAGCACCCCCAGCAGGTAAGCCTCCTCGGAGGCGTTCACCTCGACCCGGTCCGGATCCCCCTCGAAGGGTTCCTCGGTGGTGCCGAGAAGGGTGCCCCCTTGCCAGGGCAGGGCGAACAGGGCGCGGCCATCGGCGGGGGATTCCAGGTAGAAGCAACACTCCCCCAGGGCCTGCTCGAGCACCAGGTGGCTGCCCTTGACCAGTGCCACGGGCAGGGTCGGCGCCTCCGGCACCAGGCTGGCCGCGACACCGTTCACCCAGGGCCCCGCGGCGTTCACCAGCACCCGGCAACGGAGGCTTCTGAAGCCCTCGGCCTGGCGCAGGGACAGGTCGTAGCCCTCCGTCACCCGGCGCCCCAGCACCAGCTGGCTGTGGGTGAAGATCCGCGCCCCGAGGGCGCGGGCCGAGAGCGCCACCGCCAACGTGAGGCGGCGATCGTCGGTCTGGGCATCCCGGTAGTGGAACACCGCGTGGGGGGCCGTTCGGGCGAGGGATGGCGGAATCAGGGAGGAATCCGGGGGCAGGGGGGCCATGGCCGTCAGGGGATTGTGGCCTGCCAGGGCGGCATAGAGGCCGAGCCCGAGCCGCAGTTGCCAGGGGCGGATGCGGGAATCGTCGTGGACCGGAATGAGAAAATCCGCCGGATGCACCAGGTGGGGAGCGATGCGCAGGAGGATTTCCCGTTCCCTGAGACTCTCCCGCACCAGGCCGATGTGCCCCTGGCGCAGGTAGCGCAGCCCGCCGTGGATCAATTTACTGGATTTGCTGGAGGTGCCGGAGGCGATGGCCCCCTTCTCGATCAGCGCCACCGAGTAGCCGGCGGCGGCCGCCGCCTGGGCGACCCCGGCGCCGTGAATGCCGCCGCCAATCACGGCGATGTCGACGCCGCTCATGCACTTGCCTCCGGTGGGGAGAGGGTATGGCGTTCGCTCCGTAACGCCAGCCCCGTAAACGCAAAACCCCGGCAGGGCGCGGGGAGGCGCTGCCGGGGTCCGGTCACGGTGCCGACCCTGGGATCAGAGTTGCGCGAGGATCTTCTCGGCGGTGGATTCCTGCACGCCGGCGCCGTCCGGCTCGACATTGAGGGTGGTGACCACGCCGTTGTCGACGATCATGGAGTAGCGCTTGGAGCGGGTACCCATGCCGAAGCCGGTGGCGTCGAGCTCAAGGCCAATGGCCTTGGTGAACTCGCCGGAGCCGTCGGCGAGCAACAGCAGGTGCTCTGCATTCTGGGCCTTGCCCCAGGCGCCCATCACGAAGGCGTCGTTGACGGAGATGCAGGCCACGGTGTCGACGCCCTTGGCCTTGATCTCGTCCACGTGCACCACGTAGCCGGGCATGTGGGTGTTGGAACAACCGGGGGTGAAGGCGCCCGGCACGGCGAACAGGACTACCTTCTTGCCCTTGAAAATGTCATCGACGGTGATGGGCTTCGGGCCTTCGCTGGTCATGGTGCGCAGGGTGATGTTGGGGAGGGCATCGCCCACTTTGATGGTCATGGTTATCTCCGATGGGGGTTTGTGTTGTGGTTCTGGACAGGGCCTACCATACCCGAACGCCCCGTGGCGCTCAACGCCGGCGCTGCCTTCACAGGGCCTTGCGGGCCAGGGCCTGGATCATGCCGCCGATGTCGAAGGTCTCCACCATATCCGCCCCCCGGGCGAACAGCGCCCGCGCCAGCCCCGGGTCGTCCACCTCGTAGACCACCAGTTTGGGGGCGATGGCGGCGAGGTCCGCCTCGTCGGGGATCTTCGCCAGGTCGCAGAACAGAAACTCCAGGGGCGTGGCCGCCACCGGGGGGCTGAACTGGTCCTCCCAGGCTTGTAGCACCATGCCGAGGCGCCGCCATCCCCGGCGGTGGGCGGCGGCGATGGCGTCGTAGTCGAAGCTGATCAACACCGCTTGCTCGGCGACGGGGGCGAGCTGGGGGAGGAGGATGTCGAGGGTTTTGTCGAGGCCGGCGAATTGCAGGGCGCTGCGCTTGATCTCGACGAACGCGCAGACCCCGGGGTGTTGCGCGAGCAGCGCCACCAGATCGCCGAGGGGCGCGATGGGCTCGTCGATATAGCGCTGCCCGAACCGGTCGGGCTCGTGGAGCGGGACGCGGGCCAGCTCCGCGAGGGTCAGATTGCTGACAAGGTTTTCGACGCCGCTCAGGCGTTTCATGGCGAGATCGTGGTAGAGCACGGGTTGAAAATCCGCGCTGAACTGGATGTCGGTTTCGATGAAGTGGGCCCCCGCGGCGATGGCCATGCGGTGAGCGAGCAGGGTGTTCTCGGGATAGGCTTTCTGGAAGCCCCGATGGGCCACCAGGCGATCCTGCAACATGGTCTTTCCCCGTGGTTAGCGACAGTGGGAGTTTAACCCGGAAGCAGGGGAGGGGTGGGAATGGGGAAGGGCGGGAAAAGTGGTCGGAGAAACAGGATTTGAACCTGCGACCCCTGCCTCCCGAAGGCAGTGCTCTACCAGGCTGAGCTACTCTCCGATGCGAGGCGCGATTATAGGGAGCAGGGCGCGGTCTGTAAATCGGCGCGGGTGATTTAGCCCCGATCCCTGTCTCGGGTGTCCATGAGGCGATCCAGTTTTTCCTCGAGCCGGATCAGGCGGTCGTCCAGTTGGGCGAGGCGCAGCAGGGTTTCCCGCTCCTCGTCGAGCATTTCCTCTTCCTGGCGGCTGACGAAAAAGGCGGCGAGGCTGGCGGTGATCATCGCGAAAAGGCCGATGCCGAAGAGGATGATCAAGCCGCCGAAGACGCGACCGGCGGTGGAGGTCGGTACCACATCACCGTATCCCACCGTGGTGACGGTCACCCAGGCCCACTAGATGCCATCTTCCACGGATGGGATGTTGGGGTCGAGGGCCGCCATCATCAGCCCCGCCATGAGAATGACCATCAGGCTCGCCAGCAGGGTGGTGCCGAGCTGGTTTCGCGACAGCAGGTTGCGGATTCGACTGCCCACGTGGGCGAGCAGGGCGAGGACGATCAAGAGGCGCAACAGGCGCAGCATCCCGAGGTGGGTGCCGACCCCCATCAGCAGGGGGATACCAAGCACGATGATCACCAGGTTCAGCCAGTTTTCCCGCAGGTAGCGCCGCTTGTGGGTCACCAGTGCGGTGAGCAGCGCCGATTCCAGCACGAAGAAACCCCAGAGCAGCACGTCGTAATAATGGGACTTTAAGCCATCCACGGTGCCGTGGGATTTGCCCCACCAGTTCATCAACACCCACAGGGCCGCCATCAGCATCGGCACCTCGAACAGCAGGCCTACCCGGCGGGCGAGTTCGTTCTCGTGGCGATCGATGCCAGCGGCGCCGATCAATTTACCGAAGTGGATGGCGAGGATTCCCATGGGGTCGTCCAGAAGGTCCCGTTGCGGATTGGGGAATTGTCACCCCGGCAACCGGTGGTTGCAATGCGCAAGGCTTCGGTTACCCTCCAAGGCCAACCTTGCCGCCAGGGCCCGATTATGACCGAGCACAAAACCCCGTCCCTCGACAGCCTCTTTGCCGATCTGCTCGCTTCGGTGGAGGCGGGGAGCGACAGGTTGCCACCGGTGGCCCGCTGGAATCCGCCCCTGAGCGGCGATATCGATATTCGCATCGCCCGCAACGGCGACTGGTTCCACGAGGGAGCTCCCATCCACAGGGAGGGATTGAAACGGCTTTTTTCCTCGATTCTGAAACGGGAGGGCGGGGATTACTACCTGGTGACCCCGGCGGAGAAGTGGCGCATCGAAGTGGACGATGTGCCCTTCTTCGTCACCGGGGTGGAGCGGGTGGTCCGGGATGGGCAGGAGGCGCTGCTGTTCGAGACCGCCACCGGGGAGAGGGTGGTCGCCGGCCAGGCCCATCCCCTGCGGGTAGTGATTGACCCCGAGAGCGGGGAACCCGCGCCCTATCTACTGGTGCGGGACGGCATGGAGGGTTTGCTGGCCCGTGGCGTGTTCTACCAGCTGGCGGATTGGGCCTGCGGGGGCCCGGAAAAGAAACAGGCCGTACAGGGTGTGTACAGCCTGGGGGTTTTCTTCCCGCTGGAGTGATTACATGTTGGGGTAGTTGGGGCCGCCGCCGCCTTCCGGGGCTACCCAGACAATGTTCTGGGTGGGGTCCTTGATATCGCAGGTCTTGCAGTGGACACAGTTCTGGGCATTGATCTGGAAGCGCTTGCTGCCGTCGTCGTTGCTCACCACCTCGTAGACCCCCGCCGGGCAGTAGCGCTGGGCGGGCTCGTTGAACATCGGCAAGTTGTGGCTGATGGGAATGTCCGGGTCCTTGAGGGTGAGGTGGATCGGCTGATCCTCCTCGTGGTTGGTGTTGGACATGAACACCGATGACAGCTTGTCGAAGGTCAGCTTGCCGTCGGGCTTGGGGTATTCGATGACGCGGCAGTCCTTGGCGGGCTTCAGGGTGGCGTGGTCGGCCACCGGGTCGGAGAGGGTCCAGGGCAGCTTGCCGTTGAAGATATTGAGGTCGATGAAGCCGTAGGCGGAGCCGATGATGTTGCCCCACTTGTGCTGGGCGGGGCCGAAATTGCGCTGGGTGTGCAGTTCCTGCCAGGCCCAGGAGGCCTTGTAGGCGTCGGCGAAGCCGGTGAGATCATCGCTGGCGCGACCGGCGGCAACGGCCTCGGCCACCACCTCGGCGGCCACCATGCCGGACTTCATGGCGGTGTGGATGCCCTTGATCTTGGCGAAGTTGAGGGTGCCGGCGTTGTCGCCGATCAGCAGGCCGCCGGGGAACGACATCTTAGGCTGGGATTGCAGGCCGCCCTTCACCAGGGCCCGGGCGCCGTAGGAGAGGCGCTCGCCACCTTCCAGGTACTGGCGGATGGTGGGGTGGGTCTTGAAGCGCTGGAATTCGTCGAAGGGGCTGACGTGGGGATTGCTGTAGGACAGGTCGGTGATAAGGCCCACAACCACCTGGTTGTCCTCCAGGTGATAGAGGAACCCGCCGCCGGCGCAGCCGCTCTCGTTGAGGGGCCAGCCCGCCGAGTGGACCACCAGGCCCTGCTTGTGTTTTGCATCAGGAATCTTCCACAACTCTTTGATTCCAATACCGTAATGCTGTGGCTCCTTGCCGTCGGCCAAGTGGAATTTGGCGATCAGCTGCTTGCCCAGATGGCCGCGACAGCCCTCGGAGAACAGGGTGTACTTGGCGTGCAGTTCCATGCCGGGCATGAAGCCGTCCTTGTGCTCACCCTCGCGGGACACGCCCATGTCGCCGGTGGCAATGCCCTTGACGGAACCGTCCTCGTGGTAGAGCACCTCGGTGGCGGCGAAGCCGGGGAAGATCTCGACCCCGAGGGCCTCGGCCTGTTCCGCCAGCCAGCGGCACAGGTTGCCGAGGCTGATGATGTAGTTGCCGTGGTTGTGCATGGTCTTCGGCACGAACAGGCCGGGCACTTTGATGCCGCCGGTGGCGCCGGTGAAGACGTAGATGTCGTCGCCATCCACGGGGGTGTTGAGGGGAGCGTTGCGCTCCTGCCAGTCGGGGAACAGTTCGTTCAGGGCGGTGGGTTCGAGGACCGCGCCGGAGAGGATGTGGGCGCCCACCTCGGAGCCTTTTTCCACCACGCAGACGGTCAGCTCGGGATTGAGCTGACGGAGTCGGCAGGCGGCGGACAGCCCCGATGGGCCCGCGCCGATGATGACTACGTCGTACTCCATTGATTCACGTTCCACAGCGACCTCCAGCTTGTTGGTGATGACCAAAGGCCGGGATTTTATACGCAATGGGGCGGGGGATTCCACTTGCGCGGCCGGCCGCGGGACCGGCGCGGCGTCAGCGCTGCCTTTTCTCCAGGCGATAGCGACGCTTTTCGTCGTCGGACAGGCGCTCCCAGCGCTCGCGTACCTGCTGCTGGCGCTGGGGGGGCATTTTTTCGTAGCGCTCGCGGGCATCGCGGATGCGCCGCTGCTCGCTCTGGGGGAGGGATTCGTACTGTTCCTTGCGGCGGCGGATCTGCTCCCGCTCCCGGGGGCTCAGATCCTCCCAGCGCTTGCCGGACGAGGCGAGCAGGTAGGCATCCGGGTAATGGCGAAGGTCCCGCGCCCAGCGACCGCCCTGGTCCGCCAGGGCTGGCCAGGGCAGCAGGGTCAGGATGATTGCCAGGGGCAGCAGGCTTCGCATCTCAACTCCGGGTGCCGGGGGCGCTTTCCGCCAGCCAGTAGTAAAAATCCAGGTCTTCGTAGAATTCCGTGCTGTCGGGGGAGAGCTGCTCCACCGTGCCGTTGCCGGCGGGTTTATCCTGGGACTCATCCGGGGGTGCCACCACCAGCACGATCGCCACGATGGAGGCGGTGACCATGCCAAGGGCGGGCACCACCAGGCGGGGCAGGCGAAATCGCGGGGGAGCGGCCAGGGCGCGGTAACGGGCCTGGCGCAGGCGCCGGGTCAGATCCGCGTGAAGGTGCTGCTCGGTGTCCTGCAACTGGCGTTTCAGCACCTGTTCAAAGGTTTCCATCGTAGTGCTCCTTCAATGCTTCCTTGAGCGCGGTGAGTGCCCGGAAGTAGTGGGTCTTCACGCTGCCTTCGGAACAGCTCATGGACGTCGCCGTCTCGGCGGTGGAAAGCCCTTCCCAGCAGCGCAGCATGAATGCCTGCTGCTGGCGGAGGGGCAGGGCGCCCACCGCCTGCCAAAGGGCCGCCATGCTGCGCGCCGAGGCGAGCTGTACGGCAGGGTTATTGCTGGCCACGTCCGCCACCAGCTGGAAGGGGTCGGGGCCCTCGTCATCGTCGTCCCCCGGCCCCTTGAGCCAGCCGGCAAAGCGGTGGCGCACCTTGCGGTAGCGGTGGAGATCGCGGATGCGGTTCTGCAACACCCGGAAGAACAGGGGGCGCCATTGCTCGCTGGGCTTGGTTCGGTACTTGCGCACCATGACCAGCATGGCGTCCTGGACGCTGTCGAGGGCATCGTCGTCGTTGCCAAGGGCGACCCTCGCCATGAGAAATGCCCGTCGCTCCACGGCCGCCAGGAAGGCGTTGAGATCGGTGAACCCGCCTTCCTCAACGGCGACCTGCTCCACGTCTTCACGGTCTGTCACCAGCCTCGGTTACCTGTGGTAATGGTGGTTGTGGTGCAGTATCTCATTGAGCAGATAGGCACCGCCCAGCCATTTCAGCGCATCATCGTCGTGATAATGCTTGTGGATGATATAGCGGTCACCGCCCCTGTAGTAGCGGGGGGCATGGTAACGCCTGTCGTATTTGTGGCCGCGCCACTGGTGGCGATCCCAATCGCGCCGGTAGTGGCTGCCGCGATAGTCGTGGTGGCCCCGGTAGGAATAATAGCCCCTGTCGCGGTCGGCGAGCGCGGGGGCGGCCAGTACCAGCATGAGGGCAATGAGGGTGGCGGAAATCACGGTTTTCATGGTGGCCCATCCTTTGGTGGTTGCTCTCTTCCAACAACGATGGGCCTGGGGACGGGTTGACCTCGGGGCCGGATTATTTTTCCAGATCGAGGTCCACCCACACCGGGGCGTGGTCGGATGGCCTGTCCATGGCGCGGATGCCGTGGTCGATGCCGGCGCCGGTTACCCGATCCATGAGGGGCGGGCTGGCGAGGATCAGGTCGATGCGCAGGCCGCGCCTGGGGCTGTCCTCGAAGCCCTTGCTGCGGTAGTCGAACCAGCTGTAGCGTTGCTCGCCCTCGGCGGGGTTCTGTCCCTCGAAGGTGTCGCCGAGGCCCCAGTCCGCGAGGGCCTGCAACCACTGGCGCTCCTCCGGCAGGAAGCAGCATTTGCCCTCCCGGAGCCAGCGCTTGCGGTTGGCCTCGCCGATGCCGATGTCCTTGTCGAAGGGGGCGACGTTCATGTCCCCCATCACCAGGATCCGCTCGTCGGGGCGGTGCTGTTCCCGAAGGTGCGCCAGCAGGTTGCGGTAGAACGCCGCCTTGGCGGGGTATTTCAGCGGGTGGGCGCTGTTCTCCCCCTGGGGGAAGTAGCCGTTGTAGATGTGCAGGGGGCCGCCCGGCAGATCCAGCGACACCCGCACCAGGCGGCGCTGGGCTTCCTCCCCGTCATGGGGGAAGCCGCAGGCGGCGGAGAGGGGTGTCTCGCGGGTGAGAAGGGCGACGCCGTAGTGGCCCTTCTGGCCGTGAAAGACCGCCTGGTAGCCGAGGGCGGCGATCTCATCCCGGGGAAAGAGGCTGTCCTCCACCTTGGTCTCCTGGAGGCCGATCACCGCCGGCTGGTGCTGGTGGATCACTGCCCGCAGCTGGTCGAGGCGGGCCCGCAGGCCGTTGACGTTGAAGGATACGAACCTCATTGCGCCTGCCCGGCCTCCACCACCATGGCGGGGGCCTTGGCGCCGAGCACGATGCCGTCCACCAGGATCATGCCCGCCTCCTTGAGGAGCGGGTCGTCCTCCAAGGGGATCTCTGTGTCCGCGGTCTCCTCCACGGGCTCGGCATCCTCGTCCTCCTCCGGGTTGTCCTTTTTCCAGTCCTCGAGGCTGGCGTAGACCTCCTCGCCCTTGGCGAGGCGCCGCTTGTTTTCCATGTCGAGCAGGGCGAGTTCGTTGTCCTTGAGTTCCTGGCGGCGGCGTTCGAGGTTGAGGGAGACCTCCCGGGTGGCCATCAACCGCTCCCGGTAGGCCAGTTCGTCCAGCAGGAAGTTGAAATCCGGGTCGGCGGCGGCGCGCTCCTGGTGGCGCGCCTTGAGCCGCGGGAGCAAGGGGGCGATATTTGGGTGGCGATTGACGGGAATGCCGTGGATCTTGTCCCAGGGCAGGGCGAGCTTTTCGCTGCTTTCACCGATTTCGTCGAGATTGTAGAGGGACGGGAAGGCGATATCGGGCACGATGCCCCGGTGCTGGGTGCTCTCCCCGGAAACCCGGTAGAACTTCGACTCAGTGAGCTTGAGCTGGCCCTCCGGCAGGGGCAGCAGGGTCTGCACCGTGCCCTTGCCGAAACTCTGGGTGCCCACCACCAGGCCGCGCCCGTAGTCCTGGATGGCGCCGGCAAAGATCTCCGATGCCGAGGCGCTCAGGCGGTTGATCAGCACCATCAGCGGCCCGTCGTACACCGGCGCCTTGCGGGAGCGATGCTGGCGGGAAATCATCTGGTTGGCGTAGCGGATCTGCACCACCGGGCCCGGGTTGATGAACAGGTCGGTGAGGGTGGTGGCTTCATGGAGGGACCCGCCGCCGTTGTTGCGCAGGTCGATGACGATGCCGTCGACATTCTCCGCCCGGAGTTTTTCCAGCAGGAGGGCCACGTCCCGGGTGGTGCTCTTGAAATTGGGGTCGCGCTTGTTGAAGGCCTCGAAATCGATGTAGAAGGCGGGGATGTCGATCACCCCGATGCGGTACTGGCGATCCTCGCCCTGCAACTCGATGACCCGGCTCTTGGCGGCCTGTTCCTCCAGCTTCACCTCGTCGCGGACGATGGAAATCACATGGTGCTGCCCGGCGCGCTCGCCCTTGGCGGGAATTACCTCGAGCCGCACGGTGGTGCCCTTGGGGCCGCGGATCTGGTCCACCACGTCGTCGAGCCGCCAGCCCACCACGTCCTGGATGTCCTCGTCGTCCTGGCCGACGCCGACGATCACGTCCTGGGGGGCAAGTTCCCCCTGCTTGTCGGCGGGGCCGCCGGGCACGATGCGCACCACCTTGGTGTTCTCCTCGTCCACCTGCAGCACGGCGCCGATACCCTCCAGGGAGAGGGACATGCTGATGTTGAAATTCTCCAGCTGGCGGGGGGAGAAGTAGGTGGTGTGGGGATCGTAGAGGGTGGTCAGGGCGTTCATGTACAGCTGGTAGACATCCTCGGCGTCCATCTCCTTGATGCGCTTGATCTGGTTCTTGTAGCGCTTGACCAGCAGCTCCCGGGCGGCCTCGGGCTCCTTGTCGGCGAGCAGTAGGCGGATGTAGCTGTCCTTGACCTTCTTGCGCCACATGTCGTCCATTTCCGCCTCGGTGGCCACCCAGGTCTTGTTGTCGGGGTCGATCACCAGGGTTTCATCCACCGTCAGATCGAAGGGTTGCTCCGGTTCCAGCAGGGCAATGTTTTCCTCCAGCTGGGTGATGACCCGGTCGCGGTAGCGCTTGAAGATGGTGAAGCCGGGGGACAGCTCCCCCTGTTTGACCAGGTCGTCGAGGCTGGTGGCCCATTGCTTCTGAAAGCCCTCCACGTCGGATTGCAGCAGGTAGCCCCGGGAGGGGTCGAGTGACTCCAGATAATTGTCGAGGAACTGCCGGGACAGCTTGTCGTCGACGGGCTGGGTGAGATAGTGCTTGGAACCCAGCTTATCGAGGATTTCAAGGGTGGTTTCGACCTGCTCCGGGGTGGCATCGAGGGTTTGGCTGGCGGCGCCCAGGGTGGACAGGGGCAACAGGGCCAGCAGCAGGCAGGACAACAAAGGCAATTTCATTGACGGGGTCTCTAGAGCGACGGCCCCGGCAGTGTAGCAAAATTGCAGGTCCCTGAGCGCCGCGGAGAGAGTCTATCCCCGGGCCGGCGGAAGCTGGTGGAGGATGGTGTCGATCACCTCCGGCAGCCGTTCGAAGCGGCGTGGGTAGGTGAGGCGAAAGAGCGGCAGCCGCGCCTCCAGCAGCCGTTGCAGCTGGCCAAAACGGGTGCGAAGCAGGGCCTTGTCCGCCACGTCGAGGTAAAAATGCTGGGTAATCAGGGGTAGCAGATCCTCGACTCCGAGAAGCGGCGCTGCCCATAGGGCGTCGTCACCCCCGGGCTCCACCAGCAGGAAAAGAGCGCTGAGGGCATCGGCCCCGGTGGGGCCGGTCGGCCCGGGCGCCGGCAGCCGGGACTTGGCGCTGTGGTGGGCCACGGACCCGGGCTCACCGGCGCCACCCAGCAGCCGGGTGGCCGAGTCCTCGTTGAGGCGCATCCCGGGGTAATTGCCGATGGCGGCAAAGCCCTGGCCCCGGGGTTCGATCAGCAGGCAGTCGTCGGTGAGAATGCTGGCCCCGGCCGCCGCGAAGGCGGCGGCGAGGGTGGACTTGCCGAGCCCCGACTCCCCCACGAACCCCAGCACCCGGCCATCCGCCAGGCGCACCGCGCTGGCGTGCAGCACCTGCCGGCCGAGTTGCCCCAGGTACATGGGAATCACCTGGTCGAGGAGCCCGTGGCGCAGGGTGCTGGGGGCGAGTTCCGCCGGGGCGTCGACACCGATCAGGCCGCCGGCGGGATCGATGACAAACGTCGCCACCCCGGGCAGCGCCAGCAAATAGTGGCCGCCGAGCCGGGCGCAGGACGCCGTGACGGTGCCGTGGCGATCCCGCCAGTGGTGCCAGGCCCAGCCCTCCCCTGGCGGGGGAGGCGCTTCCACCCACTCGATGCGGATCACCCGGTTCTCGCCGCCACTGGCGGGCGGCAGCTCCGGCAGGGGAATGACGCTGTCCACGGCGGTATCGAAGATGGCGTACATCAGGGCTCGCGCCTTTGAAAGGCTTGGTAGCGGCGGGTGTTGGCGACGCCATCGTTGAGGACGGCATCGCCGCAGCGGACCCAGGCGTGGGCGCTGAAGCGGGCATCGCCATCCCCGTCGAGCCGACTGCCCATCTCCAGCTGGCAGGGAATCCCCCGCGCCCGCAGGAACCTTGCCAGCACCAGGGAGCGGACAAGGCAGGTTGCCCGCCAGTGCCCCCTGGCGGCGGCCAGGTCCACCATCCCCGCGATGCGTCGGGCGACGGCGAGTTGCGCGGGGCTCGGCAGCTCCCGCGCGGGTGTGAACAGCTCGGGAAAGGCCGCGAGGCCCCGGTCCCCGAGGGCGCGGCTCACCCTCGGCAAGTGAAGCAGGGCAAGGGCCAGGTAGCGCCAGTCGCGGGCTTCGAGGCCGGCGAGGCGGGCGAACTTACGGCGCCAGGGTGGCAAGGCGGTGTTCAACGAGATTATCCACCAGGCGTTCGACATCGGCGCGCACCACATCCTCCGTCACCTCGTACTCGCCGAGGAGGGTGTCGACGATGGCGCCTAGGGAAAGGCCGTGCTCCATCAGCCGCCAGATTCGCGCCCCCACCGGGTCGAGGCCGAAGTAGGCCTCGCCGCCGAGATCGAGGATGACCAGCTCCTCCCCCACCTGCTGGGTCAGCACGTCGGCGGAGAGGGTGACGGTGGCGTTGAAGTTCATGGTGTCGCATCCAGGGTTGGCGGGCTCGCGGCATTATTCCACAAGGGCCGGCGCGGCTGAATACAAGCCTGTCTGCGCCGGCGGCTTTCCCCTACAATCCGGCGATGAATTTTCGGGATCTGATCGCCATTCTCTCGCCGCCCCGCGCCACCCTGGCCCTGTGCCTGGTGCTGATGCTCGGGGCGAGCGCCATGGCCCTGGTCAATCCCTGGATCGCCGGCCAGCTCGCGGCGCTGATCCTGGGGCAGGGGAGCCCTTACTTTTCCGGGTTCGCCAGTCTGGTGCTTGTCTGGGCCGCGGTGCTCGTCACCCGCGCGCTGCTGGGTTTTTTCAACGGCTATGTCATCGGCAGCGCCGCCGAATCGGTGCTCGCCGGACTCAGGTCGCGGCTTTACGAACATCTGCAACTGTTACCCGTCAGCTATTTCGACGAACAGCGGCGCGGCAATGTGCTCAGCATCCTCACCAACGACTCCGCCATCGTCAGCAACTTTGTCACCGGTACCCTGGTGCGCCTGTTGCCCATGGTGCTGACCTTCGCGGGGGCCGCCGCCATGGTGCTGTGGCTCAACCCCCTGATCGGCCTGTTGATACTGGTTTTGATGCCTGTCCACGCCCTGGTGATGAAGGTGGTGGGTCGCCACATCCGCCCCCTGGGGCGGCGCTGGGTGGATGCCTACGGGGCCATGGTGGGGCTGGTGGACGAAAACCTGGGCCTGCTGCCGGCCATCAAGTCCTACACCCGGGAACGGTTCGAGCTCGACCATTTCGACGACAGGAACCGTGCGCTTTTGCATCTCTCCCGGCGCCAGCTGTTGCTCCACAACCTGCTGGCTCCCCTCACCGGCCTGCTGGCGGGCCTGGGGCTCTTGCTCATCGTCTGGCTGGGTTACCGGGCCATCGCCGCGGGCACCATGGCGGAGGCGGAGCTGGTGAGCCTGCTGTTCTATGCGGCCCTGCTCAATCAACCCCTGGGGCAGCTGGCCAATGTCTACGGCCAGATCCAGAACACCCGGGGTGCGTCGGAGCGGATCCTGGCGTTTCTCGGCGAGCAGCCCGAGCCCGCCGACGACGGCCTGCCGCCCCTGGGCCCGGTGCGGGGCGAAATCATTTTTGACGGCGTGGCTTTCGCCTACCCCTCGGCGCCGGAGCGCCCGGTGCTGCGCAGTCTCGATCTCGCCATCCGCGCCGGGGAGACCGTCGCCATCGTCGGTGAGAACGGCGCCGGCAAGAGCACCCTGGCCCACTTGCTGATGCGCCTGGTGGAGCCCACCGCGGGGCACATCCGCATCGACGGACGAGATATCGCCGGGGTGTCCCTCGGCAGTCTTCGGGCCAGCATCGGCCTCGTCGCCCAGCACACGCTGCTGCTCAATGGCACCATCGCCGACAATATCGCCTGGGGCCAGCCTTTCGCCGACCAGGAGGCCATCGAGGCCGCGGCGCGCCTTGCCGGCGCCCACGACTTTATTCTCGCCCTGCCGGCGGGTTATCAGACGTCAGTCGGCGACCAGGGACTGAAGCTGTCGGGCGGTCAGCGCCAGCGCCTCTCACTGG
>JAYELS010000016.1:0-46650 GCA_034717695.1 Pseudomonadota bacterium
CCAAAAGCGTCGATCAGGGCCACGATATAAACCACGTTAAACTTAACTCATTCGATTAAGTTTCCATGCTTTAGCGCCTTCGGAAGTTGCACGTGAGATCGATCGACGTCTCCACTGAAATCCGCCTGGCAGTCCTCGGCGATTGGGTTCCTCCCCAACTCGCCGACGTGCTCGCCATACAGCGCGCCGAAGAACCTGAAACCCTGGCAGTTCTGATCGACACAGCGGCCACCGGACAACAACAGGAACGACCTGGTGACGGCTTCGACTTCGCGTTGTCCGCCACCCATCGGGAGTGGCCTGGCTGGCTCTGCGAACCGCTGTGGCACGACACCCTGGCCGTCGCTGTGGCAAAGCGATCCCACTTGCTGGCCTACCGAGAAGTACCCTGCCAGGAAGCGCTCAAACAGCCGCTGATCTACGCGCGATCAACGGCCGAAGAGTCGTGGCGGACGCTCGCACAGAGCGCATTCGAGAACGAATTGCGGGACCGCGAAGCAGCCGTCAGTACGTTCGAGGTCGCCATGACGCTGGTCGCAGCGGGGTACGGAATCGCCGTGGCCCCATCCACGAGACTTGCCGGGTATCGATGCCAGGGCATCGCCCTGCGGCCGCTGGCGAGCGCACCGATGATCGTGACCGCCTACCTGATTAGACCCGACGTTGCCCTGACGGAGCCTCAAGAGGGCTTTCTTCGACGCGCCCGCTCAATGTCCTGAGCAGCCTCTCAGCCCGGCACGCGCCTCACTCCCGCTCGATGACCCGCAGCAAGGCCCTGCGCCGTTTCGACAGCGGCCCGAAGGTTGCCATGACCTCGTTCATCGAATCGCCACGAGCCATCGCATCGAGGATGTCCGCCCAATCCTGCATGATGATCTTCCGCGATGCGATGTACTTGGTGTGATCGTAGGGTGCGCGCGACGAATCTTTCTTCCGCTTCGAGTGGGCCAGTTGCAGATCAACCCGGTTCTCGGGGTAGCTCAACAAGCCGAGCAGCGTGGTCGCTGTTGAGCGGAAGCCGTGCGAAGAAAACTGTCCACCGTAGCCCATGCGCTCCAACACCTTGTTGAGTGTCGTAGCCGACATCACCGTTCCCGGCTTCCTGAAGCCGGGAAACAGCACCTTCCCTCCGCCTGTCAGCGTGTGCAGTTCTTTCAACAGCACGATGGCCTGCTTCGAGAGCGGAACGATGTGAGGGTCGCGCATCTTCATACGCCCCGCAGGAACCGTCCACATCGCACTGTCCAGATCGAACTCGGACCAGTGCGCCTTGCGCAGTTCGGCCGTGCGGACATAAGTGAGGGCCATCAATCGCAGTGCAATGACAGTGACCCGGTAACCTGCATCATCCACACGGCTCAAGAACTTCGGGATCTCTTGCCACGGTAGCGGTGGATGGTGTCGAACTCGGGGGCGCTTGACCGACCGTTTCAGCAGCGCCGTCGGATCACTGTCGCAAAGCTCTTCACCCGCCGCGTATGCGAAGAGTTGGCTGCACAATTGCCTGATCAGGATCGCAACGGTGGGAGCGCCGCGCTCCGCAACATCCTTAATGACGGGGCGCAGGTGAGCAGTCCGGATTGAGCTGACCGGCAGCTTGCCCACTTTGGGAAAAACATCGTTCTCCAAAGTGCGCTTGACTTGATCGGCGTAGCCCTCGCTCCACTGCACGTTGCTCGCCATCCATCTGCGAGCCACTGGCTCAAAGGTGTTCTCGTTCTTTTCAAGCTGAGTGGAGATGTTGACTCTCTTCTCCACCACGGGGTGTACGCCCTTCTTGACGAGTTCCCGCGCGCGATCCCGCTCGGTCCGCGCCGCCTCCAGTGAGACCTGGGGGTACTTGCCGATCGCGTAGATGGCAGGCTTTCCGCCAAGCCGATAGCGGTAGCGCCACAACTTGCTTCCGCTAGGCGTGACGTACAGAAATAGACTGCCCCCGTCCTTGAGCCAGTACGGTTCTTTTTGGGAAGGAATGGTCTCGACCTTCCTGGCCGAGAGCAGGTTCATGGCCATGTGTGTATATCACCTCTCTTGAGGCCCTATATACACAGAAATATACACACTTGCAGCAGATTGGTCTAGCCTTCACCAGACCATCAAGGAAGTCACATCAATACAAATCAACAACTTACACCTTCTCCATGGAACACGGTGGAGCTTGATGGATGCTAATCGTAGTTGTCGATCATCAGGATCACGGTGCCACCTCCCCAACCCGGTCACCGGGCAGCACCATCGCCGCCGCGCGGAAAATGGCCCGGGCCTTGTTCATGGTTTCCTTCCATTCGAGGGCTGGCACGCTATCCGCCACGATCCCGCCGCCGGCCTGGACGTGGAGCTTGCCGTCCTTGATCACGGCGGTGCGGATGGCGATGGCGGTGTCCATGTTGCCGTTCCAGCCAATGTAGCCCACGGCGCCGCCGTAGACACCGCGCTTGACCGGCTCCAGCTCATCGATGATCTCCATGGCGCGAATCTTGGGAGCGCCACTCAGGGTCCCGGCGGGCAGGGTGGCGCGCAGCACATCGATGGGGCTGACCCCGGGGCGCACCTGGCCGGTGACGTTGGAGGTGATGTGCATCACGTGGGAAAAGCGCTCCACCACCATCTTTTCCGTCACCTTGACCGAGCCGATGCGGGACACCCGGCCCACATCGTTGCGGCCCAGGTCGATGAGCATCAGGTGCTCGGCGATCTCCTTGGGATCGGCCAGCATCTCGCGCTCCATCGCCAGGTCCTCCTCCTCGGTGTGGCCGCGGCGACGGGTCCCGGCGATGGGGCGCACCGTCACCTCACCCTGCTCGAGGCGGGCGAGGATCTCCGGCGATGAGCCGGCGATGTGGAAATCGCCGAGATCGAGAAAGAACAGGTACGGCGAGGGGTTGAGGTTGCGCAGCGCCCGGTAGAGGTTGATGGCCTCCGCGGGAAACGGCAACGTCAGCCGCTGGGAGGGCACCACCTGCATGACGTCGCCCGCCTGGGTGTAGGCCTTGATGCGCTCCACGGCGGCTTCGTACCCGGCCTGGCCCATGCTGGAGACAAAGGCGCTCTCGGCAACGCCACCCCCCCCGAGTTGAATGGGGGGCAGATCCGGCGTGGCGCGGTGCAGCCGGGCCTCGATTTCGTCGAGCCGTGTCTGGGCCTGGGCCAAGGCGTCGGGGTCGCCGGCGTCGGCATGCACCACCAGGATGATCTTGCCCGCCAGGTTGTCGAACACCACCACCTCGTCGGACACCATCAGGAAGATATCCGGCACCCCGAGTTCGTCCGGAGGGGTGCTGTCCCGCAGGCGGGGCTCGACGTAGCGCACCGTGTCATAGCCAAAATACCCCACCAGCCCGCCGCTGAAACGGGGCAGGTCGGGCAATTCGATGTTGTTGAAACGCTTCTGGAAGTCCTCGATGAAGGCCAGCGGATCCTCGCAGCGCAGGGATTCCACCAGGGTACCGTCGGTTTCGATGCTGACGTCAAACCCGCGAACCCTCAGCACCGTGCGGCACGGCAGGCCGATCATCGAGTAGCGACCCCACTTTTCACCGCCCTGAACGGACTCGAACAGGTAGGAATAAGGGCCCCGGGCGAGCTTGAGATAGGTGCTTACCGGCGTTTCAAGATCGGCGAGGATTTCCCGGGTGATGGCGACGCGGCCGTCCCGACCGGCCGCCAGTGCAGCAAACTGTTGTGAATTCATGGTCATGCCTTGCGTATTTTGGAGTGGCGCGGGGCTGCCCCGAGGGACAGGGGGGATTACCGGTGGCACCATCGCCAACGGTTGCAGGCATGAAAGATCGAATTCAGCTGGATTGCTGTCATGATTGGGAAACTCCGGGGAACGGCGCCATTCTAGTGGATTCCCGGCGCCAATAAAACCCGAACCCTACCCGCCCTGCCCCGCCAAGGCGGCGCGCATGGCGGCGATCACCTGGCGGTAATCGCCCGCGCCAAAGATAGCGGAGCCGGCGACGAAGGTATCGGCACCGGCGGCGGCGATCTCGCCGATATTGGCGGCGGTGACGCCACCGTCGATTTCAAGGCGAACGGCCAACCCGGCAGCGTCGATCCTGGCCCGCGCCTCCCGCAGCTTGCGCAGGGTGGCCGGAATGAACTTCTGGCCGCCGAAACCCGGGTTTACCGACATGAGAAGCAGCACGTCGAGCTTGTCCATCACATAATCGATGCAATCGAGCCCGGTGGCGGGATTGAGCACCAGCCCCGCCTTGCAGCCCAGATCACGGATCAACTGCAGGGAGCGATCCACATGGCGGGATGCCTCGGGATGGAAGGTGATCCAGCTGGCGCCGGCATCGGCGAACATGCGGATCATGTCATCCACCGGCTCCACCATGAGGTGAACATCGATGGGGGCGGTCACGCCGTGATCGCGGAGCGCCTTGCACACCATCGGACCGATGGTCAGGTTGGGCACGTAGTGATTGTCCATCACGTCGAAGTGGACAATATCGGCCCCGGCGGCAAGCACCGCGTCCACCTCGTCCCCCAGCCGGGCAAAGTTGGCGGAAAGGATGGAAGGGGCTATCAGGTAATCGGTCATCGCTGGGTCATCGTTCGCAAAGCGGTAACTATGCCCAACCTGTCCCGGCCCTGCAATGGCGCGCCGCCATCAGTCCCGGTCGACCACCGTCGCGTGCAGCGCGATCTCCGCCCCGAGGCTGTTGCTCACCAGGCAGTTGGCCTTGGCCTTGTCGAGGGCCGCGAGGGCGCGGGCATGATCCACACCCGGCGCGACCCCGAGGGTGACGCGCACGTCGAAACGGGTGAACAGCATGCGGCGCTCGACCCTGTCCAGGGTCCCTTCCGCCTCGCAATGGATATCCCGCCACGGCAGCCCCATGGCCGCCGCCACGGCGCGAAAGGTGAGTACCATGCAGCCCGACAGGGCGGCGGTGAGCAGATGTTCCGGACTCCAGAACCCGGGTTCGCCGCCAAACTGGACCGGCGGCGCCGAAGCCAGCTCGGCACCGGCGTCGCTGCTGTTGGCGAGAGGCCCATCGGGGCCGCCCCGCGTGGTGACACGATACTGGTGTGGAAAAGTGTTCATAGGGCAGACTCCCCGCCAAGCGAAGTGTTTGAATTCCCGGACCCCCAGTGAGGGACAGGACAGCGATCCCGGGGCCCAGGGGTCCTGAAGAACCGTTATTGTGGACCCACAGGCCCCCCCGCATGTTGACCTGGGTCAGCCCGCCGCCCAGCCCCCCGGGCTCTCCATGGGCCCCGTCCTCTGCTATCCTTGGCGCCCTGATACTGACCGAAGACACCAGGATCCGCCATGCCTACCTACCGCTCCCACACCTCCACCAAGGGCCGCAACATGGCCGGCGCCCGCGCCCTGTGGCGCGCCACGGGCCTCAAGGACGAGGATTTCCACAAGCCCATCATCGCCATCGCCAACTCCTTCACCCAGTTCGTGCCGGGGCACGTGCACCTCAAGGACCTCGGCCAGCTGGTGGCCGAGGAGATCGCCAAGGCCGGCGGCGTGGGTCGCGAATTCAATACCATCGCGGTGGATGACGGCATCGCCATGGGTCACGACGGCATGCTCTACTCGCTGCCCTCCCGGGACATCATCGCCGACTCGGTGGAGTACATGGTCAACGCCCACTGCGCCGACGCCCTGGTGTGCATTTCCAACTGCGACAAGATCACCCCCGGGATGCTGATGGCGGCGATGCGGCTCAACATTCCCGTGGTATTCGTCTCCGGCGGCCCGATGGAGGCCGGCAAGACGAAGCTGGCGGACCACAAGCTCGACCTGATCGACGCCATGGTGGTGGCGGCGGACCCGACCGTGAGCGACGAGATGGCGGAGGAGTACGAGCGCTCCGCCTGCCCCACCTGCGGCTCCTGCTCGGGCATGTTCACCGCCAACTCGATGAACTGTCTCACCGAGGCCCTCGGCCTGTCGCTCCCCGGCAACGGCACCGTGGTGGCCACCCACGCCGATCGCAAGGCGCTGTTCCAGCGGGCCGGCCAACTGGTGGTCGAGCTGGCCAAGCGCCACTACGAGCAGGACGATTACTCGGTGCTGCCCCGCTCCATCGCCACCTTCGAGGCCTTCGAGAATGCCATGGTCATGGATATCGCCATGGGAGGCTCCACCAACACCATCCTCCACCTGCTGGCGGCCGCCCAGGAAGCCCAGGTGGATTTCACCATGGCGGATATCGACCGGCTGTCCCGCAAGGTGCCCCAACTGTGCAAGGTGGCGCCGAACACACCGAACTACCATATCGAGGATGTCCACCGCGCCGGCGGCGTGATGGGGATCCTCGGCGAGCTGGACCGCGCCGGGCTGCTCCACGTGGACCTGCCCACGGTCCACTCCGCCACCCTGCGGGATGCCCTCGACACCTGGGATCTGGCCCGCGCCCCGTCCGACGCCGTCAGCCACTTCTACAAGGCCGGTCCCGCCGGCATTCCCACCCAGGTGGCGTTCAGCCAGGATACCCGCTGGCCGAGCCTCGATACCGACCGGGAGAACGGCTGTATCCGCGCCATCGAGCACGCCTACAGCCAGGAAGGCGGCCTCGCGGTGCTGTACGGCAACATTGCCCCCGATGGCTGCGTGGTCAAAACCTCCGGAGTGGATGACTCCGTGCTGGTATTCAAGGGCACCGCCCACGTGTGCGAAAGCCAGGAGGCAGCGGTGGACGACATTCTCAACGACCGGGTCAAGCCCGGCGCGGTGGTGGTGATCCGCTACGAGGGCCCCCGGGGCGGACCGGGGATGCAGGAGATGCTCTATCCCACTAGCTACCTGAAATCCAAGGGCCTCGGCAAGGCCTGCGCGCTGATCACCGATGGGCGGTTTTCCGGTGGCACGTCCGGGCTCTCCATCGGCCACGTCTCCCCGGAAGCCGCCGCCGGCGGCCCCATCGGGCTGGTGCGGGACGGTGATACCATACACATCGACATCCCCCGCCGCTCCATCGAGCTGATGGTCGACGAAGTCACCCTCGGCGCCCGCCGGCGGGAGCAGGACAGCCTCGGCTGGCTGCCGGCGGAAAAGCGTCCCCGCCGGGTGTCCGCTGCCCTCAAGGCCTACGCGATGCTGGCCACCAGCGCCGACAAGGGCGCGGTGCGAAATCTGGACCTGCTGCCCTGACAGCGACCAAAGGCTCAGCCACAAAAAAGCCGCCCCTCGGGGCCGCTTTTTTGTGGTGCTTGAGGCGGGACTATCAGACCTTCTTGCAGCCCTGGATCTTGGCGCCGCTTTCAATCAACTTGCCGCGCCGCTCGCCCTCCTTCTCGGCGAACTCGATCCACTGCCGGGCGTACTTGGCGCTGCGCTCGCTGTTCGCCGCCTGGCGGAATGCCTTGATGGCATCGTCGTAGCAGTGCAGGTTGATCAGCGCGTTGCCCAGGTTCATGTAGGTGATGTCGATGCGATCGACGCCGCCACGGCTGATGGCGTTGCGGGCCGCGGCGACGGACTTCTCGTTCTCGTCGAGGTCGAGATAGACACCGGACAGACGGGCATAGAGGCTGCCCTTGCCGGCGGCCTTGGCAGCCTCTTCCAGAACAGGCAGGGCCTTCTTGGAATCGTTGCCCTGCTGGTAGGCCAGACCCAGCACTTCGAGATTTTCCCCGGTGCGCTTGATCTTGCCCTCCTTCATGCCCTTCTCGATGATCCGCGCGCCCATATAAGGTGCACCGGCGCCCATGTACATGTAGGCGAGGCTGACCAGCTGACGCTCTTCATCCAGATCACCCGCCAGGTAGGTCACTTCCGTGGCCACCAGCTGGTTGATCTCCTGATTGAGCTCGCCGTACATGCCACCCAGCTGCCGCCAGTAGCTGAAGGACGGGTAGTGCTTGATCAGCTTCTTGAGAATGTCGACGACACGCTTGTAGTCGTCCTTCTCGTAGTAGAGCACCCGCTGCAGGCTCCACCAGCCTTCCTTGGGCAATACGCCCTTGGACTCCTGCTCGCGGATCGCCTCTTCCACCAGACGCAGGGCATCGTTCTTGCGGTTGGTCTGGTAGTAGGCCTGGGCGAGCAGCACCTTGGCATCGGCGTTGACCGTGGGGGATACCTTCATCCAGGCTTCCAGCTCGCGGATCGCCGCAGGGTAGTCCTCCAGGATCAGATAGAGCTGGGCGACGGTGTAGCGGGTGTTGATCACCTGCTGCTGGTCCGCCTCCGGCTCCCGGATCATGTTGGTGTAGGCCTGCACCGCTTCCTTGTACTTGTCCTGGGAATACAGCACGTAGCCCAGGAAATTGTACACCTGGGATTTTTCGTAGCTGGTCTTGCAGGCGCCACTGGCACCCTGCAGGGCGCTCTGGGCCTGGGCCCAGGATTCCGCCTCGGTCAAAGCCTGGACCCCCTCGAGGGCCTTGCCACACTGCTGACCAACCGCCTGCCGCTGCTTGGTCTTCACATCATCGTACTTGCGCTCCTGCTCCTGACCCTGGGCGCCCATCGCCACGGCGAGGGGCAGAACCAGGGCGGCAACGGAGCGCAGCAGCCATTTTCTGTCTAGGGCACCAACTTGCATATCCAAACCCTGTTTAAGTCAACTTGCTCTGGTTAGTCCGGCAGGTTTCGCTATTCGATCACGAAGGAAAACTTGTACAGCACGCCGGGAACTTCCTGGGGAACACCGGATACCACCCGCGGGTTGTACTTGAGCTTTTCCGCTGCCCTGACGGCGGCGGCGCCGAACCCGTAACCGGTGGGGTGTTCCTCGATCATGCGGGGATCGCGCACGGCACCGGTGGTGGTGATGGTCACCTCGACGACCGCGTAGCCACTGACACCCCGGGACTGGGCGCGCCGCGGGTACTGGGGTTGGGGCACATACACCGGGATGTAATCCGTATCGGACACAAAATCACCGAGGCCCACGTTCAAGGCATTGTCAAGGCGCGGGGCCGCCATGCTGATGGCGTTCTCCGGCACATCGAACTTCTCCTGGGCCTGGGGGACATCGGGGGGCGGCGTCTCGGGGTCCTCGGGCTTCTCGACCTTGGACTCCTTGACGTTCTCCTCCACTTCCCGCTCGGGCTGGAAAATGTCGGCGATCTTGCGGGCCGGCTGTTCGTCCAGCTTCTGATTGCCGGTCACCACGAGGGTAAACATCAGCACCAGCAAGAGGAAGGTGATGACGACGCCGGGGATGAATGAAAAACCGATTCTGGAAACAACATTCATGGCGTTTTACTCCGTCAGCGTTGACACGGCGATATCGGTCAGACCGATTTCAATCGCCGTATCGGCAACAAGACCCACGGTGGCGACGTTGGCATTGTTGTCGGCCTGGATGACAAGCCCGCCCTTGGGGTTCTCGGTGTGCAGCCGGATCAGCTGCAACTTGACCGCGTCGGGCTCCACCAGATTCTTGTCCATCCAGATTTCATTGTTGGCATTGATGGCGACCAGGATCGCCGCCTTGCGGCTGGTGCCGCTGATGGCCTCCGTCTTGGCGACTTCGACACCCGGCACCTTGATGAAGGAGGCGGTGACGATGAAGAAGATCAGCATGATGAAGACCACATCGAGCATCGGTGTCAGGTCGATGGCCTGTGCCTGGTCTTGGTTCTTGCGTCGCAATTTGCGCATAGTTTATTCCCGTCTGAGCGCCCTGATCGAGGTCAGTGATCCATGGTCAGGTGGTCTTCAAGCAGCTGCTTTTCCCGGTTGGAAACCCGCTCGAGATAAGTGTAGCCAAAGACCCCGGAGATCGCCGCGACCATGCCCGACATGGTCGGAATCGTCGCCTTCGACACACCGGCCGACATTGATTTGGCATCGCCACCACCGGTGATCGCCATGATCTCGAACACCGAGATCATGCCCGTTACCGTGCCCAACAGACCGAACAGTGGTGCCAGGGTGACCATGGTCTTGATCAACGGCATGAACTGGTCGATCTGCTCGCTGACCCGGGAAATCAAGGCCTCCCGCACCTGGTGGGCGCGCTTGGACTTGCGCTCTCCGCGGGCCTCCCAGGCGGCAAGGGCACTGTCCAGATCGCGGTTGAGGGCGGTCTTGAAGTACCAGATGCGTTCAAAGATGAAGGTCCACATGACGAAGATGAGGATGGCGATGGCGTAGAGAACTACGCCACCTTGATCCATGAAATCCCGAACACCTTGCCACGCATCAAATAGTGCATACATGGCTTAGCCCTCCGCGTTCTCCGCGATGATGCCGGCGCTCTGCTCTTCGAGAACATGCAGAACCCGCTGGGCCTGACCGTTGACCAGGGTGTGGAGCAGCACTACGGGGATGGCGACGCACAGACCCTGCACGGTGGTGACCAGCGCCTGGGAGATACCGCCAGCCATGGCCTTGGGATCGCCGGCACCGAAGATGGTGATCTGCTGGAAAGTCACGATCATACCGGTCACGGTACCGAGCAGACCCAGAAGCGGTCCCACCATGGCGATGATCTTCAGCAGATTGAGGCCTGCCTCGATGGCGGGGCCTTCCTTCAGCACCGCTTCGTTGAGCTTCAACTCCAGGGTCTCGGCATCCAGGTTCGGGTTGTCCTTGGCCACCTTGAGGATACGACCGAGGGGATTGTTCTCATTGGGGCTGCCGGGGTTTTTCAGCTGCGCATTGACCCGGGCGGATACACCGCTCAACACCATCAGACGCCACAGGGCGAGGATCAAGGCGAAGACGCCGATGCCGGTGATGATGTAACCCACCAAGCCGCCCTGATGCCACTTCTCGACCAGGGTCGGGGTGTCGATCAGTGCCTTCAGCAGGTTGCCGCCGCTGGGGCCGGAGGGGTCGATACCCACTTCGGTGAAGCCCTCGGTGGCACCCTGCAGGTCAGCTGCGCCGCCGGTGTGGCCCGCGGGCTGACGGGGAAGCTCGGAAATCACACCGGTCTTGGCGTTGAAATCCAGATAGGCGCCATCGGACACCAGGTTGAATACACCGATCCGGACGACGTCCTGCTGGGCCTGCTCGCCATCGGCCTTGACCACGGTGGCGGGGAACTTGACCACCTTGCCGCTCTCGACCATCTCGCGGCTCATCTCCGCCCAAAGCTGCTCGATTTCCTCGAGGCGCGGCAGGCGGGTGTCGCTGCTCATCTTGCTGATCAGCTCATCCAGGAACGCGCCGCGATCCGGGTACTGGGCAGTGATGATGGACTGGTTGATGTTGGCGCGGACGTCGCCGGCGGTGGAGGTCAGGTGACCGAACAGTTCCTTCAGGGAGCCGAGGCGCTCGTTGAGCTGGCCGCGCAGGGCTTCGATCTTCAGGTCGTTGTCGGCGAAGGCCTGTTCCAGCTGGACGCTGCGGCCTTCCTCGGCACTGCGGGTCGCCTTGGCCTGCTCCAGCAGGCGTTGCTGATCCTGCTTGGAGCGCAGGAACTCGGCTTCGCGCTGCTTGTGCTCCTGGGACTCGCTAACCCTGGCGCTATTGATCAGCTTCAGCAGCTCGTCGACGGAGGCGGCTTTGTCGGCGGCAAGCACCGGGGTCGCGGCCAGAAGGCCGCCGGCGACGATGGCCAAACAACGTTTACGGAAGGTCATTTTCATTGTGCTGCCTCCGGCGCGGGAATCGGGAGATTGAGAATGTCGATGGCGGCCTGCTTCTTGGCGATGCGGATGCCCTTGCTCACGTCGGAACGGAATTCGTTGGCGACTTGCCAGCTTTGGGTGTCGGCATCCCATACACCGGTTTCGTCCTGGTCGGGGGTCTGGTACATCAGGGCGATGCGACCCACCCGGAAGAAGGTGACCTGACGCTGCTGGCCGTCCTGATCGATCATGCCCTCGAACTGGTCGATGGTGCGGCTGTACTGGCTTTCGATATCGTACAGTTCGAGCACCTGGCGGAACTTCTCGGCGGCGCTGAAGCGGGAGCTGTCGAGGTTGTCGCGCACCTTGCCGATGGCCTCGAGGCGGGCCTGCTTGTTGAAGGGCAGGTCGAGTTCGACGAACTGCTCCAGGGCCTCGACCATCTTCAGGGTCAGCGGCATGATCTGCCGCTCCATGACGGTGGCGTTCTCGATGGATTCCTGCAGGTCGGCCATGGTCTGGGTCTGGTTGGCGATCTGCCGGTCGAGCTGGGCGTTGTAGACCTTCAGGCCCTCGATCTGCTTGTTGACAGTCTTGAACTGCTGAAGAATGTCGTAGGTCTGATCGGCAACGTTGTCGACGCGGGCCTGGGACGCCTTGGCCTGCTCCACTTTCTGGGCGCCGGCCTGCAAAACGGTGTCCGCTTCCTGGGCGTGCAGCGCGGCAGCGAGCACCCCGGTCGACAGCACTGCGGACATCGCCATCACTTTGAGTCGATGATTTTTCATAATTCCCTCAGTTTGGGTATCACGCGGTTTGGAAAAACTGTTATGGATCGCCGCCGGTACAGCACGGCAAGACACTAACCTAGGATTAGTCAGGTGGCGAATTATGACCCCGCGAAAATCGAGAATTCAACGAACGATCAAAATTCGCCATTTTGACGGCGCGGGTCGCCGGGAGCTGTTACCTTCAGTAACAGAATCAACCCCGCACCCGCTCCCAAACCGCAAAAGCGAAAGGGATGCCGTCCTTCTCTGAACGGGATTCGGCGCGGGAGAGCTCCCGCCACTGGGTGCTGTCGAGCTCGGGAAAGCGTGCATCCCCCGCCACGGCGAGGTCGACGAAGGTCAGGTACAGACGCTCGGCGAGGGGCAGCGCCTGGCGATAGATCTGCTCGCCGCCGATCACCATCACCTCGCCATCGGCGGCAACGCCCCGGGCCAGGTCCAGGGCGGACGCCAGATCCGCCGCCACCAGAACCCCCTCCGCTCGCCAGCCGGGCTGGCGACTGAGGACGATATTGGTTCTCCCCGGCAGGGGGCGACCGATGGATTCGAAGGTCTTGCGCCCCATGATCACCGGCTTGCCGAGGGTGACGCGCTTGAACTCCCGGAGATCCTCCGGCAGATGCCAGGGCAGGCGGTTGTCGCTGCCGATGACGCCGTTGGCCGCCACGGCGGCAATCAGGGCGATGCGCACGGATCAGACCGCGATGGGGGCGCGGATCGCGGCGTGGCAGCGGTAGTCCACCAGCTCGAAATCCTCGTAGCGGAAGGCGAACAGGTCGCTCACCGCCGGGTTCAGGCGCATCCCCGGCAGCGGGAACGGCTGCCGGGCGAGCTGTTGGTCCGCCTGATCCAGATGGTTGAGGTAGAGGTGGGCATCCCCCAGGGTGTGGACGAAGTCGCCGGGGCGCAGGCCGGCGACCTGGGCGATCATCAGGGTCAGCAGGGCGTAGGAGGCGATGTTGAAGGGTACCCCGAGGAAGATGTCGGCGCTGCGCTGGTAGAGCTGGCAGGACAGGCGCCCGTCCGCCACGTAGAACTGGAACAGCGCATGGCAGGGGGCGAGGGCCATCTTGCCCCGGGCGGCGTTCTCGGCGGGGGGCAGGCTCTCGTCGGGCAGGTCGGCCGGGTTCCAGGCGCTGACGATCAGCCGGCGGGAGTTGGGCCGGGCGCGGATCTGGGCCACCACCTCGCTGATCTGGTCGAGGGTGGAGCCGTCCGGGCAGGCCCAGGAACGCCACTGGTGGCCGTACACCGGCCCGAGCTCCCCCGCCGCGGTCGCCCACTCGTCCCAGATGGTGACGCCGTGCTCCTTCAGATAGGCGATGTTGGTGTCGCCCCGGAGGAACCACAGCAGTTCATGGATGATGGACTTGAGATGGACCTTCTTGGTGGTCACCAGGGGAAACCCCTGCGCCAGATCGAAGCGCATCTGGTGGCCGAACACACTGAGGGTGCCGGTGCCGGTGCGGTCGCCCTTCTGGATACCCTGGTGGCGCACCCGGGCGAGCAGATCGAGGTATTGCTTCATGGCGACACCTTATCCGCACCGACGTACTGCTTGCGGGTGAAGCCCCAAACCAGCAGGGCGACGCCCGCCACCATCATCGGCAGGCTGAGCACCTGGCCGCGGGTCATCCAGCCGAGGAGATCGAAGCCGATGTGGGTGTCCGGCTCCCGCACGAACTCCACCGCGAAGCGGGCGAGCCCGTAAAGCAGCAGGAACAGGCCGCTGACCACACCCACCGGCCGCGGCTTGCGGCTGTAGAGGAAGAGAATGAGAAACAGCACAAGCCCCTCCAGGGCCGCCTGATAGAGCTGTGACGGGTGGCGGGCGAGCTGGTCCGGATCCCGGGGGAAGACCATGCCGAACACGGAATCCGTGGGCCGCCCCCAGAGCTCCTGGCCGATGAAGTTGCCGATGCGCCCGAGGCCGAGGCCGATGGGCACCAGGGGCGCGACGAAATCGCTGATGGCCAGCAGCGGCTGGCCACTGCCGCGGGCGAACAACCACAGGGCGAGGATCACCCCGATCAACCCGCCGTGGAACGACATGCCCCCCTCCCACAGCCGCAACAGCCAGAGGGGATCGGCGAGCCAGCGCTCGAAGTTGTAAAAAAGCACGTAACCACAACGGCCCCCGACGATCACCCCGAAGGCGGCGTAAACCACCAGGCTCTCCACCCGGGGGCGGCGCACCGGCGACCAGGGGCGGTCGCTGCGGCGGAGGGCGAGAAGCCAGGCACCACCGAAGCCCAGCAGGTACATAAGGCCATACCAATGCACCGTGAGGGGGCCGATGGCGATGGCCACGGGATCGATTTGCGGGTACGTCAGAGCCATGGCGTGTTACCGGAGCGGGAGCGGGGCGGGAAACAGGGGGCATGGTGCACCAGAAAGCCGCCACAAGCCAGCGAGCCGGGGCGGGTGACGGGTGTCGGTGACGAAAGGCCAGTCATCGTCCAGTCCATCAATCCCGCAGGCTGATTACCGGCCAGCCCCGCTCCGCGGCAATGGCGGCGAGGCGCTCGTCCGGGTCCACCGCAACCGGGTGATCGACTACCTCGAGGAGGGGCAGGTCGTTGAGGGAGTCGCTGTAGAAATAGCTCCCGGCGAGGCTCTCCCCCTCGACATCGAGCCAGGCCCGGAGGCGGGTCACCTTGCCATCCCGGTAGGTGGGCACGCCGTCCACGGCGCCGGTGTAACGGCCATCGGCCATCGCCAGCTCGGTGGCCAGCAGGTCGCGGATGCCCAGCCTGTGACAGATGGGCTCGGCGATGAAGCGGTTGGTGGAGGTGATCACCATCAGCCGGTCGCCGCGCTCGCGGTGATGCTGGACCAGCTGGACCGCCCGGGGCAGCCACAGGGGCTCGATCACCGCCACCATGAACTCCCGGTGCAGGGCCACCAGTTCCTCCCGGGGTAGGCGCGCCAGGGGCTCGAGGGCGAAGGCCAGGTACTCGTGGATATCGAGGCGGCCCTGCTGGTAATCCCGGTAGAACTTCTCGTTCATGGCCCGGTAGTTGGCGGCGTCCACCTTGCCGCGACTGGCCAGGAACTCCCCCCAGCCGTGGTCGCTGTCCCCGGCGATCAGGGTGTTGTCCAGGTCGAAAATTGCCAGCGCCATCGGGGGGAATCGTCCGCGAAAAAAGGGGATCGGGAGGATACCCACTCCCCGGTTTTTCCACAATCAAGCGCATTGCTGGATTGCGAGGTATTGTGGAACAATACCTCGGTAGATGGCGGGGTGGGCACCTAAGTGATTGATAAAGAGGGTTTTCGACCAAACGTAGGTATCGTCCTGTGCGATGGCACCGGCCAGCTGTTGTGGGCCAAGCGCGCCGGGCAGGATGCCTGGCAATTCCCCCAGGGCGGCATCAATCGCGGCGAAACCCCGGAAGATGCCCTGTTCCGCGAGCTTTTCGAGGAGATCGGCCTGGCGCGGGACGACGTCGAACTGCTGGCGCAGACCCGCGGCTGGCTCCGCTACCGGCTACCCAAGCGCTACGTGCGGCGCAACTCCCACCCGGTCTGCATCGGCCAGAAACAGAAGTGGTTCCTGTTGCGCCTCACCGGCGACCCGGGGAACATCCGCTTCGACCAGGGCGACAAACCCGAATTCGACAGCTGGCGCTGGGTCAACTACTGGTTCCCGGTGAGCCAGATCGTCGATTTCAAGCGCGAGGTCTACCGCCGCGCCCTCAAGGAGCTGGCCTGCGTTCATACTGAAATCGAACGCAACCTCGGCGGAATCGCCCCATGAACATGCTCGACTCCCTGCGCGGCATCGTCCAGGAGGTGAACTCCGCCCGGGACTTCGCCTCGGTGCTGGGCATCATCGTCAAGCGGGTGCGCAAGACCACCGATACCGGGGTGTGCTCCATCTACCTGCACGACCCGGTGAGCGACAAGTACGTGCTGGCCGCCACCGAGGGACTCTACCCCGAGGCGGTGGGCAATATCCGCCTCGCCGCCGGGGAGGGTCTGGTGGGCCTTGTCGCCGCCAAGGCCGAGCCCATCAACCTCGATGACGCCGAATCCCACCCCAACTTCGCCTACTTCCCCGAGAGCGGCGAGGAGCGTTTCCGCTCCTTTCTCGGCGCGCCGGTGATCCACCACCGCAAGGTGCTGGGGGTGCTGGTGGTGCAGCAGGCCGAGCAGCGCCGCTTCGACCAGAGCGAGGAGGCCTTCCTGGTCACGGTGTCCGCCCAGCTCGCCGGGGTCATCGCCCACGCCAGCGCCACCGGCCAGCTGGTCCGCCAGCTGTCGCCGGACCATGCCCAGAACGGCGACCAGCGGGTGTTTCGCGGGGTGGCGAGCGTGCCCGGCATCAGCATCGGCACCGCCGTGGTGGTCACCTCCCCCGCCGACCTCTACGCCGTGCCCCACCGCCCGGCGGCGGACATCGACCACGAGCTGGCGCTGTTCACCAAGGCCCTGGAGCAGACCAAACAGGACCTGCGGGCGGTGCACGCCGACCTCTCCGACCGCCTCAATCTCGAGGAGCGGGCGCTGTTCGACGTCTACGTCAGCATGCTCGACGACAAATCCCTGGGGGGCGAGGTCACCATCCTCATCAAGGCCGGGCTGTCCGCCCAGACCGCCTGGAGCGAGGTGATCATCGAACACATCCGCAACTTCAGCTCCATGGAGGACCCGTACCTGCGGGAACGGGCCACGGATGTCCGCGACCTGGGGCGGCGGGTGCTGGGTTACCTGCAGCAGTCCCAGGTCGAGAACAAGGAATATCCCCCCGACACCATCCTCATCGGCGAGGAGCTGGCGGCCCCCAACCTCGCCGACGTCAGCGTCGAGAAGGTCGTCGGCATGGTCTCCGCCAAGGGCTCCCGCAACTCCCACCTGGCGATCCTCGGGCGCGCCATGGGCATCCCCACGGTGATGGGCGCCATCGACCTGCCATGGCGGGAACTGGAGGGCGGCCCCATCATCGTCGACGGCCACCAGGGCATCATCATCGCCAACCCCAACCCCGAGGTGCTGCGCTCCTACCAGGCCCAGCGGCAGGAGGAGAAGATCCTCGCCGAGGATCTGGAGCGCCTGCGGGACGAGCCGAGCGTCACCGCCGACGATCATCACATCGCCCTCTGGGTCAACACCGGGCTGCGCATCGACAGCCTGCTGTCCCTCGACCGGGGGGCCGAGGGTGTCGGCCTGTACCGCACCGAGATCCCCTTCTTCATGCAGGAGCGCTTTCCCTCCGAGGACGAGCAGCGCAAGATCTACCGGGAGCAGATCGAGATGTTCGCCCCCCGCCCGGTGACCATGCGCACCCTCGACATCGGCGGCGACAAGGCCCTGCCCTACTTCCCCATCGAGGAGGCCAACCCCTTCCTCGGCTGGCGCGGCATCCGCATCAGCCTCGACCACCCGGAGATCTTCCTGGTGCAGCTGCGCGCCATCATGCGCGCCAGCGAGGGCTACGAGAACCTGCGCATCCTGCTGCCGATGATCTCCAACATCCCCGAGCTGGAGTCCGCCCTCGAACTGGTCTACCGGGTCTACGACGAACTCACCGAGGAGGAGGGCTACAGGCTCCACCGCCCGCTGATCGGCGCCATGATCGAGGTGCCCGCGGCGGTCTACCAGGTGGCGGAGATCGCCCGCCGGGTGGACTTCCTGTCGGTGGGCTCCAACGACCTCACCCAGTACCTGCTGGCGGTGGATCGCAACAACCCCCGGGTTGCCGACCTCTACCACACCTACCACCCGGCCCTGCTCCAGGCCCTGCGCCAGATCGTCGTCGACGCCGACGCCGCCGGCTGCCCCCTGAGCATCTGCGGCGAAATGGCCGGAGACCCCCTCTCCGCCCTGCTGCTGGTGGGGCTCGGCTACCGGGTGCTGTCGATGAGCGCCACCAGCCTGTTGCGGGTCAAGGCCATGCTCCGCCAGGTGCCCCTGTCCCGGGCCGAGGAGCTGGCACACCACGCCCTCACCCTCGCCGACAACACCCAGATCCGCGACCACCTCGAAGGCGCCTTCAACGACCCCGGCATCACCCGCCTGTACCGCCACGGCGCATCCCGCCTGCATTGAGACCCCGGACAACGGGGTGCCCAGGTTCTTCAGCCTCCCCCGACGGTGAAGTGAAACAACCGGGGTGGCCCGTGCCGCTCGCCGTTGTCGAAATTCTGCTCGGCGAACAGCAGCCGCCCGGCGCGGTCCACCCGCAGCACCGTGGTGCAGCGGGTGCCGTAGCCGTCGGCGACGATGAAGGGTGGCGACAGCACCCGCTCCTTGTCGAGGCCCACCCCCGTCACCGGCAGGCTGTGGTCGTCGAAGGGGGCGCGATCCGCCAGCACCGCGAACAGTTCCTCGACGCCAAAATCATCCCCGTGAAGCAGCTTTTGCAGCTTCAGGCGGGCCAGCTCGCTCTTGGGCCAGGGGGTGTCGAGGAGATGGTTGCTGAGGGTGTGGATACCGGGGACAAGACGCTGGTGGCCGGCCTTGCGGTTGGAGCACCAGGCGATGCTGTCGCCATCCCCCGCCAGCAGGTTGAAGCCGCCGTAGCGTAGGCCCTGGGCGGCAAGCCCCGCGACGAAGGCCTCGGGGGCATCGTTCCCGGTGACGAAGTGGAGGGGCAACTCGCCCCGGGAGCGGTCGCCGGGAACGGGGCGGCCCTCCCGGTAGTTGGTGACGGCGGCGAAGCGCCCGCTGGCGCCCACCGCCAGCCAGGTGCCGCCGGCCTCGAGATCGCGCCCGGCGAGCAGCCCGGGATGCTGCGGCCACCAGTGGGCCGGAGCGGCGGGGCGGTCGAGGAATTCATCCCGGTTGGCCACCAGCACCAGGGGGTAGCGGGGATGGGCCTGCCAGGCGAGGGCGATCAGGCACACGGGAATCGAACCGGAAAGCGGGGATCGGGCGCGTGGAGCCGGGGCGCCCGGGGCGGTGAAGGGAGCGGCGCGCCCCCTTCAGGGCGCGCCGCCGGGGCCTCAGGCCTCCGCCACATCCCGGTAGCCGTCGGCGTCCAGCAGCTCGTCGAGCTCGGCGGGATCGGACATCCGCACCTTGTAGAACCAGCCATCGCCGTAGGGGGAGTTGTTGATGGTCTCGGGGGCGTCCTCGAGGGCCTCGTTGATGGCGATCACCTCGCCCGATACCGGCGCGTAGATGTCGGAGGCGGCCTTCACGGATTCCACCACGGCGGACTCCTCCCCGGCGGCGAGCACCCGGCCCACCTCCGGCAGTTCGACGAACACCACGTCACCCAGGGCGTCCTGGGCGTGGTCGGTGATGCCGATGGTGGCGATGCCGTCGCCTTCGTTGCGGACCCACTCGTGGGTTTCCAGGTATCGCAGTTCGTTGGGCAGTTCGCTCATGGGGGCTCCGTTCGGTTAATCAGCGGGTTGCACGACCGCCTGGCCACGGCGGACGAAACAGGGTTTGACCAGGGTGACCGGCGCCGGCTTGCCGCGGATGTCCACCAGGGCGGTGCCGGAAAACGCCGCCGGCACCCGGGCGAGGGCAATGGCGTGGCCGAGGGTGGGGGAAAAGGTGCCGCTGGTGATCTCGCCGCTGCCGGGGGCGGATTCGCAGGTCACCGCCTGGTGGGCGCGCAGCACTCCGCGCCCGCTCATCACCAGCCCCACCAGCTTGTGGGGGACACCGGCGGCGCGCTGGGCCTCCAGGGCCTCGCGGCCGATGAAGGCGCGCTCGGCGGGCTCCCAGGCGATGGTCCAGCCGAGGTTGGCCTCCAGGGGCGAGGTGTTCTCGTCCATGTCGTTGCCGTAGAGGTTCATGCCCGCCTCGAGGCGCAGGGTGTCCCGGGCACCGAGGCCGACGGGGCTGACACCGGCGTCCAGCAGGGCATCCCAGAGGGACACCACCGCCGCGCCCGGCACGATCAGCTCGACGCCGTCCTCGCCGGTGTAGCCGGTGCGGGCGATGAAGACATCCCCGGAGCTCGCGGCGCAAAAGGACTTGAGGCCGTCGATCAGCGCGGCGGCGCCGGGCAGCACGGCCTTCACCAGGGGGATGGCCTCGGGGCCCTGCACCGCGAGGATGGCGAGGTCGGCCCGGGAGCGGATATCCACCGCCAAGCCCCGGGCCTCGGCGGCCATCCAGGCGAGATCCTTGTCGGCGGTGCCGCAGTTGACCACCAGCCGGTAGCGGGAATCCCCCAGCAGGTAGACGATCAGGTCATCGATCACCCCCCCGGCCGGGTTCAGCATCACCGAGTAGAGGGCCTTGCCGGGGGTCTTCAGGCGGTCGACATCATTGGCCAGCAGGCGGCGCAGGAAATCCCGGGCATCGGGCCCGGCGACGTCCACCACCCGCATGTGACTGACATCGAAAACCCCGGCGTGGCGACGCACCCGGTGGTGTTCGTCGATCTGGGAGCCGTAGTGGAGGGGCATGTCCCAGCCGCCGAAATCCACCAGCTTGGCGCCGAGGGCGAGGTGACGGTGGTGGAGGGGGGTACGCAGTCCCATGGCGGGCCTCGGGGGAAACAGGGGCGAATTCTAAACCCGCACCGCCCGGGCTAAAAGCCCATGGCCTGGCGAATCAGCTGATTTTTGACCGGGGCCAGGCGATTGAGCAGGTTCATGCCGTTGTTGCGCACCAACCGCACCAGGGGCGGCGTCTCGTCGAACAGCCGCTTGAAACCCTCCATGGCCGCCATCATCGCCAGGTTTGTCGGCTTGCGGCGGCGCTGGTAGCGCTCCAGGGCCGACAGGTGGCCCACCGGCAGACCCCGCTCGAGGGCCCGCCCCAGCTCCTCCACCAGCGCCGCCGCGTCGGCGAAGCCGAGGTTGACCCCCTGCCCCGCCAGGGGGTGTATGGTGTGGGCGGCGTCCCCCACCAGCACCACCCCGGGCTGTACATAGTCCACCGCGTGGCGCTGGCGCAGGGGAAAGGCGAAACGCCGGGAGGCAAAGCTGATGTCGCCCAGGCAGTGCTCGCTGGCGTGGCCCAGCTCCCGGCAAAAGCTCCCGTCATCGAGGGCCATCAGCCGTGTGGCCTCGTCGTGGTCCTGGGACCAGACGATGGAGACATGGCGACAATCCCCGTCCGCCGTGCGCAGGGGCAAAAAGGCCAGGGGCCCCTCGGGGGTAAACCACTGGCGGGCGACGAAGTCGTGGGGCCGCGCGCCCCGCACCGTGGCGACGATGGCGCTGTGGCCGTAGTCCCAGCTGCGCAGGGCGAAGCCGCAGCGCTCCCGCACCAGGGACTGGGCGCCATCCGCCGCCACCACCAGGGGCGCGCCGAGCTCGCGGCCGTCGGCGAGGCGGAGCACCAGGCGGTCATCCCCGTCCCGCACCACCTCATCGATGGCGCCGTAGACAAAGCGTGCGTTGTCGAGCCCCTCGATGGCGCCATGGAGGGGCCCGAGCAGCGCGGCGTTCTCGACGATATGGCCGAGGTCGGGGCGGTGCACCTCGGCGCAGTCGAATTCGATGCAGCCGGTGCCGGCGCTGTCCCGCACCACCATGCGCCGGTAGGGGCAGGCCCTGGCGGCGAGTTCATCGGTCCACACCCCGGCATCCGCCAGCAGGTGGCGGGAGGATTCGGCGAGGGCAATGACCCGGGTGTCGAACAACTCGCCCCTGAGGTCGGCGCTGAACGGGCGGGTCTCCACCACGGCGATGCGCAGGTCCCGGGCCGCGGGATGGCGCCCCAGCATCACCGCCAGGGCCGCCCCCACCAGGCCGCCACCGGCGATCAGGACATCATGCTGTTCAGGGCCATTCATGGGCATGTCTCCGGGGAGCCGATCTCATGGGGCGAGCCTGGCGGCCCGGTGCAGAAGACCGGCGCCGAAGCGGGCGAACTCCCCCCGCAGCCCCGGCACCAGGTCGAGGGTGATAAGGCCGGCGTTGCGCAGTGCCACCGGCACCGCCCCCCGGGCGGCAAACACCCTGGGCAGGCTGTCGCTGAACAGAATGGTGCGCCGCTGGTCCAGCGCCTGGCCGGCGAGGTACCCCTCCAGCACCGCCAGATCCCCCGGCGACAACCCGCGCCGCACTGCCCCGGCGATCGCCTCCGCCAGCCGCGCCACATCCCGCAGCGCCAGGTTGAAACCCTGCCCCGCCACCGGGTGGAGAAAGTGGGCGGCGTTGCCCACCACCGCCAGATGACTGCGAACCTGCTCCTCCGCCACCGCCAGGCGCAGCGGATAAACCGCGCATTCCCCCCGGCGGCGAAACCGCCCGGCGCGGTGGCCGAAGCGGGCCTGCAGGGCGGCGAGAAAATCCGCCTCCGGAGCGGCCACCAGGGCGGCCGCCTGGTCGGGGAGCAGGGTCCACACCAGGGCGGCACGGTGCTCCCCGGCGGCATCCGGCAGGGGCAGCAGGGCCATCGGACCCTGGTCGGTAAAGCGCTCGTAGGCCACGCCGCCGTGGGGTTCGGCGAGGGCGATGTTGGCGATCAGGGCGGACTGGCCGTAGTCCGTCGCCCGGCTGTGGATACCGAGCCGGTCGAGGGTGGCGGAGCCCGCTCCCTCGGCCACCACCGCCAGCCCGGCGCGACAACGGTGCCCGCCGGCCTCCACCACCATGGCGTCCGCCGCGGGGACGAGGCCATCGACCCGCACCGGTGCCGCCACGGCAACGCCGGCACAGCCCCTGAGTGCGTCGATCAGGGCATTGCCGAGCACCCGGTTCTCCACCACGTAGCCGAGGCCCGGCAGGCCCTGTTCCCCGGCGGCGAGGCGGGTCACACCGGCCTTGCCCCGGTCGGAGACATGGATGCTGTCGATGACCGCGACCCGGTCCGCCAGGGCCGGCCACAGGCCGATCTGTTCGAACAGCACCCGGCTGCCGTGGGACAGGGCCGTGGACCGGGCATCGAAACTCGGTTGCGCATGACCGCTGTCGCTCCCCTTGAGGGGATAGGCCTCGATCACCAGCACCTGCAGGTCAGGGCAGCCCCGGGCGAGCAGCAGCGCCAGGCTGAGGCCCACCATGCCGCCGCCGACGATGGCGATATCGGTGTGCTCGGGCAGGGCGGCGGGCGGGGGCGCGGTCACGGTCAGCCCGCCATCAGCGCTTCGATGTCATGGAGGGTCTTGGGCACGTCGGCGGTGAGGATCTCGGTGCCCTTGCGGGTGATGGCCACGTTGTCCTCGATGCGGATGCCGATGCCCCGCCACTTCTTCGCCACCCGGGTGTTGTCCGGCGCCACGTAGATACCGGGTTCGATGGTCATCACCATGCCCGGCTCCAGCAGGCGCCACTGGTGATCCACCTTGTAGTCGCCGGCGTCGTGGACATCCATGCCCAGCCAGTGGCCGGCGCGGTGCATGTAGAAATCCCGGTAGGCACCCGCCTCGATGAGGTCCGCCACCTTGCCCTTGAGCAGCCCCGCGTCCACCAACCCCTCGGTGATCACCCGCACCGTGGCGTCGTGGGGTTCGTTCCAGTGGTTGCCGGCGCGGGCGGCGTCGATGGCGGCGTACTGGGCTTCCAGCACGATGTTGTAGAGCACCTTCTGCTCGGGGGAAAACCGGCCGTTGACCGGGAAGGTGCGGGTGATATCGGAAGCGTAACCCTGGTACTCACAGCCGGCGTCGATCAGCACCAGATCGCCGTCGTTGAGGGGGGCGCGGTTCTCGATGTAGTGGAGAATGCAGCCGTTGGCGCCGCCCCCGACGATGGTGCTGTAGGCGGGAAATTCCGCCCCGGCCATGGCGAACTCGTGCTCGATCTCCGCCTGCAGCTGGTACTCGTGCATCCCCGGCTTGCAGACCCGCATGGCGCGGCAGTGGGCGCGGGCGGCGATCTTGCCGGACCTGGCCATCACCTTGAGCTCGCTGGCGCTCTTGTACAGGCGCATTTCGTGGACCAGGTGATCGAGGTCGACGAATTCCGCCGGGGGAATGGCACCCGCCCGGGCCCGGGCGCGGATGGCATTCACCCACTCCATCAGCTGGCGGTCGAAATTCTGGTCCTTGCCCACGGCGTAGTAGACCCGCTCGCGGCCCTCGATCAGCCCCGGCAGGATCTCGTCGATGTCGCCGATGGGGAAGGCATCGTCGGCGCCGAAGCGCTCCACCGCCCCCTCGGGGCCGGCGCGGTAGCCATCCCAGATTTCCCGGGCGGGATCGCGATCGCGGCAAAAGAGGATGAACTGCCCCTGCTTGCGACCGGGGATCAGAGCCAGCACCGCCTCCGGCTCGTTGAACCCGGTGAGGTAGAGGAAATCGCTGTCCTGGCGGTAGCGGTAGTGGGTGTCGTGGCTGCGCACCTTCTCGGGGGCGGCGGCGATGATGGCGATGCTGTCCTCCGCCATCAGGGACATCAGGTCGCGGCGACGGCGGGCGAATTCGCTGGGTTTGATCATGGTCGGCGTTCCACGGTCGGGTGCGGGACAGGGGTCAGTGGAGGGTATCGGAGCCGGGGGCGGCAATGTCCGCGGGGGACGCCAGTTCGGCGAAGATGAGGATGGCGGCCACCCGCACGTACTCGACGAGCTCGGCGAAATCCGCCTCGTCGTCGTTGTCCCCCTCCCCCTCGAAGCCGGCCCGGGCGATGGCCACCAGATCGCCGAGGGCACTGGCGGCGTCCTCCGACAGGTCGGCGTCCCCGGCGAGGCCGGCATCCACCAGGCCATCGAGAAAGCCCTGGGTCCAGACCGACAGGGCGGCCACCCGGGCATCGAGGCCCGCGTCGTCCTCCGGCAGCAGGGGGCTGAAGGCAAAGCTGCTGTCGGTGAGGGCGGCGAGGGCCTGCTGGTACAGGCGGGTGAGCTCCGGCAGGGCGTTGTCGATCAACTCCTCGTCGCTCTCCAGGCTCTCCACCAGGGCCGCCCGCAGGGTGCCCCCCGCCAGCCGCTCGCCGCCCGCCAGGCGGCCGCAGAGGATGCCGTGCAACTCGGCGGCGGTTTCCTCGAAGCCTTCCACTTCCAGCAGTCTGGCGAGTTCGTCAAATGTCATAGGGGCTCCAGGGTCAGGCCGCCATACTACCACCGGGGCTGTGGTCAATTCATCCACGGGCGCCGCCGGGGGTTCCCCTGGCGGGCCACCCTTCCCTATAATCGGGCCCACTCTCGGGGCGCCCCGTTCGTTTTCGAACCAGGGGCTGAGATGCGAAGACGCAGACCCGTTGAACCTGATCCGACTAGTATCGGCGTAGGGAAGAGTTCGGCACCGGCGGTGTCCACCCCTCTTTTTTCTACTCTTTGCTGGTCGGGACGTTCCACCCCTGAAACAGCAAGGAGTCGACCATGTCCCGACAGACCATTACCCGCGCGCCGCTGCCGGCGAGCCGCAAGGTCTATCTCTCCCACCCCGACCACGCCGATATCCGCGTACCGCTTAGGGAAGTCACCCTGAGCAACGGCGAGGCGGTCCGCCTGCACGACAGCTCCGGGCCCTTCACCGATCCGGCGGCGGCCATCGACCTGGGCCTCGGCATCGACCCGGTGCGCGCCCCCTGGCTCGCCCGGCGGGGCGATACGGAGATCTACCCCGGCCGCGACCCGCGCCCCTCCGACGACGGCGTCCAGGGCATCGCCACCCTGTTCAACCCGGCCCTGCAACGGGCCCCGCGCCGCGCCCTCCCCGGCGGCAACGTGAGCCAGATGCACTACGCCCGGCGGGGCATCATCACCGCTGAAATGGAGTACGTGGCCCTGCGGGAAAACCAGCGCCACGCCGCCTCGCCGGGGGAAAACGGCGAGCGCGAGCAGCGCCTGCGGGGCAATCCCATGGGAGCCCGCATTCCCGGGGTGATCACCCCCGAATTCGTGCGCCGGGAGGTGGCGGAAGGGCGGGCCATCATCCCCGCCAACATCAACCACCCGGAGCTGGAGCCGATGATCATCGGCCGCAACTTCCGGGTGAAGGTCAACGCCAATATCGGCAACTCCGCCCTGTCATCCGCCATCGAGGACGAGGTGGACAAGCTGGTGTGGGCGATCCGCTGGGGCGCCGACACGGTGATGGACCTGTCCACCGGCAAGCACATCCACAGCACCCGGGACCACATCATCCGCAATTCGCCGGTCCCCATCGGCACCGTGCCCATCTATCAGGCCCTGGAAAAGGTCGGCGGCGTGGCCGAGGACCTGACCTGGGGTATCTTCCGCGACACCCTTATCGAGCAGGCCGAGCAGGGGGTGGACTACTTCACCATCCACGCCGGCGTGCGCCTGCCCTTCGTGCCCATGACCGCCGATCGCCTCACCGGCATCGTTTCCCGGGGCGGCGCCATCCTCGCCAAGTGGTGCATCGCCCATCACCGGGAGAACTTCCTCTACACCCACTTCGAGGATATCTGCGACATCATGAAGGCCTACGACGTGAGCTTTTCCCTCGGGGACGGGCTGCGCCCCGGGTCCCTGGCGGACGCCAACGACGAGGCCCAGTTCGCGGAACTGAAAACCCTGGGGGAGCTGACCCGCGTCGCCTGGCGGCACGACGTGCAGACCATGATCGAGGGCCCGGGCCATGTGCCCCTGCACCTGATCCAGGAAAACATGGCGATGCAGCTGGAGCACTGCCACGGGGCCCCCTTCTACACCCTGGGGCCCCTGACCACCGACATCGCCCCGGGCTACGACCACATCACCAGCGGCATCGGCGCCGCCATGATCGGCTGGTTCGGTTGCGCGATGCTGTGCTACGTGACCCCCAAGGAACACCTGGGCCTGCCCGACCGGGACGACGTCAAGCAGGGCCTCATCGCCTACCGGATCGCGGCCCACGCCGCCGATGTGGCCAAGGGCCACCCGGCGGCCCGGGAGCGGGACGACCTGCTCTCCCGGGCGCGCTTCGAATTCCGCTGGGAGGATCAGTTCAACCTCGGCCTCGATCCCGACACCGCCCGCGCCTACCACGACCAGACCCTGCCCAGGGACAGCGCCAAGGTGGCCCATTTCTGCTCCATGTGCGGACCGAAGTTCTGCTCCATGAAAATCAGCCAGGACGTGCGCGCCTTCTCCGACGGGGAGCGGGCCCGGGGCATGGCGGAGAAGTCCGCGGAGTTCCGCGCATCAGGCGGCGCCCTCTATCCGCCGGTGGGGGCCAGCGCGGGGGGCGACGACCGGTGACGCCGGCAGCACCCCGGCCCGAGCGGGCCCGCCGGGATGCCCGCCGGGTGGCGGTGGTCGGCGCCGGGATAATGGGACGGGTGTTGACGGCTCACCTGCTGGCGCGGGGCTGCACCGTCACCCTCTTCGACCGGGACCCCCGGGACCGGGGCGGCGCCGCGGCCTGGACAGCGGCGGGCATGCTCGCCCCCTGGGCGGAGCTGGAAGCGGCGGAACCGCAGGTCCATTCCCTGGGCCGGCGCTCCCTGGAACTTTGGCCGGCGCTGATCGCCAGCCTGGGTGCGGCGGTGGATTTCCACCAGCGCGGCAGCCTGGTGGTGGCCCACCCCAGCGACCACCGGGAGCTGGGCCATTTCCGCCAGCGCCTGGCCCGCCAGGGGGTGGCCGATAGGGACGCCAAAACCGTCGATCGCGACGCCCTCACCACCCTCGAGCCCGCCCTTGCCGACACCTTCGGCGAGGCCCTGTGGCTGCCGGGGGAAGCCTGGCTCGACACCGGCAAGGTGATGGCGGCCCTCGGCGCCCACCTCCTGGCCCGGGGGGTGGATTGGCGGGCACAAACCCCGGTGACGGCACTGGCCCCCGGGCGGGTGAGCACCGCCCGGGGCGACCATGCCTTCGACCAGGTCTTTGACTGCCGGGGCCTCGGCGCCCGGGCCGACATCCCGGCCCTCAGGGGCGTGCGGGGCGAAGTCCTGTGGCTGGAGGCCCCCGAGGTGGCGCTGTCCCGCCCGGTGCGGCTGCTCCACCCCCGCTACCGCCTCTACCTGGTGCCCCGCACCGACAATCGCTATGTGCTCGGTGCCACCCAGATCGAAAGCGACGACAACGGCCCGGTGACGGTGCGCTCCGCCCTGGAACTGCTGTCCGCCGCCTGGAGCCTGCACCCGGGCTTTGCCGAGGCGCGGATCCTCCACGCCGAGGCCAACTGTCGCCCGGCCCTCGACGACAACCTGCCGTTGATCGACAGCCGGCCGGGCCTTACCCGCATCAACGGCCTGTTCCGCCACGGCTACCTGCTGGCCCCGGCTCTGGCGGAGCTGGCCTGCCGGGCACAAGTAGCCACTATTCTGGAGAGCTGCAAACCATGATCACCATCGAACTCAACGGCGAGGCAACAACCCTGCCGGCGGGCACCTCCCTGGCCGCACTGATCGCCCGCCGGGGCCCCGCCCCCGTGGCGGCGGCGGTCAATGGCCGGTTTGTCCCCGCCGGCGCCCGGGCCGGGACCACCCTTCAACCCGGCGACCGGGTGGAACTGGTTTCCCCCATGGAGGGCGGTTGAGATGTGGCAACTCGCCGACGAAGTCCTCACCAGTCGCCTGCTGATCGGCTCGGCCCTCTACCCCTCGCCCCGGGTGATGGGGGATGCCATTCGCGCCTCCGGCGCCGAGGTGGTGACGGTGTCCCTGCGCCGCCAGGGCAGCGGCGGCGCAGGGTTCTGGGAGTACCTGCGCGACCTCGGCCTGCGGCTCCTGCCCAATACCGCCGGCTGCCACTGCGCCAGCACCGCCATCGCCACCGCCCAGATGGCCCGGGAGCTGTTCGGCACCCGCTGGATCAAGCTGGAAGTCATCGGCGACGACTACAACCTGCAACCGGACCCCTTCGCCCTGCTGGAAGCGGCGCGGGAACTGATCAGCCAGGGCTTTGAGGTCTTCCCCTATTGCACCGACGACCTGGTGCTGTGCGAAAAACTGGTGGCAGCCGGCTGCCGGATCCTGATGCCCTGGGGCGCCCCCATCGGTACCGGCCGGGGGCTGATCAACCCCTACGGGCTGCGCACCCTGCGGGCGCGGCTGCCCCACATCACCCTGATCGTCGACGCCGGCATCGGCGCCCCCTCCCACGCCGCCCAGGCCATGGAGCTGGGCTACGACGGGGTGCTGCTCAATTCCGCCGTGGCCGGGGCGGCGGACCCGGCGACCATGGCCCGGGCCTTTGCCCACGGCGTCGCCGCCGGGCGCCTCGCCTTCGAGGCAGGCCTGATGCCGGTGCGGGACAGCGCCAGCCCCAGCACCCCGGTGGTGGGCACCCCGTTCTGGCACCAGTCGTGAGCGGCGCGGCTAAACCGGTGGTACTCGCCATCGGCGGCAGCGATTGCTCGGGGATGGCGGGCACCGCCATGGACCTGCGGGTGATCCGCGCCCTGGGGGGCCACGGCGCGGCGGCGGTCACCGCTGTCACCGCCCAGCACGGGGGCGCGGTGACGGCCGTCAATCCGGTGGCACCCGCCGTGCTCCACCAACAGCTGGGGGCCTGCCGGGCGCTGCCCATCGGCGCGGTGAAGATCGGCCTTGTGGCCACCCCCGAACAGGTGCGGGTGTGCGGGGATTTTCTGCGCGCCACCGGGTTGCCCTCGGTGCTCGACCCGGTGATGGCGAGCTCCGCCGGCTCGGCCCTGATGGCAGCGGGCACCATCGCAGCCCTGCGCCGCGAGCTTCTGCCCCTGTGCACCATCGCCACCCCCAATCACGGGGAAGCGGAACGACTCGCCGGGCGCCCGGTGGCCGGTGACCGGGACGCGGCATCGGCGGGGGAGGCGCTCCGCGCCCTGGGGGCCGCGGGCCTTTTGGTCAAGGGCGGCCACGGGACCGGCCCCGCCAGCTGCGATCTGTACCTCGCCGGGGGACAGCGCTTCTGGCTCCACAGTCCGCGCCTGCCCACTCCCCACAGTCGCGGCACGGGCTGCGCCCTGGCCTCGGCCATCGCCACGGCCCTGGCCCTGGGGCACCCCCTGGCCGACGCCGTGGTGATCGCCAAGATGGCCATCAATCAGGGGCTGCGGCAGGGCCGGGGCTGGGACGACCACCCAGGCCCCGTGGACATCAGCCACTTTCCCGACGACGGGGTCGACCTCCCCATGCTGCTCGACCGTCTCGACGAGGGCCTGCGGGAGACGCCCTTCCCCGGCTGCGGCGCCCTGCCCCTGGGGCTTTATCCGGTGGTGGACAGGGCCCACTGGCTGGCCACCCTGCTGCCCGCCGGCGTCACTACCATTCAATTGCGCATCAAGGATCTCGACGGCGCAGCCCTGCGGGCGGAACTGGGCGACGGCATCGCCCTCGCCCGCCGCCACGGGGCCAGGCTGTTCATCAACGACCACTGGCAGCTGGCGATCGAACTCGGTGCCTATGGGGTTCATCTCGGCCAGGAGGATCTCGCCACCGCAGACCTCGGCGCCATCCACCGGGCGGGCCTGCGCCTCGGCATCAGCACCCACGGCCATGTGGAGGTGGCCCGGGCCCACCGCTGCCGCCCGTCCTACCTGGCCTCGGGCCCTGTCTACCCCACCACCAGCAAGATAATGCCCTGGGCACCCCAGGGGCCCCGGGGGCTCGCCTACTGGCGACGGGTACTGTCGGACTACCCCCTGGTGGCCATCGGCGGGATCAACCGCGATCGGCTGATCCCGGTGCGGGACGCGGGGGCCGACGGCGTGGCGATGATCAGCGCCCTGACGGGGGCCGCGGACCCGACCGCCACCGCCCGGGACTTTGTCCGCCGGCTGGCAATGCGGCCCCGGCGCCACGGCACTTGACCGCAGGCGCGGCGTGTCGCGGGCAAGCGGCTGCAAACGGCCCCATCCCGCCCTATACTGAGCCCACCCCGCCCGGGCCTGCGCACCGGAGCCAACGATAACGACGAGCGGAATCCCATGAGCGATACGAACGCCCCCTGGTGGCCCCTGGCCCTGGCCCGGGAGCTGGCCCCCGGCAAACCCCTCGGCGCCTTTGTCGGCGACGAGCCCATCGTCCTGTTCCGCGATCAGACGGGCACCGTGCGGGCCCTGGAGAACCGCTGCCCCCATCGCCGCGTTCCCCTGTCCCTCGGCCGGGTGCGCGGTGAAGGCTGGCTGCAGTGCGGCTACCACGGCTGGTCATTCGACGGCGAAACCGGCCGCTGCAGGGCCATCCCCAACCTCCGGGCCGACGAGAAAGTCCCCGACAGCTACGGGGTGTACCCCTACAGCGCCGTCGAGCACAACGGCTTCGTCTATGTCGCCACCGCCAGCCAGGGGAGGGCACTGCCGGATACCCTGATCGCCACCCAAGGCCGGCAGTTCGACGGCCGCCTGACGGTGGGACTCGGGGCGGACCACTACATAGCAGCGCTGATGGACGGCCCCCAGTTGCTGTTGCGGGCCACCGGGCTGCGCATCGCCGAAACCCTGGTGGCGGACCCCCATCTCGACCGGGGATGGCTGACCATGGAGCGCGCCGCCTTCTGGCTCGGACAGCCCCGCTTCGACGGCTTCGTTCGCGAATATCCCCTGGTCTTCCGTCTCGCCCTGCACCCCCAAAGTGGCGAGGCCTGGCTGAGCTTCCTCCGGCCCGACGACAGCCTGGTGGCCGCCGCCCACTGGGCCATCACCCCCTCGGCGCGGGGCACCACCGCTGTCTTGTGGCGGTCGTTCGCACCGCAGGCCTCGGGGTTGCGCCCGGCGCTGCTGGGGCTGTCGACAGCCCTCGGGCGTGCGCCCATCGCTCCCCTTGAACGGGTGGACCTGGCCGCGGTGAGCCAACTCCTGCCGGGCCCCTCGGAACACTGGAACCGTCGCGGCCAGGACCCGGGCCTTTACGGCGATATTCTTTTCCGCGAGAGGGCAAGCGCATGAACTCCGTCATCGAACCCCGCCCCGGGGATTTCCGTCGCCTGCCCAACGACTGGGTGCCCGGGAGCACCCCCCTGCGGGACGCCTGGATCCCCGTGGCCCACAGCGCCCACATCGGCGCGCGACCCACCTGGCGACCGCTGCACTCCCGGCGCTACTACCTGTGGCGGGAGGGCGGCGCGCCCAAGGCGGCGGAATTCCACCCCGCCAACCTCGCCCGGCAGCTCGCCGGCGCCAGCGAATTCACCGGCGGCAGCGGCTACTACCCGGTGTGCGAGCGCTACGGCATGGTGTGGGTGTGGTACGGCGACCCGGCCAACGCCCGGCCGAGCCTCTTGCCCAACCTCGCCCACATCCCCGAGGACGGCAAACTGCCGGGCTACATGCGGGGCCAGACTCGCCTGCACTGCTGTGCCGAGCTGACCATGGAAAACCTGATGGATCTCACCCACGCGGATTTTCTCCACGCCGACCTGCTGGGGGATCCCATCACCGACGATGACGTGGTGACCGTGGACTCCACCTCCGAGACCATCACGATGGTGCGCACCTGCCGCAACAAGGCGGTGGCCCCCATCATGGCCAAGGCCGCCGGCATCACCGCCAAGACCCAGAACGTGCGCTTCACCATCCACATCTACCTGCGCAGCCACGTGGCGGCCATCTACAGCCGCTTCGAGCCGGGGCTCGACGTGCGCCTGCTCCATTGCAGCACCCCCGAGACCCGGGACAGCAACACCGTCAACTTCATCCAGAACACCCGGGAGGCACGCATGCCCTACCGGGTGGTATTTCCCCTCGCCTCCTACAAGATCGGCCCCCAGGACGACTACGCCCTGCGCCCCCAGGGGCCCCGCTACCACCACGAGATCGAGCGGCGCGACCTGCACTCCCGTTTCGACGTGGCCTCGGTGCGCTACCGCCACCTGGTGGGCAAGTTGCTCGAACGGCAGAGCCGGGGCGACTACAGCTACGAGGCGGACGAGATCATCAGCGCCGACAAGAGCGCCCTCCTCGGTATCGGGCGCCCGGTGTAGGGCCTGACGCGCTGTTGACCATCCCCCGGCGCCCACCCTATAGTGATGGCCCCATCCGCGCCGCCATCACCATGACCGACACCCTCCACCAGCTGGAACGCAAGATCGACAGACTGATCGCCCTGTGCGAACAGCTCCATGCCGACAACCACCGCCTGCGGGAGCGGGAATCCGCCCTGTTGCGGGAGCGCAGCCAACTGCTGGAAAAGAACGAGCTGGCGCGGTCCCGGGTCGAAGCGATGATTTCCCGCCTCAAGAGCCTGGATATCGAAACATGAGTAATACCGTCGTCATCCGCATCCTCGACAAGGAATACCAGGTCAACTGCCCCCCCGAGGAGCAACAGGCGCTGATCCAGTCGTCCCAGGAGCTCGACCGGCGGATGCGGGATATCCGCCGCGCCGGTCACGTGATCGGCCTCGAGCGCATCGCGGTGATGGCCGCCCTCAACCTCACCTACGACCTCCTCAAGGCCGAGACCCGGGCCTCCAGCGGCGAGACCCTGGGGGACGAAGTCGCCCGCCTCGACGCCAAGCTCGACGGTGCCCTCGAACGCTTCCAGTAACCGCGGGGGTGAAAGCGTTGTCAGCCGGCAACGCCCCGGGGTTATAATGGCCGCCACCCTGGAGTGTTTGCCAGTCAACAAGTCCTTGAGCCGATAATCGCGATACCGGGTGCTTCGTGCCACGGCTGTTGTGCATACCCGCCCGACGGGAAGCCTGATGCGTTGCGGGAGCGCCCACCTTGAACCGCTGGGTTCAAGGCCACACTGACAGCGGCACTTCCGGGGTTTTTCCTTTCTGTCCGCCGAGGCCCATGCCCGCCAGCAAGCCGCAGATCCGCTCCGCCATGCGCCAGGCCCGCCGCGCCCTGTCGCCCCTGGCGCAACGCCGCGCCGCCCTGGGGCTGGCGCGGGTTCTCGGCCGGCAACTGTTCTTCCGCCGCGCCCGTCACATCGCCCTGTATCTGGCCAACGACGGCGAGATCGATCCAGCCCCGCTGCTGGAACGGGCCGCCCGGGCTGGCAAGCGCATCTACCTGCCGGTGCTCCATCCCCTCGGCCACGACCGCCTGCTGTTCCTGCGCCATCGACCGGGTGACAGGCTGATCCCCAACCGCTACGGCATCCCGGAGCCAGCCCTGCGGGGCGGGCGGCGGGCGCCCCCCTGGCGCCTCGACCTGGTGTGCCTGCCCCTGGTGGCCTTCGACGCCCGGGGCAACCGCCTCGGCATGGGCGGCGGGTTCTACGACCGCACCTTCGCCCGCGCCCCCCGGGCGCGCGCCCTGCGCCCCCGCCTGGTGGGCCTTGCCCACCACTTTCAGCTAGTGGCGAGCCTCCCCGCCGAGCCCTGGGACATTCCCCTCGACGCCATCGCCACCGACGCTACACTGCTCACTTTCCGCCACGGCACCTGACCTCCACAAGGAACCTCCATGCGCAAGACCAAGATCATCTGCACCATCGGCCCGGTGTCGTCGAGCTACGACATGCTCGAAAAGCTGGCCAACGCCGGGATGAACGTGGCGCGGCTCAACATGTCCCATGGCGAGCACGACAACTGCGCGCGGATCATCAAGGCGATCCGCACCCTCAACAAGAAGCTCAAGCACCCGGTGGCGGTGTTGCTCGACACCCAGGGGCCGGAAATCCGCACCGGGGTGGTGACCGAGGATCTCAATCTCAAGACCGGCGACGTGGTCACAGTGGTGGCGCGCAGCGAGGCGGACGTGGAGGCTCGCTCCATCCTGATCAACTACGAGGACATCATCAACGACGTCAACGTCGGCGACCGCATCACCGTGGACAACGGCCTCATCAACCTCGAAGTGCTCACCAAGGAAGAGCGCGCCATGCGCTGCAAGGTGCTGGACGGCGGCATCCTCAAGAGCCGCCGCCACGTCAACCTGCCGGGGGTTCGCGTCAACCTGCCGGCGATCACCGAGAAGGACAGGCGCGACATCGCCTTTGCGGTAGAGCAGGACGTGGATTTCATCGCCCTGTCCTTCGTGCGGGGGGCCGAGGACATCCGCGAGCTGAAGACCCTGCTGGGCAACAAGGCGGGCAAGACCAAGATCGTCGCCAAGATCGAGGACCAGGAAGGGGTGAAGAACCTCGACGCCATCATCGCCGAGGCGGACGGGGTGATGGTGGCGCGGGGCGACCTGGGGGTGGAGATTCCCTTCGAGCAGCTGCCCCGGGTGCAGCGCCACATCATCCAGCGCTGCGCGGAGCTGGGCAAGCGCTCCATCGTCGCCACCCACATGCTGGAATCGATGATCGAGAACCCCATGCCCACCCGCGCCGAGGTCACCGACGTGGCCAATGCGGTGTACGAGGAGGCGGACGCCATCATGCTCTCCGGCGAGACCACCACCGGCAAGTACCCGGTGCGCTGCGTGGAGGTGCTGGACCGCATCGCCCGCGCCACGGAACAGAGCCCGGGGCTCGACTTCAGCCGCAACATCACCCTCGGCAGCGACAAGCAGGGCATCGCCGCCGCCGCGGTGCGACTCGCCGAATCCATCGGCGCGCGGGTCATCCTGGTGCCCACCCGGCGCGGCCTGATGGCCAACTTCGTCACCAACTGCCGGCCCCGCAACGCGGTGATCTGCGCCTTCACCAACGACAGCCGCACCCGCCGCCAGCTGCTGCTCAACCGCAACCTGCTGAGCTATCGCATCAACTTCAGCGCCGATGCCGAGAAGACCCTGGCCACCGCCGCCGGCATTCTCCTCACCCGCCAGGAATTCCACCCGGAGGACAAGGCGGTGGTGATCTCCGACGCCCTCTCCACCTCGGGGGTGGAGGCGATCCAGATTCGGCGGCTGGGGGAGTTGGTGGGGAGGGTCAGGTCTGACGTCTGAGGTCTGACGCCAAGGAGGGCCAGCCGGATAGGCGGGGTATTGAAGCTGCGGCCTATCCCCGCAGGAAGAACTGGTAGGCGGGGTTGGCGGTCTCCTCGCTGTACTCATACCCGAGTTCGTGGAGAAAGACCGGCACCTGGCCGCGCTCCTCCGGCGGCACCTCAAAGCCCGCCAGTACCCGACCGAAGGCGGCGCCGTGGTTGCGGTAGTGGAACATGGAAATGTTCCAGTTGCTCCCCAAGCGACTGAGAAAGTTGAACAGGGCGCCGGGGCGCTCGGGGAATTCGAAGCGGTACACCATCTCGTCGCTGGCGGCGGACACCCGCCCCCCCACCATGTAGCGAATATGTAATTTGGCCATCTCGTTGTCGGTCATGTCCGCCACCGGGTAGCCGTGGCTGCGCAGGGTGGCCACCAGGTCGTCCCTGTCCCGATCGGATTCCACCTGCACACCGACGAAGATATGGGCCTGGGCGGGGTCGCCCACGCGGTAGTTGAACTCGGTGATCATGCGCCGGTGAACCAGCTGGCAGAACTTGCGGAAGCTGCCGGGCTGCTCGGGGATGGTGACGGCGAGGATCGCCTCGCGCTTCTCGCCGATCTCGGTGCGCTCGGAGATGTAGCGCAGCCGGTCGAAATTCATGTTGGCGCCGCTGACGATGGCGGCCAAGGTGCGACCCTGGGGGCGGTGCCGGTCGACGTATTTTTTCAGCCCCGCCACCGCCAGCGCCCCGGCGGGCTCGGCGATGGAGCGGGTGTCCTCGAAGATATCCTTGATCGCCGCGCAGATCTCGTCGGTGGTGACGGTGATCACCCCGTCCAGGGTCTGGCGCAGCACCCGGAAGGTCTCCCTGCCCACCTGGGCCACCGCCGCGCCATCGGCGAACAGCCCCACCTGCTTGAGCTTGACCCGCCGGCCCTTGTCGAGGGCGGCCTTGAGGCAGGCGGCGTCGTCCGGCTCCACGGCGATGATCTTCACCTCCGGGCGCACGAATTTCACATAGGCGGCGATGCCGGCGCAGAGTCCGCCGCCGCCGACGCAGACGAAGATGGCGTCGAGGGGGCCGGACAGCTGGCGCAGCAGCTCCAGGGCAACGGTTCCCTGGCCGGCGATCACCTCCGGGTCGTCGAAGGGGTGGATGTAGACCATGCCCAGCTCCGCCACCAGCCGGGTAGCGTGGCTGGCCGCCGCGTCGAAGCTGTCGCCTTCCAACACCACCTTGCCGCCGAGGGCCTTCACGGCGGCGATCTTGATCTGCGGGGTGGTGCGGGGCATCACGATGGTGGCCTTGACCCCGAGGGCCCGGGCCGCCATGGCCACCCCCTGGGCGTGGTTGCCCGCCGAGGCCGCCACCACCCCCTTCGCCCGCTCGGCGTCGCTGAGCTTGCGCATGCGGTTGTAGGCACCCCGCAACTTGAAAGAGAACACCGGCTGCAGGTCCTCGCGCTTGAGCAGCACCCGGTTGTGAAGGCGGCCGCTCAATTGTGGGGCGAAATCGAGGGGAGTTTCCTGAACCAGATCGTAGATATTGGCATTGAGGATGCGCTTGACGTAGCTGTCGGGCATGGACTCCGGTCTCCCTGGCGATGACCCCATGGTAGGGAGTCGCGGCGCCGAGCGCCAGCGCGAACGCCGAGCCCCGGAGCCCCATTCCGGGCATGGCATGGGGAGTACCGTAAAAAATAGTCGTTGTCGCGGCGATGGCCCCGCGCTATGCTCAAAAAACAGTCAATGCCGCCGATCCAGATGGTCTCCACCAAAACCCTGCTGTTGCTGCTCTCCCTGCTGCTCGCCACCACCGGCCACCAGCAGAGCTCGGAGCATGGGTTTTCGTCGGCCACCACCGCCAGCGGCTACGCCCTGTTCAAGATACCGGAATGGCTGGCGGACGACGAGGACGATGGCGCCGATGACCTGGCCGCCCCCGTCGAGCACCCCGCCGCCATTGGCCATGGCCTTGCCACTCCTCGCCCCTCACAGCGCCCCCACACCAGCCTCGCCCCGGCACCCGTTGCCAGCCATCCCATTCGCGGTCCTCCGCCAGCCCACGCCTGAGTCACACCACTCCATCACAGGCTTACCGCAACGCGCCGCTCCCCCGGGGCCGCGCGGGCATCACCGAGGCATCCGCCATGAACAGCAGAACCCTGCATTTGTTTACCCTGGATTCACCCTATGAACTGGCCTACCCGGAGGAGTTTGCCGATGTCGGCCTCGACTCCCCGGCGACGGCAATTCTCACCGACTTCCGCGCCCATCCGCCCCTCACCCTCTACCTGGACAGCGGCATCGAGGACGCCCGCGCCCTGCTCGCCAACGGCCATACCTCGGTGGTGGCGGTGGTGGACCGGGACGAACACTTTCGCGGCCTGATCGCCCACCACCACCTGACGGACGAGGCCATCATGCGCCGCGTCGGCCAGGGGCAGCGGCGGGCGGATCTGCAGGTGCGGGACCTGATGGTGCAGCGCGAGGCGCTGATGGCCCTCGACCACGACAGCCTCGCCCGCACCAGTGTCGGCAAGCTGTTGAAGCTGCTCCATCAGGAGGGGCAACCCCAGGTGCTGGTGGTCGACCAGTGCGGACAGCGCATCCGCGGCCTGCTCTCGGCCCGGGACCTGGCCCACCGCCTGCGCCTGCCCCTCACCATCGAGCAACAACCGTCCTTCATGGAAATCTTCACCGCCGTCATGCACTGACGGGTTGAAGGCTTGCCTGGCCGGGGGCGCGAGCCCCCGGTTTTTTTCACGCTACCCCAGCAGTCGGGCCCGTAACAGCATCTCCCGCAGCAGCTTGAGCCCCTGGCCCCGGTTGGCGGTCTTCCACGCCAGGAACAGCTCGTCCTCGAGGCTCACCCCCTCCACCGCCAGCGCCACCATCTCACCGCTGGTGAGGGCGTCCGCGATGGCCTCCCGGGGCACGAATCCGACGCCGATGCCGGCCCGCTGGGCGGCAATTTTCTGGGCGAAGGTCTGCACATAAAAGTGGCGATCGCGGTTGAGCAAGCGGTTGGCCCGGGGAATACCGGTGCGGCTGGAATCGTGGACGATGACCATGCGGTGGGGCGCGATGTCCTCGGCCCGCAGGGGCTGGGCCTGCCGTGCCAGGGGGTGATCGGCACTCACCGCCAGCACCCGGGATACCGTGCCGAGGCGCTCGGCCCGTATACCGGGCACCGTCGGCACCGGCGCCGGCGCGCCGATCACCAGCTGTACCCGATCCTCGATCAGGGCCTCCCAGGCGCCCCCCAGCACTTCCTCCCGCAGGTCGATCTCCACGTCGGGATGACCGGCAATGAATTCCGCCAGCACCGCCATCACCCCGGGGAGGGGCACCAGGGAATCCACCGCGATGCGAATGCGCGGCTCCCAGCCCTTGGCGAGGGTCACCGCCTCGTCGGCGAGGCTCGCGGTGGCGCCGAGAATCGCCCGGCCCCGCTCCAGCAGCAGGCGCCCCACCGGGGTAAACACCGAGCGCCGCCCCGCCCGCACGAAGAGGCTGACCCCGAGGGCCTGCTCGTGCTTCTGGATGCTGTAGGACAGCGCCGACGCCACCTTGCCGAGCTCCTCCGCGGCGGCGGCGAAACTGCCCCGGCGGTCGATGGCATCGAGGATCTGGAAAAGTTCGAGACTGATATCGGGGGCGGCCATGATCGTTCGGATATTTTGAAGTGATTGCCCAGTTTCCACCCATTACTGGCCCGGGACAAGCTCTCTACACTGGCCCCCATCAACCACCCCAAACCAGGATCACCCCATGGACACTTCCGCTCTCTTCAACACTCACAAGGGTTACGACGATCTGCCCCTGCGCCTCGGCGCCGGCATCATCTTTGCCGCCCACGGCGCGCAAAAACTGTTCGGCTGGTTTGGCGGTTACGGTATCGCCGGCACCGGCCAGTGGATGGAATCCATTGGCCTCGCCCCCGGCGCCCTGATGGCGGCCCTGGCGGGAAGCGCCGAGTTTTTTGGCGGCATCGCCCTCATTCTCGGCTTGCTGACCCGCCCCGCCGCCCTGGCACTGGCCGTCACCATGGTGGTGGCGATCTTCGCCGCCCACATCGGCAACGGCCTGTTCATGGCCAACAACGGCTACGAATTCGGCCTCGCCCTGCTGGTGATCGCCGCCGGCCTCGCCCTCCGGGGCGCGGGCCCGTTGAGCCTCGATCACCTGCTGGGCCTGGCCCTGCGGCGAGGTGCCTGACATGGGCCTCATCATCGACGGGCAATGGCGGGACCAGTGGTACGACACCGGGGCCAGCGCGGGGGAATTCGTCCGCCAGGACAGCCGCTTTCGCCACTGGGTAACCGCCGACGGCAGCCCCGGTCCCAGCGGCGAGGGGGGCTTTGCGGCGCAGAGCGGGCGCTACCATCTGTACGTCTCCCTGGCCTGCCCCTGGGCCCACCGCACCCTGATCTTCCGGGTGCTGAAGGGCCTCGAGGATCACGTCAGCGTCAGTGTGGTTGGCCCGCTGATGCTGGAGAACGGCTGGGAATTCGGCCGCGACGGCGATCCCCTCCACGGCCTTGACTACCTCTACCAGCTGTACCTGAAGGCGGACCCCGGCTACGAAGGCCGCGCCACGGTGCCGGTGCTCTGGGACCGGGAGCGGAACACCATCGTCAGCAATGAATCCGCCGACATCATCCGCATGTTCAACGGCGCCTTCGACGCCATCACCGGCAACGACGGGGACTTCTACCCACCCCCGCTGCGGGAGCGCATCGACGCCGTCAACCAGCGGGTGTACGACACCGTCAACAACGGCGTCTACCGGGCCGGCTTCGCCACCACCCAGGGGGCCTATGAAAAGGCCTACACCGCCCTGTTCACCAGCCTCGACTGGCTGGAAAAGCGGCTCGGCGACGGACCGTTCGTGACCGGCGATACGCTCACCGAGGCGGACTGGCGACTGTTCACCACCCTCGTGCGCTTCGACGCCGTCTACCACGGTCACTTCAAGTGCAACCGCCACAAGCTGGCGGAGTTCCCCCGACTGTCCAGCTACCTGCGCCGGCTTTACAACATGCCAGGTGTCGCCGCCACGGTGAACATGGACCACATCAAACGCCACTATTACGGCAGTCACCGCACCATCAACCCCACGGGTATCGTCCCGGCCGGGCCTGTGTTGGACTGGCTTACCGGGCAATAAGGGGCGATCCCTCTGGTCCAGGGTTCGCCCAGTGACTAGACTGGAGCCAAATTCAGGAGCCCCGCCATGCCCCGCAGAAAAAAGCTCAGTCTCGACACCTTCATGGAGGGCCTCGCCCGCCGCAATCCCGGCGAAACGGAGTTTCACCAGGCGGTGTGCGAGGTCGCCAGGATCATCATCCCCTACGCGCAGGACAAGCCCCACTACATCGATGCCCAGATCCTCGAGCGCATCACCGAGCCGGACCGCACCCTGTCGTTCCGGGTTGCCTGGCAGGACGACGGCGGCAATATCCGCGTCAACCGCGGCTTTCGCATTCAGTTCAGCAACGCCATCGGGCCCTACAAGGGGGGCCTCAGGTTTCACCGCGATCTCAACCTCAGCGTGCTGAAATTCCTCGGCTTCGAGCAGATATTCAAGAACAGCCTGACCACCCTGCCCCTCGGCGCCGGCAAGGGGGGTGCCGACTTCAATCCCAAGGGCAAGTCCGACGGTGAGGTGATGCGCTTTTGCCAGGCCTTCATGACCGAGCTGTACCACCACCTGGGGCCGGAGATGGACATCCCCGCCGGGGACATCGGCGTCGGCGCCCGGGAAATTTCCTACCTGTTCGGCCAGTACAAGCGCCTCACCCGCCAGTTCAACGGGGTGCTGACGGGTAAATCCCTGGAGTTCGGCGGCAGCCATATCCGCAAGGAGGCGACGGGCTACGGCTGCGCCTACCTGCTCAAGCAGGCCTTGAACCACCGCCACGACAGCCTCGACGGCAAGACCTGCCTGGTGTCCGGCTCCGGCAACGTGGCCCTGTACTGCGCCCAGAAGCTCACCGCCCTGGGTGCTCGGGTGGTGACCCTGTCCGACTCCAGTGGTTTTATCCACGACCCGGAGGGCCTCAACGCCGAGAAGCTCGCCTTCGTGATGGACCTCAAGTTCCACCGCCGGGGCAAGCTCGGGGAATATGTGAAAAAGTTCGGCGGCACCTTTCACCCCGATCAAAAACCCTGGGGGGTGCCCTGCCAGCTCGCCCTGCCCTGCGCCACCCAGAACGAGATCGACGGCGACGACGCCCGCACCCTCATCAAGAACGGCTGCATCGCCATCGCCGAGGGCGCCAACATGCCGGTCACCAGCAAGGGCTACGATGTGATCAAGCGGGCAAAAATCCTCTATTTGCCGGGCAAGGCGGCCAATGCCGGCGGTGTCGCGGTGTCGGGGCTCGAAATGTCGCAAAATTCCACGCGCCTTTACTGGTCGGCGGAGGAAATGGATCACCGACTCGAGAACATCATGGAAAAGATCCACCTCCAGTGCCTCAACCACGGCTCGGAAAACGGCTACGTGGATTACGTCCGGGGCGCGAACATCGCCGGCTTCATCAAGGTGGCCGATGCCATGCTGGCCTACGGGGTGCTGTAACCGGGCGGTTTTATTGCGAAGGCGTCGCCAAAGGGATTAGCATAGCGGCCGCAAAACCCTGTCTTTTCCGGAGATTCCCCGATGCACACCGCAAGATGCCTGCCCGTTGCCCTGCTCGCCGCCGCCATGGCCCTCGGCTCCGCCTGTACCTGGGTCAAGGTCTCCCCCGAGGCCCAGCAGGTGGTGGTGCTGCCCGCCAGCCGTGTCAGTGCCTGCAACCGGATCGGCGTGATCTCCACCACCGTCAAGGCGGTGGTGATGGGTATTCCCCGGGATGCCACCAAAGTGCGCAACGAACTCGATGATCTCGCTCGCCAGCAGGCGGTCGCCCTCGGGGCCAACACCGTGGTGCGCCAGTCGGTGGTCAACGGCAAGGGCAGCTACGTCGCCTACAACTGCCCCTGACCATGGCGTCCGGGTCGGTGGCCGGGCGCGGGGCGGGTATAATGCCCGCGCCCATTCAGCGAGAAGCCCCATGACCCAGGATGACCTGAAAAAAGCCGTGGCCCAGGCCGCGATCGACTACACCCTGAGCCGCATCGACGACGACAGCATCATCGGTATCGGCACCGGTTCCACCGCCAACTTTTTCATCGATGGGCTGGCCGACCACCGCCATCGCTTTGCCGGCACCGTGGCCAGCTCCGAAGCCTCCTCCGCCCGCCTTCGCGGCCACGGCATCGAGGTGTACGACCTCAACAGCGCCGGCCCCATCAGCCTCTACATCGACGGCGCCGACGAAGCCAACCCGCGCCTGGAGCTCATCAAGGGCGGCGGCGCCGCCCTCACCCGGGAGAAGATCGTCGCCGCCGTGGCCAGGGAATTCGTCTGTATCGCCGACGACAGCAAGTGGGTGGATCACCTCGGCACCTTCCCCCTGCCGGTGGAGGTGATTCCCATGGCCCGCAGCCACGTGGCGCGGGAATTGGTGAAGCTCGGTGGCGATCCCGTCTACCGGGAAGGGGTGCTGACCGACAACGGCAATGTGATCCTCGATGTCCACCACCTCCACCCCATCGCCTCGCCGCGCCAGCTGGAGGAAGCCATCAACAACATCACCGGGGTGGTGACCAACGGGCTCTTTGCCCTGAGGCCTGCGGATATTCTCCTGCTCGGCACCGCAAACGGCGTGAAGACCCTGCGGGCGGCGGGCTGATCCGACACCGGCCCGCGCCCGGGGTTGCCGGCGCGACCCTCAGCCGTCCAGTGCGCTCCAGCGTTCGTAGGCCGCGTCCAGCTGCTGCTGTATGTCCGCCGCCTGCTTGAGAACAGCCTCGATCTCCTCCTTGGGGCGCTGGTAGAAATCCGGCGCCGACAAGGCCCCCTGAACCCCGGCCAACTCGCCTTCAAGGGCCTCGATGCGGGCGGGGAGTTGTTCCAGTTCCCGCTGATCCTTGTAGCTGAGCTTTTTCTTCTCCACCTTCGGCGGCGGCGCCGGATTGGCCGCCTTGGGTGATGGGGCCTTCGGCTTTTCGGTCGTGGGCTGGGCGAAGCGCCCGCCCCGGGCCGCCCAGTCGCTGTAGCCGCCCACGTAGTCGCCGATCCTGCCATCCCCCTCGAACACCAGGATGCTGGTGACCACGTTGTCCATGAAGGCGCGGTCGTGGCTCACCAGGAGCAGGGTGCCATCGAAATTGAGGAGAATTTCCTCGAGCAATTCCAGGGTCTCGATATCCAGGTCATTGGTGGGTTCGTCGAGCACCAGCAGGTTGGCGGGCTTGCTGAACAGCTTGGCGAGGATGGCCCGGTTCTGCTCGCCGCCGGACAGCGCCTTGACCGGCGTGCGCACGCGATCGGGCGTGAACAGAAAGTCCCCCAGGTAGCTGATGCCGTGGCGGTCCTTGCCGTTGATGGTGATGAACTCGCGGCCCTCACAGATGTTGTCCAGCAGGTTGCGCTCCGGGTCGATCTGCTGGCGCAGCTGGTCGAAGTAGGCGATTTCGAGCTTGGTGCCGTGGCGCACCTCGCCCTGCTGAGGAGTCAGTTCCCCGAGGATGATCTTGAGCAAAGTGCTCTTGCCGGCGCCGTTGGGTCCGACGATGCCGATGCGGTCGCCGCGCATGATCACCGTCGAGAAGTCGGCGATCACCGGTCGGCCGGCATAGACCTGGCTGACGTGCTTGAGCTCCGCGACGATCTTGCCGGAGGTGGCAGCCCTGTCGAGGGAAAAGTCGGCGCGGCCCTGCTTTTCGCGGCGGTCCTGGCGCTCCCGGCGCATGTCCTCGAGGGCCCGCACCCGGCCCTCGTTGCGGGTACGGCGGGCCTTGATGCCCTGACGAATCCACTTTTCCTCCTCCGCCAGTCGCTTGTCGAACAGACTGTTGGCCTTTTCCTCCGCCGCCGCCTGCTGGGCGCGGTAATCAAGGAAGCTGCGGTAATCCCCGTCCCAGGGAAACAGCTGCCCGCGGTCCAGTTCCATCACCCCGTTGGTGACGCGCTCGAGGAAGCGGCGGTCGTGGGTGATCAGCAGCAGGGCGCCCCGGTAATCCCGGATCTGCTGCTCCAGCCATTCAATGGAGGGAATATCCAGGTGGTTGGTGGGCTCGTCGAGCAGCAGGATATCCGGCTCCACCACCAGCGCCCGGGCGAGGGCGACGCGGCGCCGCCAGCCACCGGACAGGGTCTTCATCACCACGTCGCCATCCAGATCAAGCTGGGTAAGCACGGTATCGACCCGCTGGGAGAGGCTCCAGCCATCGGCGCTTTCCAGTTTGTGCTGGATATCCGCCAGGCGCTTGAGGTCCGGCGCCGCCGCCTGGGTGAGGTGGTGGTACTCCGCCAGCCAGTCGCCGATCTGTTCAAGACCGCCGGCCACCACATCGTAGACGGTCCTCTCGTCCGCCTCGGGCAATGACTGGGAGAGCACCGCGATGCGTACCCCGGGCCGCACCCAGCGCTCGCCGCCATCCGGCTGGGTGGCACCGGCGATCACCGCGAGGAGGGTGGATTTGCCCTCGCCGTTACGCCCCAGAAGGCCGATGCGATTGCCCTTGCGCAGGGTGAGGTCGATGCCGTCCAGCAACACCCGCTGGCCATAATGGAGGCTGACGGCGGAAAGGGTAAGCAGGGGCATGGGCGGGCCTTGGCGCTTGGTGGGGTGGGCATTCTACACCAAAGCCCCGGCCACCCCTGGCCACCACGGGGGCTGGTGCCCCATCAAAAAAAACCCCGCCCTGGGGGCGGGGTCTGGTCAGGCGGGAGTCAGCCCGTTACCACTCGTAGGTGACGCCCACCTTGCCCCCGTACTCGCTCTGGCTGGTGGAGGCACCGAAACCCGCGTCGAGGGTGAAGTTGTTGTTGAGACGGCCCGCGGCGGTCACACCGACGGCTTCCTGGCCGCCGTAGAAGCCACCGCCCACCCGCACGGCAAAGCGCTTGCTCTCCCGGGGCAGCACCGTCGCCATGGCATTGGAGATGGCGATGCCGGCGATGGCCTCATCGTGCAGGTATTCCACCTTGCGGTCCAGCCAGCGGAACTGACTCATGTTGACCGCGTCGGTATCGTTGATACCGGGCGCCACATTGGTGATGCGGCGCTCGTTGTTCAACGAGCCCACCGAGTAGGTGTTGGCCTCCGAAGCGATGGAGCCCGCTCCCACAGCCACCGAGTTGATGGCATTGGCCTGGGCGCCGTAGCCCACCGCCGTGGCGTTGTTGAAGGTGGCCTGCGAACCCGTGCCGATTGCCGTGGCATTGGCGCCCGCCGCGTTGGCACCGGCGCCGCTGGCCACGCTCGACACACCCGTCGCCTTGGCGCCGGTGCCGACCGCCTGGGCATTGGTGGCCGAAGCCTCGGCACCGCCGCCGATGGCGACCGCGCCATCGGCCGTGGCCTCTGCCTCCTCGCCCGTGGCCACCGCCGACTTACCGGTGGCCTTGGCGCTCTTGCCGGTGGCGGTGGAGCCCTCGCCACTGGCCACCGTCTGCTGACCCAGCGCCGTGGCATCCGCCGCCGTCGCCGCCGCGCGATCACCCACCGCCGTGGTGGAGTCGCCCTGCGCCACCGTGCCAGCACCCACCGCCAGCGCCGCGTCGCCCGTGGCCGCCGCGTTCGCACCCTGCGCCTGCGCGCCGGTACCGGTCGCCGCCGCGTTGCTGCCCTGGGCAATGCTCGCATCACCCGCAGCCTGCGCCGCCGTGCCCTGGGCGATGCTGTTCTCGCCGCTCGCCTCCGCACCCTGGCCGAGGGCCTGGGATCCGTCACCACTGGCCAGGGCCTCATCACCCGCCGCCAGGGAACCGTCGCCACTGGCCTCGGAGCC
>JAYELS010000017.1:0-45325 GCA_034717695.1 Pseudomonadota bacterium
GCTGCTGTTTCTGCGCGCCTTCGGGGGCGCGCCGCTGTTGATGGTGGCCTGGACGGCGCTGGCCGGGCTGGCCTTGGGTCGTGCGCCCTGGTGGCGGGTTCTGGTGACCCGCCACCGGGACCCGGTGATCGCCCTCTGGTGCACCCGCCAGGCGCTGCTCGCCCAAGGCGGCTTCTGCCTCGGGGGCCTTGCCTGGCTGTGGCTGATGCTCGCCACCCGCCAGGTGATTTTCTACTGGAGCACCTCGATCCCGGCGATCTCGGCGGCGGTGGCGGGGTTTTTCGACCTGCTCGGCTTAGGGCTCGTCGCCCCGCCGCCGGTGGCCGCCGCCGAGGCCGGCGCCATCACCGGCTGGCAGGGTGCGCTGCTGGCGGACAGCGGCCCCTGGGCCGGCTGGCTGAGCGCCGTGGTGACCCTCTGGGTGCTGGTGCCCGTCGCCCTGCTGTGGGCCCTGTGCCAGTGGCGCCTCGGCGCCGCCCTCGCCCGCTGGCCAGACCTCAACCCGCACCTCGGGGTGCGCTACCGCCGCCTGTGTCAGGCGCAGGTCCACTACCGGGCGCTGGAGGCGGAGCAGCCCCCCGTGGAGGCGGCGGGGGCGCCCCTGGCCCGGGTCGGCCAGTGGCCAGCGGAGCCCGGCTTTACCTGGCCCGGCCTGCCGCCGGGGCAGCCCGCCGGATGCCTGCCATTGGGCACCGGGGATCTGCAGGCCGACGAGGCGCGGGTCAGCGCCAATGCCCGGGCCCTCAGCCACTGGTACCTGGCCGCCGCCACCGTGCCCACCGGCGATCTCGGCGATCTGTTGCGGCTCCACGGGGAGCGCGGCGGCGATCCCCGTCTCTACCTGCTGGTGGCGGAGACGGACGCCCGGCGCATCGATCATCTGAGCCACGGCTGGCGGGCCTTTCTCGACCGCCAGGGGCTGGCGATCCCGGTGGTGCTGGTGATCCCCGGGAGTGCCTCATGAGCGCCTGGCCCCGCTTCGCCGTGGTGGGCCACCCCAACCAGGGCAAGTCGAGCCTGGTGGCCACCCTGGTGCAGGACGACCACATCGCCATCTCGCCGGTGAGCGGCACCACCCGGGAGGCCCACCGCTACCAGCTGCTGCTGGACGATTCCGTGCTCTACGAACTGGTGGACACCCCCGGCTTCCAGCGCCCCCGCCAGGTGCTGGCCTGGTGCGCGGCGCGGGGCGGCGATGCCGCCGCGCGGCCGGCGGCGCTGGCGGCATTCGTCGCCGCCCACCAGGACGATCCCCGCTTCGGCGACGATTGCGCCCTGCTGGCCCCCATCCTCGACGGCGCGGGTATCGTCTATGTGGTGGACACCGACCAGCCCTTCGACGCCCAGTTCGAGGCGGAGCTGACCCTGCTGTCCTGGACCGCCCAGCCGCGCCTGGCCCTTCTCAACCCCCACGGCGGCGCCCCCGGCCGCCACGACGGCCAGTGGCGTGCCGCCTTGCAGCAGTTCTTTTCCCTGGTGCGCCCCTTCAACCCCCTGCTGGCGCCCTTCGAGCAGCACCTGGGGCTGCTCAGGGGCATGGCGGAGATCCACGATCCCTGGCGCGACGGCCTGCTGCGGGGTGTCGAGGCCCTGGCCCGGCAGCGGGAATCCCGCCACCGGGAGGCCGCCACCGTCCTGGTGGATTACCTCCAGGACCTGATGGGCTTTCATCTGCGGCTGCCGGTGGTCGGCACCCGGGACGCCATTCGAGCCCAGGGCCTCGCCCGCTACAACCGCGAGTTGCAGCGCCGCGAGGACGGCTTGCGGCGCGCCCTGGCGGCCCTCTACGGCCACCGCCAGCTCGACTGGCAGAGCGAATGGCAGGCCCTGGCGGCGGAAGATCTCACCGACGCCCGGGAGTGGCGCGCCTGGGGCCTGTCCCGGGCGCGGCTGGCGTCCCTCGGCGCCGGCGCCGGGGCCATGACGGGGCTCGCCGTGGATGCCGCCACCGGCGGCGCCTCCCTGCTGATGGGCGCCCTGGTGGGGGGCGCCCTGGGGGGGCTCGCCGGCGGCTTCGCCGGGCGCGATCCCCTCAGTTTCGAGCTGGTCTCCCGGGTGCCCGGCTACGAGCAGTGGCAGCTTGGCCCCGTCAGCAACCTCGAATTCGCCACCGCCCTCGCCGGCCGCGCCCTGCGGGCCTGGTACCAGCTGCGGCTGCGCAACCACGCCCGCCGCGACGCCCTGCTGCTCGCCCCCCAGGACCTGTCCCACTGGCTCGATGGCCTCGACCGCCGGCAGCAGGTGCAGCTGCTGTTCTGGCTGCGCAAGCTGCTCAAGGGCCCCCTCGACGACAGGGAACAGGGCCAGCTGCAAACCCTGCTGCTGGCCCTGGGGGAGGCGATGGAGTCGGCCGCGGCGGGGGGCGGGACGGGTCAGCCCTGAGCCCGCACCCAGCGCAGCAGATCCGCGCCATCCATGGCCGGAGCGATATGGCGCCCTTGGGCCAGATCGCAGCCAATTTCCCTGAGAAAACCAAGGGTTGCGGCGTCCTCCACGCCCTCGGCGGTGGTCCGTACGCCGAGATTGCGGCCGAGTTCCACCAGCGAACCCAGGGCGGCCCGGGAGCCGGGGGACGCCAGCGCGGTCCCGACCAGGGCGGGGTCCACCTTGACCTCGGAAAAGGGCATACGGACCAGCAGTGCCAGCGACGAATATCCGGCGCCGAAATGATCTAGGGAGAGCTGGAAGCCCTTCATCCGCAGTCGGATCATGGCGTCCATGGACAGGAGGGGGTTTTCCATGGCGTGGCTCTCGGCAATTTCGAGCACCAGCCGTTCCTGGGGCAAGCCGGCGTTGGCGCACCAGCTGGCGAGGTTGCTGGTGAAGTCAACGTTGTGGAGGTTGCCGGTGGATATGGTCGCCGCCAGCAAGGGAGCCGACAGCCCTCTTTGATCAGGGCGGGTGACAAAGTGCCGGCAAAACCACGGAATTGCCTGGGCCAGTACCTCGCCGTTCACCCGCTCTGCGAAGCCCCCGGGTTGCCAGGCAGGCAGTGGTTCACCCTGTTCGATGGTGCCGGCATCGGGGTGCGGCCCGACAACCCTCGCCCCCACCGCCACGGCGGCCAGAGCACCGGTGGCGCAGTCCACCCGAGGCTGGAATGTCATTGTCAAAGGCGGCTTCCAGGTCGGCGACCCACCCCCCGCCGGGGCGGTGTCGGTGGTCAATACCGGGCTATCTTGTCTGTCGATCTCGGTGGCTTTCACCATCGTTTCTCTCCCCATGCCATCGTTCCCTGAAACCCGCGGGCAAACAACGGCGATGTCCTCCCCTGGGACCGCTCTGGGCCTCGACGGCCCTGTTTCCGCACCTTGGGGTGTCTCTTGGCTGACCTCTTGGAGTTTGGCGGCGGGACACTGATTCCATGAAAAAAAGCGCTATGCATTTGGGTTTTCATATCCTTGAACGATCTAATACTCCAGGGTGATCACGACGGTGTCGGCGTAGATGCCCACCCGGGCGTTCTGGCGGGCGGGAATGCGGCCGTGGACCCAGTGATTCACGGTGCCGTCGGCGGTGCCGGCGACGGTGGTGCTGCCGCCGCTGCCATCCCCCCACACCTGGCTGCGGGCCGGGTCGCTGTAGAGGTTGTAGGCCAGGCTGTGGGGACCGGCGAGCAGGGTCCGCTGGCCGTAGCCGCCGCTGCCGGGGCTGAGGGACAGGGTGTATGGGGTCGCCAGGTCGCAGCTGACGGTGATGGTGCCGGTGCTGTCCGTGTGACTGTTGCTGAACACGTCGTAGACGCCGAAGGCGACGCCGGTGCTGGCCAGGCCGCAGGCGGCGTGCCCCAGGTGGGGGGCGAGGGTCAACAGCAGCGCGGCGAGGCGGCGGGTGCTCATGGCCGCACCCCCCCACAGGCCACCGCGCCCAGCTCCACCAGGGGCTCGTCGCTGTCCGGCACCCGCAGGGTGAAGGGGCAGCGCTGGCCCCGCCAGCGGGCTTCCAGGCGGTTGACCGGTTCCAGGTCGGTGGCGAACACCTCCCCCCGCAGGCCCACCGGGAACAGGGTGCCATCGGTGGCGACCACCACGGCGCCGGTGGGGAGAGGATCGCCGTTGTCGAGCTCAAGGCGGAACAGGGCATTGCGGGAGCGGGTCACGGGGAATTCGAGGGTCACGCCGCTGCGGTGGTAGGGGGCGACATCACGCTCCAGGCCGCCGACATTGGCGTCGAGGGGCAGGTCCGCCTGATCGATGCGCAGGCGGTTGCGCTGGTAGGCCCGCAGGCGTGGCACCAGCGCAACGCCGTCGCCGTTGGTGCGCGCCACCGGCTGATTGTCGGCGTAGACCCGCACCCCCGGAAAGCCCGGCACCCGCACCACGGCAAAGCTGTCGTCGATGGCGCGGCTGGCGAACAGGCCGCCGAGCAGGGCGATTCCGCCCCGGGCATTGGCCCGGGTGGCGGTCTGGCCGTTGAAGCGGGAGCCCTCCAGGGACCAGCTGCCGCGATCGTTCTGGTAGGCGACGCTGGCCCGCTGCTGGTCGCTGTCGCCGCCGCTGGCCTCCAGGCTGTAGCCGAGGCCGGTGCCCACCGGCAGGCTGCGCTGCACCCGGGCGGTGGCGCCGCTGCCGCCGTCCCGGTGGGTGGCGGCGAGGCTGGCGGTGGTGCCTTCCCGGTCGAGGGGCAGGGTGAAGTGGGCGCGCAGGGTGGTTTCGTCGCTGTCGATGAAGTGCAGCGCCGACAGGCTCAGGTAGCCGACGTTGCCGACGCCGATGCTGTAGCCGAGGTTGATGAATTCCACGTCGTCCCGCTGGCGGTGGTTCTGGACGGTGTAGCCAAGGCTCAGGGCGCCCCGGCCAATGCCCGAGACGCTGGCGTACAGCCGGCTCTGGTGGGCGGGGAGGGCATCCCCCGCCAGCATGCCGGCGCGGGCGAAGCCGGCGCTCGCCAGCTGGGTGTCGAAGCCGGCGCTAAAGTGCCTGCCCTGGCGCTGGGCGCCGAGGGCGAGCAGCTCGCCGCTCCCCGTATCCCCCTGGCTCGCGGCCAGGGATCCGTACAGTACCGCACCGGCGGGCAGTAGCCAGGAGGCGCCGAGGCCCGCCATGGCCTGCTCCCCCGCGCCATCGCCGTCGTCGTCCTGGCCGAGCAGCTGGCCGTGTGCTTCCACCGTCAGGCGGTCGCTGATCCCGCCGCGCCAGGTGGCGGCGGCGAGGGGGCGGCCGTAGTCGAAGCTGGCGCGGCCGTAGTTCTCGCGGATCGCCCCCAGCTCCACCGCGTATTCCCTCAGACCCCCCCGGAGCAGCCGCTGGCTGGCGTAGAAATCCTGGGTGATCACCTGTTCGCGGCCGAGGATATCCCGCACCACCAGGCGGGTCTGGCCCTGGCCGGTGACGGTGGGAATCTCGTCGATGGTGAAGGGCCCGGGCGGCACCTCCCGGCGCAGCCGCAGGGCGTCGTTGACGTAGAGGTCGAGGGTGGAGGGCAGGGCCGCCTCGCCGCCCATGGAGAGCAGCGGCAGGGTGAGAAACTCCGGCTGGGTGCTGAAATTGGTGCCCCACTGGAGACCGCCGAAGCGGACGCCGCCGCTCCACCCGGTGCCCCTGTTGGTGGTATCGCCCACCACCAGGGTGCGCATGCGCTCCGGGTCGTCCCGCCGCCACTGGGTATCGAGGCGCACCAGCTCCCGCTCCCGGCCGTCGGGGTCGCGGCGGGCGAGGAGGTTCGCCGTGCCGCTGCCCCAGCCATTGAAGACCCCCAGCTCGAACAGGCCCGCGGCACGGACCTCGCCGTCGTCCCCCCGGGTGGCGGACAGGTCGTAGTTGGCGAAGGCGCCGAGGGGGGAGGGGGCGAGGGGCAGCGGGTCGCGGCGGGGGCCGTCGAGGCGGGTGGCGCCGAACAGATTGGCGGGGGCATCCAGGTCGAGGGTGAGGCGGCGCGGGTCCAGCCGCGCCTCGACGCCCAGGGTGGACAGCGGGTGGAAGCGCTCGCCCCCGTGCTCCAGGGCCCCGCCCTGGGGCGGGTTGATGCGCCAGTTGCGCAAATCCTCCTCCCCCAGCAGCACCTCGTCCGCGCCCCGGCGCAGGGCCAGCACCGTGGTGCGCTCCCGCTGGTTGTTGAGGCGGGCGTCGAGCCAGAGTTCCTCCAGTGCCGGAGCGGCGCCGGCACCCTCGCCGCCGTCGAGGACATTTTCGTCGTGGCGCGGCAGCGCCAGCGTCCGGGGCACGGCGCGGGCCGGGGCTGTCTGTACTGGCGCGGTCTGTGCCGGCGCGGTCGGGAACAGGTCCACCACCAGGCGATGGCCGAGGCCGTGGTCGGGCTGGAGGTTGAAGAGGTTGGCGGTGACAGGGCCGTTGAAGTGGAGGGTAAGGCGCGGGGCGGTGTCATCGCCGTCGACGGCGTGGCCGCGAATCAGCGCCCCGTCGGCGGGCAGGGCGCGGGCCAGGGCGCCGGCAAGGCTCTGGGCCGCGACATTGTCGAGCACCAGGCGCAGCTCCCTGTCGCCGGGGTTGGAGAGCACCCGAAACGGCAGGCTGGCGTCGGTTTCCAGCACCAGGCGCACCCGGTCCGGCCAGTGGCCGAGGCGCACCGCCCGCACCGCCTCGGGGCTCGCCATGGCGGCGGCGGGTGGCAGGATCAAGGCCAGAATCATCCCCAGTGCCAGGGCAGCCTTGCGCGACCCGCTAGTCCGACCGCAGGCGGGTGTGGAGCACCTTTCCATTCACCATCGCGTCCAGTGTCAGGGGCTCCCCCGCGGCCAGGGGATCGGCCCCGGCGGGTAGAGTCCAGTGCCGCTCGCTCCCGGGCAGCAGGTAGTGGTTGCCCTGCTGGCCGATCTGCTGGCCGTTGTCGCGGCCGAGGGTGAAGGCGGTGATCTGGGCGTGGCCGGTGCCGTGGTTGCGGGCGCTGAGCCGCAATTCGCCGCTGGCGGTGCGGCTGGCGCGCCATGCCAGCTCGGGGCTTGCCGCCCCCGCCGCCGGGGTGACGAACACCGGCAGGCTCATGCGCATCGCCATGCGCAGGCCCTGGAAGCCCTCCGGCAGGGGCGGCGGCAATTCGTGCAGCAACAGCCGGTAGCTGAGTTGCTGGTTAGGGTCCGGGGAGCGCCGCAGGCCGATGCGCAGAGTCTGGGTTTCCCCCGGGGGGATGGTGAAGATGGGCGGGGTGACCAGCACCTCGCGGCTCGGTTCCAGTACGTCCTCGTTGCCCCGCTGGCGCCAGGCCATGGCCTCGGCCTGTATCGCCACCGGCTCGCTGCCGCCGTTGTGGACCCGCAGGGCCGCGACCCGCTGCTGGATCGACAGCTCGGCGCGCACCGGGCTGACGCTGAAATTGCCGGCCCTCGCAGCCTCCGCCGCCGACAGCAGCAGAGCGAGGGCCGCGAGGGCCAGGCCGCGGCGAGCGGCCTGGGTCGGGTTGGCGGGCATCAGAAGGTGACGGTGGCTACGACGGTGTCGGAGTAGCTGCCGGCGGAGGCGTCGGTCTGGCCGGCGGTGATGCGACCGTACACCGTGTGCTCCTCGGCGACGCCGGTGCCGGCGGTCTCCACATCGACGGTGGCGTCGTTGCCCCAGACCGTGGTGCGACCGGCGTCGCTGAACAGGGAGTAGGTGAGGTGGTCGGTGCCATCGGTGAGGCGGCGCAGCGGCGCGGCATCGGTGGAGCCGGTATCGGCGTTGGCACCCTGGCCGAGGGAGATGGCCACCGCGGCGCCGTCGGTGCAGGTCACGGTGACCGTGCCGGTGGCGTCCAGATCGGCACTGGCGTTGGCGGAGATCGGATCGTAGGCGCCGAAGGCCAGGGCACCGGTGGCAATGGTGCAGTTGGCGCTGACTTCGGCGGAGACCGCCAGGTTGTCGACGGCGGTGGCGGCGTGGCCGGCGGTGCCCGAGAACAGGGCGGCGGCCGCCGCGGAGGCCAGGGCGAGGGTGCGGATTGCTTGGGTGTTGAGGGTTTTCATGGTGTTGCCTCTCTGCGGTTGAACATCGCCGGCGTTGGCCTGCGAGGGGTTGAACCGTGCTATCACCACCCGTGGAAATCGGGTCGACGTGTGGCGGCCCCTCGATCGTGGGGTGCCCGGGATGACGGAGAAAGCGCAACAGGCAAGAACAGCCGCAAGGGCTGTGGATGACGTGTGGCGGCTCCTCGATCATGGGATGCGGGCATCCGGTAGACAGGTAGCTTTGCGTCACCGCCTTTCGACGGTTTTGCCATTTTCAGCACGGGGCGACGGATATCGCCGGGCTCTACAGCCGCCCCTCGCGGAGAGTGGGGGAGCTGTAGAGGCGCTGTACAAGTCCGGACCGGGTAGGTCTGCAATGGTTTTCTGGATGAGCGGTATGAAAGTCAGCCTCGGCGGTATGCTGTGTAACCGATTGTATTAGCAGGAATATCCGCTAGTTTTGTAGGGTTTTGTCGGGAGCGGCGCCCCTGGCGCGGTGGCGCCGGTGCCACTAGGATGGAGGCCTGTCGCGCCAGCGGGCACCTTTCCCAGAGCATCCCCATCACCCACGTCGAGGCCCATCCCGTGCAACCTCATCCCGACCAGAGTCCGGCCACCCCGAGCTACGGGGCGGCATCGCCCGCCCCGGCCCCCGCCGCCATCCAGCCCTGGGGGTGCCTGCTCTGTCTGGACGGGGGCTTGAACCGGGTGTTGCAGGTCAGCGCCAATCTCGCCGAGGTGCTGGGGGTGGCGGTGGAGGAGGCCCTCGCCCGCTCGCCGGCGCAGCTGCTGGGGGCGCGGCGGGTGGATCGCCTGCGGGCCGCCCTCGCGGCGGACGGCGGGGTGCCCGATATGCTGCGGCGGCGCCGGGATGGTCGCCCGGTGCGCTTCCAGCTCAGGGCCTACGCCAGTGACGGTTGCGTGGTGGTGGAAATCGAACCCCTGGCGGCCAATCGCCGCGACCTGCGCCTCGCCGGCACCGGCCAGTGGCTGGGGCGGCTCGCCCGGGCGGAGTCGGAAGAGGCCCTGCTGGAGCTGCTGAGTGGCGGGGTGCGGGCGCTGACCGGCCACGAGCGGGTGATGGTCCAGCGCCTTGAGCCCGATGGCGCGGCGACGGTGCTGGCCGAGGCCCTGGCGCCCGGGGTGGCGGGGGCCACTGGCCAGCGCCTCCCCCCAGGGCAGGTTCCCCCCGGGGCCGCGAGCTGCCACCCGGGCAATCCGCTGCACTGTATCCCCGACCTGTTCGCCCCGCCGGTGGCCCTGGTGCCGCCACAGGGCCCGGGCGGCGCCGCGCCCCCCGACCTGTCCCCCGGGGTGTTGCGGGCCCCCTCGCCGGAACACCGGCGGCACCTGCGGGAGCTGGGGGTGGGCGCGATCCTGTCCCTCCCCCTCCAGGATGGCGGCGCCCCCTGGGGGTTGGTGACCTGCCACGGCTCCCGGCCCCTGCCGCTGTCCCCCGGGTGTCGGGATGCCGCCCTCGCCCTGGCGGGAATGGCGAGCCAGCGGCTGTTCCTGCTGCGGGCGCGGGCCGAGGCCGCCGTTCCGCGCCCGGCGCGGGATCGCCGCCCGCGGGCCGAGCTGGCCCATGTCGACGCCCTCACCCACAGCTGGAATCGCTACCGCATCGAGCTCGAACTGGACCGGGAACTGAGCGCCGCCGAGCGCTATGGCCGGCCCTGCGCGCTGCTGCTGTTCGATCTCGACCACCTCAAGACCCTCAACGACGCCCACGGCGAGGCCGCCGGCGACCGCCTGCTCTGCATCCTGGCCGCCACCGTGGCCGGCAACCTCCGCCCCACCGACCACCTGGGGCGCTGGGACGGCGGCGCCTTCGCCGTGGTGGCGGGCAACACGTCTCGCGGCGGCGCCCTCGGCCTTGCGGAGCGCCTGCGGACGGCGGTGGCCGCCCTCCGCCTGGATGGCCTCGGGCCGGTCACCATCAGCATCGGGGTGGCGGAGCGGATCCCCGGGGACAGCGCCAAATCCCTGGTGGCGCGGGCGGGCCGGGCCCTGCGCCGCGCCAAGGCCGGCGGGCGCAACCGCGCGGTGGCGGATGCCCTTGGGTCCGTTACCGGTGGCTGAGTATTGGCCCTGCCAGTGCCGGGGCCGGACTTTCGGGGGCGGCCGATGAGGCTTCTCCGCCCCCTCGCCCTGGCGGCCCTGCTCGCCCTGTTGAGCGCCTGCAGCGGCACCACCTTCGTCTACAACCGGCTGCATATTCTGGTGCCCTGGTACCTGGGTGGCTACGTGGACCTGGACCCCGGGCAGCGCCATTCCCTCGACCAGCAACTCGCCCCCTACCTCGACTGGCACCGCCGCGACGAGCTGCCCCGCTATATCGACCTGCTCGATCGCGCCGAGGCGCTGCTCGATGGCGAGGTGGAGCCCGCCGATATCGCCGCCCTGCAGGGGGAGGTGGAGGTGGCCGCCGGGCGCCTGCGGGACCGCGCCCTGGACTGGCTGCTACCCCTGGCGGAACGGCTCGGCGACCGGCAGATCGCCGATTTTCTCGCCGCCCTGGCGGACAAGCAGGAGGAATACCGGGAGAAATACCTCGACCGGGACGATGTCCGCTACCACCGGGACGCCTTCGAGAGCCTCAGAGACAACGGCCAGGATTATCTCGGCCGGCTGAGCGGGGAGCAGCGCGACGGACTGCGGGCGGCGGCGAGCCGCCTGCGCCGCGCCGACGCCGCCTGGCTGGCGGAGCGGGAGGCCTGGATCGCCACCCTGGGGGAGATTCTCGAGCGCGAGCCCGGCTGGCAGCAGCGCCTTCGGGACGCGGTGGCGACCCGGGACAGCCTCCGGGATCCGGCGCACCGGGAGCTCTATGAGCACAACGTCCAGGTGATCCACGGCGCCGTCGCCGAGCTGCTCAACAGCCGCAGCGAGCGCCAGGACCGCCACCTGCGCCGCGAGCTGCACAACCTGCGGCGCGACCTGGCGACCCTGGCCGGCTGTGATCCCCGCGCCCAGGGCGAGCCGGCCCGGTGTCGAGGAGCGGGGAGTGGCGATGCGGGGGTGGGGATCGGGGAGAGCGGAGCGGGTTGACGGGCATGCCCGCCAACCCGGAACCGCAAGGGGTGGCCGTCAGCGACCGACCATGGCGTTGAGCTTGCCCTTGATGAAGCCGCGGATGAACGAGCCGATGGGGGTTGCTGCCCCGGCGTCCTTGGCCACGTATTCGGCGAGGCTCAGGTCCTTCTCGCCGACCCCGGACTGGCTGGCGATCATGTCGATGACTTCCTGCTTGTCGCGGTTCTGCCAGGCGTTGACGAAACCGCGCATGGGGGGGGTGAGCACCCCGTTCTTGGTCATCACGGTGAGCAGCTTGTCGGTGTCGACGCCGGCGGCCTCGGCCATCTCGAAGGCCTCGAGGCCGAGCATGATCTGGCTCCAGGACACCAGGTTGTTGGCGATCTTCATGGCCATGCCGGCGCCCACCGCGCCCGCCACCACGGTGTCGGTGGAATAGGCGTCGAGCACCGGCTGGACCCGGGCGGCAATGGCCTCGTCGCCGCCGAGCATGGTGAACACGAAGGGCGCGTCCTGGGCGATGACGGTGCGGGTAACGGCGGCGTCGAGCACGTGGACACCCCGGGCGGCGCAGCGCTCGGCGAGGGCCAGCATGGTCTTGGGGTTGACGGTGCTGTGGATCAGCAGCACGGAATCGGCCTTCATGGCGGGGATCAGCCCGTCGGCGCACTCGTTGACCTGGGCGTCGTCCCGCACGCACACACCCACCACATCGGCGTCGGCGGCCACGTCGGCGAGGCTCGTGGCCAGGCGCGCGACGCCCTCGAAGCGGGCCATGGCGGCGGGGAAGGCGTCGAACACCGCCAGCTCGTGTTCGCTTTTTGCCAGCAGCATTGCCTGGCCGTAGCCCATGCTGCCCAATCCGATAAATCCAACTTTCATGACGGTACCTCTGCTGTGGGCGGCGGGGCCACCCCGTTGCGTTATTGAGTGAGTTATCCGGGGCTCTGGTCGCGCCGGGCCCGGCAAGGGTAAAGGGACTGCCGGCGAAAGCCAACAGCGGCCGCGGTGTTGCGGGTCCGGGAGGCCGGACCGCGACGGAGATGGCGGGTTTGCCGCGCTTCCCTCAGGCCCGGCGGCGCCGCGCCATAAGGCCCGCGCCGAGCCCGGCAAGGCCGAGGGCCAGGAGGATCACCGCCACGGCCAGGCCGTCGCGCCCCTGGCGGCCCACCAGGGGGGTGAGGAAGTTCCACTTGTGAAGGTGGCTGAAGGACAGCCCCTCGATCCGGTCGGCGCGGCTCGCGCTGTCCACCAGGGCGCCGTTGGCGGGGTCGATGAAGACGCTGCCGCCGGTGTGCTCCACCCGCCACACCGGCAGGCGTTTGTTGCGGAAGTCGTAGTCGGGGCCAAAGGCGGTGACGGGGGTGCTGGCGCCGAGGCTGTCCGGCGGGATGCCCAGGTGCCGGGCGGCGGCGAGGCGCGCCAGGGCCTCGTCGTCGAGGGCCGACACCGCGCCGCTGGCGGCGTCGATCAGGCGCGCGGGCTTCTCCGTGGGGGTGCCGGCGAAGCGGCCGTGGTGGGTCACCGCCTGGCCGGGCTGGCCCGCGGGCTCCCCCAGGCGGTAGAGGATTTCCCCGGAGGGGCCGGCCACCAGGGTGATGCTGTTGAGGGGGCGGTCGGCGAGAGCGTCCAGCTCGCCGCTGGCGCCGCCGAAGCGCGCGGCATCGAGCGCAAGGGGTGGGCCGTGGCGAAAGCCCCCGTCCCCCGCCCCGCCGGCGTTGTGGAGCAGGTGGAGAAGGCCGCTCAGGGCAAAGGCGAGGAGCGGCAGCCAGATGGCCAGGGCCAGGGCCCGGTGCCAGCGCCGTGCACCCTTGAGATCGCGGCGGGGCATCGCCACCAGCAGGGCGAGGCCGACCAGGCAGAGGGCGGCGAGGGCGCCCACCAGCACCAGCAGCGCCAGCACCCGGGCGGGCTCGACCCGGTCCAGCCAGCGCCAGGTGTGGAGGACCTGGAACAGGGTCTGCTGCAGGGTGCGGGTATCGTTGGTGAGGGCGGCCAGGGCGTTCAGCTCGGTGTGCACGAAGGCGCTGAGGTTGTCGTCGGTGACGAAGTCCACCCGCCACACCGGCAGCAGGCGGTTGACCGCGGGGTAGGCGTCGTCGAAGGTGGTCTGCAGCTGGATGGCGCGGATCGGGGTGTCGGCGCGGCCCGTGTAGTGGCGCGCCAGCCACTCCCCCTGGCGGCGGTCGAACTCCGGGAGTTCCGCGCCGGTGGTGAGGTTGAAGTAACGCCGCTCGATGCCGTCCTCGCCGCTCACCTGCAACAGGTTGCCCTCCGGGGTGGGCATCACCTTCACCTGCTGCGCCCGCTGGATGCCGTTGGCCGCCAGCACTGCGGGAATGGCGGCGATGTCGCGGCCGTCGAACAACCCCTGGGGCGGGAAAAAAGCCGCCTGCTGTGGCCCGAACCAGGTCATCAGCGGGTGGCTCAACCCCGACAGACCGAACACCACCAGGGCGATGCCGCCGAGCCAGGCGAGGCGGCGGTGGAGGCGAACGAGGGCGGCGGAACGGCGTCTGTTGCTCATCGGTGTCCTGTTTCTTGGGTTGCAGGTTGCAGGTTGCAGGTTGCAGGTTGTGCGAGGGCGTCGACGCTCGCGCCGGTGGTCAGGCGTCCAGCAGGCGCTGTTCCAGCTCTAGGGCAAAGGCGATATGGCGGTGGTGGGCGTCGTGGTGCTGCCTCTCCACCTGATTGAACCCCTCCTCCAGGGCCGCCAGCTGGTCGCTGCCCAACAGCCGGTCCGCCATGGGGAACACCATCTGGTCCTCCTTCCAGATATGGTCCGGATAGAGCTTGACGATGCCGGCGATGGCCTCCTGTATCTCGCACCGGGCCTGCTGCTCATCGCTGCCAACCCGTTCCAGGGCCTGCTCGAGGGCCCCCACCAGCTGCCGACCCCTGGCGTGCTCGCCCTTGAGGCCGCCGATGGGGCAGCCGGACTCCGGCGCCCCGGCGGCCACCAGGGCCGGGAACAGCTGGTCCTCCTCCTTGGCGTGGTGGCAGTGGTCGGCGAATTCCCGCATGAAAGAGACCACCTGGCGCAGCAGCCCGGTATCCAGCGGCGCTCCCCGGGACAGGCCAGGGGGCAGGGTCTCCAGGAAGCGGACCACCGCCATGATGTAGCGGTGCTCGTCCACCAATTGTTGAACGGGGTGGTTTTCCATGGTGAGTCCTCCTCTTGTCAGGTGGCGGATCTGAACAGCCGGCGACGGATGTCGCTGATGGCCTTCATGGGGTTGAGCCCCTTGGGGCAGACCCAGGTGCAGTTGCCGATATCCCGGCAGCGGAACACGCTGAAGTGGTCGTCGAGGGCCGCCAGGCGCTGGTCGCCGGCGGTGTCCCGGCTGTCCTCGAGAAAGCGCTGGGCCTGGAGCAGCGCCGCGGGGCCCAGGTACTTGCCCGGGTTCCACCACCAGGACGGGCACCCCGAGGTGCAGCAGGCGCAGAGAATGCATTCGTAGAGCCCGTCGAGCCGCGCCCGCTGCTCCGGCGACTGGGGGCGCTCGGTGGCGGGTGGGGGCTGGTCGTTCTGCAGATAGGGCTGGATCTTCCAGTACTGGTCGAAGAACAGCTTCTGGTCCACCACCAGGTCGCGGATCACCGGCATCCCGGTCAGGGGGCGGATGACCAGATCGCCCTCGCCCATGGCCTGGCTGACCGGGGTGACGCAGGCCAGCGCATTCTTGCCGTTGATGTTCATGCCGTCGGATCCGCACACCCCCTCCCGGCAGGAGCGACGGTAGCTGAGGGTGCAGTCCCGCTCGCGGATATGCTCCAGCACATCCAGCACCATGGCGTTGCGCAGGCCATCCTCCACCGGGAAGCTCTGCATCCGCGGGGAGGCGTCGGTTTCCGGGTTGTAGCGGTAGATCTGTACGTTGAACATCTCAGTCGGCCTCCGTTTTTCTGAGTTTCACGGTTCTGAGTTGCACGTAACACGTTTCACGTAAAAGACCGCCCTGTTCGTAGCTCGGGCTTCGGATATTTAGAGAAGTCAATGAAGAGTCAAATACCCGCAGCAGGCACCCACGTGTTACGTGAAACGTGTTACGTGCAACTCAAAACCCCACCCGAACCCCCACCGTCAGGGTACGCGGCTGCCCGGGGCGGTATTCCAGGTCCGCCACCCCCACCTGGTTGCTGACGTAGGTGGCGTGGGTGCGGTCGGTGAGGTTGCGCAGCCGGGCGTAGACCTCTACCCCCTCAGTGAGGCGGCGGTGGCCCCGCAGGTTGACCAGGCCGTGGCCGCCGTACTCCTGGCTGTTGAGTTCATCAGTGTAGTAGCTGCCCAGGTATTCCCATTCCAGTTCCAGGCCCCAGGGGTCGTCGGGGGCGCCGTAGGTCAGGGTGGCGTTGCCCAGGTTGCGGGGCGCCCGGGGCAGGTCGTTGCCGGCGAAGTTGCAGGTGGCGGCGCCGCAGATGTAGCTGAAGTCCCGGTAGTCCTGGCGGCTATGGCTGAAGGCCAGGGCGGCGGACCAGCGCTCGGCCCAGCGGGCGTTCAGGCTCAGTTCGATACCCCGGTGGCGGGTTTCCCCGGCGTTGAGGGTCTTGCGGGTGCCGTCGCTGATAAGGTTGACGATGTCGTCCTCCACGGTCATCTGGTAGAGGGCCAGGTCGTAGCCGAGCCAGGGGGCCAGCTGGCCCCGCAAGCCGAGCTCACGGCTCACCGCGGTCACCGGTTCGAGGGCGGTGGTATCTGGCACCGCGCCACTCCTGAACAGCTGCCCGGCGGTGGCGGCGCGGAAGGCGTGGCGGTAGTTGGCGTACAGGTTGTGGTCGTCACTCAGGTCGTAAACCAGGCCGAGCTTTGGGCTCCACTGGCTGAAGGTGACCCGCTGGTCCTGCGGGCGATAGTGGCGGGCGGGAAAGGGCAGCGGGGCGAACACCCCCACCTCCGCCACCGAGGGGTCGAGATTGTCCTGGTAGTCGATGCGGAAGTGGTCATAGCGCACCCCGGCGGTGAGCCGCAGGCGTTCCGTGGCCAGCCATTCCAGTTGCGAGTAGGGGGAGGCCGTCAGCTGGTCGGCGTCGAAGTCGTAGTTGATCCGGCCGCTGGTGCGGTAATCGGTGTAGATGTCGCCAACCCGAGCCGGCAGGATGCGCTCTTCCCGGTAGCTGGAGGGGGTGTAGTCCAGGTCGAGGCCGCTGATCCATTCCACGGCGCCGTCCCCCAGGGTGCGCCTATGCTTGGCCATCAGCCCCAGGGTGGTGAACTCGGTGGTGTAGCGGTTGGGGTCGTAGGACAGCATCCAGAAGGGCATCAGTTCCATGCGGTTGTCCCGCACGAAGCCGGTGAGGGTCCAGAGTTCCCGGTCGCTGGGTTCCCAGGCCAGTTCGCTGGACAGGCGCAGGGCGCGCACCTCGCGAAAGCCGATATCCCCGTGGTAGAGGTTTTTTTCGGGGTCGTTGCGGTAGTCCGCCACACCCAGGCCCGACACCCCGCTCTGGTCGATGGTGGAGAACGCCAGCACGGTCTTGCCGGTGAGGGTGGCGCTCCAGTCCTGGTCCCAGCGGGCGGTGAGGGAAGCGCGGCTGTAGTCCCCCGCCTCGCGAAAGCCCCGGTTGTCGGTGAGGTTCACCCGCACCCCGGCGCGGCCGCGATCGTTGATGGCGCCGCTGGCGGACAGCAGGGCCCGGTACCAGTCGTCCTCGCCGGCTTCCAGTGTCAAACCCCGCTCGGGCTCGTCTCCGGGCGGCCGGGTGAGGCTGTTGATGATGCCGCCGATGGCATCGGAGCCGTAGAGGGCGGAACCGGGGCCCCGGGTCACCTCGATGGTGTCCGCCTGGGTGAGGTCGATCTCGTAGAGGCCGTTGTGGTTGAAGAAGCCGGTGGGCCGGGTGGGGATGCCGTCCTCCAGGAACAGGTACACCCCGCCGGTGGTCAGCGGCTGGCGGATGGCGGTCATGTGGCCCTCGCCCCCCTGGTTGTTGATGTGTACCCCGGCGAGGCGGTTGAGCAGCTCCGCCGGGTGGCCGGGCATCACCTGTTCGATGGCCTCCCGGTCGAGCACGGCGACGGATTCCGGCAACTCGGTGCGGGATTTTTCCTCCCGGGTGGCGGTGACCACCACCTGCTCCATCAGTGGCCTGTGAAAGGCCAGCACGGGCTCATCCTGGGCGGTGGCCTGGGTGCACAGGGCGCAGAGGGTCAGGGCAACGGCGGCGCGGGTTGGCATGGGGCTTCCTTTCGTCGGGCCGTGGGCATGGGGGCGCGGGTTTCAGGGCGCAAGGGGGCGTCAGGCCATAAGGATAAGGCCCGCGCCCGGCCCTGCCCCTGCCCCTGCGACAAATTGTCGCAGGGCGGGCCTCCGGTCAGTGGCCGTGGGCGGGCCGCGCCGGGCGGCGGCGCTCGGCGGCGGGCTCGACACCCTTGAAGGCGGGGTTGTCGTGCAGGCCGTGGGGCTTGGCCATGGACTCCACCATGTAGAAGTCCGGCTCCGCCTCCAGGTCCTTCCACATGTACCACTCGGGCTTGTCCACCCCTTCGTACTCGATCACCAGCATGGAGCCGCCGTGGTCCTTGCCGTTGTTGGTGGTGTGGTGCTCGATGTGGTCGTGGGTCATCCAGATTCCCGGGTTGTCCATGCGCATGATGACGTCGTAGCGCTCGCCGGGCTGCAGCGCCACCACGTCCGCCGCGATGGGGCTCGCCAGGGGCAGGCCATCCTTGTGGGTGATGAGCATGTCGTGGCCGTGGGTGTGGAAGGCGGTGGGGATGCTGGCGCCGATCAGCCGCAGGCGCAGCACGTCGCCCTCCTCGACCCGCAGCGGCTGGGTCATGGGGAAGGACTTGCCGTTGATGGAGAAGTAGTTGAGCACCTCGCCGGGCTTGCCGCCGGTACCGTATTCCTGGGCTACTTCGGAATTCCACCCGGAGAACATCAGGATGGCGTCCTTGGTCACCTCTTTCTCCACCGGGATGGGGTCCTTGGGATCGACGATCAGCGGCCCCCACATGCCCCGCAGCCCGATGTGCTCGGAGACATTGACGTGGCAGTGGTACCAGAGGGTGCCCGGCTTGTTGACCACGAACTTGTAGGTGAAGCTGTCGCCGGGCTCGATGCCCAGCTGGGTGACGTCCGGCACGCCGTCCTGGGGCCAGGTGTTGGTCTGGTAGACCCCGTGCCAGTGGATGGTGTGGTTGAGGGTGGTGTTGTTGTGCACGGTGACCTCCACCGCGTCCCCTTCCCTGACGTGGATCAGGGGGCCGGGCACCTGGCCGTTGAAGCCCCACACCTTGGCGCTGAAGCCGGGGGCCACCTCCAGGTCCACTTCCTCGATGGTCAGTTCAAACTGGCGGGTCTCCGCCAGGGCGCCGGCCACCGCCAGCAGGGTGGTTGCCAGCAGTAACAATAGTCTCGCCGTCATGCTTCTATCCTCCATTGCCGCAGCACAGTTCCCGCAGGTAGGAGACCAGTGCGTCGATGTCGTCGTCGGTGAGGTTGCCGCCCCAGGCGGGCATCAGCACCGACTTGTTGATGCTCTTGCCGCCATGCTTGATGGCCTTGAACAGTTCCTCGTCGGTGCGCGCCGACATCTCGCCCCGGTCCGTGTGATTGCGGGGCTGGACCGACATGGCGGGCACGTTGACCCCCTTGCCGTCGCCGTTGACCCCGTGGCACTGGGTGCAGTAGATGTCGTACAGGGCCTTGCCCTGCTGGGGCTCCGCCGCCACCGGCAGGGCCAGGGTCAGCGCCAGTGTGACGGCCGCCGTCATGGATGTAGCGAGATTCATGGCTGCTCCTCCCCGATCAGTTTCAGGTAGTTGGCGAGGCGGCCCACGGCGGCCTCGTTGAGGCCGGCGTTGGGCATCAGGGTGTTGGGGTCCCAGGCCGCGGGGTCGGCGATGACCGCGGCGATGAACGCCGGTTGCAGCCGCTGCCAGGCGGTGTACAGCTCCGGTCCCGAGAAGCCGCCGTAGCCGGGAGCGTCCTGGTGGCAGGCGTCGCAGCCGTTGAACTTGGTGAAGTTCAGCTCCCCCATGCGCTGGGCGATGGTGCCTGGCTGGTAGGTCACCGCGGCGATCAGGTCGTCGTGGGGGCGCAGGGTCATCAGGTACTGGCTTACCAGGCGCGCCTCATTGGCGTCGAGGGCCGGGTGTGTGTCCAGTGCATCGGGGTCGATGACGTCGCCGTCGGGGCCGCTCGTTACCGCCGCCGGTGGGAACACCCCGGCGGGGCGCAGGCGCTCGGGCTTTTGCAGCCAGGCCTCCAGCCACTCGGCGCGGAACTTGTTGCCGGCGTAGTACAGGGGCGGGCCCTTGCGGGTGGCCCGCTCACCGTGGCCGAGGGCCTGGTAGTCGGGGCGCTCCAGGGCGTGGCAGCCGGCGCAGTTGTCCCGCGCCAGGGCCTCCCCGTCGCCGGCGGCCGCCGCCGCGAGGGGCGCGACGGCCCCCAGCAGCAGGGCCGCGGTCAGGGTCTTCAGGGTCATGTCACACCTCCTTCAGCGCAGCAGCAGCTGGTCGCCCCGGCCCTTGGCGGCGTCGGCGTCGCCGTGGTTCATGAGCACGGAGATGGCGCCGTTCAGGGCGTGCTTCATGCGGTGATCCACCAGGGCATTGTTGGTGGGGCGATCGGCGGGGCTGACGATGTCCAGGGTCAGGCCGTGGGCGGGGGGCACCTCAACAGTTTGCAGGCCCCAGGACAGGTTCTTGGGGTTACCGTTGTCCCACACCTGCTCCCAGATGCCGGCGATGGGGTGGAAGGCCGCGGCCTCGTTGATCATGGCGTTGACGAAGTGGATGCGCACCCGCTCCCCGGGCTTGCTCTCCAGGGTCTGGCTGGCGTTGGGGTCGTGCACCGGGTCGTAGTGGAACTGCCTGCCGTTGACCAGCACGCCCTTCCAGCCCTTGCCCATCTTCATGTCGTCGGCGGCGGTGCCGGCCTCGAACAGATCGCCCTGTACCAGCACGTACTCCCGGTCGGGCTTGGGGAAGTTCTCGCTGTAGCCTTCGGCGGGATCGACAATGATCACCCCGTACATGCCGCGGCCAATGTGCTCCGCCATGGAGTCGGCGCCACAGTGGTAGATGAACACCCCGGGGTACTCCGCCTTGAAGGTGAACTTCTTGGTCTCGCCGGGCTTGATGGCCTCGAACTCGTCGAGCACGTCGGCGCGGGCGGCGTGGAAGTCCATGGAGTGGCTCTGCTCGTTGGCGGGGTCGTTGAGCAGGGTGAAATCCACCACGTCCCCCTGCTTGACCCGCACCAGGGGGCCGGGGATGGTGCCGTTGTAGGTCCACATGGCTTGCCTGGTGCCGGCGTTGTCCACCACCACGTCCACTTCCTTGACGGTCATGTCCACCTTGATGGTGTCCGCGGCGGCCAGGGCGCTGGCGAGGCCGGCGGTGGCGATGACGAGGGAACGAAGGGCTGCTCTCATGGGTGTCTCCTTGCGGTTTATTGGATTCAGTGGAGGAGAGCCAACATTCATGCCAACAATAAAGTTGTTTATTAACAGTTTGTTATGATTTTTGCGTGTGGTTGCGACACCGTCCATACGCTGTCGTAATGACGCGGCACGGCAAAATGACAGCAGCGGGGCGCCCCGGTGGGGCTGTGCCCGGCTGGCACGGTTAGTGCTAGATGCTCTGGGTCCAATGGAGGACTCCGCCATCAGCTCCACCGCCCTTCAGAATCCGAAGCACAGGGAACGTCTGCTCACCATGCTGCTCAGTGAACTGGACGGCATGGTGTACCTGTGCCGGGTGGATCGCCACTGGACCATGGAATTCATCAGCCAGGGTTGCCGCGCCCTCACCGGCTACAGCCGCGACGACCTGCTCCTCAACCGCAGCCTGTCCTTCAACGACATCATCCACCCGGAGGATCGCGAGCGGGTGTGGGAGTGCATCGCCAAGGCCCTGGCGGAGGAGCGGGCGTTTTCGGTGGAGTACCGCATCCTCCACGCCGACCGCAGCGAGCGCTGGGTGTGGGAGCGGGGCAGGGGCATCCTCCAGCCGGGGGCCGAGCACCGCCTGTTGCAGGGCTTCATCCAGGACATCACCGAGCGCCACCTGCGGGAAAAGGCCCTGATCGAGGCGGAGCAGCGCTACCGCAACATCTTCGAGAACGCCACCGAGGGCATCTTCCAGACCACCCTCGACGGCCACTACCTGGAGGTCAACGGCGCCCTGGCGCGGATCTACGGTTTCGACTCCCCGGTGGACATGGTCCACAACCTCCACGACATCGGCCAGCAACTCTATGTGCTGCCCCGTCGCCGCGACGAATTCATCCGCCTGATGCAGGAGAAGGGCGTGGTGGTGAACTTCGAATCCCAGGTGTTTCGCCGCGACGGCACTGTCATCTGGATTTCCGAAAACGCCCACGAGGTGCGCGACACCGACGGTCGCCTGCGCTATTACGAAGGCACCGTGGAGGACATCACCGAGCGCAAGGCCTACGAGCAGCTGATCGCCCACCAGGCCACCCACGACACCCTCACCGGGCTGCCCAACCGGGCGCTGATCCTGGAGCGCATCGACCACGCCATCCGCCGTGCCCGGGACGACGACTCCGGGGTGGCGGTGGTGTTCATCGACCTCGACCACTTCAAGAACGTCAACGACAGCCTCGGCCACAACGCCGGCGACGAGATGATCCGCACCGTGGCGGAACGGCTCAGGGCCTGCCTCCGGGAGCACGACACGGTGGCGCGCCTCGGCGGCGACGAGTTCGTGCTGCTGCTCACCGACATCCGCAGGGACATGGCCCTGGTGTCCCGGGCGGTGGCGCGGCTGCTGGAGGCCATCGAGCAGCCCTGCACCCTCGCCGGGCGGGAGTACCTCATCACCTGCAGCCTGGGGGTGAGTTTCTACCCCACCGACGGGGTCGACGCCGAGACCCTTCTGAAGAACGCCGACCTCGCCATGTACAAGGCCAAGGCCTCGGGGCGCAACGCCTACCGCTTCTATACCCCGGAGCTCAACCTGTGCATGGCCGAGCGCCTGGAACTGGAGCAGCAGCTGCGGGTGGCGATCAACGAGCGCCAGTTCGAACTCCATTACCAGGGCAAGTACGACCTCGCCAGCGGCCGCCTCACCGGCGCCGAGGCACTGGTGCGCTGGCGCCGCCCGGGGGATCTGGAGCCGATGCTGCCGGACAACTTCATCGCCCTCGCCGAGGACACCGGGCTCATCAATCCCCTCGGCCTCTGGGTACTGGAGGAGGCCTGCCGGCAGATGCGCCAGTGGCTCGACGCCGGCCTCGCGGTGGTGCCCATGGCGGTCAACCTCTCGGCCCGGCAGTTCCAGCAGCAGGGCCTGGTGGGGCAGGTGGAGGCGGCATTGCGGGCCAGCGGCCTGCCCCCGGAGCTGCTGGTGCTGGAGGTCACCGAGAGCTGCCTGGTGCTCGACGAGGCGCCGTTTGTCGACGCCCTCCTGCAGCTGCGGCGCCTCGGGGTTGCCATTGCCCTCGACGATTTCGGCACCGGCTATTCCAACATGCAGTCGTTGAAGACCATGCCGGTGAGCTGGCTCAAGATCGACCGCTCCTTCATCGCCGGGGTGGAGCGGGACGAGCGCGACCGCGCCATCTACCGGGCGGTGGTGGCCATGGCCCGCCAGCTGGACCTGCGGGTGGTGGCGGAGGGGGTGGAAAACGCCGGGCAGTACGAATTTCTGCGCCATATCGGCTGCGACGAGGCCCAGGGGTTTTACTGCGCGCGGCCGCTGGTGGCGCGGCGCTTCGAGAGGCTCCTGCCCGCCGGGGCCCGAATGCGGCGCGGCGCCTGAAATCGCTGCCCGACCAACAGTGTTGGACTTGTGCAACCCGCGCCGCTATAGTGGCCGCCTTCGTGGTGCCCTTCGGTCGGCGCCCCATGTGTCCAAGGTCGTTGCTCAATTCCCTTCCCAGACACCTTTTAAACCACCCCCCTGCGACCGTTCCGTGCCCCGTGCCCGGACAGGAGGGTTTCGGAGTAGACAAATCCATGATGTTCACTGAACTCGGCCTCTCGGCCGAACTGTTGCGTGCCGTGTCCGAACAGGGCTACAGCCAACCCACCCCCATCCAGGCCCAGGCCATCCCCGTCGTGCTCAAGGGCGGCGACGTGCTCGCCGGCGCCCAGACCGGCACCGGCAAGACCGCCGGCTTCACCCTGCCACTGCTTCAGCGCCTGTCCGCCGGCACCCCCGCCGGCAACGGCTTTCGCCCGGTGCGCGCCCTGGTGCTGACCCCCACCCGGGAGCTCGCCGCCCAGGTGGGCGAAAGCGTCGCCACCTACGGCAAGTACCTGTCGATGCGCTCCGCGGTGATCTTCGGCGGCGTCAACATCAACCCCCAGATCTCCCTGCTGCGCAAGGGTGTCGATATCCTGGTGGCCACCCCCGGGCGGCTCCTCGACCACGTCCAGCAAAAGACCCTCGACCTGTCGAAGGTGGAAATCCTCGTCCTCGACGAAGCGGACCGCATGCTCGACATGGGCTTTATCCACGATATCCGCAAGGTTCTCGCCCTGCTGCCCAAGCGGCGCCAGAACCTGCTGTTCTCCGCCACCTTCTCCGACGAGATCAAGCAGCTCGCCGACCGCCTGCTGGACAACCCGGCGCTGATCGAAGTGGCGCGCCGCAACACCGCCTCGGAGACTGTCGCCCAGGTGGTGCACCCGGTGGACCGGGAGCGCAAGCGCGAGCTGCTGTCGTTCCTGATCGGCTCCAACGACTGGCGCCAGGTGCTGGTATTCACCCGCACCAAGCACGGCGCCAACCGCCTCGCCGAACAGTTGGACAAGGACGGCCTGACCGCCGCCGCCATCCACGGCAACAAGAGCCAGGGCGCCCGCACCAAGGCCCTCGCCGATTTCAAATCCGGCAAGATTCGTGTCCTGGTGGCGACGGATATCGCCGCCCGCGGCCTCGACATCGACCAGCTGCCCCACGTGGTCAACTTCGAGCTGCCCAACGTGCCGGAGGACTATGTCCACCGCATCGGCCGCACCGGCCGCGCGGGCAATGAGGGCGAAGCGGTGTCCCTGGTGTGCGTCGACGAGATCAAGCTGATGCGGGACATCGAGCGGCTCATCAAGCGCGAAGTGCCCAAGGTGGTGATCGACGGCTTCGCCCCCGATCCCAGCATCAAGGCCGAGCCCATTCCCAACGGCCGCAACAACCGCGCCCCCCGCCAGGGCGGCGGTGGCCAGCGGGGCGGCGAGGGCCGCTCCGGCCAGGGTCGCGAGGGCAACGCCCGGGGCGCCGGCGGCGGTCGCGGCCAGGGCCAGCGCCAGGGTGGCAATGGCGGTCGCCGGGACGGCAACCGGGCGGTGAATCACAACCGCTGACGGCTGTCGGCGAGTGCCGGTGGGCCATCTCGGCCACCGGCATCCCCGCCACGCACTTGCGCCAGTTTCCCCGGGCCACTGCTTCCAGGTGGCCCCAGGGCCCCGCCTCCTCGATCTCCCCCGACACACTCCCGCCACCGCTGTGGCCGGGCAGTCGCTAGCTGTCCGCAGTTTCCCACTGCCGACCCAGGAGGCGACGAGGGCACCGCAATTGGTAACATTAATCAGGCGCAAATAAGAACTATTTACATTTGAGATTTTGTTCACTACCATCCTCCCCAGAATTTCACCACCCTCCACCGCCAGGGGCGGAGGGAGTGCAGCGAGGGGCGAGCCATGAACAAATCCGATTTTTCCAGGGCAAGAACATACTGCCTGTCCGCCACCGCGGTGGCGGTGCTGGTTGCCAGCCCGCCCCTGTCGGCACAGTCCGACAGGGGCGGAAAAGGGGTGGAGCGGGGTGGCGACACCATCGAAACCATCTACGTCTACGGTGAGCAGGGAAAAACCGATACTGCCACCAAGCTCAACCTGAGCCTGTTCGAAACACCCCAGACCGTCACCGCCATTTCCCGGGCGCAAATGGACGACTTCGCCCTCGACAGTGTCGGTGATGTGCTCAACTACACCCCGGGTGTTACCGTCGAGGAAGTGGAGACCGACCGCGCCTACTACACGGCGCGGGGCTTCGATATCGCCAATTTCCAATACGATGGGGTGGGCGTGCCCTTCACCTACGGGATAAACCTGGGGCAGCAGGACACCGCGATCTACGAAAAGGTCGAGGTGGTGAAGGGCGCCGCGGGACTGATCACCGGCCTCGCCAATCCCTCCGCCACCATCAACTATGTGCGCAAGCGGCCCACCGACGAGCTGCAAATCGCCAGCGGCGCCGCCTTCAACGAATGGAACGGTGTGCGCCTCGATGGCGACGTCTCCGGCGCGCTGACGTCCACCGTTCGCGGCCGCCTGGTGGTGGCGACGGAGGACACCGATTCCTACCTGGATCGCCACGAGGACAGCACCCAGCTGTTTTACGGCATCGTCGAGGTGGACCTCACGGGCAGTACCCTGCTCACCGTCGGTCACAGCTACAACAAGAGCGCCTCCGACGGCGTGCTGTGGGGCGCCTTGCCGTTGCTCTACACCAACGGTGCGCGCACCGACTACGACGTTTCCACCAGCACCGCGCCGGACTGGACCTATGCCGACACGGTGCAGAATCAGACCTTTGTGGAACTCAAGCAACAATTGGGTGACTACTGGACCGCCAACGCCATCTTCACCCGCAGCAAAAATGACTTCGACTCGGAACTGTTTTACGTCTACGGCACACCGGACCCGGTGGACGAGGTTGGCCTGTTCGGCCACGCCAGCGGCTACGACAGCACCGACGAGCAGGACGTCTACGATATTTTCCTGTCCGGCGCCATTCCCTTCGCGGGCCGGGAGCACCAGGTGGCTCTCGGCTACAGCCACGCGGATATCCGCAATGTCGAGGCGTCCTATTCGGACTTCGAGAACGGCTTTCCCGTGCTGGGCAGCGACTGGGCGGCGGGTAATACCCCAAGGCCCAATCTTGTAACTGGCGACCCCTTCAACAGCGCCAGCGACATCGAGCAAACCCAGAAGTCCCTGTACCTGTCGTCCCGCCTCAACCTGACGGATCGGCTGTCGGTCTTGTTGGGGGCGCGGCGGGCGGAAGTGATCCAGCGGGGTTTCAGCTACGGCGGCTCCTCCGATACCGATGCGGCCAAAACCGTTCCCTACTACGGCGTCACCTACCAGTTCAGCGACGACCTGATGGCCTACGCCAGCTACAGTGAAGTGTTCAAGCAGCAGACCTGGGTCAACGACCAGTTCCAGCCCCTGGGCGCCACCGAGGGGGATAACCGGGAAATCGGTGTCAAGAAATCCTTCAACGATGAGCGCGCCATCCTCAGCCTCGCGCTGTTCCAGGCGGAACACGCCAACCTTGGCGAATTCGTCGGCCGCGATGCGGTGACCGGTACCGCGTTCTACGAGCCCCGCGCCTTCGAGAGCGACGGTTACGAAATCGAATTTTCCGGCGAGGTGATCGACGGGCTGAATCTCGGCGCGGGCTTAACCAAGGTGAACCTGGAGGACGGCAACGGCGACCAGGCGCGGCCCTACGTGCCCTCCGAGCTGGTGAAGATGTCCGCCTCCTACCGGGTGCCCGCGCTGCCCGCCCTGAGGATCGGCGGCGTGCTCAAATGGCAGGACGACATCACCACCGCCGATGGCCGGGTGGAGCAGGATGCCTACACCCTGCTGGACCTGGCGCTCCACTATGAGATGAGCCCCAAGCTCAGCCTGGCGCTGAATCTGGAAAACGTCACCGACGAGAAGTACCTCAACAGCCTCTACTGGGATCAGGCCTATTACGGCGCGCCCCGCAATGTCGAGGCGTCGATCACCTGGAAATACTGACGCCGGCTCAGGGCGTTCGTCACGGGGCCTGACGGCGTCGAACAACGCCCGGAAAAGGGATGGGAAACACCATGCGCACCATCATGCTCAAACTGCACCGCTACCTCGGCCTCGGCGTCGCCCTGTTCCTGGTGATCACCGGACTGACGGGGGCGGTGGTTTCCTGGGACCACGAGCTGGACGAGTGGCTCAACCCCCACCTGTTCGAGGCGAGCACCCCCGGCACCCCGCAGCCCGCCCTCGCGCTTGCCGCCCAGGTGGAGGCGACATTCCCGCAGGTGGAGGTGACCTACTTCGAACTCCATGACGAGCCGGGCCATGCGCGGTATTTCTGGGTGGAGCCGAGGGTCGATCCCGCCACTGGCGACCTTTACCGCCCCGGCTTCAACCAGGTGTACCTGGACCCGGTCAGCGGTGATGTTCAGGGCAAGCGGGAATGGGGCGCGGTATGGCCCATCACCAGCGAAACCGTCATGTCATTTCTCTACAAGCTGCATTTCAGCCTGCATATCCCCGAGATCGCCGGTATCGACCACTGGGGTGCCTGGTTGTTGGGCATCGTCGCCCTGCTGTGGACCTTCGACAGTTTCATCGGTTTTTACCTCACCCTGCCCCGGGGCAAGGCCGGAGAGGAGCGCCGCGCCTGGCTGCGGCGCTGGAAGCCGGCGTGGCAGATTCGCCGTGCCGCCGGCGCCGACCGCCTCAATTTCGATCTCCACCGGGCGGTGGGGCTGTGGACCTGGATACTGTTGTTCGTCATCGCCTTCACGGCGTTTTCCCTCAACCTGTACCGGGAGGTCTTCTTTCCCGTCATGTCCCTGGTGTCCGACGTCACGCCCTCGCCCCTGGATCAGCGCACTCCCAACGATCACCACGCCCCCATCGCCGCGACCCTGACATTCGCCGACATTGCCGAACTCGCCGGGCAAAAGGCCGGGAGCCTCGGCTGGTCCGAGCCGCTCGGGTCTCTGTGGTATGCCCGGGAATTCGGCATCTACCGGGCGGAATTCTTCACCGCCGAAGAGGGTCACGGTGCCGGGGGTGTCGGCCACAAGGCGCTGTACTTCGACGCGGGGGATGGCCGTTACCTGGGGGACTTCATCCCCTGGGAGGGCACCGCCGCGGACCTCTTCGTGCAGGCCCAGTTTCCCCTTCACTCCGGGCGCATTCTCGGCCTGCCGGGGCGCATCCTGATCTCGGTGATGGGGATCGTCATCGCCATGCTGAGCATCACCGGCGTGATCATCTGGTGGCGCAAGGTGGTTGCGCGGGAGCGGCGCGCGACTCAGCGAGTGCTTTCCGCCGGATCATCGTCCGGATGAGGGCTGAAAATAAGCCTTTGACAAAGCATCCGCCCCCTGTATAGTGGCCTCAGCTTGAACGTTCAGCCTTATGCACACCATTTCGAAGTCCCTCGCAGTAGTCAGTACCTCGTCCTGTTTTCATAAGTACCCAGAACACTTCCAGCACCAACGGCCTTTTATCGGGCCATACCAACACTTGATTATCAGGATATGAATATGTCTACCACCACTGGCGTCGTTAAATGGTTCAACGAAGCAAAAGGCTTTGGCTTCATCCAGCAGGAATCCGGCCCTGATGTGTTCGCACACTTCAGCGCCATCTCCGGCTCTGGCTTCAAGACCCTGGCCGAAGGTCAGCGCGTTCAGTTCACCGTCACCCAGGGCCAGAAAGGCCCCCAGGCGGAGAACATCGTCGCTCTGTAAGCGCGACGCTTTGTCCGCATCCCTCCGGGGATGCACCAGACGGGGCCTACGGGCCCCGTTTTTTTGTCCTGAAAAGCCCCCCCGGGGCGTGGCGGGCGGCCGGGATTGTTACCATCGGTAAGGTTTCCGCCGCCCCGCGGCGCTTTTTCACCCCCGATGGTTCTGGTTGCCGGCGATGCTGTGCATAATCCGGCGAGAGGCCCGGGGGGCGCGGCGAGGGGCGCGATGAGGTGGTGAGCAAGCGGCGATCAGGACTGTCCTACCAGCATCCGCTGCTGCTGTGGGCCGGGCTCATGGGCCTGCTCGCCCTGGCCTTCGCGGCGGGGGCCTACCAGCTCTACCGCGCCGAGGTGGGCAAGATCCGCGAGTCCAACGAGCGCGTCGCCGACACCTACCAGATCGTCACCCTCGGGGTGCTCGACAGTCTCGACACCCTTCTCAAGCGCGCGGGGCGCCAGTACCTCGACCACCCCGGCGCCGAGAACCGCTGGCTTATCGAGCAGATTCTCCGGGAGCGCAAGGCCACCAATCCCCAGATCATGGACCTGCTGGTGGCGGACGCCGACGGCGCCATCGCGGTGTGGACAGGCCCGGGCAAGATCCCCGCCATCACCGACCGGGATTACATCCGCCACCACCTCGACAACCCCCACAGCACCCTGTATGTCGGTGTGCCCACCCTGTCGTGGGTGCATCCGGGGCGCTGGTTCATGGCCCTGTCCCGGGCGGTGCGGGACGACCGTGGCGGCCTGCGGGGCATCGCCGTGGGGCTCATCGACCTGGCCGCCCTCGAGGCCGAGTTCGCGAGCCGGGTGCGGCGGCCCGGGCGCTCGGTGGCCCTGATCCACCAGGACGGCCAGCTGGTGCTGCGGGTGCCGCGAGTGGCTGTGGGGCCCGGCGCGGACATCGGCGCGCTTCGGGGGCTGGCCTTTCCCATCCGCGAGCGCCTGCAGCTCGATGTGCCCGCCGGGCTCGATGGCCAGCGGCGGCTGGCCACTCTCCTGCCCCTGCCCGACCTGCCCCTGCTGGTGAGCGCCACCTCCACCCTCGACGAGGCCCGGGGGGCGGGGTGGCGCGCCCTGTCCATACTGGCGGGACTGTGGCTGGTGACCGGTGCGGTGGGTCTGGTGTTCGCGCGGCGGCTGGCCCGTACCTTCAACAGCGAGCGCCGCGCCCAGGCCCTCTACCAGAGCCTGCTTGACGGCGTGTCCGACGCCATCTACCTGGTGGCGGTGGAGGATGGCGGCCGGACCTTTCGCTTTCTGGCGGTGAACCCCGCCTGCGAGCGGGGCGCGGGCCTCTTCGCCGCCGAGATGGTGGGCCGCACCCCGGAGGTGGTGTGGGGGCGGGAGCAGGGGGAGCTGTTCACCGCGCGCTACCGCGCCTGCATCGCCCGGGGAGAGCGGCTGGTCAGCGAGGACGAGCTCGACCTGCCCACGGGCCGCCGCACCTGGCTCACCACCCTGGAACCCATCATCGAGGGGGGGCAGGTGCGGCTGATTGTCGGGGTGTCCCGGGATACCACCGAGCAGGCCAGCTTCACCGCGAAGCTCAGGAGCATCACCGACAACCTCCCGGGGTTCGTCTACCAGCTCTACCGCAGCCCCGCCGGGGAATTTCGCTATGTCTTCGCCAGCGAGAACGCCGGCGCCATCTTCGGCGTCAGCGCGGAGGTGGTGGTGGCGGATGCCGACAGCCTGCTGGGCCTGATTCACCCCGACGACATCGAGCGGGTGATGGCCGAGAGCCTCGACACCGCCGCCCGGGGCGTGCCCTGGCACAGCCGCTTCCGCATGGTGCTGGGGGATGGTCGCACCCTCTGGCTGGAGGCCCGGGACACCCCGGTGACCCATGCCGACGGCGGCATACTGTGGACCGGCTACGCCAACGACGTCACCGAGGTGGTGGCCCTGGAGGAGGCCCTGCGCCACAGCGAGGCGAAGTTCCGCATGTTCGTGGAGCGGGCCAGCGATCTGATCTTTACCGTCTCGCCGGAGGGGGTGTTGACCTATGTGTCACCCAACTGGACGGACATCCTCGGCCACCCGGTGGAACGGGTGGTGGGCCACAAGGTGGCGGAGTTTCTCCACCCGGATGATCTGCGGCGCTGTCTCGACTACCTGGGGGCCGTGCTCGCCAGCCGGGGGCGCCAGAACCCGCTGGAGTACCGGGTCCGCCACGCCAATGGCGAGTGGCGCTGGCACACCGCCAATGGCGTCGCCCTCGAGGGCGCGGCGGGGGAGCAGGCGGCCTACCTCGGCATTGCCCGGGACGTCACCGAGCAGAAGCGCGCGGAGGCCCGCATCGCCCGTCTCGCCCACTACGACCCCCTCACCGACCTGCCCAACCGGGTGCTGGTGTTCGAACTGGCGGAGCAGGCACTGCGCCTCGCCGCTCGGCAGGGCACCCAGCTGGCGCTGCTGTTCGTCGACCTCGATCACTTCAAACCGGTGAATGACCGCCACGGCCACGCCGTCGGCGACCTGCTGCTTAAGCAGGTGGCGGCGCGGATGGTGGGGGCGGTGCGGGCCGCCGACGTGGTGGCGCGGATCGGCGGCGATGAGTTCGTGGTGCTGCTCCACCGGGTGGACGGCGCCCCCCAGGCGCTGGTGCCGGCGGGCAAGATCGTCGAGGCACTGCGCCAGCCCTTCGCGGTGGAGGGGCTGACCCTCCATATCTCCTGCTGCGTGGGGGTGGCCCTCTACCCCGACCACGGTACCGACATGGTTACCCTGGCGCGCCACGCCGACCAGGCCATGTACGCCGCCAAGCACGCCGGCCGCGACCGGGTGCGGCTGTTCGACCCGGCCTTGGACGGGGAGGAGAGCGAGGACGAGATCAGGGCTTGACCAGCGCCTCCACCTGGATGCGCAGGTTGACGGTCATGTCGAAGCCGTATTCCTTGCCGAGGGCGAGGCCGAAGGTATCCCGCTGGAAGCTGCCGCTGGCGTCGGCGCCGCACACCTCCTTCTTGAGCATGGGGTGCTCGATGCAGCAGAAGTGGCTGATGTCGAGATCCACCGGCGCGGTGACGCCGTTGAGGGTGAGGTTGCCCTTGAGGCTGGTGGGTGCGCCGTCGGCGAAATCCCCGAGGGTGCCGGCGAAGGTGGCGTGGGGGAACCTGGCGGTATTGAACAGCTCCTCGCCGCGGGCCTTCTTGTTCATCTCTTCGTGGCCGAAATCCACGCTGTTGATGTCGATGACGACGTTGACGGTGCCGGTTTGCGCCTCCCGGTCGAGCACCACCTCGCCGCTGGTGGTGTTGAACTTGCCCCGCCAGAAGGACAGGCCCATGTGGTCCGCCTCGAAGCTGGGGTAGGTGTGGGCGGGGTCGATCTCGTAGGTCACCGGGGCGGCGAGGGCGCCGGTGCTGGCAAGCAGCCCGGCCAGGGCGATGGCGCTGGGGATTCTCGGCATGGTGTCACTCCTTGGCAGTGGCATTGGTGGAAACGGGCGCCGGGGCGGGTTTGCCGCCACCGGCGCGGCCCTCAGTGGGTGGCCTGGTGGTAGTAGCGGACGTGCAGGGTGCCGTTCTCGAACTTGTAGGTTTCGAGGCTCGGCATGGTGATCACACCGTTGTCGGTCTGCAGGTGGTTGAGGATGTGGGTGGCGGCCTCGTTGCCGTTGACCAGCAGCAGCACCACTTCGGTGGGGCACTTGTTGCCGTAGTCGCGCCACATGTCGTCGAGTTCCTGCCAGCCGTCCCGGGGGGGCTTGCCGACGTATTCGATGGTGAGGCCGTTGGGGGCGATCTTGCGGAATTCGCCGAGCATCTCCTCGAACTTGCCCTCGCTCCACAGCTGGTATTGCAGGCGCAGGAAGTTCTCGATGGTTTTCGGATCCGGTGTGCTCATGGTGCTTGAGTCCTCTGTTGTGGTTATGGGCGAAGGGGGGCGGCGCCGGGGGCCCGCCTTGGCGGGATCGGGACACAATTGTCGCTTCCGGCAACGTGCCCGGGCCCGGGCATGCGAGACACCGCTTGTGGGCGTCGATCCGCTGGCATACCCTATCAAACACTGTCTTATAACGCGATAAAAACCGGAGAATCCCATGGTCGACAAACATTCCTACGGCGCCCACCTCTACCCCAAGGCCCACTGCGAAGTGACCGGCGACGCCCTCTCGGGCGTCGACCGCCTGCTCGCCATCGAGCAGATCAAGCGCACCAAGGCGTTCTACTGCTTCAGCATGGACACCAAGGATTGGGACGGCTACCAGAACGTGTTCAGCGCCGACGCGGTGCTGGAGGTGCCCTCCCACGGCATGGGGGACCCCGCCGCCCGGGTGGAGGGCGCGGCCGCCATCCGCCGCCACGTGGAGGACGCCGTGGGCCATGTGGTGACCACCCACGAGTGCCACACCCCCATCATCGACTTCACCTCCGCCACCACCGCCAACGTGGTGTGGGCCATGGAGGACATGCTGCGCTTCCCCGAGGGCGCGCCGGTGAAAACCCTCCACGGCATGGGCCACTACTTCGAACAGTACCGCCGAGAGGCGGACGGCAGCTGGCGACTGACCCATGTGCGCCTGGAGCGCCTGCGGCTGGAGGTGGAGCACTGACGGCGTCAGCGCTGGGGCGCTGGCATTGGGCGGGGTGATAGTCGCCTTCCCCGCCGACGGACAGCCATCGGCTCGCGCCCCGAGTGGTCAGCCCGGGATTGCCGGGACGGGCGGCCGGCAACTGTAGACAGGGGCAAAACCGCCCCCGGGGGTGCGGAAATTGGTGGTCTGCCCCTGGTACAGGCGGGCGGCAACCCACTGCACGGCGCCGTCGTACACATAGTTGCGCAGATCGTATTTGAAGAGGAGGGGCCCCAGGTCGCTCGATCCGTGGCGCTCCCCCGGCGGCACCAACGCCTGGGCCACATAGTCCCCCGCCAGGATCTCGCCCCACACCCGCCTGGTGATCTTGTCGCCGCGCCAGGCGGCCTTGCTGCCATAGCCCGCCGCCGGTTTGAAAAACAATCCCTTGCGGGCGGCCCAGAGGCGGTCGGCGTGGGCGGGATCGACGACTTCGGTGTGGGGGATGCCCGCCAGCAGTACCTGCTGTATTGCCCCTGGCACACCCATCGCCGCCAAGGTGTCCGGGTCGGTCAACAGCGCCAGATTGCGCTTGTCCGCGTACAGGGCGTGGGCCTGGGGGTGGGGTGTCAACACCACCGCATCCGCCAGGTAGGCTTCCCTCAGGGCCGCGCTGGCGGGCTGCTCCAGCAAAAAATCCGTCAGCCGGTTGTACACCAGGTCGATGGCGAGGCCATCGACCTGGAGGGCACCCCCGTCGAAGCGCAGTTGCTCCGGGGCGGCAATGACCGCGGCGATGCCGTGGCGCTGGAACACTTCCCTGAACAGCACGAATTCCGGGTAGAGGTATTGCTCGTTGGGGCGCTCATCGACGATGGCCACCGTCGCCAGGGGACGGCGCTGGCCGCTCAGGCGCCACTCCCGCTGGAACATGGCGACAATGGCTTGATCGAGTGTGCCCTCCGTTCCGGCGGGCACCGCCAGCTGGGTGATGTCCGGGCAGCAGGCCCGCTGCGCCCGGGCCAGCACGGCGTTCAACAGGGCGCCACCGGCATTGGTGTTGATTTCGATAAGGCCGACGGCATCGGCGCCGATGTGGAAGTCGTACCCCATGAACACACTTTTGGCGCCCCTCGGATCGTGCTGGACGATGTCGTCGGCGGCGTGGAGCAGATGCTCGCGCCAGGGCGGGGAATTGACCACGCTCTCCACGGCGTCGATCACCGCCCCCATGCGCCGGAGGTGGGCCTGGGTGACAAACACCGGCTGGGCGGAAAAGAGGTAGGGGCATCGCGTTCGGGTCAATTGGTAAAGACCCGGTTCGCCCAGCTCGGCCTCCAGGGCCTGGCTCAGGGCCGTTTCGTCCAGGCTCAGGCAAAAACATTCGCGGTTGAGGGCGGTGAGTGCCTCGGGGTAATCGCACAGGGCATTGGCGACGCTTTCGGTCATCGTCGGGTTTCCGTGGTGCTCAGTGGCTCGGCGGGTTGCTGGCGCAGCCGTTTGGCCTGTTGTTCAAGGGGGCCAGCAACGGGCCCATGGCTGGCTCCGCTGGGCGAGCCGCGAAGCACTCAGCGCAAAAGGCCCTTGATTTCCTCGGCGCTCGACACCTTGCCCTCAATGACAATCTCGCCATCGACCGCCAGGGCTGGCGTGCGCATTATCCCTGCGTCGATGATGGCGTTGGTGTCGGTAATTTTTTCCACGTCGTAGGATTTGTCCAGGGCCCGGGCGGCGGCCTCGGCGTTGGCGGTGAGCTGTTTGCATTTGGCGCAGCCACTGCCGTAGATGGTGAATTTCATGGTGCTTGCCTCCTGGGTTGGGGTGAGAGAATCAATACCAGTTGCCGTAAACGTAGCCGGTGGCGGTCGCCATCACCACCACCAGGGCGCAGTACACCAGGGTCTTCTCGGTGCCGAGAACGGTGCGAATCACCAGCATGTTGGGCAGCGACAGGGCGGGCCCGGCCAGCAGCAGCGCCAGGGCGGGGCCCTTGCCCATGCCGGCGCCCATCAGCGCATCGACGATGGGCACCTCGGTGAGGGTGGAGAAATACATCAGTGCCCCGAGCACGGCGGCGATGGCGGTGGAGAGGAACGAATTGTCGCCAACGGCGGCGGATACCCACTCGGAGGGAATCAATCCCTCGTGGCCGGGGCGGCCCAGGGCGAAGCCTGCCACGAATACGCCGGCCAGCAGCAGGGGCAGGATCTGCCTGGCGAAATCCCAGCTCTGAGCCGCCCACTCCCGATCCTGGTCCCGGCTCAGGGCGATCAGCATCAGCCCGGCGATGCCGAGGGCAAAGGGCAGTTCATGATTGCCTGGAAACAACAGCGCGGCGACCACCAGCACCACGGCCAGGATGGCCAGCTGCAGCGGCGGCCACTGCCAGCGCCAGACCAGCAGCAGGGCCAGGGCGGCGGCCAGCGTGGCGGTAATGGTCCACTTCCAGTTGTAGACGATCATCCACCACGGGGTTTCCGCGGGGGCCCAGTTGGCAAACACGAGGATCGCCATCATCAGGGCAAAGAACCCGGCCACGAGGCCGACGGGTTTGTCCGCCTCGCCGGCGGCAAAGCCGCGGCCGTTGGCGGTGGCGCGGGCGGCTTCTTCCTTGCGGTAAATCAGGTGCATGATCAGGCCGATCACCACCGAGAAGGCGATGGCGCCGAGGGCGCGGGCGATGCCCATCTCGGCCCCGAGCACCTTGGCGGTGATGACGATGGCCATGATGTTGATGGCGGGGCCGGAGTAGAGAAAGGCAATGGCCGCCCCGAGCCCCGCGCCGCGCCTGTAGATGCCGCCGAACAGCGGCAGCACGGTGCAGGAGCACACCGCCAGCAGGGTTCCCGACACCGAGGCAACCCCCAGCGCCACCGGCTTTGACGCCTGTGGCCCCAGGTGGCGCATCACCGAGCCCTGGCTGATATACACCGCCATGGCGCCGGCGATCAGGAACGCGGGCAGCAGGCACAGGATGACGTGCTCGCGGGCGTACCAGTTGGTGAGGCGCACCGCCTCCAGCACGGCGTTGTCGAAACGTTCGGTACCGGCGGGGACAAAATAGATCACGAGGAAAATGGCGAGGATGGCCAGCAACAGCCTGGCCTCCCGGGGATTGCCCTGATAGAGGGCTTTCAGGGTACTCATGATTGGGCGTTTCTCCCCGGCGTGGTGTTGTGTCAGCCAATGTAGTGGCAATCATGCATTGGCGGTATTGATTCGGGGCAGCCAAAGTGAAATGACCGCCGCCGCCAGTAACAGGGCGCTGGAAATCCACAGGCAGGCCTCGAGCCCCGCCACCTGGAACACCCAACCCGACAGCAGGGTGCCCAGCAGCCGTCCCAGGGCGTTGGCCATGTAGTAAAAGCCGACATCCAGGGATACACCGTCGCTGCTGGCGTAGCTGACGATCAAATAGCTGTGCAGGGAGGAGTTCACCGCGAACACCGCGCCGAACAGCAGCAGCCCCCCCACCAGGGCAATCGCCGGCTGGTTGCCGACCGCCAGGGCGATGGCGATCAATGCCGGCAGCAGGGCGAGAGCGGCTGCCCAGCGAAGGGCGCCGCGGCCATCCGGCGCTGTGCCTCCGCGCCCACCGGTGATGCGGGGCGCCACCGCCTGCACCGCCCCGTAGCCGATCACCCAGAGGGCGAGAAAGCCGCCGGTCTGGCCGTGATTCCAGCCGAGGGTCTGGGACAGGTACACCGGCAGTGCCACCACGAACCACACATCCCGCGCCGCGAACAGAAACAGCCGGGCGGCGGAGAGGATATTGATGGCGCGGCTCTTCGAAAAAATATCGCGGAACTTCGGCTTGTTTTTCGCCCGGCCCAGCTCCCGTTGCAGCAGCACCAGGCTGGCCAGCCACACCAGGGCCAGGCCCGCCGCCATGGCCAGCACCGCGCCGCGAAAACCCAGCCACATCAACAGCGCGCCACCCAGGAAGAAGCCAGCGCCCTTGAGGGCGTTCTTCGAGCCGGTGAGGAGAGCCACCCATTTGTACAGGGTGCCCTGGGCGGCCTCGGGCACCAGCAGCTTGATGGTGCTTTTCGCCGACATCTTGTTGAGGTCCTTGGCGACGCCGGACAGCGCCTGGGCCGCCATCACCCAGGGCACGGTGAGCACGGCCGCCGGCACCAGCAGCATCCCCAGGGCCACCACCTGCAGGCCGAGGCCGATATTCATGGTGCGGTTGAGCCCCAGGTGCGCCCCCAGCCAGCCCCCCACCAGATTGGTGATCACCCCGAAAATCTCGTAGAACAGAAACAGCAGGGCAATCTCCAGGGGGCTGTAGCCAAGGCCGTGGAAATGCAGCACCACCAGCATCCGCAGGGCGCCGTCGGTGAGGGTGAAGGCCCAGTAGTTGGCGGTGATAAGCAGGTATTGCCTGGTGGTGGGGCTCATTGGGTATTGTGCGGGCATGGTGACCTCGGGTTTGTCCGGGCAGGTCTGACGTCTGAGGGCCTGCCCCGCGACCATCGGGAGTGTTGTGGGCACGCTTGATGTCTGACGCAAAAACAAAGCGGGTTCTAGCCGTGAATCCCTACATCTTGGCGTCAGACGTCCGACGTCAGACGTCCGACCCATAGATCAAATCTCCTATCACCACGTCCCCACCTTGATCGCCAGCTCCGCCGTGCGGTTGGCATACCCCCACTCATTGTCATACCAGGCGTAGATCTTCACCTGGGTGCCATTCACCACCATCGTCGACAGGGCATCGATGATGCTGGAGCGGGGGTCGGTGCGGTAGTCGATGGACACCAGGGGCCGTTCATCGTAGCCGAGGATGCCCTTCAGTTGCCCTTCGGCGGCGGCCTTCAGCAGCCCGTTCACTTCCTCCGCCGTGGTGGCGCGGCCCACCTCGAACACGCAGTCGGTGAGGGAGGCATTGGCCAGGGGCACCCGCACCGCATGGCCGTTCAGCTTGCCCCTGAGCTCGGGGAAGATGTGGGCAATGGCAGTGGCGGAGCCTGTGGTGGTGGGGATCAGGCTTTCGCCGCAGGCCCGGGCGCGACGCAAATCCTTGTGGGGCGCGTCGAGGATTGTCTGGGTGTTGGTGATGGAGTGGATGGTGGTCATGGAGCCGTGGACGATGCCGAGGGTCTCGTGGATCACCTTCACCACCGGCGCCAGGCAGTTGGTGGTGCAGGAGGCGGCGGTGACGATGGGGTGCCTGGCCGGATCGTAGAGATGGTCGTTGACCCCCATCACCACGTTGAGCACCCCGTCCTCCTTCACCGGCGCGGTGACCACCACGCGCCTGACCCCCTGGTCCAGATAGGCTTGCAGCACCGCTTGGGTTTTCATCTTGCCGGAGGCCTCGATGACGACGTCGCAGCCGGACCAGTCGGTGTCGGCGATGGCCCCGTTGCGGCTCACCGCAATCCGCTGCTCGCCGACGGTGAGGGTCTCCCCCTCCGCTGTCGCTTCATGGCGCCAGCGGCCGTGGACGGAATCGAAATTCAGCAGGTGGGCCAGGGTGGCGGCGTCCCCTGCCGGATCGTTGATCCTGACAATCCGGATGTCGGGCTGCTCGAACAGCACCCGCAGGGTCAGGCGCCCCATGCGGCCGAAACCGTTGATGCCTATCTTGAGGGTCATGGTAGTTCTCCTTGCATTGTTCAAGCGGGAAACCAGTGGCGGGTGCGGTTGGCGATGGCCACCAGGGACAGCATCACCGGCACCTCCACCAGCACCCCCACCACTGTGGCGAGGGCAGCGCCGGAGTGCAGGCCGAACAGGGAAATGGCCACCGCCACCGCCAGTTCAAAAAAATTCGATGTGCCGATCAAGCAGGCCGGCGCCGCGACGTTGTGGGGCAGACGCAGCCAGTGGGCGGCGGCGTAGGCGATGGCGAAGATGCCGTAGGTCTGGATCAGCAGCGGCACGGCGATCAGGCCGATGGTCTCGGGCTGGTGGAGGATGGTCCGGGCCTGGAATCCGAACAGCAGCACCACCGTGGCCAACAGGCCCAGCACCGACCAGGGCTTCAGGCGGCGCAGCAGGGCGTCGAGGCGCGCGCCATCCCCGGCCCGCTCCAGGTGCTGGCGGGTGACAACCCCGGCCGCCAGGGGCAGCACCACATACAGCAGCGTGGACAGCAGCAGGGTTTGCCAGGGCACATGGATGTCGCTGACCCCGAGCAGAAACGCCGCGATGGGGGCGAAGGCGAACACCATCACGATATCGTTGATGGACACCTGCACCAGGGTGTAGTTGGGGTCGCCCCGGGTGAGCTGGCTCCACACGAACACCATGGCGGTGCAGGGGGCCACCCCGAGGAGGATCATGCCGGCGATATATTCCCCGGCGCTCGCCGGGTCGACCCAGTCGGCAAAGATCACCCTGAAGAACAGCCAGCCGAGGGCCGCCATGGTGAAGGGCTTGATCAGCCAGTTGATGGCGAGGGTGAGGAACAGCCCCCTGGGCCTTTTGCCCACATCCCGCACCGCACGAAAGTCGATCTGCACCATCATCGGGTAGATCATGATCCAGATGAGCACCGCCACCGCCAGGTTGACGTGGGCGTATTCGAGGGTGGCAATGAGGCCGAAGAGCCCGGGGAAGAGGTTGCCGAGCACCACCCCGGCGGCGATACCGAGGGCCACCCACAGGGAGAGATAGCGTTCGAACGGGCCCATCAGTGGTCGGCTCCGGGGGTGTTGGCGATCTGGTCAAGGGCGGCGGCGAGGCCGCCCCGGTCGAGGGTCTCGGGGTGGCGGGCCGCCAGGGCGTCGAGGCGCTGTTCGAGCAGGGCGATCACCGTGTCGAAGGCGCGGGCCACCTCGGCCGCGCTGCCGGTCATCCGGGATGGGTCCGGCAGACCCCAGTGGCCCCGGGCGGCGGCGCCGAGCCACAGCGGGCAGGCCTCCCCGGCGGCCTGGTCGCAGACGGTGATTACCGCATCGGGGGCGAAGTCCCGCACCCCGTCGAGCCCCTTGCTGGCGAGGCCCCGGCAGTCGTAGCCGTGGCGCGCCAGGTGCGGGCCCGTGAGGGGATGGACCCGCCCCGCCGGCTCGCTGCCGGCGCTCGCCACCTGCCAGCGATCGCCGTGGCGCTGGCGGGCGATGGCCTCCGCCAGCTGGCTGCGGCAGGCGTTGTGGGTGCACAGAAACAGGATCTTCACCGCCATCAGCAGCAGGCCCGGGCCCGCGCCGGGCGGTCCCCCATCCGGCACAGGTTGGCGATGTTGGCGGCGACGAAGTCCGGGTTGGCGTCGAGGGTGGCGGCCAGCACCGCCCGCGCCCAGGGGGGCAGGGCGGGGTCGAGGCGGTAGAACACCCACTGCCCCTGGCGGCGATCCTGGAGAACCCCCCCCTGGCGCAGCTGGGCCAGGTGGCGGGAGATCTTCGGCTGGCTCTCGCCGAGGGCGGCGGTGAGCTCGCAGACGCACAGTTCCTCCTCCCGGAGGATCAGCAGCAGGCAGCGGAGGCGGGTGTCGTCGGCCAGGGCCTTGTAGAAGGGGATGGGTTCCATGGGTAGGCTCGTTTGAGTATGCGGGAAATCATATATATGGAGATTCGTATGTCAATGGGTGGTCTGACGTCTGACGCAGGACGTCTGACGCAAAAGCCCTCTGACGTTGCACCCAGCCCGATTGCGGGCCTGGCGAATGATAAGGAATCCGCCGTCAAAGCCGGATCTTCCTGGCGTCAGATGTCAGACGTCCAGCGTCAGATTTCCAGCCTCAGACGACAAAAACGCATCAATAATGGGACAAGGCACCTCCCCCACGCAGTGCTCGCAGTCGTCGATGAGCTGGCTGAGCACCGCCTTCATGCGGCCGAGGTCGGCGAGTTTGGCCTCGATCTGGTCGAGGCGCTGGCGGGCGATGGCGCGCACCGCGTCGCGCTCGGCGCCGTCCGCCAGTTGCAGCAGTTGGGCGATCTCGTCCAGACTGAATCCCAGTTCCTGGGCGCGCTTGATGAAGTGGATGCGGGCCACGGCGGCGGGGGGGTAGTGGCGGAAGGCGCCCCGCTGGGGCGGTACCGGCAGCAGCTGGCGCCGCTGGTAGTAGCGGATGGTCTCGATGCCGACGCCGGCGGCCTTTGCCAGGCGGCCGATGGTCAGTGCCGGTGCGGTCATGAAAAAGCCCTTGACTCTGGGGTGTGGTACGGAGTGTAGGCTCGGCCTCGAACATTGCCAATCAGGAGAATCGCCATGGCTCACTCCCAGTCCCACGTCCACCACCAGCCCGCCGGCCACGACGCCTGTTGTGCCGGCGGGAACCCTCCGGCAGCACTTCGCGACCCGGTGTGCGGCATGGCGGTGACCGCCGATTCCCCCCACCGCCACCACCACGGGGGCCATGCCCACTACTTCTGCAGCGCCCGCTGCCGGGACAAATTCGCCGCCGACCCGGAGGCCTACCTCAAGCCCGCGGCTGCGGCCCCGCACAGCGCGCCCCCCGGCACCATCTACACCTGCCCCATGCACCCGGAGGTGCGCCAGGATCACCCCGGCGACTGCCCCAAGTGCGGCATGGCCCTGGAGCCGGAAATGCCCGCCCTGGACGGGGAGGAGAACCCCGAGCTCACCGACTTCCGCCGCCGCTTCTGGTGGACCCTGCCCTTCACCGGGGTGGTGTTCGTGCTGGCCATGTTTGGCCACGGGTGGGACATTCTCGACCCGGCCATCCACAACTGGGTGGAGTTGGTGCTGTCCCTGCCGGTGGTGCTGTGGGCGGGGGCGGTGTTCTTCCGCCGTGGCTGGCAGTCCATTCGCAACCGCAGCCCCAACATGTGGACCCTGATCGGCCTCGGTACCTGGGCCGCCTTTGTCTACAGCGTCGCCGCCACGGTGGTGCCCGGCGGGTTCCCGGCGAGCTTTCAGGTCCAGGGCCGGGTGGCGGTCTATTTCGAGGCGGCGGTGGTGATCATCTCCCTCACCCTGCTCGGCCAGTTGTTGGAGCTCAAGGCGCGCTCCCAGACCTCGGCGGCGATCCGCGCCCTGCTGGGGCTGGCCCCCAAGACCGCGCGGCGGATCAACGACGATGGCGGCGAGGAGGACGTCCCCCTCGAGCAGGTCCAGGTGGGGGACCGGTTGCGGGTGCGCCCCGGGGAGAAGGTGCCGGTGGACGGCGAGGTGCTGGAAGGTCGGAGCGCGGTGGACGAATCCATGCTCACCGGGGAGCCGCTGCCGGTGGGCAAGGGCCCCGGTGATGCCCTGATCGGCGCCAGCCTCAACACCAGTGGCAGCCTGGTGATGGCCGCCGCCCGGGTGGGCAGCGACACGGTGCTGGCCCAAATCGTCCAGATGGTGGCCCAGGCCCAGCGTTCACGGGCACCCATGCAGCGCCTGGCGGATGTGGTGGCGGGGTATTTTGTGCTGGCCGTGGTGGCTGTCGCGGCGTTCACTTTGGTGGCCTGGGGCCTGTGGGGGCCGGAGCCGGGTTGGGTCCATGGCCTGATCAACGCCGTCGCGGTGCTGATCATCGCCTGCCCCTGTGCCCTCGGCCTCGCCACCCCCATGTCCATCATGGTGGCCACCGGGCGCGCCGCCACCTTGGGTGTGCTGTTCCGGGATGCGGAGGCCATCGAGCGCCTGCGCACCGTGGATACCCTGGTGGTGGACAAGACCGGCACCCTCACCGCCGGCAAGCCGGCCTTGGGGGCGGTGGTCGCGGCGGCGGGTTTCGAGGAGGGGGAGCTGTTGCGCCTCGCCGCCAGCCTCGATCAGGGCAGCGAACACCCCCTGGCCCACGCCATCGTCGCCGCCGCCCGGGAGCGGGGGCTGCGCCTCGACGGCGCCACTGGGTTCGATGCCGAATCCGGCATCGGCGTGCGGGGCCGGGTGGGGGAGCACGCCCTGGCCCTCGGCAACGCCGCCATGATGGCCGCGGAAGGGGTGGACGTCTCCCCCCTCGCGGCGCGGGCGGACGGGCTGCGGGGCCAGGGCGCCACCGTGGTGTTCCTGGCCGCGGACGGGCGCTGCGCGGGCCTCCTGGCCATCCACGATCCCGTCAAGGAGAGCACCCCGGCGGCCCTGGAACAGCTGCGCCGCGCCGGCATCCGGGTGGTGATGGCCAGCGGTGACGGCAGCGCCACCGCTGCCCATGTGGCGGCGCAATTGGGCATCGACGAATTCCACGGGGAGATGAAGCCGGACGACAAACTGCGCCTGGTGGAGCGCCTCCAGGGCGAGGGCCGGGTGGTGGCCATGGCAGGCGACGGCATCAACGACGCCCCGGCCCTGGCCCGCGCCGAGGTGGGTATCGCCATGGGCACCGGCACTGACGTGGCCATGCACAGCGCCCAGGTCACCCTGGTGAAGGGCGATCTCAACGGCATCGCCCGGGCGCGGGCCCTCTCCGTGGCGACGGTGGCCAACATGCGCCAGAACCTGCTGTTCGCGCTGCTCTACAACGGTCTCGGGGTGCCGGTGGCCGCCGGGGTGCTGTACCCTGTGTTCGGCCTGTTGCTGTCCCCCATGGTGGCGGCCCTGGCCATGAGTTTCAGTTCCGCTTCGGTGATCGGCAATTCCCTGCGCCTGCGCCGGGCGCGGCTGAACGCCCATTGACGGCAAGGCCTCGAGAGGAGACACCATGAATTTTCGCAACGCCCTGTTCAGCTACCTGATCGCCCTGCCGGTGTTCTTCGCCGTCGACATGCTCTGGCTTGCGGTGATCGCGGTGGATTTCTACCCCCGCCATATCGGCCATCTGCTGGGGCCGGTCAACTGGACCGCCGCCGGGCTCTTCTACGCCATGTTCATCGCCGGCATCGTGCTGTTCGGGGTGCGCCCCGGGCTCGCCGCAGGGTCGGTGAAAACGGCGGCGCTGTGGGGCGGGCTGTTCGGGTTTTTCACCTACGCCACCTACGACCTCACCAACATGGCCACCCTCGCCGGCTGGCCCTGGGTGGTGGTGATGGCGGACATCGCCTGGGGCATCGCCCTGTGCGCGACGGTGTCTGCCATTACCTGCCGCCTGGCGCTGCGCTGGCTGGTGCGCTGATGGCCAGCGCCTTTGCAAGCGCTGTTGGACGGCGCTGTTGCATAGCCCCTGTGGATGGCTCTCGTGGATAGCTCTTGTAGATAGCTCTTGTGGATAGTCCTTTTGGATAGCCCTTTTGGATAGGAGAGCCAGGGGCCGCCATCCCCTACAATGGCTGCTCCCCCGTCTTTGCGCCCACCGCCCCCAAGGAAAGCCGTGAATCGACCCTGGCTGCTCAAGATCAGCGTGCTGATGCTGTCCATGCTCACCATCATGGCGGGCACCCCCGTGGCGCCGGCGCTACCCAAGATCGCCGCCGCCTTCGCCGGGGAGCCCCACGCCGAGCTGCTGGCGCGGCTGGTGCTGACCATGCCCGCGCTGTTCACCGTGATCGGCGCGCCCCTTGCCGGGCTGATCGCCGATCGCCTGGGGCGCCGGCCCCTCGCCCTGGCGTCCCTGGTGCTCTATGCCCTGGCGGGCACCTCGGGCTTTTTTGCCGAGACGTTGCAACAGATCCTGGCGGGGCGCGCGCTGCTGGGGCTCGCCGTGGGCGGCTGCATCACCGCCGGCACAGCCCTCATCACCGATTACTATCAGGGGGAGGAGCGTATCCGGGTGCTGGGCTTCCAGGCCGCCTTCACCACCGGGGGCGGGGTGCTGTTCATCAGCCTCGGGGGGCTTTTGGCGGAGCTTGGCTGGCGCTTTCCGTTTTTGCTCTATCTGGTGGCGGTGGGGGTGTTCGCCCTGGTGGTGCTGGTGATCCACGAACCGAAGCGGGCGCCGTCCCCGGCCCCCGGCGGGGTGGGCAACGGCCTGCCCCTGGGCTTTATCGCGGCGATCTACCTGATCGCCCTGGTGGGGCACACCTGCTTCTTCTCGGTGCCGGTGCAGATGCCGTTCTTCCTGCAGCGGGATTTCGCTATCGGCGGCGTCGGCACCGGCCTGATCATGTCCCTGGCCACGGTGTTCGCCTCGGTCACCGCGTTCAACTTCGGGCGGGTGAAAAGCCGCCTGTCCTACGGTGCCATCCTGGTGCTGATGTTTGCCATGATGAGCGTCGGCTACATCATCATCGGCCTCGCCCCGGCGGTGTGGGTGCTGGTGTTCGGCCTTTGCATCACCGGCGTGGCGGCGGGCCTCTTGATCCCCAGCGTCAACAACTGGATCGCCGAGATCACCCGCCCCCACAATCGCGGCCGCGCCTTCGGGATCATTGCCACCTCGCTGTTTCTCGGGCAATTCCTCGCCCCCATCGTGATGGCACCCCTGGTGTCGCGGGTCTCCTACGGCACCTTCTTCGTCATTCTCGGGCTGTTCCTGCTGGTGATGGCGGTGCTGATCCGCCTGTGGGCGGGAGTGCTGGGGGAGCGTACCCGCCGGCATGGCGGGCGGGGTTAGGCGTTCCGTTCGCAGGATCCGGGGGCGGCTGGAGAGCATGGCCGATGACGCTGCGCTCTTCGGCCCTACAACCCACTCCCCGTCGAGCGCAGCGTC
>JAYELS010000018.1:0-23116 GCA_034717695.1 Pseudomonadota bacterium
TTGCGGGTCTTCTTTCGGAATTTCTCAAAGCCATCGGTCAGGGATTGCTGCTTCATGTTTGGAAAACTCAGCTGTGGTCAACGTGATACCGTATTATCGCCGAGATCGTGAATAAATCAGAGATGCCCTAGGTTTGTAATTTCATCTCTAATCGCTTTTTCTTGCACGGCAGCTTTCTGCTGATGCTCACCTGTTATTTGACTGGCATCTTGAGCTTCTTGCGGAATTTCTCTCAGCATAACTTTCGCTTCCAATTGAGACAAATTCCTAACAGCAATAAAATCATGCACGGCCTGGCGAGTCTCTTCCCAAAGCTCTAATGCGTCATCATATGTAATGGGTATTGATTCATTGGCATCATCTGATTGCCAGCCTTCCAATGTTAAAAACCGGAAACGCGTGATGATTTCTAGTAGCTTTGCTGCAATTAAGACTGGTGGAGAAATGTCACTAGCCACCATGATGTAATTGGCACATGAATTTTCCTGGGCAAGGCCGCTAGCAGAATTTCCCAAGGCAAATTCCTCTGAAAGAGTATAAAAAATGCTTAATCTATCTAGACTCTCTAAATAATTCTTAAGCTCTGGATAACACCAAACTCTCAGGCTTTGAAATGCTTTATAACCAATGCCAATAACATCTTCAGACATTACACCTCCCATAGTGCAGCCCTGATTAGAAACCCCAGCAGGCGGGCAGGGAAACCCGCTTTTCATCCCGTCGGACTAGCTGGGGTAAATCGTCAAACCTTTACCACTCGCAACCCACTAGCGGTGGTACTGGCATCAAATGGAACCCCGGCTTGTTCCAATATCCAGGCTTCGATTTTTTCATGGTGAACCCGCAACAGGTCTAGCGGGCGGATGGTGTAATGCTTTTCAGCCGTGGCGCTCGGCTTGTGTCCCATGATTTGCGCCACCACCCCCACCGGCACCTCTAGCCATTCCGTAAGGCTTTTGAACGAGCGGCGCAACCCGTGAAGGGTCAACTCCAACCCGGCGGCTTGGCAGGCTTGGCGGTGCGCTTTGCTAGGCTCCATCAGCCGTCCTGATTCGCTGGTGGGGCTACTGAATACCCACTGGTTGCGGCGTGGCAGTGATTGCATCAGGTGGGCAACATAGGGGGTCAGGGGTACGGCGCGGGAATCTTCTACCTTGTCATTCAGGGTCAGGCCTTGCCACTTGAAATTGACATCCTCCCACTTGAGCGCGGCCAGCTCTTCGCGCCGGGCACCCGTCAGCAACAGGCATTGCAAATAAGCGGTGATAACGGGGTTTTGAATCTGGCGGATATGCTCGAACCACGCGGGCAATTGCTCCCGTTGCAGGTAGTCGGCTTTGACCTTTTCCCTGCCTGCTACCTCCCGCACCTTCCGCCCGCTGGCGGCCTCGGGGTCCACCATGCCTTTCAGGTTGGGGGTGGCGGCAGCCCATCGGACAAATGCTTTCAGTAGGCGCAGGGCTAGGCGAGTACTGGCGGGGCGGGTCTTGGCTTCCTTCGCAGCCCACGATTCCACCAGTGCGGGGGTCAGGTCCGCCAACTGAAGGGGCATCAGTGGGGCAAGCGGTCCAGGCTTGGTCTTTACGCCGGGCATTCGCTTGCGGGGTTCGCCCCCGGCCTGGGCCATGGCGATATGGTCATGGTAGTTTTTATGCCCCCAATAAGGGCGGCGCTCCTTCAGGTAGATTTGCCAGACTTCGAGCACGGTCACGGCACTTGCCAGTTCCCTGGCCTTTTGGGCCTCCCTCTCGGCTTGTCGCTGGCGGTCTAGTTCCCTGGGGTCATTGCCCGCGTCCAGGGTTACACGCAGCTGGTTTGCTTCGGTGCGGGCCTCTTCAATGCTCCAGGCGCGAACATCGCCAATTGTCCGGCGGATGGTCTGGCGGTTTAGCTTGGCCTCGAAAACGTAGGACTTCGCTCCGGCGGCGGTGACTCGAACCCGCAGCCCCGGTGCCTTGGTGTCTCTCAGGAATGCTTGCGGCTTGTCCGCCGGGCAAATGAGGCGGTCGATTGCCCCGGCGGTCAGCTCGATTGCCTGGGATAGGTCCAAGGGGGTGTCCTTGCGAGGTCTCGCCATGTTGCCTGCTCCGCTCTATGTAGCCACCATGTAGCCACCATGTAGCCAAAATGGCCCAATTTGGATGAATTTTAATCAACAGTTGAGGCTGTAATTGCATCCAGTAAAGCAACATAACGTGTTGATTTATATTTATTATAGCAACAGTATTCAACGCTGCAAAAAAGTATTCTTTGACGATTCGTAATCAGTAGGTCGACGGTTCGATTCCGCCTTGCGGCACCATCCCCCAAAGGGGCCATCGACGAATGGCCCCTTTTCGTCAGTAAGGCCACGACCAGCTGTTGATGTCGTCGCTGTCCACCCCGTACTGGTGGGCGTGGTGGCGGGCGGCAATTTGCATATCCCGCAATTTCTCCTTCACGTGGGCGCCGCCGGCCCGCAGCCTGGCCACCCGGTCGATGGCGTCGATGGCGAGGCTGAAGCGGTCCACCTTGTTGGCGATGGCCAGCTCCAGGGGGGTGTTGATGCTGCCCTTTTCGATATAGCCCCGCACATGGAGGTTGGCGTGGTTGGTGCGCCGGTAGGCCAGGCGGTGGATCAGCCAGGGGTAACCGTGGAAGTTGAAGATAACCGGTTTGTCGACGGTGAACAGGCTGTCGAAGTCCCGGTCGCTGAGGCCGTGGGGATGCTCCTTCTCCGGCGTCATGCGGAACAGGTCCACCACATTGACGAAGCGGATCTTCAGGTCCGGGAGATATTCCCGCAACAGGGCGGTGGCGGCCAGGGCCTCCTGGGTGGCGATATCGCCGCAGCCCGCCATCACCAGGTCGGGTTCCGCGCCCTGGTCGTTGCTGGCCCAGTCCCAGATGCCGATGCCCTTGGTGCAGTGGACGATGGCGGCGTCCATGTCGAGAAACTGCAGGTGGTTCTGCTTGTCGCAGACGATCACATTGATGTCGTTGTGGCTGCGCAGGCAGTGGTCGGCGGTGGACAGCAGGCAGTTGGCGTCGGGGGGCAAATAGATGCGGGTCACCGCCGGGCTCTTGTTCACCACCAGGTCGAGGAAACCCGGGTCCTGGTGGGTGAAGCCGTTGTGGTCCTGGCGCCACACGGTGGAGGTGATCAGCAGGTTGATGGAGGCGATGGGGGCGCGCCAGGGCAAGTCCTCGCAGATGGCCAGCCACTTGGCGTGCTGGTTGAACATGGAGTCGATGACATGCACGAAGGCTTCGTAGGTGGCAAAAAAGCCGTGGCGGCCAGTGAGCACATAGCCTTCCAGCCAGCCCTCCAGGGTGTGCTCCGAGAGCATTTCCAGCACCCGGCCGTCCGTCGCCAGTTCGCCGCCGTCATCGTCCGTGGGCAGGCGCTCCGCCAGCCACAGCTTCTTGCTCACCTCGTAGATGGCATCGAGCTTGTTGGAGCTGTTCTCGTCGGGGCCGAAGACCCGGAAGTTGTCCAGATTGCGGGCCATGGTGTCCCGCAGCAGAGCCCCCAGGGGCTTGGTGTTCATTGCCCGCACGGTGCCTGGCCGGGCCACCGCCACGGCGTAGTCGCGAAAATCCGGCAGCCGCAAATCGCGGCGCAGCAGGCCGCCGTTGGCGTGGGGGTTGGCGCCCATCCGCCGCCGTCCCCGGGGCGCCAGCTGGCGCAGGGACTCCACCAGCCTGCCGTCGGCGTCGAACAGCTCTTCCGGCCGGTAGCTGCGCAGCCAGGCTTCCAGCTGGGCCAGCTTGTCGGGGTTGCCCCGCACATCGGTGAGGGGCACCTGGTGGGCCCGCCAGGTGCCCTCCACCCGATGGCCGTCGACCACCCTGGGGCCGGTCCAGCCCTTGGGGGAACGCAGCACGATCATCGGCCAGCGGGGTCGCTCCAGGTCGCCCCCCGCCCGGGCCCGGCGCTGAATGTCCCGGATCGCCACTAGGCACTGGTCCATGGCCGCTGCCATCTTCTGGTGCATCTCGGCGGGGTCGTCCCCCTCGACAAAAAACGGTGTCCAGCCGTAGCCCCGGAACAGGCTGTCCAGCTCGTCGTGGCCGATGCGGGCGAGGATGGTGGGGTTGTTGATCTTGTAGCCGTTGAGGTGAAGGATTGGCAGCACGGCGCCGTCCCGGGCGGGATTGAGGAACTTGTTGGAGTGCCAGGCGGTGGCCAGGGGGCCGGTTTCCGCCTCGCCGTCGCCGACGGCGGTGAAGACCACCAGATCGGGGTTGTCGAAGGCGGCGCCAAAGGCGTGGGACAGACTGTAGCCCAGCTCGCCCCCCTCGTGGATGGAGCCGGGCAGTTCCGGGGTGCAGTGGCTGCCAAAGCCGCCGGGAAAGGAAAAGTGCCTGAACAGGGCCGCCAGGCCCTCGGCGTCCTCCCCCATCTCCGGGTAGACCTCGGAATAGCTGCCCTCCAGGTACACCGGCGCCAGCACCCCGGGGGCGCCGTGGCCGGGGCCGGCCACAAAGATGGCGTCGAGGTCGTACTGTGTTATCACCCGGTTGGCGTGGACGTACATGAACGACAGCCCGGGGCTCGCCCCCCAGTGCCCCAGGAGGCGCTGCTTGATGTGTTCGGGCTTAAGGGGCTCCCGCAGCAGGGGGTTGTCCCGCAGGTAGATCATCCCCGCCGCCAGGTAGTTGCAGGCGCGCCAGTAACCGTGGATGGTGTCCAGCTGGCGCCGGTCGAGGGGTTGTACGGTCATGGTTCATTCCTCTGTGAAACCGCCGTGTCCAGTAATTCACGGACTTGGCGGGCGATCTCGAATTCCTCGTTGGCGCGTATCACCAGCACCGCCACGGTACTGTCCCCGGCGTGGATTGGGCTGATATCACCCCTCGCCAGCCGGTTGCGGTCGGGGTCGATACGCACCCCCAGATGGGCCAGCCCGGCGCAGGCCCGCGCGCGCACTTCAGGGGCATTCTCGCCAACCCCGGCGGTAAAGGCCAGGGCGTCGATCCCCCCGAGGGCCGCGCTGTAGGCGCCGATATACTTGCGAATCCGGTAGCAATAGAGATCGAGTGCGAGGCGGGCCGAATCATCCCCGGCCGCGAGGCGGCCAAGTATTTCCCGCATGTCGCCGCTGCCGCACAGGCCCTTGAGGCCGCTCTCCCGGGTCAACAGCGCTTCCACTTTCGGCAGGGGCATGGCGTGTTCCCGGACCAGATGGAAGATCAGCGCCGGGTCCAGGTCGCCGCTCCGGGTGCCCATCACCAGCCCTTCGAGGGGCGTGAGACCCATGGAGGTATCGATGCAGCGCCCGCTGTCGATGGCGGCGGCGCTGGCACCTTGGCCGAGGTGAAGGCTGACCAGCTTGAGATTGTCCCGGCCGAGGAACTCGGCGGCGCGGCGCGCCACGTCGGCGTGGGAGATGCCGTGAAAGCCGTGGCGGCGCACCCCGCGCCGGGATATCTCCTCCGCCACCGCGTAGCGCCAGGCGTGATCCGGCAGGGTCTGGTGGAAGGCGGTGTCGAACACCGCCAGCTGGGGCGCGGCGGGGAAGGCGTCCCGGGCGACGCGGATCACCGCCAGGCTGGCGGGATTGTGGAGGGGCGCGAGGGGGGAGAGGGCAGCGATGGCGGCTTCCACGGCGGCGTCGATCACCACCGGGCCGGCGTACCGGTCGCCGCCGTGCACCACCCGGTGGGCGATGGCGGTCACCGGAGTCCCTGCCGCGTCCCGCTGGAGTTGCGTGCGGAGCGCGGCGAAGGCTCCGGCGTGGCGGTCGATGTCAAGGTCCTCGATGGTGCCGCCGGCCAGCTCGTCCAGGCTATCCGGCGCGAAGAGGCGGAACTTGAGGGACGAACTCCCGGCATTAAGGACCAGTAGAGCCACGATCGTCTCCGGTAGGGCCATCCAATAGGCGGGCGATCTCCGCCGCCACCAGGGCCGCGCCCTTGAGGCTCAGGTGATCCTCGTCGAAGTAGAGGGGCCTGCCCTCCAGGGCCAGGGCGCAGCGGTCGGGGATCAGGCTGTCGCAGAGCAGGGCGTCGGGCCGCACCCGCACCAGGCGCGGGTGGTCGGGGATGGCATCGAGGGCGGCGATGGTGGCCCGGTTGCGGGCGAGGAAGCGCCCGTGGTCGGTGGATACGCCCCCGGCGGGCATCTCCCCCCGGGCGAGATGGCGGGCCATCAGGTTGGGCACGTGCCAGCCCGCCTCCGGCACCGGGTAGACCAGCACCAGGGTCTTGCCGGTGGCCAGGTAGCGGGTCACCGTGGCGCGGATGTGCTCGGCCACCAGGCGGCGGCGCAGGCTGTCGTCGTCGCGCCACTTCTCCCCGGCGTCGGCCGGGGCCAGCAGGGAGCCGTCCTGGGCCGGCTCCAGGCCCCCCTCGCCGTTGTCGAACGGGGTGTTCTCGAGGTAGAGGGTCCAGCGCGCCGCGAGAATCAGGGTATCCACACCGGGTGCGGCGGTGACCAGCTCGAACACGGCGTCGTTGTACTGGCGGCAACGGTGGCTGGCGTCCTTGTCCGCCCGGTAGGTGTCGAGGATCGGCGGGCAGCCGCTGTAGGTGAGCAGGTTCCCCCGGCGGTTCCGGGCCGCCAGCTCCCGGCCGATCGCCCAGTAGAGCGCCTCGGCGTGGCTGTCGCCGAGCACCGCCACCGACACCGGCGCCGTCGGGTCGCCGGCGGTGCATTGATGGAGCGTCGGCGGGGCGTCCCGGTCCACCTCGCCGCCGCACATCTCATCCTTGGTGTGGCGCAGCTCCTGGAACAGCTGGCGGACTTGCTGGCCGCTCCGCTCCGGGAAACCGCCGCTCAGGTGGAGCACGGTGCCGGCGGTGATGAACAGCAGGGAGCCCAGGGTGCCGAACAGCAGGATGCCGCGCCGCGACACCCGGGAGCGATCCCGGAAGGGCTGCTCCACGAAGCGCCAGCTGAGGCCCGCGAGGGCCAGGGTGGCAAGGCACAGCAGTGAAAGCACCCCGCTGTCGGGGGCATTGGGGCTGTACAGCCGCGCGAAGGCGAACAGCGGCTGGTGCCAGAGGTAGGCACTGTAGGAGACGAGGCCGATGGCGACAATCCCCCGCAGGGACAGCAGCCGCCCGACCCAGGTGCCGCCGTGGCCGAAGCCGAGGATCAGCGCCGTGCCGAGGGTCGGCGCCAGGGCGTGGATGCCGGGGAAGGGTGTGCTCCGCTCAAGGGTGGCGAGGGCCGCGACGATCAGCGCGAGGCCGAGTGCCGCCAGCAGGTTGCAGGCGAGGGCCGGCCCGGGGCCCTCCCCGAGGCGGCGGTGGAGGGGTTCGCGCACCGACAGGAATGCCAGCAGGCTGCCGAGCAACAGTTCCCAGGCGCGGGTGTGGGGCAGGTAGAAGTTGGCGGCCTGGAAGCGGCTTGCGCTCCATTCGCTGAGGGCGAGGGAGCCGAGGGCCGCCAGCGCCACCAGGGCGGTGACGCGGGCGAGACCGAAGCGCCACAGCATCAGGATCAGCGGTGGGAAGAACAGGTAGTACTGCTCCTCCACCCCGAGGCTCCAGGTGTGCAGCAGGGGTTTCTCCTCCGCCGCCGCCGCGAAATAATCGCTGCTGCGCCAGAACAGCAGGTTGGCGGCGAACAGCGGCACCGCGATCAGGCTGTGGCCGAACTCCCGGAGCTGGCCGGCGGTCATCCACAGCCAGGCAAAGGGCAGGCATGCCGCCATCACCGCGAACAGCGCTGGCAGGATGCGCCGCGCGCGGCGCTCGTAGAAGCGGAGCAGGGAGAACTGGCCGGCCTGCCGCTCCCTGAGGATGATGCTGGTGATCAGAAAGCCGCTGATCACGAAGAACACATCGACCCCGACGAAGCCCCCCGCCATCCATTCGAAGCCGGCGTGAAACAGCATCACCGGGAGCACCGCCAGGGCCCTTAAGCCATCCACTTCGGGGCGGTACGCCAGGGGGTGGGGGTTTGGGCGGGCGCTGCTGGGGGCGGGGGATGGGGGCAAGTTCGGATCGCCGGCAATGGTCGGGTTCCGGGCCAGTATAAACGAGGCCCCGGGCAAACACAGCGCAACAGCCTCGCGGCCCGCGCCGCCTTTATTTTTTGGCGCCCTTTATTTGGGGGCCGCAGGCCAGTAAAATTGCCGACTTTTCCGCCAAGCCCCCACCGCCCAGCACCCGAGGCTCCTATGAAACCGTCCGTCAAGCCGGCCAATCCCAATTTCTCCTCCGGCCCCTGCAGCAAGCGTCCGGGCTACGACCTCGCCGCCCTCGACACCCGCAGCCTCGGGCGCTCCCACCGCGCGGCGATCGGCAAGGACCTGCTCGGCAAGGCCTGCTCACGCACCGCCGAGATCCTCGGCCTGCCCGAGGGCTACCGGGTCGGCGTGGTGCCCGCCTCCGATACCGGCGCGGTGGAGATGGCCCTGTGGTCCCTGCTCGGCCCCCGCAAGGTGCAGATGTTCGCCTGGGAATCCTTTGGCGAGGGCTGGGTCACCGACGTGGTCAAGCAGCTGAAGCTCGACGATGTCGAAGTCATCAAGGCCGACTACGGCCAGCTGCCCGATCTGGGCCGCGCCGATCCCGCCGCCGATGTGGTGTTCACCTGGAATGGCACCACCTCCGGGGTCAAGGTGCCGAATGGCGACTGGATCGCCGACGACCGGGAGGGGCTCACCATCTGCGATGCCACCTCCGCCGTGTTCGCCATGGACATGCCCTGGGACAAGCTCGATGTGATCACCTACAGCTGGCAGAAGGTGCTGGGTGGCGAGGGCGCCCACGGCATGCTGATCCTGAGCCCCCGGGCCGTGGCGCGGCTCGAATCCTACAGTCCCCCCTGGCCGCTGCCCAAGATCTTCCGCATGACCAAGGGCGGCAAGCTGATCGAGGGCATCTTCAAGGGCGAGACCATCAACACCCCCTCCATGCTGTGCGTGGTGGACTACCTCGATGCCCTCGACTGGGTCGAGGGCATCGGCGGCGCCAGGGCCACCATCGCCCGCTCGGAGGAGAACCTCGCCGTGGTCGAGGAATTCGTCGCCAGCCGCGGGTGGATCCACTTCCTCGCCGCCGACAAGGCCGTGCGCTCCAACACCAGCGTGTGCCTGACCCTCGACCTCGACGCCGATCAGGTCAAGAGGATCGTCAAGCTGCTGGATGCCGAAGGGGTCGCCTACGATATCGGCGCCTATCGGGATGCCCCCGCCGGATTGCGCATCTGGTGCGGCGCCACCGTGTCCAGCGACGACCTGCGCAAGCTGATGCCCTGGATCGAGTGGGCCTACGGCGAAGTAAAGGGCGGCTGATCCGCCCGCGCCCGCCGCCGGGCGACACGAATTCATTTACTTATCGAGGCAATGCCATGTTCAAGGTGCGCACCTACAACCAGATCTCACCCCTCGGCCTCAACCGCTTCGATGCCGGCCGCTACCAGGTCGGCCCGGAGCTGGCCGATCCCGATGCCTTCATCCTGCGCAGCCACAAGCTCCACGGCGAGGAGGTACCGGCCAGCGTGATGGCGGTGGCCCGCGCCGGCGCCGGCGTCAACAACATCCCGGTCGCCGACTACACCGCCAAGGGCATCGTGGTGTTCAACACCCCGGGCGCCAACGCCAACGCCGTGAAGGAACTGATCGCCGCCGCCCTGTTCCTGAGCTCCCGGGACATCTTCGGCGGCATGAACTACGTGCAGGGCCTCACCGACATGACCGATGCCGGCGAGATGTCCAAGCTGCTGGAGAAGGAAAAGAAGCGTTTCGCCGGCACCGAGATCCTCGGCAAGACCCTCGGCGTCGTCGGCCTTGGCGCCATCGGTTCCATGGTGGCCAACATGGCCCTGGAACTGGGCATGAAGGTGGCGGGCTACGACCCGGCGCTGTCCGTCGAGGCCGCCTGGCGCCTGTCGAGCCGGGTGGAGAAGATGGACAGCCTGCAGGCGCTGCTGGCCAAGTCCGACTACGTGACCCTCCATGTGCCGGCCATCGAGGCCACCCGCCACCTCATCAACGCCGACACCCTGAAGCATTTCAAGGCCGGCGCCAAGCTGCTCAACTTTGCCCGGGAGGAGATCGTCGAGCCCGAGGCCCTGATCGCCGCCCTCGACAACGGCACCCTCGGCGGCTACACCGCCGACTTCCCCACCCCCGCCCTGCTCGGCCGCAAGAACGTGATCCTGATGCCCCATATCGGCGCCAGCACCGAGGAGGCGGAGGAGAACTGCGCGATGATGGCCGCCGACCAGCTGATGGACTTTCTCGAGAACGGCAACATCCTCAACGCCGTCAACTTCCCCGCCACCGCTATGGCCCGCAGCGGCGGCCACCGCATCACCTTCAGCAACGACAACGTCCCGAAGGTGCTGGGCAACGTGCTGGCGATCCTCGCCGACAGCAACAACAACGTCATCGACCTGGTTAACAAGAGCCGGGACAACGTCGCCTACAACATCATCGACCTGGAGGACGCCCCGGGCGCCGACATCATCAGCCGCATCGCGGCGGTCGACGGTGTGATCCGCGTCCGCGTTCTGTAAATCCCATGGCGACCGCGCCGGGCGCGGTCGCCATGCACCTTCCCGCCAGCCTCCCCTAAGGAACCTCTGAAAAAGGGTGATAGCGGGATGCAGCGCGAGGCGCCCCGCAGCGAATCCCCAAGACATATCAGATAGATAGGGGAGGGGTGAGCGAGGAGGGCCTGCCCCGAGAGCGAAGCGAGCGCCTTGGGCACGCAACGAAGCGATGCGCCCGATAGCGCACTTTTTCAGAGGTTTCCTAACCCTCGATCATCCTCCGCAACTGCTCCACCTCCATGGCGAGGGTCACCATGGCGGCGTGGGTTTTCTCTTCGTCCTCCTCCCGCACCGCGCCGTGCAGCGCCCGCACCGCCCGCTCCAGGTAGGTCATCTTGAATACCCCGGCGATACCGAGCAGCTGGTGGATGCTCTCCCTGAGGTTCGGGGCGTCCCGGTCCTCGATGGCCTGCTGCGCCACCCGGGTGAGCTTTGACACCTCCTGGACGAAGAGCCCCAGGTCCACCGTCGGCGGCGCCTGCACTGGCCGCTCCTGCTCGGTCCCCACGGCGCTGGCGGGCATCCGCAGGTGGCCCCTGAGGGTGGCGGTGAGCTTGGCCTCGTCGAAGGGCTTGAACAGCAGGTCGTTGGCGCCGGCATCGAACAGGGCGTTTTCCTCCTGCTGGAGGATGTCGGCGGTGAGCATCACGATGGGGGTGTCGCGGTTGGGACCGTGCCCGGAGCGGATCGCCTTCACCGCGCTGATGCCGTTGACCTCGGGCATGTGCACGTCCATCAGGATCAGGTCGAAGCGCTGGCGGTCGCACAGGGCGATGGCCTGCTGGCCGTTGGCGGCGGTGGTGAAATCGCTGCCCAGCTTGTCGAGAAAGGTGGACAGCAGCAGGCGGTTGAACTCGTTGTCCTCGGCGATGAGGATACTGGCGGGCAGGGAGGCATCGGCGCCGACGGGCTTGCCGGCGCCGCTCCCGTCCGGCTCGGTGAACACCGCCGCCAGTTCCTTGAAGGTGGGCGGCTTGTCGATGAACAGGACCTGGCGGCCGTCGCCGCCGTGGGGCGGCGCGGTGAAATTGTTGAGGGGCGAGACGATCAGGATGGGGCAGCCGAAGCGGTCCCTCAGGTAGTTGATGTGGTGGTCCAGGGTGCCGGGCATCTGGTTCACCGGCACCGAGTAGAGAATGATGTCCGGCGCCTGCACGCCGCCGGCGATTTCCAGATCGGTGGTGGACTCGCAGGACTCGATATTGTCGACGAAGTTGGCCAGCAACCGCTCCAGGGCCTGGCGGCTGTGGGGGTGGGGGTCGAACAGCAGGACGTTGTGGTAGCGGGACTGGGCGTGCTGGTGGAGGGCCGCCACCGGCAGCGGCAGTTCGACACTGAAGGTGGAGCCCTTGCCCGCCATGCTGTCGAGGCTGATGGTGCCGCCCATCAGCATCACCAGGTTGCGCACAATGGTGAGGCCGAGGCCGGAACCGCCAAAGCGCCGCGAGATGGAGTTGTCCGCCTGGGAGAACGGCTCGAAGATCTGCGCCCGCTGCTTTTCGGGGATGCCGATGCCTGTGTCGATCACCTGGATCAGCAGCCGTGTCTCGCCGGGGGCCTCGTCGCGGGTGTTGACCCGCACGATCACCTCGCCGCTGGAGGTGAACTTGATGGCGTTGGACACCAGGTTGTAGACGATCTGGCGAATCCGCAGGTTGTCGCCGATCACCGCCCGGGGCACGTCGGGGGCCACGTCGAGGATCAGTTCGAGGCCCTTCTGGTGGGCCGAGGGCGCCATCAGCGAGAGGGGAATCTCCACGCAGTCCATCAGGTTGAAGGGGGCGGTTTCGAGCACGATGCCGCTGGATTGCAGGCGGGTGATGTCGAGGATGTCGTCGATCAGCTGGAGCAGCTGCAGGGACGCCTGCTGGATGATGTCGCAGTAGCGCTTCTCCCCGGGGTTGAGGTGGGATTCCCCGAGGAGCCGCACGAAGCCCTGAATGGCGGTGATGGGGGTGCGCAGCTCGTGGCTCATCTGGGCGAGGAAGTCGGTCTTCGCCTGGTTCGCCGCCTCCGCCTCCTGGCGGGCGATGTCCAGTTCCTGGTTCTTCTGTTGCAGGTCGTCGAGGATGCTCTGCAGTCGGTGGGTGGCGTCGAACACCTTGCGCTGCAGGTTCTGGCGGCTCTCCGCCACGGTCATGGCAAGGTGGTTGATGCCCTGGGCGAGGATCGCCAGCTCGTCGTTGCTGCGGGTCTCCAGCTGGGTGTAGAGGTTGCCCTGTTCCAGCTCCCGCACCGTGCGGGTCATGGCGGTGATGGGCTGCACCACGGCGTTGCTGAGGACGTAGGTGAGCAGCGCCGCCCCCGCCAGCACCACCAGGCTGATCAGCAGGTGGGTGCTGAGAATCTCCTCCGACAGGGACTCCATCGCCGAGCGGTCGGTGCTGATCACCACCCAGCCCAGCAGCGGACTGTCGCTGGCCGCCGGCTGCTCGGTTTCGTAGTCGGCCACCTCGATGCTGTTGAGGTGGACCGGCAGCTCCGCCACCAGCAGGTTGTCCCCGAGGCCGCTGTAATCGCCCCGCTTGTAGGCCCCCACCGCAGCGCGATCGAGGGGCTCGGAGGCGTAGAGGATGTCGCGGTTCTGGTCGAGGTAGACCACGGCGCGCACCGGCGGCGTCTTCTCGGCGGTGATCGCCAGGGAGCGCAGCAGATCCTTGCGCCCGGTATAGAGGGCGAAATCGGAGATGCTTGCCAGGTACTCCACCGTCAGCCGGGTCTGCTTGGCCAGATTGTTCTCGACCTCGGTGCGCCGGGTGTCGATGGTGTGCCAGGTGATGACCCCGGTGACGATCATCACCGGGATGATGCTGAGCAGGAACAGCCGGGTGCGGATGCCGATGGAAAAGGACTGTCGGGTCACGGTTGCCGATCCAGGTCGAGGCGTTCGACAAGTTGCTGGTAGAGGGCCTCCTCGCTGGGAATGGCGATACCCAGGGCGCGGGCCACGGAAGGGTTGATTTCGAGGGTGAAGTAGCGGGGTGTGATCTCCCGCCAGGGCGCCTGATCGCGGCCGGACAGGTAGCCGTCGAGCCATTCGCCCCCCTCCCGACCGATATCCTCGGGGGAAGATAGCAGCGAGGCCAGCGCCCCGGCCTCGGTGTAGGAGCGGGAGAATCCCACCAGCGGCACCTTGTGCTTGAAGCCGAGATACAGCGCCCAGCGCGCCACGGTGCGGTTGAACAGCCCCTGGTCCGGCAGCGCCAGAAACAGGTCGGCGCCGCGAAACAGGGGCGTCAGGGTGGCCACCGGGTTGTCGTCGCTGTCGAGGTGGCCGCTGAGCACCTCGAGACCCTGGCGGCTGGCCTCGGCGGCCAAGGCCGGCTGTTCCAGCGCCGATACCGGGCCGAACACCGTGGCCAGGGTCCGGGCGCCGGGCTTGAGCAGGGTGGCCAGGTGGATGAACCGCGCGATGGGCTGATCGATGAAGATCACCCCCTGGGGCGCGGTGCGGAGATTCCCCGTCGCCATCAGGTCACGCCACGCGGAGCGGGTGACGAAAAGGCTGAGCACCGGGTTGTCGGGATAGCGGGCCAGCACCTTCCCCGTGGCCCCGGTGCCGAGGGCCACCAGCAACTCCCCGGGGGCGGGGGTCAGCCGTTCGAGGTCGCCGGCCCTGCCCTCCGCCAGCGCCACCTCGGGATGGGTTGCGGCGACGGTGCGGCGAAAGGCGGCGGCCGCCTGCCGGTAGTAGTCGTTGTCGGCGGAGAGGATCAGGGTGACGGCGCCTTCGCCCCGGGCGCCCAGGGGGATGAGCAACAGGCACAGGGCCATGGCGCCGACAAGCGCCGCGAGCCCCAGCCGCCCCCCGGAGATGACAGCCGCGATGTTGGTAGCCTTCCCGCTGGCCCCTGTCATGTCATCGATCCTTGGCAATCCATTGGTGACCCGTCAGGGCAGGTTGACCTCTGCGCTCAGGAAAACCCGGGTTTCAAACTGGTTGGTGGGGTCGAATTCAGCGTAGTTGCTCCCCAGGTTCTGCGCCACCAGCTTGACGACACCGTCGCTGTACCCCGCGCTGAAGCGCCAGGCCAGTTGGGCGTCGACCCGGGTGAAGCTGTCGGTGTCCGAGCCGTCCTCCCAGCGCAGCGCCGACTGGTGATAGGTCAGCAGCGACAGGGTCCAGGATTCGCTCAGGCGCTGGCCGAGCAGCAGGCCGGCGCTGTGGCGCGCCATGCGGTCGTCGCGGGTCATCCACACCGGCGCCGGCAGGCGCTCCCGCAGCATGCGGCTGTCCATGTCGGTGTTGGTGTAGTGGAGGCGCGCGAAGGTGCTGTCGGTGAGCTGGCTGTCGAGCTGGAGCTCCGCGCCGCGGAAGCGCCAGTAGCCGTTGTTCTCGAAACGCCGCAGATTGCTGTCGAACAGCGACACCGGCGGGGTGGTGGGCTCGCGCAGATCGTCGATCACGTCGCTCACCTTCTCGTCGAAGAGGCGCAGGTCGAAGTTCAGGCCCGGGTCGGCGCCGCGAAACAGGTAGGCGATCTCGAAGCTCTCGAGCCGCTCCTCGTGGAGGTTGGGATCGGACAGCCGCAGGATGTCGAACACCAGGCCGTTGACGCTGGCGATGCTCGCCTCGTTGGCCTCCACCAGGGACGGGGCGCGATTGCCCCGGGCGTAGCCGACGCGGAGGAAATGGCGGGGATCGAGGGCCACATTGGCGGACACCCGGGGCGACACCAGGGTGCCGACGAAGGTGTCCTCCACCATGGCGCCGGCGTTCAGGGTGAGCCAGCCGCTGGCCTGCCACTCCCCGTGGGCGAAGGCGCGCCAGTAGTTTTCCCTCACGTCGGCGTTGAAGCCGAAGGGGTGGGCGGCCTCGAACCCGTCGCGCCGCGCGCCGAGCCCCCAGGCCGCCCGCAGCCGCTCCGAGGGTTCGAGGCTGTGCTTGAATTCCACGTCATGGCGCTCCGACAGGAGATTGCCGAAGCCGCTCGACACCTCCATGTTGAGGGCGCCGATCAGGGCCAGGGCATTGCCGGCGTCGAGCCCGGTCATGCCGCGCACCAGGTCGATGATGGGCTGGGGGGTGGGCTTCACGGCGGTGAGGAAGTCGGCGGTGGCCTTGTCGAGGCCGAGAAACGGGTAGAAAGGCCCGAGGGGCACGAAATTGCGGGCCTTCAGGCGGTTGTGGTAGGCCTTCACCTCCACTTCACTGCCGGAGGCCAGGCTCCGGGTCCAGTTCACGGCCTGGAAATGGCTGGTGAACTCACTCTGGGACATGGGCACCGGTTCGGAGCCCTCGTACCAGTCGGCGCGGTCCTGGGCGAAACCGAGTTGCACCTCCACCGTGTCCTGGAGGGTCGGCGTATAGGTGCCCCGGGCGTTGCCGTGGAACAGCTCGCGACCGTCGCCCAGGAAGCCCTCCTCCGGCACCGCCGGGAACCCGTCGCTGTGCTGATAGCCGAGGGACAGCCGGTAATCCACGGCTCCCAGACTGTCGTTGTAGCGCAGGCTGGCGTTGCGGGTGCCGAGATCCCCCAGGGTGCTGCGCAGGCTGAGGCCGCTGTCCTGCACCGGCTTGCGGGTGACGATGTTGACGGAGCCCATGAAGGCGTTGGAGCCCTGCATCGGCGCATTGGAGCCGCGCACGATCTCGATGTGATCGATGTCCGCCAGCTCGATGCCGAGGGTGCCCCAGTTCACCGTGGAAAAGATCGTCTCGTACACCGAGCGGCCGTCCACCATCACTTCCATCTGGTTGGCGAATTCGCGGCCGATGCCGTGGTAGCTGATGCCGTAGCGATTGTGGCTGACGTGGTAGGACTGAAAGCCCGGCACCAGGCGGAAGATGTCGACGAAGTTCTGGGCGCCGGACAGTTCGATCAGCGCGCGGTCGATGATGGTGACACTGGCGGGGGCCTGTTCGGGGCGCTGGGCGAAGCCGGAGACGGCGTTCACCAGGGGGATGTCGGCCAGCAGGTCGCCCTCGGTGGAGATCTCGGCGGCAAGGGTCGGGCCCGTCGCTGCCGCCAGCAGGATACTGGCGGCCAGGTTGGTTCGCGCGGTCGTCAACCGTGGCGGCATGGTGGGTTCCCCTTGGGTATCAATGAGATGGCGCCATTCTATCGGCTCGGGTCGATAAAACCAGTTATGATTCGCCCCTCCCCGCGGACGGGCGGACAACAGGATGAGGACGATGGGTCTCGAAAACGAACGCAGAGAATACCGCCACGGGCGGCTCGACCGGGAGTCCTTGAGGGATCATCCCGTCGCCCAGTTGCGCCACTGGCTCGATCAGGCCATTGCCTCCGGGCTGGTGGCCGACCCCACGGCCATGTGCGTCGCCACCGTCGACGCCGCGGGCCGGCCCTGGCAGCGCATGGTGCTGCTCAAGCAGCTCGACGACAGGGGCCTGGTGTTCTACACCAACCTCGGCAGCCGCAAGGCCCGGGACATCGCCGCCAATCCCCGGGTGAGCCTGCATTTTCCCTGGAACGCCATGGACCGCCAGGCCATCGTCGGCGGCACCGCCCGCCGCCTCGGCGCCGCCGATGTGCTCAAGTATTTCATCAGCCGCCCCCGGGAGAGCCAGCTGGCGGCCTGGTCGTCCCGGCAGAGCAGCCGCGTCAATTCCCGCCAGGCCCTCGAGGCCCAGTTCATGCAGATGCGCGACAAATACCGCCACGGGGAGGTTCCCCTGCCGGACTTCTGGGGCGGCTTCCGGGTCGAGCCGGACGAATTCGAATTCTGGCAGGGGGGCGAGCACCGCCTCCACGACCGTTTCCAGTACCTGCGGCGGGCGGATGGCGGCTGGGAGATCGCGCGGCTGGCGCCTTGAGGAGGGTGGTTCACGTTACGAGTTACAAGTTACAAGTTGCAAGTTACACGTTACACGTGAGTGCGAGAGGCGACGCCATCGCTTCGATTAGAGACCGAAGTTAGATGGTTTGGCGCGGTGGGGCGACATGCTCCTTGCGTGCAACCTGCAACCTGCAACCTGCAACCTGCAACGTGAAACGTGAAGCAAATAAAGAGAGAGAACCATGTTCCGCAAAATGCTCATTGTCTTCGCCGCCGGCTGCCTCGGCGCCCTGGTCAACAGCGTCGCCCTGTGGCTCGCGGGTCGCCACGGGGTGACCGCTGCCCTCGGGGTCGCCATCGCCCCCGGGCTCAGCCCCCACTGGCTGTATCCCCGCATCGTGTGGGGCGGGCTCTGGGGGTTCTTGTTCCTGATCGCCTGGCACGACAGCCGCCCGCTCATCAAGGGCCTGTGCCTCAGCCTCTTCCCGAGCGCCGCGCAGCTGCTCTACTTCTTCCCATTCCAGAGCCAGCAGGGCTTCCTCGGCCTCGGCCTCGGCGCCCTTACCCCCCTGGTGGTGCTGCTGTTCAACGCCATCTGGGGCGTGGCGACGGCGCTCGCGGTAAAACGGTAAGGCGCCAGCCCCTCTCAACGTTTCTCCGATCCTCTTGGCGTCAGACGTCAGACGTCAGACGTCAGACCTCAGGACGTAAAAAGCTTCGCCCTCACCGTCTCCCGGTACTTCCCCGGGGTGGTCTGGAAGTGCTCCCGGAACAGCCGGGTGAAGTAGCTCACCTCCTGGTAGCCGCACAGGGCGCAGATTTCCTGCAGGCTGAGATTGGTCTGCTGGAGCAGGTCCCGGGCGCTGCCGAGGCGCAGTTGCTGGAGGTAATCCACCGGCGTCCTGCCCAGGGCCGCCTTGAAGCGGCGGTTGAAGGTGCGCACGCTCATGCCGAACTGCGCCGCCAGCTGGGGAATGCTCACCTTGCGGGGAAAGTTGTCCTGCAGCCAGATCTTGGCCTGGAGGATATCCTCGTCGTGGTGGAATTCCACCTGCTCGGCGAAATAGCGGGATGGCTCGAAGGTGCCGCGAATCTCGTGGAAGAAGTTGCGCTCCACGTTGTTGGCCACCGCCCGGCCAAACCACAGGTAGATGATATGCACCATCAGCTCCGCCAGGGTGTTGACGCTGGCCGCGCAATACAGGTTGCCGGCCTGGGTGATGAAGTACTGGCGCTTGAGCTGCACCAGCGGGTAGTCCTTCTGGAACTGGTCGAAGTAGTGCCAGTGGGTGGTGGCGGGCTTGCCGTTGAGCAGCCCCGCCTCGGCGACGAAGCACACACCGGTGCCCACCGCCGTGATGGCCGCGCCCCCCAGGTGCTGGGCCTTCAGCCAGGCGGCGTGATCGGGGTGGCGGCTGATGGCGCGGCGCGGGTTGCGCCACTGGCCGGGCACGTGCACCAGGTCGAGCTGGGGAGCCTCCTCCAGGGCGGTGGTGGTGGCGAGGGTGAAGCCGGAGGCGGAGCGGGTCGGTTCCCCCCGGGTGCTGAGGGTGAGGATATCCAACTCCGGCGCCGGGGCGTGCAGTCCGCGGCTGGTGGCCTCGGCGGTTTTCAGCATCTCGATGGGCAGGGTGGCGCTGGTGGCCAGAACGTTGTCGCACAGGAGAATGCCGACGCGGCGGGTGGTGGCGGACATGGGCAGTGCCCTCGAACGGAGTTTGGCTGGATAGTTGAACTATATGACCGAAAAAGCCATCAAGTAAACCCTGCCACCTGCCTACACTGAGCCATCGCTAGCAAAAATGTGGGACACCCGGATGACAGCACTGCCCGTGATCGTCAGCTATGGCGGCATCAATGCCGCCGGTCGCAGTTCCTTCGACCAGTCCTACCGGCGCATGGTGCTGGAGAGCCTCGGCCAGGCGGATCGCCAGCGCACCATCACCGGTCTCGCCGCCCTGATGGGCCTCGATGCCAGCGCCTTCACCCCGGCCCTGGAGCAGGCGGTGATCGCCGGCACCCTGATCCGCCGCATCGAGGATCGGGTCTTCAACCCCGACCGCGCCCCCTGCAACCAGTCCATGAAGGTGGCCGGTGGCGACGGCGCCGCGCTGCGCTTCGAGATGAGCCGCCGCAACCTGCCCGAGCAGCTGCCCCCCCACTGGGACGTCACCGACCTGGGGGCCGGTAAGGTGGCCGTGGTGGTGGCCGGCGAGCAGCAGGTGCTGGTGCCGGACACCCGGGATTTCCCCGTCAAGGCCGCCGGCCAGTTGCCGAGCGGTTTCGACCCGGGTGCCGGCTATGCCTCCCGCTCCCACCCCCGGGGCCTGCAGATGGCGGTGATGGGCGCCTCCGACGCCATCAACGCCCTCGGCGTCGACTGGCAGACGGTGTGCCTGCGGGTGCGCCCCGACCAGATCGGCATGTACGCCGCCAGCTGCCTCGGCCAGCTCGACGACGACGGCTGGGGCGGCGTCCTCAAGTCCCGCTGGGCGGGCAGCCGGCCCACCTCCAAGCAGTTGCCCATGGCCCTCAACAGCATGCCGGCGGACTTCATCAACGCCTATGTGCTCGGCAGCGTCGGCCATACCGAGGCCATCGCCGGCGCCTGCGCCAGCTTTCTCTACAACCTCCAGGCGGCGGTGCGGGACATCACCAGCGGCGCCCGCCGGGTGGCCATCGTCGGCGGCAGCGAGGCGCCGGTGACCCTCGAATGCATCGAGGGCTTCATGAACATGAGCGCTCTCGCCACCGACCAGGCCATGGCCCGGATCGACGGCGTGCCGGTGGCGGACCCGCGGCGCTACAGTCGCCCCTTCTGTGACAACGCCGGCTTCGTGATCGGCGAGTCGAGCCAGTACCTGATCCTCATGGACGACGCCCTGGCGGTGGAGCTTGGCGCCGAGATCCACGGCGCCGTGCCCGGTGTCTTCATCGACGCCGACGGCATCAAGAAATCCATCTCGAGCCCTGGCCCCGGCAACTACATCACCGTCGCCAAGGCGGCGGGGCTGGTGCGCTCGGTGCTGGGTGAAGAAGCCATCCGGCGCCGCTCCATGATGTTCGCCCACGGCTCCAGCACCCCCCAGAACCGGGTCACCGAATCCCTCATCTTCGACCGGGTGGCGGCCGCCTTCGGCATCGACAACTGGCCGGTGTGCGCGGTGAAGGCCTATGTGGGCCACTCCATTGCCACCGCCAGCGGCGACCAGATCGTCGCCGCCATCGGCGCCATGCGCCACGGCATCGTGCCGGGCATCAAGACCGGCGCCGCCATCGCCGACGATGTCCACCGCCAGCACCTCAATATCCCCCTGGGGGATCTCGAAGTGGGCGCCGGCGGCCTCGACGCCGCCCTCATCAACGCCAAGGGCTTTGGCGGCAACAACGCCACCGGGGTGGTGCTGTCACCGGCCCGCGCCGAGGCCATGGTGGCCAAACGCCACGGCCAGCGGTGGGCCGCCTACCAGCAGCAGCGGGAGGCCACCCGGGAGCGCGCCGCCGATTACGCCAGCGCCGCCCTGCGCGGCGAGCAGCGGATCATCTACCGCTTTGGCGACGGCATGATCGAGGACGACACCCTTGAGATCACCGCCAGTTGCCTGCGAGTCCCCGGTTTTGGCAAGCCCATCCCCCTCGACGAGCCGAACCCCTACGGCGACATGGGCTGAGGGGGCCGGGCCCGGCAGTTCCCTGGCCAAAAAATAGCCAGGGAACTGTCACAAAATCTTCCATCTCATCCTGTAAATAGTCACAATAGCGCCCCTTTCGCGGGCCGGGCACTCCCTTGCCCGGCCCGCTGTCATTCAACTCCGCGGCTGGAGGACTCCACTGTTGACTCACGACGAACACCCCTGGACACCGGAAGACGCCGCCGAACACTACGGAATCCGCGAATGGGGATCGGGGTTGTTTGACGTCTCCCCCCGGGGCGAGGTCACCGTCATGGTCAACGGCGGGGCCAGCAAGCACGCCGTCTCCTTGCTCGATATCGTCGAGGGCCTGCGCCAGCGCGATCTGGCCATGCCGGTGCTGCTGCGGGTCGAGAACCACCTGGACGCCGCCATCACCCAGATCAACGAGGCCTTCGCCCAGGCGATCCGCGCCACCGGCTACACCGGCGTCTATCGCGGCGTGTTCCCCATCAAGGTCAACCAGCAGGCCCACATCATCGAGGAGATCGCCCGCTTCGGCGCGCGCTACCACCACGGCCTCGAGGCCGGCAGCAAGGCTGAGTTGCTGGTGGCCATGGCCATGCTCCGGGATCGGGAGAGTCTCATCGTCTGCAATGGCTACAAGGACGAGGAGTTCATCGACCTCGGCCTGCGGGCCCGCCAGCTCGGCATGTCCTGCATCTTCGTGGTGGAAACCCCCGAGGAGATGTCGCTGATCATCGAGCGCAGCCGTACCCTCGGCGTCGAGCCCATGATCGGCGCGCGCCTGAAGCTCGGCACCAAGGTGGACGGCCACTGGAGCGAGGACAGTGGCGACCGGAGCCTCTTCGGCCTCAACACCCAACAGCTGATCGAGGCGGTGGACCTGCTCAAGGCCGCCAATATGCTCCACTGCCTGCGCCTGGTGCACTTTCACCTGGGTTCCCAGATCCCCAACATCCAGAACATCCGCGCCGGCATCCGCGAGGCCTGCCGCTACTACATCGACCTGGTGGAGGAGGGGGCGCCCCTCGGCTACCTGGACATCGGCGGCGGCCTCGCCGTGGACTACGACGGCTCCCGGGGCGGCAGCCAGCAGAGCCGCAACTACAGCCTGCAGGAATACGCCATCGACGTGGTGGAAGCCATCCAGGAATCCCTCGACCCGGAGGAGATCGCCCACCCCACCATCGTCAGCGAATCCGGCCGCGCCACCGTGGCCTACACCTCGGTGCTGCTGTTCAACATCCTCACCGTCAGCCAGTTCGAGCCCGGCCCCCTGCCCCCGTCCCTGCCCGAGGACGCCCCCGACGAGGTCAAGAACCTCGCCGCCCTGGTGACCAATATCTCGGCCAAGAACGTCCAGGAATGCTACAACGACGCCGTCTATTACCTGGAATCCCTGCGCATGCAGTTCAAGCGCGGCGAGATCCGCCTGCGGATGCGCTCCATCGGCGAGAACTACTACCTGGCGGTGCTGCAGAGGATCGCCCGGCTGATCCCCACCCTCGACCGGGTGCCCATCGTGCTCGAAAACCTCACCGAGCAGCTGGCCGATATCTACTACGGCAACTTCAGCGTGTTCCAGTCCCTGCCGGATTTCTGGGCCATCGGCCAGACCTTCCCGGTGATGCCCATCCATCGCCTCGGCGAGGAACCGAGCCGGGAAGCCATCATCGCCGACCTCACCTGCGACTGCGACGGCAAGATCGACCGCTTCGCCCACCCGGAGGGGGAAAAGCCCACCCTGCGCCTGCACCCGGTGGAAGTGGACAACGAGTACTACCTGGCGGTGTTCCTGGTGGGCGCCTACCAGGAGACCCTCGGCGACCTCCACAACCTGTTCGGCGACACCAACGTGGCCAGCGTGCGCATCAACGGCGACGGCAGCTTCGATTTCGTCCACGAAATGCAGGGCGACACCATCGCCGATGTGCTCAGCTATGTGGAGTACGAGCCCGACAACCTCTTCCGCCGCTTCCGCAACACCGCCGAAGACGCGGTGCGCGAGGGCCGGATCTCGGTGGCGGAGCGCCAGCAGATGCTCGGCGCCTTCACCGAGAGCCTCAGGGGCTACACCTACTTCGAGCGCTGATACCCCCGGGCGCACGGCCGATGACGCTTCGCTCTTCGGCCCTACGGGGAGGAGCTGTAGGGCGGAAAAGGCACAGCCGTCATCCGCCAACAGGGGTCAGCGCCGGGCCACGGCCGATGACGCTTCGCTCTTCGG
>JAYELS010000018.1:23216-45008 GCA_034717695.1 Pseudomonadota bacterium
CCTACGGGGAGGAGCTGTAGGGCGGAAAAGGCACAGCCGTCATCCGCCAACAGGGGTCAGCGCCGGGCCACGGCCGATGACGCTTCGCTCTTCGGCCCTACGGGGAGCGGCTGTAGGGCGGAAGAGGCGCAGCCGTCATCCGCCAACAAGATCCGCCAGAAAACCCGAACACCCGCCGACCTCGGCACCCGACAACCCAACGCCATACCGTGCCCCCACGGTCAGCGCCTGAAACACAGAAGGAGTGGAACCATGGCAAAAGTCATCATCATCGGCGCCGGTGGCGTCGGCGGCGTCGTCGCCCACAAATGCGCGCAACTGCCCGAGGTGTTTTCCGACATCCTGCTGGCCAGCCGCACCGAGTCCAAGTGCAAGGCCATCGCCGCCGACATCGAGCGCATGCAGGGCCGCGCCATCCGCACCGCCCAGGTGGATGCCGACAACGTGCCCGAGCTCGCCGCCCTGCTGAAGGCGGAGCAGCCCAAGCTGGTGATCAACGTCGCCCTGCCCTACCAGGACCTCACCATCATGGACGCCTGCCTCGAAGCCGGCGTCGACTACCTCGACACCGCCAACTACGAGCCCCTCGACACCGCCAAGTTCGAATACAGCTGGCAGTGGGCCTACCGGGAGCGCTTCGAGAAGGCGGGCCTCATGGCCCTGCTCGGCTCCGGCTTCGACCCCGGCGCCACCAACGTCTTCACCGCCTGGATCGCCAAGCACTACTTCGACGAGATCCACACCCTCGACATCATCGACGTCAACGGCGGCAACCACGGCTACCCCTTCGCCACCAACTTCAACCCCGAGATCAACATCCGCGAAGTCACCGCCAACTGCCGCCACTGGGAAAACGGCGAATTCGTCACCACGCCCCCCATGTCCACCAAAATGGAGTTCACCTGCCCCGAGGGCGTCGGCACCTACAACATGTACCGCCTCTACCACGAAGAGCTGGAATCCCTGGTGGTGAACTTCCCCACCCTCAAAAAGGCCCAGTTCTGGATGAGCTTCGGCGACAGTTACCTCAAGCACCTTGAGGTGCTCGGCAATGTGGGCATGACCCGCATCGACCCGGTGGAATTCCAGGGCCAGAAGATCGTGCCCATCCAGTTCCTCCGCGCCCTGCTGCCGGACCCGGCGAGCCTCGGCCCCCGCACCGTGGGCAAGACCTGCATCGGCTGCGTGGTCACCGGCATCAAGGACGGCGTGGAAAAAACCGTCTACGTCTACCAGATCAAGGACCACCAGGACTGCTGGAAGGAAGTGGCCTCCCAGGCCATCTCCTACACCACCGGGGTGCCCGCCATGATCGGCGCCAAGATGATGCTGGAAGGCAAGTGGAAAAAGGCGGGCGTGTGGAACATGGAACAGATGGACCCGGACCCGTTCATGACAGACCTCAACCAATACGGCCTGCCCTGGGCGGTGATCGAGGATTACAAGCTGTAGGCTCGGGTCGAGCCTTGACCGCAAAAATGCCGGACGCTGTCCGGCATTTTTGTGAGGAAGTGACGTCGGCGCTGTACCCTCAGCCCGCCAGCGACCACAACACCCAGAACAACTCCCGCCCCCCCAGCACCAGGAAGAGCGCGAAGGTGATACCCAGCAAGAGGTTGCTGAGCGGCCCGTTGCGCCACTCCGGGGCGAGGCGGCGGCTGTTCATCAGCAACAGCAGGGTCAGCGCCAGGAAGGGCATGAACAGCGCCCCCAGGGCGCCGTAGCCCACGATCAGCACAAAAGGCCGGTCGAGAAACAGCAGCAGCATCGGAGGAAAGGTCAGCCACAGCATGTAGGCGCGGGCCTCCCGGCTGTCCGCGCCGGGGGATGACGGGGCCCCGTCCCCATCCGCCCCGGGTTTGCGCAGGTGGGCGACAAAGTCGGCGAACATCAGGCTCACGCCGTTCCACACCCCGATCAAGGACGAGAATGACGTGGCCCAGAAGCCCACCAGAAACACCACCGCCCAGGCCCGCCCGTAGCGCTCCCCCAGCACCGCCGCGAGATCCAGGAGGCCCCGGTCGCCCCGGGACAGGGCAATATTGGCGGCGTGGAGCAATTCGGCCCCCACCACCAGCATGGCCACCACGAAAATACCGGTCATGGTGTAGGCGACGCTGTTGTCGAGGCGCATCACCGCCATCCAGCGGGGCTGGCGCCAGCCCTTCTCCCGCAGCCAGTAGCCGTAGGCGGCGAGGGTGATGGAACCCCCCACGCCACCCGCGAGGCCCAGCACATAGAACAGCGACCCGGGGGGCATGCGGGGCACCAGGCCCCCGGCGATATCCGCGAGATTGGGGGCCACCACCAGCGCCGAGCCCACCACCGCCACGAACATGATGCCCACCAGTGCCGCGATCAGTTTCTCGAACAGGGCATAGCTGCCGCCCCACACCAGGGCCAGCCCCATAAGGCCCGAGAGCACGGCGAAAACCTTGAGGTCCACCGCCGGGAACAGCGCCGCCAGGGGCAGCGCCGTGGAGCTCATGGCGGTGGCGCCGTAGACAAACCCCCAGATCACCACATAGATGCCGAAATACACCGTCGTCCAGCGGCCCAGGGAGCGCCAGCCGTGGAACAGGGTCTCGCCGCTCGCCAGGTACCAGCGCCCCACGCTCTCCACCAGGATGATCTTGAGCACGCAGCCGAACACCGCCGCCCACAAGAGGGTGTAGCCAAAGCGGCTGCCGGCCACCAGGGTGGCCACCAGATCCCCCGCCCCCACACCAGTGGCGGCGGCAATGAGGCCGGGGCCGACGAGGCGCCAGCGGGGCTGGCCGTTTACGGGGGTTGCTCTGCTTGAATCCGTCATGGCGAGGTAATTGTTGGTCCGTAGTGAGAGGGCGGGGAGGGTCGGTCGTCCGCGGTCAGTCGGGGGCGATGGGGCGGCGCAGCCGCTCCAGCCGCGCCATCAGGCTCGAGGTGTCCCAGCGGCCGCCGCCCATGGCCTGCACCTCGCCGTAGAACTGATCCACCAGGGCGGTCACCGGCAGGTGGCTGCCGTTGGCGCGGGCCTCGGCGAGGACGATGTCCAGGTCCTTGCGCATCCAGTCCACGGCAAAGCCGTGGTGGTAGTGGCCCTCGGCCATGGTGCCGTGGCGGTTGTCCATCTGCCAGGACTGGGCGGCGCCCTTGCTGATCACGTCCACCACCTCGGTGATGTCGAGGCCGGCGGAGCGGGCGAAGTGCAGGCCCTCGGCGAGGCCCTGCAACAGGCCGGCGATGCAGATCTGGTTGACCATCTTGGTGAGCTGGCCGCTGCCCACCTCGCCCATGCGCTTGACCCGTACCCCGTAGGTTTGCAGCAGTGCTTCGGCGCGGGTGTAGTCCGCCTCCGTTGCGCCGCACATGATGGTGAGCCTGCCGTTCTCGGCGCCCGCCTGGCCGCCGGACACGGGGGCGTCGACGAAGCCGATGCCGCGGGCGGCGAAGGCCTCCCCCAGTTCCCGGGCGAGGGTGGCGGAGGCGGTGGTGTGGTCGATCACCAGGCTCCCGGGGGCGAGGCCCTGGATCGCACCCTGCGCCCCCAGCATCACCTCCCGCAGGTCGTTGTCGTTGCCGACGCAGCACAGCAGCACCTCGGCGCCCCGGGCGGCCTCGGCGGGGGTGGCGGCGGCGCGACCGCCAAAGGCCGCGACCCAGCCCTCGGCCCGGGCGGCGGTGCGGTTGTAGACGGTGACGGCGTGGCCGGCGTTACTCAGGTGGCTGGCCATGGGGTAACCCATCACGCCAAGGCCGAGAAAGGCGACGGAGAGCGGTGTTGCAGGCATGGTGAAATCCTCGGTTTCGGGCATTTAACCGCGCGCTGTCGCCCCTGTCGACACGGCCGCTCGGCGGCGGCGTTGCGGCGCCGGGGGGCGCGATGGCGTTTTGGGTGTATGATCGCCGCCATTCCCACTGTCGCGGCCCGCCCTGGAGCTCCCATGCACGTTCATCCCAATCACGACCAATTCGTCGCCCTGATGGAGCGCCTCGGCATCGCCGATCAGGTGCTGGACATCCACGCCCTGTCGGGGCTCGCCTTCGCCATCTGCGCGGCCCCCGACATCATCGAGCCGGAGGAGTGGTTCCCCCTGGCGTTTCTCGACGAGGCCGGCGAGGTGGTGGAGCCGGACTTTGCCTCCGAGGCGGACGTCGAGGCCTTCTACGGCCAGTTGCAGCTGCTGGCGGACGACTGGCGGGAAACCCTCGCCCGGGACGAGGAGATCCGCCTGCCCAGGGGCTGCGCCCTCGATGCCGAGGGCGAGCCCTCCGATGCCCTGCGGGATTTCTGCGACGGGGTGCTGGTGGGTTTCGACTGGCTGGACGAGGTGTGGAGCGAGGTGCTCGACGAGGTGGCGGAGATCAACAGCGACCTGGCGGATGTGTTCGACAACACCATCACCGCCTGCCTGCTGCTCAACGACCCGGAGGCGACGCGCCTGAGCCTCGAGCGCAACGACGGCATTCCCCTCGACGAGCAGATGACCAACGCCGAGGCCATCGAGGTGTTCCGCACCGGGATGCGCATCCTCGCCAACTTTGGCCGGGACGTGGTGGCGCTCTTGGAGGACGAGGAAGACTGAGGCCGTGCCCTGACTTGCCCGCTGCTTCCACCAAAAAGCCCCATCCCGGGGCTTTTTTGTGGGCGCCCGGTTGCCGGGGCTGTCCCTCGGCTTTCCGTTCAGCCGCCGTAGCAGCCCTTCACCGCCGCTGCGCCCTGCTTGCGGATGGCTTGGTATTTCTGCCAGAACGCGGCGTCGATGCCCTTCAGGTAGTTGCTGGTCTCGGGATTGCGGTAGCGGCTCAGGTGCCGGGGGCCGCCGTTGTACACCCCGTAGGTGGCGCGGGCGAGATTGTGCCTGTCGCCGCTGATCTCGTGCTCCTTGCGCTTGATGGCGTAGTCCACCAGATAGTGGCGGAGAATCTCGTTGCCCGCCCGGGCGTTGTAGGCGACGTTGCCCTGCAGGGCGTCGAGGTCGTAGATGCCCCGCCACACGTGCTTGTTGATCTGCATGAGGCCCACCGAGCCCGCCGCCGACTGGATGGGCTGCACCCGGCCGTTGCGCTCGATGAACTGCCGCCAGCAGGTTTCCTGCCAGGCGGTGGCCCGCACCATATCCTCGTAGATGGGCAGGAAGGCCACCGGCACCTTGCCCGCCTCCCGCTCGATGCGCAGGCTCTCGTCGATGAGCCGGTCCATGGTCGCCAGGTAATCATCGATCTCCGTCGCCGCCGGCACCCAGCCCGTCAGGGTCTTCACCAGGGCAGGGTCCACCGGCGCGGCCTCCGCCCGGGGAATCACCCAGACAAAAGGGAGCGGTGCCTCCGGCGCCTCCCCGAAGTCAGGGTCGAGGCCCAGGAGGCCCCGCAGCCGCGGGTCGACGTCGGTGTCGTAGTCCAGCTCCTCGTCGCTGACCGCCGGGGCCAGGGTCCGCGCCAGGCTGCGCAGGGTGTGGCGGTCGAGTTCGAGGCCGAGGTGGGGGGCGGCCCTGTCGAGGGCCTGGAGGGCATTGGCGGCGCTGATGAAGGTGGCGAACTGGATGGCCTCGGCCCCCGGCAGGTGGGCGGCGTTGTCCCGCAGCAGGGGGGCGAGCCGGGACCAGGTGTTGAGGAACAGGGCGCGCACCGGGTCGCCCTCGTGGCGGTCGCTGGCGAGGGCGTCCCGCAGGTCGTGGCGGGCCTCCAGCAGGATGTCGGCGAGCTGCCCCCGCAGGTCCGGGTCCGCGGGCGCCGCGAGGCCGAGGATCAGCCAGGTGGCGAAGCCGTCCCAGGATTGCCAGGCGGCGTCCCAGCGGGCCAGCTCCGCGGCGCTCAGCACTGGTTGCGGCGCCGGCGTCCAGCCCTCGGGGGGCGGGGGAGCGTCGAGGCGAAACACCACGTCGATCCCCTCCGGGTGGGTGGTGACGGCCTTGAGGGCCAGGGAGTCGGCCACCCCGTCCCGCGCCGCCGAGTCGGCGGGCAGCGCCTCCCGCAGCAGGGATTGCAGCTCGATCACCGCCGGGCTCAGGTTGACGGTGACCGCCCCGAGCTGGGGGTGGATGTAGCGCTTGATCCAGTCCCACACCACCCCGGGCACGGAGCGGTTCTGCTGGTCGGCGGTGAGGATGCGGGAATCGACGATGCGAAAGGCGATGGTGGCGGTGCCGGGGGGCACGTAGGCCTCCTCCAGGGTCTCGATGACACCGGTCCACTCGAAGGGCAGCAGGCAGCGCCCGCCGAGGGGTGTGCCGCCCCGGGCCAGCACCCGGGTGGTGATGCGCAGCTGGCCCTCGAGGGTGCCCTCCACCCAGGGGTCGGCGAGGGTCAGGGCGTTGCAGTCGAGGCCGTCGGAAAACACCTCGGCGCTGCCGTCGGCGGCGCGGAACAGCTGCTGGCCGAGGGCCTGGTTCACCACCCCGTAATCGAGGGTGACGGGCAGTTCCACCTCCGCCGCCAGCAGCCGGGCGGGGAGCAGGGCGAGGCCGAGCAGCAGGGCGATCCAGGTGTTGGCACGAAGTGAACGGAGCGGCATGGGGTCGGCTCGTGGCGGCAGGGCGGCGGTGGCGAAATCATAACCAAAACGGCCCGCCGGGGAGAGGGTTATCTGGGGCGGTGGGAACTTCACCCGCCGCCGTCCGTTCCAAGACGGCAATCACAACAACCGGGAGAACCCCATGGACATTCAGGTAGGCGGCCTGCTCGGCCTTTTGATCCTCGCGGCGGATATCTGGGCCATCATCAATGTGGTGCAGTCCGCCAACTCCAACCTCAACAAACTGCTGTGGATTCTGCTGATCCTGCTGCTGCCGGTGCTCGGTCTTGTCATCTGGTTCTTTATCGGGCCGCGAGGGGGCAGAATGTAGCCTCCCTATAAAAGCACGGACGGGAGGTGATCCCTTGCAACTCTTCTACTACCCCGGCGCCTGCTCCCTGGTGCCCCATATCGCCCTGGCGGAAATCGGCGCGCCCCACGAGGTGATCAAGGTGGATTTCGCCAGGGGCGAGCAGCTCTCGCCCCAGTACCTGGCCATCAACCCGGCGGGGCGGGTGCCGGCCCTGGCCACCGAGCGCGGGGTGCTCACCGAGATTCCCGCCATCCTCGGCTTTCTCGCCCACACTTATCCCGCCTCCGGGCTGATGGCGGTGGACGATCCCTTCGCCTTCGCCGAGCAGCAGGGGTTTCATATGTATATCGCCACCACCCTCCATGTGCTGTTCCGGCAGATCTCCCGCCCCGATGCCTTTGTGGATGGGGATGCCTGCCGCGCGGCCCTCAAGGCGAAGGTGCCGGCGATGTCCGACCACTACTTTCAGGTGATCGAGGCGCGCCTTTCCGATGGCCGGCCCTGGGTCCACGGCGAGGCCTGGTCCGCCTCCGATATCTACCTGTATGTGTTCGCCAGCTACCTCAACCTGGGGGATCGGGGCGATCCCGCCAGGGTGCCCGCCGTCATGGCCCACCGCCAGCGGGTGCGGGCGCGGCCGGCGGTGGGTCGGGCGCTGGCGCGGGAGAGCGCGGGCATGGTGCCCATGGGGATTTTCGACTGAGGGAGGCCCCTTACTCCCCGGCGCCCGGCGCTGGGGCGGGGGGCTCCGGTTGCCCCTCGGGGGCATCGTCGAGGGGGCCGAGGCCGTTGAAATCCCGGGCGAAGATCTGCCAGAAGGCGATGAACAGGGCGGCGATCAGGGGCCCGATCACGAAGCCGTTGATGCCGAACAGCACCAGCCCGCCGAGGGTGGAGAGCAGCACCAGCCAGTCCGGCAGCTTGGTGTCGCGGCCCACCAGGATGGGGCGCAGGATATTGTCGGCGAGGCCGATCACCAGCACGCCGTAGAGCAGCAGCACCACCGCCGACACCACCGAGCCGGTGGCGAACAGGTAGATCGCCGCCGGTGCCCAGATCAACCCGGCCCCCACCGCCGGGATCAGCGACAGCACCGCCATCGCCACCCCCCACAGCAGGGCGGCGGGCATGCCCAGGATCCAGAAGATCAGCCCGCCGAGGGCGCCCTGCACCACCGCCACCACCAGGTTGCCCTTGACCGTGGCGCGGGTCACCTCGGTGAACTTGCTCAGCAGCAGGCGCTCCCGCTCGTCCCCGAGGGGCAGGCTGTGGACCAGCAGGTCCACCAGGCGCGGGCCGTCCCGCAGCAGGAAGAACGCCAGGTACAGGGTCAGGCAGAGATGGAGGAAGAACTGGAACGTGCTCTGCCCGAGGGACAGGGCGTTCTTCGCCACGAAGCGACTCACCACCACGGCGGCGTTGGCGGCCTGGGCCTTGAGGGATTCCGCATCCAGCCCCACCCGGTCCAGCAGCAGCTGCAACTGGGGCAGGGCGTTGCGCACCCGGTCGATATAGGCGCCGGGGTTGACCTCCCCCCGGTCGATGCGCTGGTAGAGATTGGCGCCCTCCTGCACGAAGGAGGTTAGCAGCGCCAGCACCGGGATCACCACCACCACCACGCAGATCGCCAGGGTGGCGAGGGCGGTGCTGTTGGGCCGCTCGCCCCACAGGCGGGTGAGGCGCTGCTGCAGCGGGTAGAACAGCATGCCGATGGCGCAGGCCCAGAACAGGGGCGCGAAGAAGGGCCGCAGCAGATAGAGGAAGAGCCCTGTCACCAGCAGCAGCAACAGCAGGAAAGTGCGCTGTTCCAGTTTGGCGCTGAAGGGGTTGTGGGGGATCATGGCGCTGTCCTTGGCGGGGCTTTGGGGGGACTATAGGGGCTGCCCGCGTCGCCAACAAGCGCTATGGAACCTCTGAAAAAGTGCGCTATCGGGCGCTTCGCTTCGTTGCGTGCCCAAGGCGCTCGCTTCGCTCTCGGGGCAGGCCCTCCTCGCTCACCCCTCGCCTATCTATCTGATATGTCTCGGGGCTTCGCTGCGGTGCGCCTCGCGCTGCATCCCGCTATCACCCTTTTTCAGAGGTTCCTTACCAAAGGAAGGCGCTGGCCCGCTTGCGGAGGATCGCCATGGCGAAGTGGCGCCCTGGCGCCCCGCCCGCCGCGCCGAGGCAGACATGGAGCGGCAGCAGGTGTTCCTCCCGGGGATGGCAATGGCGCGCCCCCGGCGCCCGGTGCCAGTCGAGGAGCCGCTGGCGCCGCTCGGTTGCGCTGAGGGCTGGATTGCCGAGGCTGTCCGCCAGCCAGTCCTCGAAGGCCCCGTTGGCCGCATCCGGGCCGGCGCTGGCGGGGCTGAAAAAGGCCTTCATGTTGTGGAACGAAAACCCCGAACCGATCACCAGCACCCCTTCCTCCCGCAGCGGCGCCAGGGCCTCGCCGAGGGCGAGGTGCGCGGCGGGGTCGAGGCTGCTGAGCAGGGACAGCTGCACACAGGGGATGTCCGCTCCGGGAAAGAGCAGCTTCATGGGCACGAACAGGCCGTGGTCGAAGCCCCGGTCGGGGTCGATGGCGGCGTCGAAGCCGCGGCTTTGCAGAAGGTCCGCGATCCGCGCCGCGAGGGCCGGGTCGCCGGGTGCGGGATAGCGGATCTGGTAGGAGGCCTCGGGGAAGCCGTAGTAGTCGTAGAAGAGTGGCGGGTTGGGGTTGCCGGTCAGGGTTGGCCGCGGGGCCTCCCAGTGGGCACTCGCCACCAGGATCGCCCTGGGACGGCCGAGGGCCGGGCGCAATCCGTCGAGAAAGTCCACCATTTCCCGGTGGCCCGGGTCGCCGAGCAGGGGCAGCGGGCCGCCGCCGTGGGAGAGGAACAGCACGGGTTGGGGCGAGGGGGTTGGCACGGCGGTCTCCTCGGGGCAATCCGGTCGGGGATGGACGGCACCATCCTACGCCATAGCCGGGTGAGACCGTAACAGGGCCTAGTGGAACTGGCGGCTCGGCGCGGCGGTCTCGCCTTCCTCCGGCAGCAGGAAGTCCAGCTCCCCCAGCTCGCCGGTGAGGCGGGTCATCATGTCCTGGGCGGTGGCGACGAACAGGGTGAACTGCTCGGGGCTGATACCGGCGCCGGTGAGCACCGTCGAGCCCGCCACCAGCTGGGGCATGGCGTCGTCGACGATATCCAGGAACAGCTTGAGACTCGGGTAGTTGGCGTTGAGGCGGCCCAGGTCGGTGGCGAGGGGCAGGATGGCGGTGGGGCGCACCACATACTCGGTGCTGATCAGCAGGCCCCAGTCCTCCAGAAACAGGCGGCTTTCCACCACCCCGGCGAGGCTCTGGATGTCGCTCAGGTGCAGGCCATTGCAATGGTTGCAGAGGTAGTAGTCGATGTTGGCATCCCGCAGCCACTGGTGAATCAGGTCGGCGAGGGGTGTGTCGGGGTCGGTCATGTCGGGGTCCAGGGCGGCCGCCGCGGGGGCGAGGGCGGCAAAAGAGGGCGATTGTACTCCAGGCCACCGGGGCGGCCCAAGGGCGAGAGGCCCTCGCCCCCGGCGCGGGCGCCGGGTGATGGGCAGCGGCGGCGTCTTGGCGTAGACTGGCCCGGCACCGCCTCGCCACCCATAACGATAAGAGGACTCGCACATGCTGAGATCATTGCTGTTGGCCGCATTGCTGCCGTTGCTGGCCCAGGGCCCGTTGGCCCGGGCCGGGGAAGTCTGTGGCGCCGAGCAGGCCCTCGATGCCCTGGTGGGTCTCGTCCACGAGCGCCTCACCCTCGCCGAGGACGTGGCCCGCTACAAGTGGAATCACCAGCAGGCCATCGAGGATCTGCCCCGGGAGCGGGTGATCATCGCCAGCCTCGGGCGCCGGGCCGCCGCCGAGGGGCTCCCGGTGCCCTGGGCCGAGGCCTTCTTCCGCGCCCAGATCGAGGCCTCCAAGGCGGAGCAGGGGGTGCTGTTTGCCCGCTGGCGGACGGCGGGCATCGCCCGTTTCAGGCATGTTCCCGACCTGATCGCCGATACTCGCCCCAAGCTCGACCAACTGACTCCCCGCATGATCGCCGCCCTCGCCGAGGTCTGGCCCCATCTCGCCGATCCCGGCTGCGGCGCCTGGGTTCAACGCCAGGTGGCGGCCCTCGGTGCCGAGCCCTCCTGGCACGACCCCGACGCCCTCCGGGTCGCCACCGCGCCCCTGGCTGAGGTCGCCCAGCTGGCGCCCTGACGCACCCTCAGGGCAGGGGGGTGACGGTGGCGTCGAGGGGCTGGGTGCCCACCAGTGTTGTGCGGTAGCGGGCCACCTCCCGGGGGTTGGCCAGTTCGGCGCAGCGCACCGTCAGGGTTGTCGGTTCGATGGTCTGGTGGGCGCTGGGCCTGAAGCGCACCGCGATGCGGCCACTGTCCCCCAGCCCCGCGCACTGCATGCGGATATCGGCCCACTGGTTGACCCGGGTCACCGGCTGGGGATCGATGCGGTAGTACCACAGGGGCACCTCGCTGCTGGCGCTCGCCCCGGACGGGGCGGTGACGGTAAGGGTCTCGCTGCCCCTCGCCGGGGCGGCGATATCGGTGCCCACCACCGCCAGCTCGTTGCCCTGGCTCGCCACCGGTTGCAGCGCCGCGTCCCCCAGGGTCACCCGGTAGCCCCCCGGGTCGGCATCCCCAGTCACCAGGTCTCCCGGCAGGCCGAGGGTGCCCTCCAGCAAACCGCCAACACTCACCAGCAGCCCGAGGGGCAGGATGGCGCCCGGGTTTGCCCGCCGCGCCTCGTCCCGCGCCCGGGCCCGGTCGTCGTCCTCCGCCACGGCGGTGATGGTGACGCTGCCCCTGTCCCCCCGCACCAGGATGCTGGCGTCCGCCAGTTCGCGCCGCACGGTGATATGGATGGTCTCGGCGCTGGCGCCGGCGCGCACGTCCTCCTTGCCCAACCTGTCCGGGTCGATGCCGATCACCTCGATGCCCCGGGGCTGGCCCACCAGGGCGCGGTGGATGCGGGTCTCCCCCGTCAGCCCGGGGAACTCCACGCGGATGTTTTTGAGGGGCTCGGGGGTGACGTAGGCGGTGTCCGCGAGGGATGACGTCGGCCCCTGGGCGGCGCTGTCGCCAGAGGGGGTGATCACCGGCTTGTCGCCATCCGGGGTGCGGGCGGGGGGCGGGGTGCTCCCCTGGCTGTCGTCGCCCGCTGGGCCTTCGTCATCCGGGGGCGGTGTGGTGGTGGTCGGCGGGGTTTCGCCGCAGGGGTATTCCCGGTAGCGCAGTACCATCAGGCCGATGGGCCGCTTGATGTCGTGGCCGCCCACCCGCTTGACGTTGTGGAGGGGCGCCACCATGTGGTCGGAGTAGTGCTCCTCGTGGGCATTGATGATGTGCCAATGCACCCGGGTGGTGGCGGTGGAGAGGACATTGCGGGCATAGCTCTCCGCCTCGTCGCGACCGCTGCTGGTGCCGGTGGCGGCGCTCACCTCGGCGGAAATTTTCACCGGCCCCGCCCCGGCCCCACCGGACACCTTGGCCTCGGTCTCCGCCGACTGGGTGCTGGACTTGGCCTTTTCCTCGCCGCTCGACTCCGCCACCGAGGAGCTGATGATGTACTCCCCCTCCGACTCGTTGCCGCACTCCTGGCCGAGCTTGAAGAGGGCTTGGGTCTCCGGCAGCAGCCCCCAGCCCCGGTAGCCGCTGGCGTCGTCGCCACCGCCGAAGAAGCGGAAGTTGTCGCGCATGTTGCCCGCCCCGGTGCCAGGGTCCGCAGCGCCCTTGAGGGCCTTCTCGACCCGCTTCGCCATGCTGCCGGGCTTGCAGTCCACCGGGTAGGTGGCAAAACGCTGTTTGACCACGAAGGCCCGGGCCAGCCGGTAGATCTCCAGGCCGTCCGGCCCCATCCGCAGGGCCAGGTGGGTCAGGCCGTACAGGCTCTTGTTGAGGGCGACGGCGGTGGAGCGGTCCCAGCTGAAATAGCCCCATTCATCCCCGGGGTTGGAGCGCCCGGCCCAGGCATCCTCCAGGGCCTTTTGTTCCCAGTCCACCGGGGTGTGGCGGGTCCAGATCTCCACCCGGTAGAAGTCGTACAGCCCGGTGTAGTACTTGCAGCGCAGCTGGTACTCCCCGGCGGAGAGGCGGTCGGTGGTGCTGGTGGAGGACGCCAGGGTGCGCTCCAGGCCCGCCTTTTTTACCACCTCGCTGGATTCCTCCCGGCTCACCGTATGGCTGACCTCGATGCCGCTGCCGCCGATCTCGATGCCGCCCCCGACCCCGGCGCTGCTGGACTTGCCGCTGCGGGTCCCCTGCTCCGTCGCCTTGCTCACCGTGGTGCTGTCCTCGGTGGTGATGGTGAAGTCGGCGGACTGGGTGCCGCCACTCAACAGGATGACGAAGTCCGCGTCCTCACTGGTGAGCTTGCCGTCGCCGTTGATGTCGTTGCTGCGGGCGATGTGCTTGCGCACCATGCCCTCCGCCGGGTCACCCACGGCGCGGCGGCTGAAGTGATCCACCTGGAACACCGCGCGGCCGTCGACGAGGGTCACCTCGCCCGCCCCTTCCGGCACAAACCGGCCGCTGGCGGGGTCCTGCAGCAATATCCGCCCGTTTCCGGAGGGGCTCTCCTGGTCCAGCGCCACACTGACGGTGACGGGCCTGGCGAAGCGCAGCCCCTCCGGGGCAAACTCCACCGCCCCCAGACGCAGCAGCTGGATATCCGGGGAATCCTCGTAGGCGAGATCGAGGGGCAGGCGCGCGGCGCGCACCGTCACCGCCTCCGCCACGGCGCCCTCCGGCACCGACAGGTGGATGCCGCCGGCGGAGAACTCGCCCCCCGCCGGGGTCAGCGCGAAGCTAAGCGCCAGGGGGACCAGCTCCACCCGGGTGTCCCTGCCCTCGCCGGCGTGGAAGAACCCGGCGGCGCGGCGCAGGTCGGCGTGGTCCGGGTGGCTGAAGGCGAGGGGTGTGTCTGGCGCCAGCGGCGCCGGCAGGGCAAAGCGGCCCTCCCTGTCGCTACGGGTCAGTGGCCCGTCGGCGGTGCCGATGGCGACGCCGGCGATGGGCTTGCCCGCGGTGTCGGTGACGAGCCCCCGGAGGGTCAGGCGCCCGGGGAGGTCGCGCCAGGGATCGACGGTGGCGGGGTAGGTTTGAACGGGCGGCGGCTCGGCGCCGGGTTGGGCCAGGGAGTGGGCGGTCAAGGCCAGGAGGGCCGCCATCACCATGGCGCCGGCGAGGTAACGGGGTGCCATGACGGATGCCTCGATGCTCCGTGTCTGTCGTTTCAGCCTAGCACAGGACTGTGGTGCCGTACTGACTGCGCGCTCCGTCCCTTGAAGCCCGGGGAATCTCGGGGCCGTCAATTCACGGAGCCGTCGATTCACGGAGCTGTCAAAATCCCCGGGTATAACGGTGGCTCGCCAACCACGAGCCACCGTCGAGCCCGCCGATGACGCCCAAAAACCGCACCCGCCTGTACCGCTGCCTTGCCGGAGCCCTGTTGCTGGGGGCGATGATCCCCGCCCTCGCCACCCTCATCGGCAACCTGCCCCTGGCCGTCGCCCTGGCCCTGTTATCCACGGTGCTTGCGTTTCGCTACTGGAAGAAGCACCTGCGCCATTGGCTCATCGCCCATAAGTTCGCCGCCGTGGTGCCGGGGCGCCTGTACCGCAGCGGGCAGATATCCCGCCATCATCTGCCCCGCATCCTGCGCCGCCATCGCATCGGCACCGTGATCGACCTCACCCCGGCGCCCGCCCACCCCAATCCGCACCAGCGGGCGGAGCGGGATGCCATCGCCGCCCTCGGCATCCAGGGCTTGCGCTTTCCGATGCGGGGTGACGGCAGCGGCGAGCTGCTGGCGGTGGCCGATGCCGTCACCGCCCTGCACCGCGCCCTGGCCGGCGGCGGGGCGGTGCTGGTGCACTGCGCCGCGGGGGTACAGCGTACCGGCCATGTGCTGTCGGCCTACCTGCTGCTGGTGGCGGGGGCGGAGCCGGCGGCGGTGTACCAGTACGCGGAGCGCTTTGGCTGGGAGCCCTCCCGCTCCCGGGCCTGGCCCGAGCAGCTCAACCGGCGCATGGAACTGCTCGCCGAGATTCTGGTGGATCGCGGGGTGATCGCCGCCGTGCCCCGGCCGCTGCCCGCCTTCCCCCTCGAAAAGCCCCGGGACCTCGCCCCCTGGTGGGCCGGCAGCCGGGCCCTGTTGCGCATGGGGTAGCGGGGGGCAACTGGGGCTATAATGCCGCCCCTTGACCCCTGCCAACCCCGCGACCCCGAGGCCCGTTTTGAAATCCACCAGCTTTCACCGCTTCGACCCCCGCCGCGTGCCCTCCCCCTGCTTTGTTGTGGACGTGGCGGCGGTGGAGAACAACCTGAAAATCCTCCGCCGGGTGCAGGACGAGAGTGGCGCCAAGGTGCTCGCCGCCCTCAAGGCGTTTTCCCTGTGGAAGCTGGGGCCCCTCACCGGGCAGTACCTGTCCGGCACCTGCGCCAGCGGCCTCCACGAGGCCCTGCTCGGCCGCGATGAGTACGGCGGGGAGGTCCACGTCTACTCCGCCGCCTTCACCGAAGCGGATCTGCGGGAGATCCTCGGCTTCGCCCACCATGTGGTGTTCAACTCCTTCGGCCAGTGGCAGCGCTTCCAGCCGCTGATCCGCGAGGCGAAAAGGCAGCGCCCGGATCTGCACTTCGGCCTGCGCATCAACCCCGAGCACTCCGAGGGCGCGGTGCCCCTTTACGACCCCTGCGCCCCCTGTTCGCGGCTCGGCATTCCCCTCTCCCAGTTCGAGGGCCAGAGCCTCGAGGGCATCACCGGCCTGCACTTTCACACCCTCTGCGAGCAGGACTTCAAACCCCTCGAACGCACCCTCGCGGCGGTGGAGGACAGATTCGGCCCCTACCTGCACCAGATGGAATGGATCAACTTCGGCGGCGGCCACCACATCACCCGCGCCGACTACCAGGTGGACGAGCTGATCGCCGCCATCCGGGCGTTCTCCGCCAAATACGACGTGCAGGTCTACCTGGAGCCGGGCGAAGCGGTGGCGATCCACACCGGGGTGTTGGTGAGCGAGGTGCTCGACACCCCCTTCAGCACCATGCCCCAGGCCATTCTCGACACCTCCGCCACCTGCCACATGCCCGATACCCTGGAAATGCCCTACCGCGCCGACATTTTCGGCGCCGGCCAGCCCGGGGAGCTGCCCCACACCTATCGCCTCGGCGGCATGACCTGCCTCGCCGGCGATGTGATCGGCGACTACAGCTTCGCCGAGCCCCTGCGCATCGGCCAGCGCCTGATGTTCGACGACATGGCCCACTACACCATGGTCAAGACCAGCACCTTCAACGGCATCGGCCTGCCCGCCATCGCCCTGTGGGACTCCCGCAGCGACGCGCTGGAGGTGATCCGCCGCTTCGGCTACGGGGACTTCAAAGGGCGGTTGTCGTGACGGCGGTGGCGGGCGTCCGCCCGCTGCTGGACGGCTACCACCGCGCCGACGGCAAGCACATCCGCATCAGCGCCCGGGAGGGCAGCCTGTTCGCCAAGCAGGTGGCGGGGGACTTCAACCCCATCCACGACGAGGACAGCAAGCGCTTCTGCGTCCCCGGGGATTTGCTGTTCGCCCTCGCGGTGAGCCGCTACGGGGTGCGGGAGCACATGGATTTCCGCTTTGCCGGCATGGTGGGGGACGGCGTCGCCCTGTGCTTTCCCGAAGCCGTGGGGTCCGCCGGGAGCGTAGTCAACGAGCAGGGCAAGCCCCTGCTGGAGATGACCTTTGGTGGCGCGGGCCGCGGTGAACAGGACTTTAGCGAGGCGCTGATCCGCCAGTACGTGGCCTTCTCCGGCCAGAATTTCCCCCATATCCTGGTGCCCCTGCTGGCGGACAACGGCGTGATGATCAACCCCGACCGGCCCCTGGTGATCTACGAGAGCATGGCGCTCTCCTTCGACACCCTGGATTTCAATCAGCCGCACCTGGCATTGTCCAGCTCCTCACTCGCCGTCAACGGCAAGCGTGGCGATGTGCAGCTGAATTTTGATATTCACGGCGCCAGTGGCAAAGTCGGCCACGGTGCGAAAAAACTCGCCATTGGCGGCCTGCTGCCCTATGACGAGGAACGCATGCAGGTGGTGATTGACGCTTTTGTTATCCGCAAGGAGACATGGACGCCCGGTAACGGGTAACCGGGGGCGTCTTCCACTGGCCTGTTGCCGGTGCTAGAGTGGGTCAATAATAACCACAATGACCTGCAGCCATGGATCAGCCAAACAAAGACCTGCACACCCGGCTAAAGCGCTATCTCAGCCGCCTGTTGAGGCGTCCGGAAGATGTCGAGGACGTTGCCCAGGAATCTTTCCTGAAAGTGCTCGAAGCCGGATCAAAAGGTGAAATCCGCTACCCGCAAGCCTATCTGTATCGCACAGCCCGCAATCTGGCCTTTAACAGCCTGGCGAGGAAAGACAATAAAATCGTCGATTCAATAGAGGATTTTCTCGACCCGGATGTCTTACAGCAAAGTGCACCACTGGAAGACGATGTGGCTGCCCAGCGGCGTTTTGAACTCTTTTGCCGCGCCGCCGCCGAGCTGCCCGAGCAGTGTCGCCGGGTATTGATCCTGCGCAAGGTGTACGGCTTTTCCCAGCACGAAGTTGCCGAGCAGCTGGGTATCACTATCAGCACCGTGGAAAAACACCTCGCCAAGGGCCTGGTGCGGTGCAGTCAATTTATGGCAGGCCACGGCGACAGCGCCGGGGCCACGCAGCCATTACGGAAACAGCAATGAAGAACGTCGTGCAATTCCCCGATACCAACGCGATTCAGGAGACAGCAGCCCTGTGGCTCGCCAGGCTGGATCGCGGAGAGATGTCCCATACGCAAAGACAGGAGTTGCAGGAGTGGCTGGAGAGTGACACTCGCCACCGCCAGGCGCTCAATGAGATGGCTCAGTTGTGGGGGCAGATGGATGCCCTGGCGGTGCTGGCTGAATTGTTTCCGCTGCAAGCCGTCAATCACAGAGAGCATTCCCGGCCACGCTTGTCCCCTCTGGCCTGGTTGCGTGAACATACACTGGGAGCTGCTGCCACCTTTGCCGTTAGCGCCAGCCTGGTCATGGGAATGGTATTTCTGCTCAATGAATCACCGGCAGAAATGGTGCCTGTTGGCAGCGAGCCGGTTGAGCTTGTTTATCAGACCGAACTGGGCAAGCAATCCACCGCCGAGCTGAAAGACGGCTCGACCATGGTGCTCAACACCCGGAGCCAGGCAAGAGTGCGCTTTGACGAGCGAGAGCGGGCCGTGTTTCTTGAAAGCGGTGAGGCACATTTCAAGGTGGCAAAAAATCCCCAGATTCCTTTTGTGGTTTACGCCGGCAATGGTCAGGTGCGTGCCGTCGGGACTGCATTCAGCGTTCGTATCGATGCAGAAAAAGTCAACGTCATGGTGTCGGAAGGAACGGTAAAAGTGGTTGCCGGCATCAAGCCTGGCGACAGGCAGGAAGCGAAGGTTTCGGCAAACCATGCATTGCAAACAATCACGCTGAGCGAGCGGGGTGTTGCAAACTACCGTGAATCCATCGAAGCCTATACCTATATCGAGCCTGAACAACTTACCCACAAGCTGGCATGGAAAAGCGGCAAATGGATTTTCGAGGGTGAAACCCTGGCGGATGTAATTGCCGAAGCCAATCGCTATACCTCTGACACCATCGAAATTGCCGACCCCACTATCGCCTACCTGCGGGTCGGCGGTTATTTTCGTGCTGGAGAGGTAGAGTCACTGCTGAACGCATTGGAAGCGGGTTTCAATATCGTGGTTACCCGTCCTAGGGAAGGGCTTATCCAGGTGTCATCCCGGAATGATGTAGATCGTCACTACCAATAACACCTCGTTCACCCCGCTCTCCAACCCCCTCGTGTATCGTTACAAAAAAATTATGCTCAGAGTGGCGGTTTTTTCAAGGTGACCTGTCTGTATTATCGAGAGGCTTGAACTGGATGTGCTTCAACAAGCAGTTTGTCCCAATCAACGTTGCTTCCTGCTCATTTAGGGTATGGGTTCTCGTGTTGACTATGGCAATTTGCGTGTTCCGTGTCGGAGATGGGTGGGCAAATGAAAAAAAACTGTCCTTCAACATCCCCGGTTCTAGCGCGGATCAGGCGCTTAACCTGTTTGCACAACAAGCCGATCTACAGCTTATCTATCCCTACGATGCCATCAGTACAATAAGGATCAGGGGGTTGTCAGGCAGTTTCACGGCTGAAGAGGGCATCAAACAGCTGCTCCGTGGCACATGTCTGCGAGCTGTTATCAATCATCACAATAAATGGGACAGACCACATGCAGAAACATACCAAGGAGTTGCCATCGTGAACAACTACAAATGCAAAAAGAAAAGTTTTATCGCCGCAATCAGCGGAGTCCTTCTTGCTAACTTGTTCGGATTGCCAGCCCATGCACAAACCGAAAATACCAACACCAGAGCCAGTGCTGTCACCCGGACCATCGAGGAAATTACTGTCACAGCCCAGAAACGTGAACAAAATCTCCAGGATGTGCCAATTTCGCTGGATGTTATCAGTAGTAGTGCTGTCTCTATCAACAAGATTGATACTGCCATTGACCTGGCCTTTTCAGCGCCTTCAATCAACTTTCAGCAAGGCTTTATGCCGGTTGCATCCAGTTTTGGCATGCGAGGGATCAATACATTTGGCACCAGTGGTGGCCTTCAACCCAGTGTTTCTTTCGTGATAGACGGGGTGCCAATTGCCAGAGTCGGAGAATTCCAGGCAGAGCTGGGGGACATCCAGCGAATCGAAATTCTCCGCGGCCCTCAGGGCACCCTGTTTGGCAGAAACGCACTGGCTGGCGCCATCAACATTGTAAGGAAAAATCCCACCGAGTATTTTGAGGCTTACGTAGAAAGCAGCGTGACTGATGACGGTGAATATATAGGCAGGATAGGTGTCAGTGGTCCACTTTCCGATAACGTCAGGGGCCGAGTATCCGCCTATGGCAAAAAACTTGAGAACTATATCGAGAACCGTCATCCCGATGCAAGAGATGAAGGTGGAGAGGAAAACTTTGGTCTGCTGGGCAAGCTGGATATTGATTTTTCGGAAGATGTGAACCTGCTGTTATCCGCAGAATACAGTCGACAGAATACCGATCTTGCCCCCAATTCCATACTGGTGGGGGATACTGATCCGGATATCTTCAACACCCGATTGCTAGCCCTCGGCAATGGGGATCTTGCAGCAGGCAAGGCAGTTTTCAATGATCCGTTTGTCCTGAATGCAAACGGCAGCAGTTATGCGGATGCGGGCAATTGGGGCCTTTCTGCAGACCTGAGCTGGGAACTGGGCGACGGCATGAGAATCAAGTCAATAAGTGCTTATCGGTATTGGGATGTCGCCAGCGAAATCGATGTGGATGGTACACCTGCCAGCATCCTCGATCCAATGGGAATGCCTGTGGTTGGATTCCGCTCCAGCAGCCTTAATAAGGGAGGACTCGGCAGTCCCAGTTATTATTTCGAGACGGATTATTTCAGCCAGGAGCTGAGGCTGGAATCATCCAGTGATCAACTTGATTGGATTCTCGGCGGCTACTACCAGAAATACACAGATCGAAACAAGCAGGAAACAGCATTATTGTTGGGCGGTATATTTTTTACTGACCCCGTCAGAGCCGAAGCGAAGTGGGAAACCTGGGCCATGTTCGGGGATATGACATGGCATCTTTCCGACAGGTTGAATGTTTTTGCCGGATTGCGGTGGACCGTGGAAGACACAGTAATGAATGACTATTCCCGAACGGACAGTTCCGGTCCTGCTGTTGCCCCTTTTTTCATGCCGATTAACTCCAATGTTGCCGTCATTGATATGGATGCGCTGATGGCCGACCCGTTCTGGTCCGGGCTTCAGGGCGAGGAAAATTTCAATAGCAAGACGAGTTCAGAAGACTGGTCAGGGAGAATTGGAGCTTCATTGTCTGTGACTGATGAGGTAAATGTCTATGTGACTGCTTCCAGGGGCTTTGTTGGCAGTGGCGTCAAACTTGGCCGCGATTCGAGAGCAGATAATACCTTTGTTGACCCTTCAGTAGCTGAATCCTACGAAATAGGCATGAAAGGCGATTGGCTAGATAATCGGCTCCGAACCAATCTCGCGCTATTCCGCACTGAAGTGTCAGACCTACAGACCTCGAGGCTGATTCCAGAGAGAGTGGAAACCACCACCTTCAATGCTGGTGACCTGGTATCACAGGGGGTTGAAGCCAATATCACTTGGCACGTCACTGACAATTTGATGCTGGATTTGAGCGGTACTTTGCTGGACACAAAGCTCGAGGACCTTCTCCAGCCGTGCTATCCGGGTCAGACAGTAGCCCAAGGTTGCAGCATTGACCAAATTGGCGATGGGGTGCCTGAATCGCAGGATGTGTCAGGAAATAGCATCACACTGGCCCCGGATCTCTCCTATCGTTTGTTAGCACGCTACGACTTCATTCTGGGCAGCATGCCCTTCGATGCCTTTGCTCAAATAAGTTATACATGGCAGGACGACACCCACTACGAGTTGACCTTTGATCCCATGACCGAACAACAATCCTATGGGTTAACTGATGTGGTCGCAGGCATTCAGGACAGGCAGGGCCGCTACGAAGCATCTGTATTTGGCAAAAACGTGGGCGACGAAACTTTTTACTCTCAACTGAGTTCAGCGGACGGGGTTATTGGTAGGGTCTATGGCCGAGTTACACGGCAAAGCCAGAGCTATTACGGTATAAGGGTTCGCTATAACTTCTAAAAAATCGCCCACTGGCTTTATCGCGATGAGTTTGAAATCGTGCCAGCTACGTAGCTTTTTGAAAGGGTGACATGATTATCATGTATCCAATCTAAGGAAGGTCTGATCAATTGATGCATACAGCGATGCAATCATTCAATTCGTCAGGACCTTCTCCGTTTTCGTTGATTTTCGGCTCCTGTCGAAGCCCTTTTCTCCATCAGGCCGGTCATTCCGGCC
>JAYELS010000019.1:0-42518 GCA_034717695.1 Pseudomonadota bacterium
TATGGCCACGTTTGACCGGATCAATGCCAGAAACATAAAGATCAAATACGGCGCCTCTCTCAATAAACCAGTGGATTAATTCTGGACCCATTTTAAGAATTTTACGTACCAGCGTTGCGTTTGCTTTGTGCTCATTGCTTCGCATCCAGTCATTAAATGTATTGTCTATGGAATCTGGTTTTCCGGTTCTTTCATCTACTACGCCTGCGGATTTTTGTACACTGGTTTCTGAAGCATAAATGACACCGCCGCTTATGGCCGTATCACCACCTAGATTAGGTTGCTTGTCAATGAGAATAACTTGTGCGCCGTTGTCGGCTGCTTCTATGGCTGCAAATGTGGCTGTGCCTCCGCCAATGACCAAGACATCAGCTTCGTCATCCCAGGTAATTCTGTTTATGTCGTAGATCATGCTCATGCTCCCGCTAGTTACTTGTTGTCAGGATTAATTAATTTCTACCGCCAAGGATAATTTTCTGGCTTGGATTTTACTATTCAGAATCTGGCAGTTCTTTGCTGTAACGCCTCAGTGGGGCTGCACACTCAAGCCGCTAATTGTTGATATGCCACACTTGCCCAACAAACACAGCGGCTGGTGCAGACGTTTGTCAAAGCGCGAGCGGAAATCAAGATTGGCATGGTGAGAGGGTGTTCACGCGCCCTGGTTGCGAATTTTGTCTTTACCAGACCAAAGGCAAGTTCTTCTGAGATATCACAGAACCCATTCCAGTCAGTATCCTCGAGCTTTGTGCAATAGTAAAATTGGGGATAATTGCTAGAATTTCCTCGAATGCAATATGTATTTCCCTTCGTGCCAGATGAAACCCGACACAACTGTGTATTCCAGACCCAAACGCCATATGACGGGATTTACGGTATAAATCAAATTTGTAAGGATCTTCGTACTCCTCTGGGTCATTACTTCCAAGGGGTGTTGGCAATATTACTTTGTCCCCAGGTTCCAGCGAAGCTTCTCCTATCTTTATAGGTTTAATACATTTTCGAGAAAGGGTCGTGACTGAATATCGACGTAGAAACTCCTCCGTAGCCCTAGGAATTATTTCAGGGCTTGACCTCAGAATTTCTTGATCTTTGGGATGTGTAGCAAGGTGACGAAAATACCAACCAAGACTTGTAGCTACGGTGTCTAGCCCACCAGCATACAGAGTAAAGCATAGACCCCATATTTCTTCGTCTGTAGCTGCACGATTGTTGACTTTCCCATGAGTCAAGTAGCTAATTAGATCATCTTTAGGCGCAGCCTTACGGTCATTGACTTCGGCCATAATGTAACTTTTAATCTCTCTCACCGAAGCACCGATCTTGTTGATGTCTGGCTCGTGAAATAGGTCATTCTCCCACTGGAGAAATTGTTCGATCTCTTCAATCGGCAATCCAAACAGCTCCAAAAATACAGCTACAGGGAAACGGGCTGCAAATTCTGAGACAAAGTCGCAACCACCATTATCCCTGAAACGCTGGGCGTAATACCTGGCGTGCCCACGCAGGCGCGCATCCATTTGTGAAATTTTAGCCGGAGTTAGAAACGGTAACAACAGCATGCGGTAGTGCCGATGGTTGGGTGGATCAGCTTCTAAAGGTAGCATGTCCCAACTTTCGCCAATCAGCTGTGAAAACGGCGCTGATTTACTTGAAAAATGTTCTGTATCAGCAAATATTCTATTGATGTCTTTAGCCCGGCGGAAAACCCATGCTGGAGCAATACCAGTGTCTGCATCTGGCGCCCAAAAAGCAGGTGGCATTTTATGGATCGCGGGGATTAACGTTTCATAAGGATTATCATAAGTAGTTACTCCTAAATGGAGCGGGTACGACAATACTAACTCTTTGGGTATATGCGAGGGAATTTTTCCTGAAAATGGAGTTAACATATAATTCTTCTCTTAGGAATATAATTCAGTATTACACAGTAGTCGGAAATTTGGGCGACACGGACTATAGCTTGATCCCCTACAATACGTAGATACTCGGTTAATCATTCTGACATGTCTTTCGCTTTGTAGCCTAAATATCCGACTTCTGTGTAATTAGAAGGATTTCCTAAGTGAGGAGGTATATCTCCTGAACACGAGATTCAGTGCTACTTCCTCACTGTACATGTCGGCCATCTCTATTCAGCGGCCGAAATGGTAGCTTACTTCGAGGCCGTACATGCGTGGTTCGGCATATGCGAAGGTGTAAAACCCCAGACTGTCCTGTGTGGCATTGGCCGCGTAGGGATATTCGTCATCCATTACATTGCGCATGAAGAAAGACAGATCAACACCGGTGTTGCCGATACTATTCCAGTCGAGCCGTAGATTGGCTACGTCATAGGATGGCAATAGGCCATTGGCCACGAAATAGGAATCCTGCCAGTAATAGTCGGCATTGAAGACCAGCTCACCCTGCGCTGGCTGGAACGGCAGTACCCAGCGCAGTGCCAATGAGGTTGACCATTCCGGTGAAGCAGGGTCCAAGGAGGGTGCCTGAAGACCGGGAATCGGCGGTAGGCTTGCCTCGTTGATCTTCTGGTGGACATAGGCGGCGGTGTTGGTGAGGGTCAGGCCCTCCAGCAACTCCACCACGAGTTCCGACTCGAAGCCGCTCAGGGTGCGTTTGCCGGTATTGATCCCCACCGAGCTGGACAGTGGTGAGCCGGGATCGGTGGCGGGAATGATCGCTGAAGTGTTGAACGAGTTCACCACGCCATCATACTCGCCGCGATAGACCGCAAGGTTGAAGCGCACGGGAATGTCGCCAATATTGAAGTCGGTTTTGAGTCCGATTTCGATATCCTTGAGGGTCTCCGGCTCATAGGTCTGGAAAGGGGCGAGAATGCTGCTCGCCGGTGTGTCGAACAGCGGTGAGTTTATACCCCCCTCGCGATAACCCTTGCGGTGTGTGATATAGGCGAAGATGTTGTCGTTCACCTGCCAGTCGAGGCCGATATTCCAGGTTTTGGCGCTCTCTTCGGATTCCACCACGCTACCGATGCTGGGGCAGGCGCTTTCGCTGATGGAGGGCTCGGGGGTGTCCTGAAAGTTGGTTGCGCTGGAGACAGCGGAGCAGACCTCTTGGTCAGTCTCGTTATAGCGGTAGCCGAGGTTGATCTTGAGGTTTTCAAGCAAGTTATAGCCCACCTGCGCAAACAGCGCCTTGTTGGTTTTCTCAGTATAACTGGTTACCCAAGGCGCTACCGGCGAGGCAATGGTGAAGATGCCGCCGTTCCTGCCGTCCGGCTCCTCGCTGATCCAGAAGGCGCCCACCAAGTAATTGAGTTTCTCGTCAAAGGCCTTGCCGAACAGATGCAGCTCATCACTTAGCTGCTGGGAGCGCACGCGGCTCGACGCGGTGATGATATTGGGCGCGAATGACACACCATCGGTATTCAGGTCCGTCAATACCTCGGTACTGCGGTAGCCGAAGAAATTGCGCAGGGTCACCGGGCCGATATCCCATTCGGTGCGGTTGGAGACGCCCAGAAGTTCAATCTTGAGCACCTGGTCAAATTCCGAGCTGGTCCTGTCGGGTCCCCAGGATTTCTGGCGGACCAGGGCGTCGTCGATATCCCGGTCTGGGTTGAAACCCGTGCAGGGGGCCGGATTGAACGGATTTGCCTCGCTACAATTCCATGCGGCGCTTAATTGGGGCAAGTGAACAAGTCCTGTGGGCAGCACTTTGCTAAGTATCCCTGCGGGTCCAGCCTCGTCGCTGTCGGAGTAATCCACCACCGTGGTGTTGCGCAGATTTTCGGTGGGTTCCAGCAGCAGGGATACCCTGAACATGTCTTTGTGGACATCATCCATATCGCGGCCGCTGCCCATGTTCCGGGTGTAGCCGTCGCGGCGCGACACCTTGCCCGCCAGGCGCAGGGCGGCGATATTATCAACTAGGGGAATGTTGATGGCGCCCTCTACATCGTTATGGTCGTAATTACCCGCACTGCCTTTGATATAACCACCAAAATCGTAGGTCGGCGCCTGGGGGGTGATCACCACCGCGCCACCTATGGCGTTGCGACCGAACAGGGTGCCCTGGGGGCCTTTCAGCACCTGCACGCTTGCCAGGTCGTAGGTGGTGATGTTGGAACCGGCAAAATCCAAGGGGATCTCAGCAAAGTAAGTGATTACGGCATTAGGGGCGGTGCCGATGGGAATTCGCGACAGGCCACGCAATACCACGTTCATATTGCCTCCCCCTCCCTGATGGACAAAGCGGATACCCGGCGCGATGCGGGTCAGGTCGCCGAGATTATGCACTGAGCGGTCTGCCAGCATCTCACTGGAGAAGACGTTGACTGATACCGGCACGATCTGGGCGTTTTCCTCCCTGCGGGTGGCGGTCACAACAATCTCTTCAATGGTTCGTAGGCTGGCTGGTGCGGCCTCTTGAGCTATGCTTTGGGTTGCCACGGCGACGCCAAGTGCCAGAAGGCCAAGTGAACGTGCTCTGGTTATATTTTTCATGGGCTGTCTCCTCGTTGATATTATTGTGATTAATTGTTTTATTTATAAAAATCAAAGAATCAAGCCAATCTGAAGCGTTGTGATGTTCAGCCGTGGCGTGGATTGAAGCGGGCGAAACCCTCTAATTGTGTGCTATCACGTTAATAAAGTTGGTAGGGGCTCAACAATTCGGAATCTTGCGGCGCTCAAAGTGGTGGCGGGCTGGGGTGGAGGATAAAGCCTTCGTCTGCGACATCGACACGGGCATGGGGGTAAATCGCGTTGACCAGTTGCAGCGTGTTGATGAACACGCTCCGTGTCTGGCGGGAGCGCTTATAGTTGACGCCTGAACCGAGTTCCAGGTCTTTCCATGTGAGCAATAGAGGCGCTTCCAGCTTGGGCAATGTACCGGCGAACCATATATACAGGTCGATAGCCCAGCTGTTGTCGTTGATGATCTGTAGCGCCCGCCGGTCCAGCTTGATCCGTTCCGCGAGGATCAAATCGTAGAATCCCGGGTTGACAATGATCTGCCTGGAAAATCCCAAAGAGTCGATGTCTTTTTTCGAGGGCGGAAATATTCCGCTGTCATAGATGAAAAAATCCACCAGCGGCGTCGTCAGGCGGGTCTGGTCCTCCCGGACGATGGTGAGAGTGCAGGACGCCACCCTGCGGCCCTGGTCCGTTACCCGTTTGTAGGTCATACCACCGCCTTTCACACCGAGCTCTTTCAGATAAGCGTTGCGGCTGTGGGGCACATCGGACACCAGTGAATGCTGGTGGAGGACTCGGGTGTGGGTACCGATAAGGACGAGCCGCGCCTTGGCGCCATAGGGTACCCCCACCGGCGAGCCGTCATCGTAGTAACCGCTGTCGAGCCGGTACTCATCTAAGCCGATCTGGCGCCGCCAATGGAGCGAGGGATCATCGCCCTCCAGTGGCTGACGGTAGGGGAGGGCGGTGACCATCATGCTGGCCCAGGCAGGCTCGGATGCTGTCAATCGGGCATTCAGCATCGCTGCGGCGGCATTGATGCAGGCATGTTCAAGCTTGTTTTTGGACAGTCGGCGGGCTTCGTTGATGCCGTGCTCTGCTATCATCTGGTGTGCGTCAAACATAGTCCCGAATTTATCCGCTGATGCCACGTGATCGCCAACCGACCGTGGCCATATTTCCTGCTTCATGCTAACAGTCGGAGTTCGGAAGGTGCAACGATGGGTGCCGACACCGAATGATGTGGCGCGCACTGAACACCTTTCAATTTGTGCGTAGAGTGGCTAGTATCCTGTGCCTTTGATGGCGGCATTCCGCCGTCAGCGCCAGCGCCGACCAGGCCTCATTAGGCGCTATTCCATAAGATTTGCAACAGGGGAGCAGTATGTCAAACGAAGTAATCGCTATTATTGGTGGCACTGGCGCACTGGGTACCGGCCTTGCCCGGCGCTGGAGTGCCGCTGGCTACCAGGTCATTATTGGCTCCCGCACCCAGGAAAAGGCTGAAGAAGCCCTCAAGGATCTGCAGGCCGTGCTGGCTGAGCGCGGCCAGAGTAACCTGCAGGTAAGCGCGCTGGAAAATCTGGCTGCCGCCCAGGCTGCGCAGATTGTGGTGCTGACTGTGCCCTTTGCCCACCACAAATCCACCCTTGAAAGCATCAAGCCCGCCCTCGAAGGCAAGATCCTTATCGACGTGACCGTGCCCCTGATGCCACCAAAAGTGGGCACTGTGCAGCTGCCGCCGGAAGGTTCCGCCGGTGCCGCAGCCCAGCAACTGCTGGGGGAGGGCGTTCATGTGGTATCCGCCTTCCAGAATGTGGCGGCTCATCACCTGCAGGAAGGCCACGGCCTGGATTGCGATGTGCTGGTGAGCGGCAACAGCAAGGAGGCCCGCGAAAAGGTTGTCGAGCTGGTGCAGGCTGTGGGGATGCGCGGTTTCCATGCCGGCCCCATCGCCAATGCGGCGGCGGCTGAGGCGTTGACCTCTGTCATTATCAATATCAACCGCGCCCACAAGTGTCATGCGGGTATCCGCATCAGCGGCCTGGACGACCACGGCTGACCGCCGTTGCCATGAGCCGTTGCCATGACCCGTTGCCATGAATAGCCCGGCAGAGCCCATACAAAACGCCGTCTGGATCATCCTTCCCGTCAAGGATGCGAAGGAGGCCAAGCAGCGCCTGTCGCCCCTGTTGTCGGCAGGGCAGCGGCGCGAGCTGTGCCAGGCGATGCTGGAGGATGTGCTGGCGGAAGTGTCGCGGGTAAGGGGTGTGCAGGGCATTCTGGTGATCAGCAATGATCCCGCTATCAAGCAGCTTGAGGCGCGCTTTCCCGTCCAGACCCGGCTGGAGCCGCAGGACAATGCCTTCGGCCTCAATGGCGCGGTGACCGATGCCGCCCGCCATCTGGCGCAACAAGGTGCCGATACGGTGCTGGTGCTGCACGGTGATATCCCCATGATCGACAGCGCCGAGCTGGAGCGGGTGCTGGCCCACCACCAGAGCCAGGGGCCAGGCTCCCATATCACCCTGACCCCGGATGACGAACAGGATGGCACCAATGTGCTGCTCGCCACACCGCCCCTGGCGATATCGTTTGCCTATGGCAAAAACAGCTTCAGCCGCCATTGCCAGCTGGCCCGCGAAGGCAACCTCAGGGTTGATGTGATCAGTTCAGAGGCGCTGGCCCTGGATATTGATACACCCGACGACCTGACGCGCTTTGCCAGCCATTGCGCCAGCAATCCCCGGCTGGCCGATCGTCACAGCTGGCGCCTGTTGCAACGGTTGCCCCTCGCCGCTGATGACGCCGGGCCAGCCCGGTTGACTGCCCGGTCAGCGTAATCAGCAGGCTCTTGAAATAGTCAGGAATCAGGAATATCGCCCCATGGGATCCACTATGCGACAACTCTTTGATCAGGCACTGCAAGGGCAAACCCTGAGCCAACAGGAGGCCCTGCAACTGGCCGACTGCACCGACCTGTCCGCATTGATGGAGACGGCGGCGGCGCTGCGCGACAGTGCCCACCGCAACGTCATCACCTATTCCCGCAAGGTGTTTATTCCGCTCACTCACCTGTGCCGCGATGTGTGCCACTACTGCACCTTTGCCCAGACCCCGAGCAAGATCGAACAGCCCTACATGAGCGTTGAGCAGGTGCTCGACGTGGCCCGCGAAGGCGCGCGCCAGGGCTGCAAGGAGGCGCTGTTTACCCTCGGTGAAAAACCCGAACTGCGCTACAACGCTGCCCGCGCGGCACTGGCCGAGCTGGGCTTTGCCAGCACCCTCGAATACGTCGCCCACGTAGCCAAAGCCGTATTTGATGAAACCGGCCTCTTGCCCCATATCAACGCCGGCAATATGACGGCAGAGGAAATCGCCTGTTTGCGCCCGGTGTCTGCCTCCATGGGCATCATGCTCGAATCCGCGTCCAGCCGCCTGTGCGAAAAGGGCATGCCCCACTACGGCTCCCCGGACAAGGACCCGGCCCTGCGCCTCGCCACCATCGCCCTGGCGGGGGAGGCGAAGGTGCCCTTCACCTCCGGCATCCTCATCGGCATCGGCGAGAGCCGCCGCGAGCGTATCGAATCCCTGCTGGCCCTGCGGGACCTCCACGACCGCCACGGCCACCTGCAGGAAGTGATCATCCAGAACTTCCGCGCCAAGCCCGGCACCAAGATGGTGAACGCCCCGGAGCCCGACCTCGACGACCTGCTGTGGACCATCGCCGTGGCGCGCATCGTCCTCGGCGCCGCCATGAACATCCAGGCGCCGCCGAACCTCAGCGAGGCCGGGGTGCTGCCCCGCCTGGTGGATGCGGGCATCAACGACTGGGGCGGGGTGTCCCCGGTGACCCCCGATTTCGTCAATCCCGAGGCCCCCTGGCCCCACCTGCAACTGCTCGCCGACGAGACCCGCAGGGCCGGCAAGCACCTGGACGAGCGCCTCACCCTCTACCCCGCCTACGCCCAGCGGCCCGATACCTGGCTCGACCCGGCCCTGCGCCCGGCGGTACTGCGCCTGGTGGACGCCGAGGGCTTTGCCCGCACCGACAGCTGGGAGACCGGCGCGCCGACACCGCCCCCGGCGGCCCTGCTGGCGATGATTCCCGGCGGCGACCGGGTGCCCCTGGCTTCCCTCCGGGTCAGTCCCGATATCCTCGAACTGGTGGCCCGCGCCCGCCGTGGCGAGCGTCTCGACGAGGCCGGGGTGGAGCGCCTGTTCCAGGCCCGGGGTGACGACTTTGCCCACGTCTGCGCCGCCGCCGACGGGGTGCGCCGGACGCTGTGCGGCGACCGGGTCAGCTACGTGGTGACCCGCAATATCAACTACACCAACATCTGCACCTACAAGTGCCAGTTCTGCGCCTTCTCCAAGGGCAAGGCCAGCGAGAACCTGCGGGGCAAGCCCTACGACCTGGAACAGGACGAGATCGCCCGCCGCACCGTCGAAGCCTGGCAGCGGGGCGGCACCGAGGTGTGCATGCAGGGGGGCATTCACCCGGACTACACCGGCCAGACCTACCTGGACATCTGCCACACCGTCAAGGCGGCCTGCCCGGACATGCATATCCACGCCTTCTCGCCCCTGGAGGTCTCCCAGGGCGCCGCCACCCTGGGCCTGTCGGTGGCGGACTTCCTGCGCCGCCTCAAGGACGCGGGCCTCGGCTCCCTGCCCGGCACCGCCGCCGAGGTGCTGGACGACGAGGTGCGCGCCATCCTCTGCCCCGACAAGGTCAACACCCGGGAATGGCTCGACGTCATCGAGACCGCCCACGGGGTGGGCCTCAAGACCACCGCCACCATCATGTTCGGCCACGTGGACCGGCCCATCCACTGGGCCCGCCACCTGCTGCGCATCCGCGATCTGCAGGCGCGCACCGGCGGCATCACCGAGTTCGTGCCGCTGCCCTTCGTCGCCATGGAGGCGCCCCTCTACCGCAAGGGCCGGGCCCGCAAGGGGCCCACCTTCCGGGAGTCCATCCTCATGCACGCGGTGGCGCGCCTGGTGCTGAGCCCGCTGATCGTCAATATCCAGGCCTCCTGGGTAAAGATGGGGGCGGAGGGCGTGGTGGCCTGCCTCAACGCCGGGGTCAACGACCTGGGCGGCACCCTGATGAACGAATCCATCACCACCGCCGCCGGCGCCAGCCACGGCCAGGAGACTTCACCCCGGGAGATGATCGCCCGCATCGAAGGGGCCGGGCGCACCCCCTGGCAGCGCACCACCCTCTACCTGCCCGTCTCCGAGGAGCGCCACCGGGTCGGCCTCGCGGCGGGTGAACTGGCGCCCACGGTCAACTCCCTGGTGGACCGCAAGGCCGCCCGGCGCGGGGGCCCGCGCCGTATCGACGCCCTCGACCTGACATCCTGATCCGTGGCGGCGCTCCATTACTTTGCCCCCGATGGCTTCCCCCTCATTCAACCGGGCCAGGCCCTGTTGCCCACCATTGTCGAATCCCTCGCCGCCGGTGAATTCGCCCTGGCGGACGGGGACATCCTGGTGCTCGCCCAGAAGATCGTCTCCAAGGCGGAAAACCGCTTCCGCGACCTGGCCGGGGTGTTGCCGGGGGAAGAGGCGCAACGCCAGGCGGCCATCTGCCTCAAGGATCCGCGCTTTATCCAGGCGGTGCTGGACGAGAGCAGCGCCGTGGTGCGCTGCGCGCCCCATGTGTTCATCGTCCGCCACCGGCGGGGCTTCACCCTCGCCAATGCCGGTATCGACCAGTCCAATATCGACGCCGCCGGCCGCGAGCTGGTGCTGTTGCTGCCGGAGGACCCGGACCGCAGCGCCGCGGACCTGCGGGCCGGGCTGCGGGACAGGCTCGGGGTCGATGTCGGCGTGGTGATCAGCGACAGCTTCGGCCGCCCCTGGCGGCTCGGCACCACCGGGGTCTGCATCGGCTGCGCCGGGGTGGAGCCGATCCGCGATCAGCGGGGCGAGCGGGACCTCTACGGCCGCACCCTCCAGGTCACCCAGCCCGCCATCGGCGACCAGATCGCCAGCGCCGCCTGCCTGCTGATGGGGGAGGCCAGCGAAGGGCGGCCCCTGGTGGTGCTGCGGGGCTTCAGGACCATCGCGGAAAACCGTCCCGCCACCGAATTGATGCGCGCCGGCAACGAGGATTTGTTCCGCTAGACCCGGTGTGTGACCTCCGCAAACGGCCCCTTGGCCAGGGTATCGCCAGTGACTGAACCGCTATCCACCGAATCATTTTCGTTTCCCCCGGGGCGCAGGGTCCTCGCCCTGTGCGGGGGCGTCGGGGGCGCCAAGCTGGCCCTCGGCTTGAGCCAGCTGTTGCCGCCGGAGCAGCTCACCATCGCCGTCAACACCGGGGACGATTTCAGCCACTACGGCCTGCCCATCTGCCCCGATCTCGACACCGTGATGTACACCCTGGGCGGGGTCAGCAACCCGGTGCAGGGCTGGGGGCGGGCGGGGGAGAGCTGGCGGGTGTTCGAAACCCTCAAGGAACTGGGGGGGGAGGCCTGGTTCCAGCTGGGGGATCGGGATCTCGCCGTGCACCTGCAACGCCGCGCCCTGCTGGATGGGGGCGCCACCCTGAGCGAAACCACGGCGCGGCTGTGCGGGGCCTTCGGCATCCGCCACCCGGTGGTGCCCATGAGCGATCAGCCTGTCAGCACCATCATCGAGACCGCCGGGGGCGACCTGCCCTTCCAGCACTACTTCGTGCGGGAGCAGTGCCGCCCGGCCATCAGCGGCTACCGCTTCGCGGGGGTCGAGGGGGCCGCCCCGAGCCCGGGTTTCGCCGCCGCCCTGGACGATCCGCGCCTCGCGGCCATTCTTATCTGCCCGTCCAATCCCTTTGTCAGCGTCAGCCCCATCCTGGCAATACCGGGGGTGCGGGCGCGCATCCGCGCCTCGGGGGTGCCGGTGATCGCGGTCTCGCCCATCGTCGGCGGCAAGGCCATCAAGGGCCCGGCGGCGAAGATGTTCAGTGAATTGAACCTGCCGGTGAGCAACCAGGGGGTGGCGGAGTTCTACGGGGATTTGCTCCACACCCTGGTGGTGGACCAAGGGGACCTTGGCGAGCCCCTCGCCACCCCCTGCCGGGTGCACCATTGCCCCACGGTGATGAAGAGCCTCGAGGACAAGATTGCTCTCGCCCGGGCCTGCCTGTCCCTGGTGGATGCCGGCCGATGACGCCTGCGGCTTTTCGGCCCTACGGGGTGTGTAGGGCGGAAGCCCCCTCCGGGGACATGGAGCGCAGCGTCATCCGCCGGACGGGCTCGCTTCGGGGAGGTGTTGGGTGGATTTCGGCCGATGACGCCTGCGGCTTTTCGGCCCTACGTGGGGGTAGGGCGGAAGAGCGCAGCGTCATCCGCCGGGCGGGCTCGCCGCCAGTGTCTCAGCCCTGGCGCAACCGCCGGTAGGCGTTGACCAACCCTTCCAGCTTGTCGGCGGTGGCGCCGTGGAGCAGGATCTCGTCGGCCCCGGCGCCCTTGTAGTCCATCAACCGCGCCGCCACGGTGACGGCACTGCCCACCGCGGAGCCCTCGCTGATCCAGTGCGGGGGGATCAGCGCGCTGGCCTCCGCCATCTTGGCCCGCAGCACGTCGAGGCTCACCTGCTGCATTTCGAGATCTTCCAAGCCGGTGGCAAGGATCGGATCCAGCAGTTTCAGATCCCAGCCGTTGGCCTTGAGGATGGGGGTCGCCATCTCCCGGTGAACGAAGTAGGTGGTGGCGCGCACGTACACCGCCGCCTTGGTCTCCTCCGGGGTCAGGTCGGGCGCCACCACCACGGCGGCGATGATGCGCACGCTGGCGGGGTCGCGGCCGGCCTGTTGCGCCGCCTCGCGGACGATGGCGGCGGAGCGTGCCACCCCCTCGGGGGTGAGGAAGGGGTGGAGAATCACCCCGTCGAAGTGGGCACCGGCCAGGGCCAGGGTCTTGGGGCCCACCGCCGCCAGGTGGATGGGGGTGATTTTGTCGGGGAGGTCGGCGAACAGCATCTCCGGGAACTCCCCGGCGGGCCCCGAGTAGCTCACCGTCTCACCGGCCCAGAGGCGCTTGAGGATGCTCACCATATCCGCCATGGACTGGTTGGTCTGGGCGGGTGCGCCGATCTTCTTCCAGCGCTCCACCACCGAGCGGGCGATGCCCATCTCGAAGCGGCCGCCGCTCAGGCCCTGGAGGGTGGAGGCCATGCCCGCCAGCACCATGGGGTGGCGGGTGCCGAAGTGGGTGGTGCCGGTGACCAGGCGGATTCGCGAGGTGGCGTTGGCGATGGCGCCGAGCAGGGCGCCGCTCTCCTTGGTTTCCCAGCGCTCCGAGGCCCAGACGGCACCGAGGCCGATGCGCTCCGCCTCGATGGCCTGCTCCACGCCGGCGACGGGGCTCGGCGCCTTGCCGGGCAGCACGTAACAGCCGAGGTCTTCCACCAGGTCGTTCATGGTCTCTCCTATATGTCTTCAGTGGGTGTTGTTCACCCCGGCGTCGGAGCCGGGGCAGTGTCGGCGGCCATGGTCGCAGCTCCGCGGGGCCCGGGCAAATGGCGAACGTCGCTAAAGGGCCAGCCAGTCCCGCAGCCGCGCACCGATATCGGCGATTTCCTCGATGCACACTTCGTGTTCCATGGGGTAGCTGCTGTAGCCCGGGGCGTACCCCAGGGCGGTCAGGGATTCGACCGCCCGCCGCCCGAGGATTTCCGGCACCACCGGATCGCCGCTGCCGTGGAAGATGTGGATCGGCAATTGCCGGTTGGCGACGTGGGGGGCGACGGTGTCCGCCGTGGCGAAATAGGTGGACAGGGCCAGCAGCCCCGCCAGGGGCTTGGGATAGGTGAGGGCCGCCTCGTAGGCCACGGCGCCACCCTGGGAAAACCCCGCCAGCAGGATCCGCTCGCTGGCAATGCCCCGGGCGATCTCCCGGTCGATGAGGTCGTGGATTTTTTGCGCCGAGGCGAGCAGCTGTGCCCGGTCGAGTTTGCGCTCGATGTTCATGTCGAGGATGTCGTACCAGGCGGGCATCCGGTAGCCGCCATTGACGGTGACGGGGATCGTCGGCGCCTGGGGGAATACGAAGCGGATCGCCGCGTCCGCCGGCAGGCGCAGTTCCGGGACGATGGGCACGAAGTCGTCGCCGCTGGCGCCAAGGCCGTGGAGCCAGATTACCGCCGCGCTGGCGGGTTGATCGGCGGCGGGCATATCGATGGTGGGCAGATAGGTCATGGGCGGAGCATCGGCTGGGGAGGGCGGCCATTATAGCCCCGCGCCGCGCCGCGGTTGCCACTGCCCTTGCCAGTGCCGATAATGGCCCACCCCGTCGGCTGGAGTTTCCCATGGCATCCCTGCAAGACCAGCTGCTCAAGGCCGGCGTCGTCGACGCCAAGAAAGCCAAGCAGATCAAGCACGAAAAACACAAGCAGACCAAGCAGCAGCCGAAGAACAAACCGGTGGTGGACGAGGCCAAGGCGGCCGCCCGGCAGGCCCTCGCCGACAAGGCCGCCCGGGACCGGGAAATCAACCGTCAGAAGCAGGAGGAGGCGGCCCTGAAGGCCCTGAAGGCCCAGATCGTCCAGCTCATCAGCCTCAACCGCGTCGACCGCCAGCGGGGTGATGTGCCCTTCCAGTTCACCGACGGCAAGAAGATCAAGAAGCTCCATGTCACCGCCAAGCTCCACGACCAGCTGGGCCGGGGCCTGCTCGCCATCGCCCGCTTTGGCGAGGGTTACGAACTGGTGCCGGCGGGGGTCGCCGACAGGATCCGCCAGCGGGACGAGACGGTGATCGTGCTCCACAACCAAAAGGCCGCCAGCGAGCTGCCCGAGGACGACCCCTACGCGGCGTTCCAGATCCCCGACGACCTGATGTGGTAGCCCTCAGCCAGGTCGCGCCGGGCCCCGCCGTGGGCCCCGCGATCTGGCACTCCCCGGCTGTTGCGGGGCGCGCTTGCCCGCCGCCCTGTTCTTGCCTCCCTTTTCACCGCCCCCCTTGCCCCTCGTCCCGCTGCCAACCGCCCTCGGGGCGGGGGATTTGCCACTGCCCGGATGGGCCGACGGCGCCGCCGTGCCGGTGTGCCTTGGCTTTTTCGGCTTCTTGGCCTTCTTCGGCGGGTGCGGGGTGCGGGATGGCGGCAGGTCGTGGTTGGGTTCGAAGCCGTCCACCAGCTCCCGGGGCAGCACCTGGCCGAGCAGCTGTTCGATGGCGGCGAGCAGGGGGAACTCGTCGGCGCACACCAGGGAAATGGCCTCCCCTGGCTGCCCCGCCCGGCCGGTGCGGCCGATCCGGTGGATGTAGTCCGCCGCCACCTTGGGCAGGTCGAAATTCACCACCCGGGGCAGCTGGTCGATGTCGAGGCCCCGGGCGGCGAGGTCGGTGGCCACCAGCACCTGGACTTCGCCGGCCTTGAAGGCGGCGAGGGCCGCCGTTCGCGCCCCCTGGCTCTTGTCGCCGTGGATGGCGGTGGCGGCGATGCCTTCCCCTTGCAGCTGGCGGCTGAGTCTGTCGGCCCCCTCCCGGGTCTTGGTGAACACCAGCACCTGGCCCCAGCGTTGTTCCCTGATGAGGGCGATGAACAGAGCCGCCTTGCGCTTCTTGTCCACCGGGCACAGCCAGTGGCGCACTGTCCGGGCGGCGCTGGCCCGGGGGTTCACCGATATCTCCAGGGGGTTGTGCAGCAGCCCCCGGGCCAGGGTGCGGATGGGGTCGGAGAAGGTGGCGGAAAAGAGCAGGTTCTGGCGGCGCTTGGGCAGCAGGGCGAGGATGGCGCCGATCTCCGCCAGAAAGCCCAGGTCGAGCATGCGATCCGCCTCGTCGAGCACGAGGATTTCGAGAAAGTCGAAGCGCACCGCGTTGTTGGCATGCAGGTCGAGCAGCCGCCCGGGGGTGGCCACCAGCACGTCGACGCCCCGGCGCATGGCCATCATCTGCGGGTTGATCTTGACGCCACCGTAGGCCACCGCCGCCCGCAGGGGCAGCCCCGCGCCATAGGCCACCACGCTGGCGTGTACCTGCGCCGCCAGTTCCCGGGTCGGCACCAGGACCAGCGCCCGGGCCTGGTTGGGGCCGGCGCGTTGTCCCTGTGCCAGGCGTTCCAGCATCGGCAGGGTGAAGCCGGCGGTCTTGCCGGTGCCGGTCTCGGCGGCGGCCAGCAGGTCGCGGCCGGCGAGAATGGCGGGGATGGCCTTGCCCTGGATGGGGGTGGGGGTCCGGTAGCCCCGCGCGGCGATGGCGGCGATCAGGGGGGCCGAGAGGCCGAGGGAGGCAAAGCTCATGGGGTGTCTCGCGGGCTGCGCCGGGGCGCCCGGCGGGGGAGGGCAGCTTACCCAATGGCGCCGGCGAGGGCCAGATCGAGGGGCTGGCCCCGGGTTGATCAAAAAACAGTCGATTCGGGCTTTAGCTTGGGGCCAGACACCGCTATGCTGCGCGCCCTTGCCGCCGGAGCGCCGCCCCAGGCCGCTCGCCCTCTCCCGTATTCCCCGCCACAGGATCAGCCCCTTGAGTACCCAGCCGTTCGCCAGCCTCAACCTCAACGCCGCCCTGGTGGCCAACCTGGAATCCCTGGATTACCGGGCCATGACCCCGATCCAGGCCCAGAGTCTGCCGGCCATCCTCGCCGGTCGGGATCTGATCGGCCAGGGCAAGACCGGCTCCGGCAAGACCGCCGCCTTTGGCCTTGGCCTGCTCGACAAGCTGGATGTGGGCCGCTTCCGGGTCCAGGCCCTGGTGCTCTGCCCCACCCGGGAGCTGGCGGATCAGGTGGCCAAGGAGATCCGCAAGCTCGGCCGCGCCATCGACAATATCAAGGTGCTGACCCTGTGCGGCGGCATGCCCTTCGGCCCCCAGGCCCATTCCCTGGAACACGGCGCCCATGTGGTGGTGGGCACCCCGGGACGGGTCGAGGATCACCTCGGCCGGGGCACCCTGAAGCTCGACCACCTCGCCACCCTGGTGCTCGACGAGGCGGACCGCATGCTCGACATGGGTTTTCAGCCCGCCATCGATGCCATCGTCGCCCAGGCGCCGGCGAAGCGGCAGACACTGCTGTTCAGCGCCACCTACCCGGAGCAGATCGCCGCCATCGCCCGCCGGGTGATGGTGGACCCGCTGCTGGTGAAGGTGGAATCCACCCACGACAGCAGCACCATCACCCAGCTGTTCCACCCCGTGGAGGAGGCCGCCCGGGTGATTGCCGTGCGCCTGTTGCTGCTCCACCACCGGCCCGATGGCGCCGTGGTGTTCTGCACCACCAAGCGGGAGTGCCAGGAGGTGGCGGATGAACTGGCACGCACGGGGTTCAGCGTGCTGGCGCTCCACGGCGACCTGGAGCAGAAGGACCGCGACCAGGCCCTGGTGCGCTTCGCCAGCCAGAGCGTCTCGGTGCTGGCGGCCACCGACGTGGCCGCCCGGGGGCTCGACATCGACAGTCTCGACCTGGTCATCAACCTGCACATCCCCCGGGATCTCGACACCCACACCCACCGCATCGGCCGCACCGGTCGGGCCGGGGGGCGGGGCCTTGCCTGCACCCTTTACAGCGAGCGGGAGCGGCCCAAGCTCGCGCGCCTCGAGGCGGCCATGGCGCAGGTGATCGACAGCACCCCGCTGCCGCCCCTGGCGCTGCTCGACACCCCCACCTACAAGCCCCCCATGGCGACCCTGCAGATCGACGGCGGCAAGAAGCAGAAGGTGCGGGCGGGGGACATCCTCGGCGCCCTCACCGGGGAGGACGGAGTGGAGGGCAAGGATGTGGGCAAGATCCAGATCTTCGACAACTGGTCCTTCGTGGCGGTGCGCCGCCACCAGGTGAAGGTGGCGCTGCGCAAGCTGGGCCAGGGCAAGATGAAGGGCAAGTCGTTCCGGGTGCGCTGGCTCGACGAAGCCTGATCCGGGGCGCCCAGGCCGCGCCCCGGGGTCGCCGCCTCAGGGGCCCTTGGGGAAATCCGCGAACGGGTGCTTGGACTTCAGGACTTCCAGGGTCTTCCAGATGACGGCGAGCTGATCCCCATCGACGCTGCCGGCGGGGATGGCGCCCCCCGCGCCGAGGCGGTTGACCTTCTCCTCCAGGGCGGCGAGGCGTGCGGCGCCATCCCCGGGGAGGGGCGCGTCCGCGCCGCCGTCGCCGAGGGCCACCGATGCCGCCGGCACCGCGGTGGACTGCTGGACGATGTACTCGTATTTCTCCTCCAGGCTGGCCAGGCGCTCCTCGATCTGGCGCAGCAGGGCGAGGGTGTCGGCGTCCCCGCCACCCTCGCCGGCGATGCTCAGGTTCTCATCCGGCTGCACCGAACGGATCAGCGGCACCGGGGCGGGCGCCGCGCCCCGGCTCTGCTCGATCCGCGCCAGGCGGCTCTCCATCTCGCTCTGCCAGTTCTGCATCAGCAGCGACGGGTTGCCGGGGGTGGCGCTGCCATCGGAGGCCGAGCCGGAGGTGACGATGAAGTTGGCGTTGCTGAGGATGTCGTAATTGAATTCGTTGAGCACCCAGGTGTCCCGCACCTTGTAGAAGATCATGAACCAGGTGATGGCGGTGGACTCGTACTTCACCAGGTAGGTGGCCCGCAGGAACGATTGCCCGGCCATCTCGGTCTTCATCAGTTCCACGCCCACGGAGGGGCCGTAGTGGCGGATGGTCTGCTCGTAGTGGCCCCGGTACTGGCGACCGAAGTTGTCGATGCCGGCGGCGGGGATATTGGAGTTGATCTTCATCGTGCGCCAGGCATCGTCGAAGCGCGCCTGGCTGATATCCATCATCACCTTGTTGCCGAAGGCGAGCACCCCCTGGGTGGAGTCGAAGCCCCCCGCCCCGGCGCCGAGGCTGCACATCATCAACAGGCTCAAGAGGATTCCGGCAAGGGGTCTGGTCATGGCGATCGGTTCCGTGCGAGTTATGGTGTGGTGATGCCCGGCGGGCGCGGGACGGGACCGAGTATACATGAGGGTTGGGCGCCGGGCGTGACGCCGATCCGCCGATCCGGCCGTCCGCGACGGCGGGGCCAGGGGCGGCCGCCTTTGTGCCGGGGCGGGGATTTCTCTATGATGCCGGCCCCAAGCCGATGCCGAGAGCGGAATTGACCAACACCACCTATATCCCCGGACAGCGCTGGGTGAGCAACACCGAGCCGGAGGCGGGGCTCGGCATCGTCGTCGACTGTGCCCACCGCCGCGTCACCCTGAGTTTCCCCGCCATCGGCGAGCAGCGGGTCTACGCCGCCGACAACGCCCCCCTGAGCCGTGTGCTGTACGCCGTGGGGGATGCCGTCCGCGCCAGCGATGGCCGCGAGCTGGGGGTGGAGGCGGTGGCCGAGGTGGGCGGGCGGCGCTTCTACCAGTGCCGCGACGCCGCCGGCAACGAGCATATTCTCGACGAACTCGACCTGGACAGCTTCGTGCAGTTCAGCAAGCCCCAGGACCGGCTGTTCTCCGGCCAGATCGATTCCCCCAGCCGCTACATGCTGCGCCAGGAAACCCTGGAGCACCTGCGCCGCCTGCGGCAGTCCCCGGCCCAGGGGCTGCTCGGCGCCCGGGTTCAGCTGCTGCCCCACCAGTTCTACATCGCCAGCGAAGTGGCCGAGCGCCACGCGCCCCGGGTGCTGCTGGCGGACGAGGTGGGCCTCGGCAAGACCATCGAGGCGGGCCTCATCATCCACCAGCAACTGCTCACCGGGCGCGCCGGGCGGGTGTTGATCCTGGTGCCGGACAGCCTCATCTACCAGTGGCTGGTGGAGATGCTGCGGCGTTTCAATCTGCACTTCACCATTCTCGACGCCGAGCGCTGCGCCGCCCTGGCCCCGTCCTTCGATGATGAAGAGGATGATGGCAGCGCCGGCGACGGGGACATCAACCCCTTCGAGAGCGCCCAGCTGGTGCTGTGCGGGCTGGCGTTTCTGGTGGATGACCCCGCCCGCCAGCAGCAGGCCCGGGACGCCGGCTGGGATCTGCTGGTGGTGGACGAGGCCCACCACCTGCGCTGGGCCGAGGGCGCGGCAAGCCCCGCCTACGCCTGCGTCGAGGCCCTGGCGGCGCAGGTGCCGGGGTTGCTGCTGCTCACCGCCACCCCCGAACAGCTGGGGCTCGAAAGCCACTTCGCCCGGCTCCGGCTGCTCGATCCCGCCCGCTACCATGACCTCCACCAGTTCCGTGCCGAGGAGGCCAGCTACCGCCAGGTGAGCGAGCTGGTGACCCGCCTCGAAGCGGATGCCGCCCCCCGCGAACTGCGGGACGGCGGGCCCCTGCTGGAGGAACTGCGCCACTACCTCGGGGATGGCCCCGCCGACGCCCTGCGCCTCGCCCTCGCCGGGGATCTGGCGGCGGCGGACGGCCAGGCCGCCATCGACGACTGCGTGCGCAGCCTGCTGGATCGCCACGGCACCGGGCGGGTGCTGTTCCGCAACACCCGGGAGGGGGTTGCCGGCTTTCCCGAGCGCCGCCTGCACCTGTACCCCCTGGCGGCGCCGGCCCCCGCCGACGGGCCGCCCGGGGATGATTGGCCGGCCCGGGAACCCCGGGCTCTCTGGCTCGCCACCTGGCTCGCCGCGCACCGCCCGGAGAAGGCCCTGGTGATCTGCGCCAGCGCCGCCACCGCCCGCCAGCTGGGGGAGTACCTCGACCTGCGCCGGGGCATCCGCGCGGCGGTGTTCCACGAGGGCATGACCCTGGTGGAGCGGGACAGGGCCGCCGCCTACTTTGCCGACGACGAGGACAGCGCCCAGGTGCTGGTGTGCTCGGAGATCGGCAGCGAGGGCCGCAATTTCCAGTTTGTCCGCCATCTGGTGCTGTTCGACCTGCCCCGCAACCCGGACCTCCTGGAGCAGCGCATCGGCCGCCTCGACCGCATCGGCCAGCGCCACACCGTGGAGATCCATGTCCCCCACCCCGACAGCGGCCCCGAGGCGCTGCTCGCCCGCTGGTACCACGAGGGGCTGAACGCCTTCGAGCGGGTCTGCCCGGTGGGCGCCGCCATCCACGGCCAGGTGGCGGCCCAGCTCGACCACTGCCTGGCAACGCCCGAGGACAGCGCCGCGGCGACGGTGCTGATCGCCACTACCCGGGCCCTCACCGAGCAGGCCCTGGCGCGCCTTCGGGAGGGCCGCGATCGCCTGCTGGAACTCGGCTCCTGCCACCCGCGCCGCGCCGAGGCGGTACTCCATGCCGTCGGCGAGGCGGAGAGCCCCCAGCAGCTGGAGGACTACATGGCCCGGGTGTTCGACAAGTTTGGCGTCGACCACGGCGACCACAGCGCCAACGCTATGGTGGTGAGCCCCGGTGATCACATGCGCTGCGAGAGCTTCCCGGGGCTGCCGGAGGACGGCCTGACGGTCACCTTCCAGCGCAACCGGGCGCTGGCCCGGGAGGACATGCACTTCCTCAGCTGGGAGCACCCCATGGTGCGCGGCGCCATGGACATGATCCTCGGCGGTGACTTCGGCAACGCCACCCTCTGTACCCTCAAGCTGCCGCCCCTCAAGGCCGGCACCCTGCTGCTGGAGGCCTCATTCGTCCTCCACTGCGCCGCCCCCCGGCGCCTCCAGGCGCACCGCTACCTGCCGGTCACCACCCGGCGGGTGGTGGTGGACGGCAGCGGCAAGGACCTCGGCGCCCTGCTCACCGCCGCCCACTTCGACCGGCTCGGCCAGAAGGTCCCCCGGGGCACCGCCCAGGACGTGGTGCGCCACACCCGGGAGCAGATCGCCGCGCTGATCCGCCACGCCGAGCAGCGCCTGGCCGAGGGCCTCCGCCAGGGCGACGATCCGGTGAAAACCGCGATCAGCGCCATGGCGGCGGCGCGACGTGCGGAGCTGGAGCGGCTCAAGGCCCTCGCCCGGGTCAACCCCAATGTTCGCCAGGATGAGATCGACCACCTCGAAACCACCACCGATGCCCTCCGGCACCACATGGAAAAGGCCGAATGGCGGCTCGATTCCCTGCGGGTGGCGGTGACGGTGTAACCCCGGGACAGCGCCATGGCCACCCCTCCCAATCCTTCCCGCGTCGATCCGGCCTTTGCCGCCTACGTCGCCAGCTGCCAGTTCTTCGACGCCGAAGGCATGCTCGATCTGGAAAGATTCTGCGTCCACCTGCGTCTGTGCCTCTACTGCGACGGGGCTCCGGCTCCGGACCCGGGGGCCATCTACGCCGCCATGCTGGGGCGCATCGCCAGGGCTCGGGCCAGCCTCGAGCGCCGCCATGTGCGCAAGACGCCGGTGGCGGACTGGAACGACGGCCTGGGGGCCTACTATCCCGACCGCCAGCGCACCCTGGTGCACTTCGAGGCTCTCGCCATCGTCTACCCCGCCTGGATCGGGGAGGTGGGGGGCGACCTGCTCGGCACCGCCGCCGGGCACCACCGGGGTCGCGCCTGGGTTCTCCCCGGGTGGGCCCTCAGTTCCCGCTACCTCGGCCGCTTCGAGGCGGAGCTGGTGCGGGTGGCCGGCCTGGCCAGGCTGCTCGACAACGACCAGCCCCGCCACTGAAGCGCCGCCCGCTATCCCGGGCCGATGACGCTTCGCTCTTCGGCCCTACGGAGGGCCTTTTGTAGGGCGGAATCCCCCTCCGGGGGACGCGGAGGCGCAGCCGTCATCCTCCATGGGTGTACCGCCGATGTGGGTTTGTGGCCGATGACGCTTCGCTCTTCGGCCCTACGGAGAGACTTTTGTAGGGCGGAATCCCCCTCCGGGGGACGCGGAGGCGCAGCCGTTACCCGCCGGGCTCCAACAGGGGAATGCCGTCCACCACCAGATCCCCCAGCGGGTAGGCGATGCAGGGCAGGATGTAGCCCTGCTCGATGTCCTTTTGCCACAGGCCGTGGGGTTCCTTCCAGTGGTAGGTGATTTCCCCGGACAGGAGCCGGCAGCGGCACAGGCCGCAAACCCCGTTGCGGCATGCCTTGCGCACCGGCAGCCCGGCGTTGCGCATGGCCTCCAGCAGGGTGGTGGTGGGTGCGCCGGTGGCGGCCTGTGCGCCGTGGTCGGTGATCAGGGTGAGGCCGCAGTTGGCCGTGTCGGGCCGCTGGTCTGCCATCATTCAAGCCTTTCGCGGGGTGGCGGGGGCGTCAGCCGGTGAGCTGGCGGTATATCGCCACCAGCAGGTACAGCCACAGGGCGCAGGCGAGCAGCAGCCGGTAGGGCTTGCGGGCCAGGGGCGGGCGCGCCTGGCGGGGCGCGAGGGTGCGGATGTTGACGGAGCCACAGCCCGGGCAGCGACCGCCCTTGAAGACGGTCCCCTGGTAGCTGCAGTCCTGGCATTGGTAGGTCATGGCGCCCCCTCGCGGCACGGAGTCCCTCGCCGGATCATCCCCCAATGATGGGTGCTGTCAAGGGCGAACTGGCCGCCCGCCGGGGGAAAAACCTGGACCAAAACCTGCATGGTTGATCTGGCCCAATGGCATGGGGATGCCGCCGTGGGAGGATCGGGGTACCCGGCGTGGGACAGGGGGTTCGCCGTCATATCCGCGACACGCAGCGCCGCGGATACTTTGTCGCCCTGCCATTTGGCCGTGGCGACATTGTGGTGGCGTGCCCGCCCGCTAACTGCTACCTTGCGCCCCACAATAAAGCCGGGGTGGAGGGGGCGGGCTCGCCAGGCAACCCCGGATCCGATTGGAATACCGACAGCCCATGTTCAAGCGCCTCAGCATCGCTCTCAACATCAATATCCTGGTGATCGGCCTGGCCACCCTCGCCTGTGCCGTGGTGGGCGCTTCCCTGATCTACCACCGCTACGACGAGGCCAAGGCGCGCCTTCTGGAAAGTGCCGAGTGGGTGGCCCGCAACGAGGTGACGGCTCAACTCGGGCTCTACTTCCGGGACGGGACGCTGCTCGGGGAGCGGTTCGAGCCCTTCGCCTCCCTGGGGCCGGTGGCCTACGTGGGTTTTCGCGACCCCGGCGGCGAGCTGGTCGCCGAGAAGCGCCTCGCGGGGCTCGCCTACTCCCCGGTGGACTTCAAGGGGCTGCGGGCGGGCCTTGGCTCCATGGAAGCGGGGGTGGGCGACGACGGCGGCCAGCTGGATATCACCCTGCCGGTGTTCGCCCTGGTCAACCCCAGCCGCATTCCCCAGGCCAGCCGCGACTACGCCGCTGCCCTGGCCGCCATGGGGGAGGTCAACAGCCGCCTGTTGAGCGGCTATCTGCATATCAGTGTGGATCTGGCGGTGTTGCGGGCATCGCTGCTGCCCTACGCCCGCCAGACGGGGCTCTACCTGTTGCTGTTTCTCGCGGTGTTCACCGCCCTGACCCTGGTGATCACCTGGTTCATGACCTCGCCCCTGGCCCAGCTCGCCCACCTCGCCAAGGAAGTGTCCGCCGGCAAGCTGGATCAGGCCTTCCGGGTCAAGGGTTCCGGGGAGGTGCGCCAGCTCTCCGCCATGCTCAACCTCATCATCGAGGAGCTCAACAGCCACCGCTCCCGCATCGACGTGGACAACAAGCTGCTGTCCCTCAAGGTGGCGGAGCGCACCGAGCAGCTGTGGAAGCGCAACGAGGAACTCAACAAGGCCATCAGCCAGGTGACCCAGGCGGAGACCCGCCTGCGCCAGCTGGCCTACTACGACAGCCTCACCTCCCTGCCCAACCGCCAGCTGTTCATCGAGCAGCTCGACATGCTGCTGCGCCTGTCGATCCGGGAGAAGAAGCAACTGGCGCTGCTGTTCATCGACCTCGACAATTTCAAGCGCATCAACGATTCCCTCGGCCACAACATCGGCGACAAGCTGCTCAAGGCGGTGGCCGACCGCCTCGCCCACTGCCTGCGCACCAGCGACCTGCTGGCCAAGTTCACCGACGCCAACGCCCGCACCAACCTCGGCATCTCGCGCCTTGGCGGCGATGAATTCACCGTGCTGCTCAACAATATCGGCACCCCGGAAAACGCCGGCCAGGTGGCAAGCCGCATCCTCGACGCCATGCGCGACACCTTCGTGATCGACGGCCATGAGCTGGTGGTGACGCCGAGCGTGGGCATCGCCATCGCTCCCCGGGACGCCGACACCGTGGAGGGCCTGCTGAAACTGGCGGACACCTCCATGTACCACGCCAAAAAAGCCGGTCGCAACAATTACCTGTACTACTCCAGCACCATGGACACCGCCGGGAGCAGCCGCCTGAAAATGGAAACCGACCTGCGCAAGGCCCTGGAGCGGGGCGAGCTGGTGATTCACTACCAGCCCCAGGTCAACCTCCACAGCGGGGAGATCGTCGGCGCCGAGGCGCTGGCCCGCTGGAATCACCCGGAGCAGGGGCTGATTCCCCCCAGCCAGTTCATTCCCCTCGCCGAGGAGATGGGCCTGATCGTCGAACTGGGCTCGTGGATTCTCTACGAAGCCTGCCGCGAAGGTCGCGACCTCCACGACATGGGGCTCAGCCTGCCGAAGATCTCCGTCAACGTCTCGTCCCTGCAGTTCACCGCCGCCTTCGCCAACCTGGTGAAGAAGGTGCTGGAGGAGACCGGCCTCGACCCCCACCGGCTGCAACTGGAGCTGACCGAAGGGGTGATCATGAGCAACGCCGAGTCCTCCATCGACGCCCTCCATGAACTCAAGACCCTCGGCGTCAGCCTGTCGGTGGACGACTTCGGCACCGGCTACTCGTCCCTCAGTTACCTGAGCCGCTTTCCCCTCGACGAGCTGAAGATCGACCGGGGTTTTATCGTCGCCCTCGACGAAGCCGGGGACGGCAGCCCCGCGAGCCTGGTGGCGGCCATCATCGCCATGGCAAAAAGCCTCGATCTGCACCTGGTGGCGGAGGGGGTGGACAGCGTCCACCAGCTGGATTTCCTGCGGGATCAGGGGGTGGAGATCATCCAGGGCTACCTCTTCAGCCGGCCCATGCCCATCGAGGAATTCATTTTTCTGCTCAGGGACAACCCCTTCCCCGCGCGCTTGCGTGCCGTCGCCGGGCAGCGGGCACTGCCCGCCCCTTCGGCCCCCGAGTGCGCCGAGGTGCTGGCCCCCGGCGCCGCCTGACTCAGGGCTCCCCGTCCCCCGGGAGGGGTTCGCCGCCCAGGGGCGCGTCGCCCCCCGGCAGGGTCAGTGTCGGCTCGACCACGAAGTGGGTCAGGCCAATCAGCTGCCCCGAGTCCGTCACCACCCTCACCTGCCAGCGCCCCACCGGATCGGCGGGAAAGTTGAGTTTCAGGGTCCAGGCGCGGTAGCCCTCCTTGCGGCCGCCGCGAATGTCGAGGGTGATGCGGTCCACCTCCCGGCCATTGTGCAACCAGATATGGTGAATCCGCTCCCGCAGGCCCCTTGGGGCGCTCACCGCCGTGAAGGCGTAGAGGCCGTCGCGCTTCAGGCTCGCCCCGTCGAGGGTGGTGAGGCCGCTGCCCGGGGCGCGCCGGGCGGGGTCGAGGTGCTGGGTAAGGGTGATGTCGTTCAAGCGCAGCGCCGCCGGCGGCACCAGGGCCCGGGCCTGCCACAGCCCCCCGGCCAGTGCCGCCAGCAGCAACAGCAAGAGGGGCGGCCGCCACCAGCGGGCGTTTCGGGTGAGGGCGGCGAGGCTCGGCAGGCTGAACAGCAGCGCCATCCCCAGGGCGAGGGCGAGGCTCTGCGCCGTGGTGAGGTGGAGGATGAGGGGCAGCACCACCAGCAGCAGGGCAAACAGCGCCAGGGCGTGGAACAGCAGGAACAGGGAGCGGCGCCCGGCGATCTGGCGGTAGTAGAGGGGGTCGATCACCGAGGCCAGGGCGCACAGTATCAACAGCCCGGTGAACAGCGCCTGGCCGTGGTCCCAGCGGGTGACGGCGAGAAAAAACGGCAGGGCGAAGAACAGGCTCTCCTGGTGCACCATCTGGGTCAGGTAATGGCCGAGTACCGGGGGGAGCTTCACCCCGAAGCGGTTGAGCAGGCCATCCCGCACCCAGTTTTCCAGCACCAGCCACAGCCAGCTGGCCAGCATCAGGGCGGTGACCACCTGGGCCAGCCCCTGGCTGCGTTCCACCAGCAGGTAGCTGGCGGCACCGGAGGCGAAGCCGAACACCGCCATCAGCCCGGGCCAGCGCTGGGCGACGGCGATCAGGCGGGGGAGCAGCGCGGCTATCCGTGGCATGTTGCCCTGTCCTCAGTCCTTGCGGGCAAGGGCGTCCTTGAGGCCGGCAAAGGGGTTGAAGGTGGCCGGTGCCTTTTCCGTCTCCCCCCGGCGGCCGTAGCGGACGAAATCCTCGAACTTGGCGTGCTCCTCGTCGTGGCAGTAGAGGCACAGGAGTTCCCAGTTGCTGCCGTCCGGGGGGTTGTGGTCGTGGTCGTGGTTGATGTGGTGGACGGTCAGTTCCCGCAGGTTGGCGCGGGTGAACTCCCGGGTGCAGCGGGCGCAGATCCAGGGGTAGAGCTTCAAGGCCTGCTCCCGGTAGCCCTTCTCCCGCTGTTCGATGTAGTGGCGCTGTTCCGCCAGTACCCGGTCGAGGCGGCTGGCGGGGGGCTTGTCATTGGCCATGGGTGGTCCCGGCGGAGGGTTTGGGGCCAGTATACAGCCAACCCTCCGCGCACCGGGACCGGTTCCGGTGTGTCAGCTATCCCACACCAGGGGCAGGGTGGTGGGCTGGATCACCCCGCCCACCAGGTTGGTGATGCGCGCCCCGGGGGCGATGCGAAACGGCGGCAGGGCGGCGAGCAATTCCTCCAGGGCGATGCGCAGTTCCCGCTTGGCGAGATGAATGCCGAGGCAGGCGTGGGCGCCGTTGCCGAAGGCCAGGTGGTGGGAGCCGCGGTCGATACTGTAGCGGTGGGGATCGGGGTAGGCGTCTTCGTCCCGGCAGGGCAGGGCGGTGATCATCGCCACCTTGTCGCCGGGCATGATGGTGACGCCGCCCAGCTCGGTTTTCTCCACGCAGGTGCGGTAGATGGTGGCCGGCGCGTAGAGGCGCATCAGCTCGTTCACCGCATCGCCGATGCGCTCCGGGTGGTCCCGCAGGTATTGCTGGTGCTCCGGGTGGTTGGCGAGGTGGCGCACATGGTTGCCGATGCTGGCGGACACGGTGTCGAGGCCGCCGATGTAGAGATTGAAAAAGTAGCCGATCAGGCGGTCGTCGCTGAGCTTCTCGCCGTCGATGGTGGCGGCGATGGCCTGGCTCACCAGGTCGTTGCCGGGATTTTGCTTGCGCTCCTCGATCAACCCCCGCAGGTAGTCGGTGACGGCGCGAATCGCCGTTTTGACCCCGGCCATGTCACCCATGTTCATGATCATGTGTTCCCACTCCAGGAACTCGTCGATGCGCTCCTGGGGCAGGTCGAGCATGTCCAGCACCACGCTGACCGGGAACGGAAAGGCGTAGTCGGCCATCAGCTCGCACTGGCCCCGCTCCCGCAGCCCCGCGAGGCTGCGCCGGGCGGCGGCGCGGGCTTTATCTTCCAGCTTGGCCATCGCCGGGGGGGAAAATTCCCGGTTGAGGAAACCCCGCATCTGGGTGTGCTCCGGGGGGTCGAGCTCGGCGGGCACCAGATCCCAGCTTTCGCCGATGATATGGCTCAGGGCGCTGAACGCCTTGTTGGAGAACCGCTTGGTATCCATGAAGATGGCGCGCTGGTCACTCTGGCGGCGGAAGACCCAGGCCGGCCCCCGTCCCGGGAACAGGTTGGTGGCGTAGATGGCGTCCGGCCCCTGGCAAACGCCGGGGAGCATGGTCTCCCAGGGGTCCTGCTCGCTGAACTTGCCGAACACCAGGGGGAAGTCGTCCACCACCCGGTCGGCGGGGACGTGGGCGGGAATTGTGGCGGTCTCTGTGCTGTTCATGTGAATCCGGCTCCGCGGGGGTTTTCAGTCAGTTTCTTATCACTGACCGGGACTTTACCGACTCCCCGGCAAAATGAGAAGAACCCGCCCCGCCGGGGTGTCGGGTGCGGGCCCCTCAGGGGGAGGTGGCTTCAATGCCCGCGGTGGCGGCGTCATCGGCCATGGTGTCGAGGTCGGTGTGCATGGTCTCCCGACTGATCCACAGGGCGATAAAGGACAGCGCGCCGAGCAGTGCCAGGTAATAGCCCACCGAGCCGACCCCGTGGCGGTTGGCCAGCCAGGCGGCGGCGAAGGGGGTCAGGGCCGCGCCGATGATGGACGCCATGTTGTAGGCCACCCCGGAGCCGGTGTAGCGGGTGTTGGTGGGGAACAGCTCCGGCAGTACCGCCGACATGGGGCCGAAGCTCAGCCCCATCAGCGCCATGCCGATGCACAGGAACACCAGCATCAGACCCCTGTTGGCCTCGGCGCCGACCCCCATCACCCCGGGGTCCAGGAAGTAACCGAAACTGAACCCGAAGGCGATGATCCCGGCGGTGATCACCAGCAGAAAGGCGCGCCGTCCGACCCTGTCCGCCAGGTGTCCGGCCACCGGGATGAACCCCGCGAACAGCACCACGGACGCCAGTTGCAGCACCAGGAAATCCCGGTAGCCGATGCCGAGGTAGCCCTGCGCCGCGCTGCCGATGGCGTAGGACAGCACCCAGGTGGTCATCAGGTAGAAGATGCCGTAGGTGGCCACCATGATGAACATGCCGAGCACCAGTTCGCGGAAATTCCCCCGCACCACCTGGGCCAGGGGCGACTTGAGCTTCTCGCCCCGGGCCAGGGCGCGGGCGAACACCGGGGTTTCGTCGAGCCTGAGCCGCACATAGAGGCCGAGCACCACCAGGGCGATGGATACCAGGAAGGGCACCCGCCAGCCCCAGGCGAGAAAGGTGTCGTCCTGGGTGGCGCGGGTGGAGTCGTAGCCAAACCACACTGTCAGCAGCAGGAAGAAGCCGTTGGCGAGAAAGAACCCGAAGGGCGCCCCCAGTTGCGGCCACATGGCCGCCCGGGCGCGCTTGCCCTTCTCGGCGGTTTCGGTGGCGAGCAGTGCCGCCCCCGACCACTCGCCGCCGAGGCCGAGGCCCTGGCAAAAACGCAGGATCGCCAACAGCGCCGGGGCGAACAGGCCGATCTGGTGGTAGTTGGGCAGCAGGCCGATCAGGAAGGTGGCGAGCCCCATCAACAGCAGGGAGCCCACCAGGGTGGCCTTGCGGCCGATGCGATCGCCAAAGTGGCCGAACAGCACCGAGCCGATGGGGCGGGCGACAAAGGCGACGCCAAAGGTGGCCATGGAGGCGAGCAATGCCGCGCTGCCCTCCCCGGCGGGAAAGAACAGCAGCGGAAACACCGACACCGCCGCGGTGGCGTAGATGTAGAAATCGTAGAACTCGATGGTGGTGCCGAGGGTGCTCGCCATGATGATGCGGGAGCGGGGCACGGTGGTTTCCTGGGTGCTGTCGACTGTGGATGACACTGGGACTCGCCTCGCTGTCGGGCTTATTATGGAGGCGGCTATTCTATGCCCATCCGCCCCGCGGCGTCAGGGGCGACTCCCCGGCGAAGGGGAGAACGACGGGGTTTGGCAACGAACAGTGGGGAAACAGCATGCGTTGGCGCGGTGGCAGGCGAAGCAGCAATATCGAGGATCGTCGCGGCCTGTCGCCGGGGCCGGCGGCGGGGGGTGGCCTGCTGTTGCGGCTGCTGCCGCTGCTGATCCGCTCCCGGGTGGGGCGCTGGGTGCTGGTGGCGGGGGTGGCGGTGTTCGTCGGCGCACGGCTGCTCGGCATCGATCTGCTGCCACTGCTCGGCGTTGGCATGGGCGCTGAAAACGCGGCCCGCCCGGCCCGCGCCCCGTCCGCCGAGGAGCAGGAGCTGGCGGATTTCGTCGCCGTGGTGCTCGCCGATACCGAGGATACCTGGGAGCCGCTGTTCGCATCCCTCGGGCGCCGTTACCAGCATCCCACCCTGGTGCTGTTCAGCGACCGGGTGAACTCCGCCTGCGGCATGGGGAGTGCGGCCATGGGCCCTTTCTACTGCCCCGCCGACGGGCGGGTCTACATCGACCTGTCCTTCTACCGCGACTTGAAGGAGCGCCACGGCGCCCCCGGCGATTTTGCCCAGGCCTACGTGATCGCCCACGAGGTGGGCCACCATGTGCAGACGCTGCTCGGCATCTCCGCCGAGGTGCACGCCGCCCGTGGGCGGATTTCCCGCGCCGAGGCCAACCGCCTGTCGGTGAAGCAGGAGCTGCAGGCGGACTGCTTCGCGGGCCTCTGGGGGCACCACGCCCACAGCCAGCGCCAGCTGCTGGAAAGCGGCGATCTGGAGGAGGCACTGGCCGCTGCCGCCGCCATCGGCGACGACCGCCTGCAGCGCTCGGCCCAGGGCACGGTGACCCCCGACAGCTTCACCCACGGCACCTCCGCCCAGCGGGTGGCCTGGTTCCGGCGCGGCTTCGACTCCGGCCGCATCGACGACTGCGACACCTTCGCCGAGGCCCTGCCTTGAGGCGGTTTTGGCACCTTCTCCCCGGGGGCGCCGTGTAGAATAGGCCCACGCCAATTCTCCCGAGTCGTCACCCCATGAACCTCAGATTTACCTTTTCCCGGGTCGCCGCCGTCGCCGCTTTGATGCTGTCTGGCCCGGCCCTCGCCGCCAGCCCGGAATTCCAGTCCTGCCTCGCCGACCTCCAGGGCAAGGCGCGCCAGCAAAACCTGTCGGAGCGCGCCGTCGCCACGGTGGCCGCCATGGAGCAGCAGCAGCGGGTGCTCGAACTCGACCGCAAGCAACCGGAATTTGCCCAGACCTTCGGCCAGTACCTGAGCGCCCGGCTCACCCCCGACCGCATCCGCAAGGGCCGCGAACTGTACCAGCGCCACCGCGCCTTTCTCGACCAGCTCGCCGCCCGCCATGGGGTGCCCGGGCAGTACCTGGTGGCCTTCTGGGGCCTTGAAACCAACTACGGCGGCTACCTGGGCAACATGCCCACCCTGGATTCCCTCGCCACCCTGGCCTGCGATCCCCGCCGCGCCGATTTCTTCACCGGCGAATTTCTCACCGCCCTGCGGGTGATGGAACGGGAAGCCCTGCAACCGGCCCAGATGCGCGGCTCCTGGGCGGGGGCCATGGGCCACACCCAGTTCATGCCGTCCAATTACCTGAAATACGCGGTGGATGGCGACGGCGACGGCCGCAAGGATCTGTTCGGCAGCGAAAAGGACGCCCTCGCCTCCGGCGCCAACTTCCTCCAGCAGCTCGGCTGGCAGGGGAGCTTTCGCTGGGGCAGGGAGGTGATCCTGCCGCCCGGGTTCGACTACAGCCTGGCGGGCCGGGGCAACGCCCGCCCGGTGGCGGGCTGGCGCGCCCTGGGCGTCACCGGCGCCGAGGGTGCGGCCCTGCCGGCGGCGGAGATCCAGGGCAGTATCCTGGTGCCCGCCGGCCACCGCGGCCCGGCGTTTCTCGTCTACGACAACTTCGGGGTGATCATGAACTGGAACCGCTCCGAGTCCTACGCCCTCTCCGTGGGGCTGCTCGCCGACCTGATCGCCGGCGGCGCGGGCCTGCGCCGCCAGCCCCCCGCGGATCAGAAGGCCCTCGGTCGCGGTGAAGTCGAGCGGCTGCAGCATGCCCTCAACCAGCGGGGCTACGACGCCGGCGAACCCGACGGGATACTCGGCTCCGGCACCCGCCGGGCACTGGCGGCCTTCCAGCGTGATACCGGCCGCATCAGTGACGGCCACCCCGATGCCGAGGTGCTTGCGGCCTTGCTGGGGAGCGCGCCGGTGAATTGAGAGGGCGGGGTTGTTGGCGGTTCTGGGCCGAACGAGGCGGTGGCCTCTGGTTAAGCGAGGATTTCATGGCGGAGATGCTCAGCCGCCCACGCCCGCAGTGAAGGGTTGACGCGCTCGACCAAAAACCCGCGGGAGTTTGAGCGACTGCAGAAATCGTTGCCGGTGATTACTCCAGGATCGCATCCAGCAGCGGTTTCGTAGCTATCCAGCTCTCCGCGATTGCATCAAGAATTTTGGCATTGTGAAGTTGAGACTGGCAGCTGTCGCTTGGGAAGAGTGTGCCAATCTGGCATTCGAGGTTGGAATTTTTATTGGCGATCAGCGCATAAGCTGCCGCCAGCCACTGCGGCTGGAATTTTGTCCTGGCCCGTGTCGACGGAAAAGTCGTGCGCAGATCCACCTGCATTTCGCCATCAATGTTGGCCTTTGCACGGCGGGTGCTGAAGTGACGCTGGGCAATATGGAAGCGGGGAATGGCCCCCGGGGTTTTTGCCTTGCGGATTACTCGGTCGAGGTTGCTGTTGACCTCGGATATCACCGAGAAGAAGCCTTCCTCCCCAAGGCCAACCAGGTTGCGCCGGAGCCGAGGCTGCATGCTGTTGGGCAGGGTGAGCATACTGCTGACATGGTCCCGTCGCAGTGCCAGGGTCAGGTGTGGCTGGCTGGTGTGTTTTTCCGAGGCATCAAAGTGCTTGAGCCGCAGTAAATCCCAGACCCCTGTAGCGCTTTTCCCGGTGATCGCGCCCCGCCCGGGAGCGATCGGGTCGATACCCATCTCACCAAGCAGTCGCTTGTTGCCGCGGAGTTCATCCATGGCAAGCTTCAGAAGTCGCTTTGCCTCAGGATAGCTGAAGGGATTGTCGTCATCGAAATCAAAGCCGTTGAACTCGGTCAATGTGCCCTCCCGCAGATAGCCTTCACTGGTTAGCCTGGATTCCGCTGTTTCAAGATAGCGTACGAACAGCTGTGTCCATCGAGATCCTTTTGCGTGGGCATTCATCCATGAATAAATCTCACGCCAGCATTTATGTACCACGTAATCAGGCAGCCTCTTCGTCGGCAACTCCACCGTTACCGCCAGTAGCTGGACCTGCGTAAACCCTCGTTTGCGTGCGGTTTTGATATGCCTTTCGAGTTGGTGGATTTCCAAGGGTGACGCGATTTTGCACTCAATAAGCAGTGACCAGCCTTCATCGTCATGTAGCCACGCATCTGGAAGACCGCGACTCTCAAGTTGTTCCTCTGCGATCTCGTCGTCGCCGGGAAGGCGCTGTTCAACGACCTTGATTTTTGTTGTTGGTGTATTTCCGGTTATCCATTTGACGAACTGCCTCAGAATTCCTGGTTCTTCATGCAGGGTGCCGACAAGGGCGTGGGTGAGGCGATTTTCCGGTTGGTGATATTGGTCGTAGATATTTCGCATGGATCTTCTCCAATCCCGGCGGATAATCATTGACGAATTCCAGCCTCCTGTTGGGCTTCCTCCGTCAGCCCAACCTGCCGCTCGGCTTTTGATGGGATCAGGGCCGATCATGGCCATTTACAGAGCGGCAATTTCCGCCTGTTGGCCCGCCAGCTTCACCCCCATGGACTCGTACTCCGCCAGCTTGTCCTTCTCCTTTTGCACCACCGCCTCCGGGGCCTTGTCGACAAAGCCGGGGTTGCCCAGCTTGCCGCGAATGCGCTCGGCTTCCTTTGTCACCCGGTCGATTTCCTTGGCGAGGCGCGCCAGTTCCGCGTCCTTGTCGATGAGGCCCGCCATGGGCACCAGGATTTCCATGGCGCCCGCCAACGCAGTGGCGGAGGTGGGGGCGGTGTCGCCGGGTTCCAGCCAGGTGACTGACTCCAGATTGGCCAGGCGCATCAGGAACTGTTTATTGGCGTCGAGTTTTTGCCGGTCCGCCGGGCTGCCGTTTTTCAGGTAGGTGGGCAGTTGCTTGCCGGGGGCGATATTCATTTCGCCGCGGATATTGCGGATGGCGAGGATCACCTGCTTGACCCATTCGATATTGGCGATGGCCTCGTTGTCCACCTTGGCCATGTCCGCCACCGGGTAGGGCTGCAGCATGATGGTGTCGCCGCTTTTGCCCGCCAGGGTTTTCACCCGCTGCCAGATTTCCTCGGTGATAAAGGGCATCATCGGGTGGGCGAGGCGGAGAATGGCTTCCAGCACCCGGATCAGGGTGCGGCGGGTGCCTTTCTTCAGCGCCGGGGACGCGGATTCGTCCCAGAGCACGGGCTTGGAGAGTTCCAGGTACCAGTCGCAGTACTGGTTCCAGGTGAATTCGTAGAGGGCCTGGGCTGCCAGGTCGAAGCGGTAGCTGGCGATGGCCTCGGCGATGGTGGCTTCGGTCTGTTGCAGCAGGCTGATAATCCAGCGGTCGGCCACTGACAGTGCGTAATCGGCACTGCCATCCTGTCCGCAGTCTTGTTCTTCGGTCGCTCCCGGCGTCGTGCCTCCCGCGACATTAGCACCTCCCTGTGGGTCACAATTCATCATCACATAGCGGGCGGCGTTCCAGATCTTGTTGCAGAAATTGCGGAAGCCCTCGATGCGGCCGATATCGAACTTGATATCCCGGCCGGTGGAGGCCAGGGAGCAGAAGGTGAAGCGCAGCGCGTCGGTGCCGTAGGCGGCGATGCCGTCGGCGAATTCGGCGCGGGTTTGCTTCTCGATCTTTTTCGCCAGTTGCGGCTGCATCATGCCGCTGGTGCGCTTCTGTACCAGGGTTTCCAGGTCGATGCCATCGATCAGGTCGATGGGGTCGAGGACATTGCCCTTGGATTTCGACATCTTCTGGCCCTGGGAATCCCGCACCAGGCCGTGGACGTACACCGTCTTGAAGGGGATCTGCGGGGTGCCGTCGTCGTCCTTGATGAAGTGCATGGTCATCATGATCATCCGCGCCACCCAGAAGAAAATAATGTCGAAGCCGGTGACCAGCACATCCGTGGGGTGGAAGGTTTTGAGGTCGTCGGTGTGGTCCGGCCAGCCGAGGGTGGAGAAGGTCCACAGGGCGGAGCTGAACCAGGTGTCCAGCACATCGTCGTCCTGGTGCAGGCCGACATCGGCGGGAATGCTGTATTTTTGCCGTACCTCGTCTTCACTGCGGCCCACATAGACCTTGCCGTGGTTGTCGTACCAGGCGGGAATGCGGTGGCCCCACCACAGCTGGCGGCTGATGCACCAGTCCTGGAGATCCCGCATCCAGGCGAAGTACATGTTCTCGTACTGTTTGGGCACGAACTGGATGCGGCCGTCCTCCACCGCTTCGATGGCGGGTTTGGCGAGCTTTTCGACGCTCACATACCACTGGTCGGTGAGCCAGGGTTCCACCACGGCGCCGGAGCGGTCGCCACGGGGTACTTTCAAGGTGTGGGGTTCGATTTTTTCCAGAAGGCCCAGCTGCTCGAATTCGGCGACGATCTTCTTGCGGGCCTCGAAGCGGTCGAGGCCGGCGTAGGCCTCGGGGCCCTTCTCGCCGTGCACGCTGGCGTAGGCGTCGAAGGTGAGCACGGTGAATTCGCCGAGGATACAGGCATTGCGGTCCAGCACATTGATCAGCGGCAGGTTGTGGCGCTTGCCCACCTCGTAGTCGTTGAAGTCATGGGCCGGGGTGATCTTCACGCAGCCGGTGCCGAAGTCCCTGTCCACATAGTCGTCGGCAATGATGGGGATCAGCCGTCCGGTGATGGGCAGGCGCACCTGCCTGCCGACCAGATGCCGGTAGCGCTCGTCCTCCGGGTTCACCGCTACGGCGGTGTCGCCGAGCATGGTTTCGGGACGGGTGGTGGCGACGACCAGATAATTGCTGGCCGCTCCCGACGTCCTGTCTCCTGCGGCACTAGCGCATCCCTGCGCGTCGCCCTCGATGGGGTAGCGGAAATGCCACATGGAGCCCTGTTCTTCCTCATTCAGCACCTCCAGGTCGGAGATGGCGGTGTTGAATGTCGGGTCCCAGTTCACCAGGCGCTTGCCGCGATAGATCAAACCCTCGTCGTAGAGGCGCACGAACACTTCCTGCACCGCCTTCGACAGCCCCGGGTCCATGGTGAAGCGCTCCCGGGACCAGTCCACGGAGGAGCCCAGGCGGCGGATCTGGCGGGTGATATTGCCGCCGGATTCGGCCTTCCATTCCCACACCTTTTCGAGAAATTTCTCCCGGCCCAGATCGTGGCGGCTGACCCCGTCGGCCCCGAGTTGGCGCTCCACCACCATCTGGGTGGCGATACCGGCGTGGTCCGTACCCACTTGCCACAGGGTGTTGTGGCCCTGCATGCGGTGGTAGCGGATCAGGCAATCCATGATGGCGTTGTTGAAGCCGTGACCCATGTGCAGGCTGCCGGTGACGTTGGGCGGCGGGATCATGATGCAGTAGGGATTACCTTGGCCGGCGGGCTTGAAGTAGCCGCGCTCTTCCCAGGTGTTGTACCAGTTCTGCTCGATGGCTTGGGGGTCGAAGGTCTTGTCCATGTCTCGGGGTCGCCGTCTGGGCCGGCTCGGGCGGCCGGCGATGGATAAAAAGAGCGAAATTATACGGCGGGGTGCCGGTGATAAGGAACCTCTGAGAAAGTGTGATAGCGGGATGCAGCGCGAGGCGCCCCGCAGCCCTGTTTTCAAAGGAAAAGGCCCGAGACATATCAGGTAGACAGGCGACGGGTGAGCGAGGAAGCAACGAAGTGATGCGCCCGATAGCGCACTTTCCCAGAGGTTTCCTAACCAGCGCTGTGGCTGTTCAGCCCCGATCGTCGTGCAGCTGGGTGAGGATGGGGATGTCGAGGATGTCGATGCCAGGGGGGCGGGGTGCGGGATCGGGGGTTATCACCGGGATGGCGCCGATCTCGGCCACCGGCGGTTTGCTGGCGGCGGGCGCGGGTGGTGCCGGGCGCGGGGCCTGGGCGGCAACGTTGGCGGATTTGCGGATCATCAGGCGCTGTGGAGCAGGTCCAGGTCGCGGGAGAGGTCCGAGTAGTGTAGGGGGTAGCCCCTGTCCCGGTAAAAGCGGTAGGCGGCCCGCCGGTCGGCGATCAGCCCTGGTTGGTCGTAAACCAGCTCGGCGAGGCGCTCGAAGCGGCTGAACCAGGGGGCGATGCCGGGGGCGAGGTTGACCAAAAGGCCGTGGTGGTGGCCGGGGTCGTCCCCCCAACAGAGGTTGATGGACACCGCCGGGTCCACCCGATCGCCGCTGTGGAAGGGTGCCAGGGCAAGCCCCCCGATGGCGGCCCCCAGCGGCTCGGCGCCGGCGGCCCCGGGGAGCCGTACCAGGCAGTCCTGGCGGCGGCGCAGGGCGTGCTGGATCAGCTTCGCCACCACCAGGCTGGCGGTGTCGAGCCCGCCGCCGAGGTGATAGAAGTGAACGCGGGTCACGGGCCTGGCGGGCGGTTCAGCCCGCCTCGCGGCACAGGTATTCCACCAGCAGGGGCACCGGGCGGCCGGTGGCGCCCTTGGCGCTGCCGCTGTTCCAGGCGGTGCCGGCGATGTCGAGGTGGGCCCAGGGGTAGCCCTTGGTGAAGCGGGCCAGGAAGCAGGCGGCGGTGACGCTGCCGCCGTTGCGCCCGCCGACGTTGGCCATGTCGGCGAAGTTGCTCTTCAGTTGCTGGTCGTACTCCTCCCACAGGGGCATCCGCCAGGCGCGGTCGTTGGCGTCCTCGCCGGCCCCGAGCAGTGCACTGGCCAGCTCGTCGTTGTTGCTGAAGAGGCCCGAGGCGTGATTGCCGAGGGCGATCACGCAGGCGCCGGTGAGAGTGGCGATATCGATCACCGCCTTCGGCTTGTAGCGCTCCACGTAGGTGAGGGCATCGCAGAGGATCAGCCGGCCCTCGGCGTCGGTGTTGAGGATCTCGATGGTCTGCCCCGACATGGAGGTGACGATGTCGCCGGGGCGGGTGGCGTTGCCGCTCGGCATGTTTTCCACCGCCGGGATGATGGCGACGATGTTGAGGGGCAGCTTCAGCGCCGCCGCGGTGGCGAGGGTGCCGAACACGCTGGCGGCGCCGCACATGTCGTATTTCATTTCGTCCATGCCGGCGCCGGGCTTGAGGCTGATGCCGCCGCTGTCGAAGGTGACGCCCTTGCCCACCAGGGCGATGGGCGCCGCACCCTTGGCGCCGCCCTTGTACTCCATGATGATGAACTGGGCGGGGTGGGCGCTGCCGGCGGTGACGGACAGCAGGGAGCCCATCTTCAGGGTTTCGAGCTGCTTCTCGCCGAGCACCTTGGCGCTGAGGCCGGGGGTGGCCTTGGCCAGCTCCCGGGCGCGGTCCGCCAGGTAGCCGGGGTTGCACACGTTGGGGGGCAGGTCGCCCAGCTCGCGGGCCAGGTTGATGCCTTCGGCGAGGGCAAGGCCCTTGTCGAGCCCGGCGTTGACGGCGGCGGTGTCGCGGCCCTCGGCGTGGAGGGTGACGCGGGCGAGGCTCGGGCGCGGTTGATCCTTCTTGGATTTGAACTGGTCGAACAGGTACAGGCCCTCGCCGAGGGCGCGGGCCAGCTGGGTGGCGCGCCAGGGGCCGTCGCGGCCCGCAACCTCGATGCCGTCGAGGCACAGGGCGGCGGACTTGATGCCCGGCGCCGTCAGCTGGCTGGCGATGCGCCCCGCCAGCTTCTGGAACTGGCCCTCGCTGGGGGGCCTTTCGCCGCCGCCGAGCAGCACCAGCTTGCGGGCCTCGATGCCGGCGGGGGCGTACAGGGCCAGGCTGTTGCCATTCCTGCCCAGCTCGCCGTTCTTGAGGATCGCGCTGATCACCCCACCGCCGGCCTGGTCGAGGCTGCTGGCGAGGGTGCCGAGGGGCCCCTTGGTGGGAATGACAAGGACCAGGGCGTCGACCTTGAGGGTGGCGGGATTGAAGGCGCGGGCTTTGAATTCCATGGGATGCTCTCAAGACAAAGGGGGCTGATTTGGGGATAATGCGGCCGTGGCGTCGCCGGCCGTGGAGGTTGATGGCGACCGTCGGGCCGCGTTTCTCCGCTGTCCGCCAGTGTAAGTCAAGCGCCGGTGCAGACCAAGCACGGCGCGGGGATGCCCCCCAATGACCCCAGTCAAATAGGCAGTTGCCGTGATCATTTTCCGTTATTTCGCCCGCAATGTTCTCACCAGCACGGTGGCGGTGTGCGCCGTGCTGATGCTGGTGATCGTCAGCAGCCGTTTCGTCAAATACCTGGCGGATGCCGCCGCCGGCAAGCTCGATCCCGCGGTGCTGCTCGCCATCATCGGCTTTCGCCTGCCGGGGTTTCTGGAGCTGGTGCTGCCCCTGGCCTTTTTCCTCTCCATCCTCCTCGCCTACGGCCAGCAGTACGTCGACAGCGAGATGACCGTGCTCCAGGCCTGCGGCATCGGCGAGGGCACCTTCGTGCGCTACACTCTGGTGTTTGCCCTGCTCATTGCCGCCATCGTCGCCTGGCTGAGCCTCGCGGTGAGCCCGGCGGGGCTCGCCAAGGTGGAGGAGCTGTTCAACGCCCAGAAGCAGCGGGGCGAGATCGAGAGCCTCTCCGCCGGGCGCTTCTACAGCCTCCGGGATGGCAAGGGCGTGACCTATGCCGAAACCATCGATCAGCAGGCGGGGTTTCTCCACGATGTGTTTCTCGCCCAGGGCAGCGAGGGGCAGTCCTCCAAGGGCATGGTGGTGGTGATCGCCGACCGGGGTTACTCCCGCCAGGCGGAACAGACCGGCGAGCGCTACCTGGTGCTTGAGAACGGCCTGCGCATCCAGGGTGTGCCCGGCAATGCCGAGTTCCAGCTGACCCGTTTCGACGAATACGGCCAGCGCCTGGAGTCGGTGAAGCCCTGGGAGCTGCGGGCCGAGAGCGAGGCCATGGCGAGCGTCGACCTGCTCAACTCCACCGATCCGGAGCACCGCGCCACCCTCCAGTGGCGGCTGTCCCTGCCGGTGATGGTGATGGTGGTGGCGCTGCTGGCGGTGCCGCTGAGCCGCACCAGCCCGCGCCAGGGCAAGTTCCTCAGGGTGCTGCCGGCGATTTTGTTGTACGTGATCTATCTGCTGTCCCTGAACGGCGCCCGGGGGGCCCTGGAGGATGGCGAAATGCCCCCCTGGCTGGGGATGTTCTGGGTGCACCTGGTGTTTCTCGCCATTGCCCTCGGGCTTCTGGCCTGGAACGGCGGCTGGCGACCGGGCCGCGCCCGCCGGGGGGTGCGGCCATGAGGCTGCTGTCGCGCCATGTCTCCGCCACGGTGCTGATGTCGATCCTCACCGTGTTGCTGGTGGTGGTCTCCCTCGACGCCATGGCCGCCATCATCGATGGCATCGGCGATCTCAAGGGGGATTACGGCTTCTGGGCCATGCTCCTCCATGTGTTCATCACCCTGCCCGGGAGCATCTACCAGAACCTGCCGTTCTCCGCGCTGATCGGTTGCCTGATCGGCCTTGGCATGCTGGCCAGCAACAGCGAGCTGGTGGTGATGCGGGCGGCGGGTATTTCGCTGTTGCGGGTTTTCAGCTTTGTGCTGAAGCCGGTGGTGGCGCTGATCATCGTCGGCGCCCTGATCGGCGAATACGCGGTGCCCTACACCGACCAGCTGGCGGAGGCGCGGCGCTCCCTGCTGCAGGGCCGCCAGGCGCAGACCGCGAGCGCCAGCGGCCTGTGGAACAAGGAGGGCAACGAGTTCGTCCACGTCAACGTGATGCTGCCGGGCGGCGATCTCTACGGCCTCACCCGCTACCGCTTCGAGGACGGGCACATCAAGGAGGCGAGCTTTGCCGCCCGGGCGGAATTTCGCGATGACCACTGGCTGGAGCGGGACGTGCGCATCACCCGCTTTGCGCCGGGCAGCACCGTCGCCTCCCTGGAGGCGGAGCGGCGCTGGGGCAGCCGGCTGTCCCCCGACTTGTTGCGCCTGGCGCTTTTGGAGGCGGATTCCCTGCCCATCAGGGACCTGCGGGATTACGGCAACTACCTGGAGGACCAGGGCCAGGATGCCTCCCGCCACTGGTTGGCGTTCTGGAGCAAGGTCTTTCAGCCCCTCACCACCGCGAGCCTGGTGCTGATTGCGGTGTCGTTCATTTTTGGCCCGCTGCGGGAATCCACCATGGGCTTTCGCATCTTTGCCGGCGTGGTTACCGGCATCGTGTTCAGCACCAGCCAGCAATTGCTGGGGCCGGCGAGCCTCGTTTACGGCTTCTCCCCCCTGTGGGCAGTGCTGGTGCCCATCGGCCTGTGCCTGGTGGTGGGACTGGGGCTGTTGCGGCGGGTGGGGTGAGGTTCACGTTACACGTTGCACGTCACAGGTTTCACGTAAAAGCGATGGCCGCCTTTGGCGGTGGATGGGCTCGGGGCCAGTCAGTGTTGTGGAGTCCGGATTGGCACCCACGTGCAACGTGTAACGTGTTACGTGCCCCTCAGCGCTTAGGCAACACCACCACCCGGGTATCCGTCCAGCGGTCGTGCCAGCAGCCGTGGGCCTTGTCGAACCAGCACCAGAGGTAGCCGAGCCCGCCGACCGCCGCCGAGACCGGGGCGAGCAGGCAGCGCTGCCAGCACTGGGCCGTGGTGGGGTGGCGGCCGTCGAAGGTTTCCACCCGCAGGCGCCAGGATTTCATCCCGAGGGTTTGGCCCCGCTTCGACCAGCACAGCACGTAGTAGCCCGCGAGGGTCAGCCACAGTCCCAGTAGCCCCAGCAGGGCGGCGCTGCCACCCATGGGCTGCAGAGTGTCGTCCCCGGCGATGCGGCGGATAATCCAGATCAGCACCCCGTAGGCAAAAGTCACCCCAAGCAGCAGCAGGCTGTCGTAGACCAGCGCCAGCAGGCGGCGGATAAGGCCGGCGATGGGCAGCGGGTTGGCGTGGGGGCTGTTGGTCATGGCAGAGGTCCGCGTGGGAGAGGCGCAATTCTAGCAGCACCCCCGGTGGCGCGCAGCCCTGGCACCGTGGCCCCAGGCCCACTTTCCATGCCCCGCTGTTCCGGTTATTCTCGCCCGTAGACTTTGCCGGGAGCCCCCGTCGACGAACTCGATACGGATGACGGATGCAGGGACGACGCCACGTCAATCAAGATCACTCAGTGCGGAGGGTTGCCCGGCGATACCAGCCGCGCCCTGGCCAGTCCGATAAAAAATCGTTTGATTTGCTCCCAGCCAAGGCTGGACGGATGCTGTTTGCCGTTCAGCAAAATGGACGCTGTGATCCACTGCAGTCGCCCGTCGACGGTGGCAGGGCGTTGAGCGTGGAATGGCATGGATTCTCGAAGGGACTTGAGACATGGAGGCGATGGGATGGAAAGAACCGGCCAGTACATTCGTCTTCGTCAGGATGGTTCTAAAGTATCGCAGCAGATTGTTCTTACCGAGCACATTCGCCATAAAATTCATCATCCGGAGAACGACCAGAATGTATTGTTTGCCGCAGATGAACTCACAGAGTCGATCGAGGCCATGCGGCTGTTTCTCCAAGCTTGAGGCGCAGGGAGATGCAGAATCTATTGATAGTTACATAACTATATGACATCAAAACAGCTCCGCCTGCTTCCAGAACGCTGTGATCAAGGTACTGCGCTTTTGTGCGGAACGGAGTTTGCCGCGAGCTGTATGCGCCAGTTCCGTGAT
>JAYELS010000020.1:0-41988 GCA_034717695.1 Pseudomonadota bacterium
ACAACGTGCAGATGACGGTGACCCTGATCGCGCCGATCGCGATGGAAGAGGGCCTGCGCTTCGCGATCCGCGAAGGCGGCCGCACCGTGGGTGCCGGCGTCGTGGCGAAAATCCTCGCCTGATAGCAGCGTTGCGACCTGTTCCAGGACCCCGGGGCCGAACCTGGCTCTCGGGGTTCTGTAGTCTTTACATCTTTTAATTCTTTCTGCTTGACACCCTGGCGGGCCGACCTTAGAATCTCGCCTCCCTTTTGCAGGGGTTTTCAGCAGGGGCTGAGAGCAAAGTAACTGGAGTTCGTGATTCCATGCAGAATCAACGTATTAGGATTCGTTTGAAGTCCTTCGATCATCGTCTGATCGATACTTCGACCCAAGAGATTGTCGAGACGGCCAAGCGTACCGGTGCCCAGATCCGTGGCCCGATCCCGCTCCCGACCCGCAAGGAACGGTTTGCTGTGTTGATTTCGCCGCACGTCAACAAGGATGCGCGGGATCAGTATGAGATTCGCACCCACAAACGGCTTCTGGATATTGTCGAGCCGACGGATAAAACCGTTGATGCCCTGATGAAACTGGATCTGGCTGCTGGCGTTGATGTCCAGATCAGCCTTGGTTGATCCCGGGCGACAAGCCTAAAGCCCCGTTTGGGGTGTGTAACGCTCTGAAATGGGCGGCCATAGCGGGTAAAAGCCCCGTACACCAAGAGGTTAAAAAATGAGTGTTGGAATCGTCGGCCGCAAGTGCGGCATGACACGTGTCTTCACTGAGGACGGTGTCTCTATCCCGGTGACTGTGATTGAGGTCGATCCCAATCGCATCACTCAGGTCAAAAGCGATGAGACGGATGGCTACGCCTCCGTTCAGGTTACCGTTGGTAGCCGTCGCGCCTCCCGTGTAACCAAGCCCCTCGCAGGTCATTACGCCAAAGCCGGTGTCGAAGCTGGTCGTGGTCTTTGGGAATTCCGTCTGGATGGCGCCGAGGAGCAGTTCGAAGTCGGCTCCGCCCTGACCGTCGAGCGTTTCCAGGCCGGCCAGATCGTTGACGTCACCGGTGTCTCCAAGGGCAAGGGCTTTCAGGGCGTCATCAAGCGCTGGAACTTCAGCATGCAGGATGCCACCCACGGCAACTCCCTGTCCCACCGCGCCCCCGGCTCGATTGGTCAGAACCAGTCCCCTGGTCGCGTTTTCAAGGGCAAGAAGATGGCCGGCCACATGGGTGCCGAGCGCGTCACCGTGCAAAACCTCGAAGTTGTCCGTGTCGATGCGGAACGCAACCTGTTGTTGATCAAAGGTGCCGTGCCAGGCGCCCCGGGCGGTGATGTGATTGTCAGCCCCGCAGTTAAGGCTTAAGGGGATCAACCTATGGAGCTTACTATTTCCAACGGTCAAGGCTCGGCTGGAACCATCACGGTATCCGACGAAGCGTTTGGCAAAGATTTCAACCAGGATCTCGTCCACCAGGCGGTCGTTGCCTACATGGCGGCCGGACGTCAGGGCACCCGTGCCCAAAAGACCCGGTCGGAAGTGTCTGGCGGCGGCAAGAAGCCCTGGAAACAAAAAGGCAGTGGCCGTGCCCGTGCCGGTACCATTCGCAGCCCGCTGTGGCGGACTGGTGGTGTGACCTTTGCGGCCCGCCCCCAGGATCACTCCCAGAAGATCAACAAGAAGATGTATCGTGCGGCAATGCGCTCCATCTTCTCCGAGCTGGCTCGTCAGGATCGCCTGATCGTGGTGGAGAGCTTCGGTATCGAGGAGCCCAAAACCAAGTCGCTGATGGCGAAATTGGGTCAGTTCGGTCTCGATAACGTGCTTATCGTTACCGAGGAAGTGGATCGCAATCTCTATCTCTCCTCGCGCAACTTGCACAAGGTGGACGTCAGGGATGCATTGGGTGTCGATCCGGTCAGCTTGATTGGATTCGAAAAAGTGCTGGTAACCGTGCCAGCGCTCAAGAAAGTAGAGGAGATGCTGGCATGAACAAAGAGCGCATCTTCAAGGTGCTGGTGGCACCTCATGTCTCGGAAAAAGCGACCATCGTTGCCGAGAAAGGCAATCAGGTCGTGTTCAAGGTGGCCCGCGACGCCAACAAGCGTGAAGTCAAGGCCGCCGTGCAGCAGTTGTTTGGAGTCCAGGTGGAAGACGTGCGCGTCGCCAATGTCAAGGGTAAGAGCAAGCGTACCCGCCATGGCATCGGCCGTCAGTCCGACTGGAAGAAAGCCTATGTCCGCCTGGCGCAGGGTCAAGAAATTGACTTTGCCTCAGCTGAATAAGGGGTTGGTGAGATGCCTGTAGTCAAGAGAAAGCCAACATCGCCTGGTCGTCGTTTCGTCGTCAGCGTCGTCAACCCGGATCTGTACAAGGGTGCGCCCCACGCCCCCTTGCTGGAGAAGCAGAGCAAGTCCGGCGGTCGCAACAACGCCGGTCGCATCACCACTCGCCACGTCGGTGGTGGCCACAAGCAGCACTATCGCGTCATCGATTTCAAGCGCGACAAGGACGGTATTGTCGGCAAGGTCGAGCGGATCGAGTACGACCCCAATCGCACCGCCTACATCGCACTGGTGTGTTACAAGGACGGCGAGCGTCGCTATGTAATCGCGCCCAAGGGCCTCAAGGCTGGCGATCAGCTGCAATCCGGTCAGGCCGCTCCCATCAAGGTCGGCAACACCCTGCCGCTGCGCAATATCCCCGTGGGTAGCGTCGTTCACTGCGTTGAGATGAAGCCCGGCAAGGGTGCGCAGCTGGCACGTAGCGCTGGCACTTCGGTGCAGCTGGTGGCCCGTGAAGGTCAGTACGCCACGGTGCGCCTGCGCTCCGGCGAGATGCGCAAGCTGCCATCGGACTGCCGCGCCACCATCGGCGAGGTCTCCAACAGTGAGCATAACCTGCGTTCCCTGGGCAAGGCTGGTGCCAAGCGCTGGCGCGGTGTGCGTCCCACCGTTCGCGGTGTGGCGATGAACCCTGTCGATCACCCACATGGTGGTGGTGAGGGTCGTACCTCCGGTGGACGTCACCCCGTGACTCCCTGGGGTGTGCCCACCAAGGGTTACAAGACGCGCAAGAACAAGCGCACCAGCAACATGATCGTTCGTCACCGCAACAAGTGATGACCGGCGGTAACGAATAGCCAGGAAGAGGAAACTACAGTGCCACGCTCCCTGAAAAAAGGTCCCTTCATTGATTTGCACCTGCTCAAGAAAGTGGAGCAGGCGGCGGAACAGGGCGACAAGCGTCCCATCAAGACGTGGTCACGCCGGTCCATGATCCTGCCTGAAATGGTCGGGTTGACGATCGCCGTGCATAACGGTCGCCAGCATGTTCCCGTCCATGTCAATGAGGAAATGGTCGGTCACAAACTGGGCGAATTCGCCGCCACCCGCACTTACCGCGGTCATGCAGCGGACAAGAAGGCCAAGCGCTAAGCGCAGGTTTGAGTAGAGGAATATACGGTGGAAGTAGCAGCAAAATTACGCGGAGCGCGGATATCGGCCCAGAAAGCCCGTCTGGTTGCTGACCAGATTCGTGGCAAGGCTGTGGAAGAGGCGCTGGACATTCTGTCCTTCAGCCCCAAGAAAGCCGCCACCCTGGTGAAGAAGGTTCTGGAGTCGGCCATTGCCAACGCTGAGCACAACGAAGGCGCGGATGTGGACGAGCTCAAGGTCGCAACCGTTTTTGTCGACGAGGGCATGACGCTCAAGCGCATCAAGCCCCGCGCCAAGGGCCGGGCGGATCGCATTTTCAAGCGCACCTGTCACATAACTGTAAAAGTTGCCGACAAGGTATAAAGGCATTTAGGAGACCATCGCATGGGTCAGAAAGTACACCCGACGGGGATTCGCCTCGGAATCGTTAAAAAACACCGTTCTGTCTGGTACGCCAGCCCGAAGGATTACGCGGACAAGCTGAACGCCGACCTCAAGGTCCGCGAGTTCATTCACAAGCAGCTGTCCCACGCTTCGGTGAGCAAGATCGAGATCGAGCGTCCCTCCGAGTCCGCGCGCATCACCATTCACACCGCCCGTCCCGGCGTGGTGATTGGCAAGAAGGGCGAGGATGTCGACAAGCTGCGTGCAGCTGTCACCGCGGAGATGGGTGTGCCGGTCCACATCAACATCGAGGAAGTGCGCAAGCCCGACCTGGATGCCGCGCTGGTGGCCCAGAACATTGCCCAGCAGCTGGAGCGTCGTGTGATGTTCCGCCGCGCCATGAAGCGCGCCGTGCAGAACAGCATGCGCCAGGGTGCCGAAGGCATCAAGATCCAGGTTGGCGGTCGCCTGGGCGGCGCCGAGATCGCCCGTACCGAGTGGTACCGCGAAGGCCGAGTGCCGCTCCACACCCTGCGGGCCGATATTGATTACGCCACCGCTGAGGCCAGCACCACCTACGGCATCATCGGTGTGAAGGTTTGGATTTTCAAAGGTGAAGTTCTGGGCGGTCAAGAAGCCGATCAGACTAAATCCAAGAAATGATTTTGGAATAAGGGTCGATCGAGATGCTGCAACCAAAACGTACGAAATTCCGCAAGCAGATGAAGGGCCGCAACCGCGGCCTGGCGCAACGCGGCAGCAAGGTCAGCTTTGGCGAGTTTGGCCTCAAGGCAACCGACCGTGGTCGCTTGACCGCCCGGCAGATCGAAGCTGCCCGTCGCGCCATGACCCGCCACATCAAGCGTGGCGGAAAGATCTGGATTCGGGTATTCCCCGACAAGCCCATTACCGAGAAGCCCCTCGAAGTCCGTCAGGGTAAAGGTAAGGGTAATGTGTCTTACTGGGTGGCTCAGATCCAGCCTGGTAAGGTTCTGTATGAAATGGAAGGTGTCACCGAAGAGCTGGCGCGCGAGGCATTTGCCCTGGCCGCGGCCAAGCTTCCTCTCGGCACTGCCTTCGTCAGACGCTCGGTGATGTAATGAAAGCTTCAGAACTTCGCGAAAAAACCGTAGATGAGCTCCAGGCCGCCCTGAATGGCGAGCTGGAAGCACAATTCAAGCTTCGCATGCAGCATTCCACTGGCCAGCTGGGCCAGTCGCACCGGCTTGGCGAAACCCGCGTCAATATTGCACGTATCAAAACCGTGCTGAACGAAAAAGCAGGTAAGTGAGATGGGTGAGAAAACAGCTCGTACTCTGTCCGGTCGCGTGGTCAGCGACAAAATGGACAAGACTATCACGGTACTGATCGAGCGCCGGGTGAAGCACCCCGTGTATGGCAAGATCATCAGCCGTTCGACCAGGATCAAGGCCCACGACGAATCCAATCAGTGTGGCATTGGCGACCTGGTGGCGATTCAGGAGACGCGTCCCCTGTCCAAGACCAAGTCCTGGTCGCTGGTGGAAGTGATCGAAAAGGCAGCGTCAGTTTAATCGCGCTAGGCAGTAACGGTTTCGGAGCGGAACAATGATTCAAACGCAAACCTATTTGGACGTGGCGGATAACAGTGGCGCTCGCCGTGTCATGTGCATCAAGGTGTTGGGCGGTTCGCATCGCCGTTACGCCAGTGTCGGAGATGTCATCAAGGTGTCCGTCAAGGAAGCAATTCCCCGCGGCAAGGTGAAGAAAGGCCAGGTGATGAACGCGGTGGTGGTGCGCACCAAAAAAGGCGTTCGCCGCCAGGATGGCAGCCTCATCAAGTTCGATGACAACGCCGCCGTGTTGCTCAACAACCAGTTGGCGCCGATCGGCACCCGCATTTTCGGGCCCGTGACTCGCGAGCTGCGCGGCGAGAAATTCATGAAGATTATTTCTCTGGCTCCAGAAGTCCTGTAGGCCCGAGGAGGTTGACGATGGGTATGAAGAAAATCAAGCGCAATGACGAAGTGATCGTTATTGCCGGCAAGGACAAGGGCAAGCGCGGCAAGGTGCTGCGGGTGCTTGACGATGGACGTCTCCTGGTTTCCGGCATTCAGGTGATCAAGAAGCACCAGAAGCCGAATCCTCAGCTGGGTGTTCCCGGCGGGATCATCGAGAAGGAAGCCGCGATCGACAGCTCCAATGTCGCGCTCTACAACCCCGAGACCCGCAAGGCGGATCGCGCGGGCTTCAAGGTCCTTGAAGACGGCACCAAGGTTCGCGTTTTCAAGTCCAACGGCGCGGTCGTTGGCGGCTAACAGGGTATATTGACATGGCCAAGCTGAAGCAAGTTTACAAAAACGAGATCGCCGCGAAGTTGCAGGCGGAACTCGGTCTCAAGAACCCCATGGAGGTTCCGCGTATCACCAAGATCACCCTCAACATGGGTGTTGGTGAGGCGGTGGCCGACAAGAAGATCCTCGAGAACGCGGTCAATGACTTGACGCTGATTTCCGGTCAAAAGCCGGTCATCACCAAGGCGCGGACCTCCGTCGCCGGGTTCAAGATCCGCGAGGGCTGGCCGATCGGTTGCAAGGTGACGTTGCGCAGCGATCGGATGTACGAGTTCCTGGAGAAGCTGATCGATATCGCTATCCCGCGAATCCGTGATTTCCGCGGTATCAGCCCCAAGTCCTTCGACGGACGTGGCAATTTCGCCATGGGGGTCAACGAGCAGATCATCTTCCCCGAGATTGATTACGACAAGGTCGACAAGCTGCGTGGCATGGATATCACCATCACCACCACGGCCAGGAACGACGATGAAGGCCGCGCACTGCTGCGGGCGTTCAACTTTCCGCTGCGAGGTTAAGGCAAGAGATATGGCAAAGACATCAATGATCGAGCGTGAGCTGAAGCGTACCAAGCTGGTGGCCAAATATGCCGCCAAGCGTGCCGAGCTGAAAGCCATCATCAACAATCCGGCAACTACCGAGGAAGATCGTTGGGATGCGCTGGTCAAGCTGCAGAAGCTGCCCCGCGACTCCAGCCCCAGCCGCCAGCAGCGCCGCTGCCGGATTACCGGGCGGCCCCACGGTGTGTACCGGAAGTTCGGTCTTTGCCGAAACAAATTGCGCGAAGCAGCCATGCGCGGGGATGTTCCCGGGCTTGTCAAAGCTAGCTGGTAAGTGACGAGGAATTATCCAAGATGAGTATGCAAGATTCACTGGCGGACATGCTGACGCGCATTCGCAACGCTCATGCCCGGGCTCGTGCCACGGTCGTCATGCCGTCCTCGAAGTTGAAGGTGTCCGTTGCCGAGGTGCTGAAGTCCGAAGGCTATATCGCTGATTTTGCGGTGGCGGGTGAGAGCAAGCCGCAACTCACCATCACCCTCAAGTACTTCGAAGGCAAACCGGTCATCGAGGAACTCCACCGTGCCAGCCGTCCCGGCCTGCGGTATTACGCCGGCGCCAGCGAACTGCCGAAGGTGCGCGATGGGCTCGGGGTTGCAATCGTATCGACCAGCAAGGGTGTCATGTCTGACCGGGCGGCACGCGCCGCTGGTATCGGTGGCGAAGTGCTCTGCACAGTTTTCTAACTGGCATTATTTGAAGAGATTGCGAGATGTCTAGAATTGCAAAGAATCCTGTCAAGCTCCCCAAGGGCGTGGAGCTCAGCCAGGATAGCCGCCAAATCACCGTCAAGGGCAGCAAGGGAGCGTTGACGATCGCGGTCAATCCCCGCGTGGTGATCAGCCAGGACGACAACGTCCTGACTTTCGCCGCTGCCAACGGTGACCAGAATTCGAAGGCCCAGGCCGGCACCCTGCGCACCATCATCAACAATATGGTGATGGGCGTGAGCGAAGGCTTTGAGCGTAAATTACAGCTGGTTGGCGTGGGTTATCGCGCGCAGGCCCAGGGCAACAAGGTTAACCTGAGCCTCGGTTTCTCGCATCCTGTCGAATACCAGCTGCCAGAGGGCGTCACTGCCGAAACCCCCAGCCAGACGGAGATCGTCCTCAAGGCAGCCGATAAGCAGCTGCTCGGGCAGGTCGCCGCCGAGATCCGGGCGTTCCGTCCCCCGGAGCCCTACAAGGGCAAGGGTGTCCGCTATGCGGATGAGCAGGTACGTCGTAAAGAAGCGAAGAAGAAGTAGTAGGGCTGGATTATGAAAGACAAAAAGCAAGCACGTCTGCGTCGCGCCCGTCGCACGCGAATCCAAATGCGCGATATCGGGGCTACCCGCCTGACGGTTCACCGCACCCCACGCCACATCTACGCCCAGGTGATTTCCCCGGCTGGCGACAAGGTGCTGGCGAGTGCTTCGACCCTCGACGAGTCCCTGCGCTCCGGCAAGACCGGCAATATCGAAGCCGCGCGCGCGGTGGGCAAGCTGGTCGCCGAGCGCGCCCGGGAAGCCGGCATCCTGAAGGTCTCATTCGACCGCAGTGGCTTCAAATATCATGGTCGCGTGCAGGCACTTGCCGACGCGGCTCGCGAAGGCGGTCTGGAATTCTAAAGGTTGAAACATGGCTAACAATCCAAGAGAAGTTGATCCCAACGAAGGTCTGATGGAGAAGCTGGTTCAGGTGAACCGGGTTGCCAAGACCGTCAAGGGCGGACGTATTTTTGCCTTCACCGCGTTGACCGTGGTGGGCGACGGCAAGGGTCGCGTTGGCTTCGGCCGCGGCAAGGCCCGTGAAGTGCCCCAGGCCATCCAGAAGGCCATGGAAGCGGCGCGCCGCAACATGATCAATGTGGACCTGAACGGCACCACCATCCAGTATCCGGTCAAGGCCAACCACGGCGCATCCAAGGTGTACATGCAGCCCGCGTCCGACGGTACCGGTGTCATCGCCGGCGGCGCCATGCGCTCGGTGTTGGAGCTTGCCGGGGTGCAGAACGTACTGGCCAAGTGCTACGGTTCCACCAATCCGGTCAACGTGGTTCGGGCGACCTTCAATGCCCTGAAGGGCATTCAATCCCCCGAGACCGTTGCAGCCAAGCGTGGCAAGTCCGTTGAAGAGATCCTGGGCTGAGTCATTTCAGGCCCCTGAGTCAGGAATCAAACAATGAGCAATGCAAAAGTTATCAAGGTTACCCAGACGCGCAGTGTTCACGGTCGTCTGGCGGCCCATAAGGCCTGCATCGCCGGCCTCGGCCTGCGTCGCATCGGTCACACCGTGGAAGTTGAGGATACCGCCTCCGTGCGCGGCATGATCAACAAGGTGAATTACATGGTTAAGGTTGAGGGAGAGTGATCATGCGTCTGAATACACTGAGTCCCGCCCCGGGTCGGATCAAGGAAGGCAAACGCCTCGGTCGCGGTATCGGCAGCGGTCTCGGCAAGACCGGTGGCCGTGGTCACAAGGGTCAGAAAGCCCGTTCCGGTGGCCGTGTGCGTCCCGGGTTCGAAGGCGGTCAGATGCCCCTGCAGAAGCGTTTGCCGAAATTCGGTTTCACCTCCCGCATCGGAATGGTGAGTGCCGAGATTCGCCTCGGCGAACTGAACGCCATCGACGGTGATATCGCCGACCTGGCCGCCCTGCGCGCCGCCGGCCTTATCAATGCCAACATCGAGCGCGCCAAGGTGTTTCTGTCCGGCGAACTCACCAAGGCCGTGACCGTCAAGGGTCTGGCGGTGACCAAAGGTGCCCGCGCTGCGATCGAAGCCGCTGGCGGAAAGGTCGAGGAATAACGGACGCGTCCTGATGGCTAAAACGGGAAATCTGCCTGCGGGTGCCGCAAAAGGGTTGGGCGAGCTTTGGGCTCGCCTTCGCTTTTTGCTGCTCGCCATTATCATTTATCGGATCGGGACCCATATCCCGGTGCCCGGTATTGATCCTGACCGTCTGGCCAATCTGTTCAATCAGAATCAGGGCACCATCCTGGGCCTGTTCAACATGTTCTCCGGGGGAGCTCTGGAGCGCATGAGCATTCTTGCCCTGGGGATCATGCCTTATATTTCCGCCTCCATTATCATGCAGCTGCTCACCGCGGTGACCCCCTCGCTGGAACAGCTGAAGAAGGAGGGCGACGCAGGGCGCCGCAAGATCAGCCAGTACACCCGCTACGGCACGGTGGTACTCGCCCTGGTGCAGGGTATCGGCATGGCTGTTGGCCTCGCGGGCCAGGGGCTTGCCTATTTGTCGGATTTCTCCTTCTACCTGATCGCCGTGGTGTCCCTGGTCACCGGCGCCGTGTTCATGATGTGGCTCGGCGAGCAGATCACCGAGCGCGGCATCGGCAATGGCATCTCGATGCTGATCTTCGCCGGCATCGTCGCCGGGCTGCCGAGCGCCGTGGGCCAGGCTTTCGAGTCTGCGCGCCAGGGTGATCTGCATATCCTCGCGGTGCTGGTGATCGCCGTGCTTGCGGTGGCAATCATCTACTTTGTGGTGTTCATCGAGCGTGGCCAGCGCCGCATTACTGTCAATTATGCCCAGCGTCAGCAGGGTCGGCGCGCCATCGGCGGAGCCCAGCAGAGCCACCTGCCACTCAAGGTGAACATGGCCGGGGTGATTCCCGCCATCTTTGCCAGCAGTTTGCTGCTGTTCCCCTCGACCATTGCCACCTGGTTTGGCCAGGGCGCCGACGCGCCCGACTGGCTGCAGGATGTTGCTCTGTTCCTGGGGCCCGGCCAGCCGCTCCATGTGCTGTTGTTCTCCGCGCTGATCATTTTCTTCTGCTTCTTCTACACGGCGTTGATGTTCAACCCCAAGGAGATCGCCGACAACCTCAAGAAGGGCGGCGCCTACCTCCCGGGCATCCGCCCCGGCGATCAGACGGCACGGTACATCGACAGTGTGGTGACCAAGCTGACCGTGGTGGGCGCGTTGTACATCACCGGGGTCTGCCTGTTGCCCCAGTTCCTGAATGTCTATTTCAACGTTCCTTTCTACCTGGGGGGAACGTCGTTGTTGATCGCTGTGGTTGTGACCATGGATTTCATGGCGCAGGTGCAATCGCACCTCATGTCCCAGCAGTATGAGTCGCTGATGAAAAAAGCGAATTTGAAAGGCTATGGCGGTGGACTCCGCTAGTAATCGAGGTGATATCCCATGAAAGTACGTGCATCGGTCAAGAAAGTTTGTCGCAACTGCAAAATCATCAAGCGCAAGGGGTCCCTGCGGGTGATTTGCAACGTGGAGCCGCGCCACAAGCAGCGTCAAGGTTAATTCGGCGCGACGATTGATTTTTGTTGCTTTCGAGGCTATGATCTTGCGCCTTTTTTCGCCCCTGGCGAATCTCCGGTGCGGTGCCTGGTAGGCAGAAACAGTAGACAAGTGGAGTAGAAAGAATGGCCCGTATTTCCGGCGTCAACATCCCAGATAACAAGCATGCGGTGATCTCCCTCACCTATGTTTACGGAATAGGTCCGAGTACCGCCAAGCAGATCTGCGCTGCCGTCGGTCTCGCCGAGGACACCAAGATCGCCGCCCTGAGCGAGGAGCAACTCGATGCCGTCCGCAACGAGGTCGCCAAGCGCACCGTCGAGGGCGATCTGCGCCGGGAAGTGAACATGAGCATCAAGCGCCTGATGGATCTTGGTTGCTATCGTGGTCTGCGTCACCGCAAGGGTCTGCCCCTGCGTGGTCAGCGCACCAAAACCAATGCCCGGACCCGCAAAGGTCCCCGCAAGCCCATCAAGCGTTAATTGGATGCCAGCCCGCTGGCTAGTTGAGTCAATCAGGTAATTTTATGGCCAAGACACCCGCAAAAACGACTCGCAAGAAAGCGAAGCGTACTGTGATTGACGGCATCGCCCACGTGCATGCCTCTTTCAACAACACCATCATCACCATTACCGACCGCCAGGGTAACGCCCTGAGCTGGGCGACCTCTGGTGGTTCCGGTTTCCGCGGCTCCCGCAAGAGCACCCCGTTCGCCGCGCAGGTCGCCGCTGAGAAAGCTGGCGTCGCCGCGCAGGAATACGGCCTCAAGAACCTGGACGTTCAGGTCAAGGGCCCTGGCCCTGGTCGTGAGTCCGCCGTGCGCGCCCTGAACAACGCCGGATTCAAGATCACCAACATTACCGACGTGACGCCGATTCCGCACAACGGTTGCCGTCCTTCCAAGAAACGTCGCGTTTAACGAGGAACAGAAGCAATGGCCAGATATTTGGGTCCTACCTGTAAACTGTCGCGTCGTGAAGGAACCGATCTGTTCCTGAAGAGCGGCATCCGCCCCTTGGAGTCCAAGTGCCGCGCCGAGAGCGCCCCTGGACAACATGGCCAGCGTCGCGGTCGCCTGTCCGATTACGGCGTTCAGCTGCGTGAGAAGCAGAAGGTGCGTCGTCTCTACGGCGTGCTCGAAAAGCAGTTCCGCAACTACTACAAGAGTGCCGCCCGTGGCAAGGGCGCGACCGGTGAAAACCTGCTGCTCCTGCTGGAATCCCGCCTCGACAACGTGGTCTACCGCATGGGCTACGGTTCCACCCGCGCCGAAGCCCGTCAGCTGGTGGCCCACGGCTCGATCATGGTGAACGGAAAGAAGGTGACCATCCCTTCCTACCAGGTGCAGCCCGGTGATGAAGTGAGCGTGCGCGAGAAGGCCAAGAAGCAGCTGCGCATCCAGTCCGCTGTTCAGCTGGCTACCCAGCGCGGCTCCGCCGACTGGGTCGAGGTTGACGTCAACAAGCTGGTGGGTGTGTTCAAGCGCGCCCCCGACCGTGCCGAACTGCCTGCCGAAATCAATGAGAACCTCATTGTAGAGCTCTACTCCAAGTAATCGGCATTTGTCAGCTCAGACCACAGGTAACCCTATGCAGACTTCAGCGACAGAACTTCTTACCCCGCGCTCCATCGACGTCACCGTACTGGGCGCGAATCGAGCCAAAGTGGTTCTCGAGCCCCTCGAGCGCGGCTTTGGCCACACCCTGGGGAACGCCCTGCGCCGTATCCTTCTCTCGTCGATGCCCGGCTATGCCATCGTCGAAGTGGAGATCGACGGTGTCGAGCACGAGTACAGCACCCTGGAGGGTGTCCAGGAAGACGTGATCGACCTGCTGCTGAACCTGAAGGGTGTTGCCCTGGTGATGCACGGCAAGGCCGAGACGGAGGTTACCCTGAGCGTCAAGGGCCCCGGTGTTGTCACCGCCGCCGACATCCAGCACGACAGCAGCATCGAGATCCGCAATCCGCAGCATCTGATTGCCACCATTACCGGCAATACCCAGCTGACCATGCGGATGAAGGTTCAGCGCGGGCGCGGTTATCAGCCCGCCGACAGCCACGGCAGCGACGAGGACGAGACCCGTTCAATAGGTCGCCTGCACCTCGACGCCAGCTTCAGCCCGGTGATGAAGGTTGCCTACGTGGTCGACAGCGCTCGCGTCGAGCAGCGCACCGACCTCGACAAGCTGATTCTCGAGATCGAGACCAACGGCACCATCGACCCCGAGGAAGCCATTCGTCGCGCCGCGACCATTCTCCAGCAGCAGCTGGCGGTGTTCGTCGATCTGGAGAGCGAGAAGAAGAGCGAGCCGGAGAAAAAAGAGGACGAGATCGATCCCATTCTGCTCCGTCCCGTGGACGACCTCGAGCTCACTGTGCGCTCCGCCAACTGCCTCAAGGCCGAGAGCATTTACTACATCGGTGACCTGATCCAGCGCACCGAAGTCGAGCTGCTGAAAACCCCGAATCTGGGCAAGAAGTCCCTGACCGAAATCAAGGACGTACTGGCTTCCCGCGGTCTGTCCCTCGGCATGCGCCTGGAGAACTGGCCTCCCGCCAGCCTGCGCAAGGACACCGAAAACGCTTGATGGTCGCCCAAGGGCGGCTGATTAGAAACATTGCTGTGAGAGCAACCGTAAGGAATCAATGCTATGCGTCATCGTTACAGTGGTCGCAAACTGAACAAGACCGGCTCGCACCGTCGCGCCATGTTCCGCAACATGATCGCTTCCCTCGTCGAGCACGAAGTGATCAAGACAACCCTGCCCAAGGCCAAGGAGCTGCGTACCTTCGCTGAGCCCTTGATTACCCTGGCGAAGTCCGACAGCGTGGCGAACCGCCGCCTGGCATTCGACCGTCTGCGCAGCAAGCAGGCGGTGGGCAAGCTGTTCAACGAGCTCGGCCCACGCTACGACCAGCGCCCCGGCGGTTACATTCGTATCCTCAAGTGCGGCTACCGCACCGGCGACAATGCCCCCATGGCCTATGTGGAACTGGTGGATCGCCAATCCTCCGGGGATGCAGCCGTGGTCGAAGCTGACTGAGTCTGCCCCGTCATAAAAAAACCAGGGCTTGCCCTGGTTTTTTTATGCCCGCTGGTTGTCAGGAGCCGTGTTCGAGGTGGGCGCCCGCAGTGTTGCTGATGCCCTTGCAGCTGACATGCTTGTAGGCGCAGTTGTCGAGCCGCATCAGGCGCATCCGACCGCCCCAGACACAACCGGTGTCGAGGGGAAAGAGGTGTCGCGAGCGGGCGACGCCATTCAGGGCGGCCCAATGGCCGAAGACGATATTGTCAGTGGCCGCCTTTCTGCCGTTGTGGGCGAACCAGGGGGCAAAGCCCTTGGGTGCGTTTCCAGGCCCGAGTTTGCTCTGCAATTCCAGCCGGCCGCTGGCGTCGCAGAAACGCATGCGGGTGAAGTAGTTGGTGATCATCCGCCAGCGATCAGGGCCCTCCAGTGATTTGTCCCAGCAGTCGGGTTGATTGCCATACATGGTGGCGAGCAACTGTCCCGGCTGTTCCCTGAGCACCGTCTCCACCTCCGCCGCGCGCTTGAGCGCCTTCTTGATGCTCCACTGGGGGGGGATGCCGGCGTGCACCAGGGTGAAGCCCGCCTCGGAAATCACCAGGGGCTGGTGTCTCAACCACTCCAGTAGATCGTCTCGGTCCCGGGCGTTGAGGATGTCCTGAAGGGTGTCCTTGAGGGAGGGGGAGCGGTATCCCCGGGCCACGGCCAGCAGGTGCAGGTCGTGGTTGCCGAGGACGGTGCGAAAGTTGCTGCCCAGATTCTTGCAAAAACGCAGGGTGTCTAGGGAGCTGGGGCCCCGGTTGACCAGGTCGCCCACCGCCCAGAGTTGATCCCGCCCCGGCTGGAAGCCGACGCTGTCCAGCAGCCGTTCAAGGCAGGACAGGCACCCCTGGATATCCCCTACCGCGTAGATGGCCATGCCCTCTCCTCAATTGATGCTGCCGGGCACGGCCAGCAGGAAGGGGGTGATGGGCGCGTCGAGGGTCTGGCCGCCATCCCCGACGAAATGGTAGCTGCCTTCCATGGTGCCCACGGGGGTGGCAAGAACCACACCGCTGGTATAGCTGTAGTGGTCGCCGGGGGCGATGGTGGGCTGGGCACCCACTACACCGTCGCCGCGCACCTCCTGGCGCCTGTTGTCGCCGTCGACGATGATCCAGTGCCGGCTTATCAGGGTCCAGGGTTCGGCTCCGCGGTTGGCGATGGTGATGTGATAGGCGAAGGCGAAGTGGTTCTTGTCGGGGCGGGATTGCTCGCCCAGGTACTGGGTCCGCACCTCGACCTGGATGGGGGCGTCGGTCATGGGGAGGGTGCCAGTCGGTTGCTCAGCTCGACGAATTCGGCGACGCTGAGGGTTTCGGGGCGGCGGCCGAGATCGATGCCTAGGGCGTCCAGGTCGTGGTCCCTGGCCCAGGGCTTGAGGTTGTTGCGCAGGGTCTTGCGGCGCTGCTGGAAACAGAGATTGACCAGTTCGAAGAAGCGCGCAGGATCGCTGGCCTCCATTGGCTTTATGGCGTGGGGGCTGAGGCGCACGATGGCGGATTCCACCTTCGGCGCGGGGAAAAATGCCCCGGGGGGCACCCCGAACAGGTAGTCCACCCGGCACAGATACTGTACCGCGACACTCAGCCGGCCGTAGCTTTTGCTGCCCGGCTCCGCCGCCATGCGCTCCACCACCTCCCGCTGCAGCATGAAGTGCATGTCGCGGATGATCCCGGCGTGGGCCAGCAGATGGAAGATCAGGGGCGTGGAGATGTTGTAGGGCAGGTTGCCGACCACCCGCAACGGGCGGCCCCCGGCGAGGCTGTTGAAGTCAACCTTGAGGGCATCCTGTTCGATCAGGCGAAAGTCCGGGTAGGCGGCGAATTTGTCCCGCAGCAGCGCCGCCAGGTCGCGATCCAGCTCGATGGCAGTGAGGCGGGGATTGGCGGCCAAGAGCAGGCCCGTGAGGGCGCCTTGCCCCGGCCCGATTTCCACCAGGTTGTCCTCGCCCCTGGGGTTGATGGCGGCGACGATCCGTTCGATGACACCCTGGTCGATCAGAAAATTCTGACCGAAACGCTTGCGGGCGCGGTGGCTGGACAGCCCGGTCATGGGGTTCCGCCCGAGGCCGTTGCCATGTCCAGGGCACAGCGGATGGCGGTGGCGAGGCTGCCGCTGTCACCCCTGCCAGTGGCGGCGAGGTCGAGGGCCGTGCCGTGGTCAACCGAAGTGCGGATCAGCGGCAGTCCGAGGGTGATGTTCACCGCCCTGCCAAAACCCTTGAACTTGAGTACGGGCAATCCTTGGTCGTGGTACATGGCGAGCACGGCGTCGCAGTGCTCCAGGTGCCGGGGGGTGAACAGGGTATCCGCCGGCAGGGGTCCCTGGGCATCGATCCCTGCGCTTCGGCAGATGTCGAGGGCGGGGATGATGGTGTCGATTTCCTCGCGGCCGAGGTGTCCGCCCTCCCCGGCATGGGGATTGAGGCCGCAAACGAGTATCCGGGGCGCGGCGATGGCGAAGTGCTGGCGCAGAGCCCGGTCGAGAATGGCGAGGGTGTCCACCAGGCTGTCGATGGTGATGGCTGCCGGGACAGCGGCGAGGGGCAGGTGAGTGGTGGCGAGGGCCACCCGCAGTCCCTCGGTGGCCAGCATCATCACCACCCGGGGGGTGGCGGTGCGCGCCGCCAGGTACTCGGTATGGCCGCTGAAAGGTATGCCCGCGTCGTTGATGATGCCCTTGTGGACCGGTCCGGTGACCAGGGCCTTGCAATTCCCGCCGTGGACATCGTCGAGTGCCTGGTCGAGGGTGGCGAGAACATAGGGGGCGTTGGCGATGTCCAGCCGACCGGGTACCGCCGGGCGGGACAGGGGTATCTCCCTGAGGGCCAGGTCGCCGCCCCCCGCGAGCGGGCGGCCCCGGGGTGCCCGCAGTGCCAGCGGCAGTCCCAGCAGCGCGGCCCGCTCGCGGAGCATGGCGCCGTCGGCATAGGCCACCAGTTCGCAGGGCAGGGGCTGCTGGATCAGCTGGATCAGCAGGTCGGGGCCGATCCCCGCGGGCTCACCGGGGGTGATGGCGATACGCATCTCAGATCTTGATTTCGACGAAGGCTTCGTCGCGGATTTCCTGGAGCCAGATCTGCAGCTCGGATTCGAACTTGCGCTGGCGCAGGATGCTTTCCGCCTGGGCGCGCTTGATGTCCTCGCTGAAATCCTGGTCCCGGCGCTCGGTGACCTCGAGGATATGCCAGCCGAAGTCGCTGCGGAAGGGCTCGGATACCTGGTCAACCGGGATGCTGTTCATCACCTGTTCGAACTGGGGCACGAACTTGCCGGGCAGGGACCAGCCGAGGTCGCCACCGTTGAGGGCCGATCCGATGTCCTCGGAGTGCTCCCGGGCGAGTTCGGCGAAGGATTCCCCGGCGCGGATCCGGGCGGCGAGGGCGGCGAGGGCGTTGTAGGTGTCCTCGTCGCCACGGATTTCGTTGGGCTTCAACAGGATGTGGCGGACCTTGCTCTGCTGGATCATCTGCTGGTCGCCGCCGCGCTTGTCGTAGAGCTTGAGGATGTGCAGGCCGGCGTTGCTGCGGATGATGTCGGTGACCTGGCCCGGCTCCAGGCCGGCGATGGGGCCGATCAGCACCTCCGGCAGTTCCGACATCTTGCGCCAGCCGAGGTCGCCGCCCTGGAGGGCGCTCTGGTCGGCGGAGTGGGTGATGGCGAGGTTGCGGAAGTCATCCCCGGCGGCGAGGCGCTCGGCGATCATGGTGGCCTTGGCGGTGGCTTCCTCCACTTCGTCGAGGCTGGCCCCGGCGGAGAGGGGGATGAGGATATGGCCGAGATTGACGTCGGGGGAAATCCAGTTGCGGCCCTCTTCCGAGGCGAGGAAATTCTCCACTTCCTGCTCGGAGATGAAGATGCGGCGGTTCACCTGGGCCTGTTGCACCCGGGCGAGGAGCATTTCGGTGGACAGTTGATCCTTCAACTCGGAGACGGTGAGCCCCTGGCGGAGGATTTCCTCGAGGAACTGGTCGGCGCTCATGCCCTGGCCCTCGGCGATGCGGGCAATGGCCTGGTTGATTTCCTCGTCGCTGATGCGCACCCCGGCGCGGCGTGCCATCTCGAGCTGGATGCGTTCGAGGATCAACCGCTCCAGCACCTGGGGAACCAGCACCTCCTGGGGCGGGGGCTCGGTGCCGGATTCCTGGATGCGCTGGTAGATGGACTGGACCCGTTCGTTCAGTTCGCTGGTCATCACCACGTCGTTGTCGACGATGGCGGCGATGCCGTCGAGCATCTGCAGCTGGGCCTGGCCCAGGGTCGCCCACAGGCCGAGAACCAGCGCGGGCAGGAGGGTTTTGGCGGAGTGCTTCAGGGTGTTCAGCATGAATCAGGGTTCCGGGGGTTGATAGCCGTAAATGCCTTCACTGAGGATGTTGTTGACGCGGGTGCCGGTGCCGGCCAGTCCCTTGAACTGGATTTGCAGGAAAACACCGGTGCGGTGGTCGAGGTTGTCGGTCGCGAGGATGAGGGTGTCGTCCCGGTCGATCCAGCGCCGCGCCACCAGGGCGGCACGCCAGCAGCAGCTGGAGTATTCGAGTCCGGCGAAGATCTCCAGTTCCTGGTTGCTGTTGAGATCCTGGTTGTAGCGGCCGAGCAGGTTCCAGCTGGCGGAGAGGGGCACCGAGAAGGAGGCGTCGAGCTGGTCGATGTCGGCGCTGACGCTGTCGATCAGGGGGGTGCCCGATCCGAACTCATAGAGCAGGTTGTCGCGGCGGGTATAGCGGTACACCAGGTTGAACAGGGTGCCCTCGCGGTTGTTGTAGCGCAGCGCCGCGCTGCCCTTGTTGATGGCGCCGTCCTCGTCGTTGAACAGCAGGTCGGTCTGCGCCCGCCAGTGGGTCCAGAAAGTGGCGGCGAGCTCCGCGGCGATGTCGGAGGTGTCGCGGGTCAGGCTGTCGGAGAGCAGGGGGTCGAGGGTGACCCGGCGCTCGTCCTGGTAGTGGATCTGGCCGATGCTAAAGCGCAGGTGCTCGACGCCGCTGGCGGCGCTGATCAGCCGCGAGGTCACGCCGAAGGTCACCTGTTGGGTGTCGCCGATGCGGTCGCCGCCGGAGAAGCGGTCGTCGCGGAACAGTTGCTGGTAGCTGAAGGTGAGGTCGGAGGTATCGAAGTTGGGGATCGCCGACTGGTCCTCGTACTCGGACTTCAGGTAGTAAAGGCGCGGCTCGATGGTCTGGATGTAGCGGCCGTCGCCGCGCCGCTCGAAGTAGAGCCCGGTATCGAGGCTGGCCACCGGCACCATCATGTCGGGGCTGTCGTCGGTCTGGTTGATGAGGGGGGTGTCGAGGCTGTAGGCGGCGTACTTGATCTTGGCGCCGGGCTTGAAGAAGCCCCACAGCCACTGTTTGTCCCAGGCCAGGCCGTAGTCGGCGCGCAGGCGGCTGCCGGTGATGGTGGTGTTCTCGTCGTCCCGGGTGAGGAAGGTGCCGGAGCCGATCAGGTCGTCCTCGCTGTGATCGAACACCGTGTAGTGCTGGCGCAGGTCCACCACCAGGTCGCCGGCCATCCGGTACTGGCCGTTGGCGTCCACCCGGGGCAGTTGCTTGTACTGCTCCAGGCCGCCCTTGATGAGGGTCTCGAATTCCTGGGCCTGGAGCCGGAACAGCCAGTTGTCGGTGCTGTAGCCGGTGGCCAGCTGCTGATTGAGGTGGCTGCGGCTGTTGGCTTCGAGGGTCGCGGTGCCGAGGTCGCGGAAATAGTCCTGGTCGCTGACATCGGTGTAGTCGATCAGGGTGCTCCAGCGGTGGCCGATCCCGCCTTCATGGGCCACGCTGCTTATCCAGCGATCCTCGCCCTCGTAGGGCAGGCGGCTGCCGCTGGCGGTCACTTCGCGGCTGACATCGCCGCCGTCGTCGTCCCACAGGTAGCCGCCGGAGACCGTGGTTTCGCTCCAGCGGTTGAGGTGGCGGAACTCCGCCTCCAGCATGGCGCCCCGTTCCTGCACGAAGCGCGGGGTCAGGGTGGCGTCGTAGTTGGGGGCGAGGTTCAGGTACAGGGGCTGGGAGTAATCGATGCCGTTGTCGTTGCCCGCCATGATCACCGGGTAGAGCAGGCCGCTGGCGCGGTTGTCGGACACGGGGAAGCGGATCCAGGGGATGTAGAGCAGCGGCCAGTCCTTGACCTCGAGGCGGACGTGCTTGGCGGTGGCGACGCCCCGCACCGTGTCGATGTCGATATCCGCCGCCTTCAACTGCCAGGCGTTGTTGCCCGGTTCGCAGGTGGTGTAGGTGGCGTTGTCCACGTAAATGAAGTTGTCGTCGCGCTTCTTGAGGTTCTCGGCGGTGCCCCGCACGCCGCTGCGGTGCATCAGGAAGGTGGCGTTGTCGACGTCGGCGTCGCCGCCGTCGATATCGAGCCTGGCCTGGTCGCCGGTGAGCAGTACCCCGGGCTCCCGGAAGTTGATGTTGCCGTCGAGCTGCACGGTGCGGGCGTCCTGGTCCACCACGGCGCTGTCGCTGCGCAGCTGGCGGTAGCCCTGGGTGACCTGGACATCGCCGTCGAGGGTGGCGACGTTGCCGCGGGCTTCGGTGGTGGTGGCACTCACCCGCAGGGAGGCCTCGTCGGGCTCGAGTTCGGCGTCGGGGTAGTTGCGCGCCGGTTCGACATAGGCGCCGCAGCAGTTGTTCCGCATCAGGGCGCGCTCGGCGTCGCTGAGCTCGGCCTCCGGCACCCAGTCGAGGTTGCGGGCGGCGTCGTCGAGGCGCGGCTCGGCGTCCTCCTCGGCGGGCACCGGCACGGCGGTCTGGCGCGCCTCGGGACGGCTGTAGGGTGCGCCAGGCAGGGGTGCCGCGCCGCACTGCCAGTCCCCGCTCGGGCTCGCCTGGCACGACCACTGGTTGCCCACCTCATCGGCGTGGAGCGGGTAGCCGGTCAGGACCATTCCCGAGGTGGCGAGAAGATAGCCGTAGACCGCGGTATACAGCGGCTTGCGTGCCCCAAGCTTGGTCCAACCCATTGAATGTTCTGCTCTGTTCGATTTGGCGGAGAAAAGTAGACCGGCGATTTTACAGCAAGTTTACCCCGCTGCGCGCGCCGCGACGAACATTGCGGGGAATTGCGCTAGAATCGCCGCTTTTGAGGGGGTGCTAATGGCGGAGCTGGCGGCGTTGTGCGCGTGGGCGCGGGATTTTCTGCCCGCCGGGGTGGTCGCCGACGCCGCCGTCGATGCCGTTCCGATCACCGGGGACGCGGGCTTTCGTCGCTACTATCGACTCGACACCCGCCCGCCCCTGATCGCCGTGATCGCCCCGCCGGATCGGGAGAACAACCCGGCCTTCGTTGCCAAGGGCCTCGCCCTGGGGCGCGCCGGGGTTCATGTGCCCGCCATCCACGCCGTGGATTTCCAGCGCGGTTTCCTGTTGCTGGAGGATCTCGGGGATCGGCTGTTCCTGCCCCTCCTCGACGGTGATTCCGTCGCCTCCCTCTACGACCGCGCCGAGGGGGCCCTCGCCCGCATCCAGGGGGTGGCGCCGGATCCGGCGGTATTCCCCCCCTACAGCGAGCAGTTGTTGCGGGACGAGATGCAGCTGTTTCCGGACTGGTTCGTGACACAACTGCTCGGTATCTCCCTCGACGGCGCGGAGCGCCAGTTGCTGGCGGACACCTTCGACCGTCTGCTCGCCTCGGCCCGCGCCCAGCCCCAGGTGGTGGTGCACCGCGACTACCATTCCCGGAACCTGCTGGCCATGGATGGCGGGGATGTCGGCGTGGTGGATTTTCAGGATGGGGTGGTCGGGCCCTTCAGCTACGATCTGGTGTCACTGCTGAAGGATTGTTATATTCGCTGGCCGGCCGAGCTGGTGCGGCGGCGGGCCCTCGCCTTCCTCCGCGCCGCCTGGCCTGCCAGCGGGGGCGAGACGCCCGCCGACGGGCAGCTGCTGGCCTGGTTCGATCTGATGGGCCTGCAACGGCACATCAAGGTGCTGGGGATCTTTGCCAGGCTCTGGTTGCGGGATGGCAAGGCCCGCTATCTCGACGACCTGCCCCTCGTCATGCGTTACACCCTGGAGGTGACGCAACACTACAAGGACTTCGCGCACTTCAACCAGTGGTTCGGCGAGCGCCTGATGCCGGTGATCGTCAACCAGCCCTGGTACCGACCCTGGCAACAGGCAGGAGACTGACAGCATGAAGGCAATGATCCTCGCGGCCGGGTTCGGCGAGCGCCTGCGTCCCCTCACCGAAACCACCCCCAAGCCGCTGCTGGAAGTGGGCGGCAAGCCCATGATCCAGTATCACGTCGAGCGGCTCGCCGCCGCCGGGATCCGCGAGATCATCATCAATACCTCCTGGCTCGGCGAGAAGATCGAGGCCTTTCTCGGCGATGGCACCCGCTTCGGGGTGCGCATCGCCTGGTCCCGGGAGAGCGAGCCCCTGGAAACCGGTGGCGGCATCCGCCGGGCGCTGCCCCTGCTCGGGCCCGAACCCTTTCTGGTGGTCAACGGCGACCTGTGGACCGACTACCCGTTCGCCGACCTGGTGGACAGCGCCCTGCCCGACGACATCGACGCCCATCTGGTGCTGGTGCCCAATCCGCCCTTCAAGGCGGTCGGGGACTTCATCCTCGACCAGGATCTCCGGGTCGGTTACCCCCAGCCCGACAGCAGGACCTACACCTTCAGCGGTATCAGCCTGATGCGCCCTGAAATCTTCGCCCTTTACCCCGCGGCATCGGAGCGCTTCGCCCTGCGCAATGTGCTGGAAAGCAGCATCCGCGCCGCCAGCGTCAGCGGCGAGCTGTTCGAGGGGCAGTGGTGGGATGTGGGCACCGTGGAGCGTCTCAATCTGCTCAACGGTCTGCTTGCCGGCAAGGTGCTGGACGCGTCGCAAAAACCCCGGATGCGGGCGGAAATCGCCTGATAAATTCCCCCCGCTCCACTACAATGCGCGGCGTGTCGGTGCCCAGGGCGGGCGCCGCCGCCAATCACCCAGCCCCTGTCAGCCTGTTTTGCGAGGATCTATGTTCAACGTCCTGGAAGCCCTGCCCCCCGATCCCATTCTCGGCCTCACCACCGCCTTCAAGAAGGACCCCCGCGCCACCAAGATCGATCTCGGCGTTGGTGTGTACAAGACCGAGAGCGGCCAGACCCCGGTGATGCGCGCCATCAAGGCCGCCGAGCAACGCCTGTTCCAGGAGGAGGACACCAAATCCTACATCGCCCAGGTGGGGGTCGAGGCCTACAACGATGGCATGATCAAGCTGATCCTCGGCGCCGGCCACAACGCCGTCCGCGACGGCCGGGTGCGCTCGGTGCTGACCCCCGGTGGCACCGGGGCCCTGCGCATCGGCGCCGAAGCCATCAAGCGCATGAACCCGGACGCCACCGTGTGGGTCGGCGACCCCACCTGGGCCAACCACTTCCCGGTGATCCAGGGCGCCGGTGTGCGCACCGAGACCTATCCCTATTACGACGAGGCGAGCCGCGCCATCCGCATCGCCGAGATGCTGGAGACCCTCGAAACCCGCGCCGTGGCCGGCGACGCGGTGTTGCTCCACGGCTGCTGCCACAATCCCTGTGGCGCTGATCTCACCCTCGATCACTGGCGCCAGATCGCCGATCTGGTGGTGCGCAAGGGCCTCTTGCCCTTCGTCGATCTGGCCTACCAGGGCTTCGGCACCGGCCTCGACGAGGACGCCGCCGGTATCCGCCTGCTGGCGGACAGCGTCCCCGAGGTGCTGGTGGCGAGCTCCTGCTCGAAGAACTTCGGCCTCTACCGGGAGCGCACCGGCAGCATCACCGCCATCGCCCAGGGGGCCGACAAGGCCGCCGCCGCCGAGTCCCACTTCGCCCATATCGCCCGGGCGATCTACTCCATGCCCCCCGCCCACGGCGGTTTTCTCGCCGGCATGGTGCTTACGGACGACAAGTTGCGTGCCGAGTGGCTCGCCGAACTGACGGAGATGCGCGACCGCATGAACGGCCTGCGGGCGCTGCTGGTGGGCAAGATGGCGGAAAAGGCCCCCGGCCGCGATTTCAGCTTCATCCAGCGGCAGTTCGGGATGTTTTCCTTCCTCGGCATCGATGGCGCGCAGATTGCCCGCCTGCGGGACGAGTTCGGCATCTACATCGTCGGATCCAGCCGCATCAATGTGGCGGGCATCAGCGAGGGCAACATCGAGTATCTGACGGATTCCCTGGCGGCCGTGCTCTAGGGCTGATGGCGTCAACGCTGTGAAAAGGCCGGGGCTTGCCCCGGCCTTGTCATTTTCGGGCTGATGATTTTCCGCTTGAGGACTTCGCCGCCACCGGCTTGGCGCGGGCATTGGGCGGCTTGCGGGGCGCCGCCGGCGGCCCGTTGAAATCCAGTGCGAGGTCGAAGGCCTTGCCGAGAAAATCCAGCACCCGGTCGAAATCCCCGTCGTCGAGGGCCCGGGCTCTGTCCCGGGCGCGGTACAGGTTGATGAATTTGATCTCCCGCTCGACGCCGATCAGCAGGCGATCCATACCGGTGAGGCGCAGCAATTGCCACAGCAGCGGGGCGTACTCGCGGCTGTAGTTCATCATGAAGCCCACCGGGTCGTTGCGGGCGTGGAAGCTGGCGAGGCGGTGGAGGATGTCTAGGGTGACGGGGCTGCGCCCCTCCTCGATGGCGCGGAGGATGTCGGGGTTTTCCAGCTGCAGGTTGCTGGCCAGGTCGTCGACGGTGAGGCCCGCCACTTCCCGCAGGTCCTTGAGGTAGCGCCCCGCCTTGCCCATTTGCACCATGTGGTCGGGGGTGCGCATCAAGAGGTCGAGGAGGTTGCCGGGATACTGGCCCGCGGCCTTCGACCAGGTCTGGGTGGTGATGTCCTGCAGGCCCCGCAACAGGGCATCCAGGGCGCCCGGGCGAGTGCCGTCGTCGTGCTTGTCGCCGCGCTTTTTTCCGCTGCTTGCCATGGGCGCCATTCCTGCCGTGATCGGTCGTTGGAATGTACTCCCTTGTGCAAAAATAGGCGAGTTCGACGCCTGTTGGCGTCGTCTGTCATCCACTCCTGGAGTCTGTTCATGGCAATTGACTGGAATTTGAATACCGCCGCGGTGTGGCGGCCCCGCGCCGGCAAGTTGCGGCCGGTGCGGCGGGTCGACCCGGTGCGTCTGGAGGATCTGCTGGGCATCGACGCCCAAAAGGCCGCCCTGGTGGCCAACACCGAGAAGTTTCTCGCCGGCCAGGGGGCCAACAATGCCCTGCTGTGGGGCAGCCGGGGCACGGGCAAGTCGTCCCTGGTCAAGGCGTTGCTCAATGACTACGGCGAGCGCGGGCTACGCATCATCGAGATCGACAAGGACGATCTGGTGGATCTGCCGGAGATCGTCGACGACATCCGCGAGCTGCCCCAGCGCTTTGTGATCTTTTGCGACGACCTGTCGTTCGAGGAGGGGGAGACCGGCTACAAGCACCTCAAGAGCGTGCTTGAGGGGTCCATCGAGCTGCCGCCGGAAAACGTCCTGGTGTACGCCACGTCCAACCGCCGCCACCTCATCCCCGAGCAGGCGTCGGAGAACGCCGGGGTGCGCATCGTCGAGGGGGAGCTGCATTACGGCGATACGGTTGAGGAAAAGCTCTCCCTCGCCGATCGCTTTGGCCTGTGGCTGTCGTTCTATCCCTGTTCCCTGGCCCAGTACCTGGCCATCGTCGACAGCCTGTTCCCGGATTACACCGGAGACCGGGAGGCGCTGCACCTCAGGGCGCGCCAGTTCGCCCAGACCCGCGCGTCCCGCAGTGGGCGGGCGGCCCGGCAGTTCGCCCTGAGCCTGCGCTGAAAGGTCAGCCCAGGGCTTCCTTGGCGGACACCACCGGGCGGCTCTCCCGGGTGCCGCGCATGCGCCGGTCCGGGTCGCTGGGGTCGTTGGCGGAGATGATCACGTAGTCGGCGCCCACTTCCAGCAGGGTGCCGACGAAGGGCATCTCGTCGAAGGTCTCGGGAACCCGGTAGCTGACGATGTCACCCACCTTGAAGGTGGCGGGGTCGAAGTTGAACTCGAAGGGGCAGGTATCGCCGGGTTGGGTCTTTTGGGATTCCATGGTTTTCTCCAAATCGGGGTCAGGGGGCCTGACGGTGGATGCCCTGGCGGTCCATTTCGCTGAACAGGTAGGTGGCCAGGTCGCGGGTTTCAGTGTCGCTCAGATGGGTGAAGGCGGGCATTTCCCGGTGCTTGTCGCTGCCGCGGATCCAGGCCATCAGCTCCGCCTCGGAGCGGCGCATCAGCAGGGTGGCGGGGATGCGCTTGAGGTAGTCGCCGCGCCCGCCCCGGGGGTGGCAGTCGGCGCAGTTTTCCTTGAAGAGTGCCTCCCCCGCGGTGAAGGAGGCGGGATTCGCGGCCGGGGCGGTGCCGGCGTCGTCGCTGCCATTGCCGCAGCCGGCCAGGGTCGTCACCAGCAGGGCAAGCACCAGTCTGTTCGGTTTCATCGCGCGTCCTCGTTGGGGGCGTTGTGGTTATTGCCCGGTTGCCACCCGTAGCGGGGCCGGTGGCGACCCTGTCGCGGATTCTGCACATTTTGCCGGGCGCCCACAACACGGGCGCCCGGGTTTAGTGCGCTCGATCGACGGCGGCGGACTCCGGTCGAGGCCGCAGGCGCGCCAGGCGCTCGGTCACCGCGCGGATGATGCCGCTGTCGTTGAGGCCCGCCGCCGCCAGCTGGGCGTCGCGGGTGGCGTGGTCGATGAACTGGTCGGGCAGGCCGAGGTGAATCAACGGCGTGGTCAACCCCGCCCCCGCCAGGTATTCGCCGACCGCGGAGCCGGCGCCGCCCATTACCGCGTTGTCCTCCAGGGTGACCAGGAGGTCGTGGCTGCCCGCCAGCTGGTCGATCAGGCCGGTGTCGAGGGGCTTGACGAAACGCATGTCGGCGACGCTGGCGTCGAGGTGGGCCGCGGCGGCCATGGCCTGGGGCAGCAGCGCGCCGAAATTGAGAATGGCGACGCCCCGGCCCAGGCGGCGGATCACGCCCTTGCCGAGGGGCAGGGCGGTCAGTTCCCCATCGATGGCGGCACCCGGGCCGGTGCCCCGGGGGTAGCGCACCGACGCCGGGCCGCTGTGCTGGTAGCCGGTGTGGAGCATCTGCCGGGTCTCGTTCTCGTCGGAGGGCGTCATTACCACCATGTTGGGGATGCAGCGCAGGTAGCTGATGTCGAAGCTGCCGGCGTGGGTGGCGCCGTCCTCGCCCACCAGGCCGGCGCGGTCGAGGGCGAACAGCACATCGAGATCCTGCAGTGCCACGTCGTGGATCAGTTGGTCATAGGCCCGTTGCAGGAAGGTGGAGTAGATCGCCACCACCGGCTTCTTGCCCTCGCAGGCGAGTCCGGCGGCGAAGGTGACGGCGTGCTGCTCGGCGATGGCGACATCGTGGAAGCGATCCGGGAAGCGTTCCGCGAAGGTCTTCATGCCGGAGCCCTCGCACATCGCCGGGGTGATGGCCACCAGGCGCGGATCCTCCATGGCCGTGTCCACCAGCCAGGCGCCGAACACGTCCTGGTACTTGGGGGAGGCGGGCTTGGGTGCCCTGGCGGGTATGGGCGGGGGCAGGTCCTCCGCCGGCTCTATCTTGTTGAGGGCGTGATAACCGATGGGGTCCTGCTCGGCGGGGACGAAGCCCTGGCCCTTGCGGGTGATGGTGTGGAGCAGCACCGGCTCGTTGAGATCCTTGAGGTTGCTCAGGGTCTGCACCAGCAGGGGCAGGTCGTGGCCGTCGATGGGGCCGATGTAGTTGAACCCGAGTTCCTCGAAGACGATCCCGGGGGCCACCATGGCCTTCAGGTGCTCCTCGGTCTTGCGCACGAAGGCGGCGGCGGAGGGGATGGCCTTCAGCACCTTCTTGCCACCTTCGCGGATCGAATTGTAGAAGCGGCTCGCCCAGATCTTGGAGAAATAGGTGGCGAGCCCGCCCACGTTGCGGGAGATCGACATGCTGTTGTCGTTGAGGATCACCAGCAGGTTGGCGTCGGTGTGGGCGGTGTGGTTGAGGGCCTCGAAGGCCATCCCGGCGGTCATCGCCCCGTCGCCGATCACCGCCACCACCCGCCGGTCCAGGTTGTCCATGTGGGCGGCCAGGGCCATCCCCAGGGCGGCGCTGATGGAGGTGCTCGAATGGCCGACCCCGAAGGTGTCGTAGCGGCTCTCGGCGCGCTTCGGGAACCCGGAGATGCCGTCTTCCTGGCGCACCTTGAGGATCGCCTCGCGGCGCCCGGTGAGGATCTTGTGAGGATAGGTCTGGTGGCCCACGTCCCACACCAGCCGGTCGGTGGGGGTATTGAAGACGTAGTGAAGGGCGATGGTCAGTTCGATCACCCCGAGGCCGGCGCCGAAATGCCCGCCACTCCTGCCCACCGCGTAAAGCAGGTAGGCGCGCAGCTCATCCGCCAGCTGGAGCAGCTGGGCGTCGTCGAGTTTGCGCAGTTCCGCCGGGGCGCCGATGCCGTCCAGCAGGGGGGTGGCGGGGCGGGCCAGGGGAATCTCGGTGAACTTTTTCGGCATGGGGCTTAGGGCCAGGAATAGGGCCGGGATTTTACACCAAAAGTGTGTTGTTTCAGTGGTCGCGGCTGACGATGAACCCGGCGAGGGCGGCGAGACAGGCGGCCCTGGGGCCAAAGGGCAGCAGCGCTTCGCCAGCGGCGCGGTGCAATTCCGCCAGCTTGGCCTTGGCGCCATCGAGCCCGAGGAGCGAGGTATAGGTGGGCTTGTTGAGGGCCAGGTCCGCGCCCTGGCGCTTGCCGAGGGTGTCGGTATGGCTCTCCACATCGAGGATGTCGTCCTTTACCTGGAAGGCGAGGCCGATGGCGGCGCTGAAGCGGCGCAGGGCATCCAGGTCGCCGGCCGTCGCCGCCCCGGAGGACAGCGCGCCGAGCTGAACGCTGGCGGTGATCAACGCGCCGGTCTTGGCGTTGTGCATGGCCTCGAGGGCGGGGAGATCGAGGGCCCGGTTGACCGCCGCCAGGTCCATGGCCTGGCCGCCCACCATGCCGCCGGGTCCGGCCGCTGAGGCGAGTTCCCGGACCATCCGCAGGGTCAGGGGAGCATCGCCGTGCCCCTCCCCCTGGTCGGCGAGAGTCTCGAACGCCAAGGCCTGCAGGCCATCCCCCGCGAGAATGGCGGTGGCCTCGTCGAAGGCGATGTGGCAGGTGGGCTTGCCGCGGCGCAGGTCGTCATTGTCCATGGCCGGCAGATCATCGTGGATCAGCGAGTAGGCGTGGATCATCTCCACCGCGGCGGCGGCCCGGTGGGTGGCCGCCGTGGCGGGTCCGAACAGTTCCGCGGCGCCATAACACAGGGCGGGGCGGATGCGTTTGCCGCCATTGAAGAGGCTGTAGCGCATGGCCTGGTAAAGCGGGTTGTGGGGATTCTCGGGCAGGCAGCTCGCCAGCTGGGCATCGACCCGCCGCTGGCAGTCGGCCAGGTACGCGGCCAGTTGTGCGGCCATCAGTCGTCTTCCGGGGCGTCGAAGGGGGCGAGTGTGGTATTGCCCTGGCGGTCCCGGGTGAGCATGTCTACCCGCTGTTCGGCATCCTTCAGGGCACTCTGGCAATCGCGGGTGATGGCGATGCCTTTTTCAAAGGCTTTTAGGGAATCCTCGAGGCTCAGTTCGCCGGATTCGAGGGCGGTGACCAGGGTTTCAAGCTCGGCCAGGCTCTGTTCAAAATCGATGCTTTTCTTGCGTGTCGCCACGGTGATCTCCGGAAAAACCGTCACCCTATCCGAGCCCGGTGGGCGGGTCAAAGCCCGCGTTTGTAGGAAATATCCTACAGTAAATGGAGATTTCTCCCAATAGCCACCCCGGGCGCAAAGGCGTAACTTAGGCATCGCAAGGAAGCAACCGCGCAAGGATGTGCACCACCAGGGAAGGACATGGATGTCCGTCCTCAGGGAAGACGGTGGACAATAGCGTTTCAGGACGAAGCGCGAGCCTATACTGCTTTGCGCCCTGTCACAGTGATGTGCAGGGCGTTTGTTTTTTCCGCCGCGCCAGCCCCGGTATTTTTTGTTGACCGGAGTGACAGTCCCGGTAAGATGGGGCGCAAGCCGGTGTTCGAAGGAGCTCAGCCTTCACTTCGTCATTCCCCGCCAGATCGCGCGACCACGCGCATCCCCGATTCCTCCCGCCGACGAGGACGGGCCAAGTTTCCCCACGGATTCCTCAAACCCCGGACGCCCCTGGCTCCGGGGTTTTTATTGCCCGTCAGTTCAACAGCAGGGAGGGTGATCGATGACGCCGCTCATTCTGCGCCTCAATGCCGCCGGCCAGCCCATCGAATGGCTGGAGTGGCAGGAGGCGGTCTGTCTCTACGCGCGGGAGCTGGTGGTGTGGAGCCTCGGGGACGTGGTGCGCCGGGTGGTGGGCGGCTGTTCCCGTTTCACCGGCCAGCCGTCCATGGTGGAATTGCCGAGCATCATCGCCTGTGGCGGCGAACGGTTGGCGCGGCCGCGGGCAAGTTACCCCCTGTCCAATCCCACCCTGTTTGCCCGGGACGGCTTTACCTGCATGTACTGCGCGGCGCCGTTCCCGGGCAGTCAGTTGACCCGCGATCACATCGTGCCCCTGTCCCGAGGTGGCGCCGATCGCTGGGAAAACGTGGTGGCCGCCTGCCGGCGCTGCAATCAGCACAAGGCCAACCATCTCCTCGAGGAGATCACCATGGAGCTGGTGGCCCTGCCCTACCGGCCCAACAACGCCGAGTACCTGGCGCTGCTCAACTCGCGGCGAATCCTCGGGGACCAGATGGAGTTTCTGCGCGGCCAGTTCTCCAAGAACGGTCAGCGTCTGTAGCCCCTGCGCGGGTTGTCCGCTACATTGGCCGCTTTTCAGCAATGAGGAGGGTGCCGTGGATCTGGGAATCAAGGGCCGCAGGGCGATTCTGTGTGGCGCGAGCAAGGGGCTCGGCAAGGGCTGCGCCCTGGCCCTGGCGGAGGAGGGGGTTGATCTGTGGATCGTCGCCCGGGGCGAGGAGGCGCTGGCCGCCACGGCCCGGGAGCTTGCCGCCCTCGGCGCCGGCAAGGTCACCGCCGTGGTGGCCGATGTCACCACCGACGGGGGGCGCGATGCGATCCTGTCCGCCTGTCCGGCGCCCGATATCCTGATCACCAACGCCGCGGGACCACCCCCGGGGGATTTTCGCCAGTGGGGGCAGCGGGACTGGTTCGAGGCCGTCAATGCCAACATGTTCTCCGCCATCGACCTGATTCGCCGCACCCTGGATGGCATGGTGGCCCGCCGTTTTGGCCGCATCGTCAACATCACCAGTTTTTCCGTCAAGCAGCCGGTGCCGGGGCTTGGCCTGTCCACCGCTGCCCGGGCGGGGCTCACTGGCTTCGTCGCAGCTCTGGCCCGCGAGCACGTGCGGGACAACGTCACCCTCAACAACCTGCTGCCCGGATACTTCGACACCGACCGGGGGCGGGCGGTGATCGCCCGAGCGGCGGCAGGGACAGGAGAGGATGCCGGCGAGTATCCGCGCCGGCACCTCAACGCCGGGCGACTGGGGTCGATCGAGGAGTTTGGCGCCGCCTGTGCGTTCCTCTGTGGGGCCCGGGCGGGTTATATCAGCGGCCAGAACATCCTGCTGGACGGGGGCGAGTACCCGGGAATTTTCTGACCTTCAGTGAATGAGGCCCTGGAGGAATGTGGCGGCGATGAGCAGAGGGCAGACGATCCGCACGTAGGGGGGCCAGATCTTCCAGAAAAGGCCCGCCGCCTCCCCCTGGCTGGCGCGGATCTCCGCCAGCAGGCGGTCGCGGTGGATCGCCCAGCCGGCGAACAGGCACAGGGCGATGCCCACCAGGGGTTGGCTGTACTCGGTGGTGACGGTGACCACCAGACCGAACAGCGGGTCGAAAAAGCAGGCGATCAGGGCGGTCGCGGCAAAGACCGCAATGCCGATCAGCCAGCTGGCCGGCCCCCTGGCAAGCGGGGTCTTTTCCACCGCGAGGGCCACCGGTACCTCCAGCATCGAGATCGACGAGGTCAGCGCGGCGATGGCCAGCAGGGCAAAGAAGGCCAGCGCCACCAGGTCGCCCCACTGGGCCATCGAGCCGAACAGGGCCGGCAACACCTGAAAGATGAGATCGGGGCCGGCGATCAATTCGCCGCCGGCGTGAATCTCGATACCCTGGCGTTGCGCGACGAACATTGCCGGGATGACCAGCAGGCCGGCGAGAAACGCCACCAGGGTGTCGATGCCGGTGATCATGGCGCCCACCACCGGAAGGTTCTCCTTGCTGTCGAGGTAAGAGGCGTAGACCAGCATGGTACCGACCCCCAGGGACAGGGAGAAAAACGCCTGCCCGAGGGCGCTCACCAGCAGCGCGGGGTCGAGGATGCGGGCGATATCGGGAACCAGATAGAGGCGCAGTCCCGCCAGCGCCCCCGGCTGGGTCAGCACGTAGCCGATCAGCGCCAGCAGCAGGATCAGCAGGGCCGGCATCAGCCGGGTCGACCAGCGCTCGATGCCGTTGCGCACCCCGCCGCTCACCACCAGCACCGTCAGCACGGCGAAGAGCGCCGCCGACGCCAGGTCGCGGCCGAGGCTGGCGGTGGCGAACCACCCGCTCATTGATGGCCAACCCAATACCCTGGCGATGGCCGCGCACAACTGCGCCAGCACCCAGCCTGCCACCAGGGTGTAGAAGCCGAGGATGGCGCTCGCCACCAGCACCGCATAGCCGCCGGTCAGGCGGGCGGCGAGGCGGGTGGGGGCGTTGCTCGCCAGGCCCTCCAGCGCCGAGTAGATGTTGGCCCGGGTGTGGCGGCCGATCACCAGCTCCGCCATCAGCGCCGGGTAGGCGAGGACGAAGGCCAGTATCAGGTAGATGGCGACGAAGGCCCCGCCACCGTTGCCGGCGGCATTGGTGGGGAATCCCCAGACATTACCGAGCCCCACGGCGGAGCCGGTGGCGGCGAGGACGAAGCCGATGCGCGAGGAGAATTCGCCACGGGAGCCTTGCAGCAAGGGAGTGTCTCGGTGCCGTTGGTGGGTGGTGACGGCGCTCCGCCCGGGGCCGGAGCGCCGCGAACGGGGGCTAGACGATGACCAGCAGGTCGTGCTCGATGGTCATGAGGATGTCCCCGAGCTTGCGACCCCGCATGGCGGCGCGAATCCCGGTGCGCCGGGTGGCGCCGACGATGAACATGTCGGGGTCGAGTTCCCTGGCCACCTCGTGGAGGACGCTGTAGACCTCGCCGGCCTTGAGGTGAATGCGCTCATTGGGGATGCCGGTCAGTTCCACCAGGCGGCCCCGGTCGGGGTAGTTCATGGAATCCTGGTAGGCATTCACCAAGTGGAGCTCGCCGCCGTACATCTGGCTGGCGACGCGCCCGGCCTCGAGGATGCGCTGGTTGAGGTCGCTCAGCTCCCGGGCCTGCAGGTCCATGGAGACCACCACCGGCCGGCCCTTGGGTGCCCGGGCGGACTGCACCACGCTCACCGGCAGGGGGGAGTTGCGCACCAGGTACCAGAATTCATCGCTGAAGGACTTGTTGGCACTTTTCCCCGGATGGGACACCAGAATCGAGCGGGCACTGATCTGGGCGGCGGAGTAGAGGATTGCATCGGCCCATTCCCGGCTCCAGGAAATCCGCACCTGGGGGCTGAGCTTGGCGTCGGCGAGGCGGGCCTTGAGGGTGGACAGCCACTCGTCGTCCCGGTACACGGCGGCGTTGTCGGCGCGGGTGTCGGTGCTCGACGGGTCGACCGCCACCAGCAGGGTGACCTCGGGCAGTTCGGTGAAGGGGCTGTTGCGGGCGATGTTTTCGACCCGATCCACGGCGGGCTGCTGGGAGGCGGCGGGATTGACCACGATTAACATTTTCTCTTGCGTTGCCACGGCGATATTCCTCGTACCAAGTGAGTTTTTACAGGGTAGCCCCGAACCAGCGGCGACGACCTGATCTGGAACAGCATAGTAACGCCGGGGCCTGCCGCCGGCAAAGCTCCAGGGTGCGCGGGGCGTTGAAAAAACCGGGCCGTCAGGGCAGGTTGCGCAGGGTCCAGTCGAGTACCTGCCCGTAGGGGGCGGGCAGCAGCGGGCGCAGCTGGTCGAGGGCCTCCCCAAGGCGCGCGGGTGAGGGGGCGCAAAGATTGAGGTGGCCCACCTTGCGGCCGGGGCGTACGTCCTTGCCGTACCAGTACAGTTCCACCTCGGGAATGGCGAGCCAGCGATCGTCCCGCTCGGTGCCGAGCAGGTTGATCATCACCGTCAGGCCCTTGGCGGACGGGGTCACCAGGGGCAGGCCGCTGATCGCCCGCAGGTGGCTCTCGAACTGGCTGACACTTGCCCCCGCCTGGGTCCAGTGGCCACTGTTGTGGACCCGGGGCGCCAGCTCGTTGATCAGCAGCCGGTCGCCGACCCGGAAGCACTCCATGGCCATCACCCCGACGTAGTCGAGGTGGTCGAGCAGGGCGCCGAGCATGGCCTCGGCCTGGGCCTTGAGGGGCGCGAGGCGGTCGAGGGGGGCGATGGACGCGGCGAGGATCCCCGAGGTGTGCAGGTTCAGGGCGAGGGGATAAAAGTGTTTGCTGCCGTCGCCGCCGCGCATCCCCACCAGGGAGACTTCCTCGTCGAAATCGATGGCGCTCTCGGCGATGGCGGCATCGTGCCAACCGGCGGGAATTTCCGTCCCCTCCGCCTGTCGCAGCCAGTGCTGGCCCTTGCCGTCATAACCCCCCATGCGCCGCTTGAGCAGTACCCGATCGCCGATGGCGGCGAACAGGTCGGCGGCGCGGGTGGCGGTGGTCACCGCCTGCCAGGGGGCGGTGGCGAGGCCGAGGTCATCCATCAGGGTCTTCTGGGAGAGGCGGTCCGCCAGGCGGCCGAACACCGGGCGATTGATGAAGCGGGGGTGAACGGCGAGGGCGCGGGTGGCGGCGGAGTCCGGCCAGTGCTCGATCTCCGGGGTGACGATGTCGTCGGGGGCGAGACGGGGTGCCAGGTCGCCGTCGAGGGCCACCGGGATCACCTCGATGGCGAGCGGCAGGCCAGCATGGCGCAGCATGGCGCCGAGCTGTCCGGCGCCGAGAACCCAGACTCTGCTCACGACCGCGGGTCCGGGTGATCCAGTACGTCGTCGCTCTGGGCGCGGCGGAAGTCGTCGAGGCGGCTGGCGAGGGCGCTGTCCCGCAGGGCGAGGATCTGCGCCGCCAAGAGGCCGGCATTGAAGGCGCCGGCGGTGCCGATGGCGAGGGTGCCGACGGCGATGCCCTTGGGCATCTGGACGATGGACAGCAGGCTGTCCATGCCGTTCAGGGCCTTGCTCTGCACCGGCACGCCGAGCACCGGCAGGCGGGTCTTGGCGGCGATCATGCCGGGCAGGTGGGCGGCCCCGCCGGCGCCGGCGATGATGATCTCAAAGCCCTGATCCACCGCGCCGCTGGCGAAGCTGAACAGCTTGTCGGGGGTGCGGTGGGCGGACACCACCTCCACATGGTAGGGAACGCCGAGCCGGTCGAGGGCCTCGGCCGCCGCCTCCATGGTGGGCCAGTCGCTGCGCGAGCCCATGATGATGGCCACTTTTGCTTGCATCGGTGTCTCCACGAAACCGCGTCCTCATCCGCCTTGGCCAAACCCGGCGAGGAACTGGTGATACAGGGGGATACCCAGCGTCACGTTGAGCGGAAAGGTAATCCCCAGTGAAACAAACATGGCAAGGCCGATATCCGCCTCCTTGATGGCACCCCGCACGGCCGCGGGGGCGGCGATGTAGGAGGCGCTGGCGGTCAGGGTTGCCAGGATCAACGCGGAACCGGCAGGCAACCCCAACAGGTGGCCCGCCGCCGCGCCCGCGAAGGCTAAAACAAAAGGGGCCGCGAGGGCAAACACTATCAGTCGCCAGTGGTGTTTCGGGAACGGAAACAGGCACTTGGCGGTGCACAGGCCCATCTCCAGGAGGAACAGGGCGAGCAGCCCCTTGAAGGCGGTGAGGAACAGGGGCGCCACCGACTCGGCCCGCTCGGCGCCGTAGAGGTAGCCGATGATGACGCCGCCGGCGAGGAGGATCACCCCGCGGCTGGTGAAGGCCTCGTGGAGCACCGCCAGGGTGTCGCCCCGGTCGCCGCTCAGGCGCCGGTAGAGAATGATGGCGACGATGATCGCCGGCAGCTCCATCAACACCAGGTAGAGGATGGCCTGGGGCGCGACCGCGAGGCCCCGGGATTCGACGTAGGCGAGCACCACCGCGAAGGTGCCCGCGCTCACCGAGCCGTAGTGGGCGGCGATGCTGGCGCTGTTGGCGGGGTCGAGGCGCACCAGGCGGCGCAGCACCGGGTAGCAGGCGAGGGGAATCAGGGCGCCGAGCACCGCCACCGTCAGCAGTTCCGGCACCAGGTGCCAGGCGAGGTTGCCGTGGAGGGCGAGGCCGCCCTTGAGGCCGATGGTGAGCATCAGCAGGATGCTGAGGGTGTCGTAGGCGGCCTTGGGGACTTGCAGATCGGAACGGGCGAGTCCGGCGAGCACGCCGAGGGCAAAGAAGGTGACGACGATATCGGGCATGGGGGATTCCTGAAGGGGGCGGATCGCCGCTATTGTCCCCGGCACGGACTATAGTATCTAATTAATTAATCGTGCATTTAGTATAGATTATTATCAATGAACGTTCGCCATCTCACCTTTCGCCTGCTCCAGGTCTACGTCGCCGTGGTGCGCTCCGGGTCCATTTCCCGGGCGGCGGCGGAGCTGCACCTTACCCAGCCCACCGTTTCCCAGCAGTTGAAGCGCCTCGCCGAGGCGGTGGGCGCGGAACTCCTGGAGCACCGGGATGGCGGCCTCAAGCCCACCTTTGCGGGGGAGGAGCTGTTCCGCGCCGCGGGCGATGTGCTCGGTCGCTTCGAGGACTTTGCCGGCCGCCTGGGGGACGCCCGCGCCGGGGTGCGGGGCCGCTTCAGCATCGGCGTGGTGACCACCGCCAAGTATGTGTTGCCGCGCCTGCTGGGGCCCTTCTGCCAGCACTTCCCCGAGGTGGAGGTCACCATCCACGTGGGCAATCGGGGGCAGGTGCTGGAGCGCCACCACGGCGGTGCCGACGACCTCTACCTGTTCAGCCATCCCCCCGCCGGGCAGCACACCCTGGCGGGGCGCTTTCTCGCCAACCCCCTGGTGCTGATCGCCCCCGAGGGGCACTGGGCGGTGGGCCGCGCGGGCCTGGCCCTGGAGGACCTCCGGGACGAGCGCTTTTTGTTCCGCGAACCCGGCAGCGCCACCCGCCTGGTGTTCGAAAACTGGCTGAGGGACCACCGCATCCAGCTGTCGCGGATCATGCAGGTGGAGAGCAACGAGGTGATCCGTATGGGGGTGGAGTCGGGGCTCGGCCTTGCGGTGCTGTCGGAGCACACCATCTCGGCGGGCAGCGAGAGGCTCGCGGTGCTCGACGTCGCCGGTTTTCCCCTCGGCAGTCACTGGTACCTGGTGTGCCACGGCAACCGCCGCCTGCCCGCCGCCGCCCGCCAGTTCGTGCGCTACGTGGACAGCCACCTGGGGGAGTGTGTCGACCATCGCTATATCCGCAACGAGCTGGGGCCGATCCTCGGCCACCTGGCTGCGCAGGAGTAGGGCGCCGTACCGCACTCGCCTGCGTGGGCTGCTTGCCTATTGATAAAATCTATTAGATTGTTGGCCAGAATCAACTTGCTTAAAAATTGAAAAGTGCTAGAACTTGAACACAAGGTGCCTTGACGAAGCCTGCTGTGAAAGAGTGTCTTCCTCTCGCAGTAACACAACCGCCAACAAGCGCTGTTACCGTCAAGAATTGCCAGCGGATCGACGTTCTGATAACAGGATCAACTAACCAAAAAGTACAGGAGAAAGCCATGAGCGACCACAATCAAAACACCCCGGGGGCAGGTAAATGCCCGGTGATGCACGGTGGTAAGACCGCAGTTGGATCGTCAAACATGGACTGGTGGCCCAACGCCCTCAATCTCGACATTCTTCACCAGCATGACCGTAAAACAAATCCCATGGGCGAGGCGTTCAACTACGCCGAAGAATTCAAGAAGCTGGACCTGGAAGCGGTCAAGAGCGACCTTCGTGCATTGATGACCGACAGCCAGGACTGGTGGCCGGCGGACTGGGGACATTACGGCGGCCTCATGATCCGCATGGCCTGGCACGCCGCCGGCACCTACCGTATCGCAGACGGCCGCGGCGGTGCGGGCACTGGAAATCAGCGCTTTGCGCCCATCAATAGCTGGCCCGACAACGTCAATCTGGACAAGGCCCGCCGCCTGCTTTGGCCGATCAAGAAAAAGTATGGAAATAAACTGTCCTGGGCCGATCTGCTTATCCTGGCCGGTACCATGGCCTATGAATCCATGGGCCTGAAGGTCTACGGTTTCGCTGGCGGTCGCGAGGATATCTGGCATCCGGAAAAGGACATCGATTGGGGATCCGAGAAGGAGTGGCTGGGTAAAGGCGAAGACCGGATGCACAGCGACAAGCAGGATGCACTGGACAACCCCCTGGCCGCGGTACAGATGGGGCTCATCTACGTCAATCCTGAAGGCGTGGATGGCAAGCCCGATCCCCTGCGGACGGCCGTTGATGTCCGCCTGACCTTTGCTCGCATGGCGATGAACGACGAGGAGACCGTGGCGCTCACCGCAGGCGGCCATACCGTGGGTAAATGCCATGGCAATGGGGACGCCTCGGTGATTGGGCCGGACCCGGAAGCCGCTGGCATCGATGAGCAGGGCCTCGGGTGGCGCAATCCCAAGGGTAAGGGTTGTGGCCGTGATACCGTCACCAGCGGCATCGAAGGCGCCTGGACCACCCACCCTACCAAGTGGGACAACGGTTACTTCTATCTCTTGTTCAACTACGAATGGGAGCTCAAGAAAAGCCCGGCGGGGGCATGGCAGTGGGAGCCGATCAATATCAAGGAAGAAGACAAGCCCGTCGACGTGGAGGATCCGTCCATCCGTTACAACCCCATCATGACTGACGCCGACATGGCCATGATCAAGGATCCGGCGTATCGCGAGATTTCCGAACGCTTCTACAAGGATCCTGACTATTTCTCCGAGGTCTTTGCCCGTGCCTGGTTCAAGCTGACCCACCGGGATCTGGGGCCAAAGAGCCGATACCTGGGGCCCGATGTGCCCAAGGAAGATTTGATCTGGCAAGATCCTGTCCCCACCGTGGACTACACCCTGAGCGACTCCGAGATCGCCGACCTGAAGGGGAAAATTCTCGCCAGTGGCCTCAGTGTCGCGGAACTGGTGTCCACTGCGTGGGATAGTGCCCGGACCTTCCGTTGTTCCGACTACCGTGGGGGCGCCAATGGCGGCCGCATTCGCCTGGCCCCGCAAAAGGACTGGGAGGGCAACGAGCCGGAGCGGCTGCAAAAGGTCCTCGGCGTGCTAGAGGGTATCCAGGCGGGGCTGGCCAAAAAAATCAGCATGGCTGACTTGATCGTTCTCGGTGGTTCTGCTGCGGTTGAGAAGGCAGCCCGCGACGCAGGTGTTGATCTCACTGTGCCCTTCGCATCTGGCCGTGGCGATGCGACCGAGGAAATGACTGACGCGGAAGCCTTTGCTCCCCTTGAACCTCTCCACGACGGCTATCGCAATTGGCTGAAGAAAGACTATGCGGTGTCGGCGGAAGAACTGCTGCTCGACCGCACCCAGTTGATGGGGCTGACTGCTCCGGAAATGACCGTGCTCGTGGGTGGTATGCGGGTGCTGGGCACTAACCACGGTGGCGCCAAACACGGCGTGTTTACTGATCGAGAAGGCGTTTTGTCGAACGATTTTTTCGTCAACCTGACTGACATGAATTACACTTGGAAGCCTGCAGGTGGCAACCTTTACAAGGTGTGCGACCGCAAGACCGGTGCTCAGAAGTGGACTGCAACCCGGGTAGACCTGGTGTTTGGCTCAAACTCCATTCTGCGCGCCTACGCCGAGGTGTATGCCCAGGACGACAACCGGGAGAAGTTTGTCAGGGACTTCGTCAAGGCTTGGGCCAAGGTGATGAACGCCGACCGCTTCGATCTGGCCTGATCTCCTGCCATCCAGCAAACCCCGGGCGCCGTCGAGCGCCCGGGGTTTGCACTATTCGTCTATCCTGCCCTGTTACCCGTCGCATCCCCCCACCGAGGGGTCATCCCCCGCTTCCCACCAGGATTTGCCGGCGCATTTGCCGGAGTCGATCAGGTTCTTGCAATCGAGCATGCCCTTGCACTCGCAGCTGGTGGCGCCGCTGTCGTACTCGGTGCATTTCCATTCCTGGGGGCCACTGCCGGGGGCGGCGAACACCTTGGGTTTGGGCTTGGCAGGTTCGGCGCGCATCACCTGCTGGGCGGGTTCGCTGGTTCGCTTCGCGGCTTCCACCGGCGCGCGGGGACTGGTGCTCCCGGTCGCCTGGGCGCGGGTTGCCTCCGCCTGGGCAATCGGGGTGGTAGTGGCGAGAAATATGAGGGAGATGGCGATCATGGCCAGGGCGGTGAACGTCGAGGATATATTCATGGGAGCCTCCGGTCCGACCCCGGTGGTTGTCTGGGGCGGGGTCGGCTCTCGAAGTGTAGTCCCCTATAGTTTGCCCCGCATCCGCGCCACGCCTTCGCCCCAGTGGTGCAGCCGCTCCCAGAACGCTTCCCGGGTGCTGGCGAAGTTGTGCATGTGGCCCATGCGGGGGCATACGAAGACCGTCACATCACCCGCGCTCTTGAAGGCCCGGGGCTCCTGCCAGGGGTCCGGCACCACGTCCCTTTCGCCCACCGCCACCAGTACCGGCACATCAATCGCCGCCGCCTCCGGGGCCACGGTGCCGGGCGCCACCATCTGGATGGCGCAGGGGGGTGTGGTGGCGGAGCGCCAGCGGGGCAGGGAGCCGTCGGGGTTCCTGGCGTTGAGGTCGATGGCCACCAGCTCCGCCGCCACGTCGTCGTAGTGGAAGCACCAGGAGAAGGGGTGTTCCCCCTGGCTGGGGTCGCCCTGGAGGTCTTCCTTGCCCAGCACGGTCTTCTCGGCGGCGGCCATGGCCGCCCGATTGACGATCAGCGGCGCATCGAGGTTGCTGCCCCGGGGAATCCAGGGCCACTGGGGCTGGGGCGCGCCGGGCCGGCCCGGCACAACGGGGTGGATGGCGCGGTAGCCGAGGCTGGCGATACCGTCGAAGGGGGCGTGCTGGCCCTGCAGGACGATGGTGAAGCAGCCCCCCATGGACTGGCCGATGCCGAGGGTCACCGCGCCCGCGACCGGGGCCAGCTCGGGGAGCAGCTCGCCGCCCTCGAGTTTCGCCATCACGGCCTTGACGGTGGCGTAGTTGGCGCGGGCGACATTCTCGTAGCTCAAGACATTGCCGGGGGGCACGGTGGACTCGCCCACCCCCAGGTGGTCGCAGGCGACGAAGATCCAGCCCCGGTCGCAGTGGTAGCCGGCCTCGCCGCCGGGGGTGCCGGGCAGGTCGAGGTCGTAGTAGTGGCGGCCGTAGCCGCCGCCGGGGAAGGCGAAGCAAACCACCGGCGGGCTGGCCAGTGGGCCGTCGGGGAGGAACACCGTCACGGCGGTGTGGGCGGGGGTCCCGAGCCCCGCGGCATCGGTGACGTCGATGTGGAGGTCGATCTGTTTCATGGGGTTTCCTTGGTCGTTGTTATTGCCGCGCGGCGCGGGTGTTGGTGGGGCAGTGTAGGTAATGCCCGCATCGGGTGGCAATCCTCCCAGGGCCGGAGTCGGTCCGGTTTCCGCCCCGCCCGGGCGGCTGGTAGACTCCGGACAACCATGGAACCCCCGGCATGAGCGACACCAGACCGCAACCCCTCACCCGCACCGCGCAGGTCGACCTCGGCCTGCGCTGGCTCGACGCCGGCGATGCCGTGGCGGAGGGCGCCAGGCCGGGGGACTTTCGCGATTTTCTCGCCCGGGGCCGCGACCTGCCCGCCAGCCGCCGCCTGCCCTGGGCGCGGCTGTGGCCGTGGCTCGCCGCGGGCAACGGCGCCCTCGCCTGTGGGGCGCTGTTGGTGTGGCCTGATGGCAGCGGTGTTCACCTGCTGCTG
>JAYELS010000021.1:0-224302 GCA_034717695.1 Pseudomonadota bacterium
ACCCGCCCCCCGATTCCCCTCTACCAAGTACCATCAACCCTGTTCGCGGGCAAACTTGTGCAACCGCCCGCCCTCCCGGGCCAGCTGCTCCAGCAGGGGCGCGGGCTTCATGGTGTCGCCCAGCGCCCGCTCCAGCTTTTGCATGATGGCCAGCACCTTGTCGAGCCCCTCCTGGTCGGCAAAATAGGTGAGGCCGCCGCGATAGCGGGGAAAGCCGTAGCCCTGCACCATGATCACGTCGATGTCCGAGGCCCGCACCGCGATGCCCTCCGCCAGCACCTTGCAGGCCTCGTTGATCATGGGGTATATGCAGCGCTCGACGATCTCCTGATCGCCCACCGGGCGGGGCGCGATGCCTCGGGCAGCGAGAAAGTCGGCGATGATTTTCTCGGTGACGGGGGACGGTGTGGCGCGGCGGTTGGCGTCGTAATCGTAGTACCCAGCGCCGGTTTTCTGGCCCCGGCGGCCCTGCTCGCAGAGGATGTCGCGGAGGGTCTCGCTGCGCGATTCGCTCTCCACCCAGCCGATATCCAGCCCCGCCATGTCGGACATGGCGAAAGGGCCCATGGGAAAGCCAAAATCCGTCAGCACCCGGTCCACCTGCCAGGGCAGTGCCCCCTCCAGCAACAGGGCCTGGCCCTGGGTCTTGCGCTGGTTGATGATGCGATTGCCGACGAAGCCGTGGCAGTTGCCCACCAGCACCGGCGTCTTGCCGATGCGCTTGCCGAGGGCCAGCACCGAGACGATGGCCTCCGGGGCGGTTTGGGAGGTGCGCACCACCTCCAGCAGCTTCATGATGTTGGCGGGGGAGAAAAAGTGCATGCCGAGCACCCGTTCCGGGCGCTTGGTGGCGGCGGCGATTTCCTCGATATCCAGGAAGGAGGTATTGGAGGCGAGGATGGCGCCCGGCTTAACCGCCCTGTCGAGGCGGGCGAAAATGTCCTTCTTCACCGCCATGTTCTCGAACACCGCCTCGATCACCAGGTCGCAGTCGGCGAGGTCCGCCACATCCAGGGTGCCGCGAAGCTGGGCCATGGAGGCCTCCACCTGGGCTTCCGTCATGCGGCCCTTGCGGGCGCTGCTGTCGTAGTTGCGGCGGATCACCGCGAGGCCCCGCTCGAGGGCCTCGGCGCTGGTTTCGAGCAGCGTCACCGGCAGGCCGATGGCCGCGAAATTCATGGCGATACCACCCCCCATGGTGCCCGCCCCCACCACGCCGATCCTGCGAAATTCCCGGGGTTGGATGTTTGCGGCAAGCCCGGGGATCTTGGCAATCTGGCGCTCGGCGAAAAAGGCGTATTGCAGGGCGGCGGGTTGGGGGCCCGCCACCAGCTGGGCGTAGAGGACTTTCTCCTGCTTCAGCCCTTCGTCAAAGGGCAGTGACACAGCGGCCTCCACCGCCTGGATATTGATTTCCGGCGCCGCCAGGCCATGGAATTTTCTGGCGTTGTCCCTGCGAAACTGCGCGAAGAGGGCGGGATTTTCCCGGGCCTCCGCCAGCTTTTCGTCCCGGTCCCGCACCCGGCGCAGGGGGCGGCCCTCGGCCACCACCGTTGCCGCGAACGCCAATGCCTCGTCGAGCAGGTGGTCATCCGCCGCCAGGGCGTCCACCAGGCCGATGGCCAGCGCTTCAGGGGCAGCGATGGGCTTGCCGTGGGCGATCATGTCGAGGGCCCGGGCCACCCCCACCACCCGGGGCAGGCGCTGGGTGCCGCCGGCGCCCGGCAAAATGCCGAGGGTCACTTCGGTGAGGCCACATTTCGCCGAGCGGGTGGCGATCCGGTAATGGCAGGACAGGGCCAGTTCCAGCCCGCCCCCCAGGGCGTTGCCGTGGATGGCGGCGATCACCGGCTTGGGGCTGTCCTCGATCAGGGCGTTGATCTCGGAAATTTTCGGGCTCACCGGTGGCGCGCCCAATTCCTTGATATCCGCCCCGGCAAAGAAGGTGCGGCCGGCGCAGATCAGCACCACCGCCTTCACCCCCGGGTCCGCCATGGCCTCGTCGATGGCGGCAACCAGCTGCTGGCGCACCGCGAGGCCCAGGGCATTGACCGGGGGCGCGTCGGTGGTGATCAGGGCGATGGCGCCGTGGCGGCGGGTGGTGACGACTGTGGGGGATTCGGTCATGGATCTCTCTTCTAAAAATGACTCAGGCTTCAAAAAAATGATTCAAGCTTCAAAAAAGGGTTCATGCCTGATGGCCACTGGATTCGAGCCAGGCGCGGTGGTCGGGGTGGGCGACGGCGATCAGGGCACGGGCTTTTTGCGCCGGCGACGCGCCGCGCAGGTCCGCCACGCCGTACTCCGTCACCACCAGGCCGACATGCTCGCTGGCGAGGGTCACCGGCTGGCGGGCGTCGAGGGCCGGCAGGATATTGCTGACCCGCTCGCCATCCTTGCCGACAAAGCTGGAGCGCAGGGCGATGATGCTCTTGCCCCCCGGCGCGGCGCTGGCGCCCCGGGCAAAATCCACCAGGCCGCCGGGGGCGGCGATGATCCGGCCACCGACCTGCTCGGCATTGCCGTTGCCGGCGAGGTCCAGTTGCAACAGGCTGTTGATGGCGCACAGGTTGGGGATGGCCCGCAGCACCTTGAAATCATGGGTCAGGGCGCAGGGATGGAATTCAACGGCCGGGTTATGGTGGAGAAACTCGTAAAACCCCCGGTCCCCACCCGCCATGGTGGTGAGGGTGACACCCTTGAAGGTCGGCTTGCGACTGTTGTCCACCACCCCGGATTCGATCAACGGCCGCCAGGCGGCGGTGATGATGCCGGTATGGCCCCCCAGGTGTTTGAGATGGCCGAGGTTGGCCAGCACCCGATCCGGCAGGGCGCCGATGCCCGCCTGGATCACGTCGCCGTCGTCCACCAGCCCGGCCACATGGCGGGCGAGGATCTGGTCGAGGTCGTCGGCGCGGCTTTCGCCAAAGGCCACCAGGGGTTCGTCCTGTTCGATCACATAATCGATGGCGTCGAGGGGGATGGCGGTAGCGCCAGAGGTAAAGGGCATGTGGGCGTTTACCTGGGCCACCACCAGGGGCTTTTGCGCCAGCACGGCGGGCATGTAGTCCACCGATACCCCGAGGGACACCTCGCCCCTGTCATTGGGCTTGGACACCTGGAGCAACAGCAGGTCCGCCCCGAGGGTATGGCTATCGAACAGGGCGCCGATCTCCGACAGATTGCAGCGGTGGATGCGGGCGGCGCCGCTGTTCACCGCGCGGCGCAATCCGCCGCCGGGGAAGAATGACACGGCCTGAATATGGCGCGCCGCCTCCCCCCGCAGGTAGGCGGGCTCCGCCATGGGCATCAGGGAGTAAACCCTGGCACCGCTGAACAGGGCCGCCTGCTCGGCAAACTGGCGCACCAGGGTCTGCGGCTCGGCGAAATCCGAGTGCACCACCACGGTGGCGGCACTCGGAACTCGACGGGCAATGTCGGCAAAATTCACAAAATATTCGGGCATACGCGCTACGTCACTTGGGGCACTGACCAGGGAGCTTGCACGGATCCTGCTGCGCCCATTATTCGCATCCTGGCGCTTCCACGGAATTCGAGGGGCCAAGGCACCGCGCTGATTGCCCCTCAACTCTCGCGACGAATCACCATCGCTGTGGTGACGCCGCCGCCGCCGCAAATGCCCGCCACGCCGATCTCGCCGTTGCGGGTGCGCAGGATATTGTCGAGGGTGATCAGCAGGCGGCCGCCGCTGAAGCCGGTGGGATGGCCGAGGGCAATGGCGCCACCCCAGACGTTCACCCTGGCGCGATCCCATCCCAGCTCCCGCTCGTTGGCCAGCATCTGGGCGGCGAAGGCCTCGTTCACCTCGATGAAATCCATATCCGCCAGGGTCATACCGGCTTTTTTCAGGGCCAGGGGAATGGAGTGGGCCGGGCCGTCCCCCATGGTCTGGGGCGCCACCGCCGTCTCGGCAAAGGACACCACGGAAAAGAGCGGCGTGGCCCCCAGGGCCTTGGCGTGGGCCCGGGTGGTGAGCACGATGGCGCAGGCGGCATCCCCCATGGTGCAGGCGTTGCCGGCGGTGACGGTGCCGTCCTTCTTGAAGGCGGGCTTGAGTTTGGCGAGGCTCTCCAGGGTGGACGCCGGGCGCAGGGGCTCGTCCCGATCGAACAGCTGGCCATCCGGGTTCTTGCGGGTGGGCGCCAGGGTAAAGGGGACGATTTCCCGGGCGAAATGGCCGGCGGCCTGGGCCTTGCCGGCCTTTTGCTGGGATTCGAGGGCAAAGGCATCCTGTTCTTCCCGGCTGATGCCGTACTTCTCCGCCTGGTTCTCAGCGGTCTGTCCCATGCCGTAGCCGCACAGGGGATCGACGGTATCGCTCCAGGAGTCCATCAGGGTCTTGTCCCCGGCCTTGAAGCCCTCCCAGCGGGCGCCCTTGAGCAGATAGGGCATGGTGCTCATGGACTCCATACCGCCGACGATGATGGCCTTGGCATCCCCCGCCGCCAGCTCACGGCAGGCCAGCATGGCGGCCTTGATGCCCGACGGACAGGCCATGTTGACGGTGAACACCGGGGTCGACAGGGCCACGCCACCGTTCACCGAGGCGGTGCGGGCCGGGTTGGGGCCGTTGCCCGCCTGGCGGCAGTTGGCGTAGATCACCTGGTCGATCTGGGTGCCGCTCAGGCCAGCCTTGTCCAGCACGGCGGCAATGGCGGTGGCGCCCAGGTCGTAGGCGGGCACATCCCGCAATGTGCCGCCGAAGGCGCCGATGGCGGTGCGGGCGACGGCGATGGCGACGATGGGGTCTTTCATGGTTTGTCCTGTCAGGTTCAGTCGAATTTGGGTTCGCGTTTTTCCAGGAAGGCGGCGGAGGCCTCCCTGGATTCCGGCAGCGCCACCGCCACGTTGGTGAACAGCTGCTCCAGCCGGTAGCCCTCGTACACCGGCATCTCGCTGGCGAGATTCATGGCCTCGCGCATCATGCGCACCATTTTCGGCGCTTTTTTGGCGATGCCGTCGGCGATGGCGAGGGCCCTCGGCAGCACCTCCGCCAGGGGCAGCACCTCGAGCACGCCGCCGACACGGTGCAGATCATGGGCACCCAGGGTTTCGCCGGTGAGGGCCAGGTAGCGCATCATGCTGGCGGGGACCATGTTGCCGGCATGGCGGGTGCCCCCCAGGGTGCCGACGTTGATCTCGGGGATGCCGAAGCGGGCGTGGTCGGCGGCAATGACAAAATCACAGCAGGCCGCCAGCACCATGCCGGCGCCGATGGCGGTGCCGTTCACCGCGCCGATCACCGGCACCGGGGAGCGGTGGATGGCGTCGAAGCAGGCCCTGTAGATGACCGAGCGATCGAAGGAGGACTCCACCGTGCGCTGGTTGATTTCCTTGACGTCGGCGCCGGCGCAGAAGATCTTCTCCCCGGCCCCGGTGAGCACCACCGCGCGCACCTCGGGGCGCTGCTCGATGTCCCTAAAGATGTCCCGCAACTCCCCAAACATGGCGAGATTGAGGGGGTTGGCCGGGGGGCGGTTGATGGTCACCACCAGGACACCGGGGTGGTCCGCGGGCATCTCCGCCAACAGGAACTGGGGCTGGTCGCTCATGGCTGGTCCTCGGAGCGGCGCTGGGCCGCGACAAAATTGACAATCAGTCAGTTATACTACGCCATCGGCAACGGCGGTGGCAAGGCGGGCGGCGGGTTCCCCTGGCGCATAACTGACGGTATGATAGTTTTTGAAACCCCCATCCCGTCCCTTACCACACAGGACTTTCCCATGAAAAACCCCATGTCCCTCGAAGGGCGCACCATCATCGTCACCGGCGCCGGCCAGGGCATTGGCCTTGCCATCAGCGAGCTGGCCATGGAGCTCGGCGCCAACGTGGTGGGCGTCGACCTCAATGGCGACAACCTCGCCACCATCGCCGACCGGCACGGCGGCCGCTTCCTGCCGGTGGCGGGCAGCGTGGCGGAGGAGGCCCTGGCCAGCGAAGCGGTGGCAAAGGGCGTGGAAGCCTTCGGCGCCGTCCACGGCCTGGTCAACAACGCCGGCATCGGCCGCCCGGCGATGATCCACAAGATGACCGCCCTGGAGTGGCAGCAGGTGCTGGATGTGCACTTGAACGGCTCGTTCTTCTTCACCCAGGCGGTGGGCATCCACATGCTGGAGCGGGCCAAGGCGGGGGACGAGAACCCGGGCGCCATCGTCTTCATCTCCTCCGACGCCGGGCGCCGGGGCAGCCTCGGCCAGATCAACTACGCCGCCGCCAAGTCCGGCATGTTCGGCATGGCCATGACCGCCGCCCGGGAGTGGGCCAAGTTCGGCATCCGCGCCAATGCCGTGTGCTTCGGCCTGGTGGAAACCGCCATGACGGAAGTGGCCCGCAGCGAGCGCTTCCGCGACACCTACCTGGAGCAGATCGCCATGGGGCGCTTTTCCACCCCCGAGGAAGTGTCGGTGCCGGTGTGCTTCCTGCTCTCCAACGGCGCCTCCTATATCACCGGCCAGGTGCTGTCGGTGAATGGCGGCTATACCATCGCCCTGTAATGTTCCCATAGGACTCCCATGACCTCACCCTTTTCCTTCAAACCGCTGGAGCTCCCGGCGGCATTGCAACCCCTCCGCCAGCGGGTGCGGGACTTCCTCGCCGAGGCGGGCAGGGACTGGTCCGGCTGGAAGGTCGGCCACTCATGGACCGGCTTTGACCGTGACTTCAGCCGCACCGTGGGCGCCGAGGGCTGGATCGGCATGACCTGGCCGAAGCAGTACGGCGGCGGCGAGCGCAGCCACCTGGAGCGCTACGTGGTGGTGGAGGAGATGCTCGCGGTGGGCGCGCCCCTCGGCGCCCACTGGTTCGGCGACCGCCAGAGCGGCCCCCTGCTGCTGCGCCTCGGCACCGAACAGCAGCGCCAGCGCTTTCTGCCCGAGATCGTCAAGGGCGAGGCATCGTTCTGCATTGGCCTCAGCGAACCCAATGCGGGGTCGGACCTCGCCGCCATCAAGTCCCGGGCCAACAAGGTGGACGGCGGCTGGCGCCTCACCGGCACCAAGATCTGGACCACCAACGGCCACCTCAGCGATTTCATGATCGGCCTGTTCCGCACCGGCGGCGACGGCAAGGTCAAGCACGAGGGGCTGTCCCAGTTCCTGATCGACATGAGGTCCTCCGGCATCGATGTGCGCCCCATCCGGGATCTCACCGGCGAGGCCCACTTCAACGAAATCTTCTTTGACGATGTTTTCGTTCCCGCCGACATGCTGGTGGGGGTCGAGGGGGACGGCTGGAACCAGGCCACCTCGGAGCTGGCCTTCGAGCGCAGCCAGCCGGACCGCTTCATGAGCTGCTTTCCGGTACTGCCGCCCCTGATCGACGAGATCCGCCAGGGGGGCGACGGCGACCGCCTCGCCGCCCGCCGCCTGGGCGCCACGGTGGCGGACCTGGTGATCCTCCGGGAGATGTCCCTGTCCGTCCTCGGCCAGCTGGCGGAGGGCCACGCGCCGGCCCGGGAAGCGGCCCTGGTGAAGGATCTCGGCAACAGCCACGAACAGCAGATCCCCAACCTGGTGCGGGAACTGAGCGACTACCCCGCCACCCTCGCCCGGGGCAATCGCCTCAGCGAACTGCAGGGCTTTCTTACCCAGAACGTGCCCTCCTACTCCCTTAGGGGCGGCACCCGGGAAATCCTCAAGGGCATCATTGCCAAGGGGCTGGGACTGCGATGAACGGAGCGACAACCATGAGCAACGAACAGACCATCGGCGATCTGCTGGCCGAACAGGTGGACCGCCTGCTGGGCCGCGAGGTCACCCGGGAGCGGCTGATCGCCGTGGAGGACGGCACCTTCGACCAGGGCCTCTGGCAGGCCCTGGAGGAACTGGGCATCACCCTGGCCCTGGTGCCGGAGGACGCCGGTGGCGTCGGCCTTGGCTGGGAGGACGCCGAGCCCGCCCTGCGGGCCGCGGGCAGCTGGGCGGCGCCCGTCCCCCTGGCGGAAACCCTGGTGGCCGGCTGGGCCCTGGGCCTTGCCGGCATCGACAACCCCGGCGGCCCGCTGGCGGTATCGGACCTGATCTTCCAGCTCGACCACCAGGGACGGCTCAGTGGAGAGGATGGCCTGGTGCCCTGGATTGGCCATTGCTCCCACCTGGTGGCCCTGGCCGAGAGAGGCGGCGAGCGGTTCATCGCTCTCATCCCCAGGGATCACCTGCAGCTGACGGCGGTGGAAACCCTGGCGCGGATTCCCTCCGCCCGGGTGGTGGTCTCCGGCTTCGCCCCCGCCGCCCTCGCCTCCGCGCCTTTCGCGGGGGAACTCGGCCTCAAGCCCGCCCTCGCCGCGGCCCGGGCCGTGCAGATGGCGGGCATCCTCGACCGCCTGCTGGCCCTGTGCGTGGACTACGGCAACACCCGGGAGCAGTTCGGCAAGCCCATCGGCAAGTTCCAGGCGATCCAGCACCTGATCGCCGACCTCGCCGCCCAGGCCGCCGCCGCCCAGGTGGCGGGCCTCTACGCCTGCCGCCAGCTGGACCGGGGCAACGGCGAGCACGGCGCCGCCGTGGCCAAGGCCCGGGCGGGCCAGGCGGCCTCCCGGGGGGCGGAATCCGCCCACCAGGTGTTCGGCGCCATCGGCTTTACCGACGAGCACATCCTCCACTACTACAGCCGCCGCCTGTGGCAATGGCGCGACGAGGCCGGCAGCGAACACTGGTGGGCGGAGCGGTTGGGGCGGCAGGTGCTCGCCGCGCCGGGGGCGCAGCTCTGGCCGGCTATTGCGGGCTGAGATATTCACGTTACAAGTTACACGTTGGCGGGACTGGTTGCTGTTCCAGCACTTCACTCGCAAAGTGCGCTGCACCGCCAGGAATCCTCGAGCCACCGCTCTTCACGTGAAACGTGAAACGTGCAACTTGCAACTTGTAACGTGCAACGCGCAAGACTCACAACAGCGAAGTCCCCACCCCCCCATCGATCACCAGGCTCTGCCCGGTGACGTAGTTGGCGAACCGGCTGCAAAAGAGCGCCACGAAGGCGCCGAAGTCGTCGGCGTCGCCAAAGCGGCCGGCGGGGATTCTCATCCACTGCAGGGCCTTGTCGATCTCCTCCTCCAGGGTGGTGCCGTTCTCATCGGCCTTGGCTTGGTAGACCTCATGGATACCGTCGGTATGGTGCATCACCGGCAGCAGGTTGTTGATGGTGACATTGCGGGACGCCACCGCCTTGCTCACCGCCACGCTGTAGTTCAACAGTGCCGCCCGGGGCGCCCCGGAGAGGATGCGCAGCTCGTGGGGATATTTCACCGCGCCGCTGGCGATATTGACGATGCGGCCCCAGCCCCGCTCCACCATGCCGTCGAGGGTGGCCTCGATGAAATGCACCGGGGACAGCAGGCCGGTGTCGAGGGCCTCCCGCCAGTGGCCCTGGGTGATGGCGCGGCGGTCGGGGGTCATGGGGGGCGGCGAGCAGGTGCCCACCAGAATATCCGGCGCCGGGCAGGCCGCCAGCACCCGTTCGCGGCCCTCCTCGCTGCTGTGATCGGCGACGATGGGGGTGACCTTCACCCCGGTTTCCCGGGCGATGTCCTCGCAGGCGGCCATCAGCCGCCCCTCACCCCGGGCGGAGATGAACAGCTCCACCCCCTCCCGCGCCAAGGCCAGGGCACTGGCCTTGCCCAATCCGGCGCTGCCGCCGTTGACGATGGCCTTGCGGCCGCGAATACCGAGGTCCACGGTTATCTCCTCCTGTCAGGGTGTGGATAGGAGGATAGGTGTTAAGGCCCCCGAGGTCCCGCAAAATCCGTGGCCCACGGGACACAAACTGTCGCCGTGAGGCCAGGGCGTACGCCCCAGGCTAGCCGAGACTTGCCAGAAAGTGGTCGATCCCCGCCTGGGCGCAGTCCATATCCTGCTGGGGGGTGCCGGAGCTGAGACCGATGCCCCCTACCACTTCACCGTTGACGCTGACGGGCAGGCCACCGCCCACCACCATGAGGCGGCCGCCGATGGCGCTGTTGATGCCGAAGGCCAGGTTGCCGGGGACGCACACGGCGTTGTAGTCGTGGGTCGCCTTGCGGGCGGCGGCGGCGGTGAAGGCCTTGTCGATGGCAATGGTGATGCTGGTGATCTTGCCGCCATCCATGCGCTCGAAGGCGATCAGGTTGCCGGATTCATCGACGATGGCGATGCACATGGGCACGCCGATCTCGGTGGCTTTTTGCCGGGCGCCGGCGATCAGCAGCTGGGCGTCGGCGTGGGAGAGACGGTTGATGGTGAGCATTTTTTCTCCGTAGAAGGTTGGGGTGGTTGTCAGACAATGTGGCCTTAGGGAGGGGTCTGACGTCTGACGCTGGACGTCTGACGCCAAACCCCTCGCCCCATGAATCGGGCCAAACTTTTTGCTTTTGCTTTTGCTTCTGCTTTTGCGTCAGACGTCCAGCGTCAGACGTCAGACCAAAACGCTCTTCGCCTTGCGCCGCCAGGCATGGAGCAGCGGCTCGGTATAGCCGTTGGGCTGTTCCCGTCCCTTGAATACCAGGTCGCGGGCGGCCTGGAAGGCGCAGGAGTTGGCGAGGTCGGCGGTCATGGGGCGGTAGGCGGGGTCGCCGGCATTCTGGCGGTCCACCACGGCGGCCATGCGGGCCAGGGTCTCGTCCACCTGTTCGGGGGTGCAGATGCCGTGGCGCAGCCAGTTGGCGATGTGCTGGCTGGAGATCCTGAGGGTGGCGCGGTCCTCCATCAGGCCCACGTTGTGGATGTCGGGCACCTTGGAGCAGCCGACCCCCTGCTCCACCCAGCGCACCACGTAGCCGAGGATGCCCTGGGCGTTGTTGTCCAGCTCCTGCTGAATCTCCGCCGCCGTGGGCCGCTCGGCGCCGAGCAGCGGCAGGGTGACCAGGTCGGCGAGGCTCGCCCGCCGCTGGCCGGCGAGGCGCTGTTGGACCGCCGCGACATTGATGCGGTGGTAGTGCATGGCGTGGAGGGTGGCGGCGGTGGGGGACGGCACCCAGGCGCAGCTGGCGCCGGCCTCCGGGTGGTTGTGCTTGGTGGCGAGCATCTCCGCCATCTCGTCGGGCTTGGCCCACATGCCCTTGCCGATCTGGGCGCGGCCCCTGAGGCCGCAGGCGAGCCCCGTATCCACGTTCCAGTCCTCGTATGCGGCAATCCAGCGCTGCTTCTTCATGGCGTCCTTGCGCACCACCGGGCCGGCCTCCATCAGGCTGTGGATCTCGTCCCCGGTGCGGTCGAGAAAGCCGGTGTTGATGAAGATCACCCGCTCCCGGGCGGCGTGGATGCAGGCCTTGAGGTTGAGGGTGGTGCGGCGCTCCTCGTCCATGATGCCGATCTTGAGGCTGTGGCGGGGCAGCTTGAGGATGTCCTCCACCCGGTCGAACAGGGTGTTGGCGAAGGCCACTTCCTCGGGGCCGTGCATCTTGGGCTTGACGATGTAGACGCTGCCGGCCCGGCTGTTGCGGGGGCCGCCGGCTTTTTTAAGGTCGTGGAGGGCGCAGAGGCTGGTGACCAGGGCGTCGAGCATACCCTCGGGGATGTCGTTGCCCTCGCCGTCGAGGATGGCGTCGGTGGTCATCAGGTGGCCCACGTTGCGCACCAGCAAGAGGCTGCGGCCCGGCAGGCTGAAGGGTTCGCCCGCGGGGGAGAGGAAGTCCCGGTCGGGGTTGAGGCCCCGGGTAAGGGTCTTGCCGCCCTTGGCGAAGGTGGCGGTGAGGTCCTGCTTCATCAATCCCAGCCAGTTGCCATAGACCTCCACCTTGTCCGCGGCATCCACGGCAGCCACGGAATCCTCGCAGTCCTGGATGGTGGAGACGGCGGATTCCAGCACCAGATCCTTGATATGGGCCGGGTCGTCCCGGCCGATGGGGTGGCCGGCGTCGACCTGGATCTCCAGGTGCAAACCGTTGTTGGCCAGCAGCACGGCGCTGGGGGATGCGCCATCGCCCCGGTAGCCGGCGAACTGGCCGGGGTCGGCGAGGGCCAGGGTGGCGTTGCCAGCGGCGAGCACCAGTTGGCCGGAGGCCACGGAAAAGCCCGTCACCTGGTCCCAGCGCTGGCCGCCGGCGAGGGGCGCGGCGCCGTCGAGAAAGCCTTTGGCGGTGGCGATCACCCGGGCGCCCCGCACAGGGTTGTAGCCGCTGCCCTTGTCGGCGCCGTCGGTTTCCGGGATGGCGTCGGTGCCGTAGAGGGCGTCATAGAGGCTGCCCCAGCGGGCGTTGGCGGCATTCAGGGCAAAGCGGGCGTTCATCACCGGCACCACCAGCTGGGGGCCGGCCAGGGTGGCGATCTCCGGGTCCACACCGGCGGTGCTCACCTCGAAATCGCCCACCTCCGGGGCCAGGTAGCCGATCTCCCGCAGAAAGCCGAGATAGGCCTCGGGGTCCACCGCGCCGGGGTTTTCACGGTGCCACTGGTCGAGGGCCCCCTGAAGCGCATCCCGCTTCGCCAGCAGCTGGCGGTTGACGGGCACCAGGTCCGCCAGCAGGCGGGCAAAGCCGCGCCACAGGTCGCCGGCATCGACACCGGTGCCGGGCAGGATGCGGTCCTCGATAAGGGCTGCGAGGGGGGTGGCGACCTGGAGGCCGGCGCGGAGGGTGCGTTCTGTCATGTTTTGCTCCTTGTGGTGTGCATCGCCGGGGCCAGAGCCTCGTCGATCAATTCGATCCAGTGGACCACCGGGGTGTCACCGCCGGATTGCAGGTGGGCCTGGCAGCCGATATTGGCGGTGGCGATCAGTGCCGGGGCGCCGGCGGTCAGCGCCCCGAGTTTATTGTCCCTGAGCTGGCGCGACAGGTCAGGCTGGAGGATCGAGTAGGTACCCGCCGAGCCGCAGCACAGGTGCCCGTCCGCCACCGGGGTGAGTTCGCAGCCCGCCGCCGTCAGCAGCCGCTCCACCAGGCCGCGAATCCGCAGGCCGTGCTGCAGGGTGCAGGGGGCGTGAAAGGCCACCCGGCGCCGGGGCCTGCCCGCCGTGGTCTTTTCCAAAAGGGCCGTCAAGGCGGTCTCCTCGGCGGCGAGGACCTGGGCAATATCCCGGTTGAGGTCGCTGACCACCCGAGCCCGGTCGGCGTACTCCCCGTCCCGGGCGAGCAGTTCACCGTAGGCCGCCAGGTGGGCGCCGCAGCCGGACGCCGTGCTCACCACCGCCTCGGCCCCCGCCGCCAGGGCCGGCTGCCAGGCGTCGATATTGCGCTTCATGTCGGCAAGGGCACCGTCCTGGGCATTCAGGTGAAAGCGCAGGGCGCCACAGCAACCGGCGCCGGGGGTGCTGATCACACTGATGCCGAGGGCATCCAGCACCCGGGCGGCGGCGGCGTTGGTGGCGGGGGCGATACCCGGCTGCACGCAGCCCTCCAGCATCACCACCCGCCGGGGGTGACGGCTCGCCGGGCGCTGATCGTCCCCGGCCCGCCGTTGCGGGATCTTGTCCCGCAACGGGCCCGGCAGCAGTGGTCGGACGAGTTGCCCGATCCACAGCAGAGGCGCGAACAGGGCGGGGCGCGGCATCACCGCCAGCAGGGCAACCCGCAGCAGGCGCTGCCCCAGGGGCCGGCGGACCTTGTCCTCCACCACCTCGCGACCGATATCCAGCAAACGGTGGTAGTTCACCCCCGAGGGGCAGGTGGTTTCGCAGGCGCGGCAGGTAAGGCAGCGGTCCAGGTGCAACTGGGTTTTCGCCGTGGGCGCCTCCCCCTCCAGCACGCTCTTGATCAGGTAGATGCGGCCCCGGGGTCCGTCCAGTTCGTCGCCGAGCAGCTGGTAGGTGGGGCAGGTGGCGGTGCAAAAGCCACAGTGCACGCAGCTGCGCAGGATGCTGTCCGCCTCCCGGCCCTCGGGGGTGTCGCGAATGAAGTCCGCCAGTTGGGTTTGCATGGTGAAGTCCTCTGGCGCTTACAGATCCGGGTAAAACCGGCCCGGGTTGAAGATGCCCGCCGGATCGAACTGGGCCTTGAGATTCCTGTGCAGCTGCATCAGGGCCGGCGCCGGGGATGGGAAGGTGGCGGTGCCCTCGTCCCCAACCCGCCGGAACAGGGTGGCGCTGCCACCCAGCTCCGCCGCGGCGGCTCGGATCCCTTGCGCGGGCAGATCCGCCTTGAGCCAGCGCTGGCCGCCGCTCCATTCGAAAACTGTCTCCCCCAGATCGAGGGGCGCGGTATTGGCGGGCGGGGACAGGCGCCACAGGGGAGCGTCCCCGGCGAAGAACGGCAACTGCTGGTCCCGCAGCCGGCGCCAGAAATCCCGGGCGACATCCTCCTCGACAGCCTCGCCCCCCAGCTTGCGGCGGGCAGCGTCCAGGGCGGCGGCAGCCCCGGACAGGCGCACCCACAGCTGGCCGTCGAGCCAGGCGGTGGCAGAGATCGGCAGGGGTTGCCCTTTCCAGCGGGTGACCAGGTGGAGTGCCTCCCCCTCGCCGGCGTCGAGGCGCAGGGTGGCCTCCGCCATGGGCCTTGGCAACACCTTCAGGGACAGCTGGGTGATGACCCCGAGAATGCCGAGGCTGCCCGCCAGCAAGCGGGCGATGTCGTACCCGGCCACGTTCTTCATCACCTGGCCGCCGAAATCCATGACCCGGCCCCGGCCGTCCAGCAGCTGGGCGCCGAGGACGAAATCCCGCACCGGCCCCGCCTGCAGGCGCCCCGGGCCGGCGAGGCCCGCCGCCACCGCGCCCCCCAGGGTGGCTTGCCCGGGGGCGAAATGGGGTGGCTCGAAGGCCAGCATCTGGTTGCGCTCGGCGAGTGCCGCCTCGATTTCGGCGAGGGCGGTGCCACAGCGGGCGGTGATCACCAGCTCGGTGGGTTCGTAGGCGAGGATGCCGCTGTGTTCGCGGGTATCAAGCTCCCCGCCACGACAGGAATTGCCGTAGAACCCCTTGGAATCGCCGCCGCGAATCCGCAGCGGCAAATGGCTGTCGGCGGCGGCGCGGATGCGCTCCGCCCAGGTCTCGATAATGCTGGTCATTCAGAACCTCGGCAGCTCGGGAAAGGGCACCTGGCCCCGGTGCACGTGCATGGCGCCGTATTCCGCGCAGCGGTGCAGGGAGGGAATGGCCTTGCCGGGGTTGAGCAGGCCCTTCGGGTCCAGGGCCGCCTTGACCCGGTGGAACATGTCGAGGGCGTCGGCGCCGTACTGCACGCACATCTGGTTGATCTTCTCGGCGCCGACCCCGTGCTCGCCGGTGATGGAGCCACCGAGCTTGACCGAGAGTTCGAGAATTTCCGCGCCAAAGGCCTCGGCCCGCTCCAGCTCGCCGGGCTTGTTGGCATCGAACATGATCAACGGGTGCAGATTGCCGTCTCCTGCGTGGAAGACATTGGCGCAGCCGAGGGAATACTTGCGCTCCATGGCGGCGATGGCGGTGAGCATTTCCCCCAGGTGCTGGCGGGGAATGGTGCCATCCATGCAGTAGTAATCCGGGGAGATGCGGCCGATGGCGGGAAAGGCCGCCTTGCGCCCCGCCCAGTACAGCAGCCGCTCCGCCTCGCTGGTGGAGACCTTCAGGGAACTGGCGCCGCTGTGATCCAGCACGGCGCGAATGCGGGCAATCTCCTCGTCCACCTCCTCGGCGGTGCCGTCGGATTCCACCAGCAGAATGGCGGCGGCGCCGAGGTCGTAGCCGGCCTTGACGAAGGGCTCCACCGCGGCGGTGGCGGCCCTGTCCATCATCTCGAGGCCGGCGGGAATGATGCCCGCGGCGATGATGGCGGCCACCGCATCGCCCGCCTGGTTCACATCGGCGAAGGAGGCCATCACCACCCGGGCGCACTGGGGGCTCGGGGTGAGCTTGACAGTCACCTCGGTCACCACCGCCAGGAGCCCCTCGGAGCCCACGCACAGGGCGAGCAGATCGAGGCCCGGGCTGTCCGGCGCCTCGCCGCCGAGGGTGATGGGGGTGCCATCCGCCAGCACGGCGCGGATGCCGAGCACGTTGTGAACGGTGAGCCCGTACTTGAGGCAGTGCACACCCCCGGAGTTTTCCGCCACATTGCCGCCGATGGTGCAGGCGATCTGGGAGGACGGGTCGGGGGCATAGTAGAGCCCATGGGGCGCGGCGGCCTCGGAGATGGCGAGGTTGCGCACCCCCGGCTGCACCACCGCCAACTGCCGCTCCGGGTCCAGGCGCAGGATCGCCTTCATCCTCGCCAGGGACAGCACCACCCCCTGGGCGTGGGGCAGGGCGCCGCCGGAGAGCCCCGTGCCCGCGCCCCGGGGCACCACCGGCACACCCTGCTGGTGGCAGGTCGTAAGCACCGCGATCACCTGCTCCTCGGTTTCCGGCAGGGCCACCGCCAGGGGCATCTCCCGGTACGCGGACAGGCCGTCGCACTCGTAGGGGCGCAGGTCTTCAGCCTCCCACAGCAGGCAGTGGTCGGGCAGGCAGCCCCGCAGCGCGGCGACAAGCTGGCCGGCGTCGGTATGGAAGCAGGTGTCGTTGTGAAAATTCATGGGGAGCCGCGCGGTGATCGTTGTGGCGGGATCATACCCCGGCACCCGGAAACGGGCGAACGGCTGGCTTGACATCCCGACAAAAACTGACAAAGTAACAGTTATTAAATCACGGCGCCCGCGCCCTCCGCAACACCATTCCCGGGGGGACCACCCCGGGCACCGTTCCGGCTCTTGGCGAACGCGGGTTTTGTGTAGAATGACACCCCTGTGTTCAGGCGACTCGCAACGGGCAACCGGACAGCCGACAAAGGACAGCACCCAGTGAACGACACCGTCATCAGCAACAAGCAAGGTCAGACACTCGGCCCCAAGGGGCACGCCACCCGCAAGCGGTTGATGGACGCCGCCGAACGGCTGCTCAAGACCCACTCCCCGGTGGAGTTGACCGCCGTGTCGGTCGCCAAGGAGGCGGGCACCTCTTCCGCCACGTTCTACATGTATTTCGATGACATCAAGGATGTGCTCTTCGCCCTCGCCGAACTCGCCAGCAAGGACATGGAGCGCACCCTCGCCGCCATGGACAAGCCCTGGGAGCGGGACAAGCTGGAGGAGCGCGCCCTGGAATTCGTCGAAAAGTTTTTTGCGGTCTGGCACAAACACCGCGAAGTGCTGCGCTTTCGCAACCTCGAGGCGGATCGCGGCGACCCGGCCTTCGACAAGCTGCGCATGGACGCCTATCTCCCGGAGCTCAACTTCTACGTCAACCGCATCCTGGAATCATCGGCCACGGCGGAAGGCATCTCCCGGGGCGACGCCTTCTCCCTCGCCAGCGTGCTCCACGCGGCCATGGAAAAACTCGCGGCCCTGAACCCGGCCCTGGTCCACCAGGGGGTGGGGCTCAAGCGCCTGAAGGCCGCCCAGGCCCGCATCATCGCCAACACCATCGCAAGCTGCCACCACTGGGGCAGGCTACCGCGCTGAACCCAAAAGGCGCCCCCGGGGCGCTTTTTTGGCGGCGGATAGCTGTCAATCCATCAGCTTCGGCCCGCGCCATTTTTGCCACTGTCAGTCACTTTCCGCCAGGTAATCCCATGAGCCAGTTCCTCCACTACCAGCAACAGGGCCCCATCGCCGTCCTCACCATGGACGAGCCGGAGACCCGCAACGCCCTCACCGGCAACAGCGCCATCCCCGAATTGATCGCCGCCTGCGAGCGCATCAACGCCGACACCTCGGTGCGGGTCGCGATCCTCACCGGCAACGGCCCCGCCTTCAGCGCCGGCGGCAACGTCAAGACCATGCGCAAGTACTTCGACGGCGACGGTATGGACCCGGCGGCCATCCGCCGCGAGTACCGGGACGGCATCCAGCGCCTGGCCCTCGCCCTGTACAACCTGGAAGTGCCCCTGATCGCCGCCGTCAATGGCCTCGCCATCGGCGCCGGCAACGACATCACCTGTATGTGCGATATCCGCATCGCCTCGGAAAACGCCGCCTTTGCCGAGAGCTTCGTCAAGCTCGGCATCGTCCCCGGGGACGGCGGCGCCTGGCTGCTGCCCCGGGTGGTGGGCCAGTCGAAGGCGGCGGAAATGGCCTTTACCGGCGACATGCTCAAGGCCGACGAGGCCCTCGCCTGCGGGCTGGTGTCCCGGGTGGTGCCCCACGAGCAACTGATGGGCGAGGCCATGGCCCTCGCCCAGCGCATCGCCAAAAACCCCGGCGAGGCCCTGCGCATGACCAAGCGCCTGCTGCGGGAGGGCCAGACCAGCACCTTCCCCAACCTCCTGGAGCTGTCCGCCGGGTTCCAGGCGGTGGCCCACAAGTCCGCCCAGCACCGGGAGGCGGTCATGGCGTTCATCGAGAAACGCGCCCCCCGGTTCGACTGAGGCGCCGGCAGGGCGAGCCACGTTGCTCCCCCGGGCGGGGGCCAGTAAAATCGCCGCCTTCCGTTTCGAACCCCCAAGGATTCCCGCCCCATGAAAACCTACAAGATCGCCATTCTCGCCGGTGACGGCATCGGCCCCGAAATCATGCGCGAGGCCATCAAGGTCTTCAAACTGGTGGAGGAGCGCAACGATGTGCGCTTCGAGCTGCTGGAGGCGGCGTTCGGCGGCCAGGCCTACTTCGACCACGGCCACCCCTTCCCCGACGAGACCAAGGCGATCTGCGACGCGGCGGACGCCATCATCAAGGGCCCCATTGGCCTTAGCCACGAGGAATCCCAGAAGATCCCCGTGGACATGCAGCCAGAGCGCGGCGCCCTGCTGCCCCTCCGCGCCCGCTACAACACCTACGCCAACTTCCGCCCGGTGTACCTACCCAAGGCCATCGCCGGCTTCTCCCCCTTGAAGGCGGAGATCGTCGGCGAGGGCATCGACATCATCATGGTGCGGGAGCTGGTGGGGGGCCTGTATTTCGGCCACAAGGAGTCCGGCGTCAACGACAAGGGCCTGCGCTACGTCAGGGAAGTGCTGGAGTACGACGAGGCGCAGATCCGCCAGATCCTCCACGAGGGTTTCAAGCTCGCCCGCCGCCGCAAGAAGGTGCTGCACAATATCCACAAGAGCAACGTGCTGAAATCCAGCGTGCTGTGGAACGAGATCGTCGCCGAGCTGGCGCCGGAATACCCGGACGTCAAAGTGATCCACATGCTGGTGGACGCCGCCGCCACCCACCTGTGCCTGAACCCCACCCAGTTCGACGTGATGGTGATGGAAAACATGTTCGGCGATATCCTGAGCGACCAGGGGGGCGGCATCCTCGGCTCCCTGGGCCTCATGCCCTCCGCCTGCCTGGGCCCGGAAAAGGCCTACTACGAGCCCTCCCACGGCTCGGCCCCGGACATCGCGGGCAAGGGCATCGCCAACCCCTACTCCATGATCGGCTCCGTGGCGATGATGCTGGAGATGAGCTTCGGCATGGAGAAGGAAGCCCAGAACGTCTGGGCGGCGATGCAGGGCGTGTTCGCCGACGGCTTCTCCACCCCCGACCTGTCCCGGGGCGGCAGCGCCGAGCTGATCACCACCGCCGCCTTCGGCGACAGGGTGGTGGAAAAACTGCGGGCCATGCCCCGGGTTTGACGTCCGGCGCCCCTGGCGCGGATTGGCAAACAATGCAAAGCAAAAGGCCGGGGCGATTCCCCGGCCTTTTTAGTGGCACAAGCGCCCTGAGCGACCCTACAGGGTCATCTCGTGGAGCTGCATATTGATGATACGCAGGGTCGCCAGCACCGCGGCGAACACCTGGTTGGCGTGGACCCCCCGGGTCTTGACCTTGCGGTTGCCCGCCAGCCGCCAGGTGACGATGCACTCGGTGAGGGCGCTGGTGTGGCCACCCTTGGGGATCTTCACCTCGTAGTCCACCAGGTCCGGCAGGGTGACCCCCTTGTCGGAGAGAATCGACTGGATGGCGTTGATGAAGGCATCGAAGCCGCCGTTGCCCTCGCCACTGGCACTGTACACCTTGCCCTGCAACTCCACCTCGATGTCCACCCGGGAGCTCTGGTTGAGACGGCTGTTGATCTCGCAGTCCAGCAGGCGAATATGCTTGTAATCCTTGCTCTCCATTACATCGGCGATGATGAAGGGCAGATCGTCGAGGGTGATCTGGTGCTTGGAATCCCCCATCTTGACGATCCGCGCCAGCACCTTGGCCTGGTTCTCCGGGGACAGGGTGATACCGAGGGCCTCGAGGTTCTTGAGCAGGGAGGCCTTGCCGCTCATCTTGCCGAGGGCGTAGCTGCGGGTGCGGCCGAAGCGCTCCGGGGTGAGCTTGCTGACGTACAGCCCGCCCTTGCGGTCACCGTCGGCGTGAATTCCCGCGGTCTGGGTGAAGACGTCGGCGCCAACGATGGGAGCGTTGCCGGCGATCCACTTGCCGGAAAAATTCTCCACCATCTTGCTGACCTTCATGATGTTGCTTTCGTCGATGGACAGGGCCATGCCCATCTTGTCCCGCAGCACCACCGCCACCTCGGCGAGGGAGGCGTTGCCCGCCCGCTCCCCCAGGCAGTTGACGGTGCAGTGGATGGACGACACCCCGGCGCGCACCGCCGCCATCACATTGGCCACGGCGAGGCCGTAGTCGTTGTGGGGGTGAAAGTCGAAGCGCACCCCGGGGTAGCGGGCGATCATGTCGGAGAGGCTGGCGTACACCTCGTCGGGGGCCATCACCCCCAGGGTATCCGGCAGCATCACATGGCTGATGCCGATGTCGCGGATCCGGTCCATCAGGCCGTAGACGTAGTCGCGGCTGTCCCGGTAGCCGTTGGACCAGTCCTCCAGGTAGACATTGACGGCAAGCCCCCGGGACAGGGCATGGGCCACCGTCAGGTGGATGCCCTCGACGTGCTCGTCGAGGGTCATGCCCAGCTGTTCGCGGCAGTGTTTCTCGCTGCCCTTGGTGAGCAGGTTGATGACCCGCCCGCCGGTGTCGACGATCCAGTCGACACTGCGTTTATGGTCGACGAAGCCGAGCACTTCGATGCGGCCGTCGAGGCCCTCGTCCCTGGCCCAGGCGTTGATGGCGGCCACCGCGCGCTTCTCACCCTCGGACACGCCGGCGGAGGCCACCTCGATGCGGTCGATGTTGAGGGACTTGAGCAGAGCCTTGGCGATGGCGGCCTTCTCCTCGGCGGAAAAGGACACGCCCTGGGTTTGCTCCCCGTCCCGGAGGGTGGTGTCCATCAGCTGGATATGTCGGGATTCGGTCATGGTTGCCATCGTGCTCGAGGGTCGGTTGGCGGCCCAGGGGCCCACCGGAAAAGCCCAGTATTATCCCCACTTGTGCGCCGGGAGTCCATTTGTTGTCCGGTGCGGGGCAAAGGGTTGCCAGCGGGTCATGGCCCAGAACAGGGGCAACAGGTAGGCCAGCATCATCGCCGAGGGGGTGACGAAAAAGTTCTCCCCATCCACCACGAAGGCCAGCTGCATGGGTATCAGCAGGCAGGCCCAGAGCCAGTCCCGGGGCTCGCGGCACCAGTCCGCGGCCAGCCGCCACAGACAGCCCAGGTAGAGGGCAAGGGCCACCAGGCCTCCTTGGAACAGGGTGTTGAGGTAGAGGCTGTGGTAGTGGTTCTGAACGATGCCCTCGGCGACGGTGCGGGTCGATGCCGACAGGCCATGCCCCGCCAGCAGGTGCAGGGGGGACTCCAGGGCGCGGTCGAGGGCGTTGCGCCAGATCGCCAGGCGGAAGGAGCCGCCGCGCTCCAGGCTGTCGGCGAGGATCTCCCGCCACTCCGGGAACAACAGCGCCGCTGCCGCCGCCAACAGGGGCAGCGCCGCGAGCCACAGCCACCAGCGCCGCGGGCGATGGTGCCACAGCACCATGGCGATGCCGAGGATCGCCGCGAGCCAGGCGGAGCGGGCCTGGGTCCACAGCATCACCAGGGCACACAACAGCCCCCCCAGCAGGTACAGGGGCGCGCGGCGCGCACCCGTCGCCAGGGCGCCGTGGGCGCAGGCGATCGACAGCACCGCCATCATCCAGCCGGTGAAAATACTGATGGTGAGCACCCCCCGGGTATAGAAGTGGGAGCGCTCCACACCGGGGTGCAGGGCGGCGAGGGTGGCCGGCGAACCGGGCCAGGCGACGAGGACCAAGGCCGCCGCGGCGATACCCGCCACCAGGTAGAGGCGAAGGATGCGGGGCTGCCAGTCCGGCCGCTGGCGCGCCACCAGGAACACCAGCACCAGCAGGGTGAGCACCTGAAGGCCCCGCTGGAGGATCTTCCAGTCCGCCGCCGAGGCGCCGTCCCAGAGCAGGCTCAAACCCAGCCAGGCCATCAGCAGCAGGAACCAGCGGGCCGGGCCGTTGGCCCACAGCGCACGCAGGTCCCCACGCCCAAGGCAAAACAGCACCGCGAGAAAGACCGGCCCGCGCAACACATTGACCACGCCGGTGCGGCTCTCAAGGGTGAGTGCAAGCACCAGGAACAGGGCCAGCAGCCAGGGGAGGTGGCGCTCCCGCAGGGCGAGGCGCCAGTGCCCGAGGGTTGCGAGGGCGGTGGCGAGGGCCGCCATCAGCCGGCGGCCTCCGGCTGGTAACCGATCTCGGGGCGGGCGAGAAGGCTCTTGATCGCCCCGCTGTCGTCGGCCGCGAAGGCCGCTTCCACCGCCAGCAGCAGGGCCTTGAGTTCGTCCCAGGGGATCACCTGCTCGCTGGCCCGCCAGATCTTGGGGTGACCGGTGGGCACGGCGGTGTCGTCGATCAGGAGTTCCTCGTAGAGCTTTTCCCCCGGACGGATGCCGGTGTAGCGGATCTCGATATCCCCATCGGGGCGGGCGGCGTCCCTCACCGAGAGGCCCGAAAGATGCACCAGCCGCCGCGCCAGGTCGTCGATCTTCACCGGATCCCCCATCTCCAGGATGAATACGTCGCCACCCTCGCTCAGGGCACTGGCCTGGAGCACCAGCTCCGCCGCCTCGGGAATGGTCATGAAATAACGGGTCACCTCCGGGTGGGTGACGGTGACCGGCCCACCGGCGCGGATCTGGGCGCGGAAGCGGGGAATCACCGAGCCGGAGGAATCGAGCACATTGCCAAAGCGCACCATGGTAAAACGGGTGCGGTTGGCGAGGCGCGCCCCCTCCCCCACCGGCAGGCCAGCGAAATCCGCCAGGGGCTCCCGGGCCAGGGCCTGCAGCACCAGCTCGGCGAGGCGCTTGGTGACCCCCATGATGTTGGTGGGGCGCACCGCCTTGTCGGTGGAGACCAGCACGAAACGCGCCACCCCCTCGGCGATGGCCGCTTCCGCCGCCATCAGGGTGCCCTGGACGTTGTTGACGAATCCCCGGTAGCCGTTGTGTTCCACCAGGGGAACATGCTTGTAGGCGGCGGCGTGGTACAGGGTGTGGACACCGTGGCGGCGGCACAGCCCTCGGCACAGCCCCGGGTCGGTGACCGAGCCGAGCACCGCCTCCACCTCCACCGCCGCATCCAGCACGGCGGCGGCCTGCTCCAGCTCGCTGGCGATGGCATAGAGGTGGTATTCGCTGTGGTCGAGCAATACCAGCTTGCGGGGGCGGTGGCGAAAGATCTGTCGGCACAGCTCGGTGCCGATGGAGCCGCCGGCGCCGGTCACCAGGATCGATTGGCCGGCGATGGCGGCACCGAGCAGCGCCGGGTCGGCGGGCACCGGTTCGCGGCCGAGGATATCGGCCACGTCCACCTCGCGAATATCCTCCACCTTGACCAGCCCCTGAGCCAGCTCATCCATGGCCGGCACCGATGCCACCTGGACATCCAGGGGCTCCAGGAAGCGAATGATCTGCTGGCGACGATGGCGGGTGGCGGAGGGCATGGCGAGCATCACCTCGCCGATGCCCATGGTATCGATCAACGCCGCCAGGTCTCCGGGGCCGTACACCTTGATGCCCGCCACCCACTGGCCCTGCAGGGCCGGGTCGTCGTCGACAAAGGCCACCGGCCGGAAGCGACGCCCCCGGGCCAGCGCCCCCGCCAGCTGTCGACCCGCCTCGCCGGCGCCGTAGATCGCCACCGCCGTGCCGCGCCGCTTCTTGCCCCGCTGCCAGCCGGCGAGGTCCATCACCACCGACGACAGGGAGCTGCCGTGCAGCCAGCGACTGGCGATGACCCGGGAGGACGTCAGGGCGAGGATGCTGAACGCCCAGAACATCACCAGCACGCTGCGGGGCAGCTGGGGCTGCACCGGCACCATGAAGAACACCAGCAGCACCAGCAGCGACGCAAAGGTGAGCCCGCGGGCAAGGACGCCAATGATTTCGGGGCCGGCGTGGCGGGTGATGGAACCGTACAGTTCGAGGCGGACCAGGAAGGCCAGCACGCACAGGGGTGTCACCAGGAAGACGGGCCAGTAACCGCCGACAAGATCGAGGGCCGGCCAGCCGAGGCGCAGGTAAAACGCCGCCAGCAGGCAGCACTCCACAATCACCAGGTCATTGGCGATCAGGATCAGCCGCTTGAACGGGCGAGGCAGGTGAAGCAGGAACTGTCGCAATGCCCTTTACCTTGTTATTTTGCCCCGCAAAGCCCAGGGCGGCCCGCGCCGTAGTACACCGGGCGGGCCGCGCCGGTCAGGAATCCGTCGCCAGCCAGTCGTTGATCTCCGCCACCTTGGCCGGCGCATCGCTGCCGGCGGTGCGGTACAGGTTCATACCCTGCACCATCAGGTCGTAATAGGCCTGGCGATAATCCCGCTGGGCACCGTAGAGGTTCTCGGCGGCGTCGAGCACATCCACCACGGTCACGGTGCCGTACTGATAGCCCTTCTGCCGGGCCTCGTAGGATTTTTCCGCCGAGGCCACCGCCTTGCGGGTGGCGACCACCCGCTCACTGGCGCTCTGGGCATTGAGGAAAGCCTCGCGGATCTGCTTGCGCAGGCCCCGCTCCACCTCCTCCATCTGCTGGGTGGTGAGACGCAACCGGGCGCGGGCCTCCGCCACCTGGGCGCTGACCTGCCCGCCACTGAACAGGGGAACGTTGAGGTTCAGCGCCGCCACATAGACTTCGTTGGTGGGCACCTGGGCGTTTTCGTAGCCGATGTCACTCTTCTGGGCGAGCAACTGGAGGTTCGCGGTGGGGTGGCGCCCGCCCTTCGCCTGGCGCAGACCGGCCTCCGCCGCCTTTACCGACAGCCGCGCGGCCTGCAGGGCGCTGTTGTCGTTGAGGCCCCGCTCGATCCAGGGATCGGGGGAGCTCAGTTCCCAGTCGACGAAGATCTGTTCCCGCAGCGGCGCCAGGGGCTCGGCAACTTCCCGGCCGACCATCTCCGACATGGCCTCCCGGGTCAGCTTGACCTGGTTGCGGGCACTCAGCTCCTCGGTGCGCAGCCGGTCGACCCGGGCCTCCACCTCCAGCACGTCGGTGATCATCGCCAGCTGGCGCTCGAAGCGGGCCTTGATCTGGCTGTACTGCTTCTCGGCGGCTTCCCGCTCCGCCACCACGAAGCGCAGGTTGTCCTCGGCGGCGAGCACCTTGGTATAGCGCTCCACCAGGTCGACGGTGATCAGGTTCTCGGTGTCCTCGAAGCGGGCGGCGTACTGGTCCGCCTCGTTGCGGGCGGCGCGGTAGCCCTCCCACTGGGGTTTGTTGTAGAGGGACTGGGTGAGGCTGAAACTGTATTTCTCGCCATCGTAGTATTCGCGCAGGTAATCGCCCCCGGTGCCCGGGCTCTCCCGCCCGGTGCGGGTGCCCTGGGCGGTGCCGCTCACCTGGGGCAGCAGGGCGCCGCGCCGGTACTTCTCACGGGCCTGGTAGATGTCCGCCTCGGCATCGGCAGCCATCAGGCGGGGGTCGGACCCGAGTGCCTCGGTGTAGAGTTCAACCAGATCGGAACTCTCGGCAAAGGCCCCGAGGGACAGGGTAAGGGCCAGGGGCAGGACGGCAAGCCGCAGGCGTCCGCCCGCTGGCTTGCCCGTGCATCGCGCAATTGCCATGGATCATTCCTCGATCAGTGAGCGGGCAAAGGCATTGGTCGCGGGCTGGACAAGGTACTGGAACAGGGTGCGCTCGCCGGTCTTGATCAACACCTCGGCCGGCATCCCGGGCACCAGGGTGAGCCCTTCGAGGGATTTCAATCCCTCCTCGGTGACCTCGACCTTGGCCTGGTAATAGGGTTCGCCGGACTGCTCGTCCACCAGGCGGTCGGCGGAGATCTTCACCACCCGGCCCTGAACCTGGGGGGTGGTGGCGTTCTTGAAGGCGCTGAAACGGATCTTGGCCTCGGTGCCCACCGCCACCCGGTCGATGTCCGCAGGTGAGACACGGGCATCCACCACCAGTTCCTGATTTTCCGGGACGATATCCAGCAACGGTTTGCCGGACTGGACGACGCCGCCAATGGTGTGGGTGCTGAGACCGAGCACGATCCCCTCCACCGGCGCGCGAATGACGGTGCGCTCAACCTTGTCCTGGATGGCGGTGATCCGCTCCGAGAGATCGAACACCTTGGCCTGGGCCTCGGCCAGCTGATCCACCACCTCGGTCTTGAACTTCTTGTTGAGCTGGAGGATTTCCAGGCGGGTCTCGCCGATCTTCATCTCCGCCTGGGCTATGGACGACTGGTGGTCGGCGATCTCGCCCTCGGTGCGGGACAGGCTCCGCTCCATCTCCCGCAGACGGACCTTGTCGACGAAGCCCTCCGCCAGCAGGGCATCGAGGTCCTTGATCTCCTCGCGGAAGGAGGCCCGCAGCTCCCGCTTGCTGGCGATCAGCGCCTTGAGGCCCTTGATCTGGGATTGCAGCTGGTCGATGCGCTGCTCCAGCACCTCGGTCTCCCCCAGCCGGGCGTTGCGACGGGCATTGAAGATCTGCACCTCGTTGAGCTTGGCCTCCTCGGCGCGGGAATCCTCCACGTCGAGATCCTGGGCGAAGGCCACCGCCTCGAGATCATCCCGCTCCGCCAGCAGGCGGCTCTCCAGCGCCCTGGAGGAATAGTACTGGCCGCGCAGGACACCGAGCTCGGCGCGGGCCTGGGTGGCGTCGAGGATGACCAGCGGATCCCCCGCCTTCACCGTTTCGCCATCGGCCACCAGGATGTCGGCGACGATGCCGCCCTCCAGGTGCTGCACGGTCTTGCGGTTGCCCTTGACCGTCACCACCCCCGGCGCCAGGGCGGCACTGTCGAGGGGCGCCAGCAGGGCCCAGAGGCCAAAGATGCCGAAGGTCACCAGCAGGATGATCAGCCCGATCCTCAGGGGCTTGCGGTCCGATGTCTCCAATTGCATGTCTTGCCCGGTTTCGGCGGGCAACCCGGTCTGGAACGCGGTCACGATTTAGTCCTTGGTGTTGGCCGGAGTGGCGTTCGCGGCGATGTTGACCACGGCGGGCTGCGGCTTGCCTTGGGGCGCGGCGGCCGCGGGTTTGGCGGTGTTGCCGCGCAGGTGTTCGAGCACCTTGTCACGGGGGCCGTAAACCGCCACCTGGCCCTCGGCAAGCACCAGAATGTTGTCCACCAGGCCGAGAATGCTGGGGCGGTGGGTGATCAGCACCGTGGTGCAACCCCGCTGCTTGAGCTTCTGCACCGCCTGGGCGAGGGCCTGCTCGCCCTGGTCATCCAGATTGGAGTTGGGCTCGTCGAGCACCACCAGCACCGGGTCGCCGTAGAGCGCGCGGGCCAGGCCGATGCGCTGGCGCTGCCCCCCGGACAGGGCGCCGCCGCTCTGGCCAATGGGGGTGTCGTACCCCTGGGGCAGGCGCAGGATCATCTCGTGAACCCCCGCCGCCTGGGCCGCGGCCACCACCTTGTCCGGGTCCACCTCGCCGAAGCGGGCGATGTTCTCGCTGATGGTGCCGTCGAACAGTTCGATATCCTGGGGGAGGTATCCCAGATAGGGGCCGATCTCGTCGCGGTTGTAACTGGTGACCTCGGCGCCATCCAGGCGGATCTTGCCACCCATGGTGGGCCAGATACCCAACATGCCCCGCGCGAGGGTGGACTTGCCGGCGGCACTGGGGCCGATCACCGCCACGGTCTCACCCGGCTGGATGGCGAACGAAACACCCTTGATCACCGGGTTCTTGCTGGTGGGCGGGCCGATCATCGCCTGCTCCATGCGCACCGCGCCCTTGGGAGGCGGCAAGGTCATGCGCTCCAAATCCGGGGGAATCTGGTCGAGCAACTGGTTGAGACGCTGGTACTGGGTACGGGCAGTGACAAACCCCTTCCAGGAGCCAATGATGAGATCGATGGGGGCCAGCGCCCGGCCCAGCAGGATGGAACCCGCGATCATCAATCCAGGGGTAATTTCCTGGTGAATCACCAGCCAGGCGCCGATGCCCAGCACAAGGGACTGCACCACCAGCCGGAACACCTTGGAAACGGAGGTGAGGATGCCGGCGTTGTCGCTGGCGAGACTCTGCCAGTACAGGGATTTCTGGTTGCGTTCACGCCAGCGGGCACGGATGTTGTCGAGCATGCCCATGGATTCGATCACCTCCGCGTTGCGAAGGTTGGTCATCGCCACGTTCTGGGCGACCTGCTGCTCCTTTGCCGCCTCGGCTAACAGCCCGGCGGTCATCTTTTCGTTCACCACCGCGATGATCACCAGGATCACGGCGGCGAACACACCCACGAAGCCGAACACCGGGTGGAACATGAACATGACCGCCATGTAGAGCGGCAGCCAGGGGGCATCGAAAAAGGCAAAGAAGCCGTTGCCGGTCATGAAGGTGCGCAGGCCGTTGAGATCCTGCAGGGGCTGGGCGGAAGTCACGGCGCCCGCGGAATACAGCGACTGCTTGAAACTGACGTCGTAGAGCTTGTTTCCCAGCAGGCTGTCGAGCCGCGAGCTGATGCGCACCAGGATACGGGAACGCACCCATTCCAGACCGCCCATGGTGGCGAGCAGAAATACCATGATCAGGGTCAACATCATCAAGGTGACGGTATTGCCGCTGGTGACCACCCGGTCGTAGACCTGGAGCATGTAAAAGGATGGCACCAGCATCAGCATGTTGATGAAGAAACTGAACACACCGGCGGCGATAAAGGAGCGCTTGCACAGCCGCAACGCGGTCTGCAGGTCGTTTCTGTTGATGATCTTCACCCGGTTTTTTCCAGAAGGTGGCTGACAGGGACGGGAGGCGTCTCGCCCACTAAGCTGTAGATGGGCACGGATTCTAGCAAAACAAGGCTGTTAAGTCGCCCCGGGGCCAGTTGCGGCGCCGGAATGAGACCTGGCCCACAGTTTTGAAATTTCCCGCCACGCCCAGAGGTAGTGACGGATGGCTAGTGCAATGGACCCTTGTCGCCCACTTGGCCGGGGTCACCGGAATCGGTAATCCAGCGGGGCCAGATATCCATTGGCCAGCCGGCCTTGCGGTATTGCCCGTGGAGGATCTGCAGCATCTGTCGGGCCTCGCGGGGTCTCAGGGGCAGCGTGGCGGTGGCGTCATCCGGCAGTGGCAAGCGCAGGACCAGGGCGCGGGGGCTGGTGCGAATCTTGAGGGTTTTCACCAGCAACGGCGGCTCGGTGCTGGCGGAAGCATCCACGGAGGGCGTCCGCGTCCGTTTGAGCATCGCCTCCTGCTGGAAGTAGCTCTGCACCATGGACTTGCCGGAGGGCGCGGTGGCGGCCACGCCGGCGGTGTTCCTGTCGAGGTACTCGACAAAGGCCTTGACCACTTGTCCGCACATCCGCTGGGTCAGCCAGAAAGTCCGCACCTCCCCATCCCGCACCTGGGCACGCATGCTGATGCGATCCTCCACCGCCACGTAGTTGAGGGTGACTTTTTCCAGAAGCAGGTTTTCGGTGTCGGACATGGGGGCGGGTTCAGGGGGGAGAGAGGGAAGCACGGCGGGCCCGCGCTTGACGCGAAACCCGCCGGAACGGTGTATCAGGCACCCAGCTCCTTTCTCAGCAGCTCGGCGTAGCCGGCACGGGCGGTGCGGTACACCGCCAGGCGGTTTTGCAGATCGTTGATCTCGGCATCGACGAAACGCATGTTGGCGATCTGCGCCTTGGCGTTGTCGCTGAGATCCTTGATCAGGTATTCGGTGCCATCGATGGTGATGGCGGGCTCTTTGGCTTTTTTGGTGGCCATGGGATTTCCTTAGGTTGCAAGACGGGGTTGAAAGAAATGAATGGGCTGACGAATTTGCGGCGGCCATTCTAAACGCCGCGACGGATATTCACAAACCGGGGGCGGAGACGTCCTGCCCACCGGCCGGTCCCCGGCGCTAACCGGCATGGTAAGCTGGAGCGCCAGTTTCCGCTGTCCCGCGCCAATGCCCGACCCCCATCTCGTCTACATCACCCACTCGGCCTTCTGGCGACCCAGCAACGGACAGTGGGCGCGGGCGCGTGCCCTGGCGGAATATCTCGGCGCCCGGATGCGGTTGACCGTCGTCTACCTTGGCGCTCTGACGACCGAGGACCAGCGAACCCTGGCCGCCAACCGGGCGGGCTTGCGGGTGCTTGCCACCGGACGCGATCCCGCCACCCGGGGTGCGATGATCGGACGGGTGCGGGATTTGCTGGCGGGGCCGCCACCCACCGCGGGCCTGATCGAAGGCCTCGGCAACGCCTACCTGCTGGACGCCCTGCCGCCCCATATCCCGAGGGCACTGGACTGCCAGGACCTGCTCAGCCAGCGCAGGGCCTCCATGGCGCGCCTCGGCCTCGAGCCGGATCAAGGGATGGACGAAGCTGTGGAACGGACCATCATCGACCGTTTCGACCTGGTACTGTGCATCCAGCGGGATGACCTCGCCAGGATCCGCCGCTGGAACGGTCGGGCGGAACCCCTGCTCGCACCGCATCCGGCGCAGTGCCTGCCCATGGCGATCCGTCCCAGGGTCGGGGCCATCGGCATGGTGGCGAGCAATTACCACCCCAACGTGGACGGCCTCAACCAATTCCTGCAACGGGTCTGGCCGCGGCTCGCCACCCCGGGTTTGCAACTGCACCTGTTCGGCAATATCTCGGCGGGATTCCAGGGCATCCGGTTGCGCAATGTCCGCTTCCACGGCATCCAGCCTTTACTGGAGGCCTGCTACAAAAAACTGGATATCGTCATCAATCCGGTGCGATACGGGTCGGGCCTCAAGATCAAATCCGTGGAAGCCCTGGGCCACGGCCTGCCCCTCGTCACCACCCGGGAAGGTGCCAGCGGCCTCACCCATCTCGACGGTCGGGCGCTGATCATCGCCGACAGTGACGGGGACTTCGCCGCCGCCATCGACCTCCTCGCCAGGGAAGAGGGCCGGCGCCGCGCCATGGCCTCCCAAGGTCTCGCGGAGGTGGCCCTGCATCTGAACCCGGAGGCCTGCTTCGGGGAACTGGCGCGACGTATCCTCGGAAGTTGGGGAACCGCTGATAGAGGGTGATGGTGGGATGCGGCACGACGCGCCCGACAACGCACTTTTGAGGGGCTCCCAAGGCCCCTTTCACAGCTCGGCGAACAGAGCTTTCAGCCGCTCCATCAACAAGGGCCCGGTGAGGGCAGCGCGGCGCTTCTGATCGAAGGGCAAACGGCCCCCGGCGGCCATCCGCCGTGCCCCATCGAGGGCGTCGAGGGCATCGCCGTCCCTCGCCAGCATGATTCCCGCGCCCTGGCCGGCAATGCGCCGCGCCAGATAAACCTGCTCCTGGCGCAGGGGAATCATCAGTTGCGGCGTACCCGCCATCAGGCACTGGGCGGAGGTGGTGTGACCCGCCATGTTGACCACCAGATCCGCCTCGCGGGCGACCAGCCCCATGTCCACCGGCTCGTCGGAGAACCGGATCGCCGGAAAACGGGCACGAGCCTCCGGCCCGATATCGCGGCTGTAGATGACTGTCGAGAAGGCATCGCCGGACAGGCCCGCCAGCAGCTTGTCAAGCTGCGGAAATGCCGACAGGTAGGCAAACACCCTGCATCCGCCGCGATCCGGCCAGCGCACATTCCGGCCGGGCATTTGTGGCGGGATACCGAGGTATTCACCGCTGCTTCGCGGGCCGCCGTGATCCAGCTCCGGCAGGGTCAGCAACAGCTGGCGGTCGGCCTGGGTAACGATCTCCCGCACATCGCCGAGTGGCGGCTGCCCCCGCCGTGCCAGCCACTCGTTGACCAGGGCCAGCAGTCGCCGCTCGCCATCGCGCAACAGCCGATCATTTTCCGGAGTCTTGCGCACCCCGGGAAACAGGCCGAGAAAGGGAAGATCCGTGCGGGGCACCAGAAAACCGCTGCCCACCAGCCACTTGCGCCAGGGCTGCCCGAGGCTGGCGATCATCGCCGAGGGGGCGAAATCGTAGATCACCAGATCCGGCTTCACCGCGCTGAAGATGCTCTCCCAGGCGCGACAGAGCGCGCCGAGTTCCGCCGCGGACTCGAAGCGCTGCAGGATCAGCTGGGAATAGGACATCAAGCGGGGATAGGGCCGCCGGGGATGGCGATACAGATAGGGCGACTGGAACAGGGTCAGGGGTATTCCCGGCAGTACGGCATCGATGTTCTGCAACTCCTTGGCCGCCAGGGCCACATCGTGGCCCGCCCGCTGGGCGGCCTCGATGAAGGGGCGCAGATTGGCCAGGTGGCCGAGGGCCGAGCCCATTTCCCAGACGCACAGGATCCGCGCCATGGCCGTCTACCGTCCCTTGCCCGGGCGAATCATCGGGCCACCAGCTCTTCTATCAGGGCCCGGTGTGCAGGCAGGCAGCGGCTGGCGAGGTCGTAGTGCTCGACGATGTGATCCCGCGCCGCCGCCCCGATCCGGCGCCGCAGGGCCGGCTGGGACAGCAGTTCGTCGGCCCGCGCCGCGAGGCCCGCCGGATCGTGGAAATCGAACAAAAACCCGTTGCGACCATCCTCGATCACCTCGGCGACAGGGGGCGTGGCGGAGGCCAGCACCGGCGCCCCGCAAGCCATGGCCTCCAGCATCGACCAGGACAGCACGAAGGGCGATGTCAGGTAGATATGCAGGGAGGTGATGCGGAACAGGTCGAGGAGGCGGGCATAGGGCACCTTGCCGAGAAACAGTACCCGCTTGAGGTCAAGCTCGGCCCCCACCTCATCCAGCATCACTTCCCGCCAGCTCTTGCCCGAGGCGTGGGGGGCGCCGTAGCTGATCTCGTCGCCCCCCACGATCACAGTGATGGCACCGGGCCTGCGCCGCTGCAGTTCCGGCAGTGCCCGCATGAAGACGTGGAACCCCCTGTTCGGCTCCAGGTTGCGCACCGAATACGTAATGATCTCGTCGTTTTCGTGAAGGGACAAAGGCCCCGCCGGCCCGTCCAGCACCACCCGGGTAGCGGGCACTGGCGCCACGATGGCGGTATCGATACCGTCGTGGATGACACGGATCCTGTCCCGGAACTCCGCGGGAAAGGTGCTCCACTGCCAGCGGGTCGGACAGACCCCGGCGTGGGCCATCTCCAGGGTCAGCAGGTTCAGGGCATTGCGGGAGCGGTAGTGCATCCTGCCGGCGATATCTACCGGAAACTCCGGATCGAAATCCACCACCGGGCCATCGGGACGGGCGTAGTATTCGAAATAGCTAAGGAATTTGGCCCTCGGGAACACCTCCCGAAGGTAGAGGGAGTCCCCCCAGCCGGGGTGGGAACAGATCACATCCGGATCGAGGCCCTGCTCCCGCTGGCGCAGCGCCACCGCCGCCACCCGCTGCGCGCGGGCGAGCTGGCGGTCGTACTCGGCAGCCGCGCCTTTGACGATGCCGTTGGCGGGGGGCATGTCGTAACCCAGCAGGCGCACCCCCTCGCGGGGGACATAGGGGCCCTGGCGCAACACATTGGCCTTCTCGCCGATGGCCCAGGTGTCCCAGGCAGGGTCGGCACCGAAATGGCGGGCCAGGTAGCGGTACTGACCGGGGAAATTCTGGTGGACAAAAAGTATCTGCATCGGGGGTACTGAATCGCCTGTGACCGGGTGGTGGCCGGACCCAAGGGGTGTAAAATGGCCGGCAATGCGCAGCCGAGACCATAGCATAACCGCCCTCCATTTCGCCTCTCCGACCACAGGACAGCCCCGGTTACCATGAAGATCCTGATCACCGGCGGCGCCGGCTTCATCGGCTCCGCCGTCATCCGCCATATCCTGCGCCACACCCCGGACAGGGTGGTGAATGTCGACAAGCTCACCTACGCCGGCAATCTCGAGTCCCTGGCGGAGTGCGGCGCCGATCCCCGCCACGCCTTCGAGCAGGTGGATATTTGCCACGGCGCCGAACTCGACCGCCTATTCGCCGAGCACCGCCCCGACGGGGTGATGCACTTGGCGGCGGAGAGCCATGTGGACCGCTCCATCGACGGCCCCGCGCCCTTCATCGACACCAATATCGTCGGCACCTACAGCCTGCTGGAGGCCAGCCGCCGCTACTGGGGCGGTCTCGACGACGACGCCCGGGCACGCTTTCGCTTCCACCATGTCTCCACCGACGAGGTCTACGGCGACCTGCCCGACGACGGCAGCCTCTTCACCGAGCGCACCCCCTACGCCCCCAGCTCCCCCTACTCCGCCAGCAAGGCCGCCGCCGACCACCTGGCCCGGGCCTGGCAGCGCACTTATGGCCTGCCGGTGATCGTCACCAACTGCTCCAACAACTACGGGCCCTACCACTTCCCGGAAAAGCTCATCCCGCTGATGATCCTCAACGCCCTGGAGGGCAAGCCCCTGCCGGTGTACGGCGCGGGCCACCAGGTGCGGGACTGGCTGTACGTGGAGGACCACGCCCGAGCCCTGTACCGGGTGATCACCGCGGGCCGGGTGGGGGAGACCTACAACATCGGCGGCCACAACGAAGTGCGCAATATCGACGTGGTGCACAGCCTCTGCGACCTCCTGGAGGAACTGGCGCCGGACAACCCCCAGTCCCGGTCCAGGGGCAATCCCGCCGGCTACCGGGGGCTCATCACCCATGTCCCCGACCGCCCCGGCCACGACCACCGCTACGCCATCGACGCCACCAAGATCGCCCGGGAACTGGGCTGGCGGCCAGCGGAGACCTTTGCCACCGGCCTTCGCAAGACCGTGCAGTGGTACCTGGCCAACCGGGACTGGTGCCGCCGCGTCCAGGACGGCAGCTACCAGCGGGAACGCCTGGGGCTCGGCCGATGAGAATCCTGCTGCTGGGCGCCAACGGCCAGCTGGGCCTTGAACTGCGGGAAACCCTCGCGCCCCTGGGGGAGCTCATCCCCCTCGACCGCCACGGCGCCCGGGGCCTCGGCGGCGATCTCGGCGACGCCGCCGGCATCGCCAGCACCCTGCGGGAACTCCGCCCCGACCTTATCGTCAACGCCGCCGCCCATACCGCCGTGGACCGGGCGGAAAGCGAGCCGGACCTCGCCCACGCCGTCAACGCCGTGGCCCCCGGGGTCCTGGCCGAGGGGGCGGCGCGGCTCGGCAGCTGGCTGGTGCACTACTCCACCGACTACGTGTTCGACGGCGCCGGCAGCGCCCCCTGGCGGGAGACCGATATCCCCAACCCACTCAACACCTACGGCCGCAGCAAGCTGGCCGGGGAACGGGCGATCGAGGCCAGCGGTTGTCGCCACCTGATCCTGCGCACCAGCTGGGTGTACGCCCGCCACGGCCACAACTTCGTCAAGACTGTGCTGCGCCTCGCCGCCGAGCGGGAGACCCTGCGCATCATCGACGACCAGATAGGCACCCCCACCAGCGCCCGGCTCATCGCCGAGGTGACCGCCCTCGCCATTGAGAAAGCCCAGGCAAATCCGGATCTCGGCGGCCTCTACCATCTCGTCGCCGGCGGTGAAACAAGCTGGTACCACTACGCCCGCCGCATCATCGACGAGGCCCGGGCCCGGGGCATGGCCCTGGCGGTGAACACCCTCGAACCGGTGACCAGCCGGGACTACCCCACCGCGGCGACACGCCCCCTGAATTCACGGCTCGATACCGGCAAGCTGCGCCAGCGCTTCGGTGTCGACCTGCCGCCCTGGCACGAGGGCGTCGCGCAACTCATCGATGAACTCACAGGACGGACGCCATGACCACCCGCAAGGGCATCATCCTCGCCGGCGGCGCGGGCACTCGCCTGCACCCCATCACCCTCGGCATCTCCAAGCAGCTGCTGCCCATCTACGACAAGCCGATGATCTACTACCCCCTGTCGGTGCTGATGCTGGCGGGCATCCGCGAGATCCTGGTGATCTCCACCCCGGACGACCTGCCCAACTTCAAAAAGATGCTGGGGGATGGCAGCCAGTTCGGCATCGTCCTCCACTACGCCGAGCAGCCCTCGCCGGACGGCCTCGCCCAGGCCTTCCTGATCGGCGAGGACTTCCTGGCGGGCAGCCCCAGCTGCCTGATCCTCGGCGACAACATCTTCTACGGCCACGGCTTCAGCGAAAAACTCCTCGCCGCCAGCCAGCGTGCGGCGGGCGCCACCATCTTCGGCTACCAGGTCGCCGACCCGGAGCGCTTCGGGGTGGTGGAATTCGACGCCGAGGGGCGCGCCATCAGCATCGAGGAAAAGCCCGCCAAGCCCAGGTCGCGCCACGCGGTGACGGGCCTTTACTTCTACGATCCCCGGGTGGTGGAGATCGCCCGCCACATCAAACCCTCCGTCCGGGGGGAGTTGGAGATCACCGACATCAACCGCCACTACCTGGAGGATGGCAGCCTCAACGTGGAACTGTTGGGGCGCGGCTTCGCCTGGCTCGACACCGGCACCCACGACAGCCTGCTGGATGCCGCCCACTACGTGGAAACCATCGAAAAACGCCAGGGCTGCAAGATCGCCTGCCCCGAGGAGATCGCCTTCCACCAGGGCTGGCTGGACGCCGAGGGGCTGCGGGTCCAGGCCCGGCGGCTGCGCAAATCCGGCTACGGCGAATACCTGTTGAGCCTCATTGGAGAAACCGGCGAATGAAATTCATCCCCACCGCCATCCCGGATGTGGTGCTGATCGAGCCGGTGCTGTTCGAGGACGAACGGGGCTGGTTCATGGAGAGCTTCAACGAGCGGACCTTCCACGGGGCCTTGCGCCAACTCGGCCTGCCCATCCCCCGCCCCTTCGTGCAGGACAATCACTCCTGCTCCCACAGGGGCGTGCTCAGGGGCCTGCACTACCAGCTGCCACCCCGCGCCCAGGGCAAGCTGGTGCGGGTGGTGAAGGGCGCCGCCTTCGACGTGGCGGTGGATATCCGCGTCGACTCCGCCACCTTTGGCCAGCACGTGGCCGTGGAGCTGTCCGCCGCCAATCACTGCATGCTGTGGATTCCCGAAGGCTTCGCCCATGGCTTCGTGGCCCTTGAGGACGACACCCACTTTCTCTACAAGACCACGGATTTCTATGCGCGGGAGTGCGAGGCGGCGATTCGCTGGGATGATCCTGACCTGGCCATTGACTGGCCAATGAGGGAGGCGCTGGTGATCAACGCCAAGGACGGTGCGGCGCCGCTGGTCGGCAATCCCGGGCAATGACGGCACCCTGTTTGACAGACACCCACCGCGGAAGGGAAACATGAAGCAATTTCTGCACGTGGGCTGCGGCCCCAAGGACAAGAGCCAGACCACCCGCGGCTTCAACAGCGACGCCTGGCGGGAGATACGCCTGGATATCGACGAGACCGTCGCCCCCGACCTGGTGGGCACCATGACGGACATGGGTTCGGTGCCCAGCAACTCCATGGATGCGATTTTTTCCGCCCACAACATCGAGCACCTGTACGCCCACGAGGTGCCCCTTGCCCTCGCGGAGTTTCTGCGGGTACTGAAGCCCGAGGGATTTCTGGTGGTGACCTGCCCCGACCTGCAATCCGTCTGTGCCGCGGTGGCCGAGGGCAAGCTGCTCACACCCCTCTACACTTCGCCCACCGGCCCCATCGCCGCCTTCGATATTCTGTACGGCTACCGGATGCCCATGGCCCAGGGCAATCTCTTCATGGCCCACCGCTGCGGCTTCACCGAGACCACCCTGACCGGCACCCTGCGATCCGCCGGATTCCAGTCCATCGCCAAAGGAGAGTGCTGACCTGTTCCGGCCAGCCCGCGTTCTCCCCCTGATCCTCGTAGCGCAGCAGGTTGCCCCCATGGCGGACCAGGAGATGGGCGAGCACCCGGACATCATTGCGCAGCCGCCCGTAGACCCAGGCCTCATCCCGCAACCGGCGACCGCCGGCGAAGGCCAGCAACAGCTTGTTGACCAGATCGACGCCCGACAGGAAGAGATCCCGGGGGTCGCGCACCGTCAGCAACAGGAAATCCGGCGGATAGCGGCGAATGAGGGCCTCCGCCGCGCTGAAATGAACCTCCTTGAACCCCCAGAACCGCATACCCTCAAGCAATGGCAGGACTTCCCGGTCAAACCAGTCCGGCGGCTTGATCCCCGTCATGTTTGCGGGGAGTGAAACGGGCGGCATCCCGAGGGCCGCCAGGGTGGCGGGAATGACACCCGCCTGCTGGCGCCAGCCGTGCATCAGCATAGGCTCGGAAAACACCACCGAATGCCCCCGCCGGGTCAACAGATCGGTGAGCACGGTGGTGCCCGAGCGAAAAAGCCCGAAAATCAGGATGGTGCGCGTCCCTGCCTGGCCATGCCCCGGGGCCATGGCCGCCTCAGGCATCCGGCAGCACCCTCACCACCCCCAGCTTGGCCAGCCAGACCACCTGCCTCGGCAGATGGTGGGAAGCCCCATCGCCCAGGCCGAGCGACAGATCCGCCAGGGTCGTGGCACCGGTGGCAAGCCCCCGCAGGATGCCCTCGACGGTACCCTCATCCGGAATGACCTGACTGGCAAAGTCGATCATTCTCAACGCCCTGAACTCGCCGACCCGCCGGATGGCGCTGTCCGCATCGGCATCGACGAGTTCGATCCGGGTATCGGCGGTCAGGGTTCGGGTGGGGTAGCCGGCAAAGCCGGTGAAGGGATCCATGCGCGCCGGCCAGGGTTGGGCCAGGGGCCGGAAGCGCCCGCCCAGCTCGGCCCGCATCTGGCGCTGACGGGCCCAGAGCTGCTCGTACCGGGGGATGATCGCCGACCAGTCGTAGACGTCCCGCGCCCGCTGGCGGCCTGCCGCCCCCAGGGTGCGGCGCAGTTCCGGCGAGGCGAACAGGCGGGAGAAGGCCATGGCGGTCGCTTCCACATCCACCGCCACCAGTGAACAGCTGTGGCCGCAGTACATGTCGTAGGTGTCGATGCCGAGGGCGTGGCGCAGGGCCAGGTCGCGACCGCTGCCGGCACCCGGCATCAGGGTCGGGATTCGAAATCCGTCGACGCCGTCCCGCACCGTGTCCTTGTAACCGTCCCAGTCGCTCACCACCACCGGGATGCCCGCCGCCATGGCCTCGATGGGCACGATGCCGAAGGTCTCCTGGATATTGTCGGACAGGGAGCACATGACATCGGCGCTGGCCCAGGCGGTCTTGCGGTCCTCCGCCTTGCGGCCGTCGAGGTTGACCACCCGCACGCTGGGGCAGGCCCGCGCGGCACCCTCGGCAAAGGCGCTGGCGATGCTGTCGTTGCCGTGCCAGCCGCACTCCACCAGCACCACCCGCTGCCCCGCCGGCAAACCGCGGGCTGCCTGTTCCAGGGCCTGGTACATCGCCAAAGGGTGTGCCTTGGCGTGGAACGACAGGCGCCCCATGAAGAGCACCACATGGGTATTGGCGTCGGCGCCGATGGCCCTGCGGGCAGCGGCCTTGTCCGCCTCGCTGAACACGAAATCCCCGGTGTGGATACCGAGGGGGATCACCGGCAGCAGCGGGCGCGGCACCCGGGTGGCGCCGAGGCGCTGGGCCAGGTACTCCCCCTGGGCCCTGAGGATGCGGTCGACGTTCTCACGCACCGCGCGGCTGGTGCAGATCACCGCGTCCCAGGGCTGCACCGGGGCGGTAAGCAGTTCGCTGAGGGAGTCCATGGCGCCGGCGCTGGAGGTGGTGTGGGTGATGCCGCACAGACTCCACAGCCGGTGGCCGAACAGGGCGCGGCGCCAGGCGTGGTCGGCGATGCCGGGGCCGGGGTAATAGACGGTGCCGGGCTCCCGCAGGGCATTCAGGTTCCTGTCGTCCACCAGCTTGACCGCGTCATTGCGCCCGGCGGAGCGCACCGCCTCGGCGAATACCCGGCCAAAGCGCCGGTCCGGCACCTGCGCCCAGAAGGTCTCGGTCTGGCTGTAGCGTAGAAACCCCCGCAGGAAGGACTCGCCGGCAGCATTGCGGCCCATCAGTTTGGGGCCGCTCGTGGTGTAGCCCTCGGGGTGGAAATAGATTGCAGCGGTCAAGACGGTCTCCAGGGTAATTCAGGATTGCAGGGATTCCACCCAGGCGAGCTGGCGGGGCAGGCAGATGCGTTTCAGGTCGTAGTGGGCGCGGGCAAACTGCCGGGCGTTGGCGCCGAGGCGCTGGCGTTCGGCAGGATCGCGCAGCAGCCGGCCAATCTCGGCGGCGAGGGCGCCATGGTCGAAAAAATTCACCAGCCGGCCGGTATCGCCGTGGCGGATGGCCTCGTGCAATGGCGCGGTATCGCTGCCGACGATGGCGCAGCCGGCGCTCATGGCCTCCAACAGGCTCCAGCTGAGCACGAAGGGATAGGTGAGGTAGACATGCACCGTGGAAACCTGCAACAGGCGGAGAAAGTGGTCGTGGGGGATCTTGCCGACGAAATGGACCCGCCGCCAGTCGGCCTCCGCCATGGCGGGACGCACCTCGTCGATGAAGGTCTGCTTCCAGGTGGTCCCCTTGGGGGGCTGAGCGCCGTAGCCGGTGCCATCGCCACCCACCAGTATCACCCGGGCATCGGGGTTGTCCCTGAGCACGGTGGGCAGTGCCCGCATGAAGCTGTGGTAGCCCCGGGTCGGCTCCATGTTGCGGTTGACAAAGGTGATGACCTGGTCGCCCCGACCCAGCACCTGGGTGTCGTTGATGCGGATCCGCACATCCTCCGCCGGGCGGATATGGTCGGTGTCGATACCGTCGTGAACCACCGTGATCCGCGACCTGAAGGGCTCGGGAAAGGTCGACGCCTGCCAGTGGGTGGGGGAGATGCCGCCGTCGGCGATATCGAAATGAAGCAGGTTGTTGACGTTCTTCATGGTCAGGCGGCAGGGTACGCCGGGGTCGGCGCTGGGGAATTCCGGATCGAAGCCCACGTCCGCGCCGCTGGCATGGTAGAAGAACTCGCAATAGATGCCGAGCCGGGCCTCCGGCCAGACCTCCTTGAGGAACAGGCTCTCCCCCCAGCCGGGATGGGCGACGATGATATCGGGACGATAGCCCTGATCCCGCAGTTGCAGCGCGGCCCGGAAGCAGGCTTCGGCGCGGATCACCTTGCTCTCGAAATCGAGCACCCAGGGATGAATGTCCGGGGTGGTGCCGCGACCGAGGCCATAGCGCAGGATGCGCACGCCTCGCCAGTTGTCCCTCGGGATTTTCTGGAGGGTCAGCGCGGCGACCTCAACCCCCGGTCGGGCGGCGAGGGCCGGGGCCAGGTGCACGAACTGGCCGGGGAAATTCTGGTGGATGAACAGTATTTTCATGGGACTCAGGCCGGGAATCAGGACCGGGCATCAGCGCCGGAGGGGATGGTGCCCGGGAGGGGCGCGCCACGGGCGCGAAGGGTCCGGAACAAGGCCACCACCCGGTCGAGCCGCTGCGGGTCCAGCTCACTACCGGCGTTGGTGGCCAGCGCTTCGCCCCGGACCACCGAGAGACCGCTGATCCTGTAGATGGGCAGATTCACCCGCAGGGGTTCGTCGGTCTGCACCACCAGGATGATGCGCTCCACCTGGCGATTGAGCAGCAGGGCGCGGCAGCGCTGCTGAAGACCGCCGTCCAGCGCAACAGCCATGGGCAGGCCAGCGGGGTCCAGGGTGCGGTCGTGGCTGGAGAGGTAGCAGCGCGCGCCCCGGGCGACCTGTTCCCGCTGTCTGGCGACGGCCCGCGCCATGGCCTGCTCGCCGCCGATGAAGACATCCACCGGCAGCCGCCCATCGCCCCCCAGCAGGCGGCGCAGGAATTCCGGGACATGGCTTTTCGAGATGGCGGCGCCCCCCAGCAGGGGTGAGTAGTTCACCTCGTTGATGATGGCGCCGGTCTCGGTCCAGGAGCGACTGATGTCAGTGGTGATGATGTCGACCCCGGCGATGTTGAGATTGAACAATTCCGCAGCGCGCAGGGCGGCATCCAGGTTGTCGGGATGGACACGCCCGGTGACCTCCTCGTCGACGCCGCCATCGGCGGTGGATTCGATGATCCGCAGCGGCACCAACACCCCCGGGGGCGGCACGGCATCCAGGGTGAAACCCGCGGCCGCGGCCGCCTCCCGGGCCAGATCATCATCGGGAAAGGGTTCGCCGCGAAGCCAGGGGGGGCGCCCCTGCTCTTCGGCGTTACCCTGCCCGATCAACTCGGCAACGCTGTGCCTGCCATCGCCGATGACGGCCTTTGGCAGGCGCTTGACCCCATACAACAGGGCGCCGTCGGCGATGAACAGCCGGTGGCACACGCCGGGCACTTCCCGCTCGACGATCACCTGCTGGCGCCTGGACGCCTTGCGGGCCAGATCGAATGCCGGCACCAGTTGCTCCTCGTCGCGGATGCCCACGGTGACCCCCTCGCCGCGATCGCTGTCCGCGGGCTTGACCACCAGGGGCCAGCCCAGTTCCCGGGCCACCCGCAGGGCCGCCTTGGCGGACCCGACGACGCCGTGGACCGGCGCCGGCAGCCCGGCCATGCGCAGCGCGCCCGCCGTCCACACCTTGTTCTGGGTGAGGCGGGAACCGATGGCGGAGTCACTGTCCACAGTGCTCCTGTCCACCTTGCGGGCGCGGCTGCCCCAGCCCAACTGGTAGACGCCGCCGCCGAGGTGCAGGAACGGAATATCCATGGCGTGGGCGGCCCGCAGCACCGGGATGGTGGATTTGCCCGATAGGGTGCGGCGCCGGAGGGCCTCGATCACCTGCTTCTGGGCGATGGTCCGCAGCCGCTCCACCTGATCCGGCGGCAAACTGGCAGCTGCCAGCTGCTCCACCATGCGCACCGCCTGACCGTAGGCGAGGCGGTAGCAATCGGCGTCGATATGGTCGATGGCGGGAATGGCAAAGCGCACCCGCCAGGGGTATGCCTCCCCTGCGCGCTCGGCGCGGGCCACGGCGCCAGGGTCGAACACCGGTATGCCCGCGGCCTGGAGAAACTCCCGGGCCAGCAGCATGCCGCGCCACACCAGTTCCGCCGCCGCCATGGCGCGGGCATCGCCGGCCAGGGAGGGCGGGCAGCGGCAGGGTTCCGATACCAGATTGAAGATGCGGTGAAGATCCCCGTCGAGGCGCGCCAGATCGACGCTCCCCCGGGGATTGACGGTGATGTCCATGGAGCGCAGTGGCTGGCGCGAGTGCCGTACCGGCTGCCGCTCCGCTGATGTCGATGAATTCATGAGTTCGATTGTCCGAGGCCAAGACTGGCGGCCAGCATCTGGCCCAGTTCGGCGCGAATGAGTTTGCCCTGTTCGGTGCGCGGAATCCGCTCGACCCGCACGATGCGCTTCGGCGCCCGGAATCCCAGGCGCTCGACACAGTACTCGCCCAGCTCCCGCTCCGACACCACCATGCCTGCGGCGATCTGCACCGCGCACACGGGGATATCCTGATGGCGGTCGGAACGCACCGGCATGGCCGCTGCGTCGCACACGGCGGGATGGCCGCAGATCACCGTTTCGATCTCGGCGGGATAGATGTTCACGCCATTCATAATCATCAATGAGTCCGCTCGTCCCAAGTGAATCAATTGTCCGTTGTTATCAAAACGCACCAGGTCCCCGGGGTAAAACCACCCGTCCCTGAATGCTTTCCCGCTGGCTCTGGCATCCTGATGGTAGGCGGTAATCATACCTGGACTTCTGACCTTTACCCGCCCTTCTCGATTCATTGTTGCCATGCGACCCGTCTCATCCTCCAGTATCACGTCGACACCGGGCAACGGCCTGCCCACAGTGCCAGACACTTGGAGCACGTCTTCGGGACGGGCAATGCTGATCGGCCCCGACTCATTGCTGCCGTAACGCACATACACGGCAGGAGACACCTTGGCCAATAGTGCCGCACGCAGGGAATCACTCACTGTCGATGCACTCAAAATCAATGCCTTCAGATCGGCCAACTGGGGGTTTTTCCCTGTGCCCGCCTGAGGATCTTCAAGTAATTGATGGGCGTGAAAAACCGTGATATCGAGTACCGAGGGGTCAAATCGACGGCAAAACGCCAAGGGCCGCTGCGAGGTATCCGGCACGACAAAACTGGCCCCGGCAGCAATGGCTTCAATGAGTCGTTGCTTGGGGGCGGTGAAATCCAGTGCAGATAGGGATGCGACCCTGTCTTCTGGCTCCAGGGGCAAGGCGGAGAAATGCAAGCGCGCCCTGGCGCGTGCCTGCTGATGGGAGACAGGCATCAGTTTAGGTGCCCCCGTGGACCCAGAACCCGTCACCATCAACCAGGGTGCTGATGGTTCCGAGTTGAAAAGGCTTGTGGGCAGCTTGCCAGGCCCTGACCGGACATCACGGGCTGAAAAGGGGATTGCCGGTATGCCACAGCCCAGCAACTCGGGCAGGTCCGACAACAAAAACACCGCTCCCGCGTTGGCCGCCTGCATCCGGCGCAGCAGCAAGGGCGTGGCGGCGCTGATGGAAAAGGCCGTTGCGCCAAGCCGGGTGAGGGACAATAACGCAATGCACAAGGTCAGCTGATCGGCAAACGACAGGGCAACCACCTGGCCCGGGGCCACTCCCTGAGTGCTCAGATACCAGGCACCACGCCACACCAGTCCATCGAGTTGACGATAGCTGAGGGTTTGCCCCGCCACCAGCGCGGGGGCATCGGGCCGTTGTGTCGCTTGGCACAGCAAGTCGGCGCTCAGGTTGCCTTGCGTCAATCAGATCACCCCGACGTGAATACCATGCCGCACATGATAACAATCGTGTTTACCCTTGGGGAGATCGCGGGGGAGATCGGGGTCGGGGTCAGAACAAGGGGTCGGCGGAGATCGGGAGATCGGGGTCAGAACAAAAACTCTATTGAGTTAGCAAAACGCCAAGTCTACGATGATTAAACAGCCACCAGTTCAAGGAGGAACACATGGCCCGCGGACTGCGTATTTGCCCTGCCGGGATTCCCCAGCACATCATTCAAAGAGGCAATAATCGCCAGGTTTGCTTTGTTTATGAAGAAGATTTCGCAATCTATCGGCAATGGCTGGAAGACGCTGCCAAGTGGCACAATGTCAGAATTCATGCCTGGGTTTTCATGACGAACCATGTCCACCTCCTGGCAACGCCTGATGAACATGGCGCGATATCCGCCATGATGCAGAGCCTGGGGCGGCGTTATGTTCGTTACTTCAACCGCGCGCACCGGCGCACAGGCACCTTGTGGGAAGGCCGATTCAAATCCTGCCTTGTCCACTCGGATACCTATCTGCTGGCCTGCCTGCGCTATATCGAACTCAATCCTGTACGGGCAATGATGGTTTCAGACCCTGCCGCCTACCACTGGTCCAGTTATCACGCCCATGCGCGAGGCATCGCGACCACACTGTGGACACCACATGAGCAGTATCTGGCCTTGGGCAACACCCCTGCCGCTCGCCTGCTTGCCTACCGGCAGCTCTTCACGCGGGACATCAACAGCCGGGAAATCAACGATATTCGCCTTGCGGTGAACAGTGGTCTGGCTCTGGGCAACGATCGTTTTCGGGTAGAGATAGCCAGACTAACGGGAGTTCGCCAGCACAAGCTCAAACCAGGGCCGAAGCGAACCCTCTGAGTTTTGTTCTGACCCCGATCTCCATGACTGCCCCTCACCGCTGAACAGCCGAGCCACTTCGTCGTTATGCCGGTCAATGTTGTCGGGTACAACGAACATACCCTTGGCAACACCGATCCGCTGCCCTGTCGGCTCTGCATCCACCGGCACCAACTTTGCCGCAGGGCGGCCATTTCGCGCCAGTATGATCTCGCGTTCGCGGCCTTTTTCGATGGCGTCCACCAAGCGAGAGAGCGACGATTTGGCTTCTAGCATGTTCACAATTTCCATGTTGATCTCCGCAAATAATGGATCTGGTCTAGTCTGGCTAACAATACCTCTGTCACCCTCGCCAGTAAAGATCGAAGGATCAAGTTTTTGTTCTGACCCCGATCTCTTGTTCTGACCCCGATCTCTCCCAGTTTTTGTTCTGACCCCGATCTCGCAGTTTTTGTTCTGACCCCGATCTCGTGGAACACGATCCCTGAGGTTGATGAGCTGAATAAGCGCCTGGACCAGATCAGCATGACCTCCCTGGCTACCGGCAATCTGGCCAATGAGATCATTTGCCTTTTCAAGCAGCTGGTTTTCGAGGTTCCGGCTCAAATTCATTCCCCAAGCACCGTTTAAATCCCATGGCTGGACTCTTCAGCACAGTTCGCCATTTACCTTTTCCCCTTGGCCTGCGCCAACGCACTGCCTGCCGCCGTCTTTGACGTCGCACTTGTCCGCCCATCACGCAGCGTTTTCGAGGCAGCTGATGCGGCAGCCGGCGACGTCTGCTTTTTCGGTGCCGCAACTTGACTAAGCGCACTGCCCGCCGCAGTCTTTGACTTGGCTCCTGTCGATTTATCTTGCAATGTTCTGGACGCTGAAGAGGCTGCTTTACTTCTCGTGGTCTTCGTATTTGCCATCCTCGCGCTTTAAGAAATCTTCGATCTGTATTCCATCGTTGCCACGGATAAGCAACCTCACCCCACTCGCACCACCTCCCGTTGGTTCGTCGAAGACATGGGGATCTTTCAGCGAAACTGCAGGAACGGTGGTGGCGAGTCTAATCCGAACCGGACCACCTCCATCGGCACATCTTCCATCCGCGCAAAAAGGATGCGGCCAGAATCATCTGGGCAGTCAATCCAGACGTCGTAGTGCGAATGAGGGCGAGCTTTTGCTGCCCGGGCATATGCAGCCTTGAAGTCGAGTTCGTAAAGCTCGCCGTCAACCGGAGTGGGCACCATGCGCACCATGACAGGCTTGCTTCTACGCTTTCCGCCGAGCTCAGGAAAGCCGGTGTGCTCGCGTAGCTGATCAAGCTCAAATCGCAGATAGTCGGCAGAACGGGGCTCCAGGCCACCGGCGATCACTGAAGATGCGACCTCCTGAGCAATAACGAGAAAAGCATCCAGCTCGTTTTTTGTTATCGGGCGCAACGGCGCGCCGCCCTTGTCGACTCCGGCCAGCTGCACCGCTTGGCTGGAGAATTGAGCAGTTCGATGCACCACGCAATGGCGATGTTGATGGGTTGCCGCGTAGGTGCAGAGGACCGCCCGCCAAAGGGCAGCATCACCCGTAAGCAAGGAGCTCAATCCCAGCCCACCTTGGGCGGCCGTCACCTTTTCATCGATAGTCCAGTTTCTGCGCTTTGGTTTGGCGCCAGACAGATTCAATGCAAGCTCGAAGAACAAGTCCAGAATCTTCCACGCTGCGCCGAACAGCAGTGGTGTGAGGGCGACAGCCAGGGAATTGACCGCATCGCCACTCACCGAACAATGCAGTCGCACGTGGACAATGACACCGCCTTGCTGATCAGGCGAGCGCAGATCTATTTCATCGGTGGATTCATCTCCCAGCACAGGGTGCACGCGATCAAGGGCAAGGCGCTCAAACAATGTCGCTTCGTCAAAATCTTCCACCGTCTGAATCATTGCAAGACTCTCACCCCACCAGCAGCACATACACCCCCTAGCGACTAGGGCCGAGGGCTCTATGTGTCAAGAACAAAGTGGGTGTCCCTTTGTTTTCCCGGCGGCCAGCTGGACCAGTCGCTGGTGCTCTTTGTCAGAGAACGGCGCGTGCAGCACTTTCTCCAACGTCTTGACCTGGCTCGACAGGCGACTGTGCTCGCGGTTGATGAGCACGGCGATCAGGGCAGGATCTGGCTTGGCTATGGCAATGACTCCCTTGTCGTCTCTTCCGTAAAGACCCTGCACCCGCAAGGCCCTTAAGGAAAAAACCCCGCCTCCTTGTGAGAGACGGGGTTTTAGAGTTACTGCACCCTCGGTGGTCTGAGGGGTGAATCTCCGAGAAGATTACATGATCACCAGCGTGTCAGCGGAGGAGCTGAACGATGCGGTGCTGAGGTCAACCAGGCCGGTGATCTTGACAATGATGTCCGTGTTGTTGACAAACGCGGAAGCGTTGTTCGACACGTTTTCGATCACGTAGGTGTTACCACTGTACTGGAACCAAGCCACATCACCGGTATCGGTATTGGCGATCGCGGCGTTCGCGTAGTCCTGGAACACAGCCGTGTCGGCAAGGGTCACCCCGGAAGAGGCGAACTCAGCCGCACCAGCCGAGAACTTGATCACGTCACCCGCAGCCAGGTCGGTGATGGTGGCGTAGCTGTTGACGTTGGTGGTGGCATTGCCGATGTTGAACACATCGTTGCCCGCACCACCGGTCAAGGTAGCCAGATCACCGGTCACGATCAACGTATCAGCACCGGCACCACCGCTCAGGGTCTGGCTGTTGCCGGAACCAGTCAGGGTGTCATTGCCAGAACCGCCGGTCACCACGGCGCTGTTCACCGCGGAGCTGAAGGTCAGAGCTCCAGTCGATGCGGAGGCATCGACCGAGGTCAGCGAGGTGCCAGCAGCCGTCAGATCCAGAGCCGAGTTGCCGGTCACGACCACGGACTTCACTGCGGTGTCAGACACGGTCAGGGTAGCCTTGTTGATGGCGGCGGTCGTGCTGGTATCGGTGGCCGTGATGTTGACGGTCTCGACGCCGGCGACTGCCACGGTACCGAAGCTCAGATCGGCCGTAGAGACCTTGGTCACGATGTTGAAGCTGTCGGCAGCGCCGGTCGCATCAGTCATGGTCACGGTTGCGCCAGTTCCCGCTGCGGTCAACTCCAGCGTACCGGCATTGGCCATGTTGGTCAGGGTCAGCGCGCCGGCGTTTACACCTTGGACGGACGGAGCAGCCGCGGTGACGGTAGCATCCACGCCAGCGCCGCCGCTGGTAACCACGAAGTTGCCCGAAACGATGTCGGTACGCGCACCTTCAGTCTTCGAAGTGAAGGTTACCGTACCGGTTCCGTTGTCGACTGCAACCCAAGTCGCAGCGCCAACTGCATTGTAGCCAGCGACATAGGCAGCTGCAGCTTGAACTGCGGTCTTGCCTGCGCCCAAAGCGATTGCGCCTGTACCGTCAAACGTTACGGTGTCGTTGTCGGTGGTTCCAGAGAAGGTAGCGGTAAACACTTCCTTCACGCCCGTGACCGTGCCCGCGGAGACGACGTAGCTGATGTCATCCATGTTTGCCAGATTGATGCTGTCGCTTGCACCGGAGGCGACTTGCTGCAGGCTCAACCTCTCGAAACCATCGATGAAAGTTTCAAAGGTCGTCGCTGCGGAAGCGGTTGCGGCATTCGCAGACGCCATCACCAGGGTGTCGGTACCGTCACCACCGGACAGGGCCGCAGTGGAGGAAGTGGTGCCAGCAGCCAGGGTCAGGCTGTCGTCGCCACCACCCAGAGACACAGCCTTGGAGGGAGCAGCCGCGGAGAGCGTCACTGCATCGACACCTGCGCCACCGGTGTAGGTTGCCTTGGTTGCGTCAATTGTCAATGTGCTGGAGCCGGTCGTGCCAGAGGTATCCACAGCCGTTACGGTGGCGCCAGAAGCGTTACCCGTTACGCCGGCAGAACCCGTCACCGTCACCGTCTTCAGGGCGCTCAGGGTGGAACCCGTCAGGTCTACGGCCTTATCGCCAGAGACTGTCAGCGTGGTCACGCCGCCAGCTACCAAGTCGACATCCGAGTTTGCGCCGGAAGTGGCGATGTTCAAGGTGGTGTAGACCGAGCCAATATCAAGATCAGCATTGTCAGTTGAGGTGCCAACCGCATTCAGGGACAGGGCCAGCGTGGTTGCGGTGAGGTTGTCAACATCGAAATCCTGATTGCTGTTTGACAGCGACAGGCTGGTCAGCGCATCGGAGTCCAGCGAAGAGCCCGCACCGTAGCCCGAGAAAGCAGCAGTGGCCAGAACGTCCGTTCCCGTGATATTGCCTTCGACGGTTACTGCACCACCGACAACACCCAGAACACCGGTCACACCAGTGGTGGCCGCAGAGCCAGCAACCGTCGATGTCACGGCAACGTTACCGGCTGCAGCCGTATCAGAGATCGTCAGCGCGGCCACATCCGCCTTCGTAGCGGAGGTGAAGGTCACGGTGCTGGCGGTCGATGTCGTGGTCACCGCACCGGTTGCGCCTGCGATGGTGCTGAATGTACCAGAGTAAACGCCGTTGGATGCGGGAGCCGCACCCTGGGTGGTGCCATTGGCCAGGTTGGCGAAGGCGGCCGCTGCTTCAGCAGCGGTCAGGGTCTTGGCCGCGGTGAAGGTCAGGCCGTTGATGGTAACTGTCTCGGTTGCAGCCATGGCAACAAAGGTCACCGTCTGAGTCTCGTAAGCACCTGCCACCGCAGTAACAGCGGCAACTTCAGCAACAGCAGCGGACTGGTTCACGGTGACGGAGGTGGTGTTGGCACCGCCGGTCACGCTCACCGCGCTCTGCGTGATCGTTGCACCGGTGGTGTCGGCAGCCGCAGCCGCACTGGAGGACGTAGCGGTCTGGTTGACGGTCACGGAAGTGCCGCCGGTGATCGCGACCGCACCCATGGCGCCATCGGTGGCAGCCGTAGAAGCCGCACCGGTTGAAGTGACGGTGATCGCGCCGGAAGGCAGGTCGGTGGTAGCCCCGCCCCCGCCGATCGTGATCTTGCCGTCGGTTGCCGTGGTGTCATTGGTGGACGCACCTGAAGCAGTGACGGTCACATCGGTGCCGCCGTCAATGGCGATATTGCCATCGCCCTGCTTGGTGTGGGTCACAGTCACGGCGCCAGCACCCACGGTGGTAGCACCCACGGTCACAGCTTGGTCGGCAGTCGCTGCAGCGATGGTTGTAGTGGAACCGCCATTGGTTGTGATGGCGCCAGTCGCGCCGGAAACGTTCACAGCCGTGGTGCTTCCAGCCGTCAGCGTAGCAGCGGCAGCCTGAGTGACTGCGAGACTCGTCACCCCAGTAATGCTGGCGGGTGTAATGTCGGCCGTCACGGCGCCCACGCCAGCGATCGTGATGTTCTCGATATTGGCCAGGGTGATGCCCGTGGCGATTGTGTAGTCGCCCGTGTCGTTGGTAATAGCAAGGGTATCCGTGCCAGCACCGCCATCAAGGCTATCAAGACCGCTCAGGGTGTTTTTTGTGGCCGTGGCGTTGTAGCTGGCGACATACGTATCATTGCCGGCGGTGCCGGTGAAGGCAGTGCCGCTATCCACACCAGAAGTGAGCGTGAAGGTTTCGCCTTCGGGGTCGAGGCCTGCATCAACCGCAGCCTTGGCGTCGGCAACATTGGTGCTGGCATTCACGGTAGCCAGGATTTCCTTGGCCTGGGCGTCGGTGAGGCCAGGGTTCTGCTCCATATAGATGGCAACGCTGACTTTCTTCTCGAGGGCCAGCTGATCCTGGGCGGAGACACCGTCGATGATGGCGGTGACCAGCAGGTCGACGGGCACAGCGGCGCCAGCGCCGTTCACCCAGTAGTTGTTGCCTTCGCTGTCGAAGGTGGGAGCGCGACCGAAGAGGTTCAGGAACACGTACTCAACGATCTGGGCGCGGCCCATGCCGGCGACATTGGCAGTGTACTCGGGCTGGGTGTTGACCAGCTCGGACAGCATCTCGGCAATGCCGTAGTTGTTGGTGGTGTTGTCGATGGCCGCGACGTAGTGGTCGAGACCAGCGGTCTTGGCGTTGCGACCCAGCAGCCCAATAAATACCGCCTGGACTTTCTGCTCGGTCGAGTAAGCGTTGCTAAAAATACTCATTGTGGAGTTCTCCATGTTGTTTAGTCGAATCGACATTGCAAGCACCCGGGGAACCGGGACGAACCCGTCGGTTCATGCTTGCCGCGCCGTACCCCAAAGGGGCACAGCCCCCTGTTACGGGTATTACCAATTATGCTGAACGGTCAATGATTAACCGAGAAAGCCGTCACAATTTTTGTGTTTGCCACGTCCATCGCGGGGATTTCAACCCGCACAGCGACCTTGCCGGGCGGGTTTCAGCACCGGGCGATGGTATCACAGATTTGCGACTGTGGGCGATCCGGAAAATCCTCGTGGTTTCAAGCCGTTATTGGCGTTATTTTGATCACCGGGTGAAGCTTGCCAGAGGGCGGAGTGGTCGGCTGCGGGGTTGTCGCTCCCAAGGTTTCGGTGCACAGTAGCGCAGCCCCCAACCAGCCACTCAAATCCATGACCCTGGCCCACCAATGACAACCGGCAACCCACGCCACTTCTACCGGGGTATCGGGCTGGCTCTCATGCTGGCCATTGTCGTGCTGACATGGCTCGAGCCAGAGCCAGGCAGCCTTCACGCCCGCCTGCGGGGCCTTGCCTACGACACCATTCTCCCCAAGGCGAGCCCAAGGCCGGACCCCCGGGTGGTCATCGTCGATATCGACGAGGAAAGTCTCGCCCAGGAGGGTCGCTGGCCTTGGCCGAGGGACAGGATAGCCGCCCTGGTGGAGCGCCTGCGGGAAGGTGAGCCGGCGGTGATCGGCCTCGATATTCTCTTTCCCGAAGCGGGCGATCCGGCGGGTGATGCCGCGCTGGCGCGGCAGCTGGCCGCGCCCGAGGTGGTGTCGGCGGTGGCCTTTGCCCTCGATTCGCCGGGCGCTGCCGGACCGGCGCCCTCGGCGATGGCTGCGCTTGCCCCTTCCCTGGGCGGGGGCCATGTCTCGCTGGGACACATAACTCCCCTGCACGACCCCGACCATGTGATTCGCCGTGTCCATCCCGAAATCTGCACGGAGCGATGCTATTTCACCCTCGCCATCGCCATGATGACCAATTGGAGCGGCGTCGCGCCCGCCCTGTCCGAGGCATCCCTGGGTCGACAGCTGTGCGTGGGAAGTTTCTGCCAGCGCCTGAACCCGGACGGCAGCCTGTCAATACCTTTTCACTATCCCGGCCGCTTTGCCCGTCTGCCGGCGGCGGATGTGCTGGCGGGCAACATCCCCACCGACCGACTACAAGGGTCAATGGTTTTGGTGGGCACGTCGGCGGTCGGCCTCGGGGACTTGGTAGCCACGCCCCTTGCGGCCAACACTCCCGGCGTCGAACTGCACGCCCTGCTGCTCGCCGCCCTGATGGACAACTTCCACTGGGCCGAGCTGCCCCACGGGGACGCACTGACCACTCTTGGGCTCATGCTACTTTTATTAGCCACCCTGGCCTGGCCAGCGATAACCACCCCCTTGAAGATGGCCGGCACCCTCCTGGCGATCACATTGGCGGGCCTGCCCCTGGTCGCCCCGATATTCGGCTATTGGCTCAATCCACTACCCGTTTGGAGCGCGGGCCTCGCTGTGGGGCTGCTCTGGGGAGGATGGGAACTGTACCTGGTGCTGTCCCAGCGGCGACGGATCTACCGCTCGTTTGCCGCCTATGTGCCGCCCGTTGTACTACGCAACCTGGTCAAGCAGGGCCTGGGGCCGGACCAGCTTGATGCCCAACGCGCCGACGTGACGGTATTTTTCGCCGATATCCAGGGTTTTACCGCCCTGAGTGAACGGCTCGAACCCGAGCAGCTGGTGGAGATCACCAGCCACCTGTTCAGCGAGATCACCGAGGAGGTTCACCGTCACCGGGGCACTCTGGACAAATTCATGGGGGACGCGGTGATGGCCTTCTGGGGGGCACCCCTGCCCCTTTACAACCATCCCCAACTGGCGCTGGATTGCGCCCTGGCCGTGGACAGGCGGCTAAGAGCGATGGGGCCGTGGCTGGCGAGCCGGGGTTATCCCGAGATACGCATGACCATGGGGCTTGAGAGCGGAACGGTGACAGTGGGCAACCTCGGGTCCCGACAGCGGCGCGCCTATACCATCATGGGCAAGACGGTAAACCTTGCGGCTCACCTGCAACAGCAATGCAAGGCGGTGGGCCTTGGTATTCTGTGCGGCCCCGAGCTGTGCGCCCGCTTGCCACCCGAGAGGGTGCAGCGGCTCGAGCCCACCGAGATCCGCGGCATCGAGGGCCCCCAGGTGATCGGCTTCCCGGCAGGACTCAAGCCCCTGACTAGTAGCGCAGCTCCCTGAGCATATCGATACCGAGGGCATCGCCATTCACCCAGTGGGTGGCACCCACCGCATGAACGCCAGGGCTCACCTGGTAATCGAACAGCAGGCCCGCTTCCGCGGCATTGGGAGAGAGGACGCCGTCGATAGTGGCAAGGGAACTGGCATCGCTGCGGAAAAAGCCATTCTCACTGAGCTCGCCCGCACCCAGCACGTGCACCACGCCCGGGAGGCTAGCGGCGTGGACATCGAGGCGGGTGGCGAAACGGTTCTGGTCGAAATCGACAATCAGCGCAGGATTGCTGATCCCAGCGGCTTCCAGGGACGAGCCCCGCTTGATATAGGCGTCGTAGCTGTTGAGCTTGAAGCTGGCCCGACCCGATTCCGGCATGGGGCGGTCATCGTGGCGATCTTCCAGCATGGCGAACACGGAGTTGATCACCGCGTACTGACGCCCGGCGGCAATCAGCTGGGCTATGGATTGAGCATCCGGATTGCCCTGCTGATAGTAGGACCAGCGCCCCCAGACAAGCTGGCGGTCGGCCACCAGATTGCGGTCCGTCGGCAGCGGGCTATCCGATTCCAGTTCGCCCAATGCGTAGGCCTGCTGTACCAGGGTTTCCTCCCGCAGGTAGCGGCGAGCATTCTCGAGCCCGTCCTCGTAACTCTCGGCACCCGGGGCGGAAAGCCCTGGCTGCTGGCGGATGGCCGCCTGGGCCCCGGAGATGAATGCCTCGAAGAGGGAAGCCTCCTCAGGGTGGGGCGGGGATATCTCGTCAGGGGTGGGGCCGTCGGCGGTGACCAGGGCGTAGTCCTGTCCGGCTCGCACTTCCAGCAGGGCCTTGCTCACGCTGGCAAACAGCTCGGCGGAAGAATCACCGCTACAGGGAGCGAACCCACTGGCAAGGCAGTCACCGCCATCAAAGGGCGCCATCACGACGCCGCCCTGGTTCACAGCAAGGCGGGACAGCGTCGAATCCGCGAACACCACGAAATCCGTGCCGCGAATGCCGATGGCGGCAATCGGCGTATTGACGCGGAAACCCTGCTTGTTGACCTGACCGGCCTTGCCCGTGGCGGAGCGCAACACGCCCTCTTCGAGGGTGATCCGCACCCGGTTTGCCCCGGGGGCGTCGGCGTCGAACCGGTAGGTATCCACCAGCACGCGGCTGCCCGGTCGCAGGCTGATGAGGCCGCCGTCGACGAAGCGCACATGAACATAGGCATCCTGGCTGGTGACGAGGCGATCGCCGACATGAATGGCCTGGCCGCGCTCGAGCACCAGGGTCTCGCCATCACGGGTGACGGTCGCCCCCCCGGCGAGGAATATGACTTCGCCCACGCCAACCTCATTGGCATGGAGCAAGGCAGGCAGCAACACCATAAGAAGCAGGGTATTGCGCAGTGTCAGTACCCAATTTCTAATCATCGCAACTCGGTCTGTATGCAGGGTGGTGACTAATCACCTCGAAGTGTGGCTATAATGCGACGTCTTTGCAAACGCCAGATTGTTAACTGGTTCTCGAAATGGGCATCGCGGGCGTTCGACGAGTGGCACACCGACACCGGATTTCGCTGGATTCCCGCTTGACCCAAACAAGGATAATCGCTCCACGGGAACCGGAGCCTGACCCCCATTGATGGAACCCGATTTGCCGCCGTTCCCACGCCGACAACCCGAAGGGGATTGCCCCATGCCACCTCTCCGGGCATTGACGGTCCGGCTACTGAGCAGTTTGGCACTGGCGGCCCTGCTGGCCGGTGGGCCAGCCCTGGCCGATGGGGATAGCGACCGTCTCGAGCATGCCCTGCTCGCACGTCTCGAACAGGACGGTCAGGCCGGCGCCTATGCCTGGCTTCGCTCCATCGAGCAGGATCACCCCGACAACCCCGTGTTCTACGACTGGCTGAGCCGCTTTGCCATGGAACAGGGGGACTACCGCGACGCCATTCCCGCCCTGGAACGTCTGATCGCGCTGCTGCCCAATCACATGGGCGCGCGCCTCGACCTGGTGATTGCCCTGCAGCTGGAAGGTCGCGGCCACGAAGCCCGGGACCGGCTGATCGAGCTCAACGGCCTGCTGGACGGCAATGATGACCTGCCACCCCAGGCGCGGCGCCAGCTCGCGGAACTCAACAAGCTCCTGGTGGAATCCTCACAGCTCACCGTCAAGAGGGCGTTTTCCAGCCTGCTGAGCGCGGGTATCGGCTACGACAGCAATGCCAACCGGGGCGCCGAGAGGGATGCCATCACCGTGAGACTGCCCGGCGGCATCCCCTTCGAACTGCCACTGACCAAGGACAGCCTGAAAACCGCCGACGAGTTCGCCGAACTCAGCGCCTATGTCGAATACGGCGAACGGGGCAACGGCTGCAGGTTCGAATCCTGCCGGCTGTGGCTGGCGGGGGCCACCACCCGCCAGTACGCCAGCCTCGACGAGTACGACCAGCGGCACCTTTACCTCGGCACACGCAAGAGCTACGGCGGGCGCCACCAGCGGGAATACACCCTGATGGTGCAGAACGTGCGCACCAGCGAGCTGGATTTCGACCGCATCGACGAGCAGAACATCCTCGGGTTGGAATACCGCCAGCGGCTGCCGGGCCTCCCCCATTTGGCCGGTTCCGTCAAGGGTGAAGTCATCGACGAGACCTACGGCAACGAGTCCACCAGCGTGATGTCCACCCTGGGTATCAACGGCGTGGTGGGATTTGGCGGCAACCCCACCTTCAACCACGTCAACCGCAAGTTGCTGTGGGAAATCACCGCCAGCTGGCACGACAGGCCCGACTACAACGCCGGGGACACCCAGCGCCTGCGCCTGTCCACCACCTACCCGTTCGCCCTGTTCGAAAATTGGCAGGGTTCCCTGGCGGCCAGCTACCGCTGGAGGGAGGACGGCGATGCATTCAGCCCCAGCTTCTTCGGCAGTACCCGCAGGGAAGACAACGAATGGCTGCTGGGAGTACAGCTGCAGCGCCCCCTGGGGAAACAATGGCTGCTCTCATCCAGGGCAAACTATGAGCAGGTGGACAGTAGCATCCAGCTGTTTGACGTAAACCGTTTCCAGGTCACCCTGAGCCTTGTCTACCAGATGCAGTGACAAGCTGCCGGTGAATATCCATGGCCTGCGCCACCAGCTGCGAATCGACACCAGGTTCGACAGGTGCCCCGGAGAATTTCCGAATTACCAGTGCGGTCGGCAGAGATGCGTCAATCCCGATCCCTTGCGCCATGGGCGTCCAGACCTTGACGGGTTCGGCGCAGAGGCCGTCATAGTCCACCAGGCTCAGCGTGAGCGCGGACACCATTCCGAGCAGGTGTCGGTAAGCGGCGATCCACTGGGCCAGCCAATAATCCAGGTCATCCGGAGATAACCCGGGGGTCGCCAGTCCGTCCCAATCGAAGGGCCGGTGGTCGAGGCCAAATTCGTGGTGCACCAACCATGTCATGTAGCGGGCAACGAAGGGATCCTCCCGCTGCAATTGGCAGAAGCGCCGGTGCTGGGCCAGCAGGGACCTGGCCTGCTCGACGGGATCGCGAAACGGCACCAGGATAATAGCCTGCGGAAAAGCCTTCCGCAGGGACGGAAGGCGCAACAGATTATTGTTGTTTTTGGACAGGTAGCGCCCCCCGCCATGACAGAGCAGGATGCGCCCCACATAGGCGCGGAATCGGGCGATCACCTCGTCGCTGGCCACCATGGGCAGCAGGCGATCAGGGCGGATGTAGTCCTCGCGGCAGTGCACCCGCCAAAACACTTCCTCAAGCGCCTCCGGGCTGTCGACATCCACCAGCAGCCCGTCCCCATGGGCCCGCTCCGCCGCGGCACCTGGCCTGGCAAAGGGGGCACTCATGCGGCGCCACAGGTTGGGGGCGAGCAGGAAGGGCATATCCCGGTAGGTTAGGGAACTGAACGCGCCGGTTTCATGGAGCAGGCGCATCAGCAGGGTGGTGCCAGCCCGGGCAAGGCCCGCCACGAATACCGGCCGGCCATCCACCTGTGCCGGGTCGACGGAAAAGAGCGCGGACTCCAGGTCGAACGCGGTGCCCCCCACGGCGTCGCTGCCAAGGGCGAGGGTATGGAGCCAGCGGCTCAGCAAGCCGTAATCAGGATTTGCCGCCAAGGCCCACCACCCGTGCCCGCGCCATTCCGTACAGCAGACCCGCGAGGGTGCAGACCAGAATCCCGGCCCAGGACGACAGCAGCGAGTAAACCGGCACCCCCAGGGCCTCGAACAGTACGGCAAGGCTCGCCATGGGCGCCAGGGCGAGGGCAACCAGCAGCGCGAGCAAGAGGCTTCGGCGGGCGATACCGCCGGCGTAGGTGAGCAGGACTCGCTCCTTCCAGTGATCGGAGATGCGCCGCGAGCGCACCACCCGGACGGCGCGGGCCGCCAGTGAAGACAGCGCGCCGAGGGTGGATCCCAGGGGCAGGCGCAGCAGGAGTTCCACAAACGCCACCGCCCCCACCACTGCCACGACCCAACTCACCGGCTGGAACCCTGCTTCCCAGCATCATCGGCGCCGGGATTGGCGCTGTCCACCACTGTCGGATGTTTGGCCTTGCGCTTCTTGAGCAGGCGCTTTATGGGATACCAGAACAGGGCGAACAGCGCGAGAAACACCGAGGCGATCAGCCCCAGCACCACGCCGATGGCCCCCGCGCCGAGCCCCGGCCCCACGTAGGCCAGGGCGATGCCGGGGCAGGCCAGAAGTGCGAGGAAGATAAAAGTCAGTCGCATCGGATGTTCTCCAGCCAGTCAGTGGCAAAGGTGGCTCGGCCCAGGTAGCGGGACCAGTGCAGTGCGCCGGTGGTGGTGGCGCTGATGCCGTTGACGTATTCCCAGCGCACGCCCTCCGGGGACAGGCGCAGGATTCTGTCACGGTTGGTTTCCTCGATAAAGGCATCGCCGTTGGCGAGGATCTCCACCCGGCCCTCGTAGGGTGTGCGCATGTCCGCCGCGCGGAGCACGGCGTCGTAGGGGGTCGCTACCTCGCCAGTGTCCGGCCGATAGGTGTAGACCCGCGAATGCCCGGTGCCGATGATTTTCTCCGGGCCCCGCACCAGTTCATTGCCAAAGATGCTGTAGCGGCCATCCCCCAGTTCGTTGATATCGTGCTGGTTGAGCCAGGGGCCGGTGCGCAGCCAGGGAATCTCCCCCGTGGCGGGGATGAACAGTGCCACGCTGGAGAGATTGCGGATACTGAGCAAAACCCCGTCCGCCGCCGCCTTGCCGGCCAGGGGCTGGACATCGTTCAGGTGATAGCGGTCGGCTTCGAACACGCCGACGCCATAGATCAAGCCCTGATAGCCGTTGTCCAGCAGCGCCTCGCTGATGGCGTACTCGGCGAGGATTTCCCCCTCGGGGGACACCACCGCGAAGCCGTCATCCCGGGCGGGGATGCCGTTGGCGTCCGGCCCCTCCGCCAGAACGATGGGCACCACCAGGTTGCCCTCGCTGTCCTGCTCAATGGAATGGTGAAAATGGCGATCGACGGCCCAGCGGGGCCGGCCGCAGCGATCGATCCTCACCAGCGGGCCCTCGCCACTGGTGAGCACCAGGTCGCCATTGTCCATCAGCAGCGGGTGCTGGCTGCGGTAGGCCATTGGGGTGTTGACGCCCCCCCGGTGGTTCGGGGTGAGGGCGAAAATCGCATCCAGATCCGGCACCCAGGTATGGCGGACCTCGCCACGGGCCAGTTCAAGCAGTTCGACGACGGTCTGGCCATGGGCTTTGCTGTAGCGGGAGATCAGCAGGTAACCGTCTTCGCGGAAGCTCTCATCCACCACCCGCAGGCCGCTGAAGTCGAAGCTATTGCGCCGCTCCTGGTGATCGAAGCGCACGATGTCGGCGACCTTTTCCTGATGGGACTCGGCAAAGAAGGCCGTCACTTCGTCCACCAGGGGCTGGAGCTGGCCATAGGGAAACACCTCGAACCTGACCGCCGCAAATCCCCAGGCGAAGAAGAGCAAGGCCAGCAGGTACAACCCGGCAAGAATGCGGATCAGTTTCGCCATCGAAAATCCTCTGCAACAGGGGGCTCGCCCGGGGTCGGCGGCGGGCAAGTATACGTGGCGCCCCCACCGCCGGACAAACCGGCCCGCGGTTTATGGCCCGCGGGGGCCATGCTAGACTCCCCTCTCTTTTCTGGCCCGACCCGGTGAGGGCCACGCCAAAACCACCCAAGGACCGCCCCGACGCCTCCATGACTCGCATCAAGCGGCCTCTCATCGCCCTGCTCCGCCGGATGGCCAGCTGGATCATCCAGCACCGTTACCTCCGCCATGTCGCCTTTCGCATCCTGGGCCTGCTGCCCCGCCCCGTGCAGGCGCGGTTGCGCCGCCTGGCGACGCCCGGCTCCCATATCGCGCCGCCGAGCCCCGGCGGCGGACGCACCCCATATCTGCTATCCCCCCGGGCGGAGCGGTTGTACATCGATCTTAAGGCGCGCCAGCGGACCGCGCCCAATCCCGCGCCCAATCCCGCGCCCAATGGCGACCCTCGCCCCCGGCTGGCATTCGTCTCTCCCCTGCCGCCGGAGCGCACCGGCATCGCAGACTACAGCGCCGAATTGCTGGCTGCCCTGGCCTGTCGCTACCGCATCGAGGTGGTGGTGGATCAGCAACGGGTGACCCACCCCTGGATCGATGCCCACTGCCCGATCCGCGATGTGGCCTGGTTTCGCGAACATGCCGGGGAGTTCGACCGGGTGGTGTACCAGTTCGGCAATTCGCTGTTCCATGCCCATATGTTCGCGTTGCTGGAGGAGATCCCCGGGGTGGTGGTGCTCCACGACTTCTATCTCAGCCACGTCGTCGCCAATCTCGACGCGGCGCACCCGGAGGCGGGGTTTCTTCCTACCTGGCTCTACCGCGGGCACGGTTATCTCTCCCTCAAGGACTACGCCAACGGCCGGGGCGTGCAACAGGTGATATGGGATTTCCCCTGCAATCTGCCGGTGCTCACCGATGCCCTCGGCGTTATCGTTCACTCCCGCCACAGCCTGGCCCTGGCGCGACAGTTCTACCCGGCCCTCGACATCGACACCTGGTCGGTCATCCCCCTGCCGCGGGCACCGGCACCCACTTCCTCGCGCCGGGACGCACGGCAGCGCCTAGGCCTGCCCGAGAACGCCCACCTGGTATGCAGCTTCGGCCACCTCACCAGCACCAAACTCGGCGATCGCCTTCTGGACGCCTGGCTGGCATCGGCCCTCGCCGAGGCCGAGGATTGCTGGCTGGTGTTCGTGGGCGACGCCCCCGTCACCGGCCTCGGCCCGGTGCTGGAGGCCCGTATTCGCGACCAAAACCTCGGTGCGCGCATCAGGATCACCGGCTGGGTGGACGGCGAACACTATCAGCTATATCTCCAGGCGGCCGATGTGGGCGTCCAGTTGCGCGCCCGCTCCCGGGGGGAAACCTCCGCCGCCGCCCTCGACTGCATGAACCACGGGCTCGCCACCATCATCAATGCCAATGGCTCCATGGCGGACCTGCCGGACGACGCCGTAGTGAAGTTGGCGGACGAATTCAGCGACGAGGAACTGTCCGCAGCCCTGGAACACCTGTGGCGCGACGGGGCCCTGCGGGACCGCCTGGCGCGCCGTGCCCGCGACCTGGTGCACGGCCGGCACAACCCCGAGGCCTGCGCCGGACACTACCTGTCCACCATCGAACAGTGCTACGGGCGGCGGGCGACCACTTACCTTGCCACCCTCGATGGGGCCCTCACCGCCGCCGGCCCCGCGGATGACCGGGCGCTGGCGACCATCGCCGCCGACCTCGCCGGCAAGCTGCCCGCCCAGCGCGGCCATCGGCAGCTGTTTGTGGACGTCTCCGCCATGGCCCGCAGCGACCTGCGCACCGGCATCGAGCGTGTCGCCCGCGCCCAGTTGCTGGCGCTTCTGGACCGGCCGCCCCCGGGCTTCCGGATCGAGCCGGTATACCTCACGGAACTCGAGGGGCACTGGCAGTACTGCCATGCCCGCCGCTACACCACCCAACTACTGGGGGTTCAACCCCTCGCCCTCGCGGACGAACTCATCGACACTCAGCCGGGGGACATTCTCTACATCCCCGACTTTTTCGCCGCCGGCGTCATCGCCGCCCGGGACGCCGGACTCTACCGGGATCTCCGCGCCCGGGGCCTGACCATCAACGTGCTGGTGCATGACCTGCTGCCCATCACCAGCCCGGCGTTCTTCCCGCCAGGGGCGGACATCATCCACGGCCGATGGCTGGCCGCCATCCGAGAATTTGCCCATCGGCTGATCTGCATCTCCGGCGCCGTGGCGGACGAAGTGCGGGCCCTGTGTCCCCCGGGGCAAGCGCTGCCGCCCATTGCGGTGCTCCACCACGGCGCCGATATCGACGCCTCCGCCCCCAGCGGGGGGATGCCGCGCCAGGCGAAAAGGCTCCTGGCAACATTGTCGGCCTCACCCACATTTCTCATGGTGGGCACCATCGAGCCCCGCAAGGGTCACCTGCAAACCCTTGACGCCTTCGAGCTACTGTGGCGCAAGGGCCTCGACATCAACCTCGCCATCGTCGGCAGCGAGGGCTGGAAGCCTTTGGACGACGGCCAGCGGCGCACCATCCCCGAAATCGTCCGGCGGCTCAGTACCCACCCGCGCCGGGAACGGTCGCTGTTCTGGCTGTCGGGTATCAGCGATCAATTCCTGGAGGCCCTGTACGGGGCGTCCACCTGCCTGATCGCCGCCAGCGAGGGGGAGGGCTTCGGCCTGCCCCTGATCGAGGCAGCGCAACACCAGGTGCCCTTGATCGTCCGCGACATACCGGTATTCCGCGAAGTGGCGGGGGATCACGCCTGGTACTTCTCCGGGCTCGCCCCCGAGGCCCTGGCGGACGCCATCGAGGCCTGGCTCCCCCTGTGGCGCGCCGGCAAGGCCCCCGAGTCCCGCAACCTGCCGTGGCGCACCTGGGCCGACAACACCCAGCAACTCTGCGCCATCCTGCTGGCCACGCCCGAGGACAACAGACCCTCCACGGGACAGACACCCGGGGCCTTGTGCTATAGTTCGCCGCTTTCCTGACAACCGCCGGCGCTGCACGGATGTCGCCGACCTGCTGAAATGGAACCGCCCCCATGACCACGAAATCCGCGCTGATCACCGGCATCACCGGCCAGGACGGTGCCTACCTCGCCCAGCTCCTGCTGGACAAGGGCTACCGTGTATATGGCCTCACCCCGCGCCGCAGCACCTCCGACGTCAACCTCGGCCGCCTGGAATGGCTCGGCATTGCCCACGACGTGGTGCTGCTGGACGGGGATCTGGGGGACCTGTCCAGCCTGATCCGAGCTGTCGACACCGGCCAACCAAATGAAGTCTACAACCTGGGGGCCCAGTCCTTCGTCAAGACCTCCTGGGACCAACCATTGCTCACCGGCCAGGTGACCGGCCTCGGCGCCGTCAACCTGCTGGAAGCGCTGCGCATCGCCAGGCCCGATGCCCGTTTCTACCAGGCGTCCACCTCCGAGATGTACGGCCTGATCCAGGAGCCCATGCAGTCGGAGGCCACACCGTTCTACCCCCGCTCCCCCTACGCCGTGGCCAAGCTCTACGCCCATTGGATGACCGTCAACTACCGGGAGAGCTTCGGCCTCTTCGCCTGCAGCGGCATCCTCTTCAATCACGAGTCTCCCCTGCGGGGGCTGGAGTTCGTCACCCGCAAGGTGACCGACGGCGTGGCCCGCATCAAGCTCGGCCTCGCCAGGGAACTGCGCCTCGGCAATATCGATGCCACCCGGGACTGGGGCCATGCCCGGGACTACGTGCGCGCCATGTGGCTGATGCTGCAGCAGGAGGTCGCCGAGGATTTCGTGATCGCCACCGGGCGCACCACCAGTGTGCGGGACATGTGCCGCATCGCCTTCGAACTCGCGGGTCTCGACATGGACAGGCATTTGGTGATCGATCCCGCCTTCTTCCGCCCGGCGGAAGTGGACGTGCTGCTCGGCAATCCCGCCAAGGCCCGCGCCAAGCTCGGCTGGGAAGCCACCACCAGCCTCGAGGCGATGATCGCGGAAATGTACGAGGCGGACCTGCACAGGCTCAAGCACCTGGCTCGGGGCTGACACCGTGGGCAAAGTACTGCCGCCACCGACACCCCGAGCCGCGACCGCGCAGCGCCGATGAAGAGTCTCGCGGGCAGGACAGTGCTGGTCACCGGCGGCAGTGGCTTCGTCGGCGGCCACCTGCTGGCGGCCCTGGCCGCGGCCGGCTGCGGACCTCTTCACGCCACCACCCTGACGCCACCGGCGAGCGGGAGCGATGTCACCTGGCACGAACTCGACATCACCGAGCGGGCGACCACCCTGGCCCTGGTGGCCGGGATTGCCCCTGACCTGGTGTTTCACCTCGCCGCCCAGTCCCATGTCCCCACAGGGTTCAGCCAGCCGGAGCTGACCTGGGCGGTCAACCTCAACGGCACCCTCAACCTGCTGGAAGGTACCGCCCGCGCGAACCCGACCGCCACCTTCGTCAATATCGGCTCCGCCGATTGCTATGGCGGCAGTTTCCGCGCCGGCCTGGCGGTTGCCGAGGCCAGCCCCTTCGAGCCCCTGAACCCCTACGCCGCCAGCAAGGCCGCCGCCGACCTGGCCGCCCGCCAGTACGCCGCCACCACCGGCCTCAGGGTGATCCGCGCCCGCCCCTTCAATCACAGCGGCCCTGGCCAGGGGGAGAACTTCGTGCTGCCGGCCTTTGCCGCGCAGATCGCCCGCATCGAGGCGGGGGTACAGGCGCCAGAAATCGCTGTGGGGGACTTGAGCGGCGAGCGGGATTTCCTCCATATTGCCGACGTGGTGGACGCCTACCTGGCGCTTGCCGCCGGCGCCGGCCGCATTCCCTCGGGCAGCGCATTCAACATTGCCTCGGGGGAAGCCGTCACCATCGCCAGCCTCCTCGACCAGCTGCTGGCGGAGAGCCCTGCGCGCATCCGCGTGGTTCAGGATCCGACGCGACTGCGGCCGGTGGACATCCCCCGTATCGCCGGCGACAACAGCGCCCTGCGCCTCGCCACCGACTGGAGACCCCGCCACACTCGGGAATGCCTGCTCGCCGATCTGTTGAACCATTGGCGCGAACAGGTCGCCCTGGAGGCCCGGCGGTGAACCCCGGCCTGCTGCTGCATTTCGTCCGCCAGGACCTGGTGGACCGCCACGCCGGCTCCGCTCTCGGAGCCCTCTGGACCCTGCTGCTGCCCCTCGCCAACATCCTGATCTTCACCCTGGTGTTTTCGCGCATCATGGGGGCCCGCCTGGAAATGCTGGGCATGGAGTCCCTCGGGGCCTACAGCTACAGCGTTTATCTCGTGACCGGCCTGCTGGCATGGAACTGCTTCGCCAACACCCTCATCCGCATCACCCAGGTGTTCCACGAAAAGGCCAACCTGATCGGCAAGGTGCGCCTCTCGCTGTTTTCCCTGCCCCTGTTCGTGCTGGTGAGCGAAACTGTCGTCTACCTGATCTCCATGGGCTTTTTCGTGGTGTTCCTGTGGCTGATCGACTTTTCCTGGAGCTGGCAGTGGCTGTGGCTGCCGCTGATCTTTGCCGCCCAGATGGTGCTCGCCTACGGCCTCGGTCTGATCTGCGCGGTGCTCAGCGTCTTTCTCAGGGACATCAAGGAATTCGTCGGGGTGGTGACCCAATTCTGGTTCTGGATGACCCCCATCGTCTACGTGACCAGTGTCCTCCCGGAGCGCTGGCTGCCACTCTTTGCCATGAATCCGATCAGCCACACCACCCAGGCGCTGCGCGACACCCTCATCCTCGGCCGCGCCCCCGATCTCGCGACCCTCGCCGCCGTGCTCGGCGGCGGCGTCCTGCTGGTGCTGATCGGGCTTTTCATCGGCGGCAAGTTGGAGAAGGACATCCGTGATTTTCTCTGACCATCGAGCCATCTCTCCAGGCCCCATCCCCTCCCGCGTCGGCACACAAGGAGGTGGGCGGTGATCGAGGTCAGCGGTCTCGAAAAATCCTTCAAGCTCTACCACCGGCCCGCCGATCGCCTCAAGGAGATTCTGCTGCGCCGGCCATTCCACACCCGCTACCAGGCCCTGCGGGGTCTCCGCTTCCGGGTGGAGGACGGCGAAACCCTCGGCATCATCGGCCGCAACGGCGCGGGGAAATCCACCCTGCTCAAGATCCTCAACGGCGTGCTGTTGCCGGATGCCGGCACGGTGCGGGCCACCGGCAGGGTGACGGGACTTTTGGAACTGGGCACCGGGTTCGATCTCGCCATGAACGGGCTCGCCAACATCCGCACCAACGGCCTGCTGCTGGGCATGAGCGAAGGGGAACTCGCCAGCCGCCGCGATGCCATCATCGCCTTCGCCGAGCTTGGCCCCTTCATCCACGAGCCGCTGCGCACCTACTCCTCCGGCATGGTGATGCGCCTGGCGTTCGCCATCGCCATCCACGCCGACCCGGAAATTTTCCTCGTCGACGAGGCCCTGTCGGTGGGGGATGGCCACTTCCAGCAAAAATGCATGCGCCGCATTCGCGAATTTCGCGCCAACGGCGGCTCCATCATCTTCGTGTCCCATGATCTCAACGCCATCAAGATGCTCTGCGATCGAGTGATCGTGTTGAAGGACGGCGAGATGGTGTGCGACGGCGAACCCGAGACGGCGGTCAACCACTACAACCAGCTGCTCGCCGGCGACGACGACCCCGCCGCCGAACACTCGGTGGTGGAGGGGGGCTACGGCAATTTCAAGGCCGCCATCACCGCCGCCGAGGCCCTGGGTTGCGATTCCCGGAGCAACGCCATCACCTGCGGCGAGGAGATGATGGTCACGACGCGAATCGACTGCCACGCCGCCATCCCCCCACTCTCCCTCGGCATGATGATTCGGGATCGCTTCGGCCAGGATATGTTCGGCACCAATAGCCACCTGCTCGGTCAGGTTCTCCACCTGGCCCCCGGGGAAAACCGGCGCGTGCAGTTCCGCTTCCCGATGCGCCTCGCTCCCGGCAAGTACACCATCACCCTGGCGCTGCACGATGGCGTGGATCACACCCAGCACTGTTATCACTGGTGGGACAACGCCCTGCGCTTCGAGGTCTCGGGCATACGGGGGCCACAATTCGGCGGGGTCTGCAATCTCGACCCGGTGTTTGAAGAACTGTAGGTATCAGGCCATGTTCGTGCGCAATAACCCCGACATCGACTACGACACCCTGGAGGTGGAAGTCCGCCAGCGCATGGCGGAACTCGACCGGCGGCGACAGGACCAGGAGGCGGGCGGTCAAGATGCCAGGGAGTCGTTCGAAGTCAACTCCCTGGCGGAGCTCTATGCCCTCGACGACGAGGACTTCATCCAGGCGGCCTACCACAGCTTTCTCGGCCGCGACGCGGACCCGGAGGGTTTCGCCCACTATCTCTCCCTGCTCCAGGAAGGGGTCAGCAAAAGCGCCGTGGCCGCCGGCTTGCGCTACTCCCGGGCGGGGCGGGCGAGGCCCCAGCGCTTCCGGTTGCGCAAGGCCTGGCTTTCCTGGATCGCCACCCGGACACCGGTTGTCGGGGGGCTGCTGGAATCACTATTGGCGCTGCTCGGCGTCGCGGGGCTGAAACGCAACCTGTTGCAGTTGCAACGGCAGGTCGCCCTTCAGTCGCGGGAGATGAATGCCTTGCAACGTGCCCTGATGCTGGCGGAACACGAACAGAACCAGCTGCGGGACGCATTGGCCGCGAGGCTGGAGCAGAGCCTCGAGCGCGCCCGCCAGCGCGCGGAACGGGATTTCACCGCCCTGCGGGACGAGCATCGCCTCCTCCGGGAGCAGGTTCGCGGCCTCTCGACTGGCAGCGCCCAGACCGCGGACGGGGACGATCTGGTGGACGAGGATTTCTATCTGGCGTTCGAAACCCACTTCCGCGGCCCCGACGCCCTTATCCGCGAGCGCCTGGCGTTCTACCTGCCGGTGATCCGGGAGCGTCTGCCCGCCGCGCTCGCCAGCCTGCCCGCCCTTGACATCGGCTGTGGTCGCGGAGAGTGGCTCGCCATGCTGCGGGAGGCGGGCTATCAGCCGGTGGGTATCGACCTCAACCGCCGCAACGTGGAAACCTGCGCGGCCAAGGGGCTGGACGCCCACCAGGCCGATGGCATCGACTGGCTGCGCGCCCTGGCGGGGGAATCGGTCGCGCTGATCTCCGCCTTCCACGTGATCGAGCACCTGAGTCTCGGTCAGTTGAACAGCCTTCTGGTGGAGGCCCTGCGGGTACTCAAACCCGGGGGCCTGGTGATTTTCGAAACGCCCAATCCGGAAAACCTCATCACGGCGGCACACCACTTCTACACGGACCCCACCCACCGCAATCCGCTGCCGCCGACGCTGGTGGAGTTCCTGCTGGATTACCGGGGATTCGCCGACATCCGCACCCACCGGCTGCACCCCCTGGGCAAGCTCCCCGCCGCCGACGATGAGCTGGCGCGACAGTGGGGCGCCCTGCTGCACGGCCCCCAGGATTATGCGGTGATCGCCCGCAAGCCCGGGTGTTGAGTGGAGGCGTCGGGCACCATGCCGGTAATCCATCAGTTCGCCCCCAGCCTCGCCCCCGGCGACGGCGTATCCAATGGCGTGTTCTACACCCGCGACCTACTCCGCCAATTGGGCTGCCGGTCGGAGGTCTTCAGCCACCGCCCGCCCTTCGAACTGCGGGACAGTGCCCGGGACATCCACCTGTTCGACGACCGTGCCTGCGACCTGTTGCTGGTCCATCACTCCATGGGCCATGACCTCGACCTGTGGCTGGCCGGGCTTCGCTGTGCGAAGGTGCTGGTCTACCACAACATCACCCCGGCCAGTTATTTTCCCGAGGGGTCCGGCCACCACTTCTACGCCCGGCGGGGCATCGCCCAACTGGCGGAATGGCGCGATCAGTACCTGGGGGCCATCGCCGACTCCGCCTTCAATGGCGCCGCCCTTGCCGAACACGGCTACCCCAACCTGGCCATCCTGCCCCTGCTGGTGGATTTCGCCAGCCTCGACGGCGAGGTCACCCGCCCCCCCTGGGCGAGCCTCTGCGAGGGGCGCCGGGTGGTGCTATCCGTGGGGCGGATAAGCGCCAACAAGCGCCAGGACCTGTTGGTCGACGCCTTCGCCGCCCTGAAATCCCTCGTTCACGGCGACCCCGAACCCTTGCTGTTCCTGGCCGGCAGCAGCGTCAATGGCGAGTTCGATCAGCGGGTTCGTCAGCGCATCGCCCACTGGGGACTGGACGCCGATGTGGTGGTCAGCGGCTTTATCGACGACCGCCACCTGGGCTGGCTCTACCGGCACAGCGCAGCCTACTGGTGTGCCAGCGAGCACGAAGGCTTCTGCATGCCGTTGATCGAGGCGGGCCATCACGGCGTCCCGGTGGTCGCCTTTGCCTCGTCCAGCATTCCCGACACCCTGGGGCAAGGCGGCCTGATCCTCGCCACACCAGACCCCGCCGCCATGGCGGCCGCCACCGCGCGCCTGCTCATCGACGAGCCCTTGCGGAACACCGTCGTCGCCGGTGGCACGAGGAATCTGCAACGGTTTGACAAGGCCAGACTGATGAAAGACCTTCGGGACTATCTCGCGCGCCTCGGGGTCCTTCCCGGCCAGCCGTCCACCGAGGCCACGACCCCGTGACGCTGGCCGACACCCCCATGAAGCCCGAGGGTGAAGACTTCCGCGTCCTGGCGCGGGTACCCGACGGCGACACCGGCATAGCCGTAGGCGCCCTGGACGGGGCGCGGGCCCTAACCGGCTGTGTGATCCGCATGGTGCTGGCCACCTCCTCGGAGGGGGGTCTCCGCACCCGACCGTTGCCGGACAATATCATCCTCACGGATGCCGGTGATGGCGCCGCGCTGCGAGGCCATCTGGCCATCGCCGACCTCTACCTCGATCTGCATGGCGCCCCAAACCGCCATCTCATTCTTGCCGCCCAAGCAGCACGAGTGCCGGTGCTGACGCGCACCACCGTAGAGGATCTGGCGGCGGACAGCTACCTGGCCCTCGCCGAGGTGGGCGCCACCAGCCTGGCGGCAACCCTCGCCACCCTGATTGAAATGCCCCTGCTGCGCCGGCGACTGATTCAGGGCGCCGAGGCAAACCGCCCCGATCCCGCCGGCGCCGGCAATGCCGACTTTCGCATCGAGGGCCCGTTCGACACCAGCTACAGCCTGGCCATGGTCAACCGCTTCGCCGCCCTGGCCCTGGCCCGGGTGGGTGCCCGGGTGACACTGAATCCAATGGAGGCGGTAGGGCCCTACCAGCCGGACGAGGGCTTTCTCGCCCGGGAGCCCGCCGTCGCCGGCCTGGTGGCCAACGGTGACCGCTACGCCACTGCCACCACGGTGCTGCGCAACATGTACCCCCTGCGGCTCACCGACATGAAGGGCGTCGACAATGGCCTGGTGTGCTACGGCTGGGAGGAGTCGCGGATGCCCGAGCCCGTGGTCAGCGCCATCAACCGGCAGCTGACCCTGGCATGCACCACGTCCGAGTACGTCAGCCGCACCCTGATGGACAACGGCGTCACCGCGCCGCTGTTCAGCAGTGGCGACGGTGCCGACCATATTCTCGCTGTGGCGCCGGATCACGACGCCCTCCCGAGTCTCGAGGAGGGCCTGCACTTTCTGCACATTTCGTCCTGCTTCCCCCGCAAGGGCATCGATGTGCTGCTGGATGCCTTTGGCGCCGCCTTTTGCGGCGACGATGGGGTGACACTGGTGATCAAAACCTTCCCCAACCCCCACCACGACATCGCAGCAATGCTCCACGACTGGCGGGCCCGGCATGACAATCCGCCCCGGGTGGTGCTGATCAATGCGGATCTCAGCGACGGTGCGATACGTGCCCTGTACCTGCGGTGCCAGGTGCTGGTGGCGCCGAGCCGGGGCGAAGGGTTTGGCCTGCCGATGGCCGAGGCCATGCTCCACCATTTGCCGGTCATTACCACGGCCTTTGGCGGACAGCGGGATTTTTGCCGGGACGATACCGCCTGGCTCATCGACTATCGCTTCACCCGGGCGGAAACCCACATGGACCTGACGGACTCGGTATGGGTCGACCCGGATCGCGGGCACCTCACCACCCTGCTGCGGGACTTTGCCAAGGCCTGGCACGGCGGGTATTGGCACGAGTTCACCGCAAGTCGTACCCAGCGGGCCCACCGGCTAATTCAGGAACAATTCAGTTGGGACGCGGTGGCCAGGCGTCTGGTGTCGGCAGTGGCGAGCCTCGACTCCCTGCCCGCCCTGGCGCCCGCGCCACGCCTCGGCTTCGTCACCACCTGGAACAGCCGCTGCGGCATCGCCAGCTACAGCCAGCTGCTGATCGAACCCGCCCTCGGGGACGCCTGGATTCTCGCCAATGACAACGCCGAGCCACTGGACAAGGACGGCGACCGGGTGATCCGCTGCTGGCGCCAGGGGGACCCGGGCTATCCTCGCCAGCTGTTCGAAACCATCCGCCGCCTCGCCCTGGATCAGGTCCACTTCCAGTTCAATTTCGGCTTTTTCTCGTTCGAAGGATTCCGACAATTGCTGGCGGACCTGCACGGGGCCGGCGTACAGACCTTCGTCACCTGCCACGCCACCGCTGGCGGCTGGGCCGATGGCGACACCATCACCCGTCTGGGGGCGCTACAATCGCAACTGGCCGGGGTAACCCGGATTCTCGTCCACAGCGTGGCGGACCTGAATGAGCTGAAATCCCAGGGCATCGTCGACAACGTCTGCCTGTTCCCCCACGGCGTCATGGTCGCGCCAATACCGAGGACCCGGCCGCGACCCGGCAACATGATCGGCCGCCGGGTGATTGCCAGTTACGGTTTCCTCCTGCCCCACAAGGGCATTCTCCAGCTCATCCAGGCCTTTGCCCTGCTCTCGCGGGTACGTCCGGACAGCCGCCTACTGCTGGTCACCGCGCGCTACCCCTCGGCGGAGTCCGCCAACCATCTGGTGGCCTGCCAGAACCAGATCCGCCGCCTCGGGCTCGACCGGCGGGTTACCCTGATCGACGCCTATCTGGCGGACGAGGAATCCCTCGGCTGGCTGTCCCACGCGGACCTGCTGGTATTCCCCTATCAGCACACCCTGGAGTCCTCCAGCGCGGCGGTACGCTGGGGCCTGGCGAGCGGCAAGCCGGTGTACTGCACCCCCCTCGATATCTTCGACGACGTCAGCGAAGCCGTGGCATTCCTGCCGGGCACCGCCCCCGAGGCACTCGCCGAGGGTCTCCTCCGCGCCCTCGACAGGCCCCCTGAGGAGCTCGCCGACAATGCGGAGCGCCAGCGACGCTGGCTCGACGAGCATGACTGGCGGCGCCTGTCCCGCCGCCTTCGCGGACTGCTCCTGGCGGCCCACCGCCAAGGCCTGATAGCGCGGTGCCAGGCCCCCTGAGGTCGGCCCCCAGGGATGGAGGGATTGGGGTTACAATGCCGGCCACCCGCGAAACACCTCATTGGCACAATATGCAGAGGACATGATGATTCCTGTGATTCTCTCCGGCGGCAGCGGCTCGCGCCTGTGGCCCCAGTCGCGCCAGGCCTATCCCAAGCAGTTCCTGTCGCTGACCTCGGACAGCACCCTGATCCAGGAGACGGTGCAGCGCCTCGCCGGCCTCGATGCCTTCGCACCGCTGGTGATCTGCAACGAGGATCACCGCTTCGTGGTGGCGGAGCAGCTCCATCAAATCGGCGTCAGGCCCGATGGCATCCTGCTCGAACCCTGCGGTCGCAACACCGCCCCCGCCGTGGCCCTCGCCGCCCTCAAGGCCCTTCGCGACCACGACGACCCCCTGCTGTTGGTGCTGCCCGCCGACCATGTGATCCGCGATCGGGCGGCCTTCCACCGTGCGGTGACGGCGGCCGCGGAGGCGGCCCGGGCCGGGGGCCTCGTGACCTTCGGAGTGGTGCCGGACCGGGCCGAGACCGGCTATGGCTACATCCGTCGCGGCGCCGAGCAGGCCGGGGTGCCCGGCGCCTTCGCGGTGGAGCGCTTCGTCGAGAAGCCCGACGCCGCGCGGGCCGCCGACTTCGTCGCCAGTGACGAGTACTACTGGAACAGCGGGATGTTCCTGTTCCGCGCGGCGCGCTTCGTGGAGGAGCTGGGCCTCTGGGCACCGGGGATTCTCGACCGCTGCCGGGCCGCCCTGGATGCCGCCCGGGCGGAGCGGGATTTCACCTGGGTGGACGGCGAGGCGTTCGGCGAGTGCCCCAGCGACTCCATCGACTACGCGGTGATGGAAAAGACCGCCAGCGCCCTGGTGGTGCCCCTCGACGCCGGCTGGAGCGATGTGGGCTCCTGGCAGTCCCTGTGGGAGGCCCTCGACAGGGACGACAGCGGCAATGCCAGCCGGGGAGAGGTGCTGTCCATCGACAGCCACAACTGCCTGATCAGTTCCGAGAAGTCTCTGATCGCCGCCCTCGGGGTGGACGACCTGGTGATCGTCGAGTCCGACGATGCCATCCTCGTCACCCGCCGGGAACGCTCCCAGGACGTCAAGCAGGTGGTCAACCACCTGGAAGGCCAGGGCAGCGATCGCCACCGGGTACACCGCAAGGTGTTCCGCCCCTGGGGCCACTACGACGCCATCGACGGCGGCGAGCGCTTCCAGGTGAAGCGCATCATGGTCAAGCCCGGGGAGCGCCTGTCCCTGCAGAAGCACCACCACCGCGCCGAGCACTGGATCGTGGTGAGCGGCACCGCCCTGGTGACCTGCGGCGACAAGGAACTGCTGCTCACCGAGAACCAGTCCACCTATATTCCCCTCGGGGTCGTCCACCGCCTGGAGAACCCCGGCAAGGTGGAGCTGCACATCATCGAGGTGCAGAGCGGTGCCTACCTCGGCGAGGACGACATCGTCCGCTTCGACGACGCCTACGGCCGGACCACCCGCTGATGGCGGGTGAACCGGCGCGGAACCCGCGGGTCCTGCATGTCTACCGCACCTACTTCCCCGATACCCAAGGAGGCGGCGAGGAGCTGATCCGCCAGATCTGCCGCAATACCCGCGGGATGGGGATCGACAGCCGGGTCTTCACCCTGAGCCCCGACCCCGCGCCGGCACCCATCCAGCGGGACGAGGCCCTGGTGATCCAGGCCCGTCGCCACCTGGAGATCGCCTCCTGCGGCATTTCCCTCTCCGCCCTGCCGGCCTTTCGCGCCGAGGCAGCCCGGGCAGACGTGCTCCACTACCACTTCCCCTGGCCCTTCGGCGACGCCCTGCACCTGCTGGGGGGGAGCGCCACCCGCAACAAGCCGACGGTGGTGAGCCATCTCTCCGACGTGGTCAGGCAACGGGGCCTGATGGCCCTCTACCAGCCGTTGATGCGGCGCTTCCTCGCCCGCGCCGATCGCATCGTCGCCACCTCCCCCAACTACGCCGCCAGCAGTCCGCTGCTCGGTGCCTACCGGGACAAGCTGTGCATCATCCCCATCGGGCTCGACGACGGCCAGCTGCCGGCGGTGACCCCCGCCCAGGTGGCGGCGGTGCGGGAGCGCCACGGGGAGGACTTTCTGCTGTTTGTCGGGGTGTTCCGCTACTACAAGGGCCTCCATGTGCTGCTGGAAGCGGCCCGGGACACCCGCGCCAATATCGTGATCGCCGGCGCCGGCCCCGAGGAGGCGGCCCTCCGGGCATTTGCCCGGGAGCACAAACTCGCCAACGTGCGCTTCGCCGGGCGGGTCAGCGACGCCGACAAGGCCGCCCTGCTCCACGGCTGCCGGGGGCTGGTGTTTCCCTCCCACCTGCCGGCGGAGTCCTTCGGTATCTCCCTGCTGGAGGCAGCCATGGTGGGTCGCCCCATGATCAGCTGCGAGATCGGCACCGGCACCACCTATGTCAACCGCCACGGGGAGACGGGCCTGGTGGTGGCCCCCGGCAATGCGGCGCAGCTGGCGACGGCGATGAATACCCTGGCCGGCGACGAGGCCCTGGCGGCGCGCCTCGGGGCCGCAGCCCGCCGGCGCTACGAAGCGCTGTTCACCGGCGCGGCCATGGGGGAGCGCTACGCGGCTCTCTACCGCGAATTGCTGGGCCGCTGAAACCGTGAACGGCATCGGCCTCGCGGTGCTGGGAATGGCGGTGTTGGCCGCCAGCTGGGGCATCACCGCACTGGTGTTGCGGGCGGGCCTGGCGCGGCGGGTGCTGGATATTCCCAATGCCCGCAGCTCCCACCTGGTACCCACCCCCAGGGGCGGCGGCATCGGGCTGGTGGCGGCGGGGTCGGCGGCGCTCTGGTGGCTTGTGGCCGGCGCCGGCCTCCCCGCCGCCACGGCGGCGCTCACCGGGGCCGCACTGGCCATCGCCGCCATCGGCCTTGCGGACGATCTCAAACCCCTGTCCGCCCGGCTGCGCCTGGCGGTACAGCTGGGCGCGGGGCTGGCGCTGCTGGCGGCACTGCCGGAGGCACCACGCCTGGCCCTGGGGGGCGGCGAGGCGCCGGCCTGGCTGGCGCTGGCGGCGGCCCTCGGAGGGCTGGCGTGGCTCACCAATCTGTACAACTTCATGGATGGTATCGACGGCCTTGCCGGGCTTCAGGGGGTGGCGGTGGGGAGCGCCGCCGCCCTGGTGCTCGGCCTCGCCGGCAGCGGAATGTGGCCGGCGCCCCTGGTGGTGGCCGCGGCGGCGGCGGGGTTCAGCCTCTGGAACCTGCCCCCGGCGCGGATCTTCATGGGGGATGTGGGCAGCGCCTGGCTCGGTTTTATGTTCGCCGGCCTCGCACTGCTGTCGAGCCTCGACGACCCACGCCTGCCCTGGTGCTGGCTGGTGCTGCTGGCGGTGTTCGTCAGCGATGCCTCGGTGACCCTGCTCACCCGTCTGGCGCGGGGGGAGAGGATCCACGAGGCCCACCGCAGCCATCAGTACCAGCGCCTCACCCGCCGCTGGGCGGCCCGCTTCGAGGCCCTGGGCGCGACGGCCCCGGCGGCGCGGGCAAGGGCCCACCGGCGCTACAGCCTGGGGGCGATGGCGGTGGTACTGATATGGCTGCTGCCCCTGGCCGGCGCCCTGGCCCTGGGCACCCTGGAACCCCTCGTCGCCCTGCTGCTGGCCTACGGGCCGCTGGTGGCCGCCGCCCTGTGGCTCGGCGCGGGGCGACCGGGGGAGCTGCCCTGATTCCGAGGGCCTTACAGGTTGAACAGGGTGCCGCGGTAGTGGGCCAGTTCGGCGATGGAGTCGCGGATATCGTCGAGGGCCAGGTGGTTGCCGGCCTTGGTGAAGCCCTTCAAGGCCTCGGGCTTCCAGCGCCGGGCCAGTTCCTTGAGGGTGCTCACATCCAGGTTGCGGTAGTGGAAGAAGCGCTCCAGATCCGGCATGTGACGGGCGAGGAAACGGCGGTCCTGGCAGATGGAGTTGCCGCACATGGGGGAGGTATTGGGCTCCACCCAGTCCCGGAGGAAATCGAGGGTGAGGCGCTCCGCCAGGGCCGCGCTGGTGTCGCTGGCCCGCACCCGGGCGCTGAGGCCGGACTGGCCGTGCTGGCGGGTATTCCATTCGTCCATGGCGTCGAGGGCGCTGTCGGGCTGGTGGACGGCGAACACCGGGCCCTCGGCCAGGATATTGAGATTGGCGTCGGTGACCACGGTGGCGATCTCGATGATGACATCGCTGTCGGGGTCGAGCCCGGTCATTTCCAGGTCGATCCACACCAGGTTCATCTTGTGCTTGCCGTTGCCCATCCGCCGCTCCCGTTCCAATCCGTCATGTGATGGCCGCCATTATGCTATATCCTCTCCCGTCCATCAGTATTCGCACCCGAGGGTGAATGGCCAAGCGTCGTCTGACCGTCCAGCAACATCGGCGCATCGCCGAGAAGCAGCGCAAGACCGTGCTGGGGCTGGACAGTGACGGGGACGTCGCCGACGGCGGCATCGAGGGGGTGGTGATCACCCGCTTCGGCACCCAGGCGGCGGTCCTGCCGCCGGATTTCCGCCCCGGGGACAGGCCCCAGCGCTGCCATATCCGCGCCGCCCTCGCCGACCTCGTCACCGGTGACCGGGTGATCTGGCGCCCCGGCTCCCCCACCGGGGTGGTGGAGGCGCGACTGGACCGGGCCAGCGTCATCTCCCGCCCCGACCCCCGGGGCAAATTGCGCCCGGTGGCGGCCAACGTCGACCGCATCGCCGTGGTCATCGCCCCGGAGCCGGAGCCCCACCCCAACCTCATCGACCGCTACCTGGTGGCCGCCGAGCACGAGGGCATCCGCCCGCTCCTGATCCTCAACAAGGTGGACCTGATGGGCCCAGGGGACAGCCACATCGACCGGATGCTGGCGGATTACCGCGCCCTCGGCTACGACATCCTGCGGGTATCCGCGGAGGCCGGCATCGGCCTTGCGGAGATGCGCGCCTATTTTGCCCGCCACACCACGGTGCTGGTGGGCCAGTCGGGGGTGGGCAAGTCATCCCTCATCAACCTGCTCTACCCCGAGGCGCAGGCCCTGATCGGCGAACTCTCGGCGCAGATGGCCAAGGGCCGCCACACCACCACCGCCGCCACCCTCTATCGTCTTCCCGGGGGCGGGCAACTGGTGGACTCCCCCGGCATTCGGGAATTCGGCCTCGGCCACCTGGACAGCCGCGCCATCGCCGAGGGTTTCATCGAATTCCGCCCCTTTCTCGGCACCTGCCGGTTTCGCGATTGCCACCACGCCCAGGAGCCCGGCTGCGCCATCCTCGACGCGGTGGCGCGCCACGCCATCAGCGTGCGGCGCTTCGGCAGTTACCAGCTGATGGTGCGGGGCGGTGGCGAGGGCTGAGGGTTTCGCTACAATGGCCACCCCGATACGGAGCAGCCATGACCGATTCCCCGCAACATCTCATCGAACCGGAAGATCTCCACCCCAGGCTACACAGCGATCTGCTGATCATCGACCTGTGCAGTGACCAGCAGTACCGCAACGGCCATGTGCCGGGCGCGGTCCATGTCTCCCCGGCGGAACTGGTCCACGGGCAAGCCCCCGCCCCGGGAAAACTCCCGGCGCCCGCCCGTCTCGCCGCGCTGTTCTCCCGCCTCGGCCTCGGCGCCGACAGCGAGGTGGTGGTGTATGACGACGAGGGGGGCGGTTGGGCAGGGCGCTTGGCCTGGACCCTCGACATGATCGGCCACCCCCGCTGGCGCTACCTGAACGGCGGCCTGGTGGCCTGGGCCCGGGAGGGATTTCCCCTGGAGGCGACCCCCAACGAGCGCCAGCCGACCGCCGTCGACATCCACCTTGACGCCGGGAGGCGAGCAACCCTGGAGGAAATCGTCGACAACCTCGACAGCCCCGATTACCGGGTATGGGATGCCCGCAGCCGAGAGGAATATCTGGGGGTTCGCGCCGTTTCCCGGCGAGGCGGCCATATCCCCGGCGCCATTCACTGCGAGTGGACCTCGTTGATGGACCCGGCCCGCAACTACCGCATCCGCGCCGACGCCGGGGACTATCTGGCGGGCCTTGGCCTTGGCCCCGCGCACACCATTGCCACCCACTGCCAGAGCCACCACCGCTCCGGGTTCACCTATCTGGTGGGGCGGGTCCTGGGGTACCCGGCCATCAAGGGCTACGACGGCTCCTGGTCGGAGTGGGGCAACCGGGACGACACCCCGGTGACAACGGGGGACGCCCCATGACCGGCGGCGCACCCCGCGATCACCGGGGCGAGCTATTCGCCGCGCTGCAGCGCCTGCTGCCCCAGCACAGCCTGTCGCGGCTGCTGGGCCGCCTCGCCGAGAGCCAGCGCCCCGGCCTCAAGAACTGGCTGATCCGCCAGGCCATCGCCCGCTACGGCATCGACCTTAGGGATGCCCAATACCCGGACATCGCCGATTACCCGTCCTTCAACCACTTCTTCACACGCGCCCTGAAGCCCGGGGCGCGCCCCCTCGACGACGATGCCGAGGCCCTGATCTCCCCGGCGGATGGCGCCATCAGCCAGTTGGGGCCGATCCGGGACGGCGACATCTTCCAGGCCAAGGGCCACGCATTCTCGACAGCCTCCCTGCTGGGGCTGGACGCAAACCGCACCGCCCGGTTCGACAGGGGCGCCTTCGCCACGGTCTACCTCTCGCCCCGGGATTATCACCGGGTCCACATGCCCTACCCCGGCAGGTTGCTGGAAACCCTCTACGTGCCCGGCCGGCTGTTCTCCGTCAACGACACCACCGCCCGCCACATTCCCGGGCTCTTCGCCCGCAACGAGCGGCTGGTGTGCCTGTTCGAGACGGATCGCGGGCTGATGGCGGTGGTGCTGGTGGGGGCGCTGTTCGTGGCGGGCATTCGCACCGTCTGGCGGGATGACTACCGGCCCGGTCAGTGCCACAGGGAAGTGTTCGCGGAGCCCCGCCATTTCGCCCGGGGGGAGGAGCTGGGCCAGTTCCGCTTCGGCTCGACGGTGGTGCTGGTGACGGAGAATCCGGTGGACCATTGCCCCGCCCTGACCCACGGCAGCGGTGTGCGCATGGGGGAGCGTCTGGGAACCTGGGCTGGGGAGGGTTGAGGCAGTCTAGCTGAGCAGCCGCTGCTTGAGGGTCGCCAGCAACCCCTGCTTCGGGGGCAGCTCCCGCACCCCCAGAAAGGTGGCGGAGATCTTCTCGTAGTCGATGTCGTAGCCGGTGGGCTCCAGATCCCGGGCGATGGCGATCTTGGCATTGGCCGCGTCGGCTCGACCGCTCTGGATCAGCTGACGGCGGGTCTGGTCCTGATCCTTGAGGTCGATGACGATGAATCCCTGGTTGAGATCCTCCCCCCAGCGGTCGAGCACCGCCACCCGCGGCGTCAAGCGGGATGAGGGGTGCTGGTCGAGCACCACGCCGAGGTCACCGGTACTCAGCTCCACCAGTGTACCGGTGGGGTAGAGCCCCACGGACTGGATGAAGGTCACCACCAGATCTTCCTGAAAGGCACAGTTGCGCATGTTGTAGAGAATGCTCACCGCCCTTGACGGGGCCACCGGCTCCAGGGACTCCCGGGGGTTGGAGATGGTGTCGTAGACCGTGGCAATGCCCGCGATCCGGGCCAGCAGGGGAATCTTGTTGCCCGCCACCCCCTCCGGGAAACCGCTGCCATCCAGGCGCTCGCAGTGGTAGCGCACCACGGCGATGACCTTGGGCTCGATGCAGCCCGTGTCCCTCAGCATCTCGACCCCGAACAGCACGAACTTGCGGTACTCCGCCTCGTCCTCCGGAGTCCTCTCCTGCTGGCGCAAGAGGGCCGGGGCCAGCCGCAGCTTGCCGATATCCTTGAGCAGGGTGCCGAGGCAGAGGGCCGAGATTTCGTCCTTCGCCATGCCCACGAAGCGGGCGTACTGCACCGCCCAGAGGGCGGCCCTGAGGCTGTGGTCGTAGGTCTGCTGGTCCTTCTGGCGCAGGCGCAGCAGCCAGGTGAAAGCATCGGGACAGCGCAGCACGCTGCCCACCATGTCATCCACGCAGGCCTTGAGGGCGGGGTAGTCGAAATCCTTGCCCTTGAGAATCTGCCGGGTGGCGAGGGTGAGCTGGCCCTTGAGGGTGCGCACGATCTTCTCCGCCTGGATGGCTTCGATGCGCATCGGCACGGTGGTCTCGTAGACTCCGGTGCGCACTTCGATGGGGGCGGGCTTGGCGGGTTTCGCGGCGGGGGCGGGCTTGCGGTCCAGGGGACCCAGGGTCAGGGACAATCCCGGCTGATCGAAACGGGTGACCCGGGGGGCTGCCGGCGGGGGGGCCAAATCATCGATGTTGACGGGGCCCCGGCCCTTGGTGACATCGATGTAGACGTGGGCGCAGTAGGCCTTGAGGTTCTCGATATCCTTGGGGGTTCGGACGTAAAAGCCCTGCAGGGGGAAGGGTGTCTGGGACCAGGGCCGGTCGAGACCGGACACGTACATACCCAGGGTCAAGTCCTGTACCTTGATCTGAATCTGGTCAATCGACATAGCGGTCCTTCCAGGGTGTTCCAACCATGGATATTGAGCAGTATGCAGGGCGCCCGGATTGCTTGACTCCTCGAAATGCTACCCCAAAGGATAACCTTTCGGACCCATCTGGCAAGGTCTCAAGGCCGACAGGGGCATTTTGGCGACAAACGCCCGAAAAAACTAGCCGCCCCCGTGGTATTGGCGCGACATTTCGTGAACCGCGTCAATGAATACCCTGACGTTGTCGGGATCGATATCGGGGGTGATGCCGTGGCCGAGGTTGAACACATGGCCCTCCCCAGGGCCAAAACCGGCGAGGATCCGCGCCACTTCCGCCCGGATGCGATCGGGGGAGGCCCGGAGCACCGCGGGGTCCATGTTGCCCTGCAGGGCAATGCGACCGCCAACCCGGCGCCGGGCGTCGGCGATGGGGGTGCTCCAGTCGAGGCCCGCGGCGTCGCAGCCGGTGTCGGGAATGGCTTCCAGCCACTGGCCACCGCCCTTGGTGAAGAGAATCACCGGCACCCCGCGCCCGTCGGAGTGGCGCTCAAGGCCGGCGACGATGCGGGCCATGTAGGCCAGGGAAAACTCCTGGTAGGCGGCGTCGCTCAGCACCCCGCCCCAGGTGTCGAAGATCTGCACCGCCTGGGCGCCGGCGGCGATCTGGGCGTTGAGGTAATCGATGACGGACAGCGCCAGCTTGTCGAGCAGGGCGTGGAGCAGCGCCGGCTGGTTGTAGAGCCACAGCTTGCTGTGGCGGAACTCACGGGTGCTGCCGCCCTCGATCATGTAGGTGGCGAGCGTCCAGGGGCTGCCGGAAAAGCCGATCAGCGGCACGCTGCCACCGAGCTCGCGGCGGATGGCCCGCACCGCGTCGAGCACATAGGGCAGGTCGGCGGCGGTATCGATCACCGCCAGGCGCTCGACATCCGCCTCGGTGCGCAGCGGCCTGTGGAATTTCGGACCTTCACCCTCGGAAAAGTACAACCCAAGGCCCATGGCATCGGGGATGGTGAGGATGTCGGAGAACAGGATCGCCGCATCCAGGGAATAGCGCCGCAGGGGCTGGAGGGTGACCTCGCAGGCGAGGTCGGTGTTCTTGCACAGGGACAGGAAGTCCCCGGCCTGACCCCGGGTGGCGCGGTATTCCGGCAGGTAGCGCCCGGCCTGGCGCATCATCCACACCGGGGTGTGGTCAACCGGTTGACGGGCCAGGGCGCGGAGGAAGGTGTCGTTTTTGAGTGTGGTCATCTGTGGGTCTGACGTCTGACGCTGGACGTCTGACGCAACTGCTCCGGTAGTCAATGTTGGTGGTGCCCGCGGTACGGGTGTCGAGGTCCGCGCCCCGGGATGAAACGGCCAACAGCGCCGAGCCCTCTGGGCGTCAAGCGTCAAGCGTCAGACGCCCGACCTCAAACCCCCAGGTAGTCGAGGATCCCCTCCCCCGCCTGGCGCCCTTCCCAGATGGCGGTGACAACGAGGTCGGAGCCCCGCACCATGTCGCCGCCGGCGAAGATCTTGGGGTTGCGGGTCTGGAATTTGTAGGTCTGCTCCTCCGGGGCAATCACCCCATCCCAGTCGTTGAGGGCGATGCCGTGCTCGCCAAACCAGGTGGCGGGGCTCGGCCGGAAGCCGAAGGCGACGAGCACCACGTCGGCGGGGAGGATCTCCTCGCTGCCGGGGATCACCTCGGGACGCTGGCGCCCCTTCTCGTCGGGGGCACCCAGGCGCGTCTCCACCACCTTGATGCCCTCCACCTTGCCGTCGCCGATGATCTCGATGGGCTGGCGGTTGAACAGGAACTGGACACCCTCCTCCCGGGCATTCTGCACCTCGCGGCGGGAGCCGGGCATATTGACCTCGTCGCGGCGATACACACAGGTGACGCTGGTGGCGCCCTGGCGGATCGAGGTGCGGTTGCAGTCCATGGCGGTGTCGCCGCCGCCGAGCACCACCACCCGCTTGCCGGCGACGCTGATGAAGTCGGCCGGATCCTTTTCCCATCCCTGGTTGCGGTTGACGTTCGCCACCAGGAACGGCAGGGCATCGTGAACCCCGGGGAGTTCCTCCCCGGGGAAGCCGCCCTTCATGTAGGTGTAGGTGCCCATGCCCAGAAACACGGCGTCGTGGCTGGCGAGGATATCGGCGAAGTCGATGTCGCGGCCCACTTCGGTGTTGAGACGGAACTCCACCCCCATGGCCTCGAACACTTCGCGGCGCAGGGCCATGACGGACTTTTCCAGCTTGAATTCCGGAATCCCGAAGGTGAGCAGGCCGCCGATCTCGGGGTAGCGGTCGAACACCACGGGCTTGACCCCGGCGCGCACCAGGATATCGGCGCAGCCGAGGCCCGCGGGGCCGGCGCCGATGATGGCGACCTTCCTGTCGGTCCAGGCCACCTTCGACATGTCCGGCCGCCAGCCCATGGCGAAGGCGGTGTCGGTGATGTACTTCTCGACGCTGCCGATGGTCACGGCGCCGAAGCCGTCCTCCAGGGTGCAGGCACCCTCACAGAGGCGATCCTGGGGACAGACCCGCCCGCAGACTTCCGGCAGGGTGTTGGTCTGGTGGCTGAGCTCCACCGCTTCGATGATATTGCCCTCGCTGGCGAGCTTGAGCCAGTTGGGGATGTAGTTGTGCACCGGGCACTTCCACTCGCAGTAGGGATTGCCGCAGGCCAGGCAGCGGTGCGCCTGGCTGGCGACCTGCTTCTCCCGAAACGGCTCGTAGATCTCCACGAACTGGTGGCGCCGGGTGTCGATGGACTTCTTTTGCGGATCCTGCCGCTCGACCTCGACGAACTGGAAGTGATTGTTCAAACGCTCTGCCATGGGTCCAACCTCGTCCAGTTTATTGCGGTGCGGCGTGGGTGTTTTCGAGCAGGCTGCCGAGGGAGGCGGCCTTCGGCTTCACCAGCCAGAATTTGCTGACGAAATCCTCGAAGTTGTCGAGAACCTGGGCGCCCCAGCTGCTGCCGGTGGTGGCCACGTATTCCCGCAGCATGGTCTTGAGGAAATGGCGGTAGGCCTCGACCGCCTCGGCGGTGATGCGGTGCACGTCCACCAGCTCGGTGTTGACCCGGTCGTAGAAGTGGCGGTTCTCATCGAGCACATAGGCAAAGCCCCCGGTCATGCCCGCGCCGAAGTTGTAGCCGGTCTCCCCCAGCACCACCACGACACCGCCGGTCATGTACTCACAGCAATGGTCGCCGGCACCTTCGACCACCGCGTGGGCGCCGGAATTGCGCACCGCGAAGCGCTCGCCGGCGCGCCCCGCCGCGAACAGCTTGCCCCCGGTGGCGCCGTACAGGCAGGTATTGCCGATGATGGGGGTATCCTTGGATTTGAAGCGGCTGCCCTTGGGGGGCTTGACCACGATCTTGCCGCCGGTCATGCCCTTGCCGACGTAGTCGTTGGCATCGCCGGTGAGGAAAATCTCCAGGCCGCCGGCATTCCACACCCCCAGGGACTGGCCCGCGACGCCCGTCAGGTGGACCCGGATCGGCTGGTCCGCCATGCCCTGGTTGCCGTGGCGCTTGGCGATTTCGCCGCTGATGCGCGCACCGATGGAGCGGTCGCAGTTGGAAATGCCGTAGTGGAAGATACCCCCCGAGCGGTTCTCGATGGCGGGCAGCATCTCGGCCACCATGGCTTCCGCCAGGGTGCCCTTGTCGAAGGGTTCGTTCTTCGGCTGGGTGCAGAACTGGGGCTTCTGGGCCAGGTAGTCGTCGGTGTGGAGAATCGGCCGCAGGTCCAGGTTGCGCTGGCGCTCGGTCTCACCGGGCAGGATATCAAGCAGATCGACCCGACCGATCAGCGCCTCCAGGGTCGGCACGCCGAGACGGGCGAGCCACTCCCGGGTCTCCTCCGCCACGAAGCGGAAGAAGTTCATCGCCACCTCGACGGTGCCGATGTAGTGGTCGCGGCGCAGGCTGTCGTCCTGGGTGGCGACCCCGGTGGCGCAGTTGTTGAGGTGGCAGATGCGCAGATACTTGCAGCCGAGGGCCACCATGGGCGCGGTGCCGAAGCCAAAGCTCTCGGCGCCGAGGATGGCCGCCTTGATCACGTCGAGGCCGGTTTTCAGGCCGCCGTCGGTCTGCACCCGCACCTTGTCCCGCAGGTCGTTGGCGCGCAGGGTCTGGTGGGTCTCCGACAGGCCCAGCTCCCAGGGGGAACCGGCGTAGCGGATCGAGGTGAGCGGGCTTGCGGCGGTGCCGCCGTCATAACCGGAGATGGTGATGAGGTCCGCGTAGGCCTTGGCCACGCCGGCGGCGATGGTGCCGACACCGGGGCGGGACACCAGCTTCACGGAAATGAGTGCGCTGGGATTGACCTGCTTGAGGTCGAAAATCAGCTGCGCCAGATCCTCGATGGAGTAAATGTCGTGATGGGGCGGCGGCGAAATCAGGGTGACGCCGGGCACCGAGTAACGCAGCCGGGCGATCAGCTGATTGACCTTGCCGCCGGGCAGCTGGCCACCTTCACCGGGCTTGGCGCCTTGCGCCACCTTGATCTGGATGACCTCGGCGTTCATCAGGTATTCGGGGGTGACACCGAAGCGGCCCGACGCCACCTGTTTGATCTTGGAGGAGCGCAGGGTGCCATGGCGGGCGGGGTCCTCGCCGCCCTCCCCGGAATTGGAGCGGCCGCCCAGGCGGTTCATGGCCTCCGCCAGGGACTCGTGAGCCTCGGGGGAGAGGGCCCCGAGGGACATACCGGCGGAATCGAAGCGCTTGATGATGCTCTCCACCGGCTCCACCTGATCGAGGGCAATGGGCTGCTGGCCCTCCACCTTGAGGCGAAACAGGTCCCGAAGGGTCGCCACCGGGCGACCGTTCACCAGCTCGGCGTAGGCGAGCCAGTCGCCGTAATCGCCGGAACGCACCGCCCTGTGCAGGGCTGTCACCACATCAGGATTGAAGGCGTGGTACTCCTGGCCGTGGACGAACTTGAGCAGCCCACCCGGGGAAATGGCCTTGCGATCCCGCCAGGCATCGGCGGCGAGCACCCGGTGCTCGGCCTCGATGTCGCTGAAGCGGGCGCCCTGGATGCGGCTGGTGAGCCCCGGGAAACAGAGATCCACCACTTCGCTCGACAGGCCGATGGCCTCGTACAGCATGGCGCCCCGGTAGGAGGTGATGGTGGAAATCCCCATCTTGGAGAGGATTTTCATCAACCCTTTGTTGATGCCCTTGCGGTAGTTCTTGAAGGCGGTGTCCACGTCGGTGACCAGCTCGCCCCGGTTGACCATGTCAAACAGCACGTGGTAGCTGAGGTAGGGGTAGACGGCGGACGCGCCGAGACCGATCAGCACGGCGATCTGGTGGGGATCGCGGGCGTAGCCGGTGCTGGCGATGATATTGGCGTCGCAGCGCAGGCCGCACCTGATCAGGTGGTTGTGCACCGCTCCCACCGCCAGGGCGATGGGGATCGGAATCAGCTCCGGCGCCAGGTTGTAGTCGGAGAGGATGCACAGCACCACGCCGTCGTCGCGGATCGCCCGCTCCACCTCGGCGCACACCGCCTCGATGGCGGCCTTGAGGTCGGTGGTGGCGGGGTCGTATACCAGGCTGAACTTGCGGGCACTGAAGCCCGGGTGATCGTTGTTCTTGAGGGCAAAGTACTTGCGCGGCGACAACACGGGGCTGCTGAGATCGATATACACCCCGTGGGCCGGGGTCTCCTCGAACAGGTTGAGCTCCGGCCCCAGCTGGGTGCTGAGGGACATGGCGATGGCTTCCCGCAGGGGATCGATGGGGGGATTGGTGACCTGGGCGAACTCCTGGCGGAAGTAATCGAACAGGTTGCGGTGCTTGCGGGACAGTACCGCCATGGGAATATCGTCCCCCATGGAGCCCACCGCCTCCTGGCCGCCCTCGGCGAGGGGGCGAATCACCTGATCCCGCTCCTCGAAGGACACCTGGAACATCTTCATGTAGATCTTGAGCTGGTCTGGGGTCAGCGGCCCCTCCACCTCGATGCTGTCCTTGTCCATGGTGGACTGGATCTTGAACGCGCCATCCCGCAGCCACTTCTTATAAGGCTGCGCCGAGGCGAGCCGGCGGTCGATATCGGCGCGGGTCTCGATCCTGCCCTCGACGATGTCGATGGACAGCATGTCTCCAGGGCCGAGGCGGCCCTTGGCCACCACGTTTTCGGGCTTGTAGCCGTAGACGCCCACCTCCGACGCCACGGTGATGATGTTGTCGTCGGTCAACACCCAGCGGGAGGGGCGCAGGCCATTGCGGTCGAGGGCGCAGACCGCGTAGCGGCCGTCGGTCATCACCAGGCCCGCCGGGCCATCCCAGGGCTCCATCATCAGGGAGTGGTATTCAAAGAAGGCGCGCTGATCGGCGTCGATATCCTGGACGTTGTGCCAGGCGGGGGGCACCATCATGCGGATCGCCCGGTGGAGGGGAACGCCGCCGATCACCAGCAGTTCGAGCATGTTGTCGAGGCTCGACGAGTCGGAGCCGGTGCGATTGACCAGGGGGCCGAGTTCCGCAAGGCCCGGCAGGAGCGGGGATCTGAGCTTGGGGGTGCGCGCCAGGGACCAGTTGCGGTTGCCGAGAATGGTGTTGATCTCGCCGTTGTGGGCCAGCATGCGAAAGGGTTGCGCCAGCTGCCACAGGGGCATGGTGTTGGTGGAGAACCGCTGGTGAAAGACGCAGATCGCCGTCTCCATGCGGGAATCCCGCAGATCCGGATAGAAACTGGTGAGATCCGCCGGCATCATCAGGCCCTTGTAGCTGAGCACATGGGCCGACAGACTCGCAAAGTAGAAACTGGCATCCCCGCCAAGGCGCTGCTCGATACGCCGCCGAGCGATAAACAGGCGGGCGTCAAACTCCTGGTCGGAACAGTCGCTGCCGGGAACGATGAACACCTGCTCAATGGCCGGCAGGGTGCGCAGGGCGATCTCGCCGAGAATGGCGTTGTTGGTGGGGACCTGGCGCCAGCCCGCGACGCTCAGCTGCTGGGCGCGGGTCTCCTCGTCGATCACCGCCTTGGCGATGCGCTGGCTGTCGGCGTCGAGGCTCAGCATCACCGACCCCACGGCGTACTGCGCCGGCAACTCCAGGGAAAACAGCTCCCGGGCCAGGGTGCGCAGGAAGGAATCGGGTTTCTGGATCAGCAGACCGCAACCGTCCCCTGTCTTGCCATCGGCGGCGATACCGCCGCGGTGGGTCATGCAGGTGAGGGCTTCGATGCCGGTCGCCAGCAACCGGTGGCTTTTTTCACCGTTGATATGGGCGATCAGCCCGAAGCCACAGTTGTCGCGAAACTCATCCAGCCGATACAAGCCTTGGGACATAAAATAATTCCAAATAAAACAGCAGGTTACAAAAGACAACCGGGCCAACGGCAGGTTTCCGCCGGCAAAAGGACGGACATTTTACACATCGCGCCCCCGGCGGACAAATCGCCCCCGGTGCGGGCAGGGCCGCGGTTCCAGGGCTGCGGAAGGCCGAGGTGGAAGTGATGCAAGGATCAGGCCCCGGCGTCCAGCCCGCCGTTGCGAGAGGCGTGCCGGCGCCGGGTGCCGTCAGCCCCCCGGGGCGGGACTGGCGCAGTAGTCCGCGAGCAGCTGGTCCAGCTCCCGCTGGCTGTGATCGGCGCTGACATAGGCCTCGCCGACGGCCCTGAGCAACACCAGGCGCACCACCCCGTCGGCCACCTTCTTGTCCACCGCCATGTGGGCCTTGAACGCCTCCACCGTCATCCCCGGGGGCACCGCCACCGGCAGTCCCGCCGCCTGCAACAGGGCGACAAGGCGCTTTACTTCAGCGCCGGGAACATGGCCGAGGCGAGCGGACAGGTCGGCGGCCATCACCATACCCACCGCCACCGCCTCGCCGTGGAGCAACCCCTGGTAGTCGCCGGCGGTTTCGATGGCATGGCCAAAGGTGTGGCCGAGATTGAGGATGGCGCGAAGGCCCGACTCCCGTTCGTCGGCAGCCACCACCCGGGCCTTGTTGCGGCACGATTGCTCCACCGCGTGGATAAGGGCGCCGCGGTCCCGGGCCATCAGCGCCGCCATGTTGTCCTCGAGCCACTGGTAGAAACCCCGATCGATGATCAGGCCGTACTTGATGACCTCGGCGAGGCCGGCGCTGAACTCCCGGGGCGGCAGGGTATCGAGCACATCCACATCGGCAATGACGGCGACCGGCTGGTGAAAGGCGCCGATCATGTTCTTGCCGAGGGGGTGATTGACCCCGGTCTTGCCCCCCACGGAGGAATCCACCTGGGACAGCAGAGTGGTGGGAATCTGAATGAAACTGACACCCCGCTGGTAGGACGCCGCGGCGAATCCGGTCATGTCGCCCACCACCCCGCCGCCAAGGGCAATCAGGGTCGTCTTGCGGCTGTGGCGCAATTCCAGCAGACGCTGGTAGATGGTGGCGAGGGTGTCGAGGGTCTTGTAGCGCTCCCCGTCCGGGAGGATCACCGTGCCCACCTTCTTGCCCGCGAGGTGACCGAGCACCCTGTCGAGGTAGAGTGGCGCCACCGTCTCGTTGCTGACCACCAGCACCTCGCTGCCGGCGACATGGGTGAGCAGCGGCTCGGGATTGTCGAGCAGACCGCCGCCGATGTAGATGGGGTAACTTCTGTCGCCGAGGTCGACCTGGAGGCTGTTCATTGCGTGTTCCGGGGAAGCGCGGGGCCCGGAACTTTAGCATATCAGGGGTTTCGCTCGCGGAGTTTTTGCACCAGGGCATCGGTGGCCTGGCGGGAGTTGCGGTGCCCCACGTCAAAGACCCAGTGGGCCACCTGACGATAGAGCGGATCGCGATCGCGCTTCAGGCGCTCGATCACCTGGCGGCGATCGGGAACCTGCAGCAAAGGCCGTTTCTTGTCCTTGAGGGTGCGCTGGTAGAGTTGCTCCACCGAGGCATTGAGAAACACCACGAAGCCCGTCGCCCTGAGTACGGCCCGATTGTCCTCGCTGAGCACCACGCCACCACCGGTGGAAAGCACAATGTCCTTGTCGGCGGCGATTTCCCGCAGCAGCTCCGACTCCCGGCGGCGGAAGCCGGCCTCGCCTTCCACATCAAAGATCCAGGGAATGGAGGCACCGCTGCGATGCTCGATCTCCTCGTCCAGGTCGATAAAGGTCTTGCCGAGCCGCTGGGCCACCAGTCGCCCGATGGTGGTCTTGCCGACCCCCATGGGGCCGACAAGATAGAGGTTCTCGCCCGGGATCATCGATCAAGCAGCTGATCGTCGATGATTTTCGGGGTGACAAAGATCAGGATCTCGCGCTTGTCGCTGGAGCGGAAATCGTTCTTGAAGAGGCGACCCACGTAGGGAATGTCCCCCAGCAGCGGAATCTTCTCCTCGCCGTTCAGCTCCTGGTACTGGAAGATGCCGCCGAGCACCAGGGTCTGGCCATCGCCCACCAGGGCACGGGTCTCGATATCGGTGATATCCAGGGCGGGAACACCGCCGAACACCTCGTCCGCCACGTTGTTCTGGGAGATGAACAGGTCGAGGATGATGCGGTTGTCCGGGGTGATCTGGGGCGTCACCTCCAGCTTCAGCACCGCCTCCTTGAACTCGATGTTGGTGGCGCCGCTGGACGTCGCCTCCTGGTAGGCCACTTCCTGACCGGAGCGGATCACGGCCTTCTGCTTGTCACCGGTGAGCACCTTGGGCTGGGAGGCGATCTCGGCGTAGCCGGAGTTCTCCAGGGCGCTGAGCTCGAGGTCCAGATAGGCGTTGTCGGTCAACAGTTGCAGGGCCACCTTGCCGGCGGGGTTGGCGACGCCGAGATCGACGTTCAAGCCATCGAAAATATCCACGTTGTCGGGGGTCGGCTCCTCCTGGGTGGCCCCCGCCGGCGTGATGGGGGGGATCGGCTCGCCGTCCTCGTCCACCGCCTGGACGTAGGGCGGCTCACCCCGGGGAAAGCGGTTCATGGGATTGAACGGGGCCCGGAAGTTCTCGATGCCGCCGCCGAAGCCAAACACGTTGTCGCCAATCTCCGAGGCCCCCTGGGCCCCCCAGCGCACCCCCAGCTCCTTGCGGAAGTCCGTCGTGGCCACCACGATGCGGGCCGAGATCTCCACCTGGCGCACGGGAATGTCGATCTGGTCCACCAGCTTGCGGAACTCGGCGATCTTGTCGGCGGTATCGGTGAGAATGATGGTGTTGGTGCGCTTGTCGACGATGGCGGACCCGCGCTCGGAGAGAATGCTGGCGGTGGCCGTGCGGTTCTCATCCGTGCGATCCCGCCGGCGGCCTTCTTCGTCGTCTTCCACATCGAACAGCTCGAACAGCTCCTTGGCATCGGCGTAGCGGATGCGAATGAACTCGGTCACCAGGGGCGCCAGCTCCTGCAGCTGCTTGTTGGCCTCCACCTGGAGGCGCTCCCGCTCGGCGATCTCCGCCGCGGGGGCGACCAGCAACACGTTGCCCTCCAGGCGCTTGTCTAGGCCCTTGGCCTTGAGGACGATGTCCAGGGCCTGATCCCAAGGGACATTATCAAGACGCAGGGTGATGCTGCCGGTGACGGTGTCGCTGGCCACCAGGTTGAGGTCGGTGAAGTCGGCGATCAGCTGCAGCACCGAGCGCACCTCGATGTCCTGGAAGTTGAGGGACAGTTTTTCACCGACGAAGGCAAACCGCGCCTTGCGCTCCTCCACCTCGACCCGGCTGAGGGGCTTGACGCTGATGATGTAGCGGTTGTCCGTCTGGTAGGCGAGGTAATCGTAGTCACCGCTGGCTTCGACGCTCACCGTGGTGGTGGAACCCTTAGCCCGGGTGTCGATGTTCTTCACCGGGGTCGCGAAGTCGATCACGTCCAGCCGGCGATCCAGCTGGGGGGGAAGGTGGGTGTGGAAGAACTCGGCGACGATCTTGTTGCCGGTCTGGGTCACGTCGACGCTGATGGCCGGGTCCGACAGGGTCAGGGTCACCAGGCCTTCACCCTGCTCTCCCCGGGAGAAATCCACATTCTGGATAGCGCGGCCGGTCGCGGCCGGCGACGCGGCAGCGGACTGCTCGAAGGTACCCTGGCCGCCCGCGGCGACGCCGGCCCCGGCGGCAACACCCAGCACCTTGAGGGTCACCTTGTCCCCCTCAAGTAGGGTGGTATAGCCCGTCATTTGATTGAGGTTGAGGACCAGGCGGGTCTTTTCATCGGTGGACACCACCACGGCGCTCTTGGCGTTCTCGAAGGCCAGCGGGTGCTTTTTCTCCTTGAGGGCGCTTTGCACGCCGGGGAAATCCACCACGATGCGCGCGGGGGAGTCGATGGTGTAGGCCTCGGGATCCGGCGGCATGTCGGAAAAATCCAGGGTGATCTCGAATTCATTGCCCGGAAGGGAAGTGAAGCGGATGTCATCAAGCGTGGTCGCCCGGGCGAGAGATCCGAACACCAGTCCCGCCCCGAGGGTGCAGAGAAGTGCCAGCCGACCAGTTAGCTGCCTGTGGATTTTCATACTTGTTCCCCAACGTTGTGCACGCCTATTTCTCCCTCAAAGCCAGTGTTCGCGGCCGCTCGACCCAGCCGTTCTTGCCATCTGGCACAATTTCGATCACTTCGATCTGGGCCGGTGTCAGGGAGACGATCCTGCCGTGGTTCTTGCCCAGATAGTTGCCCATGGTCACCCGGTGAATACCGCCCGAGCCATCGTCGACGAGCCCCCAGATGACACCGTCCTTGACCATGGTGCCCACCATCGACAGGGCCGCGAAGTTGTGACCCTCCAGATACTCCCGGGGGCGATTCTCGTCGGGCGCCACGGCCTGGCGGCCGTAGGAGCCGTCCGCCGCCAGCTCCAGCAGCGGGCGGTCGAAGGGGCTGCGCTGGGCGAGGGCGGTGTACTTGTAGGCCGTGTAGGGGCTGAACGTCGGTATCGGTTCGATCTCCCCCGCCGGCCTTGCCTTGACCTCGGCCATGTAGTCCTCCAGATCCTGATGACGCGAGCCGGAGCACCCCGACAACAGCAGGGCCAGAGCCGCGACAGCAACAATCTTTTCCCCGGCACTCATCGGTCAATCATCCTGTGACTTGTAGCGGTAGGTTTTGGCGGTCACTTCGAATGTCAGTGAGCGCCCGCCCTCCTCGGCCTTGATGGTGTAGTCGTGAAGGGTGACGATCCTCGGCAGCCCCGAGACCCCGCTCACGAAGGAGCCGAAATCGTGGTAGCCGCCGCTGGCGACGATCTTGATGGGCAACTCCACGTAGAACTCCGAGGCCACTTCCGGCTGGAGGGTGATGCTCTCGATGTCGAGGCTGCTGCCGTAGCCGATCTCGGTGATATCCTCGAGCAGCCCCGGCACCTCGGTATCGCTCGGCAGTTGCGCCAGCAGGGCGCCAAAGGACTTTTCGAGCTCCACCATCTGCGCCCGGTAGGCCTCGATATTGGCCGACTCGAAGGCCTTTTCCTCGAAGGTCTTGCGCAGGGTGACTTCCTGGTTCTGCAAATTCGTCAGGTTGGTGTTCAGGTCGCGAATATGGAGGTAGTAGGCCGCCACCAGCACCAGCACGAACAGGATCGCCAGCAGAATCACCCGAACCGGCAGGGGCCACACGCCAATGGTGTTGAACTCCAGCTCGCCGAGGTCAATCTCTTTCAGCTGGTTGAAAAAATCGCTGCTAGCCATGCATCAGGCCCCTGTGTTGTCCTGTTCCACCACGACCTCGGGCTTGGTCAGCTGGACCCGCATCTCGAACCTGTTGCCCTGCTCCCCGAGGCTCTGGTCCGCCTCCACCTTGGTCAGATTGGGGTCCGTGAACTTGTAGGAGCCGTCGAGGTTGCGCATCAGCGCCGACACCCGGTTGTTGGACTCGGCAAACCCGGTGAGGGACATGGCGTCGTTGACCCGCTCCAGATCGGTGAGGAACACTCCCTCGGGGGTCGCCTTCACCAGCTCGTCGAAAATGCGCACGATATCCGGGCGATTGGCCTGCAGCGCCTGGATCACTTCCATGCGGTCGAGCATCTCCTGCTTGCGGGTCTTGAGCTCGGAAATCTCCTTCACCTGCTTGTCGAGCTCGGCGATCTCTTGATTGATGCGGTCATTGCGGCTGGCCTGGTTGTCGATGCGGGCGTCCACCACCCGATCCCAAGCGAACACCGCCAAGAGACCCGCCACTAGCACCACGGCGGCGACTTCGAGGAATTCACGCTTCTTGACCTGGCGGTACTCCTCGCGCCAGGGAAGCAGGTTGATCTTCGCCATAGTCAGTCAAAGCTCCTGAGGGCCAGCCCGACGGCAATCATCATTGCCGGAGCATCGTTGGCGAGGGCCACGGCGTTGACCTTGCTCGACACCGCCATGTTGGCAAACGGATTGGCCACCATGGTGGCCAATCCCAGCTTCTCCTCCACGTCCTCCCGCAGACCGTCCATGGCGGCGACACCGCCGGCCAGCACCAGCTGGTCGATGTAGTTGTACTGGCTGGAGGAGAAGAAAAACTGCAGCGAACGGGAAACTTGCTGAATGAGGGCTTCTTTGAAGGGCTCGAGAATCTCCATCTCGTAATCGGCGGGCAACCCGCCCTGCTTCTTGGCCTGCCCCGCCTCCTGGAAGGACAGGCCGTAGCGCCCCTGAATTTCCTCGGTGACCTGCTTGCCCCCAAACAGTTGCTCACGGGTGTAGACGGTCTTGCCATCCACCAGCACGCTGAGGGTGAGCATGGTCGAGCCGATGTCCGCCACCACCACCACCTGGTCGGCGCTGGCCTCCATCTGCTGGCTGATCAGCTTGAAGGCCCGCTCCATGGCAAACACCTCCACATCGATCACCTTGGCGGAGAGGCCCGCGGCCTCGATGGCCTGCTGGCGGGTTTCGACGTTCTCCTGGCGACAGGCGGCGAGCAACACATCCACCTGGCCGGCATTGACCGGGGACGGGCCCACCACCTCGAAATCCAGGGCGACCTCTTCCAGGGGATAGGGAATGTACTGATCCGCCTCGAGGGCGATCTGGGTCTCCATGGCCTGATCGCTGAGCCCCACGGGCATCTCGATCATCTTGGTGATCACCGCGGAGCCGGCCACGGCCGCCGCCACATCCCGGGACTTGGGCTTGGCCTGGGCCACCAGCTTGCGGATGGTGTCCGCCAGGGCCTCGACATCGTTGATGTTTTTTTCGACAACAGTATTGGGCGGGAGAGGGCGCACCATGTAGCTCTCGACCCGGTATTTGTTCCCGCTCCTGCTCAGCTCGATCAGCTTCACCGACGAGGAAGTGATATCGAGCCCCAGGACGGGCCTGGATTTCGCTTTCAGAAAACCGAAGAGTTCCATTTTTGTTTTCTATATCCCACTGTTGCGAGCAGCTTGTCAGAAAGAACTTTAACTTATTGCCACCGCTTTGCAAATGATGCATTGCATTCTTTGTTACTCTTATAATGGCCGGCCAGCATACCCCGGTGCGCCAATGAAATCATACTTCCGGTCTTTTTGTAAGTTTTCCATGCTGTTAGGCGTGTTTTCAGCGGGTGCCGCACTGATCGTTTCCGCCAGTTTCTACCTGTACCTGAGCCCCAAGCTGCCATCCCCCGAAACCCTCCGCACCGTCAAGCTCCAGACCCCCCTGCGGGTGTACTCCCGGGACGGTCGGCTGATGGGGGAATTCGGCGAAAAGCGCCGCACCCCCATCCGCTTCGAGGATATTCCCCAGGATTTCATCAACGCCATTCTCGCCGCGGAAGATGACCGTTTCTACGACCACAACGGGGTGGACATCACCGGCCTCACCCGCGCCGCCATCGAGCTCGCCACCACCCGGGAAATCCAGTCCGGGGGCAGCACCATCACCATGCAGCTGGCGCGCAACTTTTTCCTCTCCACCGAGCAGAGCTTCATCCGCAAGTTCAATGAGATCCTCCTCGCCCTGCGCATCGAAGAGGAACTCAACAAGGAGGAAATCCTCACCCTCTACGCCAACCTGATCTACCTCGGGAGCCGCGCCTACGGCGTGGAGGCCGCCGCCCAGACCTACTACGGCAAGCCCATTGGCGAACTGTCCCTCGATCAGCTGGCCCTGATCGCCGGCCTACCCAAGGCGCCCTCCGCCTTCAACCCCCTGGTCAATCCCGAGCGCGCCATGACCCGCCGGGACTGGATTCTCAGGCGCATGCACAAACTGGACCTGATCGACGACGACCAGCTCGCCACCGCCCTCGCGGCGCCGATGAACGCCAGCCACCACGGCCCCAGCCGGGAGCTGGACGCCCCCTATGTCGCCGAGATGGCCCGCCAGGAGGCCATCGACAAGTTCGGCCTCGACGCCTACACCGAGGGCTACCGGGTGTTCACCACCGTCGACAGCCAGTTGCAGGCGAGCGCCAACCGGGTGGTCCGCCAGGGCCTTGAGAGCTACGACGCCCGCCACGGCTACCGCGGCCCGGAGAGCCACCACCCCGATCCCGCCAACTGGCCCCGGGTGCTGGCGGACACGCCGCCGTCCGGCCCGCTGCTGCCCGCCATCGTCACCGCCGTGGACAGGGACTCGGCGGCGCTGCGGCTGCGTTTCGACGGCGAGAGGCAACTGGCCCTCGCCCACAACCCGGACATTCGCCTGTTCATCAACGAAAATGCCCGCTCGGCGCCAGTCCAGGACCTGACGACCCTGCTCAAGCCGGGCGATCTGATCCGGGTGCGCCGCGACGACAAGGGCCACTGGCGCCTCGCCCAGATTCCCAAGGCCCAGGCGGCGCTGGTGGCCATCGACCCGGACGACGGCGCCATTCGCGCCCTGGTGGGCGGCTTTGACTTCGAGCAGAGCCACTTCAACCGCGCCACCCAGGCCCAGCGCCAGCCGGGCTCCAACTTCAAGCCGTTCATCTACGCCAAGGCGCTGGAGAGCGGCATGACCGCCGCGACCCTCATCAACGACGCGCCGGTGGTGTTCCGCGACCCCCAGCTCGAAAAGGTCTGGCGCCCGGAAAACGACAGCGGCAAGTTCTACGGCCCAACCCGCCTGCGCAAGGCGCTGTACCTTTCCCGCAACCTGGTGTCGATCCGCATCCTTCGCCAGATCGGGGTCAAGCACGCCATCGCCAGCATGGAGCGCTTCGGCTTCGACCCCGCCACCCTGCCCGGCAACCTGTCCCTGGCCCTCGGCACCCAGGCGACCACGCCCCTCGCCATCGCCAGCGGCTACACGGTGTTCGCCAACGGCGGCCACCGGGTGCCCCCCTACCTGGTGGCGCGGATCGAAACCGAGGACGGCGCCCTGCTCTACGAGGCCAATCCCCCCCGAGTGTGCCGCGACTGCTCGAGCCCCCAGGCCACCCCTCCCTCGGACGGGGAAGCCAGCTCCCTGGAGGAACTGTTCGCCCAGACGGAGGCTTCGACTGGGCCCGCCAGCCCCCCCACCCAGGCCGAGCGGGTGATGGACGCCCGGGTGGCCTACATCATGGATTCCATCCTCAAGGACGCTATCCGCCTCGGCACCGGGCGCAAGGCGCTGGTGCTCAATCGCCGCGACATCGCCGGCAAGACCGGCACCACCAACGGCCCCCGGGATGCCTGGTTCTCCGGATACAGCCCCCACCTGGTGGCATCGGTGTGGGTCGGTTTCGACGAGAACCACCTGCTCGGACGCAACGAGTACGGCGGCTCGGCGGCCCTGCCCATCTGGATCGACTTCATGAAGGACGCCCTCAAGGACAAGCCGGAGATTCTCCCGCCGCAACCCCCAGGCCTCGTCACCGCGCGCATCGACCCCAATACCGGCCAGCGGGTCGGGCCGGGCTATCCCGGGGCGATGCTCGAATACTTTGTGGAAGGGAGGACGCCCCCCGTCAGCCGCCGCCCCTCGAGCGGCGGGGAACCCCGGGGCAATGGGGGCAACGGCGCGGGCGGCGCAAGCCCCCTCCCCGACGACCTGTTCTGACCCTCAGTCCCGCAACCCGGCGAACAGGCCGGGCCAATCCGCCGCAGCGTCCCCCACCGCGTAGAAGGCGGGGTTGATGGCATCGGGCCGGCGGTTGTAGCGGCGGGGCGCGCCCTCGAGGTCGCACAGCTGCCCCCCCGCCGCCTCGACGATGGCCTGGGCGGCGGCGGTGTCCCACTCGCCGGTGGGGCCGAGACGGAGGTAGAGATCGGCGCTTCCCTCGGCGATCAGGCACATCTTCAGGGAACTGCCGAGGGTCTGGCGACGCAGCGGACCAAAGGCCGAGGCCAGCCGCCGGGACAACCCGGCGGAGTGATCGCCGCCGTGGCGACTGCTCGCCACCAGGGTGAAGGGGGAGGCGGCGGAACGGGCCACCAGCGGGCGGGTGCCAATGGCCTCGGGCTCGGCGCCGTTCACCTGCCGCGATGCCCGCCACAGGGCCGGATCATCCCCGAGGCGCTGGCCGATGTAGAGCCGGCCCGGCACCGGCGCGAGGATGACCCCAAGCACCGCCACGCCGTCGTCCACCAGGGCGATGTTGACGGTGAATTCGCCATTGCGGCGGATGAACTCCCGGGTGCCGTCGAGGGGGTCCACCAGCCAGTAGCGCCGCCAGTGGCGGCGCTCCTCCCAGGGGGCGAGCCGCGATTCCTCCGACAACAGGGGCAGATCCGCCCCGTCCCGCAGATGGCGGCGAATGAGGTGATGGGCGGCGATATCGGCACGGGTGAGGGGCGAATCGTCCTGCTTGCGGGTGATACCGTGATCCGCGTCCCGGTAGATTTCGAGGATCGCCGCCCCCGCCGCCCGGGCCGCCGCCACCATGGGCACCAGCAAGTCCTCGTCCGGGTGGCGACCGGGAGCCGCGGTCATTTGGCCAGCAGATCCCTGACCAGATAGAGGGCGGCGAGGGAGCGGCCCTCGGTGAAATCCGCGCGGGCCACCAAGGCCGGCAGATCGGCCAGGGACCAGGGGACCACCTCGATGGGCTCCGGCTCGTCCCCCGGCAGCCGGCGCTCGTAAAGGTCGCGGGCCAGGATGACGTCGATATCGTGCCCCATGTAGCCGGGGGAGAGGGTCAGGGACTTGAGGTATTCCAGGTGGTGGGCGCCGTAACCCACCTCTTCCATCAGCTCCCGGTTGGCGGCGGCGAGGCGATCCTCGCCGGGGTGGCAGGCCCCCTTGGGCAGGCCGAGCTGATAGCCCTCGACACCGGCGCCGTACTCGCGGATCAGCAACACGGTGTCGTCGTCGAGCATGGGCACCACCAGCACCGCCCCGTGGGCCGGGTGGCAGAGCCGCTCGTAGACCCGCTCGACCCCGTTGCTGAACCGCAGGAGCAACTCCTCCACCCGGAACAGGCGACTGCGGGCAGTCTCCCGTCGCTTCAATATTTGCGGCTCAACAGGCATACTCGCCCTTCTTGTGTTCCCCAACCGGACTTGATTATCCGCCATGATCGACTGGAGTGCCATCGACACGGTCTTGCTGGACATGGACGGCACCCTGCTGGATCTGCATTTCGACAACTATTTCTGGCTCACCCACCTGCCCCGCCGCTACGCCGAGCACCACGGCCTGTGCCCTGACGAATCCACCCGCAATCTGCACCGGCGCTTTCACGAGAAGCGCGGCACCCTCGACTGGTACTGCCTCGATTACTGGAGCCGCGAGCTCGATGTCGACATCCGCCAACTCAAGCGGGAGATCCAGCACCTCATCGCTGAACGGCCCCACGCCATCCGTTTCCTCGAGGCACTGAAGGCCGCCGGCAAGCGCCGCATCCTGGTGACCAACGCCCACCCCGGGAGCCTGGAACTGAAACTCTCCCTGACCGGCATCGGCGCGCACCTCGACCAGCTCGTCTCCTCACACCAGTACGGCGCCCCCAAGGAATCGCCCCTGTTCTGGCAGGCCCTTGCCCGGGATACGGGCTTTGACGGCGCGCGCACCCTGTTCATCGACGACTCGGAGACCATCCTCGACGCCGCCCGGCGCTTCGGCATCCGCCACCTCCGCTGCATCCATCAGCCCGACAGCCAACGGGATGACCACTACCGCGGCCAGTTCCCGGCGATTCATCACTTCGACGAGATTCTCCCCCCCGCCGGCGCGGTCGACCATGGATAAGGTGCGCCTCGACAAATGGCTGTGGGCGGCGCGGTTCTTCAAGACCCGCACCCTCGCCAAGGACGCCATCGCCGGGGGCAAGGTCAAGGTCAACGGCCAGCGGGCCAAGCCGAGCCGCGACATCGGCGTCGGCATGCGCCTCGACATCCAGGTGGGCTGGGATACCCGGGAGGTGGACGTCCTCGCCCTCTCGGACCAGCGCCGCGGCGCCCCGGAGGCGGCGCTGCTCTACCGGGAAACCGACGCCAGCCTGCAGGCGCGGGAGTCCCGGGCCGAGGCGCGGCGGCTGGTGAAGGAGCACGAAACCCACCCCGGCCAGCGCCCCACCAAACGGCAGCGGCGGATGATCCACCAGTTCCTCGACACGCCGGATTGAGGCCCCCGCCAAACTGGACAACCCCGACCCGCCTCCCGTACAGTGCCCTCCCCCGCAAGGCCCACGGACCACCATGACCGACACCGACCAGCTGCATCGCTTCATCTTCGACAACAGCGACGTGCGCGGCGAAATCATCTCCCTGTCCCACAGCTACCGCAGCGTGCTGGACAACGGCAACTACCCCGACCCCATCAACGACCTGCTCGGCGAGCTGCTGGCCGCCGCCGGACTGCTCAGCGCCACCATGAAGTTCGACGGCATCCTCACCCTTCAGGCCCGGGGCGATGGCGACCTCAGCCTGCTGATGGCGGACTGTACCCGCCACGATAGCCTCCGGGGCATCGCCCGCCTCGTCGACGGCGCCCGGCCCGACACCCGCGACCTGCGCCAGCTGCTCGGCCACGGCCACCTGGCCATCACCATCGACCCGGCGGAGGGGGAGCGCTACCAAGGTATCGTGCCCCTGGAGCAGGACAGCCTCAACCGCTGCCTCGAGGACTACTTCAATCTTTCCGAGCAGTTGCCCACGCGCCTGTGGCTGTTTGCCGATGGCCAGCGGGCCGGCGGCCTCCTGCTCCAGGCGCTGCCCACCAAGCTGCAGAGCCAGGAGGCCCGCGACAACTATTTCGAGCACCTGTGCATTCTCGCCGACACCCTCACCGGCGACGAAATGCTCGCCCTCGACAACACCGAGATCCTCACCCGCCTGTTCCACCAGGAGAGCGTCCGGCTGTTCGAGCCCCGCGCCCTGCGCTTCGCCTGCAGCTGCTCCGAAAGCCGCACCGGAGACATGCTGCTGTCCCTCGGTCAGAAGGAAGTGGACGCCATCATCGCCGAGCGCGGCAGCGTCGAGGTGCAGTGCCAGTTCTGCCACCAGCTCTACCACTTCGACGAAGCGCGCATCGCCGCCCTGTTCGCCCCCCGGCGCACCCTCCACTGAGGCCGGCGCCCGGTTGGCGGCGCGGGGATTTTTGGCATAATCGATCGCCCGCCCGCTTCAGGACAACGCCATCATGCAACAGGACGACTCCCCGAAGCTCTTCACCGAGAGGCTCGTCACAGAGAGACTGTTCACCGACCTGGAAACCCCTGAACTGGTGGAACAGGCCATCCTGCGCCGTGAAGGGGCACTCTCCGCAGAGGGCGCCCTGGTGATTCCCCCGGTCCCCCGGGGCGCCTGCCAGCGCTTCATCGTCGACGAGCCGAGCACCACCGACGCCATTGCCTGGGACGAGGGCAACAGGCCCTGCACCCTCGAGCAGTTCGACGCCCTCTGGGACGGGGTCCACGGGCACCTCCGCCAGGGGGAGCGCTTCGTCGCCCACCTGCATGTCGGCGAGGACCCCGAGCACTACATCCCCGTAAAAGTCACCTGCGAAACCGCCTGGCACTGCCTGTTCGCCCGCCACCTGCTGATCCCCCCGGCCCGCTACAACCCCTCCGCCAAGGAGCAGTGGAAACTGCTCCACGCCCCGACCTTCGACGGCGCGCCCCCCGGCGAAGGGCTGGTGATCATCCATTTCGCCCGCCGCAAACTGGTGATCGCCGGCCAGGTTGCCGCCGGGGAGCTGCACCGCGCGCTGCTGGCGGTGCAGAGTTTCCTCCTGCCGGAGAAGGGCATCCTGCCCCTCGAAGGCATCGCCGGCATCGGGGACGACGGCGATGTGGCACTTTTCATCGGCGCCCCCGGCAGTGGCCGGCGGACCCTCGCCGCGGGCCCTGGCCGCTCCCTGGTGGGCGCCACGGGCCTCGGCTGGGGACGGGACGGGCTGTTCAACCTGGCGGGCGGTTGCGAGCGGCCACTGCTCGCCCTGCCGCCCCGAGGTGCCGCCCCGGGCTTCGGCACCCTGGTGGAAAACGGGGAGCTGGACGAGGGCCGCAGGCTGGATCGATCCGCCGCGGCCCGCTGCGCCTTTCCCGTCGATCAACTCGGTTGCGAGCGCGCCGGGGAGCCCCGCCACATCCTGCTGTTGTGCCGGGATCCCGCCGGCGTCCTGCCGCCGGTGGCGATCCTCGACGGGGAATCCGCCGCCGACCATTTCCTCGCCGGCTACGGCGCGAGGGCAGGGCTGGCGGAAGAGGGCGAGGGGAAGCCCGGGGCGAGGTTCGCCCCGGGCTTCGGGGCAAGCTGGCTGCCGAGGTCGGCGAGGGTATACGCGGACTTGCTGGCGCGGCGCATCGAGGACGGCGACAGCCGGGTCTTCGTGCTCAACACCGGCTGGATCGGTGGGCCCGCCGGCAACGGCGGTGAACCCGTTCCCGTGGAGGTCAGCCGCGCCATCGTCGCCGCCATCCTGCAGGGCGCACTGGACGGGGGTGAGGGAACCCCCCTGGCGGAGCTGAACCTCGTCCTGCCCCGGGCCGTGCCCGGCCTCGACAACCGCTATCTCGATCCCGCCAACGGCTGGCGCGACCCGGCCGCCCACCGCGCGGCGGCGCGGGCCCTGGCGGAGGCATTGGGCGCCAACCTGGCGCGGTTCGCGCGGGGAGAAAGCCCCGGCGCGCCGGCCCGTCAGCGCGTCTGATCCGCCCCGGGCAGGGCCCGACCGAGGGCTGATGCGAGCCCCCGGCGATAACAGGCAAGGCTGCCAGGGGTATCCCCGAGGTGGCCGAGCAAGTCCCCCAGGGCGGCGTGGGTGCGGGGATCGGGGGCGAGGGCCAGGGATTTTTCCAGATAGGCGCGGGCCTTGCCCCAGAGCTCCGCCCGGGCGCTCAACTGGCCCAGCGCCCGCAGCAGCCGGGGGTCCTCCGGCCGCTCCCTAAGCCAGGCCTCGGCCACCACCAGCTGACGCTGAACATCCCCTTCCAGGCCGCCGTAGAGTTCCGCCAGGGCGGAATCCCAATGCTTGGTCAGAAAGCGGGCGAGACGGGTTTCGGCCTTGTCGGCGCGACCGAGGCGCGCCATCTGGCGCACGTAGGCGGCCACCAGGGACGGCTCCTGTTGGAGATGGCGAGGGGTCTCCTGCCACAGGCGGTCGAGGGCCGCCATCCCCTCCGCGACGCCGAGGTGGGGTGGCTGGTTGGCGCCGAAGGCGTCGAGCATTTCCCGGTAAACCTCGGTTTCGAGCGCCGCCAGTTCGTGCCGGGACAGGGCGGCGTGGCGACGCAAATCCGGCAACAGGGCCTCGATGCCCCGCCAGTCGCGGCCGGCCTTGCGGGCACTGGCGAGCAGGCGCAGCGCCCCGGGGTGATGGGGCTTGCTGCGATGAAGCGCCTCCGCCAGGGGCAGCGCCCGGGCCGCGTCCCCCTCCTGGAGCACAAACCTGGCCCGCAGCAGATCGAGGGTGAAGCTGTCCGCGGCGCCGGCGGCCTCTGCCTCGGCGAGCATCCGCTCGGCGCCCTCCCGGTCCCCCATGTTGTGGCTGGCGGCGGCCGCCGCCAGAAAGTTCACCCCGGGCAGCTCCCCCTGGCCCCGGGCCTGGCGCAGCTTGTCCACCGCCGCCGGCCAGTTGCCCTCGATGAAATCGACAAAACCGAGCAGGGTGCGCCCCAGGTGGCGGCGCCGGCGGCGCTCGCCCCGGCCCGAAACCCAGCGCCCGGGGAGCACCAGCATCCGCCACAGGCGGCGCGCCAACCACAGCAGCGCGATGACGAGGAGGACGAGCACCAGGGCGGTCCACAGGCTCGTCTCGATCACATAGTGGCCGACGGACAGGAGCACGAAGCCCTGGCGGCTGTCCAGCAGCTGGTGGAGGGCGCCCCCCGCCAGCAGGGCGACGGCGAGGATCAGCACGAACCGTCTCACGGGGCATCCACCTCGGGGGTGGCGGCTTCGTCGGCCGGGGCGTCGTCCATGCCGGTGGCCGGCGGGGCGGCCGCTTCCCCCTCGCCGTGGCGGTTGTGCCAGAGGCGGGTGTAATCCCGCAGGGCCCGCAGGGAGCCGTCGAGGGAAGGCAGTTCCCGGGCCACCGATTGCTCCGCCAGGGCCGCGAGTTCGGTGCCGAAGGCGGCGGCCCCGGCATCCTGTGCGAAGTGGGCCCTCACCCAGGCGGCGGCGCGGTCGAGACTCGCCCGATAGATGGTCTGCTCCTCCCGCAACAGCGCCAGCCGGGCCTGCTCCAGCACCAGCCGGAGGTTATGGCGCAGGGCCTGCTCCTGCTCCAGGGTCAGCATCGGCTCCGCCGGCAGATCGCGGCGCTCGATGCGCACCAGGCCCACCATGCGCGTCAACGCCGCCCGAGCGTTGGCCAGCAGGCGTTGGTGCCAGGGCAGGGATTCGGCCAGCGGCGCGGCGGCGGATGGCGGCGCCTCGGGAGGCTCGGGGAGCAGGCTTTTCAACTGGTCGACGGCGTCCACCAGGGCGCCGAGGCGCAGGTAAATCCCATCCCTGTCCACCGGCTCCACCATGCGCAGGCGGGTGATGTCGTCCGCCAGGGCCTTGCGCACCGGGAACAGGGCCGGATCGTCGAGATCCCGCAGGATGGCATCGGCGGATTCCAGCAGGGCGGCGGCGTTGGCGGTCTGGCGCTCGGTGAGGATCCGCTGGCTGGCGAGGCGCAGCAGGTACTCCGCCTCCGCCAGCAGCCAGTCCTCGCGGCTGGTGGACGACAGCTGGCGGAGGCGTTCCTGCTGGCTGTTGAGACGCAGATGGAGATCGGCCATCTCCCCGCGCAGGGCACTGGCGAGGGTTTCCCGGGCGACGGTTTCGGCCTCCAGGGCCTCGGCCAGGGCGGGCTCCACCGGGGCGGGCTGCTCGCCGTCCATGGCGGGGGTGGCGACGGGGGGCCGCGCCCCATCCGGTGCCGGAGCGCTGACGGCGCGGGGGCCGGTATTGCCGGAATACACCGCCAGGAGGCGCTCGCCGTAGCGGGGCCAGAGGGCGTAGGCCGCCACCCCGAGGGCAAGGATCACCACCAGCAGTACCCAGACGCCGCCACCCCGGCGGCGCACCGGGGTGGCCTTCGGGGTGGCGTCGACCGACGCCCCGGGGGATTCCCCCCCCGGGGCGTCGGATTGCCCGCCGGCACCCCCCGCCTTCCCGTCGCCGCCTTTGCCGCCGATCGCGGCGGGCTCCTCGGGGATCGGGGGTGTTTTATCCTTGTCCACGGGCACTTTCCTCAGGTTGCGGGCGACCCGGGAGCCGCCTGAAAATCACCGTTCGCCGCAGTGTACCAGCCCACCATGGCGTCGACCATGGCGCCGGGCAGGGCGCTGGCGGCGCGCACCACCGTGCGGCAGCCGGCATCCCGGGCCAGGGCGGCAGCGCTGTCGCTCGGCACCAGCAGCGGCGTGGCCGCCAGCGCCCGCCGGCCTTCGCCGTCGAGCAATCCCAGCAGATGGCGCAGCACATCGACGCTGTGGATCACCACCAGGCCCACCGCGCCCCCGGCCAGCAGTTGGCGGATCTCGTTGCGATGGCTGTCGTCCGGCACGCGGCGATAGAGCTCGCAGAAGCTGACCCGGGCGCCCCGGGCGACGAGACCGGCCCGCAGGACGTCGCGACCGCCCTCGCCGCGAATGACCAGCACCCGCTGCCCCGCCACCTGGGCGAAGGCGGGCAACGCCAGCAGCCCCTCGGAGGTGGCGTCCTCCCCGGGCCAGGTCACGGGAAAGCCCGCATCCCTGAGGGGCGCGGCGCTGCCGGCCCCCACCGCGAACCATTCGCGCCCAAGGGCCGCCGGTTGCGGCGCCGCCCGCAGCTGGTCGCGGGCCAGGCGCGCGGCATTGGCGCTCACCACCACCACCTTGTCGAACGCCGACAGCGCCGGCAGGGCAGCGGCCGCCAGGGGCTGGATGGCCATCACCGGGAGGGCGTGGACCCGGCATCCGAGGCCGTCGAGCAGGGCGGTGAAGGCGTCGTCATCGCGGCTCGCCCGCACCACCAGGGCGGCGAGGCCAGCCAGCGGTCGGTGGTCGCGGCCCCGGGTCGCCACCCTAGCGCCCGTGGACGTCCGCGAGAATCTCCCCGGCACCGAGGCCCAGCAGGGCCTCCGCCACGGCCACGCCCAAGGCCTCGGCGTCGGCGGCCGGGGCGCGATCCTCGGCCCGCAGGATGCGGGAGCCATCCACCGCCCCCACCAGGCCCCGCAGGTACAGCTGCCCGCCGTCGTCGAGTTGCGCGAAGCAGGCGATGGGCACCTGGCAGCCACCCTCCAGGCGGCGGTTCAAGGCCCGCTCGGCAGTCACGCACTGGGCGGTGGGGAGATGGTGAAGGGGCGCCAGCAGGCGGTGCAGTTCGGCGTCATCGGCGCGGCACTCGATACCGATGGCGCCCTGCCCGCCGGCGGGGAGGCTGAGGCTGTCGGGGATCCGCAGGCGGATGCGGGCGGCCATATCGAGACGCAGCAGGCCCGCGGTGGCGAGGATGATGGCGTCGAACTCCCCGGCGTCGAGCTTGGCGAGGCGGGTGTTGACGTTGCCCCGCAGATCCTTGATCACCAGGTGGGGATAGCGCTCCCGCATCTGGCACTGGCGGCGCAGGCTGGAGGTGCCGAGCACGGCGCCGGGGGGCAACTCGTCGGGGTGGGTATAGCGGTTGGAGACGAAGGCGTCGCTGGGATCCTCCCGCGCGCAGATCACCGCGAGATCGAGGCCCTCCGGGAACGCCATGGGCACGTCCTTCATGGAGTGCACGGCGATATCCGCCTCCCCCGCCAGCATCGCGGTTTCCAGTTCCTTCACGAACAGGCCCTTGCCGCCGATCTTGGCGAGGGGCGCGTCGAGGAACTTGTCACCCCGGGTGGTGAAGCCGATGATCTCCACCGACAACCCGGGGTTGAGTGCCTCGAGGCGGGATTTGACATGTTCCGCCTGCCACAGGGCGAGGGGACTCTGGCGGGAAGCGATGCGCAGGGTACGGGAAAAAGCCATGGTTTGATCCGGTCGACAGTGGCCGGCAGTTTAGCAGATGTGGCGAGGCCCTAGATTTGATCGAGCAGTTTGCGCAGCGGCGCCACGTGGCGGCGACTCACCTGGGGGCGGACATCGATGCCGGCCAAACGCACGTAATACTGGCCGTCGCTGTTGCGCTCCAGCCCCTCGATGTGGGCGATGGACGCCAGGGCATTGCGGTGGATGCGCACGAAACGGCCGTTGAACTCGTCCTCCAGTTCCTTGAGGGTCTCATCGAGCAGGGACTCCCCCTCGCCGTGGAAGGCGGTGACGTACTTGTGATCGGCCTGGAACATGCGGATATCCGCCACCGCCACCAGGTCGATACCGCGCCGGCTCTTGGAGGTGATATGGGTACGGCCGCCGATGGCGTAGAGGGGTGACTGCTGAAGTTCACTCAGCTGCGCCTTGTTGACCCGGCGGGTGCGCTTCAGGGCCGCCACCAGTTCGTCCTGCTTGATGGGTTTGAGCAGATAGCCGATGGCCTGGGAGGTGAAGGCCTCCACCGCGTAATCGTCGTAGGCGGTACAGAAGATCACCGCCGGCGGCACGTCCAGCTCCGCCAGATGCTGCGCCGCGGCGAGGCCGTCCATCCCCGGCATGCGCACGTCCATCAGCACCACATCGGGGACATTGCGCTCGGCGAGGCTGATGGCCTCCTGGCCGTTGCCGGCCTGGCCGATCACCTGGAAGCCGCCGATGGCCTGGACCATGCGCTTCAAGCGGTCGCGGGCGAGGGGTTCGTCGTCGACGATCAGCACGTTCATGGGGTTGCCGACGGGTCGGGGGGCACGGGGTAGCTGATGCGGGTGATGTAGCTGTCCGCGGTCACTTCCGACTCGATGGACGCCGTCGGGCCGAAATGGGCCGCCAGCCGGGTCTGTATGTTGGTCATCGCCATCCTGTTCCCTTTGTTATGCTGGATCCTCGGGTTGCGGGGGTTGCTGACCGCGATGTCGATGCGATCCCCCGTTCGGGTGAGCTTGATGGCCACCACCCCGCCTTCCGGTAACAGCTGTATACCATGATACACGGCGTTTTCAAGCACGGGCTGGATGGTCAGGCAGGGTATGCGCACCCCCGATCCATAGTCGCCGATCTCCCACACCGTCTGCAGGCGGTCCCCGAGACGGAGCTTTTCGAGGGCCAGATAACGGCGGCTCAGGGACAGCTCCTCCCGCAGCGGCACCAGGGTGGTGCTGTCGGTGAGGGCGTGGCGAAAGAGGTCGGCGAGATCCTCCACCACCCGCTCGGCCTTCTCCGGATCGGAGCCGATCAGGCTCGCGATCATGTTCATGCTGTTGAACAGAAAGTGCGGGCGAATGCGCGACTGCAGGGCCTGGATGCGGGACTCCAGCTCGGCCCGCTGCTGCAACCGCAACTGCTGCTGGAGAAACAGGTAGCGCAGCAGGATGCCGGCGGGAATGGCGGCGATCAGCAGGTGCTGGAGCACCAGCCAGGGGCTGAAGGTCTCGCGCCCCATGGGCTGCCACCACACCATCAGCCCCTGGCCGACGGCGCTGCACAGGGCGCTCACCACCAGGATCAGGGCGTAGCTCAACAGCGCCGCCGGGATCTGCCCGAAACCCGCCAGGACGCGGCGGGCGAGGCAGAGTACCAGGGCGCTGAGCAGGGTGATCCACAGGGCCAGCAGCGACACCTGGCCGAGGGCCAGCCAATCGAACGGCAACAGCCCGGAGCCGGCGATGACGATGAGAATCGACAGCAGCTCGGCGATCACCACCGCGCCGAGCAGCCCCTCGCCGCGGCACAGATCCGGCAGCAGACGATCCGGATCCCGGGGATGGCGGGGCAGGGGTTGTGCGCGAAATTTAATCTTCAAGTCCATTCGCCTCGCGGGTGGGGCAGCCGCTATAATACGCCCCATTTTCCGCCAGACGACAGTTTCCCTTCGCAACACAGGCCATCGAGATTCCCCCATGACCAAGCTCAAGGACACCAACCAATCCTGGGGCGGGCGCTTCAGCGAGGCCACCGACGCCTTCGTGGCCCGCTTCACCGCCTCGGTGAATTTCGACCAGCGCCTCTATCGCCAGGACATTCGCGGCTCCCTGGCCCACGCCCGCATGCTCGCCAGGGTCGGCGTGCTGAGCGCCGAGGAACTGGACAGCATCGTCGCCGGGCTCGGCGAGATCCTGGCCGCCATCGAGGCCGGTGACTTCGAGTGGTCCGAGGCCCTCGAGGACGTGCACATGAACATCGAGGCGCGGCTCACCGACCGGATCGGCATCACCGGCAAGAAACTCCACACCGGGCGCTCCCGCAACGATCAGGTGGCCACCGATATCCGCCTCTGGCTGCGGGACGAGATCGACGCCATCAGCGCCGAACTGACGCGCCTGCAGGAGGGCGTCCTCGGTCTTGCCGAACGGCACAGCGACACCATCATGCCCGGCTTCACCCACCTGCAAACCGCCCAGCCGGTGACCTTCGGCCACCACCTGCTGGCCTGGTTCGAGATGCTCGAGCGGGACCACGGCCGCCTGCTGGACTGCCGCAAGCGCCTCAACCGCTCGCCCCTCGGCGCCGCCGCCCTCGCCGGCACCACCTATCCCATCGATCGCCACTACAGCGCCAGCCTGATGGATTTCGACGGCCCCACGGAAAACTCCCTGGACTCCGTCAGCGACCGGGATTTCGCCATCGAATTCTGCGCCTTCGCCAGCCTCCTGATGACCCACCTGTCCCGGGCCTCGGAGGAATTGATCCTGTGGACCTCCGCCCAGTTCGGCTTCATCGACCTGCCGGACCGCTTCTGCACCGGCTCGTCCATCATGCCGCAAAAGAAGAACCCCGATGTGCCGGAGCTGGTGCGGGGCAAGACCGGCCGGGTCAACGGCCACCTTGTCAGCCTGCTGACCCTGATGAAGTCCCAGCCCCTGGCCTACAACAAGGACAACCAGGAGGACAAGGAGCCCCTGTTCGACGCCGTCGACACGGTGCGGGACTGCCTGCGGGCCTTCGCCGACATGGTGCCCGCCATCGAGGTCAAGGCGGACAACATGCGGGAGGCGGCGCGGCGCGGCTTTTCCACCGCCACCGACCTCGCCGACTACGTGGTGCGCAAGGGCATTCCCTTCCGCGACGCCCACGAGATCGTCGGCAGCGCGGTGGCCCACGGGATCCGCACCGGCAAGGATCTGGCGGAAATGTCCCTGGAGGAGCTGCGACAGTTCAGCCCCGTCATCGACGACGACGTGTTCGCGGTACTGACCCTCGAGGGCTCGGTGGCGGCCCGGGATCATTTCGGTGGCACCGCGCCGACCCAGGTGCGGGCGGCGGTGGCGCGGGGGCGGGAGCGGGTGGCGTTGCGGGTGACGTCTGACGTCTGACGCCGAGGACAGCCGGTGCCCGGCCACTGGCGCGGGGAAATCGGGGCTGGCGCGGCGGCCGTTAAAGCCCCTCGCAATTGAGCGGGACGCGGGCGCCCCGTATACTCCCGCAATTCCCGAATCGACGGCGACGACCATGCCCGCATCCAACCCTCACCGCCTCCCCGCGCCGCGCTCCCCGGCGTCCGGGCTGCTGCTCGCGGCCCTCTGCGGGGCACTGTTTACCCTCGCCGGCTGCGGCAACAAGGGCCCCCTGTACCTACCCTCCTCGCCGGAGGCCCGGGGCGGCGAGCACGCCGAATCCGCTCCCGGGGACAATCCGCCCGCCGGCGCCACGGAATCCCGGTGACGCGCCCATGAGCTACGCAACCCTCCGGGAAGGTCAGCTTCGCGGCGAGAACGTCGCCCTGGCCGACGTCGCCGCCCACTACGGCACCCCCTGCTACGTCTACAGCCGCGCCGCCATCAGCGCCAATTTTCTCGCCTACCGGAACGCCGGCATCCCCCAGCCCCTGCTGGTGTGCTATGCGGTCAAGGCCAACTCCAATCTCGCGGTGCTCAACGTGCTGGCCCGTCTCGGCGCAGGCTTCGACATCGTCTCCGGCGGCGAGCTGGAGCGGGTGTTGCGCGCCGGCGGCGACCCCGCCCGGGTGGTGTTTTCCGGGGTCGGCAAGCAGGCGGACGAGATGCGCCGCGCCCTGCAGGTGGGCATCCGCTGCTTCAACGTCGAATCCGAGCCCGAGCTGCACGCCCTCAATGCGGTGGCCGGGGCCTTGGGTGTGGTGGCCCCGGTGTCCCTGCGGGTCAACCCCGACGTGGACGCCCAGACCCACCCCTACATCTCCACCGGCCTCAAGGACAACAAGTTCGGCATCGACATCCGCGAGGCGCCGGCGGTATACCGCATCGCCCGCGACCTGCCCCATATCGCGATCCGGGGCGTCGACTGCCATATCGGCTCCCAGCTGACCGAGACCGCTCCCTTCCTCGATGCCCTCGACCGGGTGCTGGCGCTGCTCGACGAGCTGGCCGCCGATGGCATCGCCGTCGAGCATCTCGACATCGGCGGCGGCCTCGGCGTGCGCTACCGGGACGAACAGCCCCCCGAACCCGGCGCCTACCTGCGCCAGATCGCCGCGCGCCTCGGGGAGCGCCAGCTGGAGTTGATCGTCGAGCCGGGCCGCTCCATCGTCGCCAACGCCGGGGTGCTGCTCACCCGGGTGGACTACCTGAAGCTCGGCGAGCACAAGAATTTCGCGGTGGTGGACGCCGCCATGAACGACATGCTGCGCCCCGCCCTGTACAGCGCCTGGATGGCCATCGAGCCGGTCAGGCCCCACGACGGCATTGCCCGCCGCTACGACGTGGTGGGCCCGGTGTGCGAGACCGGCGACTTCCTCGCCAAGGATCGCGAGCTGTGCATCGCCCCGGGCGATCTGCTGTGCCTGCATTCCGCCGGCGCCTACGGCTTTGCCATGAGTTCCAACTACAACACCCGGGGCCGGGCCGCCGAAGTGATGATCGACGGCGACACCCACCACCTCGTCCGCCGCCGCGAAACCATCGACGACATGGTGCGCGGCGAACAACTGTTGCCGGAGTAACCCACAGTGCTGCTGCGCTTCACCAAGATGCACGGCCTCGGCAATGACTTCGTGGTCATCGACGCCGTCACCCAGGAACTGGCGATGACCCCGGACCTCGCCCGCCGCCTCGCCGACCGCCACTTCGGCATCGGCTGCGATCAGGTACTGGTAGTGGAGCCGCCCTCCTCCCCCGACGTGGATTTCGACTACCGCATCTACAACAGCGACGGCGGCGAGGTGGCCCAGTGCGGCAACGGTGCCCGCTGTTTCGCCAAGTTCGTGCGGGATCGCCGCCTGACCGGCAAGCACCAGTTGAAGGTGCGCACCCGCTCCGGGGTCATCACCCTGCTGGTGCTGCCCGACGGCCAGATCAGGGTGAACATGGGCGCGCCCCGTTTCGCGCCCCGGGACATTCCCTTCGCGGCGGACGCCGAGGCCCTCACCTATCCCCTGGAGGTTGGCGGGGGCGCGCTGGAGATTTCCGCCCTGTCCATGGGCAATCCCCACGCGGTACTGGTGGGCGAGGATGTCGACTCCGCGCCGGTGGCCGACCTCGGCCCCCTGATCGAGCACCACCCGCGCTTTCCCGAGCGGGTCAACGTGGGTTTCATGGCGATCGAGGGGCGCGACCGCATTGCCCTCCGGGTCCACGAGCGCGGTGCCGGGGAAACCCTCGCCTGCGGCACCGGCGCCTGTGCGGCGGTGGTGGCCGGCATCCGCCGGGGCCTGCTCGACAACGACGTGAAAGTCCGCCTGCCCGGGGGCGAACTCACCATCGCGTGGGCCGGCGGCGACGCACCGGTGATGATGACCGGCCCCGCCACCACGGTTTTTCAAGGGCGAATCCGCATATGAGCGACAGATACAAGGATCCCGAGCAGCGCCGGGAAGAGGAACAGGTCAAGGATTTCCTGCTGGAGCATCCGGATTTCTTTTCCCGCCACCCGGACATCCTCGAAAGTCTGGCCCTGCCCCACGACAGCGGCAAGGCGGTTTCCCTGGTGGAGCGCCAGGTGGCCGTGCTGCGCCAGCGCAACGTCGACCTGCGCCACCGCCTCAACGAACTGATCGACAACGCCCGCGCCAACGACCGGCTGTTCGACAAGAGCAAGCGCCTGGTGTTGAACCTGCTGGACGCGGACGACCTGAAAACCCTGGTGGCGGCGCTCCACGACAGCCTCCGGGAAGATTTTGCCATCCCCCACGTCGGCCTGCTGGCACTGGGTGAGGGCGGCGAGGCGGTGCCGGGCCTGCGCCGGGTGGGCGAGGACGAGGCACACCAGCACCTCGATCCGCTGTTCCACAGCCAGCGCCCCATCTGCGGCGTGCTGCGCGCCGAGGAAATGCGCTACCTGTTCCCCGAGGCCGCGGGCATCGGCTCGGTGGCTGCCGTGCGACTCGGCCGGGAACGCACCCTCGCCATCCTCGCCCTCGGCAATCCCGACCCGCACCACTACCAGAGCACCAGCGGCACGCTGTTTCTCGGCCATATCGCCGACGTCCTCAACCGGGTGCTGCCGCGCTTTTTGTGATTAACCGCAACCACCGGGAGAATGGCCATGGCCACGGCGGTGTTCGAACGGGAGATCGAGGCCTTCCTCAGCCACCTGGCGGCGGAACGCAACCTCTCGCCCCACACCCTCGAACACTACGGCCGCGATTGCCGCCGCTTTGCCGACTGGTGCGCAGGCCAGGGCATCACCGCGCTGGATGACATCGACAGCCACCGGGTGCGCGCCGCCCTCGCCCAGCTGCATCGCCAGGGCCTCGGCGGGCGCAGCCTGGCCCGCTGGCTGTCGGCGCTGCGCACCTTTTTCCAGTTCGCCATCCGCCACCGGTGGCTGGCCCACAACCCGGCCCTCGGGGTAAGCGCCCCCAAGAGCCCCCGCAAGCTGCCGAAGACCCTCGACGCCGACAGCGCCAGCCACTTCGTCAACCTCCCGGGGGATGACCCTCTGGCCCTGCGGGACAGGGCGATGCTGGAACTGTTCTACTCCTCCGGGCTGCGCCTGGCGGAACTGGTCGGCCTCGACCTGGTTCACCTCGACCTCGGCGAGGCCCGGGTGCGGGTACTGGGCAAGGGCCGCAAGGAGCGGGACCTGCCGGTGGGAAGCCACGCCATTGCCGCCCTGCGGGCGTGGCTCGGGGTACGCCCGACCCTCGCGGCGAGCGGCTGCCCGGCACTGTTCGTCAGCCAGCGGGGCGGGCGGCTGTCGGCGCGGGGCATCCAGGAGCGCTTCCACCGACTGAGCGTCGGCCAGGGCATGGCGTCCCGTATCCATCCCCACATGCTGCGCCACTCCTTCGCCAGCCACCTGCTGGAATCCAGCGGAGACCTGCGGGCGGTGCAGGAATTGCTCGGCCACGCCAACCTGTCCACCACCCAGATCTATACCCACCTGGATTTCCAGCACCTCGCCAAGGTCTACGACAGCGCCCACCCCCGGGCGCGGAAAAAATCCGGGCGCGATCGTGAGCCTGGAATTTAGCCCTTATCCCGGGGTCCAAACCGGGCCGCGCCAGCGCGGCCACGAACAAACAGCCAAGGGAACTCGCCATGAAGATCATCGCCACCGCCTGCCTGCTCATCGCCAGCCTCGTCCTCGCACCCCTCGCCACCCATGCCGAGGAACAGCCCCGTACCCTGTCCACCACGGGCCAGGGGGAAATCAAGGTCGCCGCCGACCAGGCGGTGGTGCGCATGCAGGTGGAAACCGTTCACCGCGCCGCCGGCGATGCCAAGGTGGAAGTGGATCGCCGCGTCAACGCCCTGCTCGCCGCGCTGGACAAACTCGGCATTCCCCGCAAGGAGATCATCGCCTCCAACCTGCGCCTGCAACCCAACTTCGACTACCAGCAGAGCAAGCCGGTGTTCACCGGCTACAACGCCAGCCGCGACCTGGTGGTAACCCTGCGCAAGCTCGATGAGCTCAACGAGCTGCTGGACGCCGCGGTGGGCAGCGGCATCAACCAGATCAGCCAGGTCGCCCTGGAGTCCTCCGCCGCCGACACCCACCGCGAGGCGGCCCGGGCCATGGCCATCGCCGACTCCAAGGCCAAGGCCGCGCTGCTCGCCAAGGCCTACGGCGCCGAACTCGGCCCCATCCACAGCATCCACTACCACGGCGCCTCGCCCCTGCCCGCGGCAAAAATGGAGATGGCCATGGTGCGCATGGCCGCCGACAGCGGCGCGGCCGGCCAGTATTTGCACGACGAGATCACCTTCAGCGATACCATCTCGGTGGTCTACGAGTTGATCATTCCCCGCTGAGCAATCCCCGCTTGGCGATCCCCCGCTCTGCAATCCCAAAATCCAGGCAAAAAAAACGCCCCTCGCGGGGCGTTTTTTTATGCGCGGGGAAATCTACACAGCGTCGGAACCGGTCTCGCCGGTGCGGATGCGAATGACTTCCTCGAGGCTCGAGATGAAAATCTTGCCATCGCCGATCTTGCCGGTGTTGGCGGACTTGGTGATGGCATCCACCACCGCATCCACCATGCCGTCGTCGATGGCGATTTCCAGCTTCACCTTGGGGAGGAAATCCACCACATACTCGGCACCCCGGTACAGCTCGGTGTGGCCCTTCTGGCGGCCAAAGCCCTTGACCTCCGTCACGGTAATGCCCTGGACACCCACCTCGGCCAGCGCCTCGCGGACATCGTCGAGTTTGAAGGGTTTGATGATGGCGGTAATCAGTTTCATGGTTCCCTCGCATGCGGTAAGACTTCGATGGTCGAAAGATACACCGGTTGCCAAACAAATGCATCCATCCCGGCCTGGTTTCGCCGTTGACTACCCGGTATTTCTGCCATTTTTACCGCCTTCAAGACAAAGGGGCGGGAGGTTTCCCCCCCGCCCCTTGTCGGTACCGGATCTCGAATCACTTCTGGCCGTGGACGAACTCCGGATAGGCCTCCATGCCGCACTCGGACAGGTCGACGCCGTCGTACTCCTCCTGCTCGGTGACGCGGATACCGATCACCGCCTTGAGGATGCCCCAGACGATCAGACTGGTGACGAACACCCACACGAAGATGGTGACGATACCGAGCAGCTGGCCCACCAGGGTGGCGTCCTCATTGCTGGACAGACAGACAGCCAGGAGACCCCAGATGCCCACCACGCCGTGTACGGAGATGGCGCCGACGGGATCGTCGATCTTGATCTTGTCCATGAACACCACCGCAAACACCACCAGTACGCCGCCGACGGCACCCACCAGGGTCGCGGGGATCGCGGTCCAGTTCAGCGGCTCGGCGGTGATGGCCACGAGACCCGCCAGGGCGCCGTTGACCGCCATGGTGAGGTCGGCCTTGCCGAACAGGAAGTGGGCCGTGATCAGCGCCGCCAGCAAACCGCCACAGGCCGCGGCATTGGTGTTGACGAACACGGTGGAGACAGCGTTGGCCTCGTCGATGTTCGATACCATCAGCTCGGAGCCGCCGTTGAAGCCGAACCAACCCATCCACAGGATGAACATGCCGAGGGCGGCGAGGGGCATGTTGGCACCGGGAATGGCGGTCGCCTTGCCGTCCTTGGTGTACTTGCCCTTGCGGGGACCGAGCAGGATCACACCGGCGAGGGCCGCGGTGGCACCGCACAGGTGCACCAGACCGGAGCCGGCGAAATCCTGGAAGCCCGCGGCGTCGAGGAAGCCGCCGCCCCATTTCCACATGCCCTGCATCGGGTAGATGAAGCCGGTCATCACCACCGCGAAGGCGAGGAAGGCCCAGAGTTTCATCCGCTCCGCCACGGCGCCGGAGACGATGGACATGGCGGTGGCCACGAACACGACCTGGAAGAAGAAGTCGGAAGCGCCGGAATAATAGATGCTGCCGTCGCTGGCGAGTACTTCCTCGGCGGTCGAGTTGGCGATGCTGTTGCCGAACCAGTCGCCGGGCAGAATGGCGCCCTCGATACCGGCGGCCAGGTTGCCGTACATGATGGTGTAGCCGGTCAGCAGGTACATGGTGCAGGCGACCGCGAACAGGCACACGTTCTTGGTGAGAATTTCAGTGGTGTTTTTGGCGCGGACCAGGCCCGCCTCCAGCATCGCGAAGCCCGCTGCCATCCACATCACCAGGGCGCCGGACACCAGGAAATAAAAGGTGTCGAGGGCGTACTGCAGGTTGACGATATCGTTTTCCATTGTGAACTCCAATTGAGTGCGTGGGGTTATATGGCTTCGTCGCCGGTTTCACCGGTACGAATGCGAATAACTTCCTGGAGATCGGAGATGAAGATCTTGCCATCGCCGATCTTGCCGGTGCGCGCCGAATTGAGAATCGCCTCGACCGCGCCTTCCACCATGCTTTCCGGAAGCGCCACTTCAATCTTTACCTTGGGGAGGAAATCCACCACATATTCCGCGCCGCGATAAAGTTCGGTATGCCCTTTCTGACGACCAAACCCTTTCACCTCCGTCACCGTAACGCCCTGCACGCCGATCCCCGCGAGGGTTTCACGCACATCGTCGAGTTTGAAGGGCTTGATCACCGCTGTGATCATTTTCATAGGTCTCTCCTATCGTTTGGGGATTTCCACCACCGGGCGGCGCACCGCCCGGTGGTTGCAAACCGCTGTTATTCGGCGATGGGGATGCTGTAGGACACCACGAACTTCAGATCATCATCGTCGGTTTCGTCGGCCACGAACTGGCTGACGGTAAAGCTCAGGTTGTCGTTGTAGGCATAGGACAGGTCGACGTGGACCGGATCGTCGCCAGCGACGTTGTCGTGCTTGCCCACATTGATGGCGAACTGGCCAAAGGACGCGCCGAGGGTGTAGTACTCGTAGCCGGAGCCACCGGCGACGTTGTCGTAGTAGGCGAAGCTGAAGGGGCCATAGCCGAGGGACAGAATCACCTCGGACAGATCCGCGGTGTCGATCTCGGACGGGCCGGTGGGATAGTTGTAGTTCCACACACTGAGGTCGATGGTCAGGCCGCCGATCTCCATGCCGTAGCCGGCGTAGAGGTCGTATTCGGAACCCACCGCGGTATCACCGGAGGAACCCCAGATACCGGCGTAGGCGCCGCCCATGGCGACGGACAGATCCCCGGAAACGGCGGGAGTGCCAGAACCGAGGTCATAGCCACGCCACAGGTAGGTGCTCGCCACGGCGGCGGAAGCGGATACTTCAGGACCGGCCGAGGCAGTGGTGGACACGGCCAGGCCAGCTGTCACCAGCACTACCGCGGCTACCGAGTTACTCAGCACTTTCTTGGTCAATTTCATCGGTTTCTCTCCTCGTTTCATTTGTAGTGTTGTGTCAAACCGCTCGGTGCATATTCACCGTTGGCTAACACCCATCACAAAAGCAAAACCAATGCCAATCCGTGTTAATTGATTTAATTCAATTGGTTAGAGGGTTTTTTGATCGCTTCGGCAGGAACCGGCCGGACGCCGGGGCAATTTTCCCGTCACGCCGGATATCTGCGCACCAAAAATGTGCACGCAGGATCGCGGCACAAAAAAAGCGCCCATTTCGGGCGCCTCGATGAAGCCAGCACGGGATCGAAACCCGACCTCAGTCCTTTTCCATTTTATCCATGCGCTCCTGCAGGGCCTTGAGCTGCTCCCGCAACAGGCGGATTTCCTCCTGGGCGGCCTGCTGATCGGCGCCCGGCGCAGGGCGGAAGCCGCCAAAGTCACCGCTCCCGGTGTTCTGTTGCTGGAAGCCGGTGAACTGGCCGCCGACGAACACCTGCCCGTACTTGCCTTCCTCGCCGTCCTCCCCCGGGGCGCCGGAGCGACCGGAGCGGCCACCGGCCACCCACTTCTGGCTGCCGGTGAGGGTGCGCATCTTGATGTACTGGCCCTCCGAGCCGGAGCCACCTTCTCCGCCCTCGCCCCCCTGCCCCGCCTTGCCGGGCTTGACGGACACCCGCACGCCGGCGGTCAGTGCGCCGGGTGACACCTTGCTGTCTAGGGGCACCACGCTCACCACCACGTTGGCGCCATCGCCGCCATTGCCACCGCTACCGCCGCCGCCCCCGCTGCCGCCGTTGGCGGGATTGCAGTTGAAAATCTTGCCGCCGTTCTGACCCTTGCCGCCCTTGCCGCCGGCGCCACCGGCACCGCCGTCCGCCAGCACCTCGAGGCCGCCGATCTTGCGGGCGTCGAGGCCGAGGTAGATGTCGATGCCGCGACCACCCTGGACACCCGGCTCGCCGCTGCCGCCACTCTTGCCGGCGCGACAGGCCTCCGCCTCCTCGGCAATGGAGGCGCCGGCGGCGCCGGCGGCACCGTCAGCCCCCCGGGCGTCGATGACCACACCGTGGCCGATGGTGGCGTCCTTGGCGAGCAATTCCCAGTGGGTGACGCCCTCGGCGAACTTGATGGTGGCGCCGTCACCAATCACCAGCCGGTCGAGGGATTGATTCATCTCGTCCACGGCGACGCGGTGAACAGACCGGGCGGGAATGATCAGTTCCGCCGCCATGGCATCGAAGGGCAGGAGCAGGGCGCAAAGGGCCGCTGAAGCGAGGCGTTTTTTCATGGGTGATCACCAATCGTGGAGGGATTGTTCGATTCTAGCAATTTCACCATGCCGCCATAACCTTGAATACACCCGCACAGGGGATACGGCGCCAGCATCACACACTCATCATGCCCCGCACCCGGGCCTCGTCCATCTCGTCGCCGCGCCCGGAGAGGGCCACGGAGCCGCGATCCATCACCACGTAGCTGTCCGCCAGGTCGCGGGCAAATTCGAAGTACTGTTCCACCAGCACCACCGCCATGTCGCCGCGCTTGCGCAGGGATTCGATCACCCGCTGGATGTCCTTGATGATCGACGGCTGGATGCCCTCGGTGGGTTCGTCAAGGAGCAGCAGGCGGGGGTTGGTGACCAGGGCCCGGGCGATGGCCAGCTGTTGCTGCTGGCCGCCGGACAAGTCGCCGCCCCGGCGGTTGAGCATTTCCTTGAGCACAGGAAAGAGAAAATAGATCTCGTTGTCGATGAAGCGCTCGGCCCTCGGCAGGCAATTGAAGCCCGTCTTGAGATTTTCCAGCACCGTCAACTGGGAGAATATTTCCCGCCCCTGGGGCACATAGGCGATCCCCGCCCTGGCCCGCTCGTGGGGCGCCAGGCTGGCGATGGAGCGGCCCTCCCAGAGAATGTCGCCCGCGGCGATGGGCTGGCGCCCGGCTAGGGCATTGAGCAGGGAGGTCTTGCCAACGCCGTTGCGGCCGAGCACGCAGGTGACGGCGCCCTTTTCCGCCACCAGGCTGACATCCTTGAGCGCCTGGCTGGCGCCGTAAAACAGATCGAGATGGGTGATTTCCAGCATGTTCAGCGCCCCAGATACACTTCGATGACCCGCTCGTTGGCCTGCACCCTGTCGAGGGTGCCCTCCGCCAGCACCGAACCTTCGTGGAGCACGGTGACGGTGGCGTCGAGGGCGCGGACGAATTCCATGTCGTGCTCCACCACCACCACCGAGCGCTCCCCGGCGATGCCCTTGAGCAATTCGGCGAGCCGCGCCGTTTCCTCGTCGGTCATCCCCGCCGCCGGTTCATCGATCAGCAGCAGCTCGGGCTCCTGGGCCAGCAACATGCCGATTTCCAGGCGCTGCTTCTCGCCGTGGGCGAGGGCCCCCGCCAGGATATGGCGCCGGTTGCCGAGGCCGACGATATCGAACACCTCGTCGATGCGGGCGCGGCCGCTCTCGGGGAGGAAAAAAAACAGGCTGTCCCACACCCGGCGCTTGCCGGCGAGGGCCAGTTCGAGATTGTCGAACACGCTCAGGGTCTCGATCACCGTGGGCTTCTGGAATTTGCGGCCGATACCCATGTTGGCGATTTCCGCCTCGCTGTGGCGGGTCAGATCCACCTCGTTGCGGAAATACACCTCCCCCTGATCGGGGCGGGTCTTGCCGGTGATGATGTCCATCATGGTGGTCTTGCCGGCGCCGTTGGGGCCGATGATGGCCCGCAATTCGCCGGGCTTGATCATCAGGTTGAGGTTGTTGATGGCTTTGAAGCCGTCGAAACTCTTGGTGACGCCGTTCATATAGAGAACGGTTTTTTCCTGCAGGGAAAGGGTGCTGAGCATGATCAGGCGCTCCCGCCAGAGGTGGCCCGATTGCCCCGGGACAGCAAGTTGCCGAGCCGGCCCTCGGTGAAAAGGCCCTTCACGCCCCTGGGCAGATAGAGGGTGGTGACCACGAACAAACCGCCCAGCAGGAACAGCCAGAGGTCGGGGAAGGCCGCGGTGAAATAAGTCTTGCCGTAGTTCACCAAAAAGGCGCCGATCACCGCGCCATAGAGGGTGCCGCGCCCACCGATGGCCACCCAGACGATGATCTCGATGGAATTGATGGGGGAAAATTCCCCGGGATTGATAATGCCCACCTGGGGTACATACAGGGCGCCGGCGATGCCGGCAATCAGCGCCGACACCACGAATACGAAGAGTTTGTAGTGCTCCACCCGATAGCCCATGAAGCGGGTGCGGCTCTCGGCATCCCTCACCGCCACCAGCACCCGGCCAAACTTGGACGTGGTCAGCCATTTGCACAGCAGGTACGCCAGGGCAAGGCACAGGGCGGTGATGGCGAACAGGGCGTTGCGTGTGGCGTCGCTTTGCAGGTCGAAGCCGAGCAGATCCTTGAAATCGGTGAGGCCGTTGTTGCCGCCAAAGCCCATCTCGTTGCGGAAGAAGGCCAGCATCAGCGCATAGGTGAGGGCCTGGGTGATGATCGACAGGTACACCCCGGTGACCCGGGAGCGGAACGCCAGCCAGCCGAACACGAAGGCGAGCAGCCCCGGCACCAGGAGGATCATCAGCGCGGCGAACCAGAACTGGTCGAAGCCGAGCCAGAACCAGGGTAGCTCGGTCCAATTGAGAAACACCATGAAATCCGGCAGCAGCGGGTCGCCGTACACGCCCCGGTCACCGATCTGGCGCATCAGGTACATGCCCATGGCGTAGCCGCCGAGGGCGAAAAAGGCGCCGTGGCCGAGGCTCAAGATGCCGCAATAGCCCCAGATCAGATCCACCGCCAGGGCCAGCAGAGCGTAGCTCAGGTACTTGCCCAGCAGGGTGATGGTGTAGGTGGAGACATGGAAGGGGGAATCCGCCGGCACCAGCAGGTTGAGCAGCGGCATGACAATGGCGAGCGCCGCCAGGGTGAGGAGAAACCAGCGAGTGGATCTCTCGGCCAACAGGCGCGGGAACAGGGGGCCTTGATTCGCCATGGTCAATCCTCGATGAACCGGCCCTTGATGGCGAACAATCCCCGGGGCCATTTTTGAATGAACAGAATGATGAAGACCAGGATCAGGATCTTGGCCAACACCGCCCCCGCCAGGGGCTCCATGAATTTATTGACGATGCCGAGGGACATGGCGGCGAACAGGGTGCCGAACAGGTTGCCCACGCCGCCAAACACCACCACCATGAAGGAATCGATGATGTAGGCCTGCCCCAGGTTGGGGCCCACATTGGTGAGCTGGGACAGGGCCACCCCGGCGATACCGGCGATACCGGAGCCAAGGCCAAAGGTCATGGCGTCGATCCAGCCGGTCTTGATGCCCATGGAGCTGGCCATCTTGCGGTTCAGGGTAACCGCCCGCATCTGCAGCCCGAGGCTGGTTTTTTTCATGAGGGCGATCAGGGCAAACAGCACCAGCAGGCTGAAGATGATGATATACAGCCGGTTCCAGGTGAGGGACAGCATGTCGTTCACCGCCCAGGAGCCGCTCATCCACTCCGGTGTTATCACGCTGCGGTTGAGGGGCGAGTAGATGGTGCGCACCAGTTGCTGCAGCACCAGGCTCAGACCAAAGGTGGCGAGCAGGGTTTCCAGGGGCCGACCGTAGAGGTGGCGAATGATGAGCCGCTCGATCAACACCCCGGTGATGCCCGACACCAGAAAGGCCACGGGAATCGCCACCAGGATGGACGCCCCGATCAGGTTCGGCATCAACAGCTGTACCGTGTAGGTGGCGTAGGCGCCGATCATGATCATCTCGCCGTGGGCCATGTTGATCACCCCCATCACCCCGAAGGTGATGGCGAGCCCCACGGCCGCAAGCAGCAGCACCGAGCCGAGGCTGACACCAAAAAACAGGTTCTGGATCAAATCGTAAAAGGACTGCCGGGTCTTGAGCTTTTCCAGGGCCGCCTCGGCGGTGGCGACGAGCTCCCCATCCTGTTCGAGGTAATTGCCCTCGGCGTCCTTCAGGGTGTATTTCGACACCAGGTTGATGGCGTTGCTGTCGGTGGCCTCGCCGAGCTGGGCGAGGGCCGCGATGCGCGCCTTGGGTTCGCTCACTCGGTCGCTGACGATGATGGCCGCCCGGGCAATGTCGAGGGCCTCGCGCACATCGCCGTCGGTCTCCTCCGCCAGGGCCTTGTCGATCACCGGCAGCATGTCCGGCGACGGATCGTTGATGATGCTGGCCGCGCCCTGGATGCGCTCGGCGGGCCTCGGAGATTTCAGCTTGAAGCCGGCGATGAGCTGTTTCAACTCGCCGCGCAGACTGTTGTTGATGGTAATTTTGCGGGTATCGCGCTTGCCGGCGATACCCAGGGATTCGTTGCTGACGGGGTCGGTCAGCGCCACGCCGCCTTCGGCCTTGGCGACGATCACCACTTTCCTGTCGCTCTTGCGGTAGTGGAGATCACCGGACTGGATCGCCTTCAATATGGCCAGACTGGCGTCGTCGCCCCGTTCGGCGATGGCGGCCAGCAGGCTGGATTTCTCGCCAAAACTCGCCTTGGCGAGTTGCTCGAGCTGTGCTTCCAGCGGCGTCTCCACAGCCATCAGGCCGGGACTCGCCAGGGCCAGCATCGCCAGCAGGCAACAAAGGAAATTGCGCATAAAACCGTCCATAAAAACCCGGGCCCGAAGGCCCGGGTATCGTCTTCAAGACAAACTTATTCGTAGTTCTGGCCGGAGCACTTGCCGGTTTTGACGTTGTAGTTGCCGCAGGACAGGGGGGCCTGCCAGTCGGCGGTGACATCCTTGCTGGAGGGCAGGAAGTCGGACCAGGCGTCGCCGGCCACGGTGCCCTCGGTGGCCCACACCACCTCGAACTGGCCGTCGTCCTGAATTTCACCGATCAGCACCGGCTTGGTGATGTGGTGGTTAGGCATCATCGCCGCGTAGCCGCCGGTGAGGTTGGGGACCACCACGCCGATCATGGCGTCGGCCACCGCGTCGGTGTCGGTGGTGCCGGCCTTCTTCACCGCCTCGACCCACATGTTGAAGCCGATGTAGTGGGCTTCCATGGGGTCGTTGGTGACCCGATCCTCGTTCTTGATGAAGGCCTGCCAGGCTTCGATGAAGGCGTCGTTGGCGTCATCCTCGACGCTCATGAAGTAGTTCCAGGCCGCGAGGTGACCGACCAGGGGAGCGGTGTCGATGCCGGAGAGTTCCTCCTCGCCCACGGAGAAGGCGACCACGGGAATATCCGAGGCAGAAATGCCCTGGTTGCCCAGCTCCTTGTAGAACGGCACGTTGGCGTCGCCGTTGATGGTGGACACCACCGCGGTTTTCTTGCCGGCGGAGCCGAACGACTTGATGCTGGCGACGATGCTCTGCCAGTCGGAATGGCCGAACGGGGTGTAGTTGATCATGATATCCGCTTCGGCGACGCCCTTGGCCTTCAGATAGGCCTCGAGAATCTTGTTGGTGGTGCGGGGGTAGACGTAGTCGGTGCCCGCCAGTACCCAGCGTTTCACGCCCACTTCGTTCATCAGGTAATCCACCGCGGGGATGGCTTGCTGGTTGGGGGCCGCGCCGGTGTAGAACACGTTCTTGGAGGATTCCTCACCCTCGTATTGCACCGGGTAGAACAGCAGGCCGTTGAGCTCTTCCACCACCGGCAACACGGATTTGCGGGACACCGAGGTCCAGCAGCCGAAAATCACATCGACTTTTTCCTTCTGGAGCAATTCCCGGGTTTTCTCCGCGAACAGCGGCCAGTTGGAGGCGGGGTCCACCACCACCGCCTCGAGTTTCTTGCCGAGCAGTCCGCCTTTCTTGTTCTGCTCCTCCACCATCATCAACACGGTGTCCTTGAGGGTGGTTTCACTGATCGCCATGGTGCCGGACAGGGAGTGGAGCACACCCACCTTGATGGTGTCGGCGGCCTGCGCCAAACCGGCGCCGAGCGCGAGCGCGGCGGCGGCCGTGGTGGTCAGCAATTTTCGTTGCCAGGTTTTTTCCGGGGTTTTCATCGACGTTATCTCCTGAGTTATGAGCAAAGGCCTTTCCGGGTAATTCCCTCGACGGAACGGGCTGTTTCCGTTGAAGCATGTTCCGTGCCACACCCCAAGGGGTAGCACCGCGCGCCCCTCAGGCCCGGTGCCGCGCCGGGGGAGCAGGGAACGCCCGCATCAACGCACCAAGGGGAGGAGCAAATCGCGGCGCGCACCACAAAGGCGCATTCCGCGAACCACAACCAGACACAAAAAAGCCGCCCCGGAGGGCGGCCTTGGTGTTGCGAACCGAGGGATTGCTCCCCCCCCCAGTCACAGCGCCTGGTGGAGCCAGAACGCGCCGAAACCCAGGGCATACAGACCGAGCAATGCACGCATGGTGTCAAAGGCGCGGCGGGAGCGGCGCAGGATGCCGCTGACCAGCACCCCAAGCAGGCCGCCAAAGGCGCACATCGCCAGAGCCACGCACAGGGTGAAGAGCAGAATGTAGAGGCCGGCGAGCATGAATTGCGCCTGGATCACCAGGGGCAGCAACGCCAGCAGCGGCGCGCTGCCGGCGATGCCGTGGATGATGCCGATCAGCACCGGGCGGTGGTCCACCAACCCCCGAGCACCCTGGGCGCCGATGTGATCCCGGCCGTGAAGGTGGACATGGGCCGGCAGCCCCCGGTGGCGGTGCAGTGAAACTGCCACCTCGCCCCGCCACCCGGCCCGCAGCAGGGACAGCCCCGCCGCCAGCAGGACAACCCCCACCAGTAATTCGGCCACGGATGACAGCGCCTCGGGGATGGCGAGCCCAAATCCCAGCACACTCAGGGTCACCAGGGCGAGGGACAGGCCGTGGCCCAGTGCCCAATTGAGGGCGGTGCGCAATACCCGCCGCCGGCTGGCGTCACCCCCCGCCGCCACGGTGCTCACCGCGAGAATGTGATCGGCATCGAGGGCGTGCAGCAGGCCGCCCCCCGCGCCCAATGCCAGCAACCACAGCATGTCGGTATTCATGGTGATGTCTCCGCAGTCACTCAGGGGCCGCGGCCAGGGGCCGCAACATGCCTTCCCGCACGATAAAGTCGATGATGGTGTCGACCCCGGTGCCGTCCTTCATGTTGCTGAACACGAAGGGCTTGGCGCCGCGCATTTTTCGCGCGTCCCGGTCCATCACCTCCAGGGACGCGCCCACCAGGGGAGCCACGTCGATCTTGTTGATGATGAGCAGATCCGACTTGGTGATCCCCGGCCCGCCCTTGCGGGGAATCTTGTCCCCCGCCGAGACATCGATCACGTACAGGGTGAGGTCGGACAGTTCCGGGCTGAAGGTGGCCGCCAGGTTGTCGCCGCCGCTCTCCACCATGATGAAATCCAGGTGGGGGAAACGGGCCATCAGCTCGTCCACCGCCGCCAGGTTCATGGAGGCATCCTCGCGGATTGCGGTGTGGGGGCAGCCGCCGGTTTCCACCCCAAGAATGCGCTCCAGGGGCAGGGCCTCGTGGCGCTGGAGAAATTCCATGTCCTCCCGGGTGTAGATATCGTTGGTGATCACCCCGATGTCGTAGCGATCCCGCAGCCGCTCGCACAGCACCCGCACCAGGGCGGTCTTGCCGGAGCCGACGGGGCCGCCGATGCCGATTCGTAGTGGGGTTTTTGGTGTCATTTTTCGGTTACTCGTGTATTGAAGGTTGAGTGGTTGTTTGGGAGAGGTCTGATGTCTGACGCTGGACGTCTGACGCTTTTGGGTGCCACTTCTTCATTGACCAGCTCCGCTTCTTGCGCCGGGGTACAGTAAGTGTCGTGGTCTATCGTGCCCTGCCATCTTTTAGCGTCAGACGTCCGACGTCCGACTTCTCACGACCTGAAAAGCCGCGAATACTGGGTCTCATGCAACATGCTCGCCAGGGCCAGGCCCGGCAGGCCGGCACCGATCTCGTCGTCCGGCAGGGCGCTGCCGGTGATCACCGCGTCGAGGATGGCGGGCAGCAGGGCGGCGGCGATGCGCTGGCTGTCGGTCTGGCCGATGGGCACGGTCTTGGCGGCGACGGCGAGCTGGTTTTCGAGCCAGGACCACAGGTAACCCTGGCAGCAAGCGTCCGCCGCCACGCCCCAGCGCCGCGCGGCGAGGGCGAAGGCGGCGGGCCAGCTCGGGGTGGCGATGGCCGGCAGCGGCTCGTTCATCGAGCCCAGCAAACGCCACAGGGCGCGGCCCATCTGTTGATCCTCGAGGCGCAGCTCCCGGGTCTCCCGACAGGCGAGGGCGACGTCGTTCCAGTGGCCGAACAGGGCGTCGTCACCCTCGGCGCCGTGGAGGCGCATCAGCAGCGGCACATCGAGGCGGGCAAGGCCCTGAGCCAATACACCGCCGAGCCAGTCTCGCACCTGGTCGGCATCCGTCACCCATCCGGCGTCCACCGCGTATTCCAACCCCTGGGAGTAGGCAAAGCCCCCCACCGGCAGGGCCGGGCTCACCAGCCGCAGCAATGACAGCAGCGCCGCGTCAGTGGTCATGGTGGTGGCCGGCGGCCAGCACGAAGCCGTGGCCCTGAGGGTGATCGCCGCCGCCATGGTGATGACCGCCCCCGTGGCGCCCATAGGCGCCGGATTCCGGCTGGAACGGGGCGCTGACCAGGGTCACCGCGAGGCCCAGGCCCCGCACCATGTCGTCGAGCACATGGTCGTGCTGGTAGCGCAACCAGTGCTCCGTCACCTGCAGGGGCACGTGGCGATTGCCGAGGTGGTAGGCCGCCCGCAGCAATGCCAGGGGCGAATCCCCGCTCACCGAGGACAGCGCCTCGGCGCTGGCGACTATCACCACCACCTCGCCGCTGTCCGCCAGCAACCGCTGACCGTCCCGCAGCTCCGCGCCCCGCTCCAGCTGAAAACCCAGTTCCCGCCCGCAGCGGGAAACCGCCCGCAGCCGGCTTTTCTTGCGCAGGTCGTAGGGGAGTTCCACGGTGATGGCGGCACGGTCGGCGTGCTCGGCGGGTGGTGCGAATTGGGTGACTATGAGCATGTTTTTTCCTTTTGTGGGTCTGACGCTGGACGTCTGACGTCTGACGCTTTTTGGTGCCACTTCCCCGTGTTCGTGCCCTGGACAAGCGCCGGGGTGCAGTCAGTGTCGTAATGATCGTTTCACTCCCGTTCCTGGCGTCAGACGTCAGACGTCAGACGTCCAGCGTCAGACGCTTTTTCCCAACTTCAGACTCAAAACAAAAAATACCGCTGCGCCATCGGCAGCACCTCCGCCGGCTCGCACAGCAGCAGTTCGCCGTCGGCGCGCACCTCGTAGGTTTGCGGGTCGACGCTCATGTCGGGCTGCCAGGCGTTGTGGATCATGTCCGCCTTGGTGACCGTCCGGGTGTTCCCGACCGCCACCAGGCGCTTTTTGAGCCCCAGCAGGCCTCCCAGGTCGGCGGCCAGGGCCGCCTGGGAGACAAAGGTCACCGCCGTCGCCGCAACGCCACCGCCGTACGCGCCGAACATCGGCCTGTAGTGCACCGGCTGGGGGGTGGGGATGGAGGCATTGGCATCCCCCATGGGGGCGGCGGCGATCATCCCGCCCTTGAGGATCAGGGCCGGCTTGACCCCGAAAAACGCCGGCTTCCACAGTACGATATCGGCGAGCTTGCCCGCCTCCAGGGAGCCCACCTCGTGGGCGATGCCCATGGTGATGGCGGGGTTGATGGTGTACTTGGCCACATAGCGTTTGGCGCGGAAGTTGTCGCAGCCGAGGTCCCGGTCCTCCGCCAGGAGGCCCCGCTGCACCTTCATCTTGTGGGCGGTCTGCCAGGTGCGGGTGACCACTTCCCCCACCCGCCCCATGGCCTGGGAATCCGACGAGATCATGCTGAAGGCGCCGAGGTCGTGGAGGATGTCCTCGGCGGCGATGGTCTCGCGGCGGATGCGGGAGTCGGCGAAGGCCACGTCCTCGGGGATATCCGGGTCCAGGTGGTGGCACACCATCAGCATGTCGAGGTGTTCATCCACGGTGTTGATGGTGTAGGGCCGGGTGGGGTTGGTGGACGAGGGCAGCACATTGGGTTCGCCGCAGGCCTTGATGATATCGGGGGCGTGGCCGCCGCCGGCCCCCTCGGTGTGGTAGGTGTGGATGGTGCGACCCTTGAAGGCGGCCAGGGTGTCCTCCACGAAGCCGGATTCGTTGAGGGTGTCGGTGTGGATCGCCACCTGGACGTCGTACTTTTCCGCCACCGCCAGGCAGCAGTCGATGGCCGCCGGGGTGGTGCCCCAGTCCTCGTGGAGTTTCATGCCCATGGCGCCGGCTTCGAGCTGCTCCTCCAGGGCCTGGGGCAGGCTGGCGTTGCCCTTGCCGAGAAAGCCGAGGTTCATGGGGAAGGCCTCGGCGGATTCGAGCATGCGGTGGATATGCCAGGGCCCGGGGGTACAGGTGGTGGCGTTGGTGCCGGTGGCGGGGCCGGTGCCGCCCCCCAGCATGGTGGTGACACCGCTCATCAGCGCCTCCTCGATCTGCTGGGGGCAGATGAAATGGATATGGGCATCGATGCCCCCGGCGGTGGCGATCAGGCCCTCGCCGGCGATCACTTCGCTACCGGGGCCGATGACGATATCGACGGCGGGCTGAATATCCGGGTTGCCGGCCTTGCCGATGGCGAGGATGCGCCCGGCCTTGAGGCCGATGTCCGCCTTGACGATACCCCAGTGATCGAGGATCAGGGCGTTGGTGATCACCGTGTCCGCCACCTCCGCCGCCGGGCGCTGGCTCTGGCCCATGCCGTCGCGGATCACCTTGCCGCCGCCGAATTTCACCTCCTCGCCGTAGGTGGTGAAGTCCCGCTCCACCTCGATCCACAGCGCGGTATCGGCGAGCCGCACCCGGTCCCCGGTAGTGGGGCCGAACATCTCGGCGTAGGCTCTTCTGGTGAGGGTTGTCATTGTCAGGCTCCAGACTGTTCCTTGGTTGGTTTGAAGTCGGACGTCTGAAGTCTGACGTCTGACGCTTTTGGGTGCCACTTCCCCAGGTGATGAGTATTTTTGCGTGTCGCGGGACAGATGGGGCTAAAGCTTGCCCATGACATCGCCGCGAAAGCCGTAAACCTCCCGCTTGCCCGCGAGGGCCACCAGCTCCACCTCCCGGCTCTGCCCGGGCTCGAAGCGCACGGCGGTGCCCGCGGGGATATTGAGGCGAAAGCCCCGGGCCTTTTCCCGCTCAAAAATGAGGGCCGGGTTGGTCTCGTAAAAATGGTAGTGGGAGCCCACCTGGATGGGCCGGTCGCCGCTGTTGCTCACCGCGACGGTCAGGGTTTCGCGCCCACCATTGATGACGATATCACCGGGAAGGGTCTGCATTTCACCTGGAATCATGAGGGTTTCTCTCCAATGGATTGACTTGCTGCGCCTCAGTGACTGTTAAGGGTCGGCTCACTGGGAAGTGGCACCCGATAAAGCGTCAGACGTCAGACTTCCGACGTCAGACCCAAACTCAAACAATCGGATCATGCACCGTCACCAACTTGGTGCCATCGGGAAAGGTGGCTTCCACCTGCACCTCGGGGATCAGTTCGGCGATGCCATCCATGACGTCGTCCCGGGTCAACAGGGTGCGACCCTCGCTCATCAGTTCCGCCACGGTGCGGCCGTCCCGGGCGCCCTCGATGATCGCCATGGAAATGTAGGCCACCGCCTCGGGGTAGTTGAGCTTGAGGCCCCGGGCGCGGCGCCGCTCCGCCAGCAGGGCGGCGGTGAAGAGCAGCAGCTTGTCCTTTTCGCGGGGGCTGAGTTCCACGTTGTCGTCTCCTTGTTTCAGGTGCGCCAGATGCGCGGTTCGATGGCGGGGTGGCCGCACAGGTCGGGGCGCAGGTGCCGCCAGGCGGTGGTGAACAGGCGCCGGCAGCGCTCGGCGGAGTGGCCCAGGTAGCGAATGGCCACGAGACCATCGAGATCGCTGACCGCGCAGGCATCGCCCGCCGCGACGAGGCTCGACAGCTCGCCCCGCAATGCGCCGAGGGCTTCCCGGTCAAGGCCGAGGCTGAGCACAAAGGTGCCCGCCACGGTGCAGCCTCCAAGCCCCCAGGGGGCCGACAGCAACTCGCCACCACCGCCGAAGTGATTGCGCTCCCGGTACAGGGGGCGCCCCGCGCGGCTGATCTCGAGGCTCTGGGTCAGGTATCCGCTGGCAAAGCCCTCGCCACTGGCGGGCCGGCCGAGGCAGACGATGTCCCAGGCGGCGCAGCGGGCGCCCTCGTCGAGGGCCAACCGGGTCACCAGCTCACCCCGGGCGCCGTCGAACAGGATGGTCTCCTGGGGCAGCCATTCGAGGCAGCTGGCGCCATCGACCTGGCAATGGACGGTCTGGATCTGGGGCACGGCGCTATGGTTGCCCCGGTAGATCTTGCCGGCGGCGGGCGTGGTGGCCAGGCACCTCGCGCCGTCCGCCAGGGTGATGGCGATGGCCAGGCGGTCGCCGGTGACCATCCCCCCCGGCGGATGCAGCAGGTAGAGGTGGCATTCGCCGCCGTCGATGCCGGCGGGGTAGAAGGGACGCTGCACCCGCAACGGCCCCCAATGGCGGGAATGCACCAGACGGGTGCATCCGCCCCGCCGCGCCAGGGCGATCTCGAGTCCCGCGTCCCATCCTGGTGCGGGGTCGCGAAGCAATTGGCTGTCCAGTCCTATCATGGCTGTCGACGGTGCAATCATCGTGCCCGTTATTGGCCCATCACCGGAGGCACCCGGCGGGGAGACTTTGCTACAATCGACCGCCAAGCACCCCGGAGCCCCCATGGCCAGCGACAGCCCCGACGACCCTCTCGCCCGCTTCACCCGCCAGTTCGCCGAACTGGCGGGGCCCGGGTTCGCGTCCCTGAGCGGCGAGATGCGCCAGCAGTTGCGGGCGGCCATCCAGGGGGCCTTCGCCCGCATGGACTTCGTGCCCCGGGAGGATTTCGAGGCACAACAGGCGGTGCTCCAGCGCAGCCGCCAGAAGCTCGACCAGCTCGAACGGCAACTGGCCGCCCTCGAGGCGAGCCTGGCGGCGCGACAGCCACCGGAGTAGGCCGCCCGGCCCCAGCGATTTCCAGGGAGGGAATCATGTCACTCGCCATCATTCACAGCCGCAGCAAGCAGGGCATCGACGCCCCCGCCATCACCATCGAGGTCCACCTGTCCAACGGCCTGCCGAGCCTGAGCATCGTAGGCATGCCGGAGACGGCGGTGAAGGAGAGCAGGGAGCGGGTGCGCAGCGCCCTGCTCAACGCCCACTTCGACTTCCCGCCCCGGCGCATCACCATCAACCTCGCCCCCGCCGATATTCCCAAGGAGGGCAGCCGCTACGACCTGGCCATCGCCCTCGGCATTCTCGCCGCCTCGGGACAACTGCCGGCGGAGCACCTCGGCGACTACGAGTTCGTCGCCGAGCTCGCCCTCAACGGCGAATTGCGGGCGGTGGACGGCCTGCTGCCGACCGCCATCGCCTGCGGTCGCGCCGGCCGCAAGCTGGTGATCGCCGACGGCAACCGGGACGAGGCGGCCCTCGCCCACCACACCACCGTCCTCCCCGCCCGCCACCTGCTGGAGGTGTGCGCCCACCTGCGGGGGGCGGCGCCCCTCGACGTCCAGCCGGGCGGGGTGCCGGACAGCCCGGTGGAGCATCACCTCGACATGGCGGACGTGATCGGCCAGCACCAGGCCCGCCGCGCCCTGGAGGTGGCCGCCGCCGGGGGGCACAACCTGCTGTTCTCCGGCCCCCCCGGCACCGGCAAGACCCTGCTCGCCAGCCGCCTGCCCACCATCATGCCGCCCCTGGGGGAGGAGGACGCCCTGGAGGTGGCGAGCATCTACTCCGTGGCGGGCCTCGGGCTGCGCCGGCCCTTCCACCAACCGCCGTTTCGCGCTCCCCACCACACCGCCTCGGCGGCGGCCCTGGTGGGGGGTGGCGGGGTGCCCCGCCCGGGGGAAATCTCCCTCGCCCACCGAGGGGTGCTGTTCCTCGACGAATTGCCGGAGTTTCCCCGCCGGGTGCTGGAGGTGCTGCGGGAGCCGCTGGAATCGGGGGAGATCCACCTGTCCCGGGCCCAGGCGCGGATTCGCTACCCCAGCCGCTTCCAGCTGATCGCCGCCATGAATCCCTGCCCCTGTGGCTACCTCGGCAGCGAGAAATGCCGCTGTACCCCGGACCTGGTGCGCCGCTACCGGGAGCGCATCTCCGGCCCGCTGCTCGATCGCATCGACATCCAGTTGCAGGTGCGACCCATTCCCCAGCGGGAACTGATTCGCGCCGAGGGCGGCGGCGAGGCGAGCGCCAGGGTGCGCCAGCGGGTGATGGCGGCCCGGCAGCGTCAGCTTGATCGCCAGGGCAAGGTCAACGCTGCCCTGGGGGCGGATGACATCAGGCAGCACTGCGCCCTGGGGGCCACGGAGCAACAGCTTCTCGAGATGGCCATCGAGCGGATGGGGCTATCGGCCCGGGGCTATCACCGGGTGCTGAAGGTGGCCCGCACCATCGCCGATCTGGCCAACAGCGACGGGCTCAACGCCACTCACCTGGGGGAGGCCCTGGGTTACCGCTTCGCGCGGTGAGGGCCCCGGCCAGCCCCGGGCGCGGCGTCGAGCCGCCCCTATCGGCCCCCTTCGGAATCCCTCTCGACGGCCCCCGGGGCATCCGCTTCGACATCGAGCCAGTGGACGCGGACCACCTGCAACTTCCTGCGCCAGGCCTCCGCGTCACCGTAGTCGAGAAAATACTGGGTCCGGTGATGGGCCCCGCGGGTTCGCCGGGCGTGCTTGATGGGACACCAGAACTGTTCAGTGCGCGCGGTGACCTCCCGGGCATAGGCCATCAGCCCGTTGGCATAGCTGCAGTAGACACAGTTGAGTTTTTCGATGGCATTGAGATAACCCAGACGGTGCCTGTCCATGGCCAGGTACTCCCCCCGTCGCACCCGGGGGATGCGGTAGATCCTGAAGCAGATCTGCTGATAGACGGTTATCGACAGATCGAGCACCAACAGGGGCATGATCATGCCGTAGATCAGCGGCGCGGATAGCAGGTAAGCCAGGGGGGTCTCCCGCACATAGCGCCACAGGCCGGTGCGCTGACGGCGCTGCATACGGCGCGCCTGCTTCTCGAACACAACCTTGCCGCGGCGAATGGAGTATTGGAACTGGGCGCGCTTTTCCTCCAGCAGGCGGTCGAATTCCCTCTCCAGGTCCTGCTGCACAGGGCGCATGCGCTCGAGAAGAAGATCGATGGTGGGTCTGTCATTCATGGAGCACCTCCCCGTCTGGCGCGGCCTGGGTCCGCGCCCCGGAACGGGAACGGAGAGGCCGAGCTTACAGCAGTTGCCCCGCACCCGCCCGCCAACCCGTCACCCGGGGACCTGCCCCTGGCTCCGATCAGTCCTTGCGGACGTTCCCTGGCCGGACCATAATGCTGTACATCCATACAGTATCAGGAGGTATCCAATGCGCGCCACCCAGCCCCGGGCCGGGTTCCCTCGCCCCACCAGACACCCCTTGGCCCCACGGCGAGGCGCCGGCCCTGCCACTGACAACAGCATTGATCTGGATGCCCTGCTGGGTCGCGGCGCGGTGGCGACCTTTCAGTACAGGGTTGCCGGGGATGCCATGGGCGCTGCGGGGATTCTTGACGGGGACATCCTGCTCGTCGACCGGGCCCTGCGCCCACGGCACGGCGACATGGTGGTGGCCGCGTTCCGGGGCGAACTGATCTGCGCAATCACCGACCTCCACCGCCAGCGCCTGCTGTCCGCCAGCCGCGACCAGCCCCCCATTGCCCTGGAGGGTGCCAGCGGCGCCGTTATCGAGGGCGTGGTCACCAGCTCCGTGAGGAGGCACCGGTGTTTGCGCTGATCGATTGCCACGATTTTCACGCCAGCTGTGAACGGATATTCCGCCCCGACCTGCGGGGCAGGCCGCTGGTGGTGGTGGCCGACAACGGGCAGATCATTGCCCGCTCGGCGGAGGCCCGCGCCCTCGGCATCCCCGATCGAGCGCGCGCCGCCGTCATCGAACACCGCCTGCGCCGCCACGGGGTCGCGGTTCTCGATGCCGACCATCAACTCTACGGCGACCTCTTCCGGCGGGTAATGGCGAGCCTCCACAGCCTCCACGGAACCTTCGAGGTGGCCGGCCTCGACCGGCTGTTCGTGGCCCTTGACGGCGGCGACCCGGTGGCCGAGGCCCAACAGATTCGCCAAACCCTGTGGCGCGCCCTCCGTATCCCCAGCGCCATCGGTATCGGGCCGACCCGCACCCTCGCCCGTCTCGCCACCCGTCTGGCGCGGCAGGCCCCGGCCTGCGAGGGGGTCTGCCTGCTCGATGGGGAGTACAAGTGGCGCTGGCTGCTGGCAAGAACCCCGATCCGGCAGCTGCCGGGCATCGGCCCCGACGAGGCCGCGCCCCTGGCCGCCGTCGGCATTCACAGCGCCCTCGACCTCGCAATGGCCGAGGGCCACCGCTTGCGCCACCCTGGAAGTCGCAGGCTCGCGTCCCTCATCGAAGAACTCAACGGCCGCCCCGGCCTGGCCCTCGGTGAGATGCCGGACAGCCGGTGGCGGATCCACCGCACCGAGGCCCGGCCCCTCCGGGCCCGATCCGCGGTGGCCCTGGAGGAAGCGGTGGCCCACCAGGCCTCAGGAGCGGCGGCGACACTCGCCGCCCGCCACCAGCGGGCGGGGGCGGTCCACGTCTTCGTCCACCCCGCCCCCGGAGAAACCTGGCCACCTTGCGCCAGCGCCCTGGCCCGGCTGCCAGGCCCCGGCAATGACCCGGGCGCCATTGTCGCCGTCGCCCGCCAACTGGCCGGGGGGCTGTTTCAACCGGGGAAGGGATCCTGCATGGTGGGGGCGGGATTGCTGGACATTGTCGACGGGGAATACAGGGGGGTCGATGGGGCATGCAAGGGGATCGACGGCGGCCACGGCCAACGCCTGGGTCTGGCACGCGCCCCGGGTCACCGCCGCACCGCCGGCGGAGACAGGATGGTGAGCGCCCGGGCGCGCTAACGGGGCGAGCACCGGGGGAAGCACCCCCGGCGCCGCCACGGCAGGTCACTTCTCGACGAAGGCCCGCTCGATCACATAGTGGCCGAGTTCCCCCGCGCGGGTCTCGCGGAAGCCCGCGCCGTCCAGCTGCTCGCACAGATCCTTGAGCATCGCCGGGCTGCCGCACAGCATGAAGCGGTCATCGGCGAGGTTCGGTGCCGGCAGGCCGATGTCATTGAACAGCTTGCCGCTGCCCATCAGGTCGGTGATGCGGCCGGTGTTGCGAAACGCCTCGCGGGTCACCGTGGGGTAGTAGATCAACTTCTCCGCCGCCATCTCGCCGAAATACTCGTTGTTGGGCAGGTGGTCGCGGATCACTTCCTGGTAGGCCAGCTCCTCCACGTAGCGGCAACCGTGCACCAGGATCACCCTGTCGAAATTGTCGTACACCTCCGGGTCCTTGATGACGCTGAGGAACGGCGCAAGGCCGGTGCCGGTGCCCAGCAGGTAGAGGTTGCGGCCGGGGAGCAGGTGATCCACCGTCAGGGTGCCGGTGGACTTGCGGCCCACCAGCACCTCGTCGCCCACCTTCAGGTGCTGCAGTTTCGAGGTCAGCGGGCCATCCGCCACCTTGATGCTGAAGAACTCCAGCTCGCTCTCGTAGTTGGCGCTGGCGATGCTGTAGGCCCGAAGCAGGGGCTTGCCGTCGTCCTCAAGACCCACCATGGTGAAGTGGCCGTTGCGGAAGCGGAAGCCGGGATCGCGGGTGGTGGTGAAGCTGAACAGGGTGTCGGTCCAGTGGTGGACGCTGGTGACCTGTTCGCGCATCAGATTGCTCATGACTTCTCCTGGTGGTGGCTCCGGGGGGCGCCCGGGTGACAACATGGCGCCACTGTAGACGCCCCCTTGTTATCGGCAAAACGACTAATATTGATTGCGCTAATCGGTTTTTTGGGTAAATACTGTCCGCCGACCACGGAGGCCCCGCCATGAAATACACCCTGCGCCAGCTCGAAGTATTCCTCGCCACCGCCCACACCGAGAACATCAGCCGCGCCGCGGACCAGCTGGCCATGTCCCAGTCCGCGGCCAGCAGCGCCCTCAAGGACCTGGAGCAACAGTTCGATATCCAGCTGTTCGACAGGGTGGGCAAGAGCCTGCAGCTGAATGAGCTGGGCCGCCTGCTGCAACCCCGGGCCGAGGAGCTGCTGGCGCGGGCCCGGGAGCTGGAAGTGGCCATGGGCCGCCACAGCCAGAGCGGGCCCCTGAAGGTGGGGGCCACCCTGTCCATCGGCAACTACCTGGCGGTCAGGCTGATGGCCCGCTACATGGAGGAGCCGGGGGCGCGGGTATCACTGGAGGTGGCCAACACCGCCACCGTGGTGGACAAGGTGCGCCACTTCGACCTGGATATCGGCCTGATCGAGGGGGAGATCAACCACCCCGACCTGGAGGTGACCCGCTGGCGGGACGACGAGCTGGTGGTGTTCTGCGCCCCGGATCATCCCCTGGCGGGCAAGAAGCGCCTCGACGACGGCGACCTGCTGGCCGCCACCTGGATCGTGCGGGAATCCGGCTCCGGCACCCGCCAGACCTTCGACCGGGCCCTCCACGGGCTGCTGCCGGCGCTGCACATCCTGCTGGAATTGCAGCACACCGAAGCCATCAAGCGGGCGGTGGAGGCGGGCCTCGGCATCGGCTGCCTGTCGCGGATCACCCTGGTGGAAGCCTTTGCCCGGGGCAGTCTCGTGCCCCTCGCGGTGCCCGGGCGGGATTTTCACCGCTATCTGTACTTCATCATCCACCGGGAGAAATACCGGGGCGCGGGCCTTCAGCGCTGGCTGGATATCTGCCACGAGCTGCCCTGATGGCTGACGGGGGGCGCCTCCTCAGTCGGCGACTTCGCGGCTGACGATATCGCTCAAATCGAGGCCCTTGGCCTTGGCCTGGCGCAGCCAGCGCTTGCGGGCCAGGGCCTGCATGTTGTCGGTGTCGTCGGACTCATCGACGATGTCGGTGCCGAGGATGGTCTCGATGATGTCCTCGAGAGTGATGATGCCGAGCACGCTGCCAAACTCATCCACCACCAGGGCGATGTGCTCCCGGGTCTCGAGGAACTGGTTGAACAGCTTGGTGATGGGCAGGGACTCGAGCACCACGGTGATGTCCCGGAGAATGGTCTTCAGGGGTTCGCCGCCCCGCCCGCGAATGTGGGCGGCGAGCAGCTCGTCCTTGAGGAAGTAGCCGCAGATCTGGTCGCTGTTGCCGTTCTGGTAGAGGGGGATCCGCGAAAACGGCAGCACCGGCTGGCTGTTGAAATACTCGGCGATGGTGGTGTCCTCCGACGCCCGGTGGACCACGGTGCGGGGGGTCATGATGCTCTTCGCCAGCACGGTGTCGAAGGCCAGCATGCTTTTCAGCATCTGGGAGTGGGCGGGCTCGAACACCCCCTCCTCGGCCCCGATCTCGGTCATGGCGAGAAAGTCGGAGCGGGAAAAGAGGCTCGCCTCGCCGCTCGCCTTGAAGCGGTGGGTGGCGAACTGGCACAGCCACACCAGGGGAAACAACAGCCAGGTGATGATCCGCAGGCAATACACGGTAAAGCCCACCAGGCCCTGCCAGTGGGTGGCGCCGATGGTCTTGGGGATGATCTCGGAAAAGATCAGGATAACGATAGTGGTGCCGGCGGGAACGACCACCTTGGTGATCAGCGGCGCGGTGCCGGCCCAGATGATCGCCGCCTGCTCCCCCACACCGATGGCCCCCACGGTGTGGGCGATGGTGTTGAGGGTGAGGATGGCCGCCAGGGGGCGGTCGATGTTTTCCTTGAAGGCCTTGAGTTGCAAACCCACCTCGGAGCCCTCCCGCAGCCTGATCTGGGCGTAGGAGGGGGTAATGCTGAGGAGGACGGATTCCCACAGGGAACAGAGAAACGACAGCAGGGTCGCCAGAAGCAAAAACAGGAACAGGGTGGATAACATGCGGCGGGGGTGGTGGCCAGGGGGCTACAGTGTAACCGGATGGCGGACCCGGTCAATCGCGGCCCTGGCTCTCCATCATCCAGCTGGCGAGCAGGAAGAGAATCCGCGCCCCCACGTTGCCGTCCCACTCGTTGTCCGGGTTGCCCGGATCCGGGCACACCTCGCACAGGTCGAAGCCGACGATCCGCCGGCCACTGTTGACCAAGGCGGCGATCAGGTAGCGGGCCTGATCGAATTCGAGCCCCCCCGCCACCGGGGTGCCGGTATGGGGGCACAGGTCCGGGCGCAGACCGTCGATATCGAAGGACACATGCACATTGGCGGGCAGCGCGGCGACGATGTCGGCGGCGATCGCGGCGTAGGGTTTGCCGCCGTAGAGGGCGTCCTTGATGTCCTCGTCGTAGAACACCGCGATGCGCGGGTCCGCTTCGGCGAGCTGGCACTCCTCCGCGCTGAAATCCCGGATGCCCACCTGCACCAGCCGCCGGGGCGCCACCGGCAGGTTCATCACATTGTGGAAGATGGACGCGTGGGAGAAGCGAAAGCCCTGGTAGCCGTCCCGCAGGTCGTGGTGGGCGTCGATATGGAGTACCCCCAGCTCGCCCCGGTATTTTTCCGCCAGGTGGCGGATGAGGCCATAGGGACTGGAGTGATCCCCACCCACCAGGGCCACCACCTTGCCGGCGGCATCCAGCTCCCGACTCCATTGGTATACCAGGTCGTTGACCCGCTGCGAGGCGGTGTTGACATCCGCCAGCGCCGCGACCAGGTCGGGGCGGCCGGCCAGGCTGCCCGTCTCCTCCAGATGGGCCTGAATGGCTTCCGCCACCGGCTTGTAACGGCCGTTGAGCTCGGCGATCTCGGCATCCTCCGCCAGCAGGTGGAAGCCCTGGCGGTAGTGATCTGCCAGGTTGCGCAGGTGGAGATCGAGCTGGGGGCTGGCGCGGCGGATTGCCTCCGGCCCCCGGGAGGTGCCGTTGCCGTAGGAGGTGGTGACCTCCCAGGGCACCGGGATGATCGCCAGCCGGGCGGTGTCGAGACGGGTGGCGATGCCGAACAGGCCGGCATCGGCGGATCCGGTGAGGGAAGGGTCGAAATCGGGTGAGTCAGCAGCGTTCATGACAAGGGGCGCGGGCGGTGGCGGGGCCGCCATTCTAGCAGCGTTCGTCCCGCCGCGCGGCGCCGGGGCGCGCTCACAAGGTCTGCCAATCGGGCTATACTCAGCGGCCCCCGCGGGGCCGACCCGCCCACCCTGACCGATGAGCGCCATGACCCGATACCTGACCGCAGCCCTGATCGTTATTTGCCAAAGCCAGGCGGCCAACGCCGGGTTGATCCAGTATTTCAAGGAAGAGGACGGCAGCACCAACTGGCAGTATGTGGCCAATTTTTCGAGCAGCCTGCTGATCCTGCTGCTGTCCATCGCCCTCATCAAGTTGTTCTTCACCCACCGCCAGGTGCGGCGCTCCAATCGCGCCCTGAAGGCGATCCGCAACGACCTGGAGATCCGCGTCAAGGAGCGCACCGCCACCCTCAACGAATCCAACCAGCTGCTCAAGGAAACCAACCAGCTGCTGGAAACCGAGGTCAAGGAGCACCGCGAGACCGCCAACCGCCTGCGGGCCTCGGAGGCCTATGTGGGCAACATTCTCGCCTCCATGCCGCTGATGCTGGTGGGCCTCAAGGCGGACGGCGAGATCACCCACTGGAACAAGCGCGCCGAGGATATCGCAGCAGTGCCCGCCGCCCGCGCCATCGGCGGCAACCTGTGGGAGATCTACCCGGCCATCACCGTGTCCCCGGACCAGATCGCCAAGGCCCTGGCGGACAACAAGCCCATCACCATCAAGCACAGCCAGCGGGGCCGCTACCATTTCGACATCATCATCTACCCCCTGGCGGAGCAGATGGAGCCCGGGGTGGTAATCCTCATCGACGACGTCACCCAGCGGGTGCTCACCGAGAACATGCTGATCCAGCGGGACAAGATGTCGTCCCTGGGGGAACTGGCCTCCACCATGGCCCACGACATCAACACCCCCCTGGCGGCGCTGATCGACGATGTGCGCACCGCCCGGGAGCTGGTCAACGGCAACGGTTCCGCCGCCGATGGCGACACCGTTGCCCAGCTCAACCGCATCCTCGGGGACGCCGCCGAAAAGGGCCAGCAGGCCTCCGCGGTGATCGCCAACCTGCTCACCTTCGCCGGCGCCGGGGGCGACGAGAAGCACCCGGAGGATGTGGCGGAGATCATGGAACACAGCCTCGGCCTCGCCGCCGACGTCATCTCGGTGCCCGGCAAACTGCGCTTTCGCGACATCGCCATCGAGCGGGACATCGAGCCCGGCCTGCCCTCCATCCCCTGCTACCGCTCCGAGTTGCAGCAGGTGTTCCTGAGCCTCCTGCGCCACGCCTGCCACGCCCTCGGCGATCTGGACCGCCCAGGCCACGTGCCCACCATCCGGGTCGAGGTCAAGGAGCGCTACGACGCCCTGTGGATCAAGATCTCCCACAACGGCCAGGGCCTCACCTACGACGAACAGAAGTACATCTTCGAGCCGTTCTTCAACAGCCCCACCGACCACCACTACGACGCCAGCAAGCGCCTGTCGTTTTCGTACTTCATCATCACCGAGCACCACAAGGGCCAGATGGCGGTGACCTCCGATGTCAACGTCGGCACCACCTTCCACATGCAGATTCAACTGAGCTGAGGAGCCAGGGAATTGCCTTGCAATCCCGTCGCGCCGGCGACAATATAAACATTTTTGACTGTTTTATTTGATTGCCGGAGCCGCCATGACCCAACCGCTTCCCTCCTTCCGCCTCGATGGCCGTCGCGCCCTGGTGACCGGCGCCTCCAGCGGCCTCGGCCGCCACTTTGCCCTGACCCTCGCCGCCGCCGGGGCGGAGGTGATCATCGCCGCGCGGCGCGCCGACAGGCTGCAGGATACCCTGGCCGCCATCGCCGCGGCGGGGGGCAGGGGCACGGCGGTAGCCATGGATGTGCGCTCCCGGGACAGTGTGCGGGAGGCCCTCGACAGCGTCGCCCCGCCCCATATCCTGGTGAACAACGCAGGGGTCAGCGACACCCGGGGCGCCCTCGACTACGACGACGCCCAGTGGGACGCCATCGTCGACACCAACCTCAAGGGGGCCTGGATCGTCGCCCAGGAATGCGCCCGGCGCATGGTGGCGGCGGGACAGCCCGGTTCCATCATCAACGTCACCTCCATCCTCGCCGACCGGGTGGCGGGGGGCGTCGGCCCCTACTGCGCCGCCAAGGCCGGGCTCGCCCACCTGACCCGCGCCCTCGCCCTGGAGCTCGCCCGCCACGGCATCCGCGTAAACAGCCTGGCGCCGGGCTACGTGGCCACCGAGCTCAACCGCGACTTTCTCGCCAGCGAGGCCGGGGAAAAACTCCAAAAACGCATTCCCGCCCGCCGCTTCGGCCAACCGGAGAACCTCGACGGCCCCCTGCTGCTGCTCGCCTCCGACGCCGGGGCCTACATGACCGGGAGCGACATCGTGGTGGACGGCGGCCACCTGTGCGGCTCCCTCTGAGGCAAACCCCTTGAGCACCCTGATCCTGCTGCGCCACGGCCAGGCCGCCTTCGGCGCCGACCACTACGATCAACTCTCCCCCCTCGGGGAGGCCCAGGCCCGGGCCGCCGCCGAGCTGTTCCGGGACCGCGACTGGCACTTTAAGCGGGTGATCAGCGGCCCCCGACAGCGCCAGCGGCTCACCGCCGCCCTCGCCTCGGGCCGGGCCATCGACAGCCTGGACGTGGACCCGCGCCTCGATGAATTCGCCGAGGGCAGCCAGATTCTCGCCGCCGCCGAACGGCGCGCGGGGCAGCCCCTCGAAGGCACGGCGCGGCTCAAGGCCTACATGGCGGAGATCCGTCTGTGGAGCCGTGGCGAGGCGATCATCGACGGGGTGCCCGACGCCGACGCCTTCCGCCGCACCGTGGATGACTGGCTGGCGGCGGTCACGGCGGATCGCGCCCCCGGCCAGCGCATTCTGGCGGTGACCTCGGCGGGGGTGATCGCGGCGCTGCTGTGCCGGGTGCTCGGCCAGGGGGACGGCGATATCGCCCATTGGATGGGGGTGCTGGGCAACGGGTCCCTCACCACCCTGCTGTTTTCAGGGGGGCGCGTGGCGGTGCGGGATATCAATGGCAGTGGGCACCTGCCCCGCGCCCTGTTGAGCGGGATCTAGGGCCTGTTAACAGGCCCTAGCCCAGGTCGGAGACCGCCTCGTCGACGAAGAAGAAGCGCATCCGCCCGCGATCGAACAGCCGCTCCTCGTCCTCGGCGATCTCGCGGGCGATGTCGGCCACCGCGAACTGGGCGTTGGCGGCATCGAAGGCGGCGCGATCCGGGTACCAGATTTCCAGCACCACATCGAACTTCCCCTCGTCCAGCGCCCCGGTCAGGGGATTGGGGAAGGGTGTCAGGTAACGGCGCATGTAGCGGCTGGCAAAGCCCCGCAGGTATTTTTCGCCGATGCGGCGGTGGGTGCTCTCGTAGTATTCGCGAAACGCCTCGGGGGACATGCCGGGGCGACGTTTCAGAAGGCCAATCATCTTGATCACGGTACTCTCCATGCCGGTACTGTCCATGCCGATACTCTCCGGTTGCGCCGGCCCTCAAGGGTCGGCGATCTTGAGCAGTTGCTTGCCGAAGTTGCGGCCCTTGAACAGGCCGTTGAGAACCTCGGGGCAGTTTTCCAGGCCCTGGGCGATATCCTCCTTGACGCGGATCTCCCCGGCCTCGACCCACCGGCGCATCTCGGCGATGCCGGCGGGAAACTCGTCGAGGTAGTCGAGCACCAGAAAGCCCTGCATTCGCGCCCGGCGGATCACCAGCTGCATGTAGTTCCGCGGCCCCGGGGGCAGGGCGCGGCCGAAATAGCCGCTCGATATGCCGCCGCACAGGGCGATGCGGGCGCCGATGGCGATGTTGATCAGCACCGCGTCGAGGATCTCGCCGCCCACGTTGTCGAAAAACACATTGACCCTGTTGCCGCACAGGCTCTTCAGCTGGGCGGCCACCTCGCCGGCGCGGTAGTCGATGGCGTGGTCGAAATTCACCTCCTCCACCAGCCAGCGGCACTTTTCCTCGCCGCCGGCGATGCCGATCACCGTGCAGCCGAGGCGCTTGGCGATCTGCCCCGCCACCGAGCCGGTGGCCCCGGCGGCGCCGGACACCACCACGATGTCCCCGGGGCGGGGCTCGGCGATGCGGGTCATGCCGAAGTAGGCGGTCATGCCGGTGAGGCCGTAGATATGCAGCGGATAGGTGAGGGGCACGCCGGCGGGCACCGGGCTGATGGGAAACATCCCGGCGCCATCGGTGGCGATGTAGTCCTGCCAGCCGAAGGTGCCCTGCACCAGATCCCCCGCCCGGTAGAGGGGATGGTGGGATTCCACCACCCGGCCCACCGCCACCGCCCGCATGGGCTCGCCGATGCGCACCGGCGGCACGTAGCTCGGCAGGTCGTTGAGCCAGCCCCGCTGGGCCGGCTCGAAGGAGAGGTAAAGGTTGCGCACCAGAATCTCCCCCTCGCGGGGCTCGGGCACTGGCGTCTCGACCCAGTCGAAATGCTCGGGGCCCACCTCCCGCTCGGGGCGGGATTTGAGCAGCCACTGGCGATTCACGTCTTGACTCATTGCAACACCTCGCTGCCCGGCATCAGTCCGCCGGGGGCTCCAGGGTAAAGGCCAGGAACAGGTTGCCCGGCATGTTGGGATTGAAAAGATAGCCCGAATTGAGGAACAGCATGCCGTCCTGCAGGACCGCCGAGGCCGCCCCCTCCATGGCACCGCCCCGGGCAGTGGTACCTGACGGGGTGACGAACTCCCGGGCGGTGTCGAAGGCCCACAGCACCTCGCCGGTGGCGGCGTCATGGGCGCGGATGTAGCCGTCGATGCTGCCGGCGAACACCAGTTCCGGGGTGGTGGTGATGGCGGCGCCGTTGCCCGGCATGCACAGCGCGCGGCCGTTGCAGACGTCATCCACCGCATGCCACTTCCACAGATACTCGCCGCTGCGCAGATCGAGGGCGAACACCCCTGGGTTGGGCTCCCGGGGCTTGTGGAGGGTGGAGAGCATGGCGTCGGAGATGGGCACGAACACCCGGTCGCCGGATACCGCCATGCCGAAATGCACGCCGCCCACCAGGCCGCCCTCACTCACCTGCTGCCGCCAGCGCAGCTTGCCGCTGTCCGGGTCCAGGGCCCACACCATGCCGGATTTCTGGCCCCCCAGCACGAACTCCTCGCCACTGCTGGCCCGGGCGAGGATGGTGGCGGCGCCGAAGTCGTAGTCAGGGCCCTTCTCCGCCGGGCAGTTGGTGTCGTCCTCCACCTCGCAGGCGCTGTTCCAGGCATCCCCGGCGGTGGCCTGGAACACCCAGTTGATTCGCCCGCTGGCGAGGTCCATGGCGATGATGGCATCGCTGGTGTCGTTGGCGGGGGAGGAGTAGTTCTCGCCGGTGCCCACGTAGAGCTGGTTGCGCTTGACGTCGATGGCCGGGCTGTTCCAGATGGGCGCCCCGGAGGGACCCAGGCGATCGGCCCCCACGGCGTTCTTGCCCTGGATCGTCGGCTCCCCGGGGATGGTGTAGGTCTTCCACAGCTGGGCGCCGCTCTCCGCGTCATAGGCCACCACCGAGCCCCGGAAGGTGCAACAGCGGTACTCGGGCTTGACCGCCGAGATCACCTCCAGGGACGACACCGGCACATAGAGGCGGCCGTCGTGGAGCGCCGGGGCGCCGGTGATGGTGGCGTTGGAGTGGGCGTCCGGGCGCTGCTGCCACACCAGCTCGCCGCTGCGGGCGTCGAGGGCGTAGACGTTGCCGAGGTAATCCCCGAAGTAGAGCCGTGGTTTCGCCGTCCCATCACCCTTCTCCCAGGGGGACATCACAATGGCGGTCCGCACCTCGGAGCGGGCGCGGAAGGTCCAGCGCACGCAGCCGCTGTCCCGATCCAGGGCGTAGACCCGGCCATCCTGGCTGCCCACGTGGACGGCGCCGGCGGCCACCACCGGGTGGGAACGGGCGCGCACCGCCCCGGGGAAGCCGAAGGCCCACTTGACCCGCAACTGGCCCACATTGCCCCGGTGGATGCCCGCCAGTTCGGTGGAGAACTCCCGCCGGTTGTCCGGCGTGACGCCCCAGCCGCTGACCCGGGGCGGGTCGTTGATGTCGAAGCGGGCGGCATCTCCGGTGCATTGCACAAAGGTGTTCTGGCCCTGTTCCTCGGCGAGGGAGTGGCCGGTGAGATATTCCGCCACCGCCCGCTTCTCGCGGTCGGACAGCTGGCCCACCTGGGCCGCCATCACCCCTTCGGTGAGGGCGTGGTAAATGGCCCCGGTGGCCATGAACTGCAACATGCCCCGGCTCGGCGCCCGGGGCACCCCCGCCTCGTGGCAGTTGGCGCAGACGCGGTCGTACACCGCCTTGCCCTCGGCGCTCGCCGGGGTGGACTTGACCACCAGGGTCTCGGCGGCATCGGGCCCGGGGGCCGCGGCGGCCAGGGGCGCCAGGAGAGCGAGCAACGGGGGAAGGACAAGCCGCCACAGGGGGGCGTTGAGATCGGGGTATCGCATGGCGTGAGGGCCTCGCTGTTATTGTCGAATTCTTGAACTGCCAACAAAAGGCATGGCGGCGCTGCCTTGCTGCGCCGCCATGCTTTTGTTGGTATCCACTGGGCGCGCCCCTGGCGCGCCCCCTCCGATGGACTCTTCCCCGCTGGGGAATAGCGCCCTCAGAAGCGGTACATCACCTCCGCGCCAACCTCGCGGGGCGCCCGGGGCAGGGCGAACTTCCACAGGGTGCCGTTGTTGGCGCTCGCCGCCGTGGGGCGGCCGGGGCTCACCACGTAGTCGTGGGTGTAGTTGTCCTCGTCGGTGAGGTTGCGGCCAAACACCGCGAACTGCCACTGGCCGATGGCGTAGCTCAGGGACGAATCCAGGAGCCCGTGGGCCTCGATGGTGGTGCCGGGGTGGTTGGTGAGGGTGGCCTCGTAGTCATCCCGCCAGCTGTAGCCCACCCGCCAGGTCAGCATGCCCTCGCCCACCGCGATATCCAGGGTCGATTGCGCCGACGCGGTGTACTTGGGGGCGCGGCGCAGATCGAGGCCGGTCTCGTCGGCGATGATGCCGTCGCCGTAGATGTCGGCGGTGAACTTCTTGTAGGAGGCATCCAGGTAACCGGCGTTGCCGGAGATCCGCCAGATATCGGTGATCATGTAGTCCAGCTCCAGCTCCAGGCCGTCGAACTCCGCCTCGCCCACGTTGCGGATCGACAACTCGTTGCCGGTGGCCACGTTGGGGGCCGGCAGCGACACCTCCACCTGCATGTCCTCGTAGATCATGTGGAAGGCGGTGGCGTTGAACTTCATGCGGCCGTCGAGGAAGGTGGAGCGCAGGCCCACCTCGAAGTTGGTGAGGGTCTCGGGGCCGAAGCCGCCCCCCAGCTCGTCCGGGGTGGATGCCCGGGGCGAGAAGCCGCCGCTGCGGAAGCCCGTGGAGTTGGTGAAGTACACCATGTGGTCATCGTTGAAGTGGTAGCGCAGGCCCCAGCGGTAGATCCAGTCGTTGTCCTTGCGCTCGCCGCCGGCGTTGGGGCCGACGTTGATGGCGCCGGTGACGGTGTCGGTCACGGTGCGGGCCATGCGCTTTGTCTCGGTGATGAAGCGGGTGCCCAGGGTCAGCACCAGCTTGTCGTCGAGCATGCGGTAGTCGCCCTCGGCGAACACCGAGTGGGAGTCGGAGCTGGTGCGGGTGTCCTCCAGGGGGCTCCAGGCGTCGCTGCCGGTGAGCAGCAGGGTCTGGGTGATCTGGTAGGCCTCGGCGTCGGCACTGGAACTGAACAGGCCCGCCTGCCAGGTGAGGGAATCGCTCGCGTCACGGGTCAGGCGCACTTCGTGGGTGGTCTGCTGATAGTCGCCCCAGCGGTCCAGGTGGTAGATGGGCAGCGGCGAGCCGTCGCCATCGACACCGTAGAAGTCATCCGCGGTGATGAAGCCACCGATATAGGTGAGGGTGTGGTCGTCGGTGATCTGGGCGTTCAGTTCGGTGATGACCTGGTATTTCTCCAGCTCAACGTTGCCCACGTAGTCGCTTTCGATCTTGCTGCGATCGCCGCTGATGGGGTCCCCCAGGGAGCCGCCGCAGGTGCCGAAGAAGGCGCAGAACAGGTCGCGCTGGTCGGTGGAGGTGTTCAGCCAGGCGCCGGAGTTGCCCTCCATGTCGCTGTAGTTGAACTGCACCTCGCCGGTGAAGATGTCGTTGGGCTCCCACAGGAAGTGAGCGCCGGCGTGCATGTTGTCGCGCTTGTCGGGATCGCTGGCGATGCGGTTGGTGACGTAGCCCTCCCCCTGGCGGCTGGTGCCACCGGTGAGCTTCACGGCCCATGTCTCGGCGCCGTAGTTGTAGACGATGTCGCCCTGGGATTTTTCGTAGTCGCCGATGCGACCGCGCACCTTGCCGCTGGTCTCGTTGAGCTGGGGCTTCTCGCGAATGATATTGACGAGGCCACCCACCACGTTCTTGCCGAACAGGGTACCCTGGGGGCCGCGCAGCACTTCGATGCGCTCCACGTCGAGCATGTCGAACACCTGGCCCACGGCGGTGTTGAGGGGCACGCCGTCCACCGCCACCAGCACGGTGGGGTCAAAGGCCTTCTCCACATCCTGGTAGCTGATCCCGCGGATGGAGAAACCGCCGTTGGAGGGGGTTCCCGCCTCGACGGTGTCCATCACCACGTTGGGGGCGAACTGGGCGAGGGAGGTGGTGTCGAGGGTAAAGGCGTTGGCGATGTCGTCGCCGGCGATGGCGCTCACCGCCACCGGCACATCCTGGATGCTCTCCTGGCGTTTACGGGCGGTGACCACCACTTCCTCGAGGGTCGCCTGGGCGAACACCGCGATGGGGGCGATGCCCCCACCGACCAGGGTGGCGCCGGCGATGGCGGTGACGAGGGATTTTCTGAAGATATTACGGTTCATGGCTGTTCCCCTTGCTGCGAAGGTTATTTTTTGGATTGAGCTATGGTTATGTTCTGAACTACTGGCGAACGAAGGGATCATAGCACCCGGCGCATTAAAAGCAAGCTTGATTGTTTATATAGGTATGGATAACCTCAGCCCCCGGGGAAGACCCCGACAACGTCCCCGGATGGCGCCCGAGAAATTGATATTTAGTCTTTATTTTCAATGGATTGAAAATACCTCCTGGCGACAGCGTCGGGCCATGGCGGGGGCAGTGGGCCGCCCAGGGCGGCGCCAATATCCGACAAACAGACAGGACGGGTTTTTAAATGCCGTTGACAGGCGGAAAATTTCCCGATAACTTGGTCGTTCGTTCAACTAATTATTAGATCACAGGTGGGTGACCGATGGTCGCGACATCACTCCGGCACAACCCCGCACCCCGGGGAACCGCCAAGACAATCCCCGGCGACCGCACACCGCGGCCAGTCGCCCTGGCGCCATGCCCCCACGCCCCGCAAAGCCCTCCCCAACCCCCATCGGGGATGCCCCCAACTTCAGCCCAGAGAACCGGAGATTTGTCATGAATCAGCCCGTGCAGCAGTTCATCATCGCCAAGCACCTCGACCGCCCCGAGAAACAGCCGGAGCCGCCGCTGCGCGGCGACCCGGTCACCGCCGACCGCTACATCTCCGCCGAGTACGCCCGGGAGGAGTGGCGCAAGGTGTGGATGCGCACCTGGAACGTGGCGGGCATGTCCTACCACGTGGAGCAGCCAGGCGAATACATCACCGCCGACCTCGGCCACGACTCCATCATCTGCGTGCGGGGCGAGGACGGCCAGCTGCGCGCCTTTTTCAATTCCTGCCCCCACCGGGGCACCCGCATCACCGTCGCCGAGGAGGGCTACGCCCCCAAGTTCACCTGCCCCTACCACGGCTGGCAGTTCAACCACCAGGGCGATGTCATCGACGTGCCCTGCCCCGAGGACTTCCCCCAGGGCAACCCCTGTGACAAGGCGAGGCTCAAGAGCCTGCGCTGCGAGGAACTGTGGGGCTTCGTGTGGATCAACATGGACCCGGACGCGCCGGACCTGCGCACCGCCCTGGGGGACACCATCGTCAACGAGATCGGCGCCTACAACATGGAAAACATGGTGCGGGTGCTCAACATGACCGCCGACAGCCCCTGCAACTGGAAGATCATCACCGACAACTTCAACGAGGCCTACCACGTGCGGGAGCTGCACCCGGGCCTCATTCCCTACATCGAGGCCAACTACCAGGCCTGCCAGTTCGACATGCTCCCCGAGGGCCACAACCGCGGCTGGTTCCCCGCCCACCAGCCCTCCTCCCTGTTCGCCGGCGAGGAGGTGGACGAGCCACTGGTGAGCGTGATGAAGTTCTGGGGTCTCGACCCTAAGAATTATACCGGCAAGGACGGCCTCGCCCGCATCCGCGGCGATCTGCAACAGGCCAAGCGCGACCACTGGCGGGAGCGCGGCTACCTGCACTACGAAAACTACGCCGACTACCAGCTCAGCGACTACATCATCTACAACATCTTCCCCAACGTGGTGGTCACCGTGGGCCCCGACGGGGTGCAGCTGCTGCGCCCCCGTCCGCACCCCTCCGGCGACCCCCAGCGCTGCCTGTTCGACCACTGGTGGATGGTGCCCAAAATCACCGGCCAGACCCACACCCCGTCCCCCGCCGGCGGCCCGGACCTGCCGGTGGAGGACGCGGAGCACGAGGTGATCGTGTTCGGCGAGAAAACCCTGGGACGCACCGCCGACGAGGATCTCAGCATCGCCAAGATGCAGCAGGCGGGGCTGTCCTCCGCGGGCTACCAGCAGTTCTACCTGCCCAACCAGGAGCGCCGTGTCCAGCGCTTCCACGAAGTACTCAACGACCACATGAACAAGCCCTGACCGGAAGGAGACCCCCATGGGATTTTCAGGCCCCCTGGAAGACCGCATCGCCATACAGGAACTCAACGCCGCCTACGGTGACGCCGTGTGCCGCAAGGACCGGGACGGCTTCGCCGCCTGCTTTGCCGAGGACGCCATCTGGCACCTGCCCTGGCGGGAGCCGGTCCACGGTCGCGAGGCCATCGTCGCCCTCTGGCTCGACCAGATCGCCAACTACCCATTTCTCAACTACGCGGGTTTCCTTGGCGCCCTGGAAGTGAACGGCGACAAGGCCAGCGGCCGGGTCTGGACCCGGGAACTGGTGGCGGGGGAGAGCGGCCCCGCCACCCAGGTCACCGGTCGCTACGACCACCAGTATGTGAAGCGGGACGGGCGCTGGTACTTCCACCACAAGGCGTTCAACCCCCTCCACGGCATGGACTCCATCGTCACTGACTGAGGCACCGGCAATGCACAAGGCGGTATTTGGCAATCGCGCCATCCTCCAGAACAGCTGGGTGGTCACCGACATCCACGCCGCCATGGCGGCATGGACGGCCACCACCGGCATCGGCCCGTTCTTCCTGGTGGAAGGGGTCACCATCGAAAACCAGCTGCACCGGGGCAAGCCCACGGCGCTGGATGTCACCTTCGCCCTGGCCCAGGCCGGGGATATCCAGATCGAACTGGTGTGCCAGCACAACGACGCGCCGTCCGCCTACCGGGACACGGTGCCCGCCGGTGTCTCGGCGTTCCACCACATGGCGCTGTACTGCCACGACTACGACGCGGACTTCGCCGCCTACAGCGGCGCCGGGGCCGACGTGGCCTTCACCGGCAGCTTCGGCGGCAAGCGCTTTTGCTACCTGGACACCACACCCACCATAGGCTGCATGATCGAACTGATCGAAGCGAGCGACACCCAGGACGCCTTCTTCGAGCGGATTCGCGCCGCCGCCCGGGACTGGGACGGCAGCGATCCGGTGCGCCCGGCTTTCTGACCCGACACACTTTCCGACGGATTCGCCCCATGACCGACAACCTGATCCAGTTCCGCGACGTCCCCGCCTTCGACGACGAGGCGGATGTCATCGTCCTCGGCTACGGCATCGCCGGCGCCTGTGCCGCCCTCGAGGCCCGCCGCCTTGGTGGCGACGTGCTGGTGGTGGAGCGGGCGAGCGCCGGGGGCGGCGCCAGCGCCCTGTCCTCCGGCCTCTTCTACCTCGGCGGTGGCACCGCGGTACAGGCCGCCTGCGGCTACGAGGACAGCGCCGACAACATGTACCGCTACATGATCGCCAGCATGGGCAGCGAGAACGCCCATCTGGTGCGCCGCTACTGCGACGACAACGTCGCCCACTTCGACTGGCTCGAAGCCCAGGGCGTGCCCTTCGAACGCACCTGCTACAAAGGCAAGGCGGTGTTCCTGGAGGGCACCGAGGGCCTGCTCGCCACCGGCAACGAGAAGGTCTGGCCCTACCGGGAAATCGCCCGCCCCGTGCCCCGGGGCCACCAGGCCGCCGGGCCCGGGGAGAGCCCCGGCGCCATCGCCATGGCGGCCCTCCTGGCGCGCTGCGAGGAGGAGGGCGTGCGCGCCAGCCACGACAGCCAGGCCCTGGCGCTGGTCGTCGATGAGGGCGGGCGGGTGCGGGGCGTCAGGGTGCGGCGCGGCGGCCAGACGCTCCACTACCGGGCGCGGCGCGGGCTGGTGATCGCCACCGGCGGGTTTTCGATGAATGGGCAAATGACCCGGGAAAATCTGCCCCTGCTGAGCGACACCGCCGAACCCCTCGGCAACCCCTACAACGACGGCGCCGGCATCACCCTCGGCGTCGCCGCCGGGGCCGCCACCGACGCCATGGACGGCATGATCGCCACCGCCTCCATCTACCCGCCAGGGCAACTGATCAAGGGCATCGTGGTGAACAACCGGGGCCAGCGCTTCGTGGCGGAGGACAGCTACCACGGTCGCACCGCCTCGTTCATCATGGAGCAGCCCGACCAGCGCGCCTACCTGATCGTCGATGGGGAGATCTTCGCCTACCCGGAAATCACCAGCGCCCGCCACCAACTGATCGACGGCTTCGATACCATCGAGGAAATGGAAGCGCGCCTCGCCCTGCCGGCGGGCTCCCTGGTGGAAACCCTGAAGTGCTACAACGAGGATGCCAAGCAGGGCACCGATCGCCTGTTCCACAAGGACAGGGAATGGCTGAAGCCCCTCGATCAGGGGCCCTGGGCGGCCTTCGATATTTCCTTCAACCGCTCCATCTACCTGTTCATGACTCTCGGGGGCCTCAAAATCAGCGCCAATGCCGAGGTGCTGGACAGCCGTGGCCGCCCCATCCCCGGTCTCTACGCCGCGGGGGCCTGTACCGCCCACATTCCCAAAACCGGCAAGAGCTACGCCAGCGGCATGAGCCTCGGCCCCGGCTCCTATTTCGGCCGGGTGACGGGTCGGCAGCTGATGGCGGACTGAAAGGGTGGAGCGGAAGGGGTCGCCTCGGCGGCCCCTTTTTTCGAGCAAATGTCGTTCAGGCGAGGCCGTTGAAGCCGGCGGTGAAAAAGCGCGTCATTTTCTCGACGATGGTATCGAGGTCCGCCGCCTGGCAGCGGCCGTCACTCTGGCGATCCACCATGCCGGATTCCACCAGCACATGACTGATGGTGGCCTGGAAGAAATGGAAATACCAGTGCACGTCGGTGGCGTTCATGTTTGGATAGATGCGGCACAGGGCGGCGATGAAATCCCGCACCACGGAATCGTAGTGGACGTTCACCGGCACGATGAAACTCTCCCCCTGGGGCAGATTGGCCACCTGGGCCAGCAGACGAATGTAATTGCGCCAGCCTTCTCCGCCCCTCAGGGCACGATCCACCACCGGCGCGATAAAGGCCCGCAGCACCTTGTCGGGCGCTGCCACACCGTTGCGCGCCTGCGCCAGCACCTCGTCGAGGGCCTGGCGCATGGCGGCCACATTGTCGTCGGCGCGGCGATCTATCACCGCGCGAAAAAGATCTTCCTTCGAACCAAAATGGTAATGGGTCAGGGCCAGCTGAATATCCGCCGCCTTGCTGATATCCCGCAGGGACGTGCCGTAATAGCCCCGCTGCACGAACAGCGATTCGGCGGCATCGAGGATTTTTTCCTTGGTGTGGGGCGCCTTGCGGCGATCGGACCGGGGCTTGGCGGGCTTGCGGGGCTTGGCGGGTTTTTCCGCGCCGGCGACGGCCCTCACTTCGCCCTGGGCATCGCCCGATGTCGCGACGTCGACGGATTTCTGGCGGGATTTTGATATGCTGGACAAGACATTACTCACAGGTAAAAAAGCAGGGAAAACACCGTAATCGAAGGATAAAGACCGCCACCGGCAATGTCCACCGCAACACCGATATTCAGCCAATTTGTCGGCATTGCTCCACTGACATGCAGCCTTTTCCCGCTGCCTCGCCAATCCCACCCAGACATCCCAAGGAGCACCGATGGAACTGAGCGGCAAGACCTTGATCATCACCGGCGCGGCTCGCGGCATCGGCGCCGCCCTCGCCCGCCGTTTCGACCGCGAGAAACCCGAGGCGATGGTATTGCTGGATATCGATCCCCCGGGGCTGGAACAACTCGCCGGGCAGCTGGCCTGCGGTGATATTGTCATCGACCGTTGCGATGTCGCCGACCCCGCCGCCATCGGCGCCGCAGTCCGCGATCTGGAAAGGCGTCGCGGCCGGGTGGATCTCTTTTGCGCCAACGCCGGGATATTTCCCCGTGGCGGCGCCGACGCGCCCCTCGATATCTGGCAGCGGGCCATCGATATCAACCTCATGTCCCATGTGCACGCCGCCCGGGCCTGCCTGCCCGGGATGCTGGCGCGGGGCGCCGGGTATTTTCTCCACACCATTTCCGCCGCTGGCCTGCTCAGCCAGATCGGCTCGGCGCCCTACACCGCGACCAAGCACGGCGCCCTCGGTTTTGCCGAGTGGCTCGCCATCACCCACGGCGACGCCGGTATCGGCGTCACGGCGCTGTGCCCCCAGGGGGTCGACACCGACATGCTCGCGGATATCGGCAATCCGGCTACGGTGGCGGTGGACGGCCTGGTGAGCGCCGAAGCGGTGGCGGACTGCGCCCTCGATGCGATCCGCGCCGGCAAATTCCTCGCCCTGCCCCACCCCGATGTGGCGGATTATTTTCGCCGGAAGGCCGAGGATCACGACCGCTGGCTGCGGGGAATGCGCCGGTTACAGAAAAATCTTGCGCCCTGAACACAAAAACCCCGGACGCCGTCCGGGGTTTTCTTTTGTCACCCTGGTGGAAACCGGGGATTACCAGCGGTATTTGAAATCCACGCCGTATTCCAGCGGGTCCGCCACCGAGGCGAAGGCCACCACGCCCGGCAGGTAGAGGATCTGCCCGTAGTAGGTCTTGTCGGTGAGGTTGCGGCCGTAGAGTCCGACGCTCCAGCGCTCGTCATCCGGCGTCCAGGAAATATTGGCGTTCACCAAGGTGATGTCGCCGATCTTTTCCTGGGGCAGGCCGGTGAAGGCGGTGTATTTCGGGCTGCTGTGGGTGGTCTGCACGAAGAACTTGGCGGTGCCTGGGCCCACGGGAATTTCGTAGGTGGCGTTGGCGTTGCCGGACCAGCGGGGTGAATTCATCAGGTTGTTGCCCTTGAAGTTCACCGGCACCAGGCCGCCGAGGCCGTCCGACACCAGGGTTTCGTAGTCGTCGTACTTGGCGTCCAGGTAGGCGAGACCCAGGTTCAGGGTCAGGCGCTCGGTGGCGAGGGCGGTCAGTTCCAGCTCCACACCCTGGCTGGTGGCCTCGCCGGCGTTGACGATACTGGCGCTGTTGGCGCCACTCGGCAGGGTGATGTTCTGGGTCACCTGCATGTCGTCGTACTGGTTGTAGAAGGCCGCCAGGTTCAGGCGCACGCGGCTGTCGAACAGATCGCTCTTCAAACCCACCTCGAAGGTATCGAGGTACTCGGTGTCGAACGGCCCGATATCCTCGGGGATGATGATGCGGCCGACGAAGCCACCGGATTTGAAGCCCCGGGCGTAGTAGCCATAGAGCATGGAGGCATCGCTCAGCTGGTAGTCGAGGCCGAACTTGTAGCCGATGTTGTCCCAGGAATCCTCGCCGCTGGCGACCACCAGGGAGCCGGGAATGATCGGGTCATCGAAGCTGGCGAGACCGCCGTCGGTGGCGAAGGTATTGGCGGTGGTGGAGCGCGCCTTGGTGTCCTCGTGGCTGTAGCGGACGCCGGCCTGGAAGCGCAGGCGCTCGGAGATATCCCAGTACAGCTGGGTGAACAGGGAGCCGGACCAGTTGCGCTGCGCCTGGGTCTGGGGCTGGCCGAGGCCCGGCAGGAAGCCGTCGAGCACACCGCCCTGGTCGAGGTCGTACTCCTGGTAGAAGCCGAAGCCGCCCACCAGCAGTTGCACGCTGTCGTTCAGGTCGAAGGTGGTGCGCAGCTCCTGGGAGAACTGGTAGTGGTCCGTCTGGCGGCGGGTCTGGAGCAGTTGCAGCTCGGTGGCGTCGTCGTCGCTGTACAGATCCTGGTCGTATTCCCGGTAGTTGGTGATGGCGACGATGTCGCCCCAGCCGGCGCCGATGTTCTGGGTCAGGGTCAGGCTGTAGGTGTTGCGGTCGTTCTGATCCGGGGAGCTGGGGCTCAGGCCCCGGCGGTGGCGCAGCACGCCGGTGTCGTTGTAACCGGGCACCTGCAGGGCCATGCCGGGCTCGGCAAAGGTGATGCCGGGCTGGGAGCCGTTGCGGCTGCGCACGTATTCGCCGATCAGGGTGGCGTCGTAGCTGTCGGCGGTGTATTGCAAGTAGCCCCGCAGGGAGGTGATGTCGCGGCTGCCGAGATCGCCGCCGTTCAGGGTGTTCTTGAAGAAGCCGTCGTGGCCGGTGTGGAGGATGCTCACCTTGCCCGCCAGGTTCTCGCTGATGGGGAAGTTCACCGCCAGGTTGGCATCCATGCGGCCGTAATTGCCCGCGGTGACCTGGGCCTCGCCGCCGAATTCACCGGTGGGCTGCTTGGTGACCACGTTGATCACACCGCCAGTGGTGTTGGCGCCGAACAGGGTGCCCTGGGGCCCGCGGAGGATTTCCACCCGCTCGATGTCGAACAGAGACAGCAGCGCCGCCGTGTTGACGCCGACCACCACGCCGTCCACCACCACCGACACGGTGGTGCCCACGTAGGGGTCGGCGTCGTTCACGCCCACGCCGCGGATGGTGAACACCGCCGAGTCCGGGGAGTTGGCGAAGGTGTTGATCTGCACGTTGGGGATGGCATTTTGCAGACCGGAGATATTGGTGATGTTCTGGTCGGCGATGGCATCACCGGTCACCGCGGTCACGGCGATGGGGACTTCCTGCATGCTTTCCGCGCGCTTCTGGGCGGTGACCACCACCTCCTCCAGCATGCGGGTTTCCTGGGCCTGGGCAGCGGACAGCCCGCCGAGGGCGGTGGCCGCGATCGCCGAGCAGAGCAGCGTCTTGGTTGCTTTCATGGTGTCTTTCCTCGTTATCAGCTTGTTGTCTTGCAATGGAAGGCGCCGGCCGCACGGCATGGCTCGGCCGGAACGGTGGAAATTCGTCAGCGCACCACCACCGGCTCCCCGCTCCAGGGAGTGATGGGCGCGCCGGATCGCTCGCGGTAGGCGTCGGGGAGTTCCTCCACCATGTCCCACACCGCGCCGAGGCGGCCAAAGCCCACGCAGAACGCGACCCAGACGCCGAGCTCCACCAGCTGGGGCTCGGTAAAGTGGCGGCGCAGCTCGTCGAAGGTGGCGTCGTCGATACGCAGATGGTCGGTGGCGAAATGGTCGGCGTAGCGCAGGGCGGCCTTTTCCGCCTCGCTGAGGTCCGGCGCCTCCAGGGGCTTGTCGAGGGAGCACACCAGGTTTTCATCCACCCCCGCGTCCACCGCGTCCCGGTAGCGGATCGCCAGGCAGCTGCGGCACTGGTTGTGGAAGGCGACACGAAGGCGCACCAGTTCCTTGAGGCGCTGCCCGAGGGTCCAGTCCTCGGCGATGCCGGCACCCAGGGCAATGACGCCCCTGGCCATGGCGGGGCGGTGGGCGAACACCCGCATCGCCCCCTGCTCCAGGGCCGTGGCGCCCTCGGCGCCAAACAGCTCGCGCAGCCCGGGCTCCCACTGGCCGGGCTCAAGCTTGGTGATTCTGGTCATGGTCAACCCCCTGTCGGCGTCGATCCAGCGGACCTCACCGACAAACAAAACATTTATGACTGTTTTTATACGATCGACCAAATTCTAGCGGGAAACGGCGCGCTGTCAAGGGTGGCAAGCAACAAATTCATGGCCCGGAGGGTGCCCGGGCGGGGCACCGGCAACCCCGGCAAAACCCGCCCCCGCGCCGCCAAGCCGACACGCCGGAGGTTTACGAATCAACATTCCGGTTCCACTGCTGGACGACCCCGCCGCCCGGTGCCAAGATTGCCCCGAGGCGGCGGGGCTCCCCCCGCCGCAATCACCACAAGGAACACCCGCTCCATGGCGAAAAAGCCCCTGTCCACCCCCGGCGCCATCGACTGGCTCAACGACACCGACTGGGTGTATGCCCCCGTCCAGGACCGCAGCCGCAAGACCCTGCGACAGGTTCTCACCACCGCCAAGACCCTGTTCGTCGCCAAGGGTTTCGACGAGACCACCGTCACCGAGATCTCCCGCCAATCGAAAATCTCCGTGGGCTCCATCTACCACCGCTTTCCCGACAAGCAGTCGATACTCTACGCGATACTCGAAACCTACCGGCGCACCCGCTTCGCGGAGATCGACGAGCTGACCCGGGAGGCGCTGTGGCAGGGCAAGGGGGCGGCGGATGTGCTCGACTTCCACATCGAGATCATCTTCAGCGCCAGCCGCAAGGACAGGGGGTTCTTCCGCCTGATCGAGCGCCAGCGGATCGTCGACAAGGTGGTGCGGGACATGCAGATCGAATGGAACCAGCGCTTCTGCGACATCATCGCCGGGCTGTTGCGGCCCCACGCCGGGGATCTCGGCCACGCCGACATCGACCGGGCGGTGCGCTACGCCCACAACATCATCAGGGGCTCGGTGATGTGGTCGATCCTCCCGGATCAGGACGGCGAGCTGCCCCTTCAGGTCAACAGCGACGAGTACCGCGCCGAGGCGCGGCGGATGGCCGCCGCCTACCTCGGTATCCACTGACCAAGTCACCGCCAGCGGGGAACGCTAGATCGCGGCGTGACTGAGCCCACCATCGACGCGAAAATTGCTGCCATTGATGAAATCCGCCTGGCGGCTGGCGATGAACGCCACCGCCGCGCCGATATCCTCCGGGCGGCCGAGGCGCCTGACGGTGAGGCTCAGCACCTCGTCGAGAAAACGCGCCTCCTTCTCCACCGGATCTGCGCCCCAACCGCGCTCCTCGGCGAGCATATCGAGCCAGGCCTGAAAGCCCTCGGTCAGCACCGGCCCCGGGCTAACCGCGTTGACGGTGACGCCGGACCTGGCGAGGGCGCGGGACAGGCTCATGGTCATGGTGTTCATCGCCGCCTTGGCGGCGGCGTACTCCGGCGGCACATCGGCGGCGGGCTCCAGGCCCCCCACGCTGGAAATATTGATGATCCGGCCAAAGCCCCTGTCGACCATCGCGGGAGCCAGATGGTTGATGAGCCGCACCGCGCCGACCACGCATTTGTAAAAGGTGTCGGTCCACTCCCCGCTGGGGGTGGCGACAAAGCCGCGCCCGGCGCCATCCGGATTGGCGCTGCCGCCGACATTGTTGACGAGGGTGTCGACACCCCCGAGCTCGCCCACCGCCGCCGCCAGGGCATCGATGCCGCCGTCCGTTTCCATGTCGGCGGGGATAAAGCGCACTTCCAGCAGTTCGCCACGCAGCTCGGCGGCCAAACGCTTGCCCTGGACGGGGTCGCGACCGCAGAAAATCACCTCGGCGCCCTCCCGGGCCAGGGTGGTGACGATGGCGCGGCCGATGCCGCGACTGCCACCGGTGACCAGGGCGCGGCGACCGCTAAAACCTAAATCCATGGGGAGACTCCACAGGTGATTGTCAGGGGTGGAAAACTCGAATCACCCCAGGGCGGCGCGGGCAAGGGGCCTGTGCCGGTCGGGGGATAGGTGGCGCAACCCTCATTGACGGAGCAACTCCGCCACCAGCAGGGGTACCTGTGCGCTGGCCCGCCCGAGGCGTTTTTCCGCGAAGGCGGATTGCACCGCCGAGGGTTCGAGGTTGATTTCGAGGGTGTGGGCGCCAGCCCGCCCCGCCTCGCGGACAAAGCCGGCGGCGGGGTAGACGTTGCCGGAGGTGCCGATGGCGACGAACAGGTCGCAGGCGTTGAGGGCCCGATGGATCTCCTCCAGCATCAGCGGCATCTCGCCAAACCACACCACATGGGGGCGCAGGGTCCCCGCCTCGCCGCAACAGGGGCAGCGGTCGTCGGTCCCGATATCGGCTGTGACCGGGTGCAGGGCGTCGCTCCGAACGCAGCGCATCCGCAGCAGTTCGCCGTGCATGTGAACGAGGTTGCGGGAGCCGGCCCGCTCGTGGAGGTCGTCGATGTTCTGGGTGACCAGCAAGAACTCCCCGGCAAAATCCGCCTCCAGCCGCGCCAGGGCGAGGTGGGCGGGGTTCGGGGCCACGGCGTCGCTCAGCAACTGGCGGCGGCGCTGGTTGTAAAAGCCGTGTACCAGGGCCGGATTGGCGGCAAATCCCTCCGGGGTGGCCACGTCCTCGATGCGGTGCTCCTCCCAGAGGCCATCGCTGGCGCGAAAGGTTCTTATCCCCGACTCGGCGGAAATACCGGCGCCGGTGAGCACCAGGATGCGGCGGTAACGGCGTGCCACGGCATCAGCCCTTCACCAGCTTCGCCAGGGCGCGGATATGGCCTTCCCGGTCGGCGTGACCCGGCAGATTGGTGATGAAGGCGGAGACACCGATGTCCGCAAGCCCGTCGATGTAGGACTTCACATACGCCGGCGTGCCCGCCACGGTGTGGATGCCGGCGAGGTACTCGGTGAACTCGGGGCCCAATTCGTCGAGGGCCTGGACGTTGCGACCATTGACCACGCAGTGCTCGGAAACGTCGTAGCGGCTCTCCAGGATCCGCAGTTTCGCCACGATCTCGGGGGGCAGGGCGGCGAGCTTTTCCGGGGTGTACAGCAACGTCAGGGCATTGGTGACGAGAAACGCCTTGATGTCGTCGAGGGCCTGGGCCCGGGTGTCGCGGATGGCGCAGAAGGCGGTGACCCAGATTTCCACATCCTCGGGCTTGCGCCCGGCGTCCCTCGCCGCCTGGCGGATCATCCCGATCTTGCGGGCGGTGTCATCCAGATCGCCGTCGGTGAAGATGATGGCCCCGTCGGCCCGCTCCCCCGCCAGCTTCATGGCCTTGGGGCCAAAGGCGGAGTAGAACACCGGGGGCCTGCGGGGGTAATGCAGGGGTGCCACCGGCCGCCCCTCCCAGCTGATGGGCTTGCCGGCGAACAGGTCGTCGAGGGCATCCCAGTATTGGCGCATCTCCACCTGGGTGGCGGGCTTGCGACCGATGGCGATGACGTTGCCACCCCCCACCGCGAGGCCCAGGGCCATGCGCCCGCCGGACAGGTCCTGCAGGCTCGAAAAGCCATTGGCGACAGTCAGCGGATGGCGCAGGAACGGGCCGGTGACGAAGGGCGTGATGATCGCCCGCTCGGTTTCCATGGCGGCGATGGTCATGCTCACGTAGAGGTCGTGCCAAGCGGCGGGGGAATCGCCGATGCCGATGATGTCGTAGCCGAGTTCACCCGACAGGCGCACCTCGGCGCGAAAATCCTCGAGGCTGGCGCCCCACATGTGTTCCACACCCAGTTTCATGGTTTTCCTCCCGGTGTCTGTCAGTGGCTCAAGGGGCGCGGGGTGCGGGCGGCGGCGATCAACACCACCGCCACCACCGCCTCCGAGGCCAGGGCCGGGGTCATCGCCGGATCGAAGCCATCGAGGGCGATGGACAGAAGGCGCATGGCGATGTAGCCCACCCAGGTGACGCCCAGCACCATCAGCACCGGGGCCCGCACGGGGGGCCTCGCCAGCGCCCAGAACATCAGCAGGCCCTGGATCAGGAAGCTGCCGTAGATGGCACGCACCTCGCTAAAGCCCAGGGCGCCCTCGGGGCTCAGGCCCGTCATGGGCCCCAGGGCGTCCACCGCCACCACCGAGTAGAGGCCGAACCCCATCAGGGCGACGGCGAGCAGGGCCACCAGGCCGTTGAGCAGTTTTTCCATGGTCGTACTCCTTGTCAGTCACACGCCAGCAGGCGTGCTGGTGTCGGGATAGAAACAGTCAACGGGCGGCGTCGATCATGAAGCCGCCGTCGGGCATGAAGCTGTAGCCGGTCATGTAGCCGGACTCCTCGCTGGCGAGGAACAGCACCACCGGGGCGATGTCGTTGTCCGGGGAGCCCATGCGGGGGATGGGGAAAAGATCCCCCGGGTCCCAGTCGTTTGCCGTGACGGCGGTCTCGAAGGAGTCGGTAATGGCCACCGGGCACACCACATTGACGGTGATGGCGTCCCGCGCCCACTCCCGGGCGGCGACCCGGGAGAGGGCGCGCACCCCCTCCTTGGCCACCGCGTAGGGCACATAGCCCTCCTTGCCGATAAAGCCCACGCTGGAGGCAAAGTTGATCACCCGGCCATTGCGGCCCTTCATGTAGGGGTAACAGGCCTGCATGAACAGCAGGTGGGCGAAGGGCCCGCCCTGCATCTGGTGGGTGAGCCGCTCGAGGGTGGTATCGAGGGCCGTGCCCATGGTGGTGGTCACATCCATGGCGTTGTTGACAAGGATATCCACGGTGCCGAAGGTCTCCACCGTGCCCGCCACGGCGGCGCCGATATCCGCGGGCACCGTGACATCGCAGGGGATGCCGATGGCCTCGCCACCGGCGTCGCGGATTTCCCTCACCACCCTGTCCACCGCCTCGGCGGTGCGGGACAGCACCGCCACCTTCGCCCCCTCGGCGGCAAAACGCATGGCGACGGCGCGGCCAATGCCGCGGCTGGCGCCGGTGACGATGGCCACTTTGCCCTGCAGTCTTCCCATGGTGATTTCCTCTTGTTGTCGGGCCCGGTGATTGCCGCCGGTGCGGACGGCGGCGTCAGGCCGCCGGTTTGTCGAGGGCGTCCCTCAGGGTCGCCATCAGGTCGTAGCGGGGTTCGAACCCGGTGGCGCGGATCTTGCGGTCGTCGAACAGGGTGTGGGTGGAGAGCACCTCGACGCTGAAGCGGGTGAGGGGCGGATTCTTGCCGTAGGGGGTCACCTTCTCCATCAACCAGCCGAGGGCCATGGCGAGGCCCTTGGGCAGGTTCATCACCCGCGTCTGGCGCCCGAACAGCTGGTCGAGGGCGGTCTTGAGGTCGAGCCAGCAGATGTCGTAGCCCTTGACCAGGAAGATTTCCGGCCTGGCGACCGGGACCTCCAGCAGGTGCGCCATGGCCCGGCCGGTGTCGCGGCCATCCATGCAGGAGTAGCGCCACTGGCCGCCGCCGATCACCGCGAAGGAGCCCTTTTCATAACCCGCCATGATGGCCGGCAGGGCGGAACTGTCGCGCTTGCCGAGGGTGTTGGAGGGGCGGAGGATGAGCAGCTCGACACCGCTGCCGGGGGCCAGGTCGAGCAGCGCCCGCTCCCGCTCGGCGGCGATGCGGCTGTAGCTGTAGCGGGGTTTGATGGGGTAGTTCTCGTCGATGGCGGTCACCGGCCGGTCGAAGCCGTAGATCATCACCGTGCTCAGCTGGACAAAGCGTTTGGCCCCCGCCGCCCGGGCGGCGTTGAACAGCCGCGAGGTGAGGTCGATTTCCACCCGGCGGCGCTCGGCGTCGGCGAGGTGCATGCGGGTCTCGGCCACGCAATTGAGCACCGCGCCGCCGGGCGCGATGGCTTGGGCGAGTTGCCCCGGGTCGTCGAAGTTGGCGCGGACGATGGTCACCGGCAGGGTTTCGAGAAAGCGGCAGTCGCTGCCCTGGCGCACCACGCAGACCACCTCGTGGCCGGCGAGGGTCAATTGCTCGGCGGTGTGGCTGCCCAGGTAGCCGGTGGCACCAAAAACAGTGGTTTTCATGGCGGGCCCTTGATTGCGAAGTGTCGTTATCGGTTTTGTTGTCGTCGAGGCGCCCTCGACCGCCTGGACTTTAGCAAAAATCGGCGCCCCGGGGGCCATAAAAAAAACCGGCGGCATCACTGCCGCCGGCGCTTTACGGGAACCCGGCGGGGCCGGGATCAGCATGCCGTCATTTGCACACCCAGTTGGCGGCATCGTAGGGGAAGGCCCCCTCCCGGGCATTGAATACCGCCTGCTGGGGATGGGGGCAGAGCAGCACGGTGCGGGACAGGGTGGGTGGTTGCGCCGCCGCCTGCTGGCCGGGGACGACCCGCTGGGCAGAGGCGCTGGCGACGATCTCGTCGGGGCGCTTGCCCTCCTCGGCCCAGGCGATCACCTTGTCGAGGAAGCGCTCCGGCGAGTCCTGGGGGCCGGGGCCTCCGCCGCAGTGCAACACCCCGGGCACCATGTACACCCGCACGAAGTCGTCGGTGCCGGGGACGGTTTTCTTGAGGTCGTCGTAGTACTCGATGGCGTTGGCGGGGGGCACCGCGTTCTCGCCGATGGGGGCCCAGATGATCAGCTTGCCACCCGCCTTCTTGAAGCCCGACAGATCGGGGCTCACCGCGCCCCAGTCTGCGTGGTGGTCGCCGAGTATCTTCAGGTGCTCGGGATTGTCGAAGTCGAGATCGGTGATCATGTTGAAGTCGGCTTTATTGAAGTACATGCCCCGCAGGATGCTCTGGCCGATGCCGAAGGAGGACGGCGGCGGGTTGGGGGCCCAGGGGTTGTTCATGTCCTTGCTGGTGGGCTTGGTGTTGCCGATCAGGAACGACGACCAGCCGGTGGGGTTGGTGGGGCTGAAGCCGGGGGCATCGACCCCCGGTGCCACCGGGAAGCGACCGGTGATGCGCTTGATCATGTCCACCTGGGGCCCGGTGAGGCAGCTGTCGGCGTCGGCTCCGGGGCACTTGAGAGTGGCCACGTCGAAGCCGCAGACATTGACGTCCCGCACCAGGCCATCGGGCCCGGCGCAGTGCTCCGCCACCTTGCGCTCCAGCAGGGCCAGCTTGGCCGGCGGCACCCAGCGGTCGGGGTTCTCCACCAGGTACTGGACGATCCAGGGAAACCACACGCTGTTGCCATTGCCGAAGCCGGTGGACACCACGATGCCGTCGTAGTCGTCGGGGTGGTGGAGGGCCGCCATGGCCCCCATCCGGCCGCCCCCGGAGCAACCCAGGTGATAGCGGTGGAGCTTGTCCTCCATGGCGTAGTAGGCCCGGGTGATGGCCTGGGTGGCCACCGCCGAGACATGGGCGCCCCGGTGGCCGTGGTCGAGCTTGGCGGCCGGGTTGTCGATGGCGAAGTCCCACATCATGCCCTTGTGGCCGGTATCGGAGCCCGCCACCGCAAAGCCCTGGTTGAGCAGCTGCAGGGTGGTGCCGGCGTAGTAACTGCCGAGCATGTCGGTGGCGGTGGTGGTGGGCACGAAGCCGGCCGCGGCGCCGAGGCCGACGAAGTAGTAGCGGCCGTTGAAGCGCTCATCCGGCAGCATCACGGTGAATTCGACCCGGTTGGGGCCGGGGTTCTGGGTGATGATGTGGCCCACCACCTCGCAGTGGGCGACGGGGGCGTCGATGGCCTTGACGGAATCGATCACCGCGTCCTTGGGGGTGATGGCGCGGATGCCGTCGAGGGTGCACTGCTCGCCGGCGGATACGCCGCCCGCGAGGGCCGCGAGGGTAAGGGTGAGGGGTAAGGCTCGTCTGATCATGGAATCCTCCGGAGCCGTGGCGGACCGATTGGGCCAGCCCGGGCAGGCTTTGGTTGCGTTATAGGTATCGGGGATGACGCGACGCGGGGTCGGTTTGAGTAAGGTTTAATTTGTCTTATGTGTCAAACTTTTTCCGCGCGGGGGGGGAAGGAGGCGGGGGGCGGGCGGGGAAAAAGACAGCCGGGAGGACCCTCGGGCCCACCCCGGCCGGTAGCCAGGACAGCTCAAACGGGGAACCGCGAACCTCAGGGGAGGCTGTTCCAGAACCCGTGCACCGGATCGCTGCCGTCGCGGCGGCCCTGGACCATCTCGCCGAACATGCCCTCGTCCATCACCGCGGTGCAGGGCTGGGTCATGTTCCAGTCCATCACAAAGGTGTGCTGGGCGATCTTCCACACCCCGGCGCGGCGCTCGAAGCGGTCCAGGTAGCGGCCGCCCACCAGAATGTCGAGATCGCCCTCGGGGCCGGGCACGGTCTGCACCGCGATCACGTAGCTCTCCCCCACCGCCCGGTCGCCGTCGATGTCGAACCAGCAGTTGTTGACGGAGTGGAACACCCGCCTGGAGGTCTCCGCCACGGTGCGCAGGATCTGGGGTGCGAAGTCCCTGGCCGGGCCGTTGAAGGCGCCGGTGATCACCGTGGCGTCGTCGTGGAAGGGGGAGGCGAGCAGGGCCTCGTCGCCGCGATCGACGCCGCGGCAGTAGGCCAGCAGCAGCTCCTTGAGGGTCTCCCGGGACAACAGGGCGTCGATATCGGCGTCGGTGATGGGGCGTTCGGTCATGGTGTTTCCCTCGGATGTGGCGGCGCGGAAATCCGCCGACTGGATGGCGAGAAAGAGGTTGCCCGGATCCCGGGCGCCGTGGCCCCCCAGGGGCACGAAGTGGCCGCTGGCGAGGGTCGCCTCGGCGTAACTGGCGGCGGACGGGCGGTTGATGTTCCAGTCCAGCACGTAGCTCCGGTGGCTGATGCGCCAGGCGCCGTCCCGCCAGGCGTGGCGGTCCAGGTAGCGCCCCCCCACCAGGCTCTGCACCGGTCCCTGGTCGGTGTGGGACTCGGCATAGGCGATGACATAGCTCTCGGAGATGGCGAGGTCGCCCCGCACCTTGATCCACACATTGGCGGGGCGGTGCAGGGTCACCGGGGACCGGCGCTGCATGGGCACCAGCAGGGCCACCAGTTCCGCCGCCGGGCCGTTGAAGAAGCCGTAGTCGACCCGGGCGTCCGGGTGGTAGACGCTGGCGAGCAGCCCAGCGTCGGCGCGGTCGATGCCCCGGGCGTGGTTGGCCAGGTTATCGGCGATAGCCTGCTTGTCCCGCAGCGCGGCGAGGGCCGCGCGCTGGTTGTCTGTTATTGCGGTCATGGCCACTCCCTACCGGTAAAGGTACTTGTCGAGGGTGAGCTGGAAGTGCCGGATGCGGGACTCCTGGTAGTTGCCGAGGGTCTGGCCGCGCTTCTTCGAGGCCTTGAAGCCCTCCTGCTGGCCCCGCAGGTTGTTGGTGTCCTGGTCGTAGACGTGGCCCATGCCCGGGTCCATGCCGGGCACCGTGGTGTAGGAGGTATCGATGCCGATGCGCACCGGCTCCGCCGGCGGCGGCGCTTCCCCCTGGTCCGGCACGGGGCGCAGGAACAGCAAGTCGAAAAGGCTTTTGTCCGGGTCGTTGCCGAGGGGCCGGAAGCGGTAGACCATGGGCAGGGACACCCCGGGAAACAGCACCATGTTGGGAAACAGGTGGTACTCGATGGTGTCGATCACCTCGCTGTCGCTGTAGCCGTCGAGGCTGGCGTTGTAGCGCTCGCCGAGAACCTTGCGCAGGTGGCGGGCCATCACCGTGCGGGCGCTCTCCCCCTCCCCGACGATCAGGTCCTCCGTCACCGCCGAGCGATCCCCCACCAGCATGCGGTCGACCAGATCCTGCTCGCTCAGGGGCTCCTTGAGGTGGGGGCTGGCGACACCCAAGGCTGCGAAGAAGCGCGACACGTGCTCCCCATAGGTGTCGTACTGGACGTTGGCGTCCCCCACCCCGTAGAGCAGTTGCGGGTGGGTTTCCAGCACATGGTAGGACTCCAGGAAGGCCTCCATGGCGGTCTTCCAGTTGCAGGGCAGCTCCTTCTGGACATGCAGTTCCACGTAGCGCCGGTCCATGTGCCAGTTGCGGAAGTGGTCCGGCAGCACCCCCATGAAGTCCTCCAGGGCGGGCGCCTCCGGGTCCATGTTGATGAACACGAACCCGCCCCAGAGGCCGACCCGCGCCTGGGGCAGCTGGAATTTTTCCGGGTTGCCGGTGACGTGGGGGAAATCCCAATCGCAGGGGATCTCCTTGAGGGTGCCGTCGAGGTTCCAGGTCCAGCCGTGGTAGGGGCAGCGCAGCTGTTGGGTGCAGCCTTCGGAGCCGCTCGGCCGCAGCTTGGTGCCCCGGTGCAGGCAGGCGTTGTAGTAGGCGCGAATCTCCCCCGACTCGGTGCGCAGCACCACGAAGGAGTAATCGCCGATGTCGTAGGTGATGAAATCCCCCGCCTCGGGGATATGCTCCTCCCGGCACACCCACTGCCACACCCGGGGCCAGAGGCGTTCCATTTCCCGGTCGAACACGGCCCGGGAGGTGTAGCGCTCATAGCCGATATCCTCGTCGCCGAGGAAGCTGTAGGACTCCTCCGCCAGCACCGGCGGCACCGGGCGGCCCTCCCGGTGGATGATGTCCTGGACGCTGTCCCCGGGACAGCGGGCCTGTCCCGGCAAGGGTTTGAGTGGCTGGTTCATGGTGGTTACCCCGCGTTGTGATTATGGCTGGATGGCGCCCGGCGCCTCTTACGAACTAGAACTATAATTCTATAAAATACTGGATCCTTCCACCGCCGCTGTCAACAGGGGCGTCACGGCGGCGCCGACTGCCGGGCGATGCGCCAGCCGAGCTCCGCCAGGGGCGCGGCCATGGCGCCGACACCGGCGGCATCGCTGCTCGAGGCATTGCCGGCCAGGGCGCGGTGCTTGACCCCCTGGCAGATGGCGGCGAAGCGGAAGAACGAGAACGCCAGGTAGAACGGCCAGTGGTCTATCCCAGGCAATCCCATGCGCCGGCAGTAGTCGGCCACGTAGCGCTGCTCGGAGGGAATGCCGAGGGCCTCGGTGTCGAGCCCGGCGAGGCCCTTGATCTGCCAGTCGCGGCCCATGTAGCGCTGCATCACCTGGTAGGCCAGGTCCGCCACCGGGTGGCCGAGGGTGGACAGCTCCCAGTCGAAGACCGCGATCACTTCGAGGCGATCGGGGGCAAACATCAGGTTGTCGATGCGGTAGTCGCCGTGGATCAGGCTGACCCGGCCGTCGTCCGGGGGGAGATGGGCCGGCAGCCAGTCCATCAGGGCATCCATGGCGGGGAGGGGTTCGGTTTGCGACGCCCGGTACTGCTGGCTCCAGCGGGACACCTGGCGCTCGAAGTAATTGCCGGGCTTGCCGTAGTCGGCAAGGCCCCGGGCGTCGAGGTCCACCGAGTGGATGGCGGCCAGCACCCGGTTCATCTCGTCGTAGACAACGCTGCGCTCGGCGGGGGTCAGCTCCGGCAGGGCCGGGTCCCAGAACACCCGGCCTTCGAGAAACTCCATGAGGTAGAACATGGAGCCGATCACCGTCTCGTCCTCGCACAGGTGGTACACCCGGGGCACCGGCACGTCGCCGCCGGCGAGGGCCGACAGCACCCGGTACTCCCGGTCCACCGCGTGGGCCGACTTGAGCAGCTGGCCCGGCGGCTTGCGGCGCAGCACGTACTTGCGCTCCGGGGTTTCCAGCAGGAAGGTGGGATTCGACTGGCCGTCGGAGAACTTGCGGGCGACCAAGGGGCCGGCAAAGCCCTCCACCCGGGGTGTCAGGTAGGCGGCGAGGGCGTCGAGGTCGAGGGCGGTCACGGACATGGCGATTACCTCAGAGCCCCCAGGACCAGAAGTCCTGCCCTTCCCTGGCATAGTAGTTGGACAGCACCATGCGGTGCACCTCGCTGGCGCCGTCCACCAGCCGCGCCTGGCGGGCGTAGCGGTAGATCCACTCCAGCACCGTGTCCTTGGAGTAGCCCCGGGCGCCGTTGAGCTGAATGGCGGTGTCCGCCGCCTTGTGCAGTGTGTCGGCCACCTGGATCTTGGCCATGGACACCTCCTTGCGGGCGAAGTCCCCCTGGTCGAGCTTCCAGGCGGCGTGCATGGTGAGCAGACGCCCCACCTGGATATCCATGGCCACGCCGCCGACGAGGTTCTGGATCACCTCGTTGCTGGCCAGGGTCTTGCCGAAGGCCTCGCGGCTGGCGATGTAGTCCTGGGCGATTTCGAGACAGCGCTTGGACAGCCCCAGCCAGCGCATGCAGTGGGTGAGGCGCGCGGTGCCGAGGCGGATCTGGGTGGCCTTGAGGCCGTCGCCGACGTTCATCAGGCGGTCCTCGTCGGGGATCTCGAGCCCGTCGAAGATCAGCTCGCAGTGGCCGCCGTGCTCCTCCGGACCCATGATGTCGATGCGCCGGCGGATCTCCCAGCCCGGGTGGTCGCGGTGATAGAGGAAGGCGCTAAGGCCTTTGCGGGGATCGTCGGAGGTGCGGGCAATGAGGATGAAGTGCTCCGCCTCCTCGGCCCCGGTGATGAACCACTTGTGGCCGTGGATCACCCACTTGTCGCCCTTCTTCTCCGCCCGGGTCTGCATCATGCCGGCGGGATCGGAGCCGGAACCGGGGGCCGGCTCGGTCATCACGAACGCCGAGCGCACCTTGCCGTCGATGATCGGTTGCAGCCATTTGGCCTTCTGGGCCTCGCTGCCGACCTTTTCCAGCAGCATCATGTTGCCGTCGTCCGGCGCCGCGCTGTTGAACACCACGGGGCCGAAAATGGAGCGGTTCATCTCCTCGTAAAGGGCCGCCATGCCGACGATGCCCACCGCCTGGCCGCCCCGCGCCCTGGGCATCTGGAAGGCCCAGAGGCCCTCCTCCCGGGCCTTACGGCGCAGATTGTCGAGCAGGTCCTTGCGGATGTTCTCGTGGGGGTCGTAGTTGGCGCGGTCCGATTCCAGGGGCAGGATGTGCTCGGCCACGAAGGCGCGGACCCGCTGGCGGTAACTTTCAATTTCGGGGGACAGGGAAAAATCCATTGTGAATTCCTAAGGTTATCGAATAGGGCGCGTCTCGCCGCGGGAGGGTGGCGCGCCTCAGGGCAGCGCCACTTCCACGAAACCGTCCACCACCCGGGTGGCGAAGGTCTTGACGGGTATCTTGGTCAGCTCCCCCTTGGTGGAGCCGTCCCGCAGGTCGAAGCGGGCGCCGTGGAGGGGGCAGGAGATGAAACAGTTGCGGATGCGGCCGCCCTCCAGCTTGGCGCGCTGGTGGGTGCACAGGTTCTCGATGGCGTAGAACTCGCCGCTGGCGTGGCACACCAGCACATCGACGCCGCCGATCAGAACCGGCTTGCCGCTGTTGGCGGGGATGTCATCGACGGCGCAGATGCGCTGGAAGTTGTCGCTCATGGGGCCTCTCAATCGGCGCTGGGGTGCCGGGCTGTGACGGGGATGGCGCGCGGGGCCACGGCGTGGCGACCGGATCCTGTTTCGCGCAACCTTAGTGCATCCCCAAAAATAAAACAAGCTTGTCTTTTTTGTTTTTGATCGAATGCAATCAAAACAATCACGCTTGCTTTTTATAGGAGGATGATTTACTGTGATGCAACACCCGTTGCACCAGCCGCTGCGATAATAACCCGGGGAGCCACCGCCCATGTCCACCTCCGTGAACCGCCAGTTCTATCTCCATCAACGCCCCCGGGGCGAGCCCAGTGGCGCCGACGTGCGGCGCCGCGACCTGCCCGTCCCGCAACCGGCCGAGGGCGGGCTGGTGATCCGCAACCATTACTTTTCCCTCGACCCGGCCATTCGCGGCTGGATGAGCGACACCCCGAGCTACATGCCGCCGATCCCGGTGGGCAGCGCCATCACCAGCACCACCCTCGGGGAAGTGGTGGCCAGCCGCCACCCCGACTACCGGGTGGGGGATCTGGTGTACGGCATCAACGCCTGGGAGGACTACAGCCTCAGCACCGGCTACTTCCTCGCCAAGGTGCCGGCGGACAACAAATACCCGCCCCACTACTACTTGAGCATCTTCGGCGCCGTGGGCCTTACCCCCTATTTCGGCGTGATCGAGGCGGGCCGGGCCCGGGCCGGCGAGACCCTGCTGATGAGCGCCGCCGCCGGCGCCGTGGGGTCCATCGGCGGCCAGATCGGCAAGATCCTCGGCTGCCGGGTGGTGGGCCTCGCCGGCAGTGACGAAAAGTGCCGCTGGATCACCGAGGACCTCGGCTTCGACGCCGCCATCAATTACAAGACCTGCGGCCCCCTGGTGGACGCCATCGCCAAGGCCTGCCCCGAGGGGGTGGACATCTTTTTCGACAACGTCGGCGGCGAGATCCTCGACGCGGCCCTGCTCAACCTCAACAGCCACGCCCGGGTGGTGTTCTGCGGCGCCATCGCCAGCTACGACAGCGCGGAGCCGGTGCCCGGCCCCTACAACTGGTGGCAGATCCTGGCCCGCAGCGCCGTGGTCCAGGGCTATCTGGTGAGCAACTACCTCGACCGTTTCCCCGAGGGGGTGGGGCAACTCGCCCAGTGGCTCGACGAGGGCCGCATCCAGTTCCGGGAAGAGATCGTCGACGGCTTCGAAAACACCTTCACCGCCTTCCGCCGCCTGTTCGACGGCTCCAACCAGGGCAAGTTGATCATCCGCGTCGACACCCACTGACACCCGCGTCACCCCATCGAGGAGAAACTCCATGAGCGATAAAGACAACAGCCGCTTCACCCGCCGCCAGGTGCTGGCCGGCCTTACCGGCGCCGTGGCCGCCACTGGCCTCGGCGCCGGCATCCGTTCCGTGCAAGCCGCCGAACAACCCCGCTGGGACCTGGAAGCGGACATCGTCTGTGTGGGTGGCGGCGCCGCCGCCCTCACCGCCGCCGTGACCGCCGTGACCGGCGGCGCCAAAGTGGTGGTACTGGAAAAGGCCCCACTGCTCGGCGGCACCACCGCCAAGTCCGGGGCGGTGTTCTGGATCCCCAACCACTACGGCCTGAAGGCCCGGGGCATCGACGACGAACGCACCGCCTGCCTCCAGTACCTGTGCCGCTACGCCTACCCCGGCCTCTACAACGCCGAGGCCCCCAACATGGGGCTGCCCGCCAACGAATTCGAGCGCATCGCCGCCTTCTACGACAACGGCGCCCCCATGGTGGAGCTGTTGCGGGAGAGCGGCGCCATGCACGTGCGGGAGTGGCGCCTGTGGGACCTCGACCGGGATGCCCCGGACTACCTATCCCACGTACCGGAGAACCGCGTGCCCAAGGGCCGCTCCCTGGCCACCGCCACCGCCGACGGCGGCTACGCCCACGGCTACGGCATGATCGAGCAGCTGGAGGCCTGGCTCACCGCCCGGGGCGCCACCATTCTCACCGAGCACCCGGTCACCGGCCTGGTGATGGACGGGGGCGCGGTGATCGGCGTCGAGGCCCGCCACGGCGACAGGACTGTAACGGTGCGCGCCGCCAGGGGCGTGGTCTTCGGCACCGGCGGCTATGTCCACAATGTCGAACTGATCAACGCCTTCCAGGAGGTGTTCATCTACGGCTCCTGCGGCCAGCAGGCCGCCACCGGCGACTTCATCGGCATCGCCAGCAAGGCCGGCGCCCGGCTCGGTAACCTCGCCGGCGCCTGGCGCACCCAGGTGGTGCTGGAGGAAGCCCTGCAGAACCGCGCGGTGGGCACCGGCATGTTCGTGCCCCCCGGCGATTCCATGATCCTGGTGAACAAGTACGGCAAGCGGGTGGTCAACGAACACCGCAACTACAACGACCGCACCCAGGCCCACTTCGAGTTCGACGTCACCAACGCCGAATACCCCAACCAGTTGCTGTTCATGATCTACGACACCCGCACCGCCGAGTCCACGGGGGACAACAACGGCCTGCCCCCAGTGAAGGCCGGCACCCCCTATGTGATCGCCGCCGATACCCTGGCGGAACTGGGTAAAAAGCTCGACGAACGCCTGGCGAGCCTCGCCGCCCACACCGGCAATTTCCGCCTCGACGCCAGCTTCGCGGCAGGCCTTGCGGACACCGTCAAGCGCTACAACGGCTTCGCCCTCACCGGCAAGGACCTCGACTTCCACCGGGGCGACTACGACTACGACCGGGAATGGCACCCGGTGTGGACCATGTTCAAGGAAAACAGCGGCCACGGCCCCAACCCCCACCCCAACAGCACTCTCTACCCGCTGCCGGAGAAGGGCGCCTACTACGCCATCATCCTCGCCCCCGGCGCCCTCGACACCAACGGCGGCCCGGACACCAACGGCCACGCCCAGGTGCTGGACACCGCGGGCAAACCCATCCCCGGCCTGTACGGCGCCGGCAACTGCATCGCCAGCCTGTCCCGCAACGCCTACTACGGCGCCGGGGCGACCCTGGGCCCGGCGATGACCTACGGCTATATCGCCGCCCGCCACGCCCTCGGCCTCGCCAGGGACGCCTGACCATGAAGCCCATCGCCATTCTCGCCGCCACCCTGCTCGCCAGCGGCGCCCTCGCCGCCGGCGGGGATACCGAGCCCGTCTCCTTCGCCCGGGACATCGCCCCCCTGCTCAAGCAGCGCTGCGCGGTGTGCCACGTCACCGGGCAGGAGCCGGGGCTCATATCCCTGATTCCCGCCCGGGCCCACGCCGCCCTGGTGGGGCAACCCTCGGTGCAGAGCGACCTCAAACGGGTGGAACCGGGCAAGCCCGAGGCCAGCTACCTGATCCACAAGCTGGCGGGCACCCACCTGGAGGCCGGCGGCGAGGGCATGCAAATGCCCTTCGCCGCCCCGCCCCTGCCGGAGGCCCAGCAGGAGCTGATCCGGCGGTGGATTGGGGAGGGGGCTTTCGAGGACTGAGTTTCACGTTTCACGTGAGCAAACAAAGCGGGCGCCAAGGGCGCCCGTTTTGTTTGCAGTGAATGCCGGATCAATGTGCCAGACCCACCCCCGCTCCCACGTGAAACGTGAAACGTGAAACGTGTTACGTGTAACTTGTCACGTGCAACTCAAGAAGCTGCGCCGCGCGCCAGATCCCGCGCCCGGGCGGTGGCCTCGTCGATGGGCTCGATGGCCCAGCGGATGCCGCGCCGCAGCAGGGTGTAGAACACCGGCAGATCCCAGGCGCAGCGGTCCACCGTGGGCCAGTAGTCGAGCAGCGGCTGCATGTCGTAGTGGTGGCGGCAGTGGCCGAGGGTGAGGTACAGCACGCTGCCCTCCCCCACGGGGTGGGTGTAGAGCACCGGGTGGCGGCCGTGCTGCCACTGGTCCTCCTCGAAACCCGGGGCATCGCCGCCGAACTCCGCGTCGAGCAGCACATGGAGCTTGCCGTAGGTGCGCATCAGGTACAGCTCGTCGGTGCTCTCGAACGGCTCGATATCCTTCACCAGGGGATGGGACGGGTCCGCCACGTCCACCCGGTAGGGGGCGATGGGCGGGTGGGAGCGGAACATGGAGCCCAGGGTCTCCATGAACAGGGGCGCCCAGTCCGGGGTGCCGTAGAGGCCACTGGACATCAGGCGGATGATGGAGTTGGTGCCGTGCAGGGCGTACCAGCGCCCGCCCTTCGCCACCCAGGCCCGCAGGGCCTCCTGGGCGGTGACGGAGGGGGCCACGTTGCAGGTGTAGGACACCAGGAAATCCGCCTCGGCGAGGGCGTCGAGGTTCTCGAAATCCTCGAACACCCGCACCCGTATGCGGTCGTCCTCCGCCAGCAGCTTGAGCAGCTCCAGGCGGGCGAAATCGATGTCGTGCCACTGCCCGCCGGTCACCAGCAGGCAGTTGATGCGGCCGGCGCGCTTGTCGTGAATGCTCATGGAATCCCCTTTACAGTGTGGGCAGCGGCGCGTCCGGGTCACCCGCCAGGTAGTGGTTCACCCAGCGGTGGAAGTACTGGTTGCCCCGCTCGTTGCGGCCGAACAGGATGTGGTCGATGGCACCGGATTCGAGGCCGCGCTGCACCTTGAGGCCCACCTGGTAATCCTCGCTATCCACCACTCCCTGGAGCCAGTCCATCATGGTCTCGATGTCCGCCCGCGCCTTGTCGTCCGCCGGGGGGTTGCGGTGGAGGAAGTTGAGGATGGTGCGGTTGGTGCCCGGGGTGGGCCCGGGAATCAGCTGGGCGATCTGGGTGATCTCCGGGGCGACGAAGATGGACACATTGGGGAAGAAGGTGCGGATGAAGTCGTAGCCGTCGTTCTCGTGACGCCACAGTTCGTCCCTCGCCACGTCCTTGAGCTTGGCGATGCTCTTCTGCGGGAAGCCGATGAGGATATGGGGGCCGTGGGCCTCGAAATGCATGACATTGGAATAGGTGCGCGGGTGGATGGTGTCCGGGTGGGCGGCGGCGAAGTGGTAGCCCTCCAGGTAACCGTCGTAGGCCACCTTCCAGTTGGCGCCGAAGATCTCGCGCTTGCCGCAGTAGTACCAGTCCTGGAAGTTGAGGCGCTCCACGTCGGCGATCATGCCGCCGAGGAAACCCTCGAAATCCACCTCGAGGCCCGGGGTGAGGGCGGCGAAAATCAGCCCGCCGCGCTCGTACACCGGCAGCTGGGTGAGGCCGTGGCTGGCCTTGTCCACCGGCCCGAACTTGTCGGGCCCGGCCACGCCCCGGAGGCTGCCGTCATTGTTGAAGCTCCAGCCGTGGTAGGGGCAGGTGAAGGTGCCCTTGTTGCCGCAGGGCTCACTGGCCACCAGCATCGCCCGGTGGGGGCAGACGTTGAGCATGGCGCGCACGCTGCCGTCCTTCTGGCGGGTGATCAGCAGCGGCTTGTCGAGCATGTCCAGGGTCTTGAAATCCCCCGGATTGGGGAGCTCGTTGCTGAGGGCCACCAGCAGCGGCACCCGCTTGAAGATCAGGTCCATCTCCCGCTGCCAGGTCTCGGCATCCGTGTAGGCGCTCACCGGCACCGCCAGGGTGCCGTCCGCCTGGTCGGTGCGGTCGCTGTCCACGTAGTCGATCATCTGGGTGACGATGCGGTTGTAGTCTTCTGCAATGGTCATGGTGGCCTCGCCTTGCCGCCCGCTGGCGGCGCTATGACAGATCAGTTTTCGGGAACGCCCATGGGGCTCACGGAGGCAATCTCATACTTGCGCGCGTCCATGGAGAGGATGTTGAACGCCTGGGTCTTTTTCAGAAAATCCGCGATATGGGCGGTGCTCAGGTGGGCCATGAGGTCCTCCTCGCTGTCCCATTCCTCGCTGATCCAGACGATATTGCTGTCGACGATATCCCTGGAAAAGGCGTACACATTGCAGCCCTTTTCCGCCCGGGTGGGGGCGACGATGGCTTCCGCCGCGGCGATATAGGCATCGGCGTGGGCGGGGTCGAGTTCGAGTCGGGCACTGATGAACAGCATGGTTGAGCTCCTGATTTAATCGTTGTTTGACTGAATTATAGGTGGGCACCCACCCCTGATAAGCTGTTGGATCAGGCAGGGTCGGCGCCCCGCCCGGCGGCACGGATCGCGCCTTCGCCTGGTCCGTCGAAAAGGGACCAGCCGGCCCGCCGCAACACCCTGGCGCAGGCGCTGGCGGTCTGCTGGCCGGCGCGGGTGGGCTCCAGGCGATCGAGTTCGTCGGAGAAAATCTCCGGGCCGATGCTGGTGACACCCCCCTTGGCGGCGAGGATCCTCAGCACCCGACCAATATCGAGATCCCCCTCCCCCGGCAACTGGCGGTAGCGCAGGCAATCCTCGAAAAGACTCTCCCCCCGGGGCCGGGCGGCGCCATCCGCCAGCTGCAGGGTGCGGATCACCCCCGGGGGAATGCGCTCCAGCAGAGCGAGGTCGGCATCCCCGCGAAAGAAGTGCCAGGTATCGAACAGGATGCCGCCGTTGGCGGCGCCCGCGCCCCGCACGATGTCAAAGGCCAGGGCCAGGGACGGTATGCCCCACAGGGGGATGAATTCCAGGTCGACGCGAATATTCGCCGCCGCGGCCTTCTCGCAGAAGGCGGCAAAGCCGTCCACCAGGGCGGACAGGGGCCAGGCCCCGGGGCGGAAGGCGCCGGTGGCGCAGATGGCGTCGAGCCCCAGTTGATCGCAGATCTCCAGGCACTGCTCGGCGGACACATCGAACACCGCCTTGGCGGGCTCGGGCAGATCCGCCGCGAAGCGCTCCGGCGCCCAGTCGGTGAAGCCGTCGTAATGGCCGAGACGAATGCCCTGATCCGCCGCCATGGCGACGATGTCGGCGCTGGACAGGCCGCTGTCCCGCAGCCCCCGCCAGGTGAGGGGGCCGATGGGCAGCACCTCAAAGCCCCCCGCCACCGCCGCCCGCAGCTGATCCCCAAAGCCGTGGGTTTTCACGCAGGCGGGCCAGAGTGTGAAATCCAGCTTGTCGTCCACCCCGCTAGCCCCGCCGCGCGGCCTGATCGAGGCCGTCGAACATCAGCTCGTAGGCGCCGCTGAGAAAACCCCGGGCCTCGTCCTCGCGGCCGGGCTCGGCGTCGAATTCGGAGTGGTAGCTGAGCCGGCACTGGCCGGGGCCCTGCTCCGTCAACCGGCCGGTCGCCTGGTAGCGCAGCAGGCCCGCCGGGCGCTGGCCGACAATGGAGAGCCTGAGGGTGCGGCTGGCGGGGTCGATAAAGTCCAGCTGCTCGCTCACCGGCGCCGGCATGCCGTGATTGTGAATATGGCGGATCATGCCGATGCCCTCCCCCTCCAGCACCACCTCGCGGATGGCCACGGGGCCGCCGGCGGGCCACCAGGCCTCGATGTTGCCGAAGTCCTCCAGGAACGCCCAGATGCGGGCGGCGTCGACCGCGAAGTCGCGGTGGGTATCAATGGTCTGCACGGGAAATCTCCAGATTGGGCCGGGCGGGGCCAGACAGGGGGCGGATGGCAAAAAAAAGGCAGCCCCGGAGGGCTGCCAAAATCACAAAGGACCGACGAATTGCCCACGCAAGGGCAAACTGCCTGACCAGGGAGACAAAAGATGGGTTGACGGAAATTGTCGTGGGAATACCGGTTGTGACCACAGCGCTGAAAACCATCATCTTATTGTCGGTGCCGGGCTTGCCTGTCGCCCGTCCGGCACGGTCGATAGGATCAGAATAGGCATCCAATAATAAAAAGTCAAGCTTGTTTGCTTTTATTTTTCGATGGGCATATTCTCCCCCACCAACACCGATAAAACCCCATAACCGGGAGCCTGCCATGACCAGACCCAGCAACCGCCAGCTCTACCTCCACCAGCGCCCCGTGGGCATTCCCACCGGCGACGACATCCGCCTTCGGGAAGTGCCCCTCGCCGAACCCCGCGAGGGCGAGGTGGTCATCAGGAACCTGTACCTCTCCCTCGATCCCGCCCAGCGGGACTGGATGAGCGACAACATCAGCTACTTTCCACCCATTGCCATCGGCGGCGCCATCCGCAGCACCAGTCTCGGGGTGGTTTACGAGAGCCGCCATCCGGGCTTCAAGCCCGGCGACTTCGCCCTCGGCCTCGCCACCAACGACTGGGCGGACTACAGCATCACCCCGGGCGACCAACTGACCCCCGTCGAACGGGACGGCAAGCATCCCCTGCGCTATCACCTCAGCATCTTCAGCGGCGCCATGGGCCTCACCCCCTATTTCGGCATGCTGGAGCTGGGCCAGCCCCAGCCCGGCGAAACCGCCCTGATCAGCGCCGCCGCCGGCGCCGTGGGCTCCATCGCCGGGCAGATCGCCAAGATCAAGGGCTGCCGGGTGGTGGGCCTTACCGGCAGCGACGAAAAATGCCGCTGGCTGATGGACGAGCTGGGCTTTGACGCCGCCATCAACTACAAGAAGACCGACGACCTGGCGAAGGCCATCGCCGAGGTGTGTCCCGAGCGGGTGGATATATTCTTCGACAATGTGGGGGGCAAGATCCTCGACGCCGCCCTGCTCAACATCGACGACTTCGCGCGGGTGGTGTTCTGTGGCGCCATCTCCACCTACAACGCCGCCGAGCCGCAACCCGGCCCCTACAACTACTGGCAGATCCTCGCCCGCAGCGCCAAGGTCCTCGGCCTTCTCACCATCAACTACGTGGACCGCTTCCCCGCCGCCCTCGCCGAGATCGGCCAGTGGCTCGACGAGGGCAAGCTGCGCTTCAACGAGGATATCGTCGAGGGGCTCGACAACACCGTGGAGGCCTATGCGCGGCTCTTCACCGGCGACAACAAGGGCAAGCTGCTGGTGCGGCTCTCCGCCGATTTTGACTGACAAAATCCCATAAAACCCCGTCTCAGGAGCAACAGGCAAAATGATAAGACACGTGGTGATGATCAAATTCAAGCAGGACGCCAACCAGGCGCACATCGACCGCTTCATCGAGGAAATCAAGAAACTGCCCCACCTGAACCCGGAGATTCGCGACTACAGCCACGGCTTCTGCGTCGAGCCCCGCTACCACAGCGGCGATTTCGACTTCGCCAACTGCTGCGACATCGACAGCTACGAGGCCATGGAGCGCTACATGTCCCACTGGGCCCACCTGCGGATGACGCCCTTTTTGCCGGACATTCTCGACAACATGATCTCCTTCGACTGGGAGATCGACTACTGGGGCCCCGCCTTCGACGAACAGAAGGCCCGGGAGGAAGCCGCCAAGGAAGCCGCCCGGGTGCTGCCCATCCACGACGACCCCGCCAGGGCCATCGTGCCCGAGGTGCGCGGCCAGACCCTCGCCCGGGCACGGGACATGCTCGCCACCGTGGGCCTTGAGCTGGACGAGGATATCCAGTGGATCCTCGGCTCGGTGTGGGCGCCGGACCGGGTAATGCAGTGCACCCCCGAGCAGGGCACTGTGGTGGACAAGGGCACCCGGGTGAAACTCGGCATCACCGGTGACTGGCTGTGCGGCCCCGCCCCGGCGCCGGAACAGTCGCCCTGGTGAGTCTTGCCCGAGGCCACCGGCCCCGGTAGACGGCCATGACGCCACCCCTCGCCCTGCACCATTTCACCCTCACCGATGCCAGCCCCCTGGAGCTGGTGACCATCGCCGCCGAGGTGGGCTGCGGCGCGGTGTGCCTCTTCGTCGACTCCCCCGCCGACGCGGCCCCGGGCCAGGACTTGCCGGCGGTGCAATTCCCCGCCGTCACCCCCGCCCTGGCGGGGGCGATGAAGGCTCGCCTCGCGGACTGCGGTGTGGTGGTCACCAACATCGAGTTCTTCCCCCTCGGCCCTGAGACCCGGCTGGAGGCATTCCGCCCCCGCCTCGCCCTGGGGGCGGAGCTGGGGGCGCGGCTCGCGGTCACCCACGTCCACGACGGCGATCCGCACCGGGCGGTGGACACCCTGGCCCGCTTCGGCCAGCTGGCGGCGGAGTACGGCCTTCAGGTGGGCCTCGAATTCATGGGCCTCTCCCCCGCCTGCGCCAGCCTCGCCAAGGCGGTGGCCCTGGTGACGGCGGCGGGCCAGGCCAATATCGCCGTGGCAGTGGACGCCCTCCATCTGCAGCGCACCGGCGGCACCCCGGCGCAGGTGCGGGCCCTGGACCCGGGCCTGATCGCCTACGCCCAACTGTGCGACGGGCCTGCCCTCGCCGACCCCACCACGGCCCTCGACACCGAGCGCTACCTGGCCGAAGCCTTCGACCGACTCGCCCCCGGGGAAGGGGTATTCCCTCTCCCCGAGCTGGTGCGAGCGCTGCCGGCAGACAACTGGTACGACGTGGAGGCGCCCTCCCCGACCCTCGCCGCCCGGGGCATCGCCCCCCTGGAACGGGCGCGGCGGGCGGTGGACGCCGCCCGCCAGCTGCTCGACCACGCCCGGAGATAGACCCATGGCCGGCATACCGGATCTGATCTGCACCTATTTCACCCTGGCGGGCCCGGTGGGACCCTTCGACGCCGATACCGCGAGCCCCCTGAGCCTCGACCGGCGCGCCCGGGCGGCGGGGGCCGCCGGCTACCGGGGCCTTGGCTTCAACGGCCAGGACATCCACCGCCTGCTGACCACCCTCGGGACGGCGGAGGTGAACGCCATCCTCGACGCCAACGGCCTGGTGCACCGGGAACTGGAAGTGCTGCTCGACTGGTTCGTGGACGGCGAGCGGCGCGCCGCCTCGGACCGGGCCCGGCGCCTGCTGCTGGACGCCGCCGGGGCCATCGGCGCCCGCCACATCAAGGTGGGGGGCGACACCAGTGGCCGGACCTGGCCCCTCGACCGCATCGTCGAGGAGTTTGCCCGCCTGTGCGACGAGGCCGCGGCGGTGGGCACGGCCATCACCATCGAGCTCTTCCCCACCGCCAACCTCGCCGACCTGCAAACCGGCCGCGCGGTGGTGGAAGGGGCCGGGCGCGCCAACGGCGGCCTGCTGCTGGATATCTGGCACATGGTGCGGGGCAATATTCCCCTGGAGGCCATCGCCGCCCTGCCCGGCCGGTTCATCAACCATATCGAGCTGGACGACGGCACCCTGCTGCCCCGGGCGGATTACCTCAGCGACACCATTCATTACCGGGTCGCGCCGGGGGAGGGGGAATTCCCCTGCCGGGCCTTTCTCGACGCCGTTAGGGTCACCGGCTACCAGGGCCTCTATGGGGTGGAGATCCTCTCCGATGCCTACCGCGCCATGGCCCCCGAGCAGGCCGCGGCCCACTCCTGGCGGGCCACCGCCGGGCTGTTCGCAACGGGCCCGTAAGGCGCGAACGGCAACCCTAAAACAAGGAGCACAGCGATGATTTCCGAACCCGTCAGGGCCCGCCTCGCGGCGCTGCAACCCGAGGCCGCAACCCCGCTGGCCGGTATCCATCAGCTGGCCTCGGCCGCCGTGGACCCGGCGATTCTCGCACTCTGCAGCGCCTGCATCGACGCCATCCTGAACGACCACAGCTGGGTGCCACCCCGCCCCTTGACAGCCAGGGAGCAGGCCTTTGTCGACTTCAGCGAGCAATTCGCCACCTCGGTGAGCACCCTCGACAGCGCGCAGGTGGAGCGCCTCCGGGGATTCGCCAGCGAGGACGAGCTGTACCTGTTCGTCAACGCCCTCTATGTGCTCGACATGAGCCGGCGGCTGGACCTCGTGGCGGGGAGGATTCTGGCATGAGCGGACAGACCGAACGCCTGGCCCGGGAGCGCCTGACCAAGGGCGTCTCCATCGGCGGCCCCCTGGAGCGGGCCATCGCCGACTTCGCGGCAGCGGTGGTGCGCGCCCGGGGAGTGGACCCCCTGATCAGCGAGCTGGTGCGGCTGCGCTGCGCCCAGATCCACGACTGCCGGCTGTGCGGCTCGCTGCGCGCCCGGGAGGCCCTCGACGCCGGCTTCGACGAGGACATGCAGCGGCGCATCGCCCGCTATGAATCCGCCGGATTCAGCCCCGAGGCGGTGGCGGCCCTGAAACTCTGCGACGCCATCATCCTCCGCCCCGCCTGGGCCGATGACGCCCTCCGGGGGGAACTGCGCCGCCACTTCAGCGATGCCCAGATCGCCGAGCTGTGCCTCGACGTGATGAAGTGGAGCCAGCAGAAGGCCCTGGTGGCCCTGAGGATCGAACCCCCGGTGGCGGAGTCCCTCACGGAGCTGCGCTTCGACGACGCCGGCCACCCGCTGTTTGGCGGGCCGCTGGCGGACCGCCAATAGCACCGACCGGGACTGCCCCCTTCAATCCCGGGCAAAGATCCCGTCGATGGTGGCCAGGTCCGCCGCCGACAGCCGCACCCTGTCGGTCTTGAGGTTGCTCTGAAGCTGCGCGGCGCTCTTGGCCCCGGGGATGATCACCTCGATGGCGGGCCGGGTCAGGCACCAGGCGAGGGCGATGTGGGCCACTTCCACCCCGTGGTCCGCGGCGATGGGGCGCAGGGCTTCGACCCGGGCGAGGTTTTCCCGGTAATTCTCGCCCGTGAACAACGGGTGCTCGGCGCGAAAATCCGTAAAACCCATGGCGGCGTCGTAACGGCCACCGAGCAGTCCCGCCGCCAGGGGAAAGTAGGGAATGTAGGCAATCCCCCGGGACTCACAGAACGGCAACATCTCCCCCTCCGCCTCCCGCTGGAACAGGTTGTAGAGGTTCTGGATCACGTCCACGTGGCCGTCCCGGTTGGCCTCCTTGAGCTGGGCCAGGGAGAAATTCGACACCCCGATGGCGCGGATCTTTCCCGCCTCCTTGAGCCGCTTGAGGGCACCCACCGCTTCGTACTTGGGGGTGGCCTCGTCCGGCTGGTGAATGTAGAAGAGGTCGATGCAGTCCGTTTGCAGGCGCCGCAGGCTGTCCTCCACGCACTGGGTGAGAAAGGCCGGGGAGTTGTCGAACACCACCCCGCCGTCGACGAAGCGGTAGGCACCCTTGGTGGCGAGCACCACCCTGTCCCGGGCGCCCGCCTCCGCCACCGCCTCGCCGATAAGGATTTCCGAGCGCTCCGGGCCGTAGATAAAGGCGGTGTCGAAAAAATCGATGCCGAGATCGATGGCGGCATGCACCAGGGCCTTGCCCTCCGGCTCGCCGAGGGAGCCGTAGACGTTGTGCCCCCCCACGGCGTTGGCGCCGAGGCCGATACGGTTGACCCAGAGGTCGGTGGTGCCGATGCGGGTTTTGTCGGTCACGGCGCTATCCTCCGTTGCGTGCGTCGTCGAGCATCAGATCGGCGGCGCGCCAACCCACCGCCATGGCCGGGGCATTGGTATTGCCCGACACCAGTCCGGGCATGATGGAGCAGTCCGCTACCCTGAGGCCCCGCACCCCCCGCACCCGCAGGCGCGGGTCCACCACCGAGCCCTCGTCGCCCCCCATGCGGCAGGTGCCGGTGCCGTGCAGGCCGCAGGTGGCGAGCTTGCGGAAGGCATCGAGGATCTCCTCATCGCTCTGGCAGGCGTCCCCCGGCAGCAGCTCCGCAACGATATGGCGGGCCAGGGCGGGCTGGCGGGCGTACTCCCGCATGTAGCGCACCGCGGCCACCGCCAGGGCCTTGTCCTCCTCCGTGGCGAGCCAGTTGGGGATGATCTCCGGGTTAGCATCCGGGTCGGCGCCGGTGATGGCAAGGGTGCCCTCGCTGGTCAGTTGCAGCAGCTGGCCGTAGATGGACAGGCCCGGCTCCTTGCTGATATTGGCGAGGGGCACGGGGTGGTTGTCGTCGCTCAGGGCAAAGGTGTAGCCCCCCAAGTATAGCTGCAGGTTGGGAGGGCCCGCCCGCTCGCCGACCCGAGCGAAGGCGCCCACCTCGAAGGGCCCGGTGGCCAGCGCCCCGCTGCCGAACAGCTGGTACTGGACGATGCTCTTCACAAGGCCGAGGCCAAAGAAGGCGCGGTGGTTGCCCCCGTTGCTGTCGATGCGAAACGGCATGGCGAAGGACAGGTGCTCCCGGAGGCGACGGCCCACATCGGGGCTGTCGGCCACCACCGGCACGCCGGCGCGGTCGAGCACCCCCCGGGGGCCGATGCCGGAGAGCTGCAGGAGCCGCGGGCTCTCCAGGGTGCCCCCGGCGATGACGATCTCCCCCCGGCAGCGGAACTGTTCGCGACGGTCGCCGAGATCCACCTCCACACCGCTGGCGCGGGTGCCGTCGAACAGTACGCGGCGGGCGCGGGCGCCGGTCACCACCCGCAGGTTGGGGCGGTTGCGGGCCGGATCGAGAAAGGCCCGGGCGCCGCTGACGCGGCGGCCATTGCGGATATTGTGGCAGTAGTAGCCCACCCGGGGGCCCGGCTCGGCGTTGAGGTCATCGCTGCGCTTAAGGCCCAGCTGCTCCCCGGCGGCGATCATGTCGGCGGTAAGGGGATAGCGGTACTGGCCCGGGGTTACCGTCACCGGGCCGCCCTCGCCCCGGCTGTCGCTGCCCCCCAGCTGGTGGTCCTCGATGGCCTTGAAGGCGGCCTTCATGGCGGCCCAGTTCCAGCCCTGGCAGCCGAGGCTCTCCCAGTGGTCGTAGTCCTCCGGCTGGCCCCGGGACCAGATCATGCCGTTGATGGCGGAGGAACCGCCAAGGCCCTTGCCGCGAATCCACACCTCCGGGGTGCCGGCATCCGCAGTGCGGGGCTGTGCCACCTGGTAGGCCCAGGTGTGGGCCGGGCTGGATACCAGCCTGGCGATGCCCTTGGGCATGGTCACCAGCAGGTCGCGGTTGGCGCCGCCGGCCTCCAGCAGCAGTACCTGGTGGCGGCCATCCGCCGACAGGCGATTGGCCAGGACACAGCCGGCGGAGCCGGCGCCAACGACGATGTAATCGAATTCCCCATTCATTGTTATCCCCTTGTCTGTCATTCGTTATCAACGGCGGCAGACGGCGTTGTCCGCCGCCCCGCCGGGGAAATTGCCACCCGTATCCGTGGCAAGGATGGCGCTTTGCCTCCCCGTCGCCCAGCTGTCTACAATGGCAGGGTCAGACACCGCGAGACATCCCATGCCCGTCAACGTCAACCACCAGGCGCGCCGCCTCGCCATCGCCGGGATCGTCGCCGACATCATCGCCAGCAAGGGTCTCGACGGTGTGACCATCCGCAACGTGGCGGCCGCCGCCGGCTACAGCACCACCATCGTCACCCACTACTTCTCCGGCAAGTACGATCTGTTGAAGCACAGCCACCAGGTGGCCGCGGCCCACGCCCAGAAGCGGGTCCACGCCGTGCTGGCCCGCGACCCCACCGACCTGCAGGGCTGCCTGGAGGCCCTGCTGCCCCTCACCAAGGCGTCCCTCAGGGACTGGAAAATCTATTTCGCCTTCTGGCAGGTGGCCACCTTCGACGCGGAGTTCACCGAGCAGGAGAAGCGCTCCGCACAGCACGCGCGGGACCTGATCGCCATCACCCTCGACGCCCGCCGCGAGGCGGGGCTGCTGCCGGCGGACAGCGATATCCCCGCCCTGGCGCGGCGGCTGCTGACCATCATCCAGGGCATCGCCACCCAGGCCATCGTCGACGGGGTGGAGTGGTCGCCGGCGCGGCAGCGGGAATTTCTCGCCAGCGAACTGCGCCTCGTCTCCCTGATCGGCGACCCCTGAACCACCCCGGCGCCTTCCTTAAAATCAAGCGCGCCCGTGGATCTCGGCCAGGGAGTCGGGCAGCGGCATCAGGGAGGATTCGCCGAATGTTTTCATCTTCCAGCCATTGGCGGTGCGCACGCAGTCGAGGAAGTAGCGCACGTACACCAGCACGCTGTTGCCGTCGCGGCTGGCACCCATGCCCATCACGTAGGCCCGGCAGGTGGCGGTGTCGCCCTCCAACCTGTCGATGACGAGGTTGCTGTTGAAGTGACCGTGGTGGGTCATGTCCTTGAACACCTGGGTGAAAAAGCCGCGAATCGCCTCGCGCCCTTCGAAACGGGGCAGGTGAATGCCGCCGAGATCGAAGACGGCGTCGTCGGTGAAGCAGTCCAGCACCGCCTCGACATCGGCCAGTGCATCCACCGCCGTGCAGTAGGCGGTCAGCAGATCCTGCAGGGCCTGTCGGTCCTCCATCGCCTGAAGGCGTTGTTCCAGTGTTGCCATGGTTCGTTACTCCCGTTATTGGGTGATGGATTGTGTCGGGCGCCCGGGCTTGGTGCCGGGCGCCCCGAGGTTTACCAGTTGAGCCGGAAGGTGACGCCGTATTCCCGCGGCGGCTGGTAGAACACCTGGGTGAAGAGCCCAGGGTTCCAGGTCACCGAGTCGATGTAGCGCTTGTCGAGAAGGTTGTTGGCCCACAGCTCGATGGACCAGCTCTCGCTCGGCGGCGTCCAGCGGATATTGGCGTTCACTAGGTCCGTGGCCTGGATCTTGACGATGGCCGGGTTGGCCAGGTTTTGCAGGTATTTCTCGCCGGTGTGGCGGTAGAGCAGGCTCGCCTCGGCGACGCCATCCGCCACGGGGAATTGATAATCGAGCCCCAGGGTGGCGGAAAACTCCGGGGCGTTCTGCAGGCGCTTGCCGCTCAGGTCGACGCCGTCAGTGGTGATGAAATCCTCGTATTCGGCGTGGAGGTAGGCCATCGAGCTGGTCACCGAAAACCGCTCGGTGACCAGGCCAGTCAGTTCCAGTTCGGCACCCCAGATGTTGGATTCCGCCACGTTGTAGATGGTGGTACCCACCGGCGAGCCCGACTCCAGCAGGAAGTTCTGGGCCAACTGCATGTCCTCGTAGATCATGTAGAAGGCGGCGAGATTGGCCCTGAGGCGGCTGTCGAGGAAATCCCCCTTCATGCCGGCCTCGAAGGTGTCGATGGTCTCCGGATCATAGGGGCCGATGGCGGCGGGAGCGTTGATGCGTCCCACGAAGCCGCCGGACTTGAAGCCCCGGGCGTAGTAGCCGTAGAGCATCACCTCTTCGTCGATACGGTAGTCGAGGCCGAGTTTCCAACCCAGTTCGTCCCAGCGCTCGTCCTCCCTCACCTCGAAACCGTAGATCTGCGGCCCGACGCCCCACTGGGCGGGGCCATCCAGGTTGAGAAAACCGAAGTCGCCGGCGGTCATCTCGGTGTATTCGCTGGTATAGCGCACCCCGGCCTGGAGTCTCAGTTTGTCGGAAACGTCGAAATAGTTCTGCACGAATACCGAGCCGGACCAGTTGTCCTGCTCCTGGGTATTGAGGCCACTCAGGCCCGGCAGGGCGAATTCGAGGGTGAGGTCGGCGGCGTGTTCGTAATTGGTCTGCAGATAGAAACCACCCACCTGCATGTTCCAGCGGTCGGTCACATCGAAGGCGGTGCGCAGTTCCTGGCTCAGCTGCCAGCCCTCGGTGCGGCGATTGGTGTCGATGCCGAACAGCGGGGTGCCGTCGTTGTCGGTGAATTCGTGGATGTCGAATTTCTTGTAGCCGGTGATGCTCACCACATCGCCGATACCGGTGTTGTACCAGTTGGCGGTGAGGGTCGCCCGGTAGGTATCCATGTCGTTTCTGTCCGGCACGGTGGAGCCAGCGTAGTAATCGTCCGGGGCGCTGCAGGATGTGGTGAGGGGATTGCCCGGGCAGGGATTTTCGTACATGGCGCGATCCGCGCCGGGGAAAAGTGTGCCTTCCGGCGCGTAGAACAGATCCCCGGGCCGCGAGCCGTTACTGATGGCGGGGGCACCGTTGCGGGATTCGGCGTATTCGGTGGCGAGGGTGACATCGAAGTCGGGCATCCCTTCGGGGGTGAGCTTGAGGGCCCCGCGCAGCACCGTCACATCCCGGGAGTCGAGATCGGAACCGTCGACGATGTTCTTCACCCAGCCGTCCCGCTGGTGATTCATGACCGCCACCTTTCCCGCCAGCACGTTCGCCACGATGGGGAAGTCGACGACGGCCTTGATGTCCTGGCGGTCCCAGTTGCCGAGTGTCGCCTCGGCGCGGCCACCGAATTCCCCGGTGGGCTGGCGGGTGCGGACATTGACCACGCCGCCGGTGGTGTTGGCGCCGAACAGCGTGCCCTGTGGGCCGCGTAGCACTTCGATGCTCTCCACATCGAACAGGTCGAGCAGCGCACCCATGTTGAAATACTGGGGCACACCATCCTGCACGATGGACACGGTGTTGCCGGCGAAGGGGTCCGGCTCGATCACCCCCACGCCGCGGATGGTGAACACCGCGCTGTTGGGGGTATTGGGAAAATTGTTGATCTGCAGATTGGGCACCAGGCCCTGCAGGTTGCGCAGGGAGGTGGCCTGGCTCTTCTCCACCATGTCGCCGCTGATGGCGGCAACGGAGATGGGTACATCCTGGATGTTTTCCGCGCGCTTTTGCGCGGTGACGACGATCTCTTCGAGACCCTGGGCGGCAAGCCCCGCGGAGAAAGCCAGGGCGGTACTGGCCGCCAGCGTGAGTGTTGCGTTTTTCATGGTTAACCCCTTGTTGTTTCTATTGTGTATGGCTTGTTAGCGCTGATCGTGCCGGAACGGGATGGGTGACGCTGGTCCACGAAGGGGCATCAAGCGACATCCGTCTGAACGGCATGGTGTAGAGAATGCAATCCCGGTGACGGGATACGGGTGAATCTGTTCACGACAACCTCTAATCGTTATCCAGGGCTGCTGGGCGGGCCGCCCTTCCGGGCCGAGACCGTTGTGCAACAACTGTTGCACAGATGGAATCCCATTGCAATAAAAACAATCAGACTTGATTTATATCATCGCGAGAGTCGATACCCGGTCCTACAGTGACCAAAACCCCCAGACCCGAGAACCGCCATGAACGCCCACGAGAAGCAATCACCCTCCAGCGGGATCCGCTACCAGGAACTGCTCGACCAGGAAACCGTGCCCGTGCCCGCCCACCTGCGTCAGACCCGCAACCCGGATATCGGCACCATGCGCCTCGATCCGGCCAACTACACCTCCGCCGAGCAGCACCGCCTGGAGATGGCCCATCTGTGGATGAAGACCTGGCAGTTCGCCTGTCGGGAGGAGGACATTCCCGAGGTGGGGGATCACCTGCTCTACGAGGTGGGGGATCTGTCACTGATCGTGGTGCGCAGCGGCGCCGATGACATCAAGGCGTTTTTCAATTCCTGCCTGCACCGGGGCCGGCGCCTGGTGAGCGAGGCGGGCTGCAAGCAGAGCTTCCGCTGCCCCTACCACGCCTGGACCTGGAACCTGGACGGCAGCAACAAGTTCATTCCCTGCAAGTCGGACTTCGCCCATGCCGGGGAGGAGGAACTGCGCCTGCCCGAGGCCCGGGTGGGACGCTGGCAGGGCTTCGTGTTCGTCAATCCGGATGCCGATTGCGGCCCACTGGAGGATTTTCTCCAGGTGCTGCCCGCCCACCTGGACCGCTACGACCTCGCCGACTGCTACAAGGCGCTGCACATCGCCAAGGTGATCCACTGCAACTGGAAGGCGGCCCTGGAGGCCTTCATGGAGTCCTACCATGTAATCGCCACCCACCCCCAGCTGCTCACCTTCATGGGGGATGCCAACGCCCAGTACGACCTGCTCAGCGACCATGTCAGCCGCTCCATCACCGCCAACGCGGTGACCAGCCCCCACATGGAGCCGCCGCCCCAGCAACAGGTGATGGAGGACACCCTGCGGGAGAGCGGCCGGGTGTTCACCGCCGGGGAACTGGCGGTGCCGGAGGGCATGAGCGCCCGCACCTTTCTCGCCGCCCTGAACCGCGAGCAGTTCGGCGAGCTGTTCCGCCGGGATTTCAGCGATGCCACCGACGCCGAGTTGCTCGACGCCATCCTCTACTGGCTGTTCCCCAACATCGAGATCTGGGGTGGGTACCTGGCCAATATCGTCTACCGCTCGCGGCCCAACGGCCAGGACCCGGACAGCTGCATTTTCGAGATCATGGTGCTGCAGCGGGTGCCGACGGGGGACGCCAAGCCCCGGGGCGTGCCCGTGCATGTGCTCGGCGAGCAAGAACGCTTCTCCGACGCGGAGGAATTGGGGGTGCTGGGCAAGGTGTTCGACCAGGATCTCGACAACCTGCCGGACGTGCAGCGGGGGCTCAAGGTGGCGGCGATGAACGGCGCGAAGGGCTTGATCCTCGGCAATTACCAGGAATCCCGGATCCTTCAGCTGCACCAGATGATCGAGCGCCAGATCCGCGGGGGAAAGGCCCCGGCCTGAAGGCCGGGGCTCGCCGGTCTACCAGCGGTAGTTGAGGGTGACGCCGAATTCCCGGGGCGGCGCGTAGTTGACGAAGCGAATGGTGCCCGGCGCCTCGAAGGCACTGGCGATATAGCGCTTGTCCGCCAGGTTGCGGCCCCAGAGGCTCAATGTCCAGGCGTCGCTTTGCGGCGACCACTCGACGCTGGCATTGACCAGGTTCATCTCCTGCACCACCGTGCGGGGGGAGTTGTCGAGGGAAGTCAGGTACTTGTCGGCGCTGTGGGTGAATTCCACATAGGCCCGGGCGGTGCCCGCCGCCAGGGGGAACTCATAGGCGGCGTTGGCGGAGCCGGTCCACTCCGGGGTGTTCTGCAGGCGGAAGCCGGAAAAATCCCGGGGCAGGCCGGTGACCGGATCGGGCGGGGCGAATTTCTTGAATTCCGAATCCAGGTAGCCGAGGTTGAGGTTGAGGGTAAGGCCGTCCACCGGCACCAGGGTCAGCTCCATTTCCGCCCCCTGGATTTCCGATTTCCCGGCGTTGAGGATGGAGTTGCCCTGGATGGCGCCGATGAAATAGATCTGCGCCAGCTGCATGTCCTCGTAGCTGCTGTGGAACAGGGTGAGGTTGCTGCGCAGACGGTTGTCGAGGAAGTCGCCCTTCATGCCCACCTCGAAGGTGTCCACGTACTCCGGGTCGTAGGGCCCGATATCCTGGGGAATGCCCACCCGGCCGACAAAGCCGCCGGACTTGAAGCCCCGGGCATAGCTGGTGTAGAGCATCACCGTCTCCGCCAGCTGGTAGTCGAGGCCGATCTTGCCGCCGACATTGTCCCAGACGTCATCGTCCTCGACCGCGAAGGTGGACGGCGGCGGCAGCAGCACGCCGTCATTGAAGCCCGTGGACCCGGCAAAGAAATCGATGCCGGCATCCATCTCGGTGGCCTCGTGGGTGTAGCGCAGACCCGCCTGCAGACGCAGCCGATCGGTCAGCTGGTAGTAGCTCTGGGCGAACAGGGAGGCGGACCAACTGTCCTGCTCCTGGGGGTTTTCCTGGCGCAGGCCCGCGCCCTCGAGCCCGGGGAAGTTGATGCGAAAGTTCTGCAGGTGCTCGTAGTGGGTGGCGGTGAAGAACGCCCCGGCGGTCATGTCCCAGCTGTCGCTGACCGCAAAGGACGAGCGCAACTCCTGGGTGAACTGCCAGCCCTCGGTCTCCCGCTCGGTGTCATCGAGGAACAGCGGGGTGCCATCCTGGTCGGTGTCCTCCCGCACCCGGAACTGCTTGTAGCCGGTGATGGACACCAGATCGCCCAGGGCGGTGTCGCTCCAGTTGACGGTGAGGGTGTTGGCGTAGGTCTTGAGCTCGCCGATATCCCGCACCTGGCTCGCCGCCAGGTAGCGGCCTGGGGCCACGCAGCGGTCGTTGAAGTCCGGGCAGGGGTTGGCGTACATGCCGGCGACGCCCTCCGGCACATAGGTGGCCTCGCCGGGGGACGAGCCGTTGACCACTACCGGGGGGCCGTACTCCCGCTGCACGAATTCGTGGGTCCAGGTGATGTCGAGGTCCGCCGCCGGGGTCCACAGCAGGGAGCCGCGAATGGCCTGGGTGTCCTGGTAATTCATGTCGCTGCCGTCGACGATGTTCTTCACCCAGCCATCCCGCTCGTGGTGCTGCACCGTCACCTTGCCCGCCAGCAGGTTGGGGATAAGGGGGAAGTTCACCGCCGCGCTCAGGTCGCGGCGATCCCAGTTGCCGAGGGTGGCCCGCGCCTTGCCGCCCCACTCCCCGGTGGGCTGTTCGGTGATCACGTTGATCACGCCGCCGGTGGTGTTGGCGCCGAACAGGGTGCCCTGGGGGCCCCGCAGCACCTCCACCCGCTCGATGTCGAACAGATCCAGCAGCGACGTCATGTTGAACAGCTGCGGCACGCCGTCGAGCATGATGCCCACGGTGTTGCCCGCGTAGGGGTCCGGCTCCACCACGCCGATACCGCGGATGCTCATCACCGCGCCGTTGGGGGTATTGGTGAAATTGTCGATCTGCACGTTGGGCACCTTGATGCCCTGGATGGAGGTGATATTGGCCCGCTCGATGGCGGCGCCGGTCACCGCCGCGACGGAGAGCGGCACTTCCTGGAGACTCTCGGCGCGCTTCTGGGCGGTGACGATGATCTCCTCCAGGCCTCCCCCCTGGGCCAGCACCTGGGACGAGAGCATGCCGAGGCCGGCGATGGTCAGGCCCAGGCGGCGGGCGGAGGCGATGGCCCCGGCGAGGGGGATCGTTGCGGTGCTGAAAGTCGCGGTTAACGCTGTGCTGCGATGCATGGTTTGCCTCTTCTGTTTATGGTTGGTTGATAACTGCGTATCGCGGTGGAAATCACCGCCCTCCCGGGACAGCGAAACAGCATCCTGATACGAACTAGAGCACCAGTTCTGTTTAATGTCCCATAAAAACCCGCTGCCAGGGACAGCGGGCTTGCTGCGAATCCAGGTCCGTCGGACTACTGCCGCACACCCCTTGCGGCCTGAACCCCAGGCCGCAACCCGCACCCAGGCGCCGACGCGCCCGGGGCAGCCGAAACCGTTACCCCTCGGTAAAGAAATCCGCCCGGGGGACACCGCTCTCGTCGTACACCGGCTCACTGATGGCGGTGCGGTACTTGAGCACGTCCACGGCCCCCATGCCCGCCTCCACCAGCAGTGCGCCCATTTCCCGGTACCAGCGGGACTGGAAATGCGACGCCAGGGACGCCTCGTCCGTCCAGCGTTCGAACACCCGGACACGGCCGGGCACCATGGGGTTCGGGCACCAGTCGTAGTCGAGGCAGCCGGGCTCGTCGAGGGCGCCCTCGATCAGGGGCACCGCTTTCTTGAGGGCGGCGTCCATGCGCGCCGGATCGAGATCGATATTGCCGGAAATGATGATCATGCAATGGCACCTGTTGTCGGCCGGGTTCCGGCGCGCCATCCGGCGGCGGAGCCGGAGGAATGAACCCGGATTGTGCAAGTAACGGGAGGGCGGTCGCCCGCTCCCCCGGTGAAAAAGGGCCCGGGCGTTACCCCGGGCCTTGCCCATTACTGGAAGCGGTAGCTCAGCTGCACCGCCAGGGTGCGGGGCAGGGAGGTGAATCCCAGCTGGTCGGCGTACTCGCCGCCGGGCAGCGGGGTGCTCGGGCCATCCACCACGCCGGAGACGATGTGCTCGTCCGTCAGGTTCTTGCCGAGCAACTGCACCTGCCAGCGATCATCGACACCGGCGAGGTAGAGGCTCGCATTGAGGGTGGTGTAGCTGTCCCGCATGGCGTGGGGATTGGCGAAGCCGGAGGCGTTGTATTCATCGCTGTAGATACCGTCGAGGGCGATGCCATAGCCCCAGCCGTTCTCCAGGATGCCGTCGTAGCTGAGGCCGAAGGACGCCGCCCACTCCGGGGCCATGGCGGTCGGCTCGCCGCTGATGTCCTGGCCGGGGGTGCCGTTGGTGCCGGGCACCGTGGTGTTGCAGCCAAGGGCCGCGGTCTGGCCCGCCCAGCAGGGGGCGATGAAGTTGTCGTACTCCGCCTTGTTGAACGACAACGAGCCCCGCAGGGTCAGGCCCGGCGCCGCGTTGGGAGCAAACTCGGTCTCCACCTCGAAGCCCTCGGTGGTGGCCTCACCGGCGTTCAGGGTAATGAAGGCGAAGGTGGGGGAGTTGAAGAAGTCCACCTGCAGGTCGTCGTAGGTGTAGGTATAGGCAGTGAGGTTCAGGCGCAGCTGGTTATCCAGCAGGGTCGACTTGACCCCGACCTCGAAGCCCTCGGCGGTTTCCTGGTCGAAGGTGAAATCCGACTCCGAGCCCCCCATGAAGTCGGCCGAGAAGATACCGCTGTTGGAGAACCCTCCGGATTTATAGGCCGTCTTGTAGGCCACATAACCCATCACCGCGTCGTTGATCTGCCAGGTGAGGGAGGCCTCCGGCGACCACTCCCGGAAGGTCTGATCCGCCGCCGCCACTTCGTTCTCCCGCCAGATGCCGCCGAGGCCCGGGTTGTTGTAGGGGTGAACGAAGGTAGAATCCTTGCTCTCGTCGGAGTAGCGGGCGCCGACACTCAGCTCCAGGTTGTCGGTGATGTCGTACATGACCTGGAAGAACGGCGAGATGGTCTCGCCATCGGTGGCGCTGTCCTTCTGGGATGCGACGTACACCAGTTCCGGGGACGGGGCGGCGCTGTTCATCAGGCCCGCGGTGGATACCCACTGGTCGAATTCCCGCTCGGTTTCCTGGTAGAGCAGGCCCACCATGAAATTGAAGGCCCCGTCGAAATCACTGGCGAGGCGGATCTCCTCGGAGAATGCATTCCAGGTGTTCTTCTCGGTGGCGAAGGTGGCATTGGGGATCGACTGGAAGTCCCCGGACAGGCCAAAGGTATTCTGGTTGTCCTGGTAGTTGGTGATGGAGGTCAGGGTAAAGTCGCCGAAGCGGTACTCGATATTGGCGGTGAGGGAGTAGGACTCGTACTCGTTGAACAGATCGCCGTTGCTCCGGGCGTAGGGCAGCGAGTTGGCCAGGGGCTCCGGCATCTTGTTCTGGGTGATCACGAAGTTGTCGCCGCAGCGCAGGTCCGGGTTCAGGCCGCCGACACCGCCGGGGCAATTGAAATGGGTGTAGTTCCAGGAGGAATTGGCCACCTCCACCTCGGTGACGGATGCGGTGAACGCCATGGACAGCTGGTCGGTGGGATCGGCGGTGACGGTCAGGCGCGCCAGCAATTCCTCCTCGCCGGGGGCGTCGTCATTGTCGGCCGGGGAGATAAAGGAGTTCACCTGGCCGGTCGCCACGTCAAAGGCGTCGTAGGGCTGGGCCTTGGACTTGTTGCTGAAATAGCCGCCTTCCATGTCGGAGTAACGCACCGCGAGGCGCGCGCCCACCGTCTCGGTCAGGGGGCCGGAGAGGATGCCCTCATAGCGCATCTGCTCCGACTCCACCTCGTAGCCCACCCGGCCGATGGCCTCGAACTCATCCCCCGGCTTGGCGGTGGTGAGGGAGATCACCCCGGCGGTGGCGTTCTTGCCGAAGAACAGCGACTGGGGGCCCTTCAGCACCTCGATCTGGCCGAGGTCGAACATGCCCTCGTTGAGCACCCGGCCCTGGCCGTAGTAGACGCCATCCATGATCACCGCCACCGACTGCTCGATGCCGATGCTGGTGGAGCTGGAGCCGATGCCCCGCAGGGTCATCTGGGCGCCGGAGCCATTGGAGGAGCGCCCGACGAAGAATTGCGGCGTGGTGGTGGCGATCCTTTCAAGGCTCGTCACATCGAATTTCTGGATGCGGTCCTGGGAGATGGCGCTCACATTGAGGGGCGCGTCCTGGAGACTTTCCTCCCGTTTCCGCGCGGTGACGATGATTTCCTCGAGGCCCTGGGACAGCGCCGGCAGTGGCGCCAGGGCCCCGGTCGCAAGTGATGCCGCCACGGCCGTGCAAAGCAGATTCTTTTTCATGGTAACCCCCGTTATCTCTTCGTATGTCATTGGTTCTGATGTCCTTTCCCCGGCCTGCGAGGCGCGACAGGGGAACTGATTCCGATAAAAACAGTCAGACACGATTGTTTATATCAACGACCGAAGAGAAACGCAAGCAAAACCGACGGGCGGCCAACTCACCGAAAGGGGAGGCTGGAGCCAATCAAAAAACCTCCCCGCGCACTGACGGGCGGCGAGGGGCTCACACCACCCCGATATCCCCCTCGGCGTGAATGCCCGCCAGCTGGCGGTGGACGATGCGCCAGCCGTCGGCGGTTTTCACCAGGCGGTCCCGGTACTCTCCCCACACCGTCATCAATTTTCCCTGATGGGCGCCAAGGCCCACGTGGATCGCCTGCAGGTAGCAGGCGGCGGTGGCGCTGTCGCCGTCGACGGCGATGCGGTAGGTGCCGAGCAGGTGCTGGGTGGGGCCGCACTGGTTGAGCACGTGGCTCACCAGGTCGACGATGGCCTGGCGGCCCCGAAACTCACCAAGCTCGCCATAGTTGGCGCTGGCATCGGCGGTGAACACCCCGTCGAGGGCGGCCCAGTCGCGGGCGTCGAGGGCGGTGGCGTAGAGGTTCAGGACGGACTGGATCCTGGCCTGTTCGAGCAGGGTGTCGAGGCTGAGGTTTGTCATGGTTATTTTCCGCTTGGGTGGGTATGAAGGGGCGGTGGGCGGGCAGCTGTCTCGCCAATAAAACACCGACATGATTGTTTTTATTATATCCCGATGCTAAAGTCAAACCCACCCAAGGCCGCCCCAGAGCGCCGCCATCGATAACGACCGTGACAGCCGCCGCAACGCCGGGCCGTCACCCTTTTCAGGAGCCAAACCATGACCGCATCCGCACCCAAGCCGGGCGAGGCCCGCTGCCCCGGGCCCAGCACCCGGGACATCATCGCCTCCGATGCCGGCGGCGCCCCCGCCCATATCCTCGAATCCTCCTACCGCTTTCTCGGCGACGGGGACATCCCCTTCGCCCGCTACACCTCCCGGGATTTCTTCCAGCGGGAGGTGGAACAGCTGTGGATGAAGGTGTGGCAGTGGGCCTGCCGGGAGGAGGAGATCCCCGAGCCCGGGGACTACACCGTTTACGAGATCGCCGAGAAATCCGTGCTCATCGTGCGCACCGCCGAGGGGGCCATCAAGGCCTACCCCAACGCCTGCCTGCACCGCGGCACCCAGCTCAAGCCCGCCGGGTCCAGCGGCCACAGCCAGCAGCTGCGCTGCCCGTTCCACGGCTTCACCTGGTCCCTCGAGGGCCAGCTGGTGGATGTGCCCTGCCGCTGGGATTTCCCCCATGTGACGGACGAGAACTTCGCCCTGCCGGAGTTGCGGGTGGATACCTGGGGCGGGTTCGTGTTCATCAATTTCGATCGCAATGCCGAGCCCCTGCACCAATTCCTCGGGGTGCTGCCGGATCACTTCGCCCACTGGAAGCTGGAAGACAAGTTCGTGGCGATGCACGTGCGCAAGATGCTGCCCGCCAACTGGAAGGCGTGCCTGGAGGCCTTCCTGGAGTCCTACCACGTGCTCGAAACCCACCCCCAGGGGGTGACCACCGTGGGGGATGCCAACACCCAGTACGACATCTACGGGGATCATGTCTCCCGCTTCGTGCACCTGGTGGGTTTCCCGAGCCCCCATATCCGCGACCCCCGCAGCGAGCAGCAGACCCTCGACGCCCTGATGGCGGAGGGCGTGGTGGAAGGGGTCGGCGCCCACAAACTGACGGTGCCCGAGGGCGGTCGCGCCCGGGAAGTGTTCGCCGACCACCTCAAGAAGACCCTGGGGGAAGCGTACCGGCGGGATTTCAGCGGGCTCACCGTCACCGAGACCATCGACGCCATCGAGTACAGCCTGTTTCCCAACACCTGCCTGTTCCCGTCCCTGCTGTTCCCCATGGTGTACCGATTCCGCCCCAACGGCAGCGACCCGGATTCCGCCATCTTCGACCTGCTCTACCTCCAGCCCCTGCCGGAGTCCGGCGAGCGCCCCGACCCGGCGGAACCGGTGGAGCTGGACTTTAACCAGTCGTTCCACGAGGTGCCCGGCTTCGACCCGGGCCTTGCCACCATCTACGACCAGGACACCGGCAACCTCATCGGCCAGCAGCGGGGCTTCAAGTCCAGCACCAAGCCCGGGCAGACCCTCGGCAACTACCAGGAGGTCCGCACCCGCCAGCTGCACCAGACCCTCGACAAGTACCTCAACGCCGGCAACGGAGGTCAACCATGATTCGCGGCGCCCACCATGTGGCCATCTCCACCCCCAACCTGGAACGGGCCCTGGGCTTTTACCGGGATCTGATGGGCTTCAGGGAAATCCAGCGGGGCAGCTGGGAGCCCGGCATCCCCCAGTTCGACCAGGTGCTCGGCCTCACCGATTGCAGCGCCACCCAGGTGATGCTGCGGGGCGCCAACCTGTGCATCGAGCTGTTCGAGTTCAAGACCCCGGAACCGGCCCCCATGGACCCGAACCGCCCGGTGTGCAACCACGGCCACACCCATATCTGCTTCGACGTGGTGAACATCCACGAGGTGTACGACCGCCTGGTGGCCGCGGGTATCCGCTTCCACGCCCCGCCCCAGGATTTCGGCGCCATCCGCGCCACCTATGGCCGCGACCCGGACGGCAACGTGTTCGAGATTCAGGAGTTGATGGATCGGGACGACCCCGGCCAGCTGTTCGACGGGGGCGGCCATGATTGACAGCACTGCTGCCGGGCAACTGGCCGACAAGACCGCCATCGTCACCGGCGCCGCCTCGGGGCTCGGCCTTGGCATCGCCAGCCGCTTCGTGGCGGAGGGCGCCCGGGTGATCCTCGCCGATATCGACGCCGAGGGGGGCGCCCGGGCGGCGGAGGGTTTGGGGGAGGCGGCGCGCTTCGTCCACCACGACACCAGCCGGGTGGACCACTGGCAGCGCCTGACCGCCGCGGCGGAGGAACAGTTCGGCGGCCTCGACATCCTCGTCAACAACGCCGGGGTGACCCTGATGGGCTCGGTGGAGGATGTCAGCATCGAGGACTTCGACCGCACCTGGGCCATCAACACCCGGGGCACCTTCCTCGGCTGCCGCTTCGCCATCGACCTTATGAAACCCAAAAAGGCCGGCGCCATCGTCAATATCGCCTCGGTGTCCGCCTTCAAGCCCCAGCCGGAACTGGTGGCCTACAACGCCTCCAAGGCGGCGGTGGCGCTGATGACCCAATCCATCGCCCTGCACTGCGCCAGGAGCGGCTACGGCATCCGCTGCAACGCCATCAACCCCGGGGTGATCCGCACGCCCATGCTCGACAAGGTGATCGCCCAGGTGGAAGACGGCGAGGCGCTGATGGCCAGCTACAGGGCCATGCACCCCATCGGCCGCATCGGCGAGCCGGCGGATATCGCCAGCATGGCGGTGTACCTCGCCTCCGACGCCGCCGGCTTTATCACCGGCACCTCGTTTACCGTCGACGGTGGACTGGGGATCAACTGAGTTTCACGTTGCACACAACCCGTTTCACGTGGGTGCCGGCGGCGAGTCACGGCGATCAGACCCGCCGCCGGAGCTATGACTTGGCTGTTACGTGCAGCGTGTTACGTGCTACGTACAACGCCCTCAGGCCGACATCATCTCCTCCTGGGTGGGCGTGCGGCGCAGGGACTGGCCGGCGGTGATGTCCAGCACCTGGCCGGTGATGAAGGCTTCGTCGGAAGCCAGCCACAGGGCGGCGTTGGCGATGTCCTCCACGGTGGTGAGGCGGCCGAGCAGCACTTCCTTGAGAAAGGCCCGGGGGATGGACGGGTAGTCGAAGTAGCCCGCGGTCATCCCCGATTCGGTGAAGCCGGGGGCGATGGCGTTGACGCGAATGCCCCGGGCGCCGTATTCCACGGCGGCGATGCGCACCACCTGGTCGACGCCCTTCTTGGTGCCGGCGTAGGCGGCAAGGCCGGGGGGCGCCAGCAGGGCGGTGAGGGACGAGGTGGTGATCAGCGAGCCACCGTCCGCCATCCGCGCCGCCATCTGCTTGAGAAACAGCGTGGCGCCGATGAAGTGCACGTCGCAGGCCTCCTGAAGGGTTTCCCGGGTGATCTCGGCGATGGGGGACGCGGAGTTGACGCCGCTGTAGTTGATGGCGGCGTGCAGGCTCCCGAACTGGCTGACGGCGGTGTCCGCAAGGCGCGCCAGATCCTCCTCCCGGGTGACATCGCAGGCCACCGCCAGGGCGCCCAAGGGTTCGGCGATGGCGCGCACCCCATCCACATTGCGGGCCGCGAGCACCAGCTTGGCGCCCTCCCGGGCGAAGCGCCGCGCGGTGGCGGCCCCCATGCTGCGCTCGTCGGACGCGCCGAGAATCACTACCACTTTGTCCTGCAATCTGCTCATGAACTTGACTCCTCTGGATACGGTTGGTCGGGGATTACTGGGCGGTGAGGCCGCCATCCACCACGAATTCGGCGCCGGTGATGTACTTGGCCTCGTCGGAGGCGAGGAACAGCACGCAGTTGGCGATGTCATCCGCCTCCCCCATGAAGCCCATGGGGATGGAGGCGTTGATGATGTCGTACTGCTCGGGGTTGTCGCGGATGGCGTCCTGCTGGATGTTGGTCCAGATCACCCCGGGGTGAACGGAATTGCAGCGGATCCTGTGCTTGGCCCACTCGATGGCGATGCTCTTGCTGAACAGCCGCACCGCGCCCTTGCTGGCGGAGTAGGCCGCCACCCCGGGAATACCCACCAGCCCCGCCACCGACGACAGGTTGACGATGGAACCACCGCCGTTGTCCCGCATCGGCGGGATGGCGTACTTGGTGCCGAGAAACACGCTGGTCATGTTCACCTGCATCTGCTTCTCGAACTCCGGGAGCGTCATGTCGCTCATGCTGCGCAGCACGGCGATGCCCGCGTTGTTCACCAGGACGTCGAGCTTGCCCCAGGTGTCGAGGGTGCGGGCGATGGTCTGCTGCCACTGCGCTTCGCTGGTGACGTCCTGGCGCCAGCTCACCACCTCGCCGCCGAGTTCGCGGATGGCGGCCTCGGAGGCGGCGAGGCCGGCCTCGTCGATGTCGGTGATCACCAGCCTGGCCCCCTCCTGGGCAAAGCGGCAGGCGGTGGAGAAACCGAGGCCGGGCTTGGACGCGGCGCCGGTGATAAGGGCGACTTTTCCTGCAAGACGTGACATGGGGTACCTGCCTGTGTGTTTATCGGATGAAATGGATGGTTGGACGGGGCCTCAGCCCCCGTCCACGGTGATGCGAGTGGGCTCCGCCACCAGGCGCGCGATGCGCCACTGGCCGTCCACCTTGCGGAGGTCACAGCGGTAGTTGTTGAAGGTGCTGAGGGCCCCGCCGCCCCGCCAGTCGGTGACAAGGCCATAGGTGCGCACCCGCGCGGTGCCGGGCCCATCCCCCGCCGTCGCCAGCACATTGGTGAGCTGGTGACGCCAGTGCCCGCCGCTGCCGTCGGCCACCCTCTGGATGAGTTCCCGCAGCTGCTCGCGGCCGCTGCTCAAGCCGAGGCCCGGCACGTCGAAGACGCCGTCCGGGGTGAACAGGTCGAGCCAGGCTTCCTGATCGTTGTCGTCCACCAGATAGCCGTAGCGATTGAAAAAATCGGCGATGTCGAGGCGATCCTCGACGCTCAAGGCGTTGCCCATCAGGCGCCCTCCCCCTTGGGATAGGGTTTGGCCAGCACGCCGCCATCCACGTACATCTGGTGGCCGGTCATGAAGCTGGCGTCGTCGGAGGCGAGGAACAGCACCGCGTGGGCCACCTCCTCCACCGTGGCGATGCGGTTCAGGGGCTGCATGCCGGCGTAGATGGCCTCGAGCCCGGCCGGGTCCGGGGCGCTCTTCAGGTACTGCTCCAGCAGGGGCGTGTAGGTGGCCGCAGGGTGCACCGAATTGCAGCGGATGTTGTAGCCCTGCTCGCCGCAGTGCAGCGCCACCGTCTTGGTGATGGCATCCTGGGCAGCCTTGGCGGCGCCGTAGCAGACGAACAGGGGGCCGGGGCGAATGCTCTCCACCGACGAGATATTGACGATGCTGCCGGCGCCGGCTTTCTTCATGCTCTGGATGGCGTATTTGCAGCCGAGAAAGGCGCCCTCACCGTGGACGCTCATGTGGGCCCGCCACTCGTCGAGGCTTGCCGCCTCGATATGGGCGGGGCGGGAAATCCCGGCGCTTTGCACCAGAATGTCCAAGGGTCCGAAGGCCTCCTCCACCTGGGCGATGGCGCGCTGCCAGTCCCCCTCGGAGGTGACATCCAGCGGGGAGAAAATACCCCTTTCCCCCAGCTCCGCCGCCAGCGCCTTGCCGGCGGCGGCGTCGATGTCGGCGATGGCCACCCGTGCCCCTTCCGCCGCGAACATCCGCGCCACACCGGCGCCGATACCGGCGGCACCGCCGGTAATCATGGCGATCTTGCCGTTCAATCTAGCCATTGTGGATTCTCCAATCTGTCATTGCCGGGTCACCGGGCGGTCCAGCCGCCGTCGGCGGTCAACAGCGCACCGGTGGTGAAGGAGGCGCGATCCGACGCCAGCCACAGGGCGGCCTGGGCGATCTCCCCCGGGGTTCCCAGGCGGTTCATGGGGTGCAGGGCCTGCAGGGCGGCGACGGCCGCCGGGTCGGTGACGGCGTTTTCCAGCATCGGGGTGCGGATATTGCCGGGGCACAGGCCGTTGATGCGGATACCGGACTCGCCGTATTCCACCGCCGCGGTGCGGGTCATGCCCGCCACCGCGAACTTGCTGGCCACATAGAAGGACGCGCCGGGATGCACCTTGTGGCTCAGGGCCGAGGCCATGTTGACGATGCTGCCGCCCCCCTGGGTGAGCATCTGGCGGATCTCGGCGCGCATCGACAGCCACACCCCCTTGACGTTGACCGCCATCAGGCGCTCGTAGTCCGCCTCCTCCAGCTCGGCGAGGGGCGCGAGGGGAACGGTGATGCCGGCGTTGTTGACGGCGCAGTCGAGGCGGCCCCAGGTGGCCACCAGCTGGGCCACCGCGGCATCCACCTGGGCGCCCCGGGTCACGTCGCAGGCGATGCCGATGGCTTCGCCCCCCGCCTCGCGGATGGCCGCCGCCAGGGCGTCGGCGGCATCGAGGGAGACATCCGCCACACCCACCCTGGCGCCCTCCCGGGCAAACAGTTCGGCGCAGGCGGCGCCGATGCCGGAAGCGGCGCCGGTAATCAGCACCACCTTGTTTTCCAGTTCACGGGACATGTTCAAACCCCTGTCGTTATCGCTCGGTTGATTGAAAATGGTCAGGTGGCGTTGCCGCCGTCCACCATGTAGACGCTGCCGGTGCAGTAGCTGGCGTCGTCGCTGGCGAGAAACACCATCATGGCGGCGATCTCCTCCGGCAGACCGTAGCGCCCCATGGGGGTCACCGCGCTCAGCTGTTGCTTGAATTGCTCGCCGCCCCCGGGCACGAAGCCGTCCTCGATGGCGCGCATCATGCGGGTCTCGATGGGCCCCGGGTTCACGGTGTTGACGCGGATGTTGTACTTGGCGCATTCCAGGGCCGCGCAGCGCATCAGGCCGATCACCGCGTGCTTGCTGGCGTTGTAGGGGGCGAGGTTGGGGGATCCCTTCACCCCGGCGCCCGAGGAGGTGAGAAGAATGCTGCCGCCGCCGGCATCGCGGATGGCCGGGATGGCGTACTTGAGCCCCAGCCAGGCGCCGCGCACATTGACGGCCATCACCCGGTCGAAGTTGGCGACGCTGGAGTCGATGATCTCGCCGATCCTGCCCTCGATGCCGGCGTTGGCGACGAACACGTCGAGCCGCCCGAAGCGGTCGACGGTGGCCTTGACCGTGGCGGCCACCTGGGCCTCGTCGGTGACGTCCACCACCTGGGATGCGGCCCTGTCGGAATTAAGTGCGGCGACCGCCCCGTCCAGCGCCCCGCCGTCGATATCGGCGAGCATCACCGCCGCGCCCTCCTGGAGGAAGCGCTCCGCGGTGGCGAGGCCGATGCCGCTGGCGGCACCGGTGATCAGTGCCACCTTGCCTTGAAGTTTCATCGGGTTGTCCTGTTATGGTTGTGGGGGAGGGTTGGACGGCGTCGTCAGCCGGGGATTTCCCCCGCCGCCACCGCCGCTTCGTATATCTCCTGGCCGCGGGGGTTGCGCCGGAGGCACAGCCCGCCGTTCACCTGGAGGTTCTCGCCGGTCATGAAGCACTCGTCGGAGGCGAGGAATACTGCCGCCGCGGCAATGTCCTCGCTGGTGCCGATGCGACCGAGGGGATAGCACTTGCGGAAGGTTTCCACCAGGGACGGGCTCTCCATGGCCCCCGCCGTCATCGGCGAGAGGGTGAGGCCCGGGGAGATGGAATTGGCGCGGATGCCCTTCTCGCCGTATTCGTTGGCGACGCAGCGGATCAGGTGGTCGGTGCCCGCCTTGGTGCCCATGTAGGCAGCGTGGTTGTCGAGCATGATCTTCGCCGTGGCGGAGGAGATCTGGATGATGGAGCCGCCGGTCCTGTCCATGGCCTCAACGAGCTTCTGCAGCCACAGGAAGGGGCCCTTGAACTGCAGGTCGATGATCCTGTCCAGGTCTTCCTCGGTATTTTCCGTAAGGGGCACCAACAGTCCCCAACCGGTGGCGTTCACCGCAATGTCGAGGTGGCCGTGGCGGGCCATGATGGTGTCCACCATCTGGTGGATCGAGGCCTTGCTGGTCAGATCGCACAGCACCCAGTCGCCGCCGATCTCCTCCGCCAGGGCCCGCAGGGGCTCTTCGTGGCGGCCGGAGACCACCACCTTGGCGCCCTCGCTGGCGAAGCGCCGGGCGATCACCTGGCCCATGTTGTCCTTGCCGGCGGCGCCGAGCACCGATGCCACCTTGCCTGTCAATTTACCCATGATCACACCCCGTTATTCTGTTCATGGCGCACCCCCTGAAGGCGCGCCCCGATTAAACCACCAGACTTTTATAAAAACAATCAAACTTGTTTAATGATCGCACCGGGTCGCCACCCTGGCAAGGTCGACCCACGCCACCGGGGGCGGACCTGCCGCAAAGGACAGCTGGACAGCCCAGCCCCCCCCGGCCCCTAATGGCGGCATGATGACAGCCGCCGACGCCCGCCCCCGGGCCCGCCATCCAAGGAGCATCGCCATGCGCCACAACCAGCAGATCCTGCTCGCCGCAAGACCCTTGGGCCACCTGGACGAGGGCCACTTCAGGCTCGCCGAAGGCCCGGTACCGGCCCTCGCGGCGGGACAATTCCTTATGGAAAACAAATACCTGGCCCTTGACGCCGGCTTTCGCCAGTGGATGAACGCCGGCGCCAGCGACAACTACCTGAGCGCCATGCCCCTCGACGCCCCGGTGCAGAGCATCGTGCTCGGCGTGGTGGTGGAATCCCGCCACCCGGACTACCGGGAGGGGGATCTGCTGATGGGCCGCACCGCCTGGGAGCGCTACAGCATCGCCGACGGCTCCGACCTGATGACCCGCATCGAACCGGCCGCCGACATCCCCCTGCACGAATACCTGTGCGCCCTGGGGCCGGCGGGCATGACCGCCTATTTCGGCCTGCTGGATATCGGCCAGCCCCGGGCCGGGGACGAGGTGCTGGTGAGCGCCGCCGCCGGTGGCGTGGGGGCCATCGTCGGCCAGATCGCCAAGATCAAGGGCTGCCGCGCGGTGGGCATCACCGGGGGCGAGGACAAGTGCGCCTGGATTCGCGAGCAGCTGGGTTACGACGCCGCCATCAACCACCGGGCGCCGGCGGGCGTCGCGGCCCAGATCGAGGCCCTGCTGCCCAACGGCATCGACATCTTCTTCGACAACGTGGGAGGGGCCATGCTCGATACCGCCATGGCCCACCTGGCGGAGCGGGCCCGCATCGTGCTGTGCGGCGCCATCTCACAGTACGACACCACCGGCGAGCACACCGGGGTGCACCATATGTGGGAGCTGATCACCAAGCGGGCCCGGGCGGAAGGTTTCATGTTTTCGGATTATGTCGACCGCTACCCCGCCGCCATGGAGGAGATGGCCGGCTGGATCCGCGCCGGGAAGCTGAAGAGCCCGGTGGCCATCACCACAGGTATCGAGCACACCGCCAGGGCCTACTGCGACATGCTCGACGGGCGCAGCCTCGGCAAGTGCCTGGTAAAACTGGACTGAGGGGCCTTGCCGACCGGACGGGCGTGCCTCAGTGGTGTACCGAGATCAGCCCCAGGGTGCAGGCCTTGGCCACCGCGTGGGTGCGGTTGCTGGCGTCGAGCTTGCGCATGGCATTGCGAAGGTGAAAGCGGGCGGTGGCCTGGGAGCGCTGGATGATCATACCGATCTCTTCCTCGGTCTTGCCCCGCGCGGCCCAGGCCAGGCACTCGGTCTCGCGATCCGTCAGGGCCTCGAAACGGGGCTCGGGTTGATCGGTCCGTTGCAGCATGTTCACCCCCAGGGCGTCGAGATGCTGGATGAAAAGGTGGGAGACCAGGTGGGCGGTCCCCTGGCTGTCGCCGCCGAGGCGGCGCAAGGTCCTGGCGTTGTTGGTGAACCAGGACACGTAGCCGGTTCTGGCCCCGGGGCGGTGGACCGGCACCGTGAGGGCCCCGGCGGTGTATTCCCGGTAGTAGGCGAGGGCCTCCCGCTGCTCCGCCAGTAGCTTGCGACCGAGCCAGGGCTCCGATCCCGGCTGGCTGCGCCAGCAAAAGGGCGCCGACACCCGCTGGCAATGGCTGCCCACGGGGCAATCGCGACCCAGCTTGAGCTGCTCCCAGCGGCTTGCATAGTCCGCCGGCCAGCCCATCTTGCGGGCGAGGATCTCGCCGCTGCCGTCCCGGGGCAGGTGGTGGTCCCCCACCTGGGGATGAAAGGCCGCCAGCCGCCAGCCAAGGGCGCTGGCGGTTTCCGCCAGCAGCTCCCCCGCCTGTTCCAGGCCGGTGGCGCCGATGTTGTGCCGAAAGTATTCCGCGATGTGCTCCGTCATGAGGCCTCCACAGGGAAACAGTTGGCTTCACTGCCGCAACGGGCCGGCCCTCGGGGCCAGCCGGGAATCATTTATCGCTGGCGGCCTGACCGTAGAGCCGCTCCAGGGAATCGGTGACGAACTCGAGCACCCGCTGGGCGCGCTCTTCCTTGTTGCTGGCCATGTGACTGGTGGCCATGCCCCGCATCATGAACTGCACCACGTCGTTGGCCAGTTCCAGGGAGCCAAGCCCCTGCCAGTGGGGAAAGAGCCCCTGCACCGCCGCCATGAACTCCCGCTCGAAGGACTCCTCGATGGGCTGCAGAACGCTGTTGAGCTCCGGGTCGGTGCGGGAGGCGGCGAGCAGCTCCTCGTAGGCGATGAAGGTGGGGGTGTTCACGTACTTCCAGGCGGCATCCACCGAGTCGCGGATGCGCTCGCGGCTCAGCTGCTGGTCCGGCACGTCGATGTCCGTCATCAGCCCCTGGTATTCCTTGAGGCGCAGCTCGTGGAGGTACTGCACCACCGCCGCCAGCACCGAATGGCGGGACGGGAAGTGGTGCATCATCGCCCCCCGGGACACCCCCGCGTACTCGGCGATCAGCGCCGTGGTGGTGTTGGCGTAGCCGAGGTCAATGAAGCACTCCACCGCCGCGTCGAGGATTGCCTTGCGGGTCATGGCGCTTTTTTCCGCCTGCCAACCGGTCTTGCCCCGCACGGGCTTCTTCGGGGTTTTCTTGATTGCCTTGGCCATAATCCATTTACCGGTGGGTCAATATCGGGGCACCCATCTTAAGTCATCGGGAGTGCCTTGAGCGATTGTAAGAGAGGCGGAATAAAAAACGCAATAACCAAAACAGTCGAGATTGTTTTTTTGGATTTTTTATGTATAGTTGAGCGCAACCATACCCGCACAGAAACCACTAAACAGGGGGCCCCATGCACTACTCGCCAGCATTCCTGGTAGATGCCTACCGCACCATGAAAACCATCCGCCTGTTCGAGGAGCGCTGCATCCTCGAGTTCGAGCGCGGCAACATTCCCGGCTTCGTCCACGCCTACAACGGCCAGGAGGCGGTAGCCGTCGGCGTGTGCATGCACCTCTCCGACAGCGATGTGATCGGCAGCACCCACCGCGGCCACGGCCACTGTATCGCCAAGGGCTGCGACGTGATCGCGATGATGAAGGAGATCATGGGCAAGGCCACCGGCCTTTGCAAAGGCAAGGGCGGCTCCATGCACATCGCCGACTTCGACAAGGGCATGCTCGGCGCCAACGCCATCGTCGGCGGCGCGCCGCCCCTGTGCAACGGCGCGGCGCTCAGTGCCAAGACCCTCGGCACCAAGAACGTGGCGGTATCCTTCGGCGGCGACGGCAGCAGCAACCAGGGCACGGTGATGGAAGCCCTGAACCTCGCCGTGGTGCTGCAACTGCCCCATATCTTCGTGGTGGAGAACAACGGCTACGGCGAGGGCACCGGCGCCCGCTACGCGGTCGGCTGCGAGAGCATCGGCGCGCGCACCGCCGCCTTTGGCATGCCCGCCGCCACCGTCGACGGCACCGACTTCTTCGCCGTCTACGAGCAGGCCGGCAAGTTCGTCGAGCTGGCCCGCAATGGCGGCGGCCCGAGCGCCATCGAGGCGGACGTGGTGCGCTTCGACGGCCACTTCATCGGCGACCCGCAACTTTACCGGGGCAAGGACGAACTCAAGACCATCAAGGAAACCCGCGACTGTCTGAAGAAGTTCCGCGCCCGGGTCACCGGCGAGAACTGGCTCAAGGCCGAGCAGCTGGACGAGATGGACGCGGAGATCGCCGCGCTGATCGAGCGGGCCGTGGAGGAAGGCATGAACGCCCCGCTCCCCGAGCCCGCCGCCCTCTTCGCCGACGTCTACTCTTCCTACTGAGGACCCCGCCATGACCAGCACCGCACAGCAAGCCAAAACGGCCGGTTCCAGCCGGGTGAAAACCTACCGCGAGGCCATCAACGAGGCCCTCTTCCAGGAGATGCGCCGCGACCCCACCGTGATCGTCATGGGTGAAGAGGTATCCGGCGGCGCCGGCACCGACGGCCAGGACGACGCCTACGGCGGCGTGTTCGGCGTCACCAAGGGCCTGATGCCGGAATTCGGCCGGGGCCGGGTGATCGACACCCCCATCAGCGAATCCGCCATCATCGGCGCCGCCGCCGGCGCCGCCTGCACCGGCCTGCGCCCCGTCGCCGAGCTGATGTTCTTCGACTTCATCGGCGTGTGCTTCGACCAGATCTTCAACCAGGCCGCCAAGTTCCGCTACATGTTCGGCGGCAAGTCGAAAACCCCCCTGGTGATCCGCGCCACCGTGGGCGCCGGCTGGCGCGCCGGTGCCCAGCACTCCAACATGCTGCACCCGGTGGTCACCCATATCGCCGGCCTCAAGGTGGTGATGCCCAGCAACGCCTACGACGCAAAGGGCCTGATGATCTCCGCCATCCGCGATGACGACCCGGTGATCTTCCTCGAACACAAGATCCTCTACGACACCAAGTGCGAAGTGCCGGACGAGCTCTACACCATTCCCTTCGGCGAGGCCGCCTTCACCCGCGAGGGCACCGACGTCACCATCGTCGCCATCTCCGGCATGGTCCCCCGGGCCAACGCCGTGGCGGACAAGCTGGCGAAGGAAGGCATCAGCTGCGACGTCATCGACCCCCGCACCGTGTCGCCCCTGGACGTGGAAGCCATCATCGAGAGCGTCGAGCTCACCGGCCGCCTGGTGATCGTCGACGAGGCCAACGAGCGCTGCAGCCTGGCCGCCGACATTTCCAGCATCATCGCCGAGAAGGCGTTCCACGCCCTGCGGGCGCCGATCCGCAAGGTCACCGCGCCCCACACCCCGGTGCCCTTCTCCCCGGTGCTGGAGGATCTCTACATTCCGACGCCGGAGCGTATCGAACAGGCCGTGCGCGACGTACTGGAGGCCTGACCATGGCGAATATCAGCGCAATTGCCATGCCCAAGTGGGGCATGGAAATGAGCGAGGGGGTCATCAGCGAATGGCGCCTCGCCGAGGGAGCCACCGTCAGCGCCGGGGATGACCTGGTGGACGTGGAGACCAGCAAGATCGTCAACACCGTCACCGCCCAGGCCGGCGGCGTGCTGCGCCGCATCATCGCCCAGCCGGGGGAAACCCTGCCGGTGGGCGCCCTGCTGGGTGTGCTGGCGAGCGCCGACACCCCGGACGGGGACATCGACAGCTTTATCGCCGCCCAGGGCGGCGGCGCGGCGGCCCCCGCGCCCGAAGCCGAGGCGGCGCAAGCCCCCGAGGTAGCCGCCAAGGCCGCCCCCGCCGAGAGCAACGTCACCCCCCTTCGCGCCGAGCCGCCGGCGGCCGGCGCCCTCGCCAAACTGGCCAGCGGCGCGGATGACAGCGACCTGCCCGCCACCCCCATCGCCCGGCGGCTGGCGCGGCAGTACGGCGTCAACCTCCACAACGTCACCGCCAGCGGTCGCCACGGCCGGGTCACCAAGGAAGACCTGGAACAGGCGATCCTCGCCGCCGGCGGCACCCTGGTCGCCCCCGCGGGTGCCGCCCCCGTCAAGGCGGCCCCCCGGGACGACAGCGCCGTGCACGCCACCCCGGTGGCCCGGCGCCTGGCCAGGGAGCTCGGCATCAGCCTCCTCGACTGCCGCACCAGCGGCAGCCACGGGCGGGTCTCCAAGGCCGATGTCGAGGCCGCCGAGGCCCTGCGCCAGCGCCTTGCCGCCGCGCCCGCCGCCCCCCAGGCCCCCGCCGTCCCGGCCTTCGAGGAGGTGCCGCTGTCCGGCATGCGCAAGACCATCGCCGCCCGGCTGCAAAGCTCGAAGCAGACCGCGCCCCATTTCCGCGTCAACATCGACGCCGAGATCGACGCCCTGCTGGCGGTGCGCAAGCAGCTCAACGATGCCAACAGCGGTGCGAAAATCTCCGTCAACGACTTCATCGTCAAGGCCTGCGCCAGTGCCCTGATGCGGGTGCCGGACCTCAACGTCCAGTTCGACGGCACCAGCCTCAAGCGCTTTGCCAGCGCCGACATCTCCGTGGCGGTGGCCATTCCCGATGGGCTTATCACCCCCATCGTCAGGGGCGCCGAGGGCAAGGGGCTCATCGCCCTGTCCAACGAGATCCGCGACCTGTCCACCCGGGCCAAGCTCGGCACCCTGGCGGCGGCGGAATTCCAGGGGGGCACCTTCACGGTGTCCAACCTCGGCATGTTCGGGGTCAGCCAGTTCGACGCCATCATCAACCCGCCCCAGTGCGCCATCCTCGCGGTGGGCGCCGGCCAGCAGCGGCCGGTGGTGCGCAACGGCGAGCTGGCGGTGGCCACGGTGGTGACACTGTCCCTGGCCAGCGATCACCGCATCATCGACGGCGCCCTGGCGGCGAAATTCATGGGCGTGCTCAAGGGCTTCCTCGAACAGCCCGCCACCATGCTGGGCTGAGGGACGACAATGGACAAGCAATTCGACCTGATGGTGGTGGGCGGCGGCCCCGGCGGCTACGTGGCCGCCATCCGCGCCGCCCAGCTGGGGTTCAAGACCGCCCTGGTTGAACGGGAACACCTCGGCGGCGTATGCCTCAACTGGGGCTGCATTCCCACCAAGGCGCTGCTCAGGGGCGCCGAGGTGGCCCACACCCTGGACAGCGCCGCCGCCTTTGGCTTCAGCGTCGACAACGTGCGCTTCGACATCGCCAAGCTGGTGGCCCACAGCCGCGCCGTGGCCGGGCGGCTGACCCAGGGCATCGCCTACCTGATGAAGAAAAACGCCATCACCCTGATCGACGGCGAGGCGCGGGTCAGCGACAAGTGCCAGCTCACCGTCAGCCACCAGGGTGTCGAGACGGTCTACAGGGCCGACCATATCCTTCTCGCCACCGGCGCCCGGGCCCGCAACCTACCCGGCATCGCCGTGGACGGCGAGCGCGTCTGGGGCGCCCGGGAAGCCATGACCCCGAGCACCCTGCCGGGGCGCCTGCTGGTGATCGGCGCCGGCGCCATCGGTGTCGAATTCGCCAGCCTCTACCGGGATCTCGGCAGCGAGGTCACCCTGGTGGAGGCGGTGGAGCGCATCCTCCCCGCCGAGGACGCCGAGATCTCCGCCCTCGCCCACAAGGCCTTCAAGGCCCGGGGCATCGCCATCCACACCGGCACCACCGTCAGCGCCCTGGCCCACCAGGGGGACGGCGTGCGCGCCACCCTCAGGGACGGCCAGGGCAGCGAACAACATCTCGACATCGACAGGGTCATCCTCGCCGTGGGCATCACCGGCAATATCGACAACCTGGGCCTCGAGGAACTGGGGGTGGCCACGGAGCGGGGCTTTATCGTCACCGACGAACAGTGCCGCACCAATGTGGTGGGCCTCTACGCCATCGGCGACGTGGCGGGCCCCCCCTGGCTCGCCCACAAGGCCAGCCACGAAGGGGTCCACTGCGTGGAGCGCATCGCCGGGGTGGGCAACTCCCACCCCCTCGACAGGACCCGCATCCCCGGCTGCACCTACTGCCGGCCCCAGGTGGCCAGCATCGGCCTCACCGAGGAGCAGGCGAAAAAGGCCGGCCGCCCCATCCGCGTGGGCCGCTTCAACCTCGCCGCCAACGGCAAGGCCCTGGCCCTCGGCGACAGCCAGGGGCTGGTGAAGACCATCTTCGACGCCGCCACCGGCGAGCTGCTCGGCGCCCACATGATCGGCCCGGAAGTCACCGAGCAGATCCAGGGCTTTGCCATCGCCAGGAGCCTCGAAGCGACGGAGGCGGAGCTGGCGGGCACCGTGTTCCCCCACCCCACCCTGTCGGAAGCCATGCACGAATCCATCCTGGCGGCGTACGACCGCGCCATCCACCAGTAGGCCGAGGCATCAGCACCATGAGCACACAGATTCCCCTCCACGACGGCCTCTACACCTGGCCCGCCCCGCGCCCGCAACTGCTCGGCAGCCGCTGCAGACGCTGCGGCGAGACGGCCTTCCCGGCCCAGGACGACTGCCGCCACTGCGGCGCCACCGATGCCGAGGTGGTGCCCATCGGCGATCGCGGCACCCTGTGGACCTGGACCATCCAGGGCTTCCTGCCCAAGACCCCTTACAACAGCGGCGAGACCGAGGAAACCTTCAAGCCCTACCGCGTCGGCTACGTGGAAATGCCCGGCGGCGTGCGGGTGGAGGCGCGCCTTCGGGAGAGCAGCCCGGAGCAGCTGCGCATCGGCATGGCCATGCAACTGGAGATCGTGCCCTTTCGGGTCGACGCCAACGGCGACGAGCGCATGACCTTCGTGTTTCGCGCCTGCGACGGGGAATGACCCATGAATCCGACCATCGTCACGGGAGCAACACCATGGAAGTAGCCATCATCGGCATCGGCCTGCACCCCTTCGGCCGCACCGACGGCATGTCCGGCCTGAAGCAGGGCGCCGCCGCCGTGCGCGCCGCCCTGGCGGACGCGGGCCTGACCTGGGAGCAGATGCAATTCGCCTACGGCGGCAGCCAGGACGCCGGCAACGCCGACGCCCTGGTCAACGAGCTGGGGCTTACCGGGCTGCAATTCACCAATGTCTGGAATGGCTGCGCCACCGGCGGCAGCTCCCTCCACGCCGCCTACACCGCCATCAAGTCCGGCGCCTACGACATGGGCGTGGTGGTGGGCTTCGACAAGCACCCCCGGGGGGCCTTCAATGCCAAGCCCCGGGACTGGGGCCTCGACGACTGGTATGGCGAGACCGGGCTGATGCTCACCACCCAGTTCTTCGCCATGAAGATCCAGCGCTACATGCACGACCACGGCATCACCGAGGACGCCCTGATCCGGGTGGCGGAGCGGGCCTTCCACAACGGCTCCCTGAACCCCACCGCCTGGCGCCAGCAGGCCTTGAGCTATGAACAGATCGCCGAGTCGATGATGGTCAGCCACCCACTGCGCAAGTACATGTTCTGCAACCCCGCCGAGGGCGGCGCGGCGCTGATCCTGTGCAACGCCGACATCGCCCGGCGCTACACCTCAAAGCCCCTGATCCTCAAGGCCGCCGCGGTGCGCACCCGCCACTACGGCAGCTTCGAGGTGTTCAGCCCGTCCCAGGCGATGCGGGTTGCCGACGCCCCCACGGTCACCGCGTCCAAGGCCGCCTTCGAGCTGGCGGGCATCGGCCCCGAGGATGTCGACGTGCTGCAACTGCAGGACACCGACAGCGGCACCGAGATCATCCACATGGCGGAAAACGGCTTTTGCGAACACGGCGAGCAGGAACACCTGCTGCGCACCGGCGCCACCCATATCGACGGCCGCCTGCCCATCAACACCGATGGGGGCTGCCTGGCCAACGGCGAGCCGGTGGGGGCCTCGGGCTTGCGCCAGGTGTACGAAATCTGCCTGCAGCTGCGGGGCCACGGCGGCGCCCGCCAGGTGCCCGGCAACCCCAGGGTGGGCTATACCCACGTGTACGGGGCGCCCGGCGTCAGCGGCGTCAACATCATCACCACCTGATTCCTCGATTACCGATCACCGAATACCGGAGGCAACCATGTCCCAACAACATAAAGAACGGCAGCAGGGCGACGACGTCCGCTGCGAAGGGGTTTCCTTCCAGGATCTGCTCGACCTGGAGGAAGTGGATGTGCCCGCCTACCTGCGGGAGAACACCTGCCCCTACATGGGCGACGAGGATCTCGACGTCGCCCGCTACACCTCCCGGGAATTCCACGAGCTGGAAAAGAAAAAGCTGTGGCCCAAGGTGTGGCAGATGGCGTGCCGGGAGGAGGATATCCCCGAGCCCGGCGACCACTTCGTCTACAACATCTTCGACGAGTCCCTGCTGATTACCCGCACCGAGGACAACACCATCAAGGCCCACGTCAACTCCTGCCTGCACCGGGGCCGGTTGCTGCGGGACGAGTCCGGTTGCGTCAACGAATTCCGCTGCCCCTTCCACGGCGCCACCTGGGACCTGGACGGCAACTTCAAGGGCATCCCCTGCGAGTGGGATTTCCGCCACCTGAAGGACAAGGACATGCGCCTGCCCCAGGTGCGGGTGGATACCTGGGGCGGCTTCGTATTCGTCAATTTCGACGACAAGGCGCCGTCACTCCAGGAATACATGGGGGTATTCCCCGAGCACTTTCAGCGCTTTCCCCTCCACGACTATTACAAGGGCGTGCACGTCCAGCGGGTGGTGAAGTGCAACTGGAAGGTGGGCGCCGAGGCGTTCATGGAATCGTTCCACACGGTGCAGACCCACCGCCAGATCATGACCTTCACCGGCGACGCCAATTCCCAGTACGACACCTTCGGCGACCATGTCAGCCGTTCGGTGACCCCCATGGCGGTGCCGAGCCCCCACCTCTCCGGCGTCACCGAGGAGGACATCATGCGGGACATCCTCGAACTGTCCGGGCGCATGGCCCTCGACAGCGCCGAGGGCATGTCGATGCCGGAGGGTCTCACCGCCCGCAAATACATCGGCGATACCAACCGGGCGATCTTCGAGGAGGCCTCCGGGGAAAGCCTCGCCGACGCCACCTGGGCGGAGCTGGAGGATGCCATCCTCTACAGCCTGTTCCCCAACTTCCAGGTGTGGGTCGGCTACCACGGCAATATCGTCTACCGCTTCCTCCCCAACGGCGACGACCCGGACAGCTGCCTGTTCGATGTGATGATCCTGCTGCGCTACCCCAAGGGCAGCGAGCGCCCGCCGGCGGTGCCCGTCCACCGCATCCCCGACGACCAGCCCTTCGCCAGCGCCCCGGAACTGGGTGCCCTGGGGCCTGTGTTCGACCAGGACGACAGCAACATGCCCGCCGTGCAGCGGGGCATGAAGGCCTCCCGCAAGGGCGCGGTGAGCCTCGCCAGCTACCAGGAGAGCCGCATCCGCCATCTCCACCAGACCCTCGACAAGTACCTGAAGGCTTGACGGAGAGGCTGGACGGGAAACGGGAGATGGCGAGGCGCCCTCCCGCCTCCCGCCCATGACCCTGCCGGCCAACCGGTCGGGACATTTTCACGATAAGCATTTTCACGATAAGGAGTAACCGCGATGAGCAATACAGGGTCAACCGAGGATCGCCTGGCGATCCGCGAACTGCTGGAACACTACGCCGACGCCGTCAACCAGCGGGACGCCGCCGCCTGGGGCGCCACCTGGGCGGAGGACAGCGAATGGAACCTGCCGGTGGTACCCGGCATGGAGAGCATCAAGGGCAAGGCCAACATCCTCGCCGCCTGGGTGGAATCCATGAAGCTGTTTCCCTTCGTGCACATGGTCTGCACCCCCGGCCAGATCAGGGTGGAGGGCGATCGCGCCACCCTGCGCAGCTACACCGCCGAAGTGGCAGTGATGCAGAACGGCGAGGAAATCCGCCCCCGGGGCCAGTACAACGACGAGCTGGTGAAGATCAACGGCGAGTGGCTGTTCAGGCGCCGCGCCTTCCAGTCCCTCCACGGGGAATAGCAACACCACAAAAAAACCCGATTCCCGGCCCGGGAATCGGGTTTTTTTGTGCCCGGCTGGCGGGCGGGAAGGACGGCCTCAGACGCCGGAGAATCCCGCCGTGGCGCCGCCGTCGATGACCATCTCGGCGCCGGTGATGTAGCTCGACCGGGAGGAGGCGAGGAACATCACCAGGTCGGCGATTTCCTCGGCGGTGCCCATGCGGTGGAGGGGCGAGCTGTTCTCCAGAAAGGCCCTGGCGGCGGCCGGATCGGGCGCCGAGTTGATGGCGTTGAGGATATTCGGGGTCTCGGTGATCCCCGGGTGGATGCTGTTGCAGCGGATGTTGTATTTGCGCTTGGCGCAGTGCACCGCCACCGACTTGGACAGGGCCCGCACCGCGCCCTTGGTGGCCGTGTAGGCCACATCGTCCGGCAGGCCGAACATGCCCACCACCGAGGAGTTGACGATGATCGCGCCTGAGGAGCCGCCGGGATTTTTCTTCATGGCGGCGATGGCGTGCTTGCAGGTGAGCATCACCCCGGTGCAGTTGATGTCGAAAATACGGTTCCAGGCATCCAGTTCGAGATCCTCGATGTCGCTGTCGCCGCTGTTGATGCCGGCGTTGGCGAAGGCAATGTCGAGGCGCCCTTCCGCGGCGATGGCATCCGCCACCCGACCCCAGCCGGGGACGTCGGAGACGTCGTGCTGGACGAAACGGGCCCCCGTCTCCGCGGCGATGATCTCCGCCGCCCGGGCATTGTTGCCGGTGAACACCACCGTCGCCCCCGCGCCGGACAGACGCCGCACCACCGCCTCGCCGATGCCGTTGGTGCCGCCGGTGACAAGGGCGACCTTGCCGACAAATTCCTCGTTCATAACAAATTCCTGCTGGTTGACGCGTTATCAGTGGGCCGCGCGGCGGGGAGGGAGCCCTCGCCGCGCGCCGCCACGGCACCCGTTGCCGGGCCCGTGCCCCGTGGCATCAGTAGTTGAGTCGCTGGGTGTAACAGCCGTCCATGACGATGTTGGCCCCGGTGGTGTAGCCCGAAAGCGGGCTGGCGAGCAGCGCCACCTGGGTCGCCACGTCGGCGGCGGTGCCCATGCGGCCGATGGGAATGGCGGCGAGCACGCTCTCGTAGACTTCCGGCATGGCGGCCTTGATCTGGTCCCAGGCGCCGCCCTCGATGAACACCGGGCCGGGGCTCACGGAGTTGACGCGGATGCCCTTGGGGGCAAGGTCGTGGGCGAGGTTGCCGGCGTAGTTGAGCATCGCCGCCTTCATGGCGCCAAAGGGCACGGCGCCGGCGAATTTCTCTAGGGCGGCGGTGGAGGAGATCATCACGATGGACGGGGCGCTGGACTTTTCGAGGTACGGCAACAGCCCGTTGACCGCCCGCCAGGTGGCCAGCACGTCGGTTTCGAAATTCTGCCGCCAGCCGTTCTCGCTGACGTCCGCGCCGCCGGCGCTGGCATTGGCCACGAAGATATCGATGCCACCGAGTTGATCCGCGCACTTGGCGAACCAGGCTTCGAGGGACTTGTCGTCGGTGATGTCCACCACCTCGCCCACCACCTTGACGCCCTTCTCGGCGACCTTGGCGGCGGCCTCCACTTCATTCTTGTGGCGGGCGCAGAGGCCGATATTGCAGCCTTCCGCCGCCAGGGTCAGGGCGATTTCCAGGCCGATGCCCTTGCTGCCGCCGGTGATCAGGGCGGTCTTGCCTTTCAGTTGCAGGTCCATGGTGAAACTCCTCTCGATCAGTTATGGGTATGTGTCAGGCGGTGGTAGCGCGCCAGGTGATAATCCCGAGCGCCGAACAGGTTCTCGATGGCGGTCAGGCGCTTGAAGTAGTGGCCCACCGACAGCTCGTCGGTCATGCCGATGCCGCCGTGGAGCTGGATGGCGTTCTGGCCGATGAAGCGGCCCGCCTTGCCCACCCGGGCCTTGAGGGCGGCCACCAGGGCGCTGGCATCGTCCGCACCCTGGTCGAGTTTCCAGGCGGTGGCCATGAGCAGGGAGCGGGTCAGCTCCCCCTGGATGAACATGTCCGCCATGCGGTGGCGCAGCACCTGGAAGCGGGCGATGGGCTGGCCGAACTGCTTGCGCTGGCGGGTGTAGTCCACCGTCGCCGAGAGCAGGGCATCCATGGCGCCCACCGCCTCGGCGCAGAGGGCGAGCAGGGCCCGATCCACCACCGCGTCGATAAGGGGCAGGGCGTTGCCCGCCTCCCCCACCAGGGCCTCGGCGGGAACCGCCACCCGGTCGAAGGTGATCTCGCTGGCGTGGCGGCCGTCGTAGGTGGGGTAATCCCGGCGCCGGATGCCGGGGGTGCCGGCGGGGACGGCAAAGAGGCTTAGCCCTTCCGGGCTGCCCGGCTCCCCGCCAGTGCGGGCGGTGATCAGCAGCACGTCGGCGGCGGGGCCGTTCAGCACCACCCCCTTGCGGCCGCTGATCTCAAAACCCCCGGTGCCCGGCACGGCCACCGTGGCGGCCTGGGCAAAGCCGCCGGTGCAGCCCGGCTCGCCATGGGCGAAGGCGCCCTGGATCTCCCCGGCGGCAATGCCGGTGAGGTATTGCGCCTTGAGGGCCGGGGTTGCGCCCGCCTCGATAAGGCCGCCGGCGAGGATCACCGTCTCGATCCAGGGCTCCAGCACCAGGTGGCGGCCCAGCATCTCGCCGAGCAGCATGGTCTCGATGGCCCCGGCGCCAAAGCCGCCGTAGTCCTCGGCAAAGGGCATGGCCAGCCAGCCGAGTTCGGCGAACATCCGCCACTGCTCGCGGCTGAAGCCCTCGCCCCCCTTCACCACCGCCTGGCGCTGGTCGAAGCCGTAGTTGTCCCGCAGGTACCTGTCGGCACTGTCCCGCAGCATGATCTGTTCGTCGCTGTATTCAATATGCATGGGCCGTATTGCTTCCCGTTGCCGTGGTTACAGTTCCAGCACGCGCTTGGCGATGATGTCGCGCTGGATCTCACCGGTGCCGCCATAGATGGTGGAGGCCCGGTTGTTGATGTATTCCGCCATGGTGGTGAGCCCGTGGTCGGGGCCGATGATCTCCCCTTGATAGGCGGGGCTTAGGGCCTCGTCCTGATAGGGCAGGGCGTAGAGCCCCATCACCTCCACCGACAGCTCGTTGAAGCGCTGGCTGATCTCGGTGCCGACGATCTTGGTGAGGGACGACAGGGCGCCGGGATTCTGGCCCGCGTCGAGGGCGCCCTTGATGCGCCGCTCGGTGTATTCGAGGGCCAGGGCATCCACCTCGACGTCCGCCATGCGGGCCTGGAACAGCGGGTTCGCCCCCCAGGGCTCACCGCTGGCGTCGCGCTCGGCGCGGGCCTGCTTGTACAGCTTGGCGGCGAGCTTTTTCAGGTCGATGGTGAAGTTGTGGCCGCCGCGCTCGAACTCCAGCAGGTACTTGGCCACTTCCCAGCCCTGGTTTTCCCCCCCCACCAGGTTTTCGGCGGGCACCCGCACGTCGTCGAAGAACACCTGGCACTGCTCCACCCGGCCGTCGAGGCCGACGATGGGGTCCACCTTGATGCCGGGGGTGGCCATGTCCACCAGGATGAAGCTGATGCCCGCCTGGGGCTTGCCCTCCCGGGACGTGCGCACCAGGCAGAAGATGCGGTTGGCGTGGTGGGCGTAGCTGGTCCAGATCTTGGAGCCGTTGATGACGTAGTGGTCCCCGTCCCGCACCGCGCTGGTGGCGAGGGAGGCGAGGTCGGAACCGGCCCCGGGCTCGGAGTAACCCTGGCACCACACGTCCTCCCCGGAGAGGATGCGGGGCAGGTAGTGGGCCTTCTGGGCCTCGGTGCCGTAGCCGATCAGCATGGGGCCGAGCATCTGCAGGCCCATGGGCAACAGCGCCGGGGCGTTGGCCAGCTTGCACTCCTCCTGAAAGATATGGCGGCGGGTGAGGTCCCAGCCGGTGCCGCCGTATTCCGCCGGCCAGTCCGGCGCCACCCAGCCCTTGGCGTGGAGGATGCGGTGCCAGGCCATGGTGGCCTCGAAGTCGGCGAACACGCTGGTCATCAGCTCGCCGGCGCGGCGCAGCTCGGGGGTGAGGGCCTCGGCCAGGAATTCCCTGACCTCGGTTCTGAAGTGCTGATCGTCCATCTCGCTGTATCGCTCTGGTTGCTCGTGATTAAAGGCCCGCCGGGCGCCCGCGCCCGCCACCAACAAAACAATCTCGACTGTTTATTTTAGAGGCGCGGCACCGCCGTTGCAACGCCTTTCCCCGCAACCGCCGCAATTGCCGTGCGCGCCGCCCCTCAGCCGCCGTTGCGGGCCCGCGCCCAGGCCCGGGCGGCATCGCTCGCCACCCAGCGCAGGGCGTTGTGCAGCAGGCGGCGGAAGGCGGGGTTGTCGTAGGCCGCCTGGTCGTCGCCGGGTTGCAGGTAGACGATGGGACTGTTGCGGTAATGCTTCACCCAGCCGATCAGATCGCTGCCGGGGGGATGGGGCCAGTCGGCGTTGCTGTACAGGCGCCCCTCGGCGGCCTCCCGGGCGGAATAGAAGTTTTCCCGCTCGAAGCGGTGGCCGCTGCGCAGCAGCGGTATGAGGTCGTCCTCGAACACCTGATAGAGGTAAAGCTCGTCGGTGATCGGAAAGTCCCCGTCGACCCCCTCGGTGACCGGGTGCTCCGCCACCACCCGGGCCCGGTAGTCCACGGCGTGGCGGTAGCCGGAATCGAGGCAGGGCGCGCCCCGCAGCTCCCCCGGCAGGTAGAGGAAGCGCCCGCCAATGATCTCCGCGTACTCGGGCCACAGGGGCCAGCCGGCAATGGCGTGGTGGAGAAAGACGCAACCCCGGCCCTCTTCCAGCAACGCCGGGAAGCCTTCCACCAGCTCGGCGGGCGGGGGAATCAGCCGGGGCGGGCGGCTGGCGAAGTCGATCCCCGGCATGTCGTAGACCAGCAGGGCGTCGTAGTCGGCGCCCTGGCGGGGGGTGAAGAAGAGCTGGCTGGCGGGCTGCTCCACGGCGGTGAAGGCGAGGTCATCCATGCTCTCCAGGAGGCCAAAAAAGCCGTCCCGGGGATAGGGATGCCCCTTCACCGACACCAGCACCCGGGGCTTTTGCCCGTGGTCAATGATGCCCATGGCAGCCCCCCGCGGCGCTGAGGCGCGGCAACATCCCCGCCGCCAGAGCCACTAGCGGCCCGGTCCCGCCAGGCGCTGCCACAGATCCTTGCGCAGCAGGTCCTTGCGCACCTTGCCGGAGGCGGTCTTGGGCAGTTCGGCGTGGAGCTCAATGCGCTCGGGCCATTTCTGCTTGGCGAGGCGGTTTTCCGCCAGGAAGGGCTTCAATGCGTCGAGACTCAGGGGCTCGGCACCGGGCCTTGGCACCACGCAGGCGCACACCCCCTCCCCCAGGCGCTCGTGGGGCATGGCCACCACCGCCACCTCCTGAATGTCGGGGTGGGCGTAGAGCACGTCCTCGATCTCACGGGCGCTGAGGTTCTCGCCGCCGCGGATGATGATGTCCTTCTTGCGGTCGGTGATGACGATGGCGCCCTCGGGGGTGAGGTGGCCGATATCCCCGGTGAGGAAGAATCCCCGCGGGGTGAAGGCGTCGCGGGTCTGGGCCTCGTCGCCGTAGCCGAGCATCATCGCCGGGCCGCGCACGGTGATCTCGCCGTCCCGCCCGAGGGGCAGCACCTGGCCGTTGTCGTCGATCACCTCCACTTCCCAGTTGAAGTAGCGGCCGTCGGTCTCCGCCGCCAGGGCCTCCTCCTCGGGCTTCAGGAAGCCCACCGTCACCAGGGGCGCCTCGGTGCTGCCATACACACGGAACGCCCGGCAGTTGTCCAGCACCCGGTGGGTGTCGCGGATCAGGGTGGGCGGCACCGAAGCGCCGCCGCAGGCGAAGATCCGCAGGCTGGGCAGGGTCAGGCCGCGCTCGGCGGCGCGCTGCACCAGCTCCTGCAGGAAGGGCGTGGCGCTGATGCACAGGGTCGCGCCCACCCGCTCGATGTAATCGATGGCCAGGTCGACGTCCCAGCGCTCCATGAAGGCGGAGCGGGTATCGGTGAAAAAGGGCATCTCGATGCCGTTGGCAAAGCCGGTGATATGGGTCACCGGAGAGGGCATCAGCATGACATCGGCGGCGGACAGGCCCCAGGCCTCCCGGGTGTTGTCCAGGGCCCGGGCGAGGGTATTGTGGCTGTGGCGCACGGCCTTGGCGCGGCCGGTGGTGCCCGAGGTGTACATGACGATCTTGACGCTGTCCGGGTCCACCGCCGCTGGCCGCAGCCGGCCGCCGTCGGCGCCGTCCACCAGGGCGCGGTAATCGAGCATGTCGCCGTGGTCGCGCTCGCGCCGCACCACCACCACCTGGGCGAGGTTGGGCAGGTCCGGGCGCAGCCGGCGCACCATCTCCGGATAGTCGAAATTGCGGAAGCGGTCGGGAATGAACAGCACCTTGGCGGCGGCGTCGTCGAGGATAAAGGCGAGTTCCCTGTCCCGGTAGATGGGAATCACCGGATTGACCACCAGCCCCAGCAGGGACGCGGCGATGTCGAGGGCCACCGCCTCCCGCCAGTTGGGCAACTGGAAGCTGACCACATCCCCCGCCACCAGCCCCAGATCCTGGAGGGAAACCGCCAGGCGGCGGGCCTCGTCGAGGATCGCGCCAAAGGTGATGTGCTCGCCGGATTCGAGGTACACCGCCACGGCATCGGGGGTCGCGGCGGCCTTTTCCTGGGCCTGGGCGGCGATGGTGGTGTTGCGATAGTGGAGCTTGTTGTCGGCTTTGTTAGTCATGGCACCGTCGGCGATACGCCCGCAAGTCGTTATGGTGTCCAGGGGCGCGGGGGAGAGGCTGGCCGATGGGCCAGCGCCACCGGCGGCGCCCTGGCGGGTCGGCGGAAGGCGCGGACCCAGGGTGGGGAAAACATACACAGCATAATACAATCAGTCAAGACTGTTTTATTTGTGCAGATGAAAATCCCCGCGCCGCGGCATCCCCTCCCTACCTGCGCAGGAACTGCCGGAAGATGGCCCGCGCCTCCTCGCTATCCCGCAGTTCCACGAACTGCCGCGCCTCCCGGTCGATCACCCCGTGCAGTGCCGCCACGTCGCCCCGCATCAGACGCTTCGTCGCCCGCACCGCCGCCGCGGGCTTCGCCGCCAGCTTCTCCGCCT